>NZ_LSLK01000110.1 GCF_002257705.1 Sporomusa silvacetica DSM 10669
GGACGGAGAGTGGACACATGCTTTTCGTGTCCACGGGGCGGGACGGGCGCGGCCACGGCAGGGAACGAACGGGTTGCTCGCCACCCAGCCAGGCGAGTGGCATCAGGTGGCCCGGTGGAGCGGTTGGTCGCCCCGTTCCTTGGGTTTCGTGCTTTGTTTTCGTTCCCGGCGGCCGGCGGGACGCCCGGCTGGGTCGGCCGGTGGTGTTTCGGCCGGGCCTGCCGGAGTATCCTGCCGAGGCCCCGCGCATCTGTGCGGGGCCAGCCGACGTACCCCGCAGTCCGGGTGCGAGTGTCAAGGAGTGCCCCGGTCTGCATCCCCCTGCCCGGCTCCATATGCCTCCCGGCAGGCTGCGGCTCTAAGCGTCAGCGGTGGCCGGACGGTAGCGGATGAGGAGAGTGCAGCGCCAGCGGAACGCCGCAAGGAGCGGACGGCCGGCCATAGAGCGGCAGCCGTCTTTTCGGCACTGAGCGGAGCAGCCCGAGGACGGCAGGCGAAAGACGCGTCAGCGGCTGCAGCGCCGCCCGCAGGGATGCGGAGCGGGCCTGTCATTCACACACAAAACAGCTGCACGCCTGCCGGGCATGCAGCTGTTTCTCTCACCGGTTGAACTTTTGTATTATTAGGACCAGCCCCAGAATATCGCGGATGGTTTGCAGCCGGTCGGCATGCTCCTTCTCAAAGCTGTCCGGCAATGCTTCCAGTACAGCATTCACCGTAACCAGCCATTCATCCATTTTCATACCGGCTGTCCCTGCCCGGTCTTAGCCGGGCCCTTTCCACCCGCATCCTCGCAGATGCAATTCTCCCCTTCCGTTTCCGCCGCCTCAATCCGTTCGGCATCTGCCGGCGGCGGGCCGTACACCGTTTTAATCATGACTTTTCGTGCCCTCCATCCTTTCGACATAGTAACACATCTTATTGATTGCACCCGTCAGCTCAGTCAGGCGTTTTTCCAGCCTAACCAGCAGGAAAAAGGCCACTACCATAGGGAAACCATATGTTGCCGTCAGGCGGGCCAGCTCTTCCATTGTGTGCGGCCTCCCTTGGGCTATGCCAGCTCGGTGATCGCCAGCTGGCGGATCTGCGCTTCCACCACAGAAACCAAATCGCCGCTGGTCGTACTGAAAATGTTCTTGGCGATAATGGTCTCCATCACCGTCTGCACCTCGGCCAGCGTCAAATCATCCTTGGGATCCTTCACCGCCACCGTCACCTCTTTGCCGCCCCCGGTCTTGAACACCATCTCCAGCGTTCTGGTTGTCGTATCAGCCACAATACACGCCTCCTTTTTTTCCCTATTTATTCCTTACATATTGACCAGCATCGACGTATTGACCCGTGTAATATCCACCACCGGATACGTCTGCAGGCTTACAAGCCCCAGCGCCACATCGAAAAGATCCTGATCGACTGCATCAGGCTTGCAGGCATAGTTCCGGGTCACGTAGACGGGGCTGCCGCTGCCTGAAATACCTTTTTGTAGCTTTAGCGCCAGTGTGGTTCCCTGGGGAATGTTAGTCAAAGCCATATTCCTCGCCTCCTTTCTTCCCGCGCAAAAGGCACACCCCGGAGAGGTGTGCCCATTACGCCTGGAACGGATGTATGACAAGCGCGGCAGCATAGCCAGCGCCAATCACCGGTCGTTCGCCCGTTCCAGGAGCGAATAATTCATTTTGTAATTATTATATATACAAAACGGATTATTGTAAAGAGGTAATCCAAACTATGTCCCCTGCTCAGCCCGCCCGACAAAATAATCCGCCAATCCGTCGGCCAGCGCCACTGCCGCCGCCAGCTGTCCGGCATAACCGGTCAGCAGCTGCCGCTCGGCCTCATGCGAAACAAAAGCTACCTCCACCAGCACCGCCGGGCAGTCCGTCTCCCGGAGCACCTGAAAATCGGCCGTCTTCACACCCCGGTCGGCTGTCGCCAGTTCGGCCACCAGCCGGGCCTGCAGGCAGGCCGCCAGCCGCTTACCCTGAATGCTGCCCGGATAATGGTATACCTCCGTGCCATGAGCGACCGGATTGACCGCACTGTTGGCATGGATGCTGACAAACACATCTGCCTTGTTGGCATTAGCCAGCTCCGCCCGGAAGGCCAGACCATTGGTCCGGATATCACCCGCCCGGGTAAGCAAAATTTCATGTCCCGCATCATACAGCCGCTCGGCCAGCAATTTACCAATAGCCAGCACCACATCGCATTCCCGCACACCGCCCGCGCAGGCTCCCGGCTCCACCGGTCCCGAATGGCCGGGGTCAATGACAATTTTCATTTTCTCTCCCTCCTGATTGTTATAGTAAAGATCACCCTCTATCTGCTAGCTAGGCTGAGCCAGTGGCAGCCTGTCCAGAAACTCCACATCCCGGACCACCACTTCCGTCACCTTCTTTTTCTGACCATCGGCTCCCTCCAGCTGCCGCGTATGCAGCCGTCCCTCGATAGCGGCCCGCCGGCCGCCCTGGCCTTGCTGGCCAATCAGTTCCGCCACTGTATCCCAGGCCACGCAGTCAATGATCTCATTCTCCTCCCGCAGCCTGGTTTTATAGGCCACCGTCAGTGAAAAAGAACAAACGGCTTTGCCGCTCAGTGTATAGCGCATATCCAGGTCCGGCGACAGCTTTCCTACTAAAAAGACCTTGTTCATGCCTCCCTCTCCCTTGTTGTCCACATAGCCACAGGCTCTACTACTATTATTGGTTTACGTTTAGTAATAAAGTTTACGTTTAAGTAATGTAACCAGGTTGCCAACCATAATGGTTAACAAACCCGGCTTTGCCAACCGGCTTGCCAACCACTATGGTTGGCAAAAGGGCCTCACCAGCGACAGGCACGGTTTATCCACAGGGTTATCAACAGTTTTATCCACAATCTTACCACTCAGCGGCTGCAATTCATAATACGGTGCCAACCGGCCAGGGCGGGGCGTATGAATAAGCAGCCCCGCCGCCACCAGTTCACCCCTGGCCCGCGACAGTGTCGTATAACTGTAGCCTAAAAAACCTAAGAGCGTACTGGCGGCCACCGTCAGCCGGGGCGGCCAGCCGGCCCGGTTAAACAGATGCATCAGCACGCCCCACAGCGCCTGGGCTTCACTCGACAGCGGCCGCGTCAACAGGCAGGCATAAAAATGATTGAGCTCGACAATATAGTTCATGGTCCCGCCCACTTCCACCGGTGAAACACCAGGGTATCTCCTATTCCCCAGTGCTGTTGGCTCACGGCAGAATGCGCTTCAGTCCGGCCGTGTCCACACCCGTCTTGGCACTGGTCCGCTGCCGCAGCCACTCATTGGCGGCCTCGACATGAATAATAAAGCGGTTGCCCTCCTTGGACGCGGGAAAATCAGCCAGATAGCAAAACTCCCGCACCCGGTTCTGACCGATACCGGTCATGGCCGCAAACTCCTTAACCGTAACCACCAGCTTACTGTTTACCATGAAGACCCCTCCCTGATTTAATGTATTGCAATTTTTATATTGCATTATGTCATAATTATACGGGATAAATTTCCTATTTTCAATACATATGACACTTTTATATTTACAAATCGCAATATACGATTTACAATGTGGGTAACGGTTCTTTTTTTAATGTGTGTAAATAAAACGTACTGGTGTGTGATAACAATGGGTAATACCGAACTTGGGGCGCGCCTGCGCGCTGCCCGTGAACGCCTCTATATGTCCCAGGCCACTCTGGCCGAACTCATCGGGGCAGGCAATCAATCCACCGTGGCCGGCTGGGAGCGGGGCCGGACCGAACCGGACGGCGAAACGCTGGCCCGGCTGGCCGTTATCTTAAAAGTCTCGACCGACCATCTGCTGGGCGTTGACGGCGGCGTGCTGTCCCTGCCGGCCGACGTGACCGACCTGGCCCGCGACATTGCCGATCTGCCGCCCTCTGAGCGGGCCGTCATCGAAAAGATCGTGGCGGCCCTGAAAGCTGAAGACAAAGCCAAAGTTGTCCCTGGTTGACCGGTGGATCAGAAAGCTCCTCTATCCCGGCGGCAAGCGCCGCAAATAAAAACAGGCGGCCGAGTGGCGGCCGCCTGTTCTAAACCCGATATAAAGATTTACAGAATACATATTGATTCGCGCAGCGAAACGAATGGCGCGATACTGCAGCATCCAATAAAATGTTTGGTTACCTTACGGAGGAATTTACATGTTTGGCATGATTCATTACGAAATGTTCCTGGCTGCTTCCATCATTCTTAATATTACGCCGGGGTCTGATACGATTTACGTGTTGAGCCGGAGCATTGCACAGGGGCGTATGACGGGTTTTTACTCGGTACTGGGCACCAGCGCCGGCTGCGTCATCCATACTGTACTTGCGGCCCTCGGATTATCTGTTATTTTAGCGCAATCCGCTTTGGTTTTTATGATGGTCAAAATAGCAGGCGCTGTCTACCTAGGCTATCTCGGTGTTACCATGCTGCTGGCAAAAGATACTTTGGCAGCTGCACAAATGAAAGAGGCAATGTCTCATAAAGATACCTTTTGGCAAGGGTTAATCATCGATGTACTGAATCCCAAAGTAGCTCTTTTCTTTCTCTCGTTCCTGCCGCAGTTTATTGACCCGCAAAATCATTATGGGATGATTCCCTTTTTAATCTTAGGGATAACCTTCATCGTTACCGGTGCGATCTGGTTACTATTCGTAGTCTATTTTTCTGCCAGAGTAACCACGTTTCTTCGTAAAAAGACGAATCTGATGAACAAAGTTTGCGGCAGTATCTATTTACTGTTAGGAGTAAAGCTTCTCGCTTCCGAAAAAAGCTAAGGAACAAAGGATGGTGTGTGAACATGGCGCATGAGGCGAACCGCCTGCGTGCCTCCGGGACGCCGCCGTAGGGGACAAGCCCTTACGCCGAACCGGAGGATCAGCCAGCAAAGGAGGTGTGTGGATATGGAACAAACCAGCAGCGGCAGGTTCTGCCGCCGGCAGGACTGCCATCGAGCGGCCGCCATTTTCAGCCACAAAGCCGCCGTTACAATGGCCTAGACTGTGCCTGTAATTCATTGCTTACCGCATGCGGTGGCAGTGGGTTATACAACAACAGTGCACAGCAGCCCTGCCACCGACATTACCAAAGGTGGTGTGTGCTCATGGCCAAACGGTCCAATGGCGAAGGAACCATTTGCAAACGGTCTGACGGTCGCTGGATGATCTCGGTCATGCTCGGCCGCGATAACAAGACCGGCAAAATCGTCCGCAAATATTGCTACGGCAAAAGTAAAAGCGAAGTGCTCAAAAAGAAAGAAGCCCTCCTCGATCAACGAAAAGGCCCTGTCTACATCGATGCCGACAAAGTCACCGTCGGCCAGTGGGTGGAAAAATGGCTGACCATCTATGCCAAAGCCAGTGTCCGGGAAAATACCTACGCCGGTTATCGCTCAGTCGTCGTCAACCATATTCAGCCGCTCTTAGGGGACATTAAACTGCAAAAACTCAGGGGGATTGATATTCAAAACATGGTAAATCAGATTAAGGATACCGGCGGCGGGCCGCGCCTGGCTGAACTGACCTTCGCTGTCCTGCGTATTGCCCTTAACAAAGCCTTTCACGAAGAAATTCTCCAGCGGCTGCCGTTTAAAACGGTATCGCTGCCCAAAAAACGGCGCAAAGAATTTACGCCGCTGACAGCAACGGAATGGGTCCGCCTTTTTGCGGTTGCAGAGACAGACGCCGAAATGTATACTGCCTTATTGCTCGAATGGGCTACCGGCATTAGCCGCTCCGAACTGCTGGGATTAAAGTGGATAGACTTTAATTTCACCACCGATAACGTCAGCATCCGGCGGGCTGTCATCATTACCGATCACGGGCCAAAGCTAGATGATACTAAAACAAACGCCCGTCAGCGCGTCTTGCCCCTGCCGGAAGTCACCATGCAACAAATCCGGCTGCACCAGGAACAGCAGAACGTGATCATGAGCGCAAACAAACACGCTTGGGAAAACAATGATTTAGTATTTCCTAATTTTTATGGTAAGCTTCAGGACCCGCGCAGCTGGTCCAAGAAATTTCAGAAGATCGCCCAACGGGCGAACCTTTCCATTACCTTTCATAAACTCCGGCATGACCATGCCAGCCGACTTTCAGAAAACGGCGCCAGTATCAAAGACGCCCAATACCGGCTCGGCCACAGCACCACGCAAATGCTGCTCAATGTCTACACCCACAGGATATCCGGCGGCCAGGAAAAAATCGCCTCGTGGCTCAATTCTTCCTTTCCGACCGCCCCAACCGATCATGAAACACCACTTCATTAGAAGATTTACAAAAAGCAATTCGGCCGCGTTGTTGTCACGGTTGTTGTCAAATTGCTATAAAAACGAAAAAAAGGCTTTACGAAATCATCGTAAAACCCTTGATATACCTATGGCGACCCCGGCAGGATTCGAACCTGCGACCTTTTGATTCGTAGTCAAACGCTCTATCCAGCTGAGCTACGGAGTCTTTTTTATTATTACAGCCTTCATTTAAAAACCGTAAGCCAGTTTCTGTTTTAGGAAATTATTTATCTAACGCATGAACTGCGTTCTTCCTTGTGGTTTGATTCCCTTCAGGAAGTTCCCCTACCAAAATTTGGGTTTCTGCCTCGTGGAGTTTACCACTTTTCACTAGACTGTCGCCAGTCTACTCATTCTCTGTGCACTTTATGGCTACTTTCGGCTGCATGAGTCGATTTTGCCGTCGTCAGAGCTTAGCTCTGCCCCAGCTTGCGCTGGGCACGAACACTACAACCATCTCAGGTTGTGGCAGTCTGGACTTTCCTCAACACTGCAATAAAGCAGTGCCGCAATTTCCCGTATTTAAAGAAGGCTGGAATTTTCACTAGCGACCCTTAACTGCTTTGAATTGTCGATCTCTGCCGCGAAAGGACTGTGTCCCAACAGACCAGATGATGACCCACCCGCGATACGAATGCGGGACACTAACTTCGTTTACTTAAGGGATTTATTATATTATCAGAACCACCCGTATTTTTCAACAAGTAATTTCTGGTAACTTGCTGCCAATTATTCCCGCCGCTCACAGCGACTTTTATAGACTATCCTGTTATTGTTGTTATACGTCAAATGTAACTTATTGGTATTAATTATTGGTTGCCCAAAATGTCGTCTCTTTGTATGTCCAAACCTGCACCTAGCAGGTGGGTATCCTAAGATATGTTTTTGACCTCCACTCTAAGGTGGCTCGACAGCCGCATACCATTGAATTCCCTATATAGTAAAGTAGGTTGGACATAGCTAAGATAACATGCATTCCAGGCATTTTTTTGGAGGCGACACCCAGATTTGAACTAGGGGATCAAGGTCTTGCTAACCTTAGCCTTACCACTTGGCCATATCGCCATCATTTCGGATTTATTATTATATCAGATCACTTTAATTATGTCAATTAAGAAAACAGTCTCTGGTCGGAGCGGCAGGATTCGAACCTGCGACCCCCTGGTCCCAAGCCAGGTACTCTACCAAACTGAGCCACGCCCCGGTTATTATACTGTAGGATGTTCTTCGCTACCGCTCAGAACTAAGCGATTCGTACCAATCAGATCTTCGCCTATGGCTCGTCTTCTTGGACTCTCTGCTTATATGGCAGGGGCAGAAGGACTTGAACCCTCAACCAACGGTTTTGGAGACCGCTACTCTACCAATTGAGCTATACCCCTAGATATATATATAGGATGTTCTTCGCTACGCTCAGGCTCAGAACTAAGCGATTCGTTCCAATCAACCTTCGCCTTGTGGCTCGTCTTCTTGGACTCTTGCTTATCGCTACCGCTCAGAACTAAGCGATTTACTCATATTCTCTCTTCGCTTACAGCTCGCGACAATATGGTTCTCTGCTTATGCTTATGGTGCGGGAGACAGGAATTGAACCTGCACGCCTCGCGGCGCTAGATCCTAAGTCTAGTGCGTCTGCCAGTTCCGCCACTCCCGCGTCCTCAGAATCAATACTATACCAGCTGATTCGATTATTGTCAACTATTATTACAACAATTTAATCATGTTAGAAAATGGAGCATGTTTAATCTTAACCCCTAAAAGTATATAATATTTATAGAAATGTTTAGTGTTGCGGGAGGTATCATAATGAATATTTTAGCTATTAATGGCAGCCCTAGGAAAAGTCGAAACACAGCCACTCTGCTGAATAAAGCGCTAGAAGGAGCAGCTTCACAGGGAGCTACAACGGAACTTATCCATCTGTATGACCTCTGTTATAAGGGTTGCATCAGTTGTTTTGCATGTAAACTAATAGGCGGAAAAAGCTACGGGAAATGTGCTTACCAGGATGAGCTGACCCCTGTCCTTGAAAAGATAGAACATGCGGATGCCGTTATCCTAGGTTCACCTATTTATCTCGGAAATGTCACTGGAGAATTGAGATCGCTCATGGAACGTATGGCCTTTCAGTACCTGGTATACGATGAAAATCACTCGTCACTTGTCCTTAAGAAAAAACCAATAGGGTTTATTTATACAATGAATATCAAAGAAGATATGCTACAGGATTGGGGATATGATCGTCTTTTTCTGACAAACGAAAAGACATTTGCCAGAATTTTTGGAGCCTCGGAATCGTTGATTGTTACCGATACCTATCAATTTAGTGATTACTCCAAATATATTACTTCAGCTTTTGATGAAACTGCCAAAGCGAAACGCCATCAAGACATATTCCCGCAAGACTGTGAAAAAGCCTTCAAAATGGGAGTTAGATTTGCAACAAAACCTGTTTTAGAGCTTTCCAGGAACTGATGCTGTTAAGCATACTTATCTCTGATCTGTTACGATTAACTTGATACCTATTCCTACAAATATTGTTCCTGTTAACCAGCGAAAATATTGATATACATCTTGTTTAACGATCAGCCATTGTCTTATGAGGCTTGAAGCTTGCGCATATATACTAAGTACTATCAATCCTAATATAAAGAAGATCACTCCATATAGCAGCATCGTACAAGCAGCATAATCACTACTAGAATCAATAAATTGAGGAAAAAAACTCACAAAGAAGATGGCTGTCTTCGGGTTTAACGCTGCCGTAAGGAATCCCTTGACAAACAAATCCCGGTTCGTTTTATCCGCTTGTATTTCACTACTGTCAACTACCTTGTCATTCTTGCGAATGATTTGAACTCCAGTGTAGAACATATATAATGCACCACAAATTTTAACAACACCGTATGCCGTTGCCGATGTTTGCAGGATCACCGTTAGGCCTAATACAGCAGCTATCGCGTACAAAAGATCACCTAAGCTTGCTCCGCAAGCGGAAATCATAGCTGCTTTCTTACCCTGTGTTATTCCGCGTGTAATCACGTACAAGGTATTGGGTCCGGGCATTATCACCAGAACAAAAGATGCCATTACAAACAACAAGAGACTATGTAAGTCTATATTCATCAGTCTACCTCCAACATTCACAGGCTACTACTTTATATTATAGAAGCCTTGGTTACCAAAAGCTATGAAAATACCCATCACTTACTTTTTTCAGTAAATGATGGGTGCTAAGCTGGAACAGGTAGGGACCTACGCTATTGCGGGATACGTAAATAATAAAAAGTGAATCAAATTCAAACTAAAATGAGCCAATATGCTAGACTCAATTTGGTTAGTATGCTGATATATCCATCCGTATCCAAGTCCAGCGACAGTACCCCATATACTATAGGATATTCCCCAAAACGGCATACACATCAATCTGATTACTCACCAAACCGAAAATACACGCAATAACAAATGCTATGCTCCATGCTGGAATTCTTATTTTGTAAGGCACCCATAAAAGAAGAACCGAGATATAGAGAAAACTATAGCATAGAACAGTTGCAGACGATAACATCTCCGGCCATATCATACCGTCACCTCGGGTTCTTATTTCTATAGGCAATTCGTTATCTAATACTTTTTTTCCTTCAATTTTACACTAATTGGTTTGAACCGTATTGCCAAGTATAACTGGAAAATTCCAATTTAGTCAGATATACTATTCCCTTACATCAAACGAAATTTTATAAAACGAACCATGCTTATTATCTTCGTATAGCCAAACCAAGGGCTTAGTTCGCTTTAGCAAATACCCCCAGTCTATTGTGGCTGCTGCTATTCTAGTAAAGGTGCGGCTAGAAGAATCATTGAAACGGAGTGCTACCTGCAGGGAACGGTTATTATCATTTTTTTTAAGTTCAAACTGTTCTAAAATTCGGGTATCATCATTTTCCTGCAGATTACCGAAGACTTTTACCTGGCGGCCAAGAGTATTTTTTAATATTTCCTGGAGGCTGGAGTATACACCGTCAAACCGATTGTTCATTAATACACCTGCTTTCTAAAGATTTTCCTATCAATATATATCTCTAAAACAACTATATAAAGACATACGTAAATAATCCAATTGAATTTACTAAATGTTGCAAAAACAGAGCCGAAGTGGTTAATAACGTAACTGAATTGGTACGAATTTTTTTAAAATTATTGTCAAATATCTGTATTTACCAGCTATTATAATTTCTGCATGTGGGTATAATACTTCTGGAGGTGTTACTATGAAAAACGAAAGCCGTAACGAAAATAACGAACAGTGCCGTAATGAGAGGAACCAAAAGAACCTTGAGTTCGCCCGTGAGTTATCTAACGTAGAAGATCGCCGTAATGAAAAAGAGTGCGGTGGTGGCTGCGGTGGCAAACGGTAACGTTCTTAAATAGTTCAATCTCCCGTCTTCTCATTTCCCTTCCCCTCTAACGGCGGCTAATGTCGCCGCTTTTTAATTGGTTAGGGATAAAGTCTTACTTTCCCCAAATGAGGCTGAGGCGCTGGATGTTGCATAGTAAACATAGAATATCTCCCAATATTTTGGATATTCTATAACATAAATGAACTAGGGTATAATTCGGCACTATGCCGTATATCCAGACGAAGTTGGACGGGAGATGAACGAGGTACTGAGAGTTGTTAAGGGGTTGCAGATATACGACCAAACTCAGCAGCTCGAACCTGCTGGCTGGTTGCCGGGTATGGCTGGCATCCAACCAGTGATTCAAAACGCCGGCTATATGTAAGCAAGGCCCTGCACAAGCAGGGGGCTATCCTTTTTTTGTATAAGGAGTGGTAGGTTGGATTTCACACTTACCTGGAAAACAATTCTTACCCGTTTGCACCATGTCTACCAGAACCAGCGGAAGAAATAAAGAATTCTTCCGCAGAAGAAGATGTGTTTAAAAAACTGACGGGAACGCAAACCAGCTAGGCCCCAGGGCAAATTGACCCGGGGCCTAGCTGGTTTGAAGGTAAACTGAATTAACCCCTGAGTACTAAATACATTCCGTTGCTTAACCGCGTCACATCACCCTTAACAGCTTTGGCAAGCTCCGTTGTCAGCTTCTTTTGTTCTTCTTCATCCTTGGCTTCCACTAAAAATGCTTGGCCTGAGCCTGTAACCTTATGATGAGGAAGAATAATCGCGGCAATTAATACCGCGGCTTGAGTTTGTCCCCTATCATTTGCCATGTTAATCTCCCATTACCTTAGGTTTGAGTACAGCATAACTCTTTTTTACTGATTCTAGCAGTGGGGTATTTTTTACGACTGCTAGAAGCTTTTCATCGTCCCGGACTATCGGTACTAATAAAATAACAACCCGGCCTTTTTCAAAGTCTTTGCGGGTAAAGTTATATCTTTTTGTACCAAGTGTTCGAGTCGCTTCAAATAATATAGCCTTACGTTGCCCAAAGTTGTGAAGCGCAATTGTAAAGTTCTTCTGAGTAGGTTCGATAATAACGGCGACACCTTCGTCAGCAATCATCTTCTGCGCGTTTTCTGTACCGGCCAAATTGGTTACAAAAATACCTTCCACCGAGACTTCGGTGCCCTCCACCTTTATTTTAGCAAGTCGTACATTGGCAATATCCCCAACAGTCTTTCCTTTTGAGAATCGACTAATTATCTGATATACCACAGTACCTATTAGAACTCCAGCTAACACTTGTATGGTTATGCCCCATTGTAGTGCAATAGCTGCCTCCATAGTAATCGCTGAAGATAGAGCGACGACTAAAGCTAAGTAGTTTCTAGCCTCGAAGGTTTTGGCTATCCCATCGATGTATGCTTCTCCCCGCGGAGTGTACTCGGTTTGTTCTAAGCCCAGGAGGCTCTCTCTTTCTGTCTTTCTTACATCCCGGAAATGCTGGATAGCTAGTGCGAGAAATGTTACAGCAGTATAATTATTTGACTTAACAGCCGGAATGGCGACTGCTCCAATTGACGCCGCAATAAATGCCAGTACGACATGGATGAGACAGCCATTCGGGTAAGAAGGATACTGCTTGTAATCCACCTTTAAAACTAGCACTCGGGCTATGGTGCCCATAGCCGCAGCAATAATAATGAGCCATAAATCCTCGGTAGAAATAATTATTGGTCCTCGTTCGCCCATACTGTTACCTCGCCCCTGTAATGATAAACACTATCTCTATTATTGCTCATATGTAGTAAAAAAACACGGAGCCTGCGTCCGTGTTTAGTGTATTCCTAACCATCAAGTTAACAAAAAAATTGTCACATGCCAAAGGATAATTCCTAGGCATGTGGCAATTTTATGTAAATATACCTTACTATATTTTAATTGGATTCTGGTGAATGGTAAACATCTAACGCTGCTTGCACGGCCCGCCCGATATGAATTTTTGCTCCATAGCGAATAAGAGCAGCCTCCAAAGCCCCTAAGACATGGAGGATATTTTTTTTCCTGCAGCTATACCCCATAGTTCCAATTCGCCAAATTTTCCCTTTTAGAGGGCCAAATGAGCTGGCAATTTCAATTTGAAAATCCTTAAGCAACATGCTGCGAATGGCCTCACCTTCTATCCCTTCGGGAATAGAAACAGAAGTTACTACCGGAAGCTTACATTCAGAATTACCATAAAGCTTTAGCCCCATTGCCTGAAGGCCTTGCGTAAGCGCCTCTTCATGCAGCGCATGTCTGCGAAACCTTTGCTCAAGTCCTTCTTCCAATACAATCCGCAGCCCTTCCCGTAAAGCATACAGCATGGAAGTAGCCTCCGTATGGTGATTCAAACGCGCTGCACTCCAATAATCCATTAATTGGCTAAGATCGAAATAGTTGCTGCGAATCATCCTGTTTTGATTATCCTTATATTTTCCCGGTTCTACTAAACCCCGCTCAATCCTTTTACGTGCCAAAAGCAACGCCTCGACTCGTGAATTAAAAGTGATCGGCGCCATGCCAGAGGGAACAGACAAACACTTTTGAGTACCGCCAATAGCAGCATCAATTTTCCATTCATCCACCTTTACCGCAGTTCCGCCAAGCGTGGCAACCGCATCAACTACAAAAAGAATATCCATTGCCCGGCAGGCTTCACCAATCTCTTTCAGTGGCTGCATACAGCCTGTTGAGGTTTCCCCGTGAACTATTGCCACAATTTTAGGCTTAACTCTTTGCATTTCTTGGATAACCACTTGCGGATCAAACACCTGTCCCCATTCGGTCTCAATATTGACTACATCTGCGCCATAGCGCTCGGCTATTTCCGTAAGCAGCTGACCGAAACGACCATAAATTGGCACTAACACCCGATCTCCAGCTTCAATAATGCTACCAAGTACAGCTTCAATACCAGCCCGGGAAGTACCGTCAATCGGAAATGCCCATTGGTTCTTGGTCTGAAACACTGCTCTAAGCATCGCCATAGTTTCATTCATAATCTCAGTAAACTCAGGGTCAAACTGTCCTAAGATCGGAGTGCACATTGCCCTCAACACTCTAGGTTCAACCTCCACTGGCCCTGGTGACATCAGAGTACATACTGAAGTATCCAATTCTTTATACATCTTATCATGTCTCCTTCCCAAAACTAAACTTATACCTATTGTTTTTTATAAAACGCGACATAGTCTGGCTTGCTCCAGACACTGCCTCTTGTCAATAATTATTCTCAATTTATCACAGGCTGCCTATCCAGTCAATAAACCGCTTATTTAGCAAAGCCATTAACGGTCTAAAACAGGACATGACTTTTTCTAGTCACATCCTGCTTCTTTGTCTTATATTGCAATTGCTATACCGTTTTATTTTGATCACTAAAACAAGTATGAATTTACTGACTAAGACAAGACTCCATTATTGTTTTTTCAGCAATAGCCTCTGTAGAATATTCTGCCACCGTGGGCTTGTCACCTTGTCCAATAGCAGTTCCGGTTTCACCTTGTAAGGCCTCACAAATATTGTTTAAGTTGGTTATAATAGCTTTCGTACCGCCAAATTTGACGAACTCGATTGCTGCCCTGATTTTAGGAGCCATGCTCCCCTCTGGAAACTGGCCTTCTGCCAAATATTGTTCAGCTTGCCATACCGGCAAAAAATTCAATTGACTTTCATTCGGCTGGCGATAGTTTATGCATACCTTTTCAACTCCGGTCAGCAGCAGGAGGTAGTCCGCACCAATCATCCTCGCTAAGAGTGAAGAAGCGGCATCTTTGTCAATCACGGCCGCTACGCCTACTAAGCCGTTATCCTGTCTAACAACAGGTATTCCGCCCCCACCCGCAGCTATAACCACACTGCCAGATTTTAGCAATGATAGAATTGTATTTTTTTCGACAATGTCTACCGGTATGGGAGATGGTACTACCATGCGGTAGCCTCTTCCACTATCCTCGATAATTTTCCGATCATATTTCCGGGAAACTTCCTCAGCCTCATCCTTTGAATAGAAAGGACCAATTGGTTTGGTTGGGTCTTGGAAGGCTTTATCTTTTTTATCAACCACAACCTGTGTAACAATAGCAGCTACATCTAAAGATAAGCCAGCCTTCTCCAATTCATTACGCAATACCTGTTGTATCAAATACCCTAACAACCCTTGGGTCTCTGCACCACAGCCATCAAGCGTTCCCTCAGAAACAATATTGGCAGACAACTTATGCCGTAATAGAGTTTGCCCAACCTGCGGCCCATTACCATGAGTAATGATAACCTGATAACCTTGCTGAATCAATTCGACTATTTTTTTACAAACAATTTGGATGTTTTCAATTTGCTCATCAATTGTTCCATGATCATTCTCACTAAGAATAGCATTTCCGCCGATGGCTACTACACAAATACCTTTCTGCATATTCTCCCCCCCTTACCCTTTTAAAATTATATTATGCGTTTAATAAGCGGCCCTGACATACCCAGGAACAAGACCAATATTCCAGCTACAGAACATATACTACTACCCAAATGGCCGCCAAAGTACAATAACGGAAATGCAAAGACGATAAACACTGGCAAGCATGCCACTAATTGTTGCACTTTCTCACCACCCTAATTGATAGGATATATAAATAACCACGCCAAATACTGCACAAAGCAACATGGCTCCACCGATAACCTTACTGATTACCTCGCCTTCACGCCCCAACATCCCGGCTGCTGTTGTTCCCAATAAAATCTTACTGGGAGCAATAATGCTGCCGATAGCACCACCGACCGTTTGCGCCGCCAACAACGGAGCTTTGTCGATCTGCAACATCTGCGCAACTTGCTGCTGAAAACTACCAAATAATATATTAGAAGATAAGTTGCTACTGGTCATAAATGTCCCCAACAGCCCGATAAACGGCGAAAGCATTGGGTAAACTCCGCCGGTCACCGCCGCGACTCCCTGAGCCAATACGGTTGTCTGACCGGTCTCATCCATAACTTTGGACATAGCGATCAATCCAATAACCGCAATCGCTGAGGGTATTGTTTTGGCCAGCGAGTTTTTCATAATGCGCTGCACGCCACCTGCTTGGATATAGCCCCACCGCACATAGCAGACATAACCAATTATGGCCGCCAATAGCAGGAAGGCGCCGGAATGAATAAGTGGTGCAAGCGGCGCATATGCCGGATAACTATGGGTTGAAAAACCCAGTAATGTTGTTTTTCCGGCAAAAGACAGCGAAAGCTTCCATTGCCCAAGATAATTTTTTACACTGTCATTCAATAAGACAACAACGGCAATCACAATCAAGAATACATAGGGAATAAACGCTTGTTGAATATTCATTGCATTGGCAGTTACATTTTTTTCATCAGTCTTTTCTTCGGCCGGATCATTGAGTTCCACCGGCTGACGGTAATAATCAAGTCTGCCAATTATAAAAATCAACCCCAGCGACACTGAAGCAACAACAAAGTTGCATAACATTGGATTTAACAGTGCTATCCCCATTTGTCCTATTCCCTGGAACAATCCCAGCAGAATTACGGTAACTGCATTACGTTTGATTCCCTGATAACCACCGGCTAAACCGGCAATTAGCAATCCGGCAATAAGATTAACAACGCCCAGCATTGCCGTAGTCCAAATAATCGTCTTGTTCAAGATCAGCGGGTTACTTACATCAACTTGGCCAATCAAACCATCCCAGGCAAGGCCTAACGTGCCAAACGTATTGCCCCAGGCTTGCCCAAGCAAGGTAATAAGCACGGCAGTCAGCGGCTTAACACCCATACCTATCAGCAGCGGTGCACATACTACCACGGGAACACCAAAGCCGGTAATCCCTTGCAGAAAACCGACAAAAATCCAACCTACAGCCAATACCTGAAGTACTTTATCTGGCGTAAACTGCTGCATCCCGGCGCGAATTACCCCAAACGCGCCAGATTCCCACGACACTTCATAAATAATCAATGCCGGAAAAACTACTAAAATGATAGACAGCGAGGTCCACATCCCTTTGGCAACAGCCAAAGCAATCATATCGGCACCGCCGCCAAAAACCAAATAGGCAATTAGTATCGAGAACAGCAATCCCGCTGATGCCGCTTCATCACCGCCCCACCGGCAATGAAGCAAAAGCACCAGCAACACCAGTATCGGTACTAGGGCGGCCAACCACTGTACTATATCAAAGGACATAATACTTCCCCCTAATCTGTCAATGTTTCAGCAAATGCCACCAAGGCTTTTTCAAAGCAACCATGTGGAGCTTTTACTACACCGGCTCCAATCTGCCCAATTCCAGGCAACCGGTGCGCCATACCGGTATTAATCACCGGCACAATATCGTTTTCAATAACTTTACGAATATCAATGCCCAGCGGCGAGCCCTCAAAGTTCATTGTGGCTAATAAAAACTGTGTGCTCTTGCCATGAGAAATTACACCCATCTCTTTGGTATAACGAACAGCATCGTCTTGCGAACCTGCTCCCACAAACCGCACTACTGCCGGTGATGCCGCCATGGCAATACCGCCAAGGCCGATTACTTCCAGGATAGCACTATCGCCCATATCCGGATTGGCATCTTGAGGACCGTAGCCAGGGAAATATAAGCCTTCAGGCATATTGGCCGGTGCCGTAAACCATTGTTCACCGGTTGCTGCAACCTTGACGCCAAATTCTGTGCCGTTACGACACATAACGGTAACAATCGAACTATCTTTTACACCTTTGGCCGGGTCAGTGATGGATTTGGCGGCAGCCATAGCCATATTGAGGAAAAACTGGTCATTGTCACAGATGAATTTTATAGCCTTAGTCTTGGCTTCATTATCCATGGGCAGCTGCGCAATCAGCGGACAGATTTTTCTGGCAAACAAGGAAGAAGCAGCAATATTGCGCTGATGCATTTCATCCCCCATCGCCAAAGCCTGCGCCATAATAACCTTGAGGTTGATGCCGCCGCATAATGCAATTGCATCACTAATCGCCGGCCCTAAGCTGTCTCTAAACCAGATCAACCGTTCAAGTACCTCAGGATCGTTTGCTCCGAACCGCATTACTTTGCCAAGTCCTTCATTTATAGAGCAATAGGCCACATTCCCAAAGGTCTCGTTTTTAACTTCAAATACCGGCATATGATAAGTAATCATGCCGGTCATTGGACCGACTGAGCCGTGATGATGGTTAGGCGATAACTTAATATTGCCGCTTTTAATCAACTGAACCGCTTTTTCATCATTTTCAGCCAAACCCTCAAAGCGGATTGCACCTAAAATTGCGCCTTTCATCGGCCCGCACATGTCATCCCACTCAATAGGAGGTCCGGCGTGCAATATTGTTTCCTTTGTTAATCCTTTTAAAACAGTATGTGCCGGTTTGACACCGGTAAGTACCGGCTGAGCATCATTATATATTTGAACTACTTTTTCATTAGCGGCATTAATACGGTCTTCATATTTATCAAGTATCTTAGCAACTTCCTTATTGCCGCCTGCCGGTGGACGCCAGGAAACGTGTGTTGTCGGCACAGCTTGTTTGACAAGTGTTTGGGAAAAAAGCTCCAATCCAACATTTACAACATTTAGTTTTTGATTCAACAAGTTATTTGACATCTCAGCCATTCCTCCGTTCATCAACTATCATTCTTGCCAGTCTGGCCGCCTGGGCATTTGTCGTGGTAACTACCACTCCCGCTTGCTGTAACTTAGCAACTTGCGCTGCCTTATTTTGTTCATCCTGATTTGTACCACAAACATATGCCACTACCACCAAAGTATTGCCATTAGCCGCAGCCGCTTTTTTAGCGTTTTCGATTACTGGAACCAATTCTCCAGCCGGATCTTCGGCAGCACCATAACCAATCACCACGTCAAGCAATAATACAGCTGTTTGCGAATCCTTAGCAACCTTCAAAATATATTCATTACGCAACGATCCATCAATCATAGGATGTGGTTTACCCATAGTAAATTGATCATCACCCAGATCAATTGCCGTATGCTGACCTGATACCACAACATCATGTGTCAACAGTTCTTTGCGCAAAGGAGTGTTTGAATATATGGGGCCAAGAGTTTCACCTAATACCAGGCTTGCTTCATAACACAAAGTCCCACCAGCATACAAGGCACGCACACATTGCTGCCCTGAAGCCAATTTCGCTTTAGCCTCTTGCGCCCAGCCAGCAAGCTTGCTTTCAGTAGTAAGCAATTCCGGTTGTTTACCGCTCAGCAGCGCTGTTTTTAACGCCGTTTCTTCTAAAGTGGCAGCGACAGTTATGTTAGACGGTACTTTATCAATAACACTGCCAAGGAAGCAGAGAACAACCTTTTTAGTAGTCCCAGCTACCTTTGTTATAATCTTTTCTACTACTGATTGAGCCGGTGGCTTAGAAATAAGAACAATGGTTTGGGTATTGCTGTCATTAATTAGCATATCGATGGCCTGCAGCATAGTAGCTGCTCCGATCGCTTCTTTTAAATCCCTGCCGCCTGTGCCAATGGCTTGACTAATTCCTAGTTCCATAGCATCTAATAAGCAAATTACTTCCTGCAAACCGGTACCAGAAGCTGAAATCAGGCCGATATTTCCTGATTTAACCTTATTGGCAAAACCAATGCCGTTACCATTTATGATCGCAGTACCACAGTCAGGCCCCATAACCAGCAAGCCCTTTTGGGCAGCCATTGTTTTCAAATAGACTTCGTCTTCAATAGAAACATTGTCACTAAATAAAAATACATTTTTACCATACTTCAAAGCTCGCTCTGCTTCGATGGCCGCATATTCGCCCGGAACAGAAATGAAAACCAAATTTGTGTCCGGGTCATCCTGATACGCCTTGACGGCAGAATGTATGACCATCTTATCGGCATTCTTGCCGGCAGCAGTTTTTTTACTCATTTGTTCATCTATTTTGTTTATGACCCACTGCACATCAATATCTTCCGGAGCCCGGAAAGCTAGAATTAAGTCATTAGGGCCAGCGGTCTCTCCCTCAGGTCCTAATAAATTAGCTTCTTGCAAAATAACCCGATTGGCCGGTGTTCCCATCATAACCGAAACATCATCCAATCCCTCAACCTGTTTTAGCTGTTTGGAAATAAGCATAAGGGTAACTGAATCATAATAGCTATTTTTTCGTACTACATTATGAATTTTCATTTACTGACTCCTTTCTCTTCGGCGGTGTACCTGCAGATAACGCGGTAAAACCGCCGTAAACGAAACCTACTAAAAAGTCGACACCAGAAAAGTGTCCCAATTGCATTAGTTGCCGGACTTTGTCAATCATTTCTTGCTCGGCTCCGGCACCAAACGAGCGAATCATTTCACCAACCCGCTGATGATACAATCCTTTTACACCATACTTGATATACTCAACAGACATAAAGGTGGTTAATTGGGGAGCGTTCACCACTAGGTGCTGCGCCATTTTTTTGGCTGCTTGCTGGCAATTTTCCGGCTGTACATGAATGATCCCACTGAGAAAACCAAGCAGAAAATCATCTCCGGAAGGGGTTGAACCTGGTCCTACACCAAGCAGGCCACAGATACCTTCGTTAATTAAACTCCCCTTGTTTTCCAAAATACCGGCAATCAACATCTTGACCGCCTGTGGAATTCTGGCGTCGATCAAACTAGGGATTTTGCTACGACTACAAAACATCTTGGCATCATACTGACCGACATAAGCCAGAATGCCGCCTCCCTTATCGGCGTCATTACACAGCTGTTGTAACCGTCGCAAACGCGGCAAAAAATCGACTGCACCAGTTAAAGAATCATAAGAAACTTGGCAAGAAAATCGTGAACACGTCTGCAACCCTCGTACTGCCAAGTTCTCGCCGATTACTATAGCGTCGGCAAAGTATCGTACCATTTGCTGCTTCAGCTCAAAATTGAGCCACCCGTCAACTAGGTCCACCTCTATGCCAAAAGGAATATGATCCATGCCAGAGCGAACCAAGGTGACAATTCCGTCGGAAGTAAGAATATTGATATAGTCATGGTGGATTGATTTTATTTGCCCAATCGTACCTTCCGCTGACAAAAAAAGGTCTTCTGAAATTGCAGCAGCATTAAGTAGCCGCATAACTATATCACCTTCCTTGAGTTTTATTATAATGAATTTTCTAATTATACTCATCGTGCATTTGCACCAAAGAAACGAATAATCGCTAGGCACATTGCACATCAGTTTATTTTCTCTGAGCCTAAATCTAGGGACTGCCTCAAAGGGGCAGTATAAAAAAGTGATAGTTTATATTCTTTTATAGTAGCGAAAAACCATATAAAGTGGGACTGTGGAAAACTAATCGCTAAGTTTTCCACAGTCCCTGGAGGCAACCCCTTTTATATCCGAGAGTGTTGACTATGCCCCTTTTGCATTACTCTCTAGCTAGGAGCCTGCTTTATCAGAAAAGCTGCCACGAGAGCGGATGGCTTTATCGCTTGGGTTATAGGACGGGTTTACATTTTCTTCTCAAATATTGTACCTTTTTTGAATTTTGAATCTTCAAATGCAAACTTCATCAAAAGCATATAGGAAATGCCTGCCACAATGAAGCCGATAATCCATGCCAACTCCACTTTCATAAAAGCGGCGCCTGCGCCAATAAGCATTGCAAGAATAGCACACGGATTATAGCCGGCAAATTGACCATTTTCTTCATATAATTCTGAAACATTTATTTTTTGCTTCCTTAAAACATAATATTCGATTAATAAGATGGAAACTATCGGCCCTAAAAATGCGGAGTATATGAGAATGAACATCCCCAGACCCTCTGCCGAAGAATCCTGCACCAGTACCCAAGGACATGCGCATAACGCCAGCAGTCCGGATATGGTAACAGCAGTCTTATATTTTAGTTTTGTAATCAGTGTAATAACATAGGTCGGCGGAATAATATTAGCAACCATGTTTACTGCAACCGCACCCATAACAATAAAGGAGGATACAAAAAAGGTAATATAAGCATTATCTATCACTATTGCAAACGCCTTCACAGGATTAGAGATACCAGTTGCCGCAGCAAGCATTGCGCCAATACATAGTACGAAACCATACGCTATTACAATAGGCAGAAAGTATAAAAAACCACGTTTTCCGTTACTAATACCAGATTTTAATTCTCTTGAATAGTCAGCTGCACTTAAAAAAATGGCCGCATAATTTCCCATAAACATCATTATGAAGGCAAAAAACGGTAAGCCCCAAGTGCCTTGTGCCTGAGCCCATTTCGCTGTAATCACAGCACTGTGGGATGTCAGAAGAATACCAAATACATAGAGAAGTGCTAGCATAATGACCGTAGATATAACCGATTCCACCCATTTAATGGCATGGAAGCCGTAGAGCGAAAGCACAATCTGCACCACCTGCAGCACTACAAAACAAGCGAAAATGTTATCAAAGCCGCCGCCGGTAATAATCTTGGCAATTTCATTTAAAGCAGTACCGCCAATCCAGCTTTGAAAACCGTACCAGATGATGGCGGGAATACCGCGCAAAAGTGATGATACGATACAGCCTTTCACCCCGAAGGACATTCGGAGCTGTACAACATATGGTATTCCGGTTCTATAGCCAAGCCTGTCGTTTAAAGCAAAAACACTTGAAATGATAGCAATTGCGATGATAGCTGCGGTAAATGTCTGAACGATGTTTAGCGTCGCAATTCCCGCTACAACCAAACTAGATCCCAGTGTCATATTACCTAAATTAACGCCATCTCCAAGCCACATAAACATATAGTCTATCGGACCTACCGTCCTGCCTGCTTCGGTTTTCGGATTGAGCGATTCATCCACACCCATATCCTGCTGGACCTGCATCGGTTTGGGCTCGTTACATTCTGAATTTGTATACATCGTAAGACCACACCTTCTCTTTTTTTATTTTCCGTACTATTGAGAATGCATCGGTTTATAAATTAGGTTATAAATTAGGTTATAAATTAGGTCTTAAATGTTTGCCAATAGGCTTTGATACAATCTTACCATCCTTAAAAACAGTTGTTCCCCTGAGAATCGTTTGTGTCACTGTTCCACAGAAGCTGTCACCAACATAGGGGCTTACCTTATGCTTATAAAAAAGATCTTCGGCCTGTAATGTGAATTTCTTATCCAAGTCTACCAGCGCAAAGTCCCCATCATAGCCAACAGCGATTTTCCCCTTACCTTGAATTCTAAATATCTCGTTAACATTTTGCGAAGTCAGTCTTGCAATGCCCTCAAGCGAAACCTTTCTAGCATGGTAGGCATGAGTAAGCATGGCTGGCAGCGTTGTTTGGCAAGCCGAAATTCCACCCCAAACCTTTAAAAATTCTCCGTCTTTTAGCTTGGGGTCACAAGGCGAATGGTCAGAAGAAATAAAGGCTATCTCGTCATTTAACAGTTTTGCCCACATCTTCACTTGGTTTTGAGTATCACGAATAGGCGGCGAACATTTTGCCACAGTTCCCAACCGTTCTACATCGTCATCTGTAAGAATTAAATAATGCCCAATTGTTTCACAGCAGACATCAACGCCTCTGCTTCTTGCCTGGGTAACAAGTTCGACTGCCTTGGCAGTACTAATATGGGCAATAATTAATTTACAGCCGGTCTCCTCCGCAAAGGAAATCATGCGCGAAACATTTTCTATTTCCGTAATCGGCGGACGCGCGGCAAAATAATCCCGTACTGTTGTTTTGTTATTAGCAAGAGCAAGCGATGTCAAATCTCTGGTCATTTCAGCATTTTCACAATGTACCATCAGCGGCAATCCAAGCTTTGCTAACTTTTCCATACCCACAAGAGCTGTATAATCATCCGCTCTTTCAAATTCATCAATACCGCTAAAGCAGGAAAATGCTTTAAATCCTATTACCCCGCATTCAGCAAGCTCTTCAAAATTTTCTAAATTTTTGGGAGTAAACCCACCCCAAAATCCATAATCAATTAAGGAGTCCTTCTGCGCCACAGCAAGCTTCGCCTTAAAGTTTTTGGCGTCAAGCGTGCATGGGCTACAATTAAGCGGCATATCAAAGTATGCGATACCGCCGCCTGCTGCCAAAGCACTGCTTCCTGTTGTGATTGTTTCCCACTCAGTTCTTCCCGGATCGTTAAAATGCACATGCCCGTCTGTTACGCCGGAAAATACATGTTTTCCAGCAGCATCAATTATAGTTTTTGCACTACCCGATATCTCTGTAGCAATTTCCACAATTTTTTCATCACAAACAGCAACATCTGCTTTTTTCACGCCATCAGGACAAACAAGAAACCCATTTCGAATGATTACATCATAACGCTTGTTCAAGAGATTGGCCTCCTCCTATTTTATTTTTTTCACGAATTCCCCGAAACCTTTCTGACCAACAAGCTTACCATCTTCCGCCACAATGTGGCCTCTAACTACTGTGCATATAGGAAGCCCAACACCCTTTAATCCAACAAAAGCCGAAATTTTATTAACATAATACAACGATTCAGGCGTGATTTTCCAGTCTTTTTTAGGATCAAGGATAACAAGATCGGCATCAAAGCCAACTTCAATTGCACCTTTTTTTCCGTATATTCCGAAAGTTCTTGCGGGACCTTCGCTCAATGCTCTGGCAAGTATTGTTGGGCTATAGCCTCTTTTGACCACACCTTCACTGAAAACCACCTGCATCGTGCTTTGGATACCGCTAATTCCACCCCAGGCTCCAAAGATGCCATGAGCTTCTTCGCTTTTTTCGCTAAGTTCACAGGGTGAGTGGTCTGAACCGATAGAACTTAAGGTGCCGTTATTTACATATTCCCACATTTCCTCTACTGCAGCAGTTTCCCGCAGCGGCGGTGCACATTTGAACAAGCTTCCGTTTTTAATCACATCTTCATCCGTAAATGTAAGATAGTGTCCGCAGGTTTCCGCTGTAACATCAATACCTTCAAGCTGGGCATCCCTTATGACTTTCGCAACTTTCGGATGACTGACATGGCAGATATGAACCTTGGCGTCAAGCTCTCTTGCAAGGCTAATAATGTTTTGAGTTGCAATTAGCTCTGCAGTGACCGGTCTTGAATCAAGGAAATCCTTCCAGTCATTCTTTTGCTTCCGCTGGGCCCTTGCCTCCTCCCATTTGATTATTGAATAATCTTCGCAGTGAAAACCGGCACGGGCATCGAAGCTCTTCAAAATTTCTATTGCTTCTTTCGCCTGTCCAATTGTAAGCGATACGTAATCCGGAGAAACCGGACCTATAAATGATTTGAAAGCAACACAACCCTTATTGTCAAGTTCCTTCAGTGCATCCAAATTGTAATCTACAAGTCCTCCCCAGAAACAATAATCTACATACGCATTAGGTGAAACATGTGCAAGTTTCTTGTCAAAGCTTTTTCCGTCGGTAAGTGCAGGCTCATTCTGAAGGGGCATGTCCACAATTGTTGTATACCCTCCCACGCCTGCAGCTGCTGTACCATGGGCATAATCCTCTCTCCAGTTATAGCCCGGATCATTAAGGTGCGCATGGCTGTCTATGGCCCCCGGAAAGACAAAGTTACCTTTTGCATCGATAACTTTGTCTGCTTCTACAGAGGCACCCGGTTCAACGATTGCTGCTATTTTACCTCCTTGAATACAAATACTTGCCTCGAAAACCCTGTTTGATGTTACAACTCTCCCGTTTTTAATAACCAAATCAAACACCGTAAGACCTCCCATAGCAATATTCTGATCTGTCCTTGACACACTCGTTAATGGGCACTATGGCTTACTTATTTGGCAAAAGCTCCCTTGTGGTCAAAGGCATTGTTGTGAATAACGTCGGAAATAAGATAATTGTAAATATCATCGACAATCTCAATTCCGTTTTTCTCATAGTTCTGTTCTCTGATCATACTGGACTGACCAGGATACATCACCGAATCAAATCCCGGTGCTGGTTTAACTTTATTTAAGTCATCCATGGTATTGGTGATGTTTTGCAAAAACTCATTCATATCTGTAAAATATTCCGGATTGATTACAATATGCAACTGGCCTAAATTCCGTTGTTCTCTCAAATCATGATACATTGAGCTTACTTTATTGCCATAAGGAACACCTAATAATACGCCAGACAACACATCAACCATCATTTGCATTGCATATCCCTTAGGACCGGCAATTGGTACCAGCGCATTTACTTTAAATGGATCTGTTGTAGGCGCGCCATCGGCGTCTACTGCCCATGTATCAGGAATTGATTCGTGTTTGGATCGGGCATAAAGTATTTTCCCCCAGGCTTGCACTGTTGTGGCCATATCCATCATCAGGATTCTGCCGTCTTTGCTTGGTGTCGCAAAAGCGATCGGATGCGTTCCGTAGAAAGGCTCTGCACCACCATAAGGAACCACCATCGGATCTGATTGACACATTGCAATACCAATAAGATTCTCTTTAGCAGCTTGCTGTACAAAATAAGATAATGCGCCACTATGACCGATACGTCTGACTCCAATAATAGATATTCCTGTTTCCTTAGCCATTTTGATGCCTTCATCCATGGCCAATTTGGCAGCAACATGTCCTGATGCATTGTCGCCGTCAAAAATACCACTGCATGGACCGGTTTTTGTAAAAGTAAAGTTAGGATTGGTATTTGTTCCGCCTTTGGAGATTCGTTCGGCATAATATTCTACCCGCATAGCTCCATGAGAATGAACTCCTCTGGCGTCAGCATGTACTAGTACATCTGCAAGAATATCGGCATGATCTTCTTGCAAGCCTGCTTTGCAAAACTTTTTCTTCATTAATTCTTTTAATTCAGCTCTTGTTAATCTCATATCAGCACCTCAAAATATTTTAATTTTTCTGCTATCCTGCGTTATTGTTCTTACAAAGCGGCATCACGATTGCAATCTTTGGAGTAAATGTACGCAAGCTTCTCGCGGCCCACTGCATAAACGGCCTGAGGTACATATGGACCAAACCAGATATAATCGCCTTTTTTAACAGGTATCCACTCATTATCCAGATAATACATGCCTTCCCCGGAGAACAAATAGGCCCCATGTTCCTGCACATGAGTTTCCACAAAAGGATGACACCCGCTCGGTTCAAAAGTCAGTATATGCATATTCATATCAAACGCCAAATCGGTTGGCAATAAATCAATGATTTTGACATTTTCCATATCGTCATAGATTCTTTCAGCTATTTCATTGACATTGCCTACCACAACCCAAGGCTGCGCGCCAGCCAGTGGTTCATACTTTTGTTTGTAAAGAATTAGCTTGGTCTCAGTATCAACCATGTTTTCTAAATACAGCTTTTCTCCCGGGGGGCAGTACATATAGCCACCAGCTTCCAAAACAGCACTTTTCTCCTGTGTATAGGTTTTTATTTTTCCTTCCATACAGAAGACAAAGGTTTCTATGCCTTCACCGCCAAAACCCTGAATATTTTTGCCATCCTTAGCCATAGTGACTAAGTAATGCACAAAGCTTGCACCCATCTTGGGCGAAGCCAGAATCGAAACTCTGCAATTTTCAAAACCCGGTATTACATTGTTCACCAGACCTTCCGGTGGTACAATTGCATAACTTCCATGTTTTATAACAGCCCTGCTTAGTAATAAATCTTTTGGATATGCCATTGTTTCTTATCTCCTTTATTTATAAGCTAATTCATACAGCGCCCCCACTAGCGCTTTTACCCCTTCTCCTAGGTCATGGGACTCAGTAAATTCTAATGGCGAATGACTGATGCCTTTATGGCTTGGAACAAATAGCATTGCGGTCGGTACTGCCGGAGCCATTATCTGGGAGTCGTGACCTGCTCCACTATGCATCATTTTATAATTCAGTCCGTTTTTCTCACATTGTTTTTTTATAATCGCTACAATACCAGGATCCATGGGAACCGGGTCGGCATCCATCCACATATCAATATGGATTTCTACCCCTGCTTGCAAAGCAATTTCCTGCATTACTGCAGTTACTTCTTCGGTAAATTTAACCAAAATATCTTTATGCGTATGGCGTGCATCTAACGTGAATAATGCCTTGCCTGGCACAACATTTACAATATTGGGGGTTAGCTCCACTTTGCCCACTGTAGCCACCAATGGATCACCATAGTTTTTCGTTATATCCATAATCGCACAAATACTACGACTAGCTGCATGAATAGCATCTTTCCTATAACCCATCGGCGTTGTACCAGCGTGGTTGGCTTCTCCGGTAATCTCAATAGTAAAGCGTCGTTGACCTACAATATGCTCAACTATCCCTACCGATTTTTTTTCGCTCTCTAACACGCCACCTTGCTCAACATGAACTTCCACAAATGCTTTTAGGTCTTTACGTACAGCTCTGCCTTCTGACTGGAAGCGAAAGCCGGCTTTGCGCATAGCTTCAATAAATGGTATGCCTTCAAAATCTACCATTGTTTCAACTTCTTCACGTTTGGCGATACCTAGAATATTTTTGACTCCCCAAAAGGCATAAGGAAATCGGCTGCCTTCTTCTTCAGCCATGGATACCACTTCAACGTTACGTAGCGGTTGTCCATACTCTTTTTTTAAATAATCAAGCGCAATAATCCCAGCGATTATTCCAAATTGGCCATCATATAACCCACCATTTTTTACAGTATCTACATGCGAACCTGTTAAAATAGTTTCGTCCTTATATTCAGTTCCTTCTAGCCGTCCAAACAAATTGCCGACGTCATCATATTGAACAACAAAACCTAGCTGCTGCATGTGCTGCTCTAACGCCTTTTGCGCTTCCGTCCACTCGGGCTTATATAGAAAACGCGAGACTCCACCATCGGAATCCTTACCAAATTCGCCTAACCATTTTAAAAGTTTCTCGGTTTCCTGTCCAAAATCAAACGTACTCATGGTTTCCCTCCGCCACAACTGAAATTACCAATATATAAAAATTTATCAAATACAAAGCCCAGGTTGCTAGAAAAAGCCAGCAGGCTCCCATCTTTTCAAGTCCTATTTTCAGCCCTCCAATCATTTTTCTGGGATCCCATTGTATTAAGGGGTTGTCATCATTATAAGTCGCACTCTTAGACCAATATCAACCGGGAAAACTAATTCCCGCAATCTCTTTTTACTACTTTTTCATACTTGTAAACTCATGTCCAGTCACTACTTTATCGCATTGTGCTTTGAGACAACTCCTATTAACTTATAAGTTAGGTTAATTATACTGAATTTTTTCATTTTTCGGCTAGTGCAGAATTCGCAAATTAATTAGGGGTAACTGTGCACATTGCATATACTTTTTTATTCTTCTCCTGCAGAGCCGTTCCATACCAGTTGTCCCCCATTCTAGCCATAGTTAGAATGTTTTCAGCAAGCGATAATAAACCCTGCCTTGCTGAAAACAAGGCAGGGTTTCAATTGATTTATTCAATAGCTAACATACGTATATTTTGACGCATCATCAATACAAAGGTGCACACTCTTCCAAGATAGATTGTGCATTCTGCTCATTAGGTTGCGTGTCACAGAATTGAATATTTTCCTCCTGTTCCGCCCACCCTATGCTTGCTATAGTCAATTATACGTGATAATTAATATATTCAATCTTACATACAAGAATACAAATATCTAAATAAAATGTGCATTACGCATAGTTACCCCAATTTTTGAAAGGAAATTGCAAAAACATGTTGAATCGATCATATATCATAGTAATACAGGGGAGGGATAGATATGCATTTACTTATTAAAGATGTTTTACAACTTTTTCAAGACAAATCGGTCTCCCTAGCTGCAGGGTTCGCTGGATTGGATAATATAATTTTATCCGTAAATATAATGGATGCACCAGATATCTTGAATTGGGTGAAGCCAGGTGATCTAATATTGACAACTGCATATATCGCCAAAGACGACCCTATCTTGCAGGAGCGTTTAATAAGAGATCTTGTCGCGACTGGCGCTGCTGGGCTTGGAATTAAAACCAAGCGGTTTTTGCCGGAAGTCCCCACTATTATTAAAAAGATTGCCGACGAACTTAACTTTCCTATTCTCGATCTTCCTTTAGACATGTCCCTGTCCGAAATTATGAACCCTATCATTAGCAATATCGCTAACAAACAATCCTATGTACTACACCGCACGATTGAAATACAGAAAACCTTAACCAGAGTTGCTATTCAAGGTGAAGGCTTATGCTCGATTATAACCTGTTTGGGCAAATTAACTCAATGTCCTGTAGGCTGCTTTGATGTCAATGGCTTCCCCCTTGTCCAGTGGATACCTAAAAAAATCCCTGGAATCGATGATACTATAGTAAAGCAATTTGACTCCATTTTAGATAAGAAGGCAGCAAATAATGATGAGCTCCAAGATTTGCTAGCGCAAACAAAATCACCCTGTACACAAAGTCTTACTATTGAAAATAGTAACTATCTGATTACATCCTTTCCAGTTATGTCAAATAATGAATCCTTTGGACATATCTCAATAATCCAGATAAATGATACTTTCTCAGATATTAACTGTATAGCTTTAGAACAAGCATGCATTGTGGCGGCCCTGGATTTTTCAAAGCAAAAAGCAATAGCACAAAGTCATCGACTACATTCCAGAGACATACTCGACTATATATTATTTGATGATTTGTCAAACCATAATGTCGATGAAATTCTATCAGGCTCCAGGCTAATGCAGGCCAAATTCTTTGAGTGTTGGGTTATTGAACTGGCTGAAAACGAAACTGTAGTAAATGTTCCGGTTATTCTAACACGTATCTACAAAACCACGCAACAAATGGTAACCGCCGCAAATCCTTTGTCAATAGTGTCTGAACGAACAGGCAAAATCATTGTGCTTGTAGCGTCTACCAGCAACTTTAACACAAATGAAACTCACTCAGGAATAATATTACATAATGCTTTTCATACCATGTATCAAAACCTTAAAATCTCCCTTGGTATTGGTACAATATCTACTGAGCTAGGTGGTGTCCGGCAGAGCTTTCATGATGCATTAACTTGTCTGCGCTTAGGCCAGCAAATTAAAGGAGCCGGACAAATCACTTTTCCTTACGAAATCGCTTGTTACTCAATTTTAGAAAACTGTGAGTCATCTTCCATCTTATCGCAAATCTGTGACTCTATTATTCAAAAGTTAGAATATTCGGAAAAAAATTCCGGTACTGATCTATTACAAACACTAGAAAAATATCTTGAATGCGACAAAAGTTTAACTGAAACATCTAACGAATTGTATATCCACAGGAACACACTCTCTAATAGATTAGAAAAAATCCAGGATATAGTGAATTTAGATTTTAACAACAGGGAATTAGTATTTTGCCTACGTTTAGCTTTACGACAACGAAAAATCAGCACCAGATCATAGAAAGAATAACTAGATAGAAGAAAAATGCTCCCCTTTCCGGTAAACAGGTTTTTTATATTAACCTGCCTACTTTAAGGGGAGCATTTTTTCAATACCATTTTTGGGGGATTATCCGCCAATATTTCTGGCGGATAATCTTTTATAGCCTAATTAAGATTTATAACTATCAGGTTTTTCTAAAGGCTTGGTCGGATAAGGAGAAAATTCAATATGCATTTTTGGTATCTCATCAAGACCGATTTCCGCATCAGTTATAACGAGGTTTAGCACATGTCCGCCTTTTTGAGCATCGTCAGAAAGAAAATGCAGATGATAACCGGCGGCATTGGTATTGCCCATATATGCTGGCAGCCAAAAGCCTACTAATCGGCCTGATACATCAGAGTAATCAAAAACGCTCTGTTCGCTAACTGCATCTGAAAGCAGTGGATAGGGTGGCTCATATGGACCAACGCTGCGCACTTTGATGGATTTGAATTTCCCTTTAATAATAATTGCGTAAGGTAAATCATTACGTTTGCGAAGTTGATCAAGTTCCTTCTTTAGTAAATCCAAGCTAAGATCCGTAGCTTCAATCTTTTTCGTTATATCTGCAGAGAAATATTTAACTGCGTAAAACGGAGTTTGAACATTATCATTTTCAACAGTGACCTTACCGTCCCTCGCCGCCTTATAAACTTTTCCATCTAATACAATCATTTCGCCATCAAGGCCGGCAAAAGTTCCCAGTCCCATAGTTCCCTGTCGCTTTACTTTTTCAACTGTGGCTACGCCATCATAATTTCCAGCTAGAAGCGCCTCAATTGTCGCTCCTTGATAAATGGTTTCTTTATCTATCGCAGGATTGGCCAAAGCCAGCGAACTGCCTAATACAATAAAGCATAGCGCTAAAAACATTTTTTTCATCGACAAGCCTCCACTAATTTTATATCTTTTACTTTGTTAAAGCTCACAGGTGCTGTACTTTCTTTCCACCTCCATGACACTAATTATACCATTATATTCTAAATATTTACAATGTTAATATCCCTTTTTCCCCATATACACACTGAACCTATTCTCATTTCTTGGCTCTACCCAATGCCATCATTTACGTTCGTCTGGTTTCACCAAGCCTAGGTTAATATGGCAGTACCCTCCCGGTGTCTTTTCCAGATACCTTTGATGATAGTCCTCTGCCGGGAAAAAGCGTCCCACCGCTTCGATTTCTACTACAATTGGCTCAGAATAATGCGGTTGCATTTTATTTATAAAATTGCTGATTACCGCCTTGTCTTCCTCCGCTGCGTAGTACACACCTGTCCGATACTGTGTACCTTGATCAGGCCCTTGGCGATTTAGCGTAGTCGGATCAATAATCCGGAAAAAGTGTTCTAATAACTTCTGTAAGGGCAATATCTTCTCATCATAAGTAACTTCACAGACCTCAGCATAGCCTGTGGTTCCTGTGCATACCTGCTGATATGTGGGCCGGTCTGTAGTGCCTTGTCCATAGCCTACTTTTGTATTTAGAACACCATTGAGTTGCATAAAATAAGCTTCCATGCCCCAGAAACAACCTCCTGCAAGCCATATCTTCTTCATAACGAGCACCCCTCCTACTTAAATGAAGTTCACTTTTCTTTTATACTTCCCTATTTTTCAATAAACCACTTGTTAAGATCTACGTGCAAGATAGTTCGAGACAAAAAAACGCCTCCTCGCCGCAGAACATGTGTTTGTTGTTATTATAGAACAAACGTTCCGCAACGTAAAGAGGAGTAATTTGGAAATTTTATGGTGCTTCGCTCATAATAACGTCTATTTGCTTTTGTATTTTCTGGATCTGTTTTTTGATTTCTAAACTATCCTCATTTTCATTTTTCTTCTCTTGCAAGGAATTAAGATATTCTGCTTGAGCAGCTATGACTAAGATAATGCAACCGATTCCAACAATAAAATTTCCAAGAACATTTTGCTCGCTAGGTGTTTTATCATAAGCTATAACTATTCCCAAAACCGCGGAAATTAGCCCAAGCTCATTTGCTCCGATATCTTCAAATTCAGACACTATATTTTCACCTCAGTTAAATATATGATAAGAAATAGTACTTATTCGATTCGTCTACTGAGAGCATCTCTTACTTACTCTGCACTAATACTTCAGATAAGATGCTTACCTGGCTTAGGTAAACATTGAATTAGTAAATATTGACACAAAATAGAATAAAATGGTAAAATATAGCTGAATTTAATCGTACCAAATTCAAGCGGGAGTCAAGATGAGTGTGGATTTACTGGCGCGGCAATGGCAAAGTCAGCGGTAAATTTTATTGGTCAGCCACTTGTTGTTACGAATACACCAGGCGGGGCGGCTACTATCGGCTGGAATGAGCTTGCCGGGGCCAATGCGGATGGCTATACTATTGGTATTTGGGACCACAAGCTTTTAGTCAAGTGAATGGCCGATAATGCTCGACTTACGAAAATCGTAACAGGTACTGGAATTACCGGGCGTATAGCGACGCATAAGAACTGAATAATGATTTGGGGGCTATTTAACTATGGAAGAAAAATCGATATGTATTTCCGAAGTACCCTTCAAGCCAATTACAATAATTGTGCCTACTACTGCCGGTGGAAGCCCAGATTTGACGGTACGGATTATGGAGAAGGCGGCAATCAAACATCTTGGACAACCACTGATTGTCGCGAATATACCTGGTAAGGAAGCCACTGTTGGTAGGAATACGCTAGCTGATGTCAACCCGGATGGTTATACTATCAGCGCAATTGCTACCGATATAACTTTACAGCCACTCTATGGCTCGGTAGAATATTATTATTCGACAATGCTGGAACCACTTGCTCAGATTGGTTCTTTGCCGGTAGTAGCAGCTGTCCTAGCAGAGCATCCGTGGCGAAACATTAATGAATTGGTAGATTTCGCCAAAGAGCATCCTGGAAAAATAAAATATGGCCACATGGGCTTAGGCACGCCAAAACATGTTGTAGGCGAATTGTTTGCAAAAGAGGCAGGAGTTACTATTACTCAGGTTCCATTTAATGGCGGCCCAGAGGCAATTAAGGCTCTAGTGGACGGGCATATACAACTTGTGTTTACCGACCCTCCTCAAGTAAAGCACCTTGTAGAAAGCGGGAGAATCAAAGTGTTGTCAATTGCGACAGAGCAACGTCTGGCTGATCCTCTATTTAAGGCTGTGCCGACTTTTAAGGAACAAGGTCTAGCTGTAGTATTTAGTCTTTGGCTTGGAGTTGGAGCCCCGAAAGGGCTATCGAAAGATGTGAAAGAAAAATTAGTCGAAAGAATTAAGCTAATTTTTCATGATGAGGCTATTAAAGGAGATTTAGAAAACTTTGGAATAACCATTGACTACCTCGGATCACAAGAGTTTAATCAAAAGTGGAACCGTGAAACTGATCACCTTACAAAAGCGGTAAAAGAAACTGGAATTGCCGAACTTATAGCTACGAAATAAACTAACTGACGCCTCCCTAATTCAGGGCATCAGGAAGGCAATTTTCTTGCTGAAACAGGGTAGAATTATACGTATGCTAGCTTAATAGCTTAAAATGGTGGCCATTTCGTGTGGTCACCATTTTAAGCTATTTTTATCCAAATGGAAAGGTTAACTTTCCCTGGATAGAGCCTTCTGCTTCAATTGCAGCTTGCGCCGCACAAACAACTATATTTATTAAGATTGTGTAAAGCTACTGTTAAGCTTTGGCAAAGCATCTTTCACCCACCGCGCAAATTATGTTACTATCAAACCAAAACGTACCATACTCCCTACTATTCGTAAATTTGGGCTATGAATTGTATTTTCGGAGGAATTATCTTGACTACATTTGCTTCTTATCGTACCAAAGTCCTTCATCTATATAAAACCACAAATAAACAAACAAGTGAGATGAAGAGTTTCATGGAATTAAAGAATATTCTCGAACAAAGCGATATCCGGATAGTATTTCAGCCGGTAGTATCATTAACGAATGCAGAAATCATCGGCTATGAGGCCTTAAGCAGAGGTCCTAAAGACTCCATGCTGGAGCGGCCTGATGCCCTTTTTTCAACAGCGGCAAAATATGATCTTGTCTGGGAGTTAGAGTATTTATGTCGTCGGGCAACCTTGGAAAAGGCAAAAGACCTTGCTCCTTCTAAAATGGTTTTTATAAATGTAGACCCCAAAATCATCAATGATCCTCGCTTTCAAAAAGGACAAACGCAGGATATGCTCTGCCAATTTCAGGCTAACACCGGTAATATTATTTTTGAAATCACGGAAAAAACGGCGATTGATGATTACAAAGGCTTCTGCTGTATTCTGGACAATTATACAAGTCAAGGGTATAAAATAGCCATCGATGATACCGGTTCAGGGTATTCAGGCCTGAGAACCTTAGCTGAGATCCGCCCTAATTTTATAAAAGTAGATATGGAATTAGTACGCGATATTGACAAAGATAACCTTAAACAAGCCATGCTGAAGGCATTATACGACTTCTCTGTAAGCACAAATAGCAAAATTATTGCAGAGGGAATTGAAACCCAGGACGAATTAGCTACTTTAATCAGTATTGGTATTCCGTATGGGCAGGGTTTTTTTCTGCAAAAACCACTACCAGAATTCAGTGAAATTCCAGGCTCAATTAAACAAATTATCTTAGAACTAAATAAGCGCAAAAAACGCGAGCTTTATCATACTTCCATGACGCTGCCGGTCGGAGAAATCGCCCAGCAGGAGCAAGCTTTCCCCTCTTCAACGGTCGGTAATGTAGCACTTGATTATTTTAGCCAACACCCTGCCTGCCAGGGAATTACCATTGTTGATAATGAGCGTCCAGTCGGGCTGCTGATGAAAAATAAATTCTTGGCTAACCTGGCTACACAATATGGTATTGCGCTCTATATGAACAGATCGATTCGCTCCCATATGGATAAAAATCCGCTAATTGTCGCTTATGATACGCCAATAGAGGTAGTTTCAAAATCAGCCTTAGCACGAAAAGACGATGATATCTATGACTATATAATAATAACCAATCAAGACAAATACTTTGGTACTGTCACCATAAAAAAAATTCTGGAAAAAACCACACAATTAGAGCTTAACCGCGCAAAACATGCGAACCCGCTGACAGGCTTACCCGGCAACTTAATTATTGAAGGAGAATTAGATAAACTTCTCAAGGAAAATTCGGGCAACTATGCCGTATTGTATTTTGACCTAGATAATTTCAAAGCCTACAACGACGTCTATGGGTTTGAACGTGGCGATAAGGTTATCTGTTTTACCGCCGAAGTCATACAACAGGATTTACATAGCTATTACAATAGAGAATCCTTTCTGGGACATATCGGCGGTGATGATTTCATTGCTATAACCCGCGGCAATGATGTTACAAAGCTATGCGAGCGCATAATTTCTGATTTTAATCATCGTATTGTAGACTACTATAACCACGAAGACTGTAACAGAGGCTATATATGCACCAAAAACAGGCATGGCATCCATGAAGACTTTCCTATCATGTCGTTGTCTATCGCAGTTGTTACTGACAAACAGAGAAATTATACAACTATCCTCGAAATAGCGGAAACCGCAAGTCAACTTAAGAAGCAATGCAAACTTAATTGGCAAAGTTGTTATTGTATCAAATAAAGCTACTCTCTTTGGCTAGCCATATTACTTTTTAACTAAACGATAACATAGATTTAACAGCACCTCTCATTCAATTTGTTACAATGCTTCTAGAGCCTTACTTTAATCTAAGGGGTGAGTGCTATGAGTAAGAAAATATTGCTCGTGTCCGCTTCGATAGGTTCTGGTCATATCCAGGCCGCAAATGCTGTTCGGGATGAACTTAACCGCATCTCTCCGGCCACAAATGTCGCAGTAGTCGATTTTCTGGACCAGGAAATCTCCTTGGGGCATCTCATTAAAGAAACCTATCTAAAAATGCTCGACGTTCTTCCCCATGCCTATGACTTTCTATACCGCAAGTCCCAGAAATCTCAACCTGGTGCTAGTGTAAAGAATGTAACAGCACTTATTATGAAAAGAAAAATGTTAAAATTACTTTATGAGTATCGCCCTGATATGTTAGTCTTTACGCATCCCTTTCCCTGCTGTGCTGCCGCTTACTTATGTCGAACCGGTCAGCTTTCCATACCGATGGCTGCAGTTATGACTGACTTCTCCTTTCATCCTATGTGGCTGCACAAAGAAATTAATGCCTATTTTGTGGCCAATAATGAAATTCAGCATGCCCTTCATGGCAATGGGATTGCAAACGACCGGATTTTTATAACCGGCATCCCTATCTCTCCTAAATTTACCCAAACTCCCCCAAACAATCGTACGAAAGACAGGGGTATCCCTGAAATACTGATTATGGGGGGCGGCCTTGGCTTGGGAGCAATCGAAGAGGCCGTTATTAGTCTACAGTCTGCGAAAACACAATTAAAAATCATTGCTGTCGCCGGAAATAATGCTAAGCTGAGAGACAAGTTGTTAACCCTAAAAAATACGTCCTGCAACCCACTCACGGTCATGGGCTATACCGAGAGAATCAATGAGCTTATGGCTAATGCCTCGCTACTTATTACTAAGTCTGGTGCTCTTACCTGTAGCGAAGCACTATCCCAGGAACTCCCGCTGCTACTACTTAGTCCCCTACCGGGACAAGAAGAGGATAATGCAAACTTCCTAACCCAGCAAGGAGTTGCCCTTCGTATTTCACCTGCTCATCAACTAGCCAGTCTAGTTGATGAGCTACTATCTAAGCCGCATATTCTAGCTGCTATGCGTTCAAAAGCCCACGACCTGAGCAAACCAGCCGCGGCGAATCACATCGCATTAATGCTGTCTGCTAGCATACACAATCGCACTGCCATATTCTCTGCAAGCTAGTGTCTCTTTAGGAAAAAAGTATCTAAGGAGAGAGTTATGATTACTACATTAAAAACTGTACCTACAGATGCTTGCCTTCACTTTATGCTAGCGGTAGTATCCCCCTTTCAAAGTTTTTTGGATAAGCCAGGGCTAACCCATGAATTTTGCAACCATCAAGCCCTTTCTATCATCAAGAACGATGGCCTCTGGCAATGTTCGAACTTTCTATCAAACTACATTGAAGAACTTAACTTAGGTGTGTACTGGGCAGATAAAGACTGGAAGAACGTCCACCACTATTTTGAACCTTGTTCAGGCAAAGGATTATGGCATTCCACACATGCTATCGAAAACTTCGAATTATATTATCAGCTGGCACTCTGTTCGGCGAAAAAGTATGACTTAAAAAAAGCCACATTTTTCTTAGGCGCATCCGCCCATATACTCCAGGATTTATGTGTCCCTCACCACGCAAGATCAAAGCTGTTTAATGGTCACAAGCAATATGAAGGCTGGGCGCAAGCGAATTATGATAAGTACGCTGTACTAACTGAGGGTATATACTGCCAGGGACTTGAGTCTCTCATCACCAATAATGCATGTGTCGCTGCTGATTTCTTTGATTGGGTCCGCTACGAAGATGATGTAGCCCATTACAACAAGGCGACAGAAGTTCTTCTTCCTCTGGCCCAGCGCACGACTGCAGGCTTATTTCACGCCTTTACCACAGAAATACATAACTTTTGGCAATTCGCATAACCGCGTCACTCCCTTAAATATATATTTATAGCTTGTACTCCCCTGTACATAAAATCCCCCTGGCCTAAGTTGCCAGGGGATTTTATTATTCACAGAAATTGATACAGCATAATTCCCTTCCATAAATTTCAAGAATTTCTTTGAATTTAAACTTGGAAATACAATAATAATAAGGTAAATGGAGGTAATATAAATGACAGTTGCTTCTCAGGTCAAACAAACGCTAGCTACTCTAAAAGGTAGTCAAGGTACATTACGGTTATATGCGTCGCAGACCCGGAATGAAGAAACCAAGCTAGTTTACAAAGAAGCTTTGGAAACTACCGGAACAATTATCAATGACCTTGACAGAAGAATGCAGAATTTAGAATATCAAGAGCCACAATACAAAGGGAACTAGTCAGGAGATTGAGCAATGCAGACATGGATACAGATATTATTTAGTTCAGTTTCATTATTTTTTGCGCTACTGCTCTTGATCAGGCTGCTGGGAAAAAGAAATATCGTTCGCATGACACCCTTTAGATTTGTAAGCTATATCGTAACAGCAGTAATTGCCGCATTAATGTCCCTAAATTTAATTGCCAATCTCGCCTTCGGATTTATTGCGCTTGGTGTTTGGGTACTATTTCCGGTAGCATTGGATTATCTGTCCCTTAAAAGCAAATGGATTCATGACATCGTTAACGGTAAGGAAACTGTACTAATTAAGCATGGAAAAATCATGGATGAGAATCTTCTGCAAACAAGGCTAACAGGCGAGGAACTGCTGCGAGAGCTCCGTTCTAAAAATGCCTTTAATCTCGCAGATGTAGAATTCGCAGTAATGGAAGATACCGGAGACATAAATGTTTTTTTGAAATCTGACAAAACACCAGTATCCGCCAACGATTTAGGGATAAAAGTGGCTCCCCTGGCAGAACCGCAGACAATTATACTGGATGGCAACATTATCAATGAACCCCTGGCTTCTTTGGGATTTAACACCGAGTGGCTAAGTATCAAGTTGGAAACCATCGGAGTATCGCTAGATAATGTGTTTATCGGGCAGGTAGACTCATCTGGTGATTTATACCTAGATCTATTTGACGACTCTGTACAATTACCACAGCCGAAAGTTAAGGAAATGTTATACGCAAATTTTGAAAAAGTCCAAGCTGATCTCACGACCTTTGCGCTAGAGACAAAAAATGAAGCAGCTAAACAAATGTATTCAGCGCATGCAGCAACGTTACAACAACTTTTGGAAAAGCTTAAGCCATATTTATTGCGTTAGAAGGTGAATTGCATTGTCAAGTATTAAACGTAAAAATCTAACCCCTGTACAGCAGCAATACCAGGACTTTGCTCGCGCAAGGGAACCTCAGCGTCCAATAGCAATTAACTGTATACGCGCTTTTATTGTAGGCGGCATTATCTGTACAATAGGTCAGGGAGTACAGTTGTTTTTCATTACCTATTTTAATTTTGACGAGAAGACAGCAGGCGATCCCACTGTTGCGATTCTGATTTTGATTTCAGTAATTCTTACAAGCCTTGGATTATATGATCATATTGCTCAATGGGGCGGTGCTGGCAGTGCTGTTCCGGTTACAGGGTTTGCAAATACAATTGCCTCAGCTTCTCTTGACCACAAAAGTGAGGGGTTTGTATTAGGGGTCGGCGGAAATATGTTTAAAATCGCCGGACCAGTTATTGTATTTGGTGTCTTTTCCGCTTTTATTGTTGCGATTGTAAAAGTAATCATTACGTCGTTAGGTGGAATGTAAATGCTGCAGGGTCATCAAACATGGGTTTTCAAATCAAAACCAACCATTATTGGTTCTGCTGCAATCGGCGGACCTTTTGAAGCACAGGGTAATCTGGCAGACGATTTTGACCTGCTTCATGGTGATATTTGGCTTGGGCAGGACAGTTACGAACAAGCAGAAAAAAAATTTTTGGAACAAGCTTGTGAAACTGCAATAAAAAAAGCGGGACTCAAAAAGGAGGACGTCCAGTTTTTTCTCAGTGGTGATTTAATTAACCAGATTATGCCCAGCAGCTTTACCGCCCGTACCCTTGCCGTTCCTTATTTAGGTATCTATGGAGCTTGCTCTAGTTCAATGGAAGGCCTTTCCTTAGCCTCTCTGATCATCGATAGTGGGTTCGCCCAGAATGCCCTTGTTGGTACATCCAGCCATAACGCCGCTTCTGAAAAGCAATACAGGTATCCTACCGAATATGGCGCACAGAAGCCTCCTACAGCCCAATGGACTGTTACAGGGGCGGGTGCGGCAGTTGTTGCCAAACTAGGAAAAGGTCCACATGTTGCAGCATCTACGATTGGACGGGTAGTCGACATGGGACTTTCCGACCCTTTTAATATGGGAGCAGCCATGGCTCCGGCTGCCGTTGACACCATCGAAGCTCACTTCAGAGATTTGAACATTTGCCCAGCATACTATGACCTTATAACGACTGGCGACTTAGGCAAAGTAGGTCACCGCATTGCCGGAGATTTGCTTACAAAGCATGGACTTAGCATCCCTGTAGAAAAGTTGACCGACTGCGGTATTTTAATGTATAAAGCAGACCAGCCAGTTCTCGCAGGCGCCAGTGGCTGCGCCTGTGTTGCTACAACTACCTTTGGGCATCTTTTAAATCGCATGCGCCGGGGGGAGCTGAACCGAATTCTGGTTATAGCCACCGGCGCTTTGCTCTCCCCCATGTCATACCAACAAAAAGAAACCATACCGTGTGTGGCCCACGCAGTAGCAATAGAAATGTAAAACGGAGGCTTATGTGGAAAAGTTTGTTTTGGCGTTTATCGTTGGCGGAACGATATGTGTAATTGGACAACTCCTTATGGATGGACTGAAACTAACGCCTGCACATACAATGGTTGCTTTAGTAGTGTCTGGAGCTGTTTTAGGCGGCTTTGGCCTATATGACGATTTAATTAAATTTGCAGGTGCAGGAGCTTCTGTTCCTATCAGCAGCTTTGGCAATCAATTGGTAAAGGGCGCCCTCCAGGAAGCAGAAAAAACCGGCCTCGTGGGCGTATTGACAGGTATTTTTAAAATCACCAGTGCCGGCATTTCATCGGCAATTATTTTTGGATTTTTGGCGTCTTTACTATGTAAACCGAAAGGATAAAGGAGGTGAAGAAAATGACCGTAGGTACGCAAATGACTCAAGCCATTGCAACTGTTCAAAATGCAGCCGCCACTATGAAGACATTCTCATTAGAGACTCAGGATCAGCAGGCAAAGCAAACATTCGAACAGTTAGCAACTACTCTTGACAGTGCTGTTGATACATTAAAGCAGAGACAAAAGCGGGTTGAGCAGCAGGAACCACAATACAAACAACAATAACGATTATGCAACTACTCTAACCAAAGCCGGAATCTTATTTCAGCTTTGGTTATTTCCTTTTGAAAGATTATAGGAGAAAGAAAAGAGCTGTCGCCAGCGATAAATTTATATCACTAATGCGACAGCCCCTTTCTGAAGTTAAGCTCTTTAATAATATCATGGGTATCTCAGCTTACTATTCTGCTGGAAACACAGGGCATCTTGGTACTTTTTGATTTTTTGCACCAGACCCCTATTTACTAGTCATTATATTGGATGCAGGAGGAGTATTAGAATACATTGTCAATTCAGTTAATGCGGTCATTTCCGGTGAAGTTCCACCTATCGCTGAGCAATCAGTACCGTGAACATCATAGGGAACATGATAGTTAGCATTGTCTATTTTTTGTTTGTTTTTTTTCATGCTTGGTTCCTCCCCTTCTTTTATATTGGTCGTTAACAGTCGACCAATATTAGTATCAGAAATAGTTAATCGACTTATCCGAGGAAGTTTTTGTTCCGAAAGACAGGTGAACCAGTTTTTACTTACCCAATTTGTTTCGCACCAGAATCGAAGAAAGGGCGATTCAGAAAATCGCCCTTGGAAATATTATTATATTACAACTATTTTTTAGCTGCTAAAGCTGCCTTAATTTTTTCAGGCAATGCAGGTACAGAATAAACACGAGCACCGCATGCATTGTAGATAGCGTTAAGGATAGCTGGATGTGGAGCAGTCAGTGGGCCTTCGCCTACGCCGGCAGAGCCGTACGGTCCATTTTCACGCGGAGTAATATTGTAAATGAGTTCCATTTCATCCGGAACATCATCAATCATCGGCAGACCACAACCCGCCAAACTGGTGTGTTTCTTGAGGTCATCGAAGTCCTCGGTAAGAGCAAGGCCGATACCTTGCGCTAGAGCGCCATAGATTTGGCCGTCGCAAGTTGTCTTGTTGGTAAGCGTACCGATATCATTAACGGTTGTAAATCTAACCACTTTAGCCTTAAAGGTCTTCATATCAACTTCAACTTCAGGCATAAATACTGCGTACATGTAAATGCAGAACGGGTTACCTTGACAAGTTTCAGGACTGCAGTCGGTACACATGGATGCTGCCCAAGAACCATCATAGTGAAGCGGAATGTTTTCGGCTACCATTTCAGCATAGGTGCGGAAAGTGCCGTCTGATTTTTTCATAGCGTTGACTAGCATTTCAGCAGCAACCCTTGTGGCATTACCAGTCATTACGTTTTGACGGCTACCGCCGGAAGGACCGCTGGCAGGAGTAAAGGCCATGTCATTCATGACAAGCTTGATTTGGTCAGGTGTGATGCCTATCTGGCGGAGAGTTTCATGAGCATGAGTCAAAGTAGCAAGATCTGCGCCTTGACCATGGTCTTGCCATGAGTTACCGATGGTTACAGTGCCGTCTTCGTTGAGTTCTGACCACGCATGTGAGCCGTCAGGACCATCAAGGCCGCAACCATAGACACCGAGTGCCAGACCAACGCCACGTTTCTTTTCAGGGGTTGAGAGTTCTTTACAACGCTGTTTGGCTTCTTCATATAACGGACGGAGTTTGTCGAACATTTCTTCGAAGCAGAATACTTCCGGTACTTGGCCAGTAGGAGTAGTAGAGCCAGGACGGTAAATATTCTTATAGCGGAGATCAAATGGATCCATGCCGAGTTTTTCGGCCAATTCGTCTATGCAGATTTCTGAAGATAAGAACGCTTTCGGCGAGCCGTAAGCACGGAAGGCTGAGCCCCAAGCATGGTTTGTGCACACGGTTTGGCCTTTACCACGAATGTTAGGGATATTATAACCAGCGCCAGTAAACTGACCTTGACGCACGGTATTGAGGTCACCGAATTCGCTGTACGGCCCATGGTCGAGCCACCATGCGGTTTCCATTGCCAGCAGTTTACCTGTTTTATCTGCAGCAAGCTTAGTCTTCACAAGAGCAGGCGAACGTTTACCGGTATAGGTAATTTGTTGGAACATATTAAATATAAGGGAAACAGGCTTGCCATCGCAAGCGAGGCAGGCAACGCCCAGCAATGCTTCGTTGGTCGGGCTGAATTTGTAACCAAAAGTTGCGCCAGTCGGATTGGCAACAAGACGTAATTTTTCTGGTTCAATGCCGATACCAGCGACGATCATGGCATGATGCAGGTGCAATGCGATACTCTTGGAGTGAATGGTCAGACGGCCTTCCTCATCCATGTATGCGCTTCCGCAGTCAGTCTCCAGTGGCAGATGCGGTTGACGGCTGCAGTAAGTCTCAACTTCTGCTGTGACAACATCAGCGCGATCCATAATAGGTTTGGTTTCTTCGCCTTTCACAACGCCTTGTTCAAAGTAGATGTTAGGAGTACCTGGGTGAATTTCAATAGCGTCTTGCGCCATAGCAGCCCACCCGCTCATGTAAGCTGGCAGTATTTCAAGATCAACCTTGACGGCCTTAGCTGCCGCTCTGGCATGTTCTTCGGTATCAGCGGCAACTATGGCAATAGCGTCACCGAATTGGAATATTTTTTCATCGCACAGGATAGGACGATCCCAGCCATCACCTTTATTGGTCGGGAAGGTAATAAGACCAGTAATACGGTTTTTACCTTTGACATCTTTGTGGGTAACAACTTTATAAACGCCAGGCATTTTTTCAGCCGCGGACGTATCAATACCTTTAATATTGGCATGCGAAACTTCGGCCTGTACTAAAGCCAACCGTAACGTTCCTTCAGGCATTTGGAGCGCAACATCGGCACCGAAATCCCATGTACCAGTAACTTTTTGGAGAGCTGATGGGCGAATATAAGTAGTGCCATATATCTTGTTGCCCACAGGTTTGTATATCAAGTCTTCTTTGCGTATTTCGCCACGAATTACTTGAGCGGCAGCCATTACCGCATCGACTAACGGTTTGTAGCCAGTGCAACGGCAAGCATTTTTGTGTTTCTGGAACCAAGCCCGTACATCTTCTCTAGTAGGATTAGTATTTTCGTCTAACAGCACTTTTGCTGATAAGATAAATCCAGGACTGCAAAATCCGCATTGTGCACAGCCATAAGCCATCCAGGCAACTTGCAGTGGATGCAGGTTTTCCGGAGTGCCAATCCCCTCAATTGTCGTAATGCAAGCCTCATCAGGCACTTTCTTCATTTTTAACACGCAAGACAATACTACGCGACCATCCATAATAATTGAACAGGCTCCACATTGTGCTTGCTTACAGCCAACCTTGCAACCTGTCATCATTAACTGTTCGCGGAGCACTTCAGCCAATGAACGATCTGGATCAACAATCAGTGTTCTAGCAACACCATTGATCTTCAGTATTTTCTTCTGCATTTTGTCTCTCCTTTAACCTCTTTTTATTATTATGTTTTTATATTTCAAAGGAGTTGGTGCTCCCAGAAATCCGCTAACTATCTTTTTTGCACGTTTCGTCCTCCTTTTTGGATATCGAGTCCCTTAAAGACTTATTTAGTTTTTTCCAACATTAGTTGCTCTATACACTATATAGATAAAACAAAAACTGACTGTTCATCACCTAACTGCCCTTACCAAAAGTACAATGGGGGTATTGGCACAAATCACAATTGAAACAGAATCCCCCATGGGCCAAGCGAGTAATATCTTTTCGGGTAATTTCTTCTCCTGCTAAAATACGAGGAACAAGCAAATCAAATATTGTTGTTTTGTGATACATCACGCAACCGGGTAAACCTAATACTGGAATGTTGCCGATACGGGCGAGCATAAACATCGACCCTGGAAGTACTGGTGCACCATAAGAAATGACATAGCCGCCAGCCTCTTTAATTCCCACCGGGGTCACGTCATCCGGATCAACCGACATCCCTCCGGTGGTTATAATCATTTCGGCCCCTTCTTTGATTAACGTTTGGATGGACTCAGAAATCATCGTAACGTTATCATCAGAAAAGATCTGCCGCAAAATTTGACTGCCTAATTCCGTTATTTTTCTCTGTATAACCGGGCCAAACTGATCTTGTATGCGCCCATGATAAACCTCGCTGCCGGTGGTAACAACTCCTACCTTTAACGATCTTAGCGGTTTGATCTCCACAATTGGAAAAAACGCCTCACCTATTTTTTCCACGTTACGTATTTTGTCAGTATTAATTACCAACGGGACAACCCGGCTGCCGGCAATAACGTCCCCGGCACCGACCATCTGATTTGAATGTATGGTAGCCAACACTATTTCATCAATGTCGTTAATTTTATCTAATGCACTGGTATTAATCTTTAACAGACCCGCCATTTTCGCTCTAAGTTCAACCTTGCCTTCCACTGGCTCTGTCAAGGTAATGCCTTGCCCGGCAGCGGCTTGGGCGATTCTAATTGCCGCATCATTTTCATGCAAGGCATTCTCATTTACTTCCCAGACATATAGGTGCTCTTTCCCTAAATTCAATAGTTTAGGTACGTCCTCGCGCTTTACTACATGACCTTTTTTAAATGCCCGGCCTTTTGACTTGCCGGGAACGATCTCTGTAATGTCATGGCATAATACCATACCTTCCGCTTCGTAAACTGGTACGACTTTCATCCGTTCAACTCCTTATAATTATGAAAATACCTAGAACAAGCTGTACTATATTTATATAAAAAGGCAAAGTGCAACAAAAGGAAATGGCACTATGCACAATGGTTATAATTCTCAATTGGGATGTTATTTATGCTGATTAATGTATGCCACATAGAGCGTTTGTTTTACATGCTAATCACTAGGTAACGATACATGATGTATTTATACAAGCAAAAGAGAACCAGCTTGTATCCAAAGCCAGTTCTCTTTCGTAAAGGAGAAATTATTTATTTTTATTGCGTTTTACAAAGTCCCCCTGGATAACAGATTATTACTGCTAATATTAATTATACATTAATTTAGTATAATTAATTCCATTTCGCAGAAACCCAGTTTTGCTAACAGAAAAAATATAGTTAATACCATAAGAACCGGAAGATCAAAGCTGAGGAGGAAAAATTAAAGATGAATGTTTTTTCGAATATAAAATCAATATTCACCCGAGAACATAGTACCAATGAAGAAATTCTTTCGATCGACGATAAAAATCAAGAAATAATTCAAGATTTTACCCTCAAAATACAAGATACGTGTCATCAACTAGTACAAATCTTTGAACCGCAACATGAACAATTTGGTCCATTATACGAACAACTAAACAAGCTGTGCAAAAGTGCTTTAATCAAATTGCCTTCAGATTTCGTTTATAGTGATACTGGCAATACCCTTTTCACGGCAATCGCTTATACCAAATTGTACTATTGGTTACGGTCAAATAACGATAAGAAAGAATATAAATCAGAGTTGATTCTCTGCGAGGAAATCGATAAGAAAAAAAGATTATCGCCCACATTGCGTACAGCTGTACAAAAAATATGTTTCGAGGAAAACACTGATCAAACTAAATACGAATCCAGTTTGAAATACTTTCGCAAAATGTGTATTCATGAAATTGATAAATTATCCGAAACAGAGATTATTGACGAATATAATTAATAAGTCCGCGAACTCACTGCAAACACTCCTTCCTCTCTTTATCGCTGCATCTGCTTTGTTACCAAGGATTTAACCAATAAATTGTGAACCAGGTTGCCGTAAACGTCCTCCTGGTTCTTTTGTGACCTTACCAATAGATTCAAAATATATATAAGCTTATTTGTGAAGCAACCACCGTCTTAACTCCTGCAAGTGGTCAAATAGAGACATCTTCTTGCCTCTGTCGCGCTATCAATTTCTAAATATTGGTTATCCATGACTTCTCACTATTTTGTTTCACCCGGCTTGTTTTCTGTTGGCTTGCCCTCAATATTTATAACATTAGACGACTCTCCCGCTACAGCATGCCTTAACTCACTAAGCCCTTTGCCTAATGCCTTACCTGCCTCAGGCAGCTTACCCGGTCCGAATACAATGAGAGCAATGACTAGTATTACACCTAATTCTGGCATACTGAAATTAAGCAAAATTCCCTATCCCCTTTCTTATAAAAATTCCGGTATGAACCAATGAAAATATAGTCCTGTATGTTAACTGATGCTCTTTCTAACTCAATTCTTAACCACGCACCCCAACAAGCGTGCCATACGCTGCTCTAGAGGCTCCAACAAGTGATCGATTTCTTCTTGTCTTTTCTCGCTGAGTACTCGCGGCGTCTGGGCAAGCATTGCGTCAAGATCGACGGTTGAGATTATTTTGATGCTTTCACAGCAACAAATATCTTTACATAAACCGCACTGCGTGCAGCGCGACGTATCCAAGGAAATACTGCAAAGATTATCCTGGTTACGAATAACGATGGCCGCAGTCGGACAAGCCTCCGCACAGGCTCCACAGCCATTGCAGCTGTCGGCAATATGAATATCCCCCCAGAGGCTGCTGTGAAAACCCGTAGAAATCGCCGTAGTTTTAAGTTTCTTTAGGGAGTTAACCAGCGAACACCACTTATCCGGCAAGTATTTGGACTCTTCCATGGGATTCATCAGTTCAGTATTAGTATCTGGTTGCTTGTCAGCAGTACCCAAGATTATTTCCGGCAGCACCTGTGTAAAAAGGCTCTCACTTTTTCTCTTAAACGCGGTGAGAAAGGCGCGGCGTGACATGCCAGTCGCCTCACTTTCCATGATAGGCAGCGGTTTGATTTTTTCCGGAATCTTCTGGGTAAGGGCAATCACGACAGGATATTTCCAGCATTCCAGTAACCGGTTTGCCGTGTCAGCCATTGTCTGAACCAGAAAGCAAAGCTTGTTTTGCAGACAGTCTACACAGGAGGCATTGAGGATGGACACGCTGGTTGCACCTCGAAGAACCGCATCGACAAGAATGGATTCCTCGCACCGAGCGATACACTGCACAGCAATGGCACGCTGACGCTCAGCGGGATGAGCTTTGAGATAGGCTTCACAAGCGAAGGCAACTGCTCCTGAGCGTTCTACATGAAGTGCAATAAGCGAGCGTAACTCTTTATTAGAAGGCAGCTTGGCGGAAAGCGCACCGCTGGGGCAGACCGAAGTGCAGGCACCGCATCCGCTACACTTTTCAGCTAGTAAGGCAAGACCTTCCGAGCAGGTAATGGCACCACTGGGACACACCGAGGAACAGCGCAGACAGGAGCTATGAAGATGCCGCTTGCGCAGGCACCGCTTTTCGTGCATGACGATACCCCGCTTGTCAAGCTTGGCACAGGCTTCTGTAAATTGTTCAAGTTTAGACAACATTTACTTCATTCACCTCCAGGGGAATCGAATCGCCTGGACAGGACAGTTATCTGCACATTCTCTACATTTGGTGCAGTCGCTGATATCCCCTGTCCCACTGCCATTTTTAAGATCTACGTCAAAACTGCAAACGCTGCGGCATCGCTGACACTTGGTATCACGGTGTTCTTCCAGACAACGGGAACGGTCCACGGTAGGCACAAGATTGCGGTTGAACCGGCTAAAGAGGCTGAGCAGAGCTCCGACAGGACACAATTTGCTGCACCATTTTTTCAAAAGTACAAGTTCAACAATGATTACAACAGGAAAAACAATAATATCCATTGTCGGCTCGTTGAAATGAAGGAGGCGGATCAAGGCAAACAAAGTCGCAAAAACGAGTCCAATCGGACAGATGAGACAGAATACGGGAAACCCGAAGATGGCGGAAGAGCCCAATGTTACACCGAGAATAACCAGCCCTGAAGAAGAATTCTTTGCTGTACTTGAACTCTCCTGAGAGCAGGAAGTTTTTGCTGTTTCTCGGTCTTCAAGAATTGGCTGCGCCGAATCATCATTGGCGGTACTATTCGTAAAGTCCTGCTGGCCTTCATCGACTTTGTTGACTACTAATTTGCGTACTAGGGGAATGGGACAGATCCAGCCGCAAAAGACACGCCCCAACAGGGCAGTCAGTCCGGCAATCACGAGAAACGAAAGTAGCAAATGCGGCAGGAATTCCCGACCGGCAAACGCCGCTTCCAGGTAGCCCAGAGGGCAAATCGCGGAGATATTCTCCACTCCAAAAGCAGAAAAAGAACCTGTACCGGCATTTTTGACCGCACCAATAATGATAGTGATCGCTACGACCGCCATTGTTGTCATTCTCAGCGTTCTTGTTCTATTTCTGTTCATACGCTTTCGTTACCTTTCCTGGCAATGGGTGTGACGACGATACCGCGAACATTGCCGCCAATGTATGACCTCATCACCAGTGCGGGGCAGATTTTCTCGCAAAGGCCGCAGCCATTGCAGTTATGGGAATCGACCACCGGATGCCCCTGACCATCAAGCGTGATCGCGTGATAGGGGCACGCGTTCATGCACACCATACAACCGCGGGAATCCCAGGCAATGCAGGTGTCCTGCTGCACGGTCGCCAGTCCAATCTTCACAGTCTTGCTGTCAAAAGGTTTTAATGCCTGGGTGGGGCAGACCTCAACACATTTATTGCAAAAGTTGCAGTACCCGAGATGAAACTTCATCACCGGCGTGCGCGCATCCAAAACGCTGTCCGACAAGTGCGCCAGACCAATCACAGCCGTGGGACAGACACTTCGGCAGCGGTCACATCTAAGACATCTTGAGATAAAAGCTGCCTCGTCTTGTCCTCCCGGAGGGCGAAGGAGAGCTTTGCGCGGCAGGATCTTTGAAGCTTCTCCAAGCCCGAGAAGAAGGGCAAACGCTCCTCCAGTTATTTTTAAAAAGGTGCGCCGTGAGGGCATTTATGCGCCGATCTCCACGACAGTTTCGTCGAGCATAGCTTCAAGGACGGTACGATCCAAGCGTAAGTAGCCCTTGGTGACTTTCGCAACAGCTTTGTAGAACTCCGTCTCGGCGTACTTCTCGACATCGGCACAAAACACAGGAACCCAATTTAATAGATGTTGTGTAAGAAAGTCCATCTGCTCTTTAAGACAGACCGAAACCGCCGGCCAGTCCTTCCTAACCAAAGCCTGTTGTGTCTCGTGGCACAGGTACGCCATGAATTCAAGTTCGAGGGCGATATGATCTTCCGGAAACTCTAATGTTTCCGCCTTGTCCAGGCCCTTTGCACGGTATGCCGCCACCACTTGATCTCGCGCCTCTTGCATGATGAGCCGCTTCGGACTCGTGTAAACTGACTCGAATGGATACGCGGCAGCCTCTCCGGCTATCCCTGCACCAAGAAATATCCTCGCGTAGTCTACAGCCAAATCAGTCAATGGATCGCTCCCCAGACGCCGGAGATACTTTTCAAGCATCCGGTATCCTTCGGCAAGTTCATCTTCGCCGCACTCGTCGGGAAAACACATACCTTCCATCTGATTCAGCAAGGTTTGATCAACTTCAATCTTGTAGAGGCACCCCAGAAACTGATATAGATTCTCCCTGTTTGCGATAATCGCTGAGTACTCCGATATTTTCTCCACTTTCTTCCCCCTTCTTTGTTATGACAGCCGGGGAAGAATAGCATGTCTCTTCCCCCAGCTTTCATCATTTAGAAAAACTGCTTAATACTACTCCCGAGTAAGAACATCATTACTCGAAATGCAACGCCCGCAATCAGGACAGAGGCCAGACCGAGCTTAACTGACGTAAGTGGCGAGAAATTCTCCGCATTTTTCGTATAGAACTTCGTCATCAGCACTGTAGGAACCAGTAACCCGAGCAACACCAATCCGCCCCAGAAGAGCAGCGCCAGATTGCCGATTAAGACCCGTGCAACCGATCGAGTCACATCAGGATAAGGAGCAATGGCTATATGTCCCAAGTACACAATGAGCAACACCGTTTGGATTGCGATTGCCATCAGCGCAGCGCGTTTTATTGTTGCCAATGCAGTTGCATCGGCGTTTTCTGTGCGTGCAAGCAACACGCCTATACTGAAACAACCCATAACCGCTGCTGAAGCTACATAAAATACCGGTAGAATCCAGGTGTTCCAGGCAGGTATGGACGCCATCACATACGCATCCCCATTCACAAAGGCAAGCACGACCGCAAGTACCGCCCCGACGGTTGCGATTATTTTGCAAGTCGCATCAGAAGCGTTTCTCCTCAGGGCAAGTAAATAAATCAGGATGGTCAGACCTACCAGGAAGATCATCGTCGACTCCATAAAGATTCCGGAGGTTGGATGACCCAACGCACCAAACATCCGCTCCGGATGGCCTAAGTGCAGGGTGCTTGACATACCGCCGATGCCTAAGGCCACAATCGCAAGTATCGAACTAATTGTTCTGATTTGTTTTGCCTTGCCACACCATTCTGTCAGTGCAACACAACAAAAAAATGTTCCGCAACCCAGTCCAACAAACAACGTAAAGAAAACCAATGGCCATTGAATACTCATCTTATCACTCCTTCCATGTAGCCGTTTTGCTGTGCAGGATGTACCGAGCAGAAGGACGGTTTCCCACATCAGGTAGAACGTGCACGCTGTCACTGCCAGCCTTTTGGATTACTTGTGAAACATCACTGCTCGGATCGTCGATGTCGCCAACAAACCGACACTTAGCCGGACAATTCTTGACACAAGCAGGATTCTCGCCAACGGCCTTTAACTGATCACACAGCGTGCACTTTTCAACAACCTTTGTCTCTTCGTTGAAGGTGCGGACTCCATAAGGGCAGGCCATCATGCAATACCGACAGCCAATGCACTTTTCCTTATCAATGAGGATAACACCATCCTCACTCTTATAGGACGCCCCTGTCGGACAAACCTTGACACACGCCGCGTCCTTACATTCCTGGCACATTGTCGGCAAAAAATACATTTCAACTTTTGGATACGTGCCTGTCGGTCCTACTGTCAACACTTTATTCCATGTACATCCCAGGATTACTCCATTTTCCTGTTTACACGCCACCTCACATGATTTACAGCCGATGCAGCGATCCAAGTCAACTACCATAGTTCTTTGTGACATAATTACACCTCAACCTCTTTTGTAGGATCGGATGACTCAGGGAGCCATTTCTTGAACTCCTCTGGTTTAAGCCAAATGCCTTTAGGTGGACCATCGGCCTTGGATACCCTAACTTGATAGCCTCGTAACGTGTAGGTACCAACTACATCATTAAAGGGAGCGTCATTTTTTGAAAGTACGTTGACGTTCATTTCTTGCCAGCCATGCGTTTCCGTGTCTAATGTCTCAGGATTCCAGAAACGCTCCATGTAAACGACCCCCGGATTGATGCCTTCTGTTACATTGGCTTTCGCTCGAATTTTTCCCCGCTGGGACTCGACGAATACCCAGTCTCCATGAGAAACACCATATTTAGTTGCGGCCTTCGGGTGAATCCAGATTTCGGGTACAGGGTAAATTTCCCTTAACCAAGGAATGTTCCGCAATGTCCCATGGTGGTAGAACGGAAGTCTGCCGTTGGTCATGACCAGCGGGAACTCTTTGGCAATTTGACTACCTTCAAGCGGACTTTCGTGAGGCTCCATAAAGTAAGGCAATGGATCATAGTCCTTTGAAGCAGGAGGCAAAGGATATGTAGTTAATGGCTTTCCTGTTCTTCCGAGCTCTATTATGCCTTCCCAATAGAGTTCGATTTTCTTGGAGGGTGTACCGAATCCTATCGGTTGCCCCGTCTTCGAATCTATCTTCGTGTAGACGTAGTACTCTTTCCATTCATTTTTGGGGAGGTATTCGACAGGTGCCTTTTGAATGAACTCCTCCCATTTCATATTGACCGCGCCTTTGCAAGAAGGATCGAGCAGATCCTCCATTTTATTCCAATAAGGAAGGTCTTTGCCCATAAATTCGGCATCAAATGCCCTTTTGCAGTTCTCGTGACCCATGTCCGCACAGCGTTTGGCTAACTTAGACCAAAACAGCGTCTCATCCATCGTCTCCCAAAGATGTGTCACTGCTTGCCGAGCAAAGAGCATGTTACAAGCCACTACCGGCATATTCGTCTCCAGCCACTCTGTGGCCGGAAGCAGCATATCTGCGTAGGCCGAGAACGATGTGGGATACATGTACATGTGGGCGATGAAGTCCAACTGCTCAATTACTGGCACCAAGGAAGAGCTATTGGCAAGTGCGCCAAACTTGTTGCCTGACCGCTCAATCCATACCCGTGGTTTATAAGGTTTACCGGTAAGAACCGCTTGCAAGACTGCTGAGGGTTGCGCGGCCCACCATTGGAGAAGACCCTTATGCTCTATGCCGCCTAGACGTTTTTTAAGTTGTTCTTCTGAAAGTAGTTTCAGGGCAGGCGGAACGATGTAGGTATCAAAATTAGGTGTAACACCGCTCGGCTTAAAGCGCTGCATCAGTGTGCCAGGCTTTTCCACGTTGCCCATCAGCGAATTGAGAATAACTGCACCCATGGCCGCCTGGACAGAGTTGGGATTTTGATCAGTGGCAACGCCTAGGCTGAGGCCTGCAGGCGAGTTTTGCACGTAGATCTTAATGGCTTCTTCAATTTTGTTTGTATCAAGCCAACAGATTTCCGCCGCCTTCTCAAGAGTAAAGGCCTCGGCCCGTTCCTTGAGAAGTTGAAAGCCGGTCTTGCACTCCACGCCATTTACAGTGAAGGTGCCTTCAAGTGTGGGTGCAAGGCTGTCATTCCATGGATAGGACACAGGCTGCGCCGAATTGGTCTTTGTATCCCACACCATAAAGGTGTCTGGTCTTCCTTCGGCATGGTCACCCACGCGCAGCATCATATGTGTATTAATGTCCACAAGATAAGGAAGATTTGTCCACTTCATGACGAATTCTTCGTCGTAGAGTTTCTTGTCAAGGATGTAGCGAATCCATGCCAGCATAAGCGCCACATCGGTTCCGGGCCTAATTGGCAACCAGACATCAGCTTTAGCGGCATCCGGCGTCAGGCGTGGATCAATGGCGACCGTACGCACTCCCCGGGCGCGAAGCTCGGCTACGGCGCCTCCGCCGCCCGCTGGGCAGGAATAGGAGGGATCTGTTCCCCACAAGACCAGCGTCTTGATTGGCGTTTCGTCGGGGTAATAGATTTCAAGACAGTTGGAGTCAGCAATACTGGTATCAGCTCCGCCATACATCAACCCAAAAGCCAAGGTACGCGGCAGATAGCACTGTGCGCAGCCGGGTTCGAACCAGTTGGGCGTATCGAAAGCATTGCAAAAACGTGCAATGCTCCAAAATTCAGGATTTCCACCGCCGCCTGTAGAGCAAAAAACAGTTTCCGCGCCATATTTCTCGCGAGTCTCCATGAGTTTCTTAGCAATCGTATCGAGCGCCTCATCCCATGAGATGCGCTTCCATTTGTTCTCACCGCGCTTACCGACTCGAATCAGCGGATACTTATTGCGATTAGGATGATAAAGGGCCTGTATACCCGCGAGTCCTTTGGCACACAGAGCTCCCTTGCTCATGGGATACTCGGGATTGCCTTCGAGCTTGACCACGCGACCATTCTTGACATGCGCAAGGACACCACAGTTGGCGATACATGCCCTGCAGTTCGTCTTGACGATCTTTGTCTCAGACAATGGTGCGCCTGCCGTAGCTTCACCTTGCGTGAACCCCGTCTTAAACGAGCCACCGAACGCTGCCGCAATCCCAGTTACGGCAGTCGCTTTAAGAAACTGTCTTCTGTTAAATACTAGTTGTTTCATCTGTTCTCTCCTCTACCGCTGAATAATCAAGTACAAAAGCTTTCGTGCAAATGTGAATTACTCACCCCCTCGCAAAATAAAGCCATACCGAATTTAACTCTAAAGACGCCATTAACGAGAACAGGCGGCCTACTTGGTTGATCAACTACCTATTATTAATGCAATTTTTGTGCCAACGAAATTGCATATTCTAGCTGAATTCATGGTAAATATTCCTGTAAATTGCCTATTTTCGGGTTTCTAACTTTCAATTTATGTGCACATTGTTAATTTTATTAGTTCAATATGAATTTAATTTTCACTATTTTTTTATTTCATGCCATATTGATCCAGTTATTTGATAAATATTATTTCATTTTGACATTTACTACGCATCAGCACGGTAATGCGAAAAAATATTAATTATATTTTTTAATCCTGGTGATTAAGAATGTGATTGATATGGAATTATCTTCCAAAATCCCTTGGTTTATAAAATTACACAAATGAAAGCCCTTAGTCTCATTTTGCGAGACCAAGGGCTTTTGTAATAAAGCTAGTAGATGTTTTAATAGTGGTTTTTATATTCTCCTTTACATAACGTTGGAAAGAGCGACTGCCTTTGTATGTCCCTTTACGCTATCTTTCTAAAAAATAGCTTATAAACTTTTTTAATGGTTGGCTTATTTTCTTTTATAATGAAACCTAAATCCCAAAAGGCGGTAGGTACACAGATGACTGACTCCCATATGACTATCTTCCCATTTTCATTCCCCTCTACTTTACAAATTATATGCGCTTAAAAAACCTGTTTCCATTGCATCCCTTATTCTGCCTACCTTTAGAGCATCTCCCAGGATATAGACCTGTTCAAAATTTGCTTTAATTTCTTTTGTTAATGTCTCATTGGGTTTTGTTCCCAGACAAATTATAATGACATCAAATTTATATTCTTTCTTTTCGCCCCTTTCCCGGATTTCAAAAGTCGCATTGCCATTATCTATTTTCAAGAGTTTATGCTTTGGATACAGCTTTACGCTTAATTTCCCGATATGACTCATTACGTCAATAAGATTTTGAAAATACAATCCCGGCCCTATCGTATCGGCCATTTCAAATATACTAACCTCATTTCCGTTTTCAGCTAACAGATGGGCTGTTTCGATGCCGGTCATTCCTGAACCGATAACAGCCACTTTTTTATCTGTTAATGTTACTTCGCCCCTTAATATTTCCGTAGCGCACAAAACCTCTTGTCCAGCGATGCCAGGAATGGATTCAGGCATAATAGGCTCAGATCCCTGGGCAATAAATATTGCATAAGGATTTAGCTCTTTTAGGGTTGCCAGTGTGGGCGCCGTATTAAAACGTATTTCCACGCCTAATTTCTTTACTTGCCCCGTTAAGTAATTGATCAGCCAGTTGATTTTCTCTTTATTAGGCGGTTTATTGGCAAGCTCCAACTGCCCGCCTGCTTTATCAGTTTTTTCAAATATAATGGGCTTATATTTGCGCATAGCCAAGACACGGGCAGCTTCCAGACCTGCAGGTCCTGCTCCGATTATCGCCACAATCCGTCCATTGCCGTCCTGTTTAAAATCACTGTACTCTAATTCTCTGCCGCTTTGGATATTAATACCGCATTGGCAGGGTATAGGGCTCATGTCCGCAGCCATAAGCGTTTCCATACAATGAAGACAGGATATGCATTTTCTCAATTCGTCCACTTTTCCTTCTTTTGCCTTGTTGGACCATTCAGGATCGGCATAATGTTGTCTGGCAGAACCGGCAAAATCAAACTTTTCTTCAGCTATCATTTTATCTGCATATTCAGGATCTCTAATCACAGCCACGCCTATCACCGGAATATTCACTGCTTTCTTTATTGTTTCCGGCAGATAACTCTTCCAGCCCTGATTAAAGGATGAGGGCTCCCAGGCCATATTCATGCTTTCGTATATGCCAGAACTGACATCAATTGCATCAACGCTCAATTCTTCCAGGCGCCGGGCTATTTTTACGCCATCAGCCAATTTTAATCCTTGCTCACACTCATCAACAGTTCCTAGAAATTCATCCACTGACAGCCGGACGATTAAAGGATAATCCTTGCCACAGTGCTGCCTGATTCCCAGCACAATCTCTTCCAGGAATCGCATCCGGTTTTCAAAGCTTCCCCCATACTCATCCTCTCTCTTATTGGTATAAGGACTTAAAAACTGATTAATCAAGTACCCATGGGCACCATGTACCTCGACACCATCTATCCCTGCTGACTTTACTCTAACCGCTGCTTGAATAAACCGCTCAACCATATCCGATACTTCCGCGGTTGTCATGGCTACCGTCGGCTGGTGCACCGCCTGGCATTCTACTTCACTGGGAGCCAACATAGGGAGATTTCCGTTTACAGCACTGATGCCTTGCCTGCCGGGATGATAAATTTGGACAACAACTTTGCTATCATACCTATGAATTTCCCGAGCCAGCTGTTGTAAGCCGGGTATAAAACGGTCCTCTGCCACAGATATTTGATTATTATTCCCTTTTCCTCTTACTCCGTCAACAAGAGCGCACTCGGTAATTATTACCCCCACTCCGCCTTTGGCCCGGGCACCGTAAAAAGCAATATCCCGTTCCGATACGCTGCCAGCTGAATTTGCTAAATGGTTGCCCATGGCTGTCATGACAATGCGGTTTTTAGTCTTCATGCTGCCTATTATTCCTGCGGAAAATAGATGTTTGAACATAACTTCCCCTCCTAACTGCTAAGATATATGTTGTATTCTCACTATATTATAGTTTTTTTGAAGTTTTGTAAAACAATTAACTGTTGTATAAACCACAACAAAATCTGATAGGGTCGCTGGCTTCCTTCATCACAGTCGATTGTTCCTCTATTTCCAATACGTGTCCTGCTATATAAATAGAAACTAGCCAATTACATACATTAGCTAGTTCCTATAGGATTATTAACTATTATCTGTTAAGTCGTCTTACTTCCCAGTAGCTGCAGCTATCATAGCTTTTACATTCTCAATTTTTGCGTTAGGCGGTACGGTACAACCTGAAGAAAGAATGAAGCCTGTCCCCATATCTTTAATTAAACGGGTACTATAGTTGTAAACTTCGTCTGGAGTACCCAGGGTCAGTTTGGCAGCCGGTACATCGCCTTTAATACACATACGATCACCAAGTACTTCTTTAATTTTATAAATATTAGTGGCGCCGTCAGTTTCAAACACAGCTTTTCCTTTCGGGAGCTCGCGGAAATACTCAAGGTCGCGTTCCCAATTTCCATCTAGGTGCAAGCTGATCACAGCACCTTCTTCAATGACTACATCGGCCATCGCTTTGATATATTTCCAGACAAAACGTTCCCATAGTTTGCGTGACCAAAACTCACTTGCTCCGCGCGCTGGAGATACAAATACAGCTTTAGCCCCGGTAGCACGTATTTGCGCTCGAACCGCATCCCCTGTCTCCTTTTGGATAATATCCAGGACAGCCTCCACTTTATCAGGCATTTTGTATAAATCCTTGATAAAGCTCGACATGGAGCGTCCACCACCAAGAAATTCAGGAACTGATGAGTTTAAGACAGGGGTATAAACCATGTAACCAGCAGCTTCGATATTTTTGGCTAATTGCGGAGCACCAGCTAATTGCCCGAAAAGATTTTCCAGGTCAATGCCCAGTCTGTTGCCTAAATAATCGAGCATAAAAGGCGTCCAGCCTTTATTCAAAATGGTGTCATAGTCTTCCCTGGTCATTTGTTCTTGTTCATCCACTTGCCAGACGGCGTCATCCGGTAACTCGCGTCCCGGCAGTTTAACTTTAGACATATAAATTAGCGGAAACAACTGACCCGCCCCAAAAGAAACATTTGTTCCATCCAGATCACCAAAAGCTTTTAAAGAATCGAGCATTAGTTCATTTGCACGTTTAAAGCTTGTGCAATATTCTTTCATTGTTACGCCCATATGAGGGGCAGCAAACGCGTCAAATAATTGTATTACCGGTGTCCTGTCGGTCTTTTCCAATGCGATTGTTTTCATTACTCGTTCTGTACGTTCTTGGAACAATTCTTGTGTTGTTTTCATAATTACCATTCCCCCAGAATTTAGATTTAAGAGTTACCAGTCAGAATTTCGCAGGATTACGAAACTTTGGATTGGACTCATCCAGAAAGTAGCCAAAAACAAGGCTAGACGCCATTAATATAACTACGACCAACATCATAAATGGAAGCCCCGCTGCATCGGCAATCTTGCCGGCGATAATCGGCCAGATTGCACCGCTGATGAGGTCCCCTGATGCCTGGGCAACCACCATGGAAGTTGCTATTAAACGGACAGGTACCGATTCCATAGGAATAATGGTCATAACAAATGGAGCGACAGCAGGCACAAACCCTGCGAATACCACATACATCCAGGTAGCTAACATGCTACCTGGAGCTAAATACATAGCTAACGGTCCCAGCAGACTCAAAACTATGCACACAAACATTACCGGTTTCCGGCCGAAGTTATCTGACAACTTTGTAGTCGCTATGCCAAAGACAACATACAGTACTCCCATGGCTGAAGTTACCCAGCCCATGTCTTGCACGGAAAGTTTAGCTACATTAACCAGATACATGGGAGCAAAAATCATCACTGTCATATATCCGATAATTGCCAAAACATTCATAATCACACAAAAGGGAACGTTTTTAAATTTCATTACATCTTTATATACATTGCCACTCGTTTGTTCCACAGCGGCATCTACCACTTTCGGCTCAACTTCTTTGATCCACAAAATAACTGCAACCACTATAACAAAGGTGGGAATGCTAGCCACCAGGAAGGTATTTTGCCAGGAATACTGCGCAGCAAGTTGAGTAATAAAAATCGGCCCAATGGTTGCCCCAATAGCACCAATACCGGCATTAACAATGCCGACGTTACGGCCAAAAGTGCCCTCTAATGAGGCATCAGCGACAATGGCATAAAGTAGAGCCCCTAACGGCCCAGCGAAAATGCCGCAAATTGTCCGAACAACTAGTAATTCAGTAACAGTGCTACAAATTACACCCGCCGCCATGAATACCCCTGTACCAATTAAACATGGCACCAAGATGCGTTTTCTATATCCCAATTTGTCAGACCATCCAGCAACGAAAAATGCCGAAACCGCCCAGGCAACTGAAAAAACCGAATTCAGCATGCCAATATCCGTATTCGTAAGGCCTAGTTGCGGCGCTAAAATGGGCATTAGAAAATTGATGGAAAGCCTATCCAACATCATGACACCCATGGCTAGAAAGCATATAGCAGTCGCTGTAATTGCGTACCTATGAGATTTATCCTTCATATATACATCACCCTCCTTGTTTCTTTTTGTCTCCTAATGTTTTGTGAGCATAAAGTACATGGGCTATTTGAATCCCAGGTTGAGAGGTAACACCTCTCACAGGCAGCCCTCCTAGTCAGAGCGATTCACACCTTTTGGGGAGCCGCATTGTGAATGGATTGTGATAAACCAGGTGATATTTTGGAATTAGAAAACCCAGGTTAACTGACTAATCAAGAATTTCTGACTTTTGTCGGCTAAACCATTACCGCCTACTTTTATAGCTTCCAAATCCCCATAGATGAACGAAAGCATCGCGTGTGGCGCAACTGTCACTTCAACCCCGTACTCAAAACCTTTTAGATCATTGATACTGCTGCCCTGAGCAGGATATGTCCAGTTATTTGGAGCTGATAATGCACCCGTATATTGATGCGAATCAAAACCATTGTCACCTTTCCGGTAACCTACCCATGCACCTGCTGACCCTACTGCGAATGGATTTGCACCTTTGTATTTTGCCTTGATATACATTCCCTTAGGAGAATTGCCATCATTTACAGCTTTAGCATTGACTGCAGTGTTTACACCGTATTCCCCTTTCAGGTTGATATTAGGTATCCCGGTATATTCTAATCCCACTGCTTTTGAATTATAATACTCTTTATGTTTATCAGAATCATAAGCAAAGAACATGCTTGTATGCTCGTTCAGTTTAAATTGCATATCGGCTAACAGCCAGGAGTAATCTGTTTTTTTACCGGAATAAATAGTTGTTTTTACATCTTTGCCGAAGCTCACTTTTCCGCCATCTAAGTAGGGCGCACTAAATAATAATCCTTTGCCAATTGTTGGCGCAAATCTTCCTGCGGCCCACTCAATGTTACCATTTTTGCTGGCATAATACGCTTCCTCAAACTCCATCGGACTATCAGTTCTCGTGTCGCCTGCTATAGAGTCATTTCCGATTATCGCGTGAAAATAATGATTGCTGTCAAACTTTTTATCTATAAATACGTACAAAGCTGAGCGGATCTCTGATTTATCAGCTGGTTGACCAGTATAATACGGGTCACCGCCAATCGCTACGTCAGGTACAAGTGAACGCGGATTCTTGGTCCATTCATGCCTGATTTGCGCAACACCAGTGATTTTCAAACTATTGGCATCTTTATCTTCCAGGTTCTTAACACGTACCCCTAAACCCGTCAATTCTTTAGAAAATTCAGTTGATAATTTTTCCAATAACGCCTTGTTTTCGGCATTGGCCTTATCTTCCTTTGTTAGTGCATTAGCCACAATAAGCGCCATTTCATACCTGGTCATAGTTTTATCACCGCGGAAAGTACCGTCGCCAACACCATCGACTATACCGGCATTAGCTAGTTTGGTTACGGCATCATACGCCCAGTGCTTAGATGGAAGGTCGCTAAAGCTGCTGTCTGCAGCTAATACAAGGCTAGAAAAGCAAAAAGTCAGCACTATGCTTAAAACAATAGTAATTTTTTTCATTCTTTCATCTCCTATATTCAAAGTTTAGGGATCATACTTTGCAACAATACCTGTTTCTTTAAAAAATCCTCCTTATAAATTAAAATTACATGGTTGATCAACCGCCTATTAGTAATGCAATTTTCATGCCAGCAAAATTGCAAATTCTAGCTGAATTTATAGCAAATTCTCCTGTAAATTGCCCTTTTTTCGGTTTTCTAACCTTCAATCGATGTGCACATTGTTAATTGTATTAGTTCAATATGAATTTAAATTTCACTTATTTCACTTGTTTTTTATGCTCATGTCATTTTGGTCTAGTTATTTTATTAATACTATTTCATTTTGACATTTACTAATCAGCAGCATGCTAATTCCGAAATAATAACTATATTTTTTTAATCCTCGTGATTGAGTAATATGTGCTTAACTATGTAGTTTTCTATTATTGTAGTTTAAAAATTGGGTGTTCTAACCATTGACAATTGGTTCAAAATATAGAAGACTATATAGATATATAGTCTTCTATATTGATTACGTTAGCTGAATTATTAGTAGGTGTAAGGAGGCATTAAATGAATATTGATAAAAAAAGGAATACTTGTCTTCAGGAACTTACTGCTTTTCTGCACTTAAAACCTCAACAATGGACTGAAATCATCAATTATAAAGAAAAGTTGTTACTTTCGAATGAAAAGCCCATAGAATCGCCTTTAATTCGTAAAGAAATCGCGGAATCATGGATTCGCTCGCGAAAAAAAGGCGTTTTACCTGACATATCCTTACTTGATAACATACTTAAACCTTCAGAATTTTCTAAGATTCAACGAGATAATAAACTGCTTCTTCAAACAACAGAACCGATATTTAATGAGGCGCTAGCCTGCCTGAATAGCAAGCTACGCTTTAGTGTGGGCTTAATAGATAAAAACGGAATTCTACTTTCAAATTATAACGCACAGATTGAACAGTTGACCTACCCAGGAGTTAACATGTCGGAAGAACTAGTAGGTACCGCAGCTCATTCACTCTGCGCAAAGCTTGGCAAACCGGTATGCACAATTGGGCCTGAAACCTATAATAAAATATTGCAGCAAGGTAAATTAGTCATATCTCTACCTATATTTGACACTAATGGCAATATAACGGCAGTAATTGCTCTTGCCTATTACCGTGACTTTAAACAAACACTTGAAGAGGAAGAGCTATTTACCTGGTTAATAGCCTGGCAGTTTTCCATTGCCCAAAAAATTGAAGATGCGTTAACATTAGCGCAACATAAATTCCAAATAAATATTGATAATAGTATTTTACATACCACCTTTTCGATGATTGATGAGGGCGTCATTTTTTTGGACTGTAACGGTCAAATCAATAATATTAGCCGTGGTGGAGAACAATTCCTGGGAATGACTTCTGCAAAAGCGAAAGGGAAATATTATTCTGATCTTTTCGGTGAATTGCCTCAAATATCAGGTATATTGCAGGGTAAATCTCCAGTTCCTGATATTGCGGCAACCGTTAGTAACCGTCACGGTAACAAAGCCTGTAAGTTAAAGGTAAAGCCCCTAAAAATCAATAACAAGGATATAGTGGGAGCTATCATACGTATCACCGAACTAAACAAAACTACTTTTGAAAGTGATAAATCCAAGTTTCCTGCTAAATTCACTTTTGATGATATAATGGGAAACAGCCCTGAGCTATTACGAGCTAAACAATTGGCCAAAAAAGTGGCTATTCGTGATGTTGGCGTTTTATTAATTGGTGAAACCGGAAGTGGTAAAGAACTATTTGCTCAAGCAATACACAATGAATCACATCCGCACAAACCCTTTGTGGCTATTAATTGCGCTGCTATACCCAAAAGCTTAATAGAAAGTGAATTATTGGGTTATGATGGTGGCAGTTTTACCGGTGCTGAACGTAAGGGACGCACCGGTAAAATAGAAATGTCAAACGGCGGTACGCTTTTTTTGGATGAAATTGGAGACATGCCCTTGGAATCACAACCTACCTTACTCCGCGTATTAGAAGATAAACAAGTCATGCGGGTGGGCGGAAATAAATATATACCAGTTGATTTTCGTTTGATTGCAGCTACTAACAAAAATCTTTACGAAATGGTTTTAAAAAAAGAATTCCGTGAAGACTTATACTTCCGCTTAGCAACATTCAAAATTTTACTCCCCCCTCTACAGGGCAGAGATAGCGACATTATCGCCCTTACACAGTTTTTTATTGAACAGGAATGCAGAAAATTAAATGTGCCAAAACTTCATTTGGAAGCAGCCGCATTGCGTATTCTAGTGCACTATCAATGGCCAGGCAATATCAGACAACTAAAAAATGTCATAACTCATGCGGTAAATATGTCAGAAAATGAAATGATACAGATCTGTGACCTCCCAAATGAAATAATTGATAATCCCTCTTCATTCGGCCCGAGTGGAGTAATTAAACCAATACGGGAACTGGAAAAGCAATCCATCCTTGACGCTATGATCTTAACTAATAATGACCTTTACCAAGCAGCAGCAATGTTGGGAATGAGCAAAAGTACATTATACAGGCGATTGAAGGAATACCAATTTCCCTTTAAAGATACAATCTAGCCCTTTTTACTTTTGTCTAATCCAGTTTTGAACCAAAAATAATGTGGACTTAGACAACTACGGTTTTTCCATAATTAAGTGGCCTTCAATTCCGGCATTGTAATGCATAATTGAAGGCCACTTAATTTATTGCTATATTTCTTACAAGCTTGCGGTATATCTAAAGCATTTGAAGGTCATTGGGTACTCCAAGACGTTAATCTAACTATATTTCCCGGAGAAATCCGCGGTCCGGCAGGCGAGAATGGCGCTGGAAAAAGCACGCTATTAGGCGTGCTGGCCGGTCGTCCGGAAATTACAGAATTAGGAGGCTATTCAGGAAGTATCTATTGGCAGGGACAAAAAATGCTTATTCACTCGCCAGAACTATGAACTAATAGCGTAGCGACTATTGCTGCTACAAAACTCTTTCCCCTAATAACGACCCCATGAGGTCTACCGCCATTTTAGCGGTCTGATTCCTATTATCTAATACGGTGTTCACTTCCACGAACTCGGCACTGGTAACAATATTAGCCGCAGAAATAAGTTCCATGGCTAAATGGCTTTCACGATATGTTAATCCACCAAGTACCGGTGTACCAACGCCTGGTGCGTGCAAGGGGTCGATGACATCCATATCGAAACTCACGTGAACCCCCTCAGTGCCATTAGCTACAATCTTAATGGCCTCTTCCATCACCTTAGCCATACCCATTATGTCGATTTCATGCATGGTGTACACGACAACACCAAGTTCTTTGAGTAGCATCTTCTCCCCTGGGTCCAAATCCCTAATACCAATCATTACAAACTTCTCCGGGTCAAGTTTTGCAGCCCGGCCTCCGACTCCGGTCAACCGCTCATGACCACGACCCAAGCACACCGCCACCGGCATTCCGTGAATATTACCGGACGGTGAAGTTGCAGCAGTATTAATATCGCCGTGGGCGTCGAACCAGAGAACACCCAATTTCTTTTTATGTTGGAGCACACCGGAGATAGTACCAATAGCAATACTGTGGTCACCGCCAAGAATCAGGGGAAAACGGGCTTTTGCCATTTCCTCAGCTACCATGTGGCAAAGCTCAGTGTTAACTCTTTCAATTTCGTCCAGATACTTTAGACTCGTTCCGTCCACATAGCAGGAGTCTGGCCTATTAGCCGCAATATCTCCCTTGTCGTCAATTTCATAACCGAGTGCCTGGAGTTTTTCACCGACCTTTGCATAACGGATAGCACTAGGCCCCATATCTACGCCCCGGCGATCCGCACCTAGATCTAACGGTACTCCGATAATAGAAATGCGATTATTAATAGTTGGATTCATATGGAGAACCCCCTTAAACATATACCTTATCATCTTACTCATAATGAAGTTTAGTCTCGGATAAAACTTCGATTCGGCAAATTGGTAGCTAAAACTAGGTTACTGATTTTTCCCTAATTAAATACCTGATTAAATAATTACACCCCATAGGGTAAGCCTGTTACGGCTCTCTATGGGGTGTTGTCACTGTTTCTACAATATTTCGTTGGAAGTGATCTGTACTGAAAAGTCACCTTTACTTGTATGCTTAATGACCCCCTTCTTACCAGCACCATCATCAACCGTAATGGCTTGCAGGTTGTGAGTCATCATAAAGTTAAGCACATCCTGTTTTACGAAAGCTTCCCAGCTCACCTTCTTTGAATTAGCTTGTTCTGCATTTCCTACTACGTCTTCTGTCATAATTAATCGCTCCCTTTTCTTCGTCTTAAAACGAGTTGTTATTTAGCTTTCGCAAGCAATATTCCGGTTACTTCCTGAATAATAAATTCGATATCCGCAAGCATACTATACAATGTTTTACCACTAGGCATGGTTTTCTCCTGCTGAATAAATCGGCACCCGTCCTCCCGCAAAGTTTGAATGTTTCTTTGTACTACCGATTTTTTGTACATTTTGGGATTCATGTGAGGAGCAAAAACAGTGACTGCCTCTGTTGACAGGATAGTCGTAGACAGCATGTCGTCCGCTATACCGTTAGCCGCCTTTCCAATAATGTTAGCAGTTGCGGGAGCAATTAATAATAAATCTGCCTTATCTGCAAGCTTTTTGTGCCCCGTATTCCACGAAACCGGATCGGCAAATTGATCCAGGACAACCGGATTGCCGGATGCATTGCGAAAGGTCAATGGCGCAACAAATTTCGTGGCGCTATTTGTCATAATTACATCTACATTGGCGTGCAGCGCGACCAGTTTGCTTACAATATCTGCCGCCTTATATACCGGACTGCAGCCGGTCACACCAATAATGATATTTTTCCCTTTAAGCATTTTATCGATCTCTTTTCTATGTTTATATTTCTACCCTCATACTAAATATAGGTATCTATATACTTCTAAATAAACCAATTACTTTGCCCACAATAGACACATTCTCTGCATATATGGGTTCCATTGAATCGTTTTCTGGTTGTAGCCGAATGCGTCTTGCTTCTTTGAAAAAACGTTTTACAGTAGCCTCTTCATTGTCTATCAAAGCCACTACAATTTCGCCATTACAAGCATTGTTCTGTTGCCGGACAAGCAAGTAATCTCCGTCTAAGATACCAGCGTTGATCATACTATCGCCTTTCACTGCTAGCATAAACACATTATCTTCACTACCGATTAATTCTGCAGGCAGAGGATAGGTTTCTTCCACGTTTTCAACGGCAAGTATCGGCTGACCGGCGGTAACTACGCCAACAAGCGGAACTGGAATAACCGTCTTGTGTCTCCAAGGTGCTTCATCAAGTACGTCAATTGCGCGCGGTTTAGTAGGATCACGTTTTATATAACCTAATGATTCTAATTTAGTCAGATAGGCATGTACTGTAGAACTGCTGCTAAGTCCGACTGCTTCGCCTATCTCCCGAACAGACGGAGGATAACCTTTAGCCCGAAGGTTTTCTTTTATATAATCCAATATTTCTTTTTGCCTTTTGTTTAGGGAATCGACGGTCATTTTTACCACCTCAAGATAATTGTACCATAAAACGGCAGAAAAGAGAACGTTAGTTCGAAAATTTTTATCGAACATACTTGCGGAGAACATATGTGCTGTGCTATAATAACAGCAACCAAACATACGTTCAATTAAAGAGGTGTTTATATTATGAGAAAGACAATATTGGTACTGTCGCTAGTTCTTGTTATATTGGCTCTTACACCATTGGCTATTTCTCGTGCTTTTGTTGCTCCCACTACCTATGAGACGATCTACGTAAAACCAGGCGATACAGTTTGGCAAATTGCTGCTAACTACATAACAGATAAAGACGATGTTAGGGAAGTCGTTTTTGAGATTAGGCGGATAAATAAATTGGATAATAACGCGAAGGTTTATCCCGGACAAGCTTTGAAAGTGCCGGTTAAATCTTGAACGAGATGACTTATTCAGCTAATAAGATATATACATACCAGAAAACACGGCTGCGATGGCCGTGTTTTCTATTTGCTTTATTTGTTTCGGGGGAGTAAGCCATATACGGCAATATCCGCCATTGCAGCTAATGCATCTGCATGCGTCATATTGCTTTCCTCAAGAAACCGGAAGTTAAATAAATCATTCATTGCACTGGCAATAATTTGCCTAAGTACAGCTACATTGATGGGGCGAAGCAAGTCATTTTCTATGTTGGGGATGATAAAAGATGTCAAGTGATTTAGTTGCTCCTGGCGAAAATCTGATACCAAGTGCCATTCATCAGGATAATAATGACGAAGGTCATCATAAAGACTATGATTGTTAATGGCTCCAAACACTTTTGGTGCAATTTTAAGCAAAGCCTGAATTTTCTCTGCAGTGGATAACTTAGGGCTGCTGTAAATCTCCTGTTCCTGTTCCTGAATATCCTGAATAGCGGTAGTTAAGATATCATGTACAAGTTCATTTTTAGAGGCAAAGTGCTCGTATAAGGAAGTTTTGCTGAGACTAAGACGTCTGGCCAGATCGCTCATTGTAAATTTTACACCGCGGGTTTTCATCTCCTCAGCTGCGGCCATGAGAATGCGTTTTCGCAAAATAAGATCACCTCAATAAGTTTGTACTCAAATGGCAAAATTAGTACTAGAAGATTCAGGTTCAGAAAATACTACATTTTCTATCTGCCAATACCTTTTTACACGAACAAAAAAATTCCTACTACATATAGTCAAGGAAGCGATCATTTAACTCTTGTTGTAGCCTTTCAATTCCGCAACTTCGGATATAATCCCAACCCACCCATTTAAAGCTGGCGTTCACCGGCAAACTTCTACCGCCTTGCAGATGCGATGATGGAAAGAATGCCGCATCGAAAATGCAGGCTGCTTGCGGTCCAGTTAGATAGTCAACCAGCTCTTTTAACTCTACCGCTTTGCTAGCTTTGACTAAAAGTGATACCGGATAAACAATCGCTCCATCCGACGGCCAGATAACCTCAATGTCCTTGCGTCCGTTAAGTGTCTCGGCAAAAAAGCGCGGCATGATATATATCGGCGGCAATCCGTTGTGCGAACTGCTTAGTTCTTTTACCATCTGGGACGGGTGTAACCCATAACGTACCGCTCGGGCCAGCCCCTTGATACCATCGTTGCCATAATCCTTATAATAATAAAGTTGCAAAGCATCGCAGTAAGTGTCCCCGTGACCACGCATCACAACTTGATTTTCAAATACAGGATTCAATAGGTCACCCCAAGTGCGTGGAACAGGCAAGCTACCCAACCGTTTTTTTTCAATGACCATTACCAACGCATTTACAGCCAATACAAAAAAATGACATTGCGGATCAAGTAACTGAGCCGAAAGGAAGCGCGGATTAACCTGTTGACCGGTTGCCTGTAGAAAAATCCCGGTTTGAACAAATCGCTCGACAAACTTATCATGCAAAAATTCATAACCTGTTGTTAGAATAATGTCCGGAATTTCGTCTGAGTCTTCAAAATAGGGAATGTATTCTTCATAGTGAATATATTTGTTGGCCGAAGTATCAATATTATAATGTAAATCTACTCCTTTCTCGCACTGCAGGTGATTCAGCACTAATTGAAGTTCCCCCTGTAAAGGGACCTTCAGTGGACAAGGCAAGAGTGCAAGTAAATTAAGGCATTTTCCGTTTGTCACTACAGATGACGACAGTTTAGAATACTGCCTAACTTCATGAATTTTTTCCTCGAGTAGTTTAATGAAAACGTCGGCATTCAGCTTTTTACTTTTTAGGGCAGTCTTTAATTTTAGTACCGTTCCCAAATCCCTCTGAATTTTCTTATCAGCAAACTGGGGAAATCCATTCGTGATAAAAACTTCGCGAGTCTCAGGATACATCTCAAGAATTTGAGAAATTGTCAAGTCTAGCTCAATCAACATCACCACTCACCCTTCAAGCCGTTATTAAACTTTTGCCCGCTAGCGCATAAGAAAAAGCCTTAGTCGTTCAATCCAGGGAAAGTTAACCTTTCCATCTGAATAAAAAAATCAACTGGAAAAAGCATCGCTTTCACCCAGTTGATACTACACTGTACCAAAGTATTTTCTTAAAATTACCTATGGGACATCCTTGCATTCATATTACAACCAAACCGAACTCACGTCAATGCTAGCATCAATTTATCTTCCCTGTTTGTTTATGTTTGTATAAGCAAGTTGCCCAGATCAGTTTTTCAACTAAAAATAACTATTGATGACAGCAACTAATTAATATATAATTATTGCCATAATCAATTTTAGTTTTGTTTTGTTAGTTTTAGTTTGTTGTCACAATGAAGTGCCGGCCGGATGAATATTCATCCGCGCCGGCACTACTATTAGGAGGCGATTATTCATGACAGTCAGTGGTTCGGCAATATCGTTATTAAATTGCAAAAAAGCAGATAATGGTTTTCAAGTTCTCTTGGTCGATGCTTGTTCACAGTCACATTTATTTCAGAAAAGGAAGCTAAATAACCTACAGGCGAATGTTTCAAACGTAAGTCCTTTCACCGTCAACCCCGAACAAGAACTTACAGATATGCACAACCAGCTTATTACTGTATGCCTTCATAACCCGAATTTAAATGACTTTCATCTTCATAACAAACTTCGTAAAACTAACCCCACTTTGACAATGGATACTTTGTATCGATTAAAGCAAGAGTGTGGTTTAGATAATCGTGAGACGATCTGCAACATTTTGTTAAATCGGTTATTTCTAGGCTGTAATAACGAATTAAATGCTACCCAACTTAAATTCATCTATAAGATGCATCCTGAATTGCATGACCGCGATGTGCGTCCAAGCCGCCCTGGCGAACTTATTGTTTACAAATGCCTTTTCGGAACAAGGTTGGCGGAAAGGGGAAGCTTATATGTCCATATATTTATAGACATGTTTAACGGCTGGAGTTTTGCCAGAATTAACTCAAACCGTTCATTAAAAGAAGGAATTAGAATACTTCAAAAACACATTGAGCCCATATATAGCAAAAATGGTTTTCACATAAAAAACGTTCTTCAAACATTGCCAACTTATCGTAACAAACAAAACACCATGCCGCTTGCAAACCAAAATGGGTTAACAGCTAAAATTCAATGGGAAATAAGCACGCGTCAATTCGGATTAATCAAACACTTTCAGCGTCAACTTGTAATGAGTAATTTTTTTGAAAATTATCGAGAAGAACTATCTTCTTTTCGTATGCTCACTGCTTTTTCAAACCTACTCAAAAGATATAATGCAGAATTCAATTTTGGCCAACAACGTCCTATGTTACGATCTACTACAATAAAACCATTATAATGTGAGCCTAAAACCTATATCACAAGCAAGTTGATGGACTAGTATTGGGGGCAGAACATCACGATTTTCCTTGGTAACGGTGATGAGCTTCACTTGGGGATGATTTCTGACTCGATCGACCCAACCTTTGCTTGCTAGTTTTATAACGCCAAAAACCGGTGTATTGCCATCAAGAGTATCAATAACTTCCTTTTGAAAAGCAAGCGCCTCCCATTCCAAGCTGCCACATTCATCCATCAAAATCAAATTTGAACTGGTTCTGGCAGACCTGATCAGTTCAACACCATAATTGTCAAATTTCTTCGTTAAAGTCTGGGGAGGATTGCCTTCGAAAAAACGCACGACAGCGTTTTCTTCCCTAAAACTCTTTGATTCAGGGGCAGAATTCATATACAGCAGTTTGTTGGGCAATTCCCTGTCAGGACCGTAGTACGTCTTAAAACCACCAGGGGTTATCTTCAGCAGGGAAAGGGTTTTGGCAATTACCGTGCTTTTCCCGACTTGTATTTCACCTGTCAAAAATATATGCATTTTATTTATAGACCCCTTTGACTTCGAATACAACGAGTCAGCACACCCCCGCTTTTTGCGGATAGGCCTCGGTCACCCCCAAATCTCTGCAGTAAATCTCGTTTTATCGTACTGATACGACTAATGTTACCACGCCTTAGTAAGACGTGCAACATGCCGCCAGAGCAAACTAATTTAATAAATTCAAAGTTTTCTTTTGACCCTCAAGATAGTCACAGATAGAACGAAACTCTTTTATGTCGGTGATTTTTTTTAAGTCCCGAAGATCAAAAATAATGGCTGTATGTTTATGTTTTATTAACTCCATATCATATAATTCACATTCAATAAATCCTTCTCTCCAACTATGAATATATGGTAGGAAGTCATCCCAATTGCGCTCGAAATATTTTACCTTGGCAAAACATAACTGATATATATAAAAAATAATCCTTATAACCGAGGATTTTTTTACGAATTTGTGGCTAAAAAATATTTTTTGAGGATATTTTCCCTTGGGCCTTTCCCAATATAAATCAGAATTACAGTGAAGATCGTATTTGATAAGCACTTTTCGTTTTTCGTCATCTAACTCTTCCATTACTATTTGATTTCTGACTTCATCACATTGTACCTTTAACTTTTGATAATCCACCTGTGAACCTCCCCACTAGTAGCTCAAGTTTTACAGTACAAAAATGATAATCAAATCAACATTCATTTTATAAAACTAATTCGCAAATTATTTATAGAATCCTTTTATATATTAATATATTTTTTAACTGGTATCGATATACTTTATATTAATTACTCGTCTCTAGTTTGCACAGGTTTATTTTGGATTGCGGGTATAGTATAATAAACATTAATTGATTCTATATTCTAAAAATAAAAACTAAATACCTATTGCCACTAAACCATCTGGGTTTCAAAATAAATACTTTGGTGGCAATAGATGAGCACCAGGGGAGGAAATAATTTGATTAAAAAGATTGTATCATTAGTACTTGTTGGTATGTTTTTACTGAGCTTGGTCGGCTGTTCGAACAACAACAATGCGACTAAGCCACCTGAGAGTAAGACGCTGAAGGTAGTGGCGGCTTACGGTAACAAAGAACAGATATTTGATGCTTTTACTAAGGATACCGGTATCAAGGTAGAATTTTTGGATATGTCGTCAGGAGAAGTATTAGCGCGGACTGAGGCTGAGGGTGGTAAGCCTATGGCAGATGTCTGGTTCGGTGGTGGCCTTGATAGCTTTATTGCCGCCAAGAATAAAGGGCTTTTGACAAAATATGAGTCCAAGGAAGTTGCAGCCATACCACAAGAGTACAGAGATAAGGATTTCTACTGGTATGGGGTTTCATTGGTTACAGTTGGCTTTATGACCAATGCAGAAATTCTGAAACAAAAAGGATTGCCTGCACCTAAAACCTGGGCTGATTTAAAAGATCCCAAATATAAAGGTGAGGTTTTAATTGCCAATCCTAGTATTTCAGGAACCAACTATGCCATGTTGAGCTGTATTCTGCAGACAAAAGGACAGGAAGAAGGCTGGAAATACTTTACTGAACTTTCAAAGAATGTACCTTTCTTTTCCAAGCGTGGTGGCGAACCGCCGACTAAAGTGGCCGCTGGCGAAGCCGCTGTTGGTGTTATCCCCATCAGCGGCGAGTTTTTTGCTTTGAAGAGCAAGGCGCCTGTTGAACTTTACTTTCCGGAAGATGGAATTCCCTGGGTTCCTGCAGGTCTGGCTATTTTCAAAAATGCACAAAACCTAGAAAATGCCAAAGCTTTTGTGGATTGGGCATTATCAGCCAAAGGGCAGAAAATCATTAGTGAAGCCGATCCGCGGGTAATGGTACGTCCTGATGTTCCGGTACCGGATATTATGAAGGATTTTTCCAAAGACAAATTAATGAAAGTGGATTTAGAGATTTTTGGCATAGAGCGCACAGCCACCCTTGACGCCTGGGATGCAAAAATCGGTAAAAAACAGTAGGAGTTAGAATACATGTTTATTGACACACATATTCATGAAAGCAAATATTCCCTGGATAGTCATGTCTCTTTGAATGAGATCGTGGATAGAGCCAAAAAGATTGGGTTGGATGGAATATGTATTACCGATCACGATGATAACCAGATAAGACACGTGGCTCGTGCTCTTTCTAAAGAACTGGGTTATCTTATTATTCCCGGCTGCGAGGTATTGACTTATGAGGGAGACATTGTTGTTTTTGGTGTGGATGATTTGCCTGAGGGGAAACTTCATGCCGCTGAATTGATTTCTTATGTAAATGCTAAGGGAGGGGTGGGCATTAGTGCCCATCCTTTTCGTAATAATAACCGGGGTTTAGGTGAGAACATTCAAAGAGTGCAGGGGCTGGCCGGCGTCGAGGGGTTTAATGGCAATACTGATCTACCAAGCAATCTGCAGGCATGCCGATTAGCAGGCCAATTAGGTTTGCCGATTTTTGGAGCCAGTGATGCCCACCACGTTCATGAAGTGGGTAAGTACGCCACTTATTTTGCCTGTCCAATTACCAGTGAAGCGGAATTCATTGAGGCAATTAAAGCTGGCGTAACGCGTCCAGCCATTTGTTTAGATAATGGCTTTACTCTGCTTGATTATGTACGGAAGTAAGCTGGTATGTACAAAGTGAACGTTTCCTGTAAATTAGTTTCACAGAGTACATCAGCATTTGTATTAAAACTACTGGATAATTTGCTATGGGTTAGTATTGCCGCCAGTATTCTGATATTTATTTTTTGGCCAATTGCGACAGTATTGTTGCGCAGTTTTTATTATCAAGGACAACTTTCCTTACGGTTATTCGCGGAGATTTTACCGGCTAATGTTCAATACCTCTACAATAGTGTCTTTGTAGCTGTGCTATCTACTATTCTAGCTTTACTGGTTTCTGTCTGCATCGCTCTCTATGAAAGCTATTCGCAAAGCCGTCTTAGGATATTTGTTACGCCGCTACTGTTTTTAACTATGATATCCCCTCCCTTCGTCTCCTCTCTTGCTTATATCACCTTGTTTGGCAGAAGAGGATTTATTACCAACACCCTGCTTGGTATTAGCTGTAACCCCTATGGTTGGCATGGAATTGTTGTTATGCAGGCTTTGGGAGAGATCTCTATTACGGCTTTGATGATTATTGGGGTTTTACGTGGCATAGACGGAAGATTGCTCCAGGCCTCTCGGGACCTGGGAGCTTCCAGCAGCGATACTCTTCGACGAATTGTGCTGCCTTTATTGTTGCCTGGTATTGGGGCGGCAGGCTTCATTGCTTTTATCAAGTCACTGGCAGATTTCGGAACACCCATCGTTATTGGCGGTAATTTCAGTGTATTAGCCACGGAAACCTATTTAATGGTTATTTCCCGTGGCGATTTAGGGAAGGCGGCAGTGCTCAGTATGATGCTGCTTGCACCGGCACTCATAGCTATGCTGTTTTACCGGCGTACAGAAAGTGGGGGTGTACTTTCTACTATGGCTGGCATCAAATCCATAGACGGACAACAGGAAATAACGTTAGGAAGGATTCTTGGAAAATTACTGGCGATTATAACCTGGCTTTTTTTTGTCTTGATGCTAGTGCAGTTTTTTACCATTCTACTAACAGCGGTCACCAGATATACGCCAGGAGGCTATATCTTAACCAGCGAATACCTCAGTGTCTTAAATAGCGATAAGTGGCGCAGTGTTTTACGGAGTACTTGGTATGCTTTCCAGGCGGGTGTGGCTGCTAGTCTAATCGGCGTAATACTCGCCTATTATATCGAACGCAGGCAAGTATGGGGCGGCAGACTGCTGGAGTTATTAGCCAATTTACCTTATGTTATTCCGGGAACACTCTTTGGTATCGGATATGTTTTGGCATTTCACACGGAGCCGCTTGAACTTACAGGTACAGCCTCTATTATTGTCATTAACTGCATTTTCCGACAAATAACCGTTGCTGCCAAGGCCGGATCGGCTGTGTTGGCGAATATTAACCCAGAAATTGAAAATGCAGCCAGAGATTTAGGTACGCCAAGGCTTTTTGTCATAAAAGATATATTCTTCCCTCTGCTAAAACCTGCAGTTTTGGTAAGCTTTGTAAACACTTTTACCGCCACTATGATGACCATCGGTTCAATTATTTTTATTATTTCACCCAACGCCAAGGTGGCTACTGTGGAATTATTCGGACTGCTCAACCAAGGCGCATACGGTGAAGCAGCGGTCCTAGCTGTCCTATTGACATTAGTTACCGTTACGGCCAATCTACTATTTGCCTGGCTTTTGAAAAATAAAGATAAAAAAAAGGATGTTTCCTATGTATCTAATTCTTGAGAAACTCACGCAACGCTTTGGCGATAAAATTGTAGTGGAAAGTGTTACTATTGACGTCCAACAAGGACAACTGGTTACCTTATTGGGCCCCAGCGGTTGTGGAAAAACAACTCTTTTAAAAATGATTGGCGGTTTTTTAAAACCAGTTGCTGGGCGTATAGTACTTGACGGCGTGGATATAACAAATTTGCCGCCTGAGCAACGTTCTGTTGCTACCGTTTTTCAAAATTATGCGCTTTTTCCTCATATGACAGTACTAGAAAACGTGATGTATGGTTTACGTTATAAGCCAGGCTATAGTAAGAAAATAACGAAGGAATTAGCAAAAAAAATGTTGGAACTGGTTCACCTGCAAGATCTTTATGCGCAAAATGTAACAAGAATTAGCGGCGGTCAGCAGCAACGAGTCGCATTAGCCAGGGCGTTGATCCTGAGTCCGAAAGTATTGTTGTTGGACGAGCCACTTAGCAATCTTGATGCCAAGCTGAGAATAAAGATACGGCAAGAGATCAAAGATATTCAGAATAAATTAGGAATGACCATGTTGTTTGTTACTCATGATCAGGAAGAAGCCCTGAGCTTATCTGACCGCATTGTAGTTATGAACAGAGGGAAGGTTGAGCAGATTGGTACTCCTCAGGATATTTATTCCAATCCTCAAAATGAGTTTGTTGCCAATTTTGTTGGAAGGGCTAACTTGATTCAAACAACAACGGGAACTACTTTTATCCGACCGGAAAATCTTATTCCCGTCGAAACGGGTGGAGATTATCAAGGAGTAATCGTACAAAAACAATATATGGGTTCCTATACTATTTATTATATCGATACTAAAAAAATGATATTGCAAATGGATGTACAGAATCTGGAGGATAATGATTGGAACCTTGGTCAGGTGTTACAGCTTAAAGTAGAATAAAAAGAGGTATCTCCTTAAGAAAAGGTGCTGTGTTAAACAACAGTTTCAACACAGCACCTTTTCTTAAACAATAAAAAATTCCTAGCCAATTGTCACAATTAGCTAGGAACTGCTAAATTAATTTGGTAGCCCTAAGGGGAATTGAACCCCTGCCTCCGCCTTGAGAGGGCAGCGTCTTAACCTCTTGACCATAGGGCCATAGAAAATATCTCTAACACATATTGATTTTACATCTTTGTATTGAATTTTGCAAGAGGTACTTTCAATTATCTAGCTTGTTTACCAACAAAACTTATGGCTCGCTTTAGCCTCAGCAGGCAACAATCTTTGCCCAAGAGTGGCATTACGTCAAATAATCCAGGACTCACTGTTCGTCCTGTTAATGCAAGTCTGGTAGGATGAATGATCTCGCCAGACTTTATACCCAGTTCCTCGACCAGCTGTTTATAAGCCGCCTCCGTATGCATAACATCAAAAATTTCAATCTGTTCCAAACGCTCCAGCGCCTTACACAAGAGTTTTTCCACTTCGGGGGAGGAAAAGTATTTGCGCTGACCTTTTTCATCATACTCAGTGACATCCCCAAAATAATAGTCTACCGACTCAGCCAATTCAACAAGCGTTTTAACTCTATCCCGCATGACACCGACAACTGCCCGAATAACATTATACTGCTCCACCGCTTGTTCTTCCGTAATCAACCCTTTACGTAGAAAGAAAGGAATCGCCTCGTGAGTAATATCATCAAGATTCATGCTGCTTAGATACTGACCGTTAATCCAGGTCAGTTTTTTTGTATCGTAAATTGCCGCATTCTTTGAAACCTTATCTAAACGGAATTTTTCCATGGTCTCTTTAGGCGTGAAGATTTCCTGCTCACCCCCTGGTGACCAGCCCAAGAGAGTCAAGTAATTAACGATCGCGGGTGCCAAGAACCCTTGCTCTCGAAATTCTTCTACTGATGTTGCCCCATGACGTTTACTGAGTTTACTTCTATCAGGAGCAAGAATCATTGCCACGTGGGCAAATTGGACTGTCTCATATCCCAGTGCTTCATATAGTAGCACTTGTTTCGGAGTATTGGAAAGATGCTCTTCCGCCCGAATTACATGGCTGATAGACATCGCATGATCATCAATAACACAGGCGAAATTATAGGCCGGCATACCATTCGACTTCAGGATGACAAGGTCGTCAAATTGATCGAGGGAAAAATTCACTTCTCCATGAACCAAATCTCTGACTTTTACCTGTCCGCTATCTGGAATTTGCAGCCTAATCACAGCTTTTTCCCCTGCTTCAATTCTTTTTTGAGCTATAGAGAGCGGAAGATCGCGACACTTGCCATTATATCTAAATGCCTCGCCGGCTTGTCGCTGCCTCTCTCTAACATGCTCCAACTCCGTGGTTGTGCAGAAACAGTAATATGCCTTACCTTCCTCAACCAGCCTTTGTGCTTCTCGTCGATATAAATCTAATCGCTCCGACTGATAATAGGGTCCGCAAGGACCGCCTATTTCCGGTCCTTCATCCCAATCTATCCCCAGCCATTTCAGGCTGGCCAAAATCTGCGAAACAGAATCTTTCTTCAGTCGCTGTGTATCTGTATCCTCAATTCTAAGAACAAACTGTCCCTGACACTGCCGGGCAAAAAACCAGTTAAACAATGCTGTCCTTGCTCCACCGATATGCAGATAACCTGTCGGACTTGGAGCAAACCTTACTCTTACTGTATTCAAAACGCAGGCCCCCCGATATATATGTAAATTTTATTATAGCACATTGAACCGAAAAAGTGATTTTTTACAGTTCTACGTATATCGGAGAGTAGTTACCTTCTTAATTAGTATCTTGGTATTACATTCTTACGAAATTCATTACCGAAGCCAGCAAGTCTGGTACTGCTGTAGCAACTAACAAAAGTACCGTTAATAAAATCAACACAACTGTAAAAACCCAGGCAACCACATTGTATAGGCGTGAATTTGAATAATCCCCCATTATATTCTTATCACTTGCGATTAAAACCATAAAGATTAAGATAGGCGGTAATAATACGCCATTTACCACCTGCGAGGTAAGCATGACATGATAAAGTGACAATCCAGGCAACAGTACTAAGACAGCGCCGATAGCGATTAGTGCCGTATATAATCCGAAAAATACCGGAGCTTCTTCATACGACTTACTGATACCATGTTCAAAACCAAATGCTTCGCAAATAGCGTAGGCAGTGCTAAGGGGCAGAATAAACGCCGCAAGCATGGAAGCGCCAAATAAACCGAAAGCAAAAAGCATGCTCGCGTATCTTCCGGCTAGTGGTTCCAAGGCAAGTGCTGCATCTTTTGCCGTTTCGATTGATATATTGTTAACATACAATGTCGCTGCTGTAGCCACGATGATAAAGAATGCAACAAATCCAGTGAAGAAAGAGCCGATGAATACATCCCATCGAGTATAGGCGTAATCTTTTGCCATTATCCCTTTATCTACGATCGAAGCCTGAACATAAAATTGTCCCCATGGTGTAATTGTTGTGCCAATTACACCAATCGCCATGAAAAGGAATTCGGCATTCCAAGAGAAAGATGGTGTTACCGAGGCAACTATTACCTCCTGCCAAGGCGGGTTAACAATTATACCTGATAATACATAGCTAAAAAAAGTTACGCACAAAGCAAGGAAAATTTTCTCAATCCGATCATAGCTTCCCATAACTACCAACCACCAGACTACTCCTGCGATTAAAGGCACTGATAAATACTTGCTCACACCAAATATTTCAAAGCTTGTAGCAATACCCGAAAACTCTGAGGCGGTTGTGCCGATATTAGCAATAAGCAGTACAACCATGGCAAAAAGTGTCCATCGTACACCAAATTGTTCACGGATTAAGTCTGCAAGCCCTTTACCGGTAACAGCTCCGGTACGGGCGGAAATCTCCTGTGCAATAGCTAAACAAATAGTTGCAACAAACATAGTAAATAAAAGCGTATAGCCATATTTTGCTCCTGCAGCCGCGTAGGTAGCAACTCCGCCTGCGTCATTATCGGCAAAAGCAGTCACAATACCTGGCCCCATAACGGCTAAAAAAATGCCAATACGCCCACGAATACTTTTAATTATTTTCACTATTACCACCTCCAAAGCCGTCTGTTGACAATGTACCCAGAGCTTACATCCCCTCTGCCGCGCTCAGGAATCAATGTTTCTAACACATCGTCAACGGTTATAATTCCTAGCATTGTACTTTGTTCGTCAACTACGGGAACGGCCAGTAACCCATACTTGTGTATAATGTCTGCCACCTTGCGATGACTATCATCATACCGTATATAAATCACTTTTTCATGCATAATAATGCCTAAATTAGCCTGTGGCGATGCAAGAATAAGTTCACGTAACGAAAGCGCTCCCAGTAACGTTGCTTTATCATCAAGAACATAAATATAATAAATCGTCTCGGCAGTAGGTGCTAGCTCGCGTATTTTCTCAATTGCTTCTTCGGCTGTAATATTGGCGGACAATCCGATATACTCGGTAGTCATTAAAGCTCCTGCCGTGTCATCAGGATAATTCATCAACTCCTGAACTTCCTCGGCATCATCAGATTCCATTAAGCTGAGTAATTCTTGTGATTTTTCGTCAGGAAGCTCACCTAGTATATCGGCAGCTTCATCAGGCGGCATATCCTCCAAAAGGTCTGAGGCTTGTTCCTGGTCCATCTGGGTGATAATTTCGATCTGCGTATCCAAGTCCATTTCCGACAGCGCTTCAATGGCCTGCCGAGAGTCTAAATTTTTAATGAAACTAGCCCTGCTGTTATAATCTAGCTGCTCGACAATGTCCGCAATATCGGCGGGATGTAACTGACTGAATTGCTCTTTGTCACGGCTAAGTTGCAGGCTGGATGTCCGGTTTTCCAATGGTTTAATAAACTGCCAACCAATAAAATTGTGCACCATATTTTTAACCAAGAACTCTAAACCAAGACGCCTAAATAATCCTCGTAAACCAATATCTACAGCCACTAACACTAAGGCCCGTTGATTTTCATGCGCTACCCACGTTAGGGTTATGTCGTTGACCCGAACCAGTTTCGATCCTTTAAAATCAATAATCTGCTTATCAAGCAGCCACTTGCGGACATAGATTTCATCATCTTGCAGCGGAATCATCACATGGGGTGCAAATTCTCCGGCAAGTTGTATATGCTTACCGTTCACTTCTGATACAAACTTTATGGGAACCAATCCCTGGGTATTTCGCCCATATTTGATTCCAGTTACTCGAGGTGCGGCGCCGTCCCATTTTACTACCATGTCTTTAACCTTACCAATGGGCTGTCCAGCCGCGTCAAGAATTGGTTTCCCCAGGAGTTGACTGAAATAAAATTCACCGTTAATCGCTAGCATAGTCATACCATTACCTCCTATATACATAGGTCCGGCCTATCAATTTTACTTTAAACGATAGGCAGAACTTTTGCTCATTGCGTTTGGTATTATTCTCAGGGCCGGAATCCACAACACCACCTCCTTGGATATCGGAGTATGCATAAAACAAAGTAGACCTCTCTCCTGTTTGTGAAGAAGGTCTACTAATAGTCAATAAGTAGCAATGTTTGCGACCTCCTCTACTCGTTTAGTTTTAGCACTGCATAACGTAGAGCTGGATTCTTACTCAGCCACATTAAGTAAAACCTTAATTCGGTAGTACCTGTTAACCCATTGGCGTCTCTCGACGTTTCCGGGCAGTGGCATTTTTTTATGCAGGAGCCTCACCTAACAGAGAATCTGTTTAGTATAGTGTATGATTTAACAGACATAAATGTCAACACCAGCAGTGAAATTTAACATATTGTTAAAACGGTTCTCGTGATACCAAAAATACCAAGGTCAGATAAAAAAAACAAGGTTAAAATTCTTTCTTCATTTTTGTCCCCCTTCACCCTAATTATAATAATTCATTAAGATGATCAGCAGCTCCACATGCATATTACTACCTCCCTTCCTTTTTTAATAAAATGGCCTCTTAGTTAACAAAAAATACATTATGCCATTGAATGACTGCCAGGCTCTGCATGAATAACAATGTCAGAAGACACAGTAAGTCATTGTTATGTTCTTATCGCCTCAGTTGTTCTGTAACTTTACTCCCAATTGTCTCAAATACAAACTCTTCATTTCTACCAGTCTCATCAACTAAAAGAAAAGCCAGTCAAGGCACTCTCAAACTACCTCAACTAGCTCATTGTAAACTACGCATTATCCACAGTCTTGATACAGTTCTTTCCCGAGCGTTTAGCTAAGTAAAGCCCTTGGTCGGCACGCTGGATAAGGTCTTTTATTGAATCTCTCCCTTGCAAATAACTTACACCGCCACTTACACTCACAGAGACGGAAAAATTTTCAGCTATATTAATATTGATTATCTTTTCAGCGATTCTACTTCGAATTCGATTAGCTACCTCGATCGCAAGGCTTCGACTTGTATTGTTCAAAACTACAAGAAATTCTTCTCCTCCATACCTTCCGCACATGTCATTTTCCCTAATATTTCCCAGGATTGTTGAGGCTACTTGCTGCAAGACTATATCGCCAACTGCGTGACCATACCGATCATTAACCAGTTTAAAATTGTCAATATCCAGCATTATTACAGCCAAGCAACTTCTTTGTTGGCGGGCTGTTTCAATATGGTGTTCCAACAACTTATCTAAATAATAGCGATTGTAAATATGGCAGAGTCTCTCACGTCATTATTTTAGCAATATTAAATTTATCTAACGTCCCTCTTCATAATATTGCAACAACTCACTCACCGTAACAAACTCGTATCCACGAGCTCTGAGGTTATCAATTATGTATTCAAGCGACTCCGCCGTTGGCGATGGGTATTTTCCATCGTGTAGCAAAATAATACTTCCTGGTTTCACATTATTTAAAACTGTATTAACTATTTGTCCTACAGGTGGTGAGCGCCAATCCTCAGTATCAATTGACCATAATATTGTGTTATATCCTCTTGACCGTGCCAGTTTTATCGTATTGTCATTATACTTTCCTCCAGGTGGGCGAAAAAGTGTGGGAGTTGGCACTACCTTTGAAATTTCATTTTCCGTTTTTTCTAATTCTTCGATTATAAGCCGATCATTGAGCCCAGTAAGCCAAGGATGATTATATGTGTGGTTACCAATTTCATGTTCTTCATTAACTTCTTGTTGTACAAGTGAGGGAAATCTCTTTACGCGCTCCCCAACTACAAAAAAAGTTGCCTTTACTTTTTTTTCTTGCAACACCCCCAAGATTACCGGTGTCGAAGTATTTAATGGGCCATCGTCAAATGTTAGAGCTACGACTTTTTGCGTAGTTGAGACATTACTTATTGCGGGTGCTATATCGATTAGATAATTTTCGTCTTTTACAGCCAATAAAACCGTAATTAAAACAACATATAAATACCATTTTTTAAAAACCTTCATATATAAATACTTCCTTATTCCAAATTAATAGTTTTATATGTGAATGAAAGGTAAGTTATACTATTAATTTCAGCAGCTCTCAATTTGAAAAAAATTCTTACCAAGAAATACGATTATTTCTTGGTAAGAATGATTCCCTCCAGGCTAAACTTGCCTTATCCCTACTTTGCACCGCTTGCAGCTATATTAACCGTACAGGTAACTATTTCGGAGCGGTAAAAAAGGCCTGGCAACGATTACTTGGAACAATTGGAGGCGTAGTTATCAGTGCTATAATCAGTCAATGGATGAATGTTGGATTAGTATCAATTTTTATAATCGCTTATAGTCCTTAGAGCTGTACATCAAATGAATCCCTGCGAGAACAGCCCCAATTGTGTTACTAACCAAATCCAAGTCGGTATCTTGAAGACTTGGTTGATTTAGAATTTGTGGTTTCATTATGGTATCTGCTGCGAACTCAATTACTTCATTAAAACTCCCTGCGGCCATGCCGATAGCTGCAACAAACACAAATTTAATTCCTGGCCGTATTTCAATAGGTTTGTTCTGAAAATGCATTACTATTGCATAAAAAAATAATGCAATCACATATGCGCTAAAAATGTGTTGTATTCTATCAAAAAACGGAGACGTTACATATAGGTTAAAATAAAACCCCCAAAAGCCATCACTGATGATGGCTATAATTACAGCCAGGCGAAGATAATAGTTAATTCTAAGTTTATAAATATACTCGAATACTGTATAGGTAAACCAAAATAGTGTAGATCCTACAATGTTGCTAATAAAATCGTGATTGCCACGGCTTACTATTCCTACTAGGCTGAATCCTTGAGCAGCTATTAAAAAGATACATAATACAACACTGATTCTCTGGTAAGTATTCATTCAATCAACTCCATTTCTTTTTTGTGCCACAAAATTTCTAAATAAATCACAGCAAAACAACAAATAGTAATATACACTTTAAGGTGACAGAAAAAAGATTTGGGAAAAGAGATAACTAGGGCATTACAAAAAAAATATATTAAGAGAATAAGTCTCCCTATGAAGATTTATTCTCTTAATATATTTTTTGATTTGTCTTCACCCACCACGGCTCCAATAAAGCCTGTCTAAGTTCACTACTCACTATGCTGTCCCTCCTTTCCATCTAGTATCCCCACTACTTGGAACATTATTAGCTGCTAACACTGTACTGTGGAAGGGTCAACCAAATAGGTTAATAAAATGAACAACTAATTCCGGATCAAATTGAGTACCACTATTGGCAGCAATATCATCAAGTGCCTCCTGATAAGTCTTGTTCTTTTGATAATTACGCCCCCAAAGCATTACCTCAAAAGAATCAGCAAGGGAACAAATTCGGGTGTTGAGTGGAATTTCTTTTCCTTTAAGGCCAAATGGGTATCCCAATCCATCAAATCTTTCATGATGATAAAGCACAATTTCCAATGCCTCTCTATTAAAGTCGATTTCCCTCAGAGCAATGTATCCCAGTCCGGGGTGCCTTTTTATTTCTTTATAATCATTAATGGACAGGATGGTTTGTTCAAAAAATGTCTGAGGTAGGGAAAATTTCCCAATATCATGAAGAATGCAGCCCCAACTCAAAATAGCTAGATCTTGTGCACTTAATCCAAGGTTTTCTCCAAGCCGTAAGGCAATCTTTTCTACATGAAGAGCATGACTAAAAATAAAAGACTGATTCCACGTTATTGTAGGTACTGACTGTCGCAATAAAAACGATATCGTCGCATCACTGATCTTCATTTATGTAACCACCTTATGAATATTTCATTCTTACTATACTATATTCATTATCTACATAAATGTTGTTGGTAATTGATCTATTAGTAAATCAGGAAAAAGAGCAGGTATCAATACTATCATCTTTACTGGATCTGCTCTACTGGTTACCCAAAGTACCAAGAAGTCCGCTTGCATGGTGATATGCAAAACCCTATACAGGCAAACATCCTGTGTTACTGTGCCGAAAACAATTGTCAACTTGGATTGCGAATGACTATTATGATGATAAAATATCACACTGAAAATACCCCATAGGGTACGCTAGCAGCTCCCTATGGGGTCTCTATACTATTTGTTGTACTCTGTATCGTAGCCCACCGGCTCTTTGCTCACTACTCACTATCTCATATAAACTCTTAGCAATCAATAGACGTACATTGTTTTACGTTCAGTAGTCGACTTATATGAATAAATTTACATTGGAATCTTCTGCTTCGTTAAGATAATAGCCGACACCGCCATATTTAATGCCGTCAATCAGTTCTTCCGGATGTAAACCCATTACATCCATGGACATTTGGCAAGCAACTATCTCAATTCCTGAAGCTAAGGCCGCTTGAATAAGTTCTTCGAGAGAACTTACATTTTTATTTTTCATCACCATACGCATCATTTTACTCCCCATCCCCATCATATTCATATTGGAGAGTTTTAATTCTTTACTGCCTTTAGGCATCATTAAACCAAACATTTTATCAATAAAGCCTTTCTTTACGGAAACATGTTCGGGTTTTCTTAGAATATTTAAACCCCAGAAAGTGAAAAACAAAGTTACCTTTTTTCCCATCGAAGCGGCGCCGTTGGCTATGATAAAGGCAGCCATAGCTTTATCGAGGTCTCCACTAAATACGACTATGGTTTTGTTGTCTTTCATTGGTAAGTTGGACAAGCTCTGATTTGTACTTTTAGGATCACTGCCTTTTTTAATATAGGCTATAATTTGACTTTGCTCTTTCTTTATATCGAGAAGTTCATTTTTTGTTCGGAGGCACCAGGCTTTAATATCTTCATAAAAACCTGGATCAGAAGCAACTACTTTAAGGATTTGGCCGTTGCCCATTCCGTCAATCGATGCTTTAACTTGCATTAAAGGACCGGGACAACTTAGCCCGCAAGCATCCAATAATTTATCATAGTCTTTTGTCTGGAATTCCTCCTTTTTTATAAGCTGCGTATCAGAATCTATGATAGATTCTTTCTTAGAAATAGCGGTAGTACTATCTGGCTTAAAGCGCAGTGCGGATGCGGATTTGTAACCGCCAGTCATGTTTTTAACGTTAAAACCATGTTGAGTTAAAATTCGCGAAGCGATATAGCCTCGCAATCCTACCTGGCAGTATGCTAGAATGGGTTTGTTTTTATCCAGATTGTCTAACTTTTGTCTCAGTTTATCAACAGGGACGTTGATTGCTCCTTCCAAATGGCCATTTTCAAACTCAAATTCAGTTCGCACATCCACTAATTGAGTTTCCTCTTTATTGTAGTTTTCCAATTCCTCGTAAGTAAACGTTTCCACACGACCTGCCAAGACATTTTCTGCTACATAGCCAGCCATATTAACAGGATCTTTAGCCGAAGAAAAAGGCGGTGCATAGCAAAGTTCAAGTTCTGCCAAATCGGATACTTTCCCCTTAAGACGAATTACAGTAGCAATTACGTCAATACGTTTATCTACGCCGTCAGAACCAACTGCCTGTGCGCCCAAAATGATACCTTTCTCATTAAAAATAAGCTTTAACGACAAAGGCAAGGCGCCTGGATAGTAAGAAGCATGGGATACAGGATGCACATAGATTACCTTATAAGGAATAGTTAGTCGTTTGAGTGTTCTTTCATTACTACCTGTACTTGCGGCCGTTAGACTGAAAACCTTGAGTATAGAGGTTCCCTGAGTCCCTTTATAGGTGGAAGTTAATCCAGCAATATTATCGGCTGCAATTCTTCCTTGCTTGTTTGCTGGACCAGCCAAAGGAATTGCCACATTTTGTTTTGTTACAAAGTCAACAACTTCAATGGCATCACCTACAGCATAAACACCTGGACAGGAAGTTTCCAGCTTCTCATTAACAAGAATGTGTCCTTTAACCCCTAATTCAATGCCACTGTTTTTAAGAAACATGGTGTCCGGTGTTACTCCAATGGCTAGAATAACCGTATCAGCAGTAAGTAATTTACCACTGTTTAAAATGACCTCTATCGTGCTGCCTTTATCTTCAAATGATTTTACACCATCGTTTAGCAAAAGTTTTACATTGTTATCCTCTAATTCCTTTTCCACAATAACTGCCATATCTGTGTCAAAAGGCGGTAAGATGTGAGGTGCTGCTTCTACCAGGGTCACTTCTAATCCCCGGTCTTTTAGGTTCTCCGCCATCTCCACACCGATAAAACCGCCACCAATAACTACTGCCTGCTCGACTTCTTGTTTTTCAATAAAACTTTTTATAGTATCGGTATCAGGAATATTTCTTAATGTGAAAATCTTATCGCTGTCAATTCCCGGAATGGGTGGTCTAATCGCTTTAGCCCCCGGAGATAATACTAGATAGTCGTAGGATTCTTCATAGATACCTTTGTCTTTACTGTTTACTGTTACAGTTTTTCGATCAGGATTAATACTGGTTACTTCGCTATGAATTCGGACATCAATAGTAAACCGTTCTTGCATACTTTGTGGTGTCTGCACCAGAAGCTTACTTCTCTCCTTGATGTTTTGTCCTATATAATACGGCAAGCCACAGTTTGCAAAGGAAATATGCTGATCCCTCTCAAACATAATGATTTCAGCTGTTTCGTCTAATCTTCTCAGTCTTGCTGCCGCCGATGCTCCTCCGGCAACTCCACCAACTAGTAATACCTTTTTAGCCATGATAGTACCTCCTTCAAAAATTTAAGTGAAAAACAAACATCGTTATGTCCTGCTTTTAAATAGGACATCAACCAAGGCTATTGCTTTCTGATCGCGTACTTTATAATTAATCTCTAACCCATTGCGAACACCTTCGATAACGCCGGCTGCTCTTAGTTTTTGTAAATGCTGGGATATTGTTGATTGTGGAGCGTTAAGACAATTCTGCATGTGTGAAACATTGCATTCACCTTTTTCAATCAGACCTTTTACAATACATAGTCTGATTGGGTGAGCAAGCACTTTCAAAAGTTCCGCTGCTTCAGTAAATAGGGAAAGATCACCAACATCCATGTGTATCACCCTTCTATGTTTATATTGTTTTATTTATATATTACAATATTGCGATATATATGTCAATCCCATCTAAGTCGGGTTGCAAAAAATTGACAAGTTATAGCAGCCATGCTACACTAAATAAAACAAACGATTGTTTGAATCAGATCAAGGCCTACTACAATTCTAAAAGAGGTTGTTGTCATGGAAAATAATACCCGCTTAAAATTGATTGAAGTTGCAACAGAACTGTTTGCTCTCAAAGGATTTGCCGCTGTATCAGTACGCGAACTAACCGTGGCCGCTCAAATTAACGTATCTGCTATTTCTTATTATTTTAATGGCAAGGAGGGACTTTACGAGGCCGTATTGATAGAACAACTTTCTCCAATTCTGCAGACAATAGGAGAAGTACAAAAAAATGATTCTACCTCGCCCGTCGCGCAGCTCACCCTTTATGCCAACCAGATTGCGCATATACATGCGCTGCGCCCCCTTATATCCCGTTTTATATACAGCGAAGTGACGAATCCCACAGAATATGGTGCACCTATTATCGAAAAACATCTATCGCAGGTCTATCAGTTTATAGATGCTACCTTACGGGAAGGCATTGCCAGAGGTTACATTAGGGAAGACTTAAATATTACATATGCAGCAGTTTCGCTAGTTGGTATTCTAAACTTTTATTTCATTGCCAAACCTTTTGTTTCCAAACTTTTTCCCTTGCCAGAACATGCCGATAGTGAATCCGAATATGTAGCGCATGCCTTTCGTATTTATCTGCACGGCATTATGAACTCGGAGGCCTAGGAACTATGTAGTTGCAAACCAAAAACAAATGCCACAAGTTGGTGATAAAGATGTATGATCGTCTCAGCTTCTTCAAACAAACGTTTGTTTATCTTGTGCTGTCAGTAAGTATCAACCCCTTCTGATAATAGTGCAAACAACCGCTGTTTTTTACTATAGTCTGCTTGGATTTAATAAAATTTTTAGGAAAAGAGAGATTGTATGAAAATACCATCAAAATTCATAAAACTTATTACTGTTCTTTTGGTAGTTATTGCTGGCTCTGGTGGCTATTATTATTTTCACCGTGGTGAGGTATCAACAGATAATGCCGCCATTGAAGGGCGCACAGTCGTTTTAAGTCCGAAGGTACAAGGTTATGTAAAAACTTTGAATATAAAAGACAATCAAATGGTTAAAGCTGGTGATGTCCTTATGGAAATTGATCCGACTGACTATATTATCCGTCGCGATCGGGCCAAAGCTGCATTAGTGGCTGCTGAAGCGGCTGCCAACGCTTCTCACAATAATCTGGAAACAACCACTGTTTCCGCGTCATCCAATATTGATGCATCTGCTGCTCAGGTGGCATCAGCTCAGGCAACCTGGGAAAAATCACTCTCTGATAGGCAGCGTATGGAAAGCCTGTTCATTGCGGGCGCCTGTTCCCGTCAGCAGTTGGATCAAGCAATTGCAACAGAAAAAGCAGATCACTCCGCTTTGGATAAATTACATGCCGACCTTCGTACAGCCAAAACAGCACCCAGTGTAATTGCAGCAGCTAAAGATACTGGTGAGCAACTTTTGGCTCAGGTACAGCAGGCCCAAGCGGATTTAGTGCAAGCTGAAACGGATCTGGGCAACACCAAAATCACTGCCCCGATGGATGGGCAAATTACCAAACGCAACGTGGAAACCGGCAACTATGTCCAGATAGGCCAACAACTGGCCTCGCTAGTTGGGACAGAATTATGGATTGTTGCTAATTTTAAAGAAACACAACTGGATCATATGCGTCTCGGTCAACCTGTCGATATCCGTATTGACGCCTTTCCCAGCGTGAAATTGCGCGGCAGAATAGATAGCTTTCAAGCGGGAACCGGTTCTCATTTTTCTCTTTTTCCGGCCGAAAATGCTACTGGCAATTTTGTTAAAACCGTACAACGTGTTCCCGTAAAAATTGTGTTTGATAATCCACCTGATGCTACTCTTCCGCTAGGGCCGGGGATGTCAGTTATACCTACTGTATATACTGAAAGCTCGGGAGCAAAGATATGAACGAAGCGGCTCCCAAGCCTGTAAACCCTATTTGGGTATCAATCGCCGTCAGTCTTGCCGCCTTTATGGAAGTGCTGGACACGACCATTGCCAATGTCGCGCTTACGCATATTGCGGGTTCACTTGGAGCAAGTTCAGAGGAAAGCACCTGGGTTCTAACCTCTTATCTTGTGTCCAACGGTATTGTTTTGCCGCTATCCGGCTGGTTGTCTGGTCTTATGGGACGTAAAAATTTCTTCATTCTTTGTATTATAGGCTTTACATTTACCTCATTTATGTGCGGTATTGCGACATCACTCTCCATGCTAATTATATTTCGATTGTTGCAAGGGCTGGCAGGCGGAGGTTTGCAACCAGCCCAGCAGGCCATCATTAAAGATAGTTTTCCCCCTGAAAAATTGGGGATGGCATTTGCTATCACAGGTATAACGACGGTATTGGCGCCGATACTGGGGCCGACTCTGGGCGGCTATATCACCGATAATTATAACTGGCGCTGGATTTTTTTCATGAATGTACCTGTCGGCCTGTTAGCTGCCTTTCTGGTCAAAGTTCTTGTACAAGACCCGCCCAGTGCGCAAAAACAAGATGTCGGTTCCATTGATTATATTGGTCTTGGACTAATCGCTCTCGGCCTCGGGGCGCTGCAAATTGTTTTAGATAAGGGACAGCAAGAAGACTGGTTTGACAGCTCTTTTATTGTGCTTTTTGCCGTTATATCTGCCATCAGCCTCGTGTTGGCAATCTATTGGTTATTGCAGCAAAAACGTCCAGTAGTTGAACTGAAGCTCTTTAAGATACCTAGTTTTGGTATGCCCTGTGTTATGATGTTCTTCGTCGGTTTTGCTTTATATGGCAGCACCACGCTGTTACCGATGATGGTACAGGCCAACTTTGGATATGACGCCACCTTGTCCGGCCTCCTCCTTTCGCCGGCCGGAATCGTAGTCCTCTTTATGATGCCGGTCGTCGGCAAACTGGTTAATGTAGTTCCGGCAAAGTATTTAATCTCAATAGGTATGCTGATTAACGCTTTAGGCATGTGGGCTACTGGCCTTATAACTCCGCAGACGGATTATAGTACTTTCGTTTTTGTACGCATCCTGCAAACTCTCGGTTTACCCTTTTTGTTTGTGCCAGCCAGTACGCTCGCCTTCTCGAAAATCTCTCCGGAAAATAGTAGCAATGCTTCGGCGATTATTTCTCTTACGCGCAACCTAGGGGGAAGTATTGGCATCGCATTGGTAACCAATAAACTTATACACAGCCAACAAATTCAGCAATCCTATTTAGTGCAGCATTTGACAATGGCTGATGCCGGTTACCGCTACGCACTTGATACCTACACACAGGTAATGACGAATTTAGGGGTGCCATCCACTCTGGTCTCAACAAAGGCTATGGGGAAAATATATCAAGATCTTCTTCATCAAGCTAGTATTCTTGCCTACCGGGATGCTTACAACTTCGTTGCTGTCATATTAATTGTTTTAGGGGTTGCGGCTCTGTTCATGCCAACCAATAGACCGCAAAAAAAAGAAACTCCTGTTGAGTCGCATTAATAAAAAAAGCGGTGATCTCTTTGTACTATGTACTTCTTGCGATTTCAGTACTATGATCTACTTTTAAACCAAGATGGTACTGACATTTCGAGGATACCAGTCCCTAAGCTAACACCAATCATAACAAGGATAAGCGCATAAAAATGCCGCCAGTGCAATTCTTCACCAAGGAATAAGGCAGAACCAAAAATACCAATAATTGGGGAAGCGTTTTGAAAGAGAGATGCCGTAGAGGCACCTACTTTTTGAATGCTCATATTCCATAAAAGTGCACCAACAGCAGTACTCATCAAGCTTGAAAATAGTAATACGGCAATAGGCCAAAATCCAAGATGATCTGGATAAAACCAAACCGAATTGGTGACTAATCCAAGAACATCAAGGCCGATTGCAGCCAGCACGTGGCTGTAGGCAGTAACCATCAATGGAGAAACATAATATGTAGCCTTTTTTACAAAAAGAGAACCGATTACGAAGGTAAGTGTAGCAATACACGTGATTCCATCGCCTAAAAGGCTTGCGCCAGCTTGGGCTTGCCCTGCTACAACGAGAAGTAATCCACTAAAACCAAGGACAATACCGAGTCCTTTAGCAAGGGTAAACGATTCATTTAAAAGAAAAACTGAGAAAATTGTTGTAAACAAAGGACTTAATCCAAGTATAAGAACCGCATGAATACCACTAGTAGCACCGATTCCTATAGTCAATGCAATCTGATGCAGGAAGATGCAAAATACTGCAATACCAGCAATAGGTAACAACGCCTTCGTTGGTATTTTTGGATAGCCATATTGATAAAGCACAATCGGTAACAATAAAGCACTTGCCAAGGTTAAGCGAATAGGCGCAAGTACTAGAGGTGGGAAAAAATAGGTAAGATATTTAATTGAGACAGAGTTAACTCCCCAAAGAAATACTACAATAATTAATAGTAAGAAAGCACTCTGATCATTTGATGTTTTTTTCAAAAAGTCACTCCAATCAATATTGCCTTTATTCTATCTCCTCTGCATAAACTGAATAAACTTTTCCGATAGCTCCGGGTCAAACATTTTGCCACTGCCACACAGAATTTCCGCCAGGGCTTTTTACGGCATCACATTCTATCCTCTACGTTTTCTTTGCTGTAGTTCACTTTAAATTCTCATTCCCATAAAAATAATATTTCTATTATTCAGATCTGTACTTGTGAATGACGGATACATCATTTCCCTATAAACTTCCATACAAATACAAAAAACTCCTTCAAATTTCGTGTGTTATATTAATAGATAACAAAAAACCCGCGAAATTCGCGGGTTCCAGGGCATTCCACATTTGTGGTGGAGGCAATCCGGGCTAATAATCATAAAGACACGTTGCACGGCTTTCGGGATTAAGAGCTCTTTGATGATGCTCATGGATAATGAAGTTGGGAATGACTGCTTCATAACAAGCCTTACTTAATCACTATTCTATCTGAATCCTTAAATACTTTTTCCGTGATATCCTGTCCTATGCCTGGAAGTTCCGGAACGGTATAGCGTCCGTTTACTGGTTGATAATTATGAACACACAGTTCAACATACTCGGGTAATAAAGTTTTTTGGTGATGTTCATGAATGCAGAAATTAGGAATTGCCGTTTCGGCATGTAAAGCTGCCGCTTCTGCTACCCCCGTTCCGGCCACATGCGCTTGTACTGTAACCTCATAGGCATGTGCAATGTCTGCGATTTTTTTGAATTCGGAAAAGCCACCGCATGAACCGATGTCAGGTTGAATTATATCAATAGAACGATCAGCAAAGAAAGGTAAATACCCCCAGCGAGTATATATTCTTTCACCTGAAGCTATCGGGATATTGATCTTTTCTTTGGCTTTTTGCAGTAATTTAGGATTCAAAGGTGTGTTAATTTCTTCATAAAAGAAAATATTATATTCCTCAATCGCTTTCGCAAACTGAATTGCACTAACCATATCTGTATTAGCATGATTTTCAATAATGATATCAACATCCGGGCCAACTGCCTCGCGAATTGCTTTTACACGTTCCACGCCTATCTGAATTACCGAATTAGGTAATGGGCCTTCCAAATGTACATTTTCATTAGTTCCCTTACGATTAAGTGCCAACACGTCAACTTTTATGGCGTCATACCCTTGCGCAACGGCCTTCAGAGCTTCTTCTGCATATTCTTCTTTTAGTCCCTTCGGCTTCCTCTCCAGACCCCAGCCAAACTGAATTTGTGAAGCATATACCCTGAGATCAGTCCTGCACTTTCCGCCTAAAAGTTTATATAATGGCAATCCCAATGCTTTTCCTTTAATATCCCAAAGTGCCATATCAAGTGCACTCATTCCAGAAAAAACGACAGTTCCCCCGCCTTGTCCCCAGAAAGTTTTTTTGAAGAATTTTTCCCATATAAATTCCGTATTAAATGGGTCCAATCCCAAGATCAGCCGGGAAAGATCCTTAATCATACCAGCTGCGGCACTTCCGCCTACACCATAAGCCATACCCGCTTCCCCAACCCCAAAGATTCCCTCATCTGTATCAATTCTTACTAAAATAGGACGTTGCCCGGAATTTTTACGTAAATGCACATGAAATACTTCTACCTGCGTAATTTTCATTTATAAAACCCACCTTTTTATTCTTCTAAATAGCGTAAATTTGATCTGCAGTTTCATTTAAAGAAGTTTGGTCATTTTTCATTACTTTATCCAAAATTAATCTTTCGAAATAGGCAAAATTATTATCTTTTACCCTAGGCCGGGCAAGTGTTATTTTTTTATCCATGGCTATTTTTCCGTCCTCAATTAGCACTACTCGATCTGCCAGAAAAATAGCTTCACTCACGTCATGAGTTACTAAGACGACTGAAAATCCTTGTTCCCTCCATAATTTTTCGATTAATATCTGCATATTAATGCGGGTCAAGGCATCCAGTGCACCTAACGGTTCATCCAATAACAGCAATTTGGGTTCTCCAGCCAAGGCTCGGGCTAAGGAAACCCTTTGCTTTTGCCCTCCTGATAGAACAGATGGCCATTCTTCTGCTTTACTTTCTAAATCAACCTCTTTTAAAGCATTCAAGGCTTTTTCTTTACTTCTATCTTTTGAGCCTATCGCAACATTTTCCCATACCGATTTCCATGGCAATAATCTTGCTTCCTGAAATAAGTAACGAACAGCCGGATTAATTTTTTTCACTGGCACATTATCTAATGTAATTTGCCCGTCACTTGGGACTTCAAGATTAGAAATAAGCCGTAACAGCGTACTTTTTCCGCAGCCACTCTGTCCCACTAATGCAACAAATTCTCCTTGCTCTATTGTTAGGTTGATATTTTTTAATACTTGGAACTCGCCAAAGAATTTACTTAAATTTTGTATTTTAATTTCAAATCCTTTTATTTCACTCATTTTGTTCTCCTGCCACACTTATCTATAATTTGAATGCCATCTTAATACTCTTTTTTCAATTAAGCCAGCTATAAAATCAGAGATACTGCCTAATAGTGCGTAAATAATCAGGCTAAGCACTATTACATCCATCAGCATAAACTCTCTGGCATTGGTAGCCATAAAACCTATCCCGGATTTTGCCGCGACCGTTTCCGCTACAATCAAGGTTAGCCACATACGGCCAAGCGATTGGCGTATCCCGATCATAATGGAGGCTATTGAACCTGGAAAAATAATATCTTTGAACAATTCAAATCTTGTCAAACCATACGTCTTTCCCATTTCAATTAAACTATTATCAACATACCGAATTCCATGAAAAGTGTTGAGATATATTGGAAAGAATGTCCCCAGGGAAATCAAAACAATTTTAGCTGTTTCCCCAATACCAAACCAAATAAGAATCAAGGGAATCATAGCAAGATGTGGAACATTACGAATCATTTGAATCGGTGTATTTAATATTTTTTCTGCAAGCCGAATCTGCCCATTTACCACTCCTAACAGAAAACCAATTAATCCGCCGATAACAAATCCTGCCGCCGCTCTCAAAGTACTAATTTCAACATTTTTTGCCAATGTACCATCTTGTATCAGCCGGATTACAGCATTTCCAACATCACCAGGGGGTGGAAATAAACTGGCACTACTTTGTCCCAGCGTTACGATATACCAGAATATAAGTACAATGAATGGAATACTCCAAGAAAGCAGCAGATCGGTAGCTTCAAATTTATTATTCAAGTCGCCCACCCCGTCTCTTACTAATACTTTTTGAATTTGCTGATTTCAGCATCAAATGAATGATCAAAAATTTTACTAATATCAATTCCGCTATTTAACAGCCCTAGCTTGGCAAAGGTATTCACAATATCTTGTTCAGAAGCAATTGTTGTATTGTCAACTGGAACAATTATTGTTTTCGTCTGCTGGGTTTCTTCGTTAAATTGATTCAAATAGTCCTGAGTTTTTTGATTAATTTGTGGTGCATAATGTGCTGCCCATTTATCAGGATGTTGCCTTGCCCACTCATTGGCTTCATGAAACCGTGACAAGTAATCCAAAATAGCTGCATGTTTTTTTGGATCTTGAATGGCATCAGGAGTTGCATACCAGTAAAAGTCGCCTGAAAGAATACCGGTTGCTGGTTGTAATGTTACTGCACCCTTTGCGTGAGCTGATCGTATTGCATTTCCATAGCTTGCGAGTGCATCAACTTCTCCTGTAAGTAGAGCCGACAGTCCATCTGATGTTGACATAGCTATTGTTTCCGCCTCACCCCAGGAAAGACCGGCATTTTCTAGCATCTTTGCAAGAAAATATTGTGATGTTGTACTTTTTACATATGCGATTTTTTTCCCTTTTAGATCTTTAACAGCTTTAATTGGTGAATTTGCTGAAACAACTAATTCCTGATCTAGAGTTGACGATTTTTTGGTTGCAATTATCTTTAAATTACCCTCATTTCTTGACTGTGAAGCAAAAATTGGCGGAATCTGACTACCAGTTCCCAAATCAATTTGATTGGCCGCCATCGCCTCTAATACAAGGTTTCCACCTTGCATTACATGAAATTCAACCTTATAGGGGGTTTTATCTAATCCGGCAGCTTCTATAATTGCCTGACCATTTTTTCCTTCAGCTGCTCCTATTCTAATAACCACGCCGGAAAAGTCTACATCAGTATTTGTATTGGAAGTCACCTTTTTAACACTTTCATTATCAGGCTTAGAATTTCCGCAGCCTACTAGAATTAATGGCACCAATAATAATAGGGATAATAAAAACACTTTATATTTTTTCATTTTGTCTACCTCTCTTTTATATGTAATAGTAATTGGTGACCGAATCACATTGTTCTCTATGGACTTCGCCCTATCCCCTCTCTCACCAGCATAGCTGGTACTTATTTAGAATAGAAAAAGAGACCAATTCCTCGACGGAATTGGTCTCTAGTTATCTAGTCAACCAAGTTAAACCTTTTTTTATATATTAAACCAAATAATTTTCATTGTCAAGCTACTTTAGACGATGTTAGGTTATTAGTGATCAAAATGGAATTGTACATGACAATGTCCATTACTCATTTTCGATTTCATTTTATCGGCGTACTTTCTCATAAGAAAACCGGACAGCCTGATAAATGCGGACTCATCTTCCATTAGTTCAGTTTCTGTAGGACGTACCACAGGAAAATCCATCAATATTCCATCATAATATATATCTACATCAAGATTAAACTCCTCAAAACTGACGTCCACTTTTATTTTTCCATTAGCTAGGCCAAGTTCGGTAGCTGACTCGACAAATTCATTGATCGCGAATGCAGCCCGTTTGATGATTTCGCTTCGCGCGCCCCAAGTTTCCCCGCTAATTTCCATAAAATCAAACACAGTGCTGGAAGACGTAGTGCCCGGTTCCAATTCCAGAATTCGGTGCTTATCAATACCAATTCGAAAAATTAAACTTAGGAAAATTGCCATAATTGAAGCCATGGCCATACTCGTCTTGAACAAAGGCTGTAACCATTCCGGCAAAGTCATGTAAAAATCAGGAATAATTTCGATCGCCATACCGAAGGCAAAGGACAAACCGATAACAAATATTTTTCTGGCATCCAGCATCCGTGAAGAACATATTTGCATTCCAGTCGGTAGCACAAAACTGATCTCGATTAGCAAAATGACGCCCATTACTGGCTTGGGCATAATAGCAAATAATGCTGCAATTTTGGGTAAAAAGGCAAGCAAGATGAACATCGTGCCTACTCCGTAGGAGATACGCCGACTGGTGGCTCCGGTAGCTACAGACAATCCGACACTGCCAGAGCTGGTGGTTTGACCCATAGTACCTAAAAGCCCGCTTATTATCGAACTACATCCCTCCGAAAAGAGCCCCTTACTCACTGTATGAATATCCATCCGTTGCCAATTAGCATCGTTAACTTTTTGACAAGTAGAAATATTAGCGATAGTTTTGATGCTGGAACAAAATGCGGCTACCAAAAATGGAGCCAGCAAAGAGGTATCGAATGACCAGCCGACGTGGCCCATGTCCGGGAAGGCGAAAAACGGAGCTTCGGCAAATTTGGTTAGATGGACTTCAGTAAGAACTCCTGTGTAATACGAAATCACATAACCAACAAAAATTCCGCCGAGGATAGAATACTCACGCATTCTGGCCGTACCCCACACATGCATTATGATGATTACAGCCAGTGTCAGACAGGATATCCAAACTGTGGCGGCAGTGCTTACTCCCTCGTTTCTATCCAGGCCGACAAAACTCGGAATACTGTAATTGATAAAAGAAACAGCCATCATTGTAACAATCAGGCCCGTAATTTCCACCGGAAACAGAACACGCATTTTATGTAACACCCGACTCATCAATATCTGAGATAGACCAGCTACTATGGTCATACCAAACATCAGTGGAAAACCGCCGGCCTTCACCGCCATTACAGAAGCAGGAAAGTAAGGCGCACCAGTTTCCTGTGCACAAAAATATCCGGAACCAAGCGGCCCCTTATGGCATGCCTGCATCAGTGTGCCGATTCCCATTGCAACCATCATCAGGCTGACAACGCTTTGCGCCAATTCGGTTGTACCTCCAATAGCCGAAACAATGAGCACCGGGAATATTAAATCAACCGACAGCATAATAAGTTGCTGTAAGACCAAAGGAATAAATGATCTTAATGGCATACTATCTTCTACTCCATAAGCTAGATTTGCTGGTTTTTTGGGCTTGTCTTCCGGCAATATGTCCACACTCCTCTTCAAATAAAGATAATACAAATAAAACTAAATAAATAAGTCTATACCTTATTTTAAGTGTCAAAAAGGGGCAGAGTTATTGACATTTTTTCTTTTTCCCTTGCCTACTTCATTCTTCAGTCCATCTTACTCGAATCCCAATTTATGGCAACAACTCTATCCCCTAGACATTTCTAGACACTTCTTATGGAAATTCCACAAAGCCATAATAAATCCTTTTCCTGGCTATTACCTAATTATCTGGAATGCCATTTTTACCACCAATGGCACAATGAAAGTAAAAGATGGAAGCCTTAGTCGTTCAATCCAGGAAAAGCTATACTTTCCATCTGGATAAATAAGGAACAAAAGTTACAAAACTTATAAATTACTTGTCGTGTGAATAAAACAGTGTTATCATGGAATAAAATACCAAATATGCTAGGGGTGCCTACGGGCTGAGAGATGAAATCAATATTTCATTAACCCTTAACCTGATCTGGGTAATACCAGCGTAGGGAAGCGACTTGCAGTAACAGGGAAAAGCCGCAGTCCTACAAAGTGATATGCTACCCCCAGATAGGACAGTGAAAAAACACTGAAATATCTGGGGGTAAAATTATGCCACAAAAAGGGAAATTGCCGGCAGAAGAAAAATTGCGGATTGTAGAAATGTATCTTGCCGGAAA
>NZ_LSLK01000111.1 GCF_002257705.1 Sporomusa silvacetica DSM 10669
GATGGATATTTAAGACAGCTTAAAGCAAGTAAAGGAGTATCAATCAGACAAATAGCGCGACTAAGTGGACTTACATTTAACATTGTGGTTAAAGCCTAGGAAACAACAGAACCGTCCCCTCGTATCTTCTAGAGGAGAAATTACAATGATAAAGGAAAATTTAAAAATAGGCAATATCCCTGCAATTTTGTGGGGCGAAAAATCAGATAAGTTATTCGTAGTGGTGCATGGTAATATGTCAGACAAGGCAGACGATGCGATTGTTGTATTTGCAGAAGAAGCAACAGTAATAGGTTATCAAGTTCTTAGTTTCGATTTGCCTGAACATGGTGACCGTAAGGTTGAAACTTATGCTTGCAAAGTTCAAAACTGTGTTCAAGACCTTAATAGCATTATGCGTTATGCACAATCATTATCAAATAATATAAGTGTATTTGCTTGTAGTATGGGAGCATATTTTAGCCTATTAGCATATAGCCATGATCCTCTGAAACAGTGTTTGTTTCTCTCTCCTGTGGTAAATATGGAACGTATCATAAATAATATGATGATATGGTTTAGCATAAGTAAGAATAGACTAAAAACAGAAAAAGAAGTTTCGACACCTATTGGACAAACACTCTATTGGGATTATTACTGCTATGTGAAAGAACATCCTATTGTTGCTTGGAATAATCGAACTTCAATTCTCTATGGTTCAGAAGATAACTTATGTGAGTTTGATGTGGTATCAATGTTTGCAGAACGCTTCGACTGTGATTTGCAAGTAATGGAGCATGGAGAACACTATTTCCATACCGAAGAACAACTGCAATTTTTGAGACAGTGGCTGAAAAAACATATCTACGTCAAATGAGTATATGAGTCGAGGGGCGGTTCATTGACTTATATATCATATTAACTATACTTTTTTGTTGATTGCAAGGGTTCTGGGTGATTCTGACTCACGCAATAAATAGACATTGGTCAACTTATTGACTAATAATCAATAAGTTGAGCCGCGAAATAATCGGTTTCACGTTCATAGATTTACGATGATATTCTGAGAGAGGGGATATTACGTGGAAATAGCTTATAGTTTTGATTGTGAAGATATTATTGACGCGGAGAAAGCATACGACCTTTATTGGTCTGGTGTTATTACCGACAAAAAGAATTTTCAATGTCCAAGCCCTGGTTGTTCTGCTCAATTAACTTGTGCCAATATTGATAAGCCAAGATACGCAATGAAAAGGCGTCCATATTTCACACCAAGAGACGAGCACAGTTGTGATTGCGTGGAAGAAAATGCAAAAAGCGTAGGCGTGGATGATAGTGAGGTTGGACGAAGAAACAAATATATAAATTCTCAAGTAGATACCTTTTTGTTTGAAAGGCCAAAGAAAAAGCCTCAAGGGAATGGCTCAAAAACAGATTTGGAAGATAGGCATAAAGAAATAAAAAAGAGAAAATATTTTGAACAGGATAATAAGCCAGCCAGAAATGCTGAGTATAATACGATAAAACCATTGGTATCAAAGTTTGAATTTTATAAGGCGGAAGAACAATTAGATAAGCACTATGTAAATATAGTAGGATGCAAGATTTCTTATTCACAAATGTTTGTAGATATTGATGGATTAAATCTCTCGACAATCTGCAAATATGATAGGATATATTTTGGTGAAGCGACTGTATTTAAGGTGCCCAAAAAAGATAATGATTTTGTTGTTAGGTTTACTGGGAAGATTATAGAGAGTAAGGAATATTCCCCTACTATATATATTGCTAATTCAATTATTCAGAAACATTATTGGAGACATGTTTGGGCAAATATGCTTAATGAGTTAGTTAATTCAAGGGAAAAGGCTATTTTCTACATATATAGCAAACCCAAAGTAAATGGAAAAGAACAGGAGTATTTAAATTTGCAAATAACTAATTTAAATCATCTAGATTATAGAATTGTTGAGGAATAGAATTTCGGTTGTTTCGAGTTTTGGAATTGTTTTATTTGTTTGCCGTCCAGTATTTAAAAACTGATGGCATACAATAATATTAACGGCATCAAATCAAGTGCTTCTGGGACTTCTGAGTGATTCTGAGAATATTTAAGAGCGCCTTTAAGCTGTCAATATAATGGAGAAATAACAGCAAGTAAAATCAAGCAGTAGCCTCTCTATTTCATTATAATAAATGTAGGTTGGTTGAAACGAGGTGAACAGACGAATGTACAAGTGGCAGAAGCAAATTCAAATAATCGTTGATGAAATTGACAAATGTATTAAAAATTATAATGATGAAGCCTTGACACTACGCTTTCTTTCTCGCAGGTTGGGTTATTCCGAATTTTATACAACGAGAAAATTCAAAGAAATATCGGGTATGCAATTTAGGGATTATCTGCGGCATAGAAAATTAGCTTTTGCACTAAAAGAGGTTCGGGATAGTGAAAAAAGCATTTTGGATATTGCTTTTGATTATGGTTTTTCATCACATGAAGCTTTTACCAGAGCTTTCAAAGGAACATATAGTGTAACGCCAAGTGAATACCGAAAAAAGCCTAAGCCTGTCGTTCTTCGTACAAAAATAAACCCTTTCGACCGCTACTTTTTAGGATTGGGAGAGATTGGTATGATGAAATCTACAGATGATGTTAAAATTTATTTTGTAACCATTCCCGCACACAAATTTTTGCACATTAAAAACTATGAGAGTAATGGGTATTGGGATTTTTGGCAAAAGCAAAGTCTTATTCCGGGACAGGACTACGAAACAATTTGCGGCTTGCTCGATAGTATCAAGGGCAAATTGGATGACGATGGTGGGAGCGAATCTAACGGCGGCAGCGGTCAGATTATGGCGTACATTAACGACCCGGACGGCAGACTCTGCGATTGGGGTATTCCACGTACAGAGTGTTATGGTGCACGTCTTCCTTTTGATTATAAAGGCGAAGTACCACCACAAATGCTTATGATTGATGTTCCCGAAGCCGAGTATATTGTTTTTGAACATGGGCCATTCGATTATGAGCAGGAAAATCGTAGTGTAGAGGAAAAGATTGAAAAGGCAATGGCAACTTTTGATTTTGCAGGCACTGGTTACTGCTTTGATACTTCCCCTGGTAGAATAATTTACTTTTATTTTAATCCGGAACGGTTTTTTAAGTATATCAGACCAGTTCGAAAGTAAATAAAATCGACTGCCCGCCCAAGAGGGACAGAGGAAAGAGGGACAGAGCAAGGGACAGAGGGACAGGTTTGTTGTCCCAAAAAATAAAAGATGCTATACTAGTTTTGAGGTGAGATTGAATGCCAAGACAAGCTAGGGAGAAAAGTGAAACTGGAATATATCATCTAATGTTTAGGGGTATCAATAAGCAAAATATATTTGAAGACGAAGAAGACAGGCAAAGATTTCTGGAAGTGCTCGGATATTATAAAACGTTGAGCGGTTATTTGTTATATGGTTATTGTCTGCTGGATAACCACATTCATTTATTAATAAATGAGATGAATGAATCAATATCCCAAGCGATAAAGCGAATTAGCAGCAGCTATGTATATTGGTACAATCAAAAATATGAGCGTTGTGGGCATTTGTTTCAAGAACGATTTAAGAGTGAAGTGGTAGAAACACAGGCATATTTTCTTATGGTCTTGCGGTATATTCATAAAAATCCTGTAAAAGCAGGGATTACACAAGATGCAAGTAAGTATTTGTGGAGCAGTTATCAGGCTTATGTCAGGACTTCCGGTATTACTGATATAGATTTTGCATTAGATATTTTTTCAAGTGATAGAATAAAGGCTGTAAAATTATTTGCAGATTATACTAATGAGAAGAATGCTGATGAATGTTTAGAGTATACGGAAAGAGCGGCTGTATCTGATAAAGAGATAATGAAATATGGATCGGCTACACTAAACTAGACAGAATTAATAAGGTCATGTAAAACTATAAGAAAAGAAAAGGGAGATTTACATGACGGACAGACGAGCTAAAAGACAATTTACCAATCAATTCAAGCAA
>NZ_LSLK01000112.1 GCF_002257705.1 Sporomusa silvacetica DSM 10669
TGATGTTTTGAGCGATTTGCTCTTACCTTCATCATGGGAGAGATTATGCAAAGCTAATCAAAGAACATTGTAGGATTTACCAACCTTTCAGAGCCTTACTTTGCATAATGACTTTCTTTGCATAAGGGGGAATTATATCCCCAACTCTGGCGAACGTATACCTGCACTATGTGCTCGACCTGTGGTTTACGGTAAAGATAAAGCGGGAATGCAGAGGCGAGGCCTACTTAATCCGGTATTGTGACGACTTTGTATGCTTCTTTCAATACAAAGAAGATGCCGAAGCTTTCTACGGTAAGTTGATAGAACGATTGAGGAAATTCAACCTAGAGATAGCAGAGGAGAAAACAAAGAGTATCGAATTCGGGCGCTTTGCCGAGGAAAGACGGAACAACCAGGGGGACGGCAAACCGGAGACATTCGACTTTCTCGGGTTCACGCACAACTGTAGCAAAAGCAAGAATGGTAAGTTCCGCGTCAAGAGGAAAACCAGCCGGAAGAAATTTAAAGTGAAACTAAAATCCTTTGCTAAATGGCTCTATCAAAATATGCATACTGAAATAGGAGAGTTAATCAAGCAGATAAATGCCAAACTGGTTGGGCACTACCGTTACTATGGGGTGACCGACAACAGCAACGGAATCCGTGCGTTTGAATACCGCATACGGCGTAAACTGCATGAAATACTCAATCGCAGAAGCCAAAAGAAGAGCCTGACCTGGGAAGGATTTGCAAAACTCGAAGCGAGATTTCCGCTAGTTAAAGCGAGAATCTATGTAAATATTTATTGCTAGACGTAAGTAAATGCTACTATGAAGAGTCGGATGCCTTAATAGGGCAAGTCCGGTTCTGTGAGGGTTGCGCGCCGCGAGGTGCGCTTCTACTCGACCGCTTGTCTTCAATAATTGTGTACATTGATATTAACATTTACAATTCACCACCTGGAAATCTGACCAAAAGCGGTTAGGAAATCACTTCTATACTTTTGCCGCCACAGATTACGCCGATCCGTTCTAGCGTACCCAAATGATATTTCATAACCTTCAACAGTGCATCCTCCGGCGACTTGGCGAACACTATGACCGAGTTATTCCAGTTAACTTCCTGCCCGCTATATTCCTCGACTTCCCCATCGCAGACATACCAGAAAAACTTCACGCTTGTCCCCCCTGTGATTCATTGACAGAGAACCGACTTTTCGACGTGGCGGTTTGGTCGCCCAAAAGCTCGGTTATACTTACACCAAGGGCAGAGGCAAGTTTAAATAAGGTTTTAGCTGTAGGACTATTTTCTCCCGATTCAATATAATGAATCGAAGATTGAGATACACCTGATATTTGTGATAGTTGTTCTTGAGAAAGATTTAAAAACTCGCGCCTTTGTTTAATTCTTATACCTACGTCCAACTGGATACACCCCTTTCCCATCTTGTATTCAGTATAATGATATTTCTCTTTGCCGTCAATCATTATTTTGATATGAAAAACACTTATTTATCACTTATAATCAGAATAGTGATATGATCGGAGGAGTAGTATATGCCCAAGATAGGTCACCGCTTACGCGATTTACGGCTCCAAAAAAAATTGACGATGAAAGAAGTAGCCGAGATTGCCGGAATTGCCCAATCTTCACTCAGCTATATTGAGAATGGTAATAATTCTCCAAGTATCGAAACATTAGAAACTATTCTAATGGCATTAGGAATTACAATAGGAGAATTCTTTTCCGAAGAGAAACCAGAGCTTGAACCAGAACTCCGCCGGTTATTGGATACCGCTAAAAAGTTGACGCCAGAGCAGCGAGAACTTGCTCAGCGATTACTGGAAGCGCTAGGCAAGGATTAAACCACCCTGCACTAAATTAAAAATCGAGTAAGAGGCTACCCATTAATTGAGTAGCCGACTTCTCACACCACCGGAGTGACTCATGGGGACGGTTACGGTTCCGGCGAGTCATTCCTTTAGATTTGACGTTAGACCCTATACGCAGAACCGTATCACTGGTAACAGGTCAAAGTTAACGGCGAAAATGGTAGACCAGATTTTTTGTTTTTTGCGCGGGCGTAAGAAATTTAATTTTTAAGCTGTATTGGAGAAGTGTACCTAAGATCTATTGGTGACGCGAAAGAAGCAGACCTCCTGTAAATTTTTGTGAATTTGGTGTGGCCGGACAGGCCATGTCATCAGAGCAATTGTCGGCCAGATTTGACAGTTTGGCACTAGGCGGGCAGAGTGATATTACATTTATTATCGGTGGAGCCTTTGGGTTGTCAGCTGAGGTCGTAGCAGCAGCAAAGGAAAGATTGTCGTTTTCGAAAATGACCTTTACCCATCAGATGATCCGGTTGCTCCTGGTGGAGCAGGTTTATCGGGCGTTTAAGATTAGCCGGGGAGAACCGTATCATTGGTAACGGCGAAAACAGCCGCATCCCTTGCTGAATAAGGGTTGCGGCTGCTTTTTTACAAAACTAAGAAGAAGCGCCTGTGAAAAATGGTTCTATTTACTTAGTAGAATTTTACAATTACATACAGAAATCTGTAAAATACATCAAAGTCTAGGACATATAAGAAGATTTTTTGGGTAATTAATCAACCAAACAAAGAAGCTATAAAATGCTAAAACACAAGTCAGGGACCGTCAGACCGTGTGAAAACCCCTTAATATTTCACTGTAAAAATGATTTTTTACTAGACAAAATTTCCGCACCGTCACTAATTGACACTGGAATATAAAAAAATGAGAATCAGCCTTGCTTATCTCAAGGCTAGTTCTCGTTTTTCCCGCAGTCTTTTAAAAATTTCTTTCGGTCCTAATATATTTATGGCTCGCCTAAAGTTATAGGCCAAAAAGGACAAAGCAATCTCCCCACTGACCGACAGCTTTCGCTTGGTCAGAAAGTAGTACGCTCCCCAGCCTCGTTTTATTGTGCCAAAGACGTGCTCTATAATCATTTGCCTAAGCTGATATTTTTTCTTGTTAATTTCAGTCTGCAGATCGATAG
>NZ_LSLK01000113.1 GCF_002257705.1 Sporomusa silvacetica DSM 10669
AGATTTGCCGCCGGCTTCCTTCAGATTCCATCTCACGATGGACACCCTTGCCTTAGGCTATGTACTTGGCACTATTAACCCGCACTCGGGACTTTCACCCGTTAGACTGCGCCCATGCCGGGCGCACGATAATAATAAAACAAACAGCACGTAAAAGTGTGCTGTTTGTTTTATTAGCTAAAGTAAGAAGAAGCATGAGATTATTTTAAAAATTTCAATATACTCTGACTAGCACCAATCTGTTCACTTAGTGTTTTTTCCGCTGCACTAACTATTTCAAGTACAGAGGGATAAACGATTCGATAAATTACCTTTTGCCCATCTTTACGAGAGTCGATTATCCCTTGTTTCTTTAAGTTGCTCAAATGCTGTGACAAATTTGACTGTTCAATGTCCAGTTCTTCAATAATCTCGCACACACAGCGTTCACCCTGTTCCAGGGTCCGGAGAATTCTAAGTCGCACAGGATGGGCCAGTGTCTTAAAGAAATCAGCTGTCAACTTTACTACTATATCTTCTGCCACGCGTATTCCCCCTTAAAATATAACCAATCTATATATCAAAACTTCGCCTCAAAGGTTCCCTCGAGTAGGCTATCCCACACTACGACCAAAATAATATATTAGTTCTTTATCATATAATAAATCATTTTTCTTCAAAATACAACCTTTACAAAAGTAAAACCTCCTACAGCAGCTATTTCAGTGCCATAGGAGGCTTTCCTCTCTTGAACCAGCTAGTTGGATACAGCGATTAGATCAAACCAATCGATTTCGCCAATGCAAAAGCTAAACCACCACCAATAAATGGTCCAACGACAGGAACCCAGGAATAGGCCCAGTCAGAACCGCCTTTGCCGGGAATCGGGCAAAAAGCATGAGCAAGTCTTGGTCCCAAGTCACGGGCAGGATTCATGGCATACCCAGTAGTACCGCCTAAGCTTGAACCTAAGCCCCAGACTAACACTGCCACCATGAAGGGGCCAAACCCTGGCGCCATACCGCCAACTGGCTTGGAGAACATCGCAAAAATACAAAAAACTAACATAAATGTTGCTATAATTTCGCATAACAGATTTTGGCCATAATTGCGAATAGCCGGACCGGTGCAGAAAATGCCCAGTTTAATACCCTGATCTTCTGTTACCTCCCAATGACCCCGGAAGAACAGATAGGTAATACAGCCGCCAACAAAGCCGCCAACAGTCTGCGCAAGCATAATCATAATAGCTTCCGGGGTAGCATACACACCGTTAAGTAATTTGGCAAAAGTTACTGCCGGATTGATATCTGCTTGTGGTGCACCACAGGCAATAGCTACATATACGCCCATGCCAACACCCACCATCCAGCCAGTAACAATATTAAACCAACCAGCACCCTCGGCCTTAGAAAATTTGAGCAAACTGTTCGCAACTACACCATTACCAAAGACAATCAGAATAGCCGTACCAAGAAATTCACCAAAATACGGAGTTGTCATCAAATTAATCCTCCTTTAAATTAGTAATAATACCGACTGCCATATTTCCTAACGACAAATATTATCTTTGCACAACACCCACCCTCAGACAAAAATATAAAAGAAAAGCCCAAACAATACCCATTATAATTACTATTGTAACTACTACGGCGTATGAATGGACTTCTCTTTAATCTCTGTCCCGATATTATTTTAAAATTTCTGATAAATCTATATTCTACTACTATTCTTTCTATTCCTGCTTGCGTAGCTAATTAATAATTTCACGAATACATTGTATACTACTAACAAATACCCCCTATTTACTGTAAATAGGCAATTAAAAAGGAGACTATCGTTTTAAGATATCTCCTTTTCTTAACAAATTTGTTTGACTATAGGATGCCTACTCCTTTAGCGAGGGCAAACGCTAACCCACCGCCAATAAATGGGCCAACGATGGGAACCCAGGAATAGGCCCAGTCAGAGGAACCTTTCCCGGGAATCGGACAGAAAGCATGCGCAAGTCTTGGTCCCAAGTCACGGGCAGGATTCATAGCATATCCAGTAGTACCACCAAAGCTGGCACCCATACCCCAGATTGCAACTGCAACCATGAATGGCCCGAAGCCGGGAGCCATACCGCCAACTGGTTTGGAGAACATAGCAAAAATTAGAAAAACAAAGATAGTGGTTGCCATAACTTCGCACAGCAGATTTTGACCATAATTACGAACTGCCGGTCCTGTGCAGAAAACGCCTAGTTTTATACCCTGGTCTTCAGTTGCTTCCCAGTGCCCCCGGAAGAACAAATAGGTAAGGCAACCGCCAACAAAACCACCTGCGATTTGAGCAATCATAATCATAATAGCTTCTGGAGTGATATATACACCATTAAGTAGTTTAGCAAAAGTTACTGCTGGGTTAAGATCAGCTTGCGGTGCGCCACAGGCAATAGCAACATACACGCCCATGGCAACACCCACCATCCAGCCAGTGACGATATTAAACCAGCCAGCACCTTCGGCTTTCGAAAATTTGAGTAGAGAGTTCGCAACGACACCATTACCAAAGACAATTAAAACGACCACACCAAGAAATTCACCAAAATACGGAGTTGTCATCAAATTAATCCTCCTTTTGAACTTTCTAAAATAACGACTGATGCAAACTATGATGCGGGGCCGGAATGACCAGTTGGTCAACTAGGAAGCCACTGTCCTTAATGACATTACTGCCAGCCTTAACAGCAGCCGTCACTGCACCAACCTCGCCGGTCATGGAAACAACGGCTTTTCCCCCCATCCCTCGTGCTAAGCGAACTTCAAGTAATTGCACATTAGCTGCTTTGGCTGCCGTATCGGCTGCTACGATCGCCGAAGCCACCGAATAGCTTTCGATTATGCCTAATGACTTGATTGCTTTAACCTCAGTACAACCTGATAACGCCTGGAATACATCGGCATGAATGTTGGGCAGTACAAATTCATCGACTACATTCTCTGTCCCACCAACACTTTTTCCGCTGCGAACTGCACTTTGTACTGCACCGACGTCACCGCCGACCATCACAACATATTTTCCCGGGCACAGGGGCTGAGATAGTATTAACTCAACATTAGCCGCCTTTAACATGGCATCGGCTGCCAGAATGCCTTTGGTGATATTTTTCAGTTCTAACAATCCTATAGCACGTTTCATTTTATTCCCCCCTGCTCCATTACATTGCCTGAATACTGATCGAGCCGTCTACAGCAACCACTTGTCCTGAAATGCTGGCATGCAGATTTGTTCCGACAGCAGCGCCTTCAGGAATAACAGCAAGTAGATCCCCGCGGTTGACCATAGTGCCTACAGCAACAACAGGCTTGGCTGGAGCACCGATATGCTGCGAAAGCAATATTCTGACATTTTTCGTTATCACTGGCTCTGTCATAAGCGGTGCTTTGACATCATATTTATCCAAACCCAGACGGTAGAGCAGCCGTTTGGTAGGAATGAGATGATATTCCCGATTAGTGCGGGATTTTTGGGGCTTGGCATTGTGATGGTTTTTCATTCCCGCCTGAGAAAATCGTTGCTTTAGTTCAGCATTAACCCGGCGTGGTGATAGTCCCATAGTACAGCCGAAGGTCTCACAAGCACCACATTCTGAGCAGAGAAGTGCCTTGGTAACAACATCCCCTTCATTATACTGCCCCCTGCCGATAGCCTGCATAATCCGGTGCGGTTCCAGACTATGGCCGAGGAGATTGCGTGGGCATACCTCAGTGCAGGCCCGGCAATTGCAGCAGACGGCCTTGGCTCTGTTAGCAATAACTGACCAGGGGGTGGCTTTTTGAGTTACTAAGGAGTGCTCGGGAGGCAGCACAATAATACCACCAGTTGTTTTGGTAACAGGCTGATCATCAGTTGTAAGCTTCCCCATCATGGGGCCGCCGTCAATAACGGCAAAATTAGCAACAGTAGCTCCGCCCGCCAATTGGATGAGTTCGCGAATAGCCATACCAATTGGTACTTTAAAGGTAGCAGGCTTATTGACTGCACCTGTAACGGTAACGTATTTATCAATAACCGGCTGCCCACCGAGTGCCCCGGCTATATTGATAAGAGTTTCGACATTAGCAACAACCACGCCAACATGCAGCGGAATGCCACCCTCAGGTACAATTCTGCCGGTTACCTCATACACAAGCACCTGTTCATCACCTGCCGGGTAAATATCTGGTAGAAAAAAGAGTTCAATTCCCTGACCACTTGTTTGCTTAAGCTCAGTCTGTAGTTTGGTTACAGCATCCTCATACTTACGTTTTAGGCCAATAACTCCCCGTCGCGCACCAGTAGCCACCATAACGGTCTTTAGACCGGCAATAAGCTTGCTACTTTCACTCGCCATTATAAGTTGATGAGCCCGCAGCAGCGGCTCACATTCCGCGCCGTTAACAATAACGGTATCTACACTGGCATTGATTTTTACATAGGTCGGGAAACCGGCTCCGCCGGCTCCCACTACTCCTGCCGCTTTAACGGCGGTGATAATTTCTTCCCGCATACTTCTCACCTACTCCCTTGGCGTATCATGTTACTCATACGATGGAAAACGCATCAACAAGAACACAGCGACGCTGACGGGTAAAACTGCGCGCAGAGGTAAGGCCCTCGCCGGTCGGCCCTGCAATAGTAAAGGTCGTAAATCCTTCGCCACCAACACCGATTCCTGCAAATGACGGAGCGTTTTTCACAAATATAGTAGTCTCAATCGCCTTGGCTAATCTGGTTAAATTATCGACATTTTTAGAATGCATGATGGCCGTATGTCTGTTGCCATGTTCGACTTTGACGGCAAGCTCAATAGCCTCATCAATATCTTTTACCTGCACAATCGCTAATACCGGCATCATCAATTCTTCGATAACAAACGGATGATCGGCTGCAGTTTCACAAATGACGGCCTTAATGCTATCAGGTACAGTAATACCAATTTGACTTAAAATGTACTTGGCATCTTTACCAACATACTTCTTATTAACGCCATAGCTCTTTTTAGGTTTTTCCGTACAACCGGCAGCAACTAACTCCTCTTTTTCTGTCAATATAACCTTAGCTAACCGGTCAATATCCTGCCCTGAAATAAGATACGCCCCATACCGTTGCATGTAGGACATCAACTTGTCAGCTACAGAGCCAACAACAATAACCTCTTTTTCGGCAATACACGGCAGATTATTATCAAATGAACAACCGGCAATAATGTCCCTGGCCGCCTTTTCAATATCAGCGGTTTCATCTACAACGGCAGGTGGATTGCCGGCACCGGCACCAATGGCCTTTTTACCGGAAGACAAAACAGACTTTACTACCCCAGGTCCACCAGTAGCCACAAGCAGGTTGATGGCTGGATGGTTCATCATGACAGTGGTTGCTTCCAGTGAGGGTTCAGCAACAGCTGTTAGCAGATTATCCGGACCACCGGCTTTACTAATTCCTTCATTTAGTTGTCTGATGACTGTTAGGGATGTATTTTTAGCAGTAGGATGAGGACTAAATACAACCGCATTACCGGCAGCAATCATGCCAATCGCATTACAAATAACGGTTGCTGCCGGATTGGTTGTCGGTGTAATCGAACCAATTACGCCATAAGGCCCCATCTCAATTAACGTCAGCCCGCGATCACCACTCCAAGCTTCGGTATGAACAGCAGTACCAGGAGTCTTATCAGCAACCAGGTTATGTTTGATGATTTTATCAGCAACCCGCCCCATGCCAGATTCCTTGACTGCCATTTCGGCCCATAGTTGCGCATGTTCACGAGTGACCTGACGCATAGCCTGAATCAGTTCTTCCCTTTGCGCAATCGATAACTTTTTCAGCTGTTTATAAGCATTGCGAGCTGCCGCCACAGCTTCATCCATAGTTGTATAAATACCGCCGTTATCAGCAGTGCCCTGCTTATATTCCTGAACCCTGGATAGTACTTCTGCTGTAATTTTTGCAACTAAACTTTGATCAATAGTCATTTATTTTCCTCCTTCCGTCCAGACTGCCTTCTCTAAAAGGCTGCCAGACCGGCTTTGGCTACAGACATATCTTCATCAACTGAACCGCCGCTTACACCAATGCCACCAACCAAAACGCCGTCTTGCCAGATAGGGATGCCACCGCCGAATATAACCATGCGGCAACCATCAGTAGTGTTGATTCCATATAGACTTTGCCCAGGCTGGGATACTGCCGCCGCTTGTTCTGTTGACATCTTAAGCGCAACAGCTGTATACGCTTTGTTCAAGGCGATCGAAACACTGGCTAGTAGCGCATTGTCCATTCGTTCCTGGGCGACAAGATTGCCGCCAACATCCACTACAGCAATTACCATCGGTACATTAATTTCAATTGCCTTCTTTTCAGCCGCCGCAATCATCTTTTTTGCTTTTTCTAACATCGCTTTTTCCTCTCCATCAATTTGTTTTGAACCTTGAAGAATCTGCATCACGATTTGAGTTACCTTAGTAATCAGATCTTCCTGTTCAACGCACCTGGCCAAAACAAATAGCAAATCAGACAGCCGGTTTACATACAAGGCAACAGGTGTGTTCACAGTTTCTGTACGTCTCAGTCTAACAATATACCTTTCGGCACGCCGTACAATGGTTCGCGCCAAATCAAGTGCAGCGCTTGTCTGTGTTTCCCCAGGCGTAACAAAATACTTTTGGGGAATACGCTGCAACTCCAGCTTATCAATGATTTTCTCTAATTTTTCTACATGTTGAGCAGTAATGCGATAGTCGCAATTATCGGCTACATTATCGGTAGCCAAATCGGCATTTAATACTATTAAATCCTTTTGAATAGCATGGATATTATCGATTACCCATTGTTTATCAGTCAACGATTTTGCCAAGCCCATTGCGGCATTGGCTTCATCTATAGTTCCGTAAGCATGTACCCTGACACTGTCTTTAAATACCCGCTCTTTGCTCAGCAGGCTGGTTTTCCCTTCATCACCTGTTTTGGTATACACTTTCATGGTGCATTACTCCTCGAGTAAACTTTTATTCCACCTCAAGCAAGTCTTCCTTTATCCGATGACCAAGTTGCTCTAAGATTCCCGCTTCTGAGCGGGATTTAAGAGCAACTAGGTCCCTGGATAGGCTCGGCTAAGCCTCAGTTCGAGTTAACACTCTTCCTGAAGCAAGTCTCGCTTTATCCGATGACCAAGTTGCTCTAAGACTCCCGCTTCTGAGCGGGATTTAAGAGCAACTAGGTCCCTGGATAGGCTCGGCTAAGCCTCAGTTCGAGTTAACACTCTTCCTGAAGCAAGTCTCGCTTTATCTCGATGCTGTCAACAATTCCGACAATAGCTGCGTCAACTGCCGACTGCGGGTTGCCTGTCACGTGGCGGGCAGAACTTCCATCAACAACAAGTACAGTTTCACCTGTACCGGCACCAATTGTGTCTACCGCTACGATAGGCTTACACGCCGTGCCGGTAGTACCAAAGCGTGTCGGCTGGACAATGAGCAGTTTGCTGCCTGTTAAGCTGTCATCCTTTGGTGTAGCCACAAGGGTGCCAATTATTTTTCCTACCCACATATTCACTCTTCCTTTCATCCTGCTATGAAAATGTGTTTGCCGGATATTACTTCCATGTTGACCAACCTTAATCCCAAACGATATCCACATTACATTCTCTAGCAACGTCGCGTGCCAGTGGTGTGATAATGGTACCTTGGGCAACACGAAAAGCTTTATTTCCACTTTGTGCAGCATATCTAACAGCAGCAGCAGTCAGCACCTGCTTTTTAGCAGTTTTTACCGGAATAGACGGCAAATCAACACAAGACTCTTTGATTAACACCTTTTGGGCCGCAGCCGCCAAATTCGTTACCGGAGTAAGCTCAATGCCATATGTCGCAATTTTTTTTAGGTTATTTTCCAGTGCTTCGCGCAGCGCCGGCGGTGTTTGCCCCATATTCTTTTGTAGCCGCCACCCATCCTGTGGATCAGCTGCATTTGCTGCCGCTATTACGGGTTTACCAAGCATCAACGCCTGCATTATTAAGGTGCAAACCATAGTATCAGCTAGGGTATGGGCTAATTTTGCCGCTGTATTTTGGGTTAATACCGGCACCAGGACAATATCGGCCTTGCGCAGATATTGTCCTGGATAAGGAGACTTTGTAGTAACAATAGGCACGCTGTTACCTAGTTTTTCTCTTATCCAGTTTTCTCCGACAATCGTTTCTGCTGCCGGTGAAAGCACAACAATGAGTTCTGTTCCCATGTTCTGCAGAGTTTTCAATTCTTCCAGACTTGTTTCAAGGCCAATGCTCCCACCCGTAAAAATAGCCAGCGCTTTATGCAGGCAGTCAGGCATTTGTATGGGATTTTCGCTTTGTGCCTGCCTGAGTCGACGCAATACCTCAGCAGTAACTAACTCCACAAGTTTTTCATTGTCCATACTAGTTCTCCCCTATTTACACAGAGTGATCGTATCGCCAGTTTTTAGAAAAACGGCATTGGCTTCATCTGTGTCAATGTGAAATTCCAGCCGGAAATTAGGGTTTACCCGCACCAGCACATCGCCAAAAGTCCCGCCCCGGGGGCCACTGATTTTAACAGTGACGCGGTCGCCGTCAGCTACATTAAATCGCCGGGCGTCGGTTTCCTCCATGTGAATATGCCGGGTAGCGCAAATGACGCCTTCAGTAAGGGTAGCCGCTCCTTTAGTGCCTACAATAACAATGCCGGGCGATCCTTTAATGTTACCCGAATCTCTTAGCGGTGGTGCAATTCCCAGTGCAAATCCGTCAGTACGGGATATTTCAATTTGCGTCGATTTACGCACAGGCCCTAACACCCTAACACCACGCATAACACCTTTGGGACCTACCAATGTAACGGTCTCTTTGGCAGCAAATTCATTGATTTGTTTTAGGTCTTTTTCCTTGGTAAGGCTATATCCGCAGCCAAACAAGGCTTCAATATGCTCAGCAGAGAGGTGGATGTGGCGATTAGATACGCCAACAGGTATACCTTGCTCTGTCTTTGCCGCCTGATTTAATTCAGGCATGGCCGCCAATACTTGGCTTACAATCTGTTCCAGTAATTTTTGATCCATCATCTCACCCCGTTTAATGCCACTTGCTGGTCTTGTCAGGAAAGCGAGATTGCCCCGTTATGCTCGACTGAAGTATGACGAAGCAATCTCGCCGCTTACTTATTCAACTTTAGGAAGAATCTTCTCAATATCTGTATGAGGACGGGGAATAACGTGTACCGATATCAGTTCGCCCACTCGTTGGGCAGCAGCAGCACCGCTGTCAGTAGCTGCTTTTACAGCACCAACATCACCGCGCACCATAACTGTGACTAACCCTGAACCAATTTTCTCATAGCCAACCAAAGCCACATTAGCCGCTTTTACCATAGCATCAGCAGCTTCAATAGCGCCAACTAGCCCCTTGGTTTCAACCATTCCTAATGCCTCTCCGCGCATACTATTCATCCTCCTTGTTTTTGTCATAATGAATGCAGGTGATTCTGGGATCGCCTTTTTTCCGTGGACATGCAGGATCGCCGCACAAGTTGCAAACTTCCACTGAATTGTTTGGTTCCTGACTTACTGTTTCTGCTGGTGGTTCTTCCACAAGTTCTGCAGCTTGAATGATTATGCTTTCCTTATTCGCAGCTGCAGGACTTTCTTCAGCCTCAAGCTTAATTACGGTCTCAACCGGAACAGGCTCTTCAACTGGCGGCTGAATGTCTGCTGGCTTTAAAGCCGGCTTTAGGCCTACAGTATCTTTGGTAAGGAGAATTCCGCCCAATTCATTGTGTGGACGTGGTATGACGTGTTTACCATATACTGTGTTTACTTTCGCAGCCGCTGCCGCACCTGCATCAACAGCTGCTTTCACGGCGCCTACGTCGCCGCATAGTTTGATAGTAACCAGGCCGCCACCTTTGGTAAGTTCATAGCCAATTAATTCTACATTAGCCGCCTTGACAGCTGTATCAGCTGCTTCTATACCAGCAGCAAGACCTATTACCTCAATCAGACCTAAGGCATTTTTGACCATGTATTCACCTCCCCATGGCCTTGAGCACTTTCCTGTAATACTTTTAGGATAATTTTGCGGACACTTTCGTAAAGCTGAGCCATATTATCTTCAGGATCCGCGGCCTCTTGCAGAGGATTTCCTTTAAAAGGTAATCCTTTCACCAGCCGAGCGGCATTATAACCGAAATACCGCCACTCTGGCAAAGTGCCTTGCCCCTCAAGAATAAACAGCGGTTGGCCTTCAGGCATTTTTTGATAATGAATACACATGGCAGCCGGACTAATACCTACGCCCACTCCGAGCAGCGAAGCCTGCGCCCCCTTATAGGCAAGGGCTTGGGCATCTGCCGAACTGCCATCTAAGAGTGAATATGGCACCCCTTCTTCTTCCATTCCGGCCTGAAGTTCCCGCAACTTAGCTTCATAGCCGGCGTGGGAAAAGGTACAAATAATTATGCTGGGTCTGTTTAGTGTTGTAGCTGACTGCATAATACTCACGCCTCACTATCCAGATAAGACAGTACCAAACCTGTAGCAACAGCATTTCTTGGTCCTTCGCTGCCGCGTATATTACCGCGTCCGCACACAATACCATACTCCGCCAAGGCGTCTGTTACCATATCAGGCACTTCGAAGTCCATTGCTGAACCGCCGACTAATACGACAAATTCAATATGCCGAATATTGCCGGTAGGAGCAACCCGTTTCAAGGAGCGCAGCGCATTGGTAACAAAAACACGTTTCTTGGCTTCCCGCCGTACATGCCGGATTCGATCGAGTGCATGATCAAAGGGTATGGGAACCATACCATCATGCTTTAAAATAACCACCCGGGCAAATACTTGCGGCGGCAAGTGTTTATCATAAAACTTTACTGTGCCATCTTCTAACCGGATATGATACAGATTTTCAACCTTCGCCAATGGATACTGTTTAATATCTTCTGCCAGGTCAAAATCGTTGAGTCCCAGTTCGGAATTAATCAGCATTGTTACCATATCACCAGCCCCACCCAAATGAATGGAGTGGGTCTTAGAATCTCTGGTAATGATAGCCGCATCGGTCGAGCCACCACCCATATCCAAAATAGCCAGTGGTGTATCGGTACCAGGAGTGGTTAAGGCGCCGCGAATCGCCATATTGGCTTCGACCCCGGCAATTACAACACTTACACCCAGTTCTTCCTGGAGTTTGTTGGCGATCTGCTGCATCGGCAAACGACTGGTTTTAACCATAGCCGCCAGCGCTACCGCTCCTTCCAGTGCAAATTCCCCGGCTAAGCCGCCTTGTACCTTTTGCGGTACAAAAGTATCAACAGCTAATAGATCCTGGATTTTCATCTCCGCTATTGGCTGGGTAGTAAGTTCAGCCATTACCTGCCGCACCCGTTCCAACATGCCGTTGACATTAGTCCCCGCTTCGCCCTGTACATCCACAACCGGCTGCACCCGTTCCACGGCTTCCATGATCGCGGCTGCACCTGCCTCGACATCAATATCAGCTTTGCCTTTTTGCCCTACAATAGTGATGAAACCCGCCGGAATGGACCTGGCTTTTACATCACCCTCAGGAGTACGGACAACGACTGCCGAGCGATTACCAATCAAAGCTCTGGCAATAGGTACAACCATTTTGGTCTCTTCTGGTGTCAGATCAAATACAGTAGCAATCCCATAGGGATTGGATAAGGTTTTTATGGTCTGTCCGGCCTCCGCCACCTCAACAGCAGCCAGCATTCCCACCGGAACTTTTTCAATTAAAGTAACTTCATCAACAACAGGTATTATCTGTTCCAGGCGATTTGCAATAAGTACAGCATCATCCTGCCGTGCTATCGCACCTTGTACGGCAACACCCCGACTCATGGCAGTATTAATGCCCTGCGCCGCATCTTCAAAATCAATGCCTTTAGGAATCAAACAGATAACTTTTTCTCCCGGGCGAACACCAGGAAGCTGGTTAAAGGTAACCGTCATACCGACACCTAAACCAATACCTCCTGGAGTAGATGGGTTATGCCCGATCATGGTGGATTCGGTGATAATTGTTTCCGTGATGGTTTCCATAGCCAAATCACCAATAACCGGTGTGGCTTCGTTAAGCCGTATTTGGTCTACCTCTTTCAAACTCAGCCCGGCAGTTTTTACAGCTTCTTGAAGAGCGATGATAATACCGGGGACATTCGCCAGTGTGCCTTTGATGCCTGTTGTCTTAATAATACTGCTGGCAAAATATCTTTTGATTTGGCCTTGTTCTACTTGTGCCAAACATACTTCAGTTGTGGAGTTTCCTATATCCACGCCTGCAATAATAGGCATGAAAGTTCCCACCTTAGTCCGCTCTGAGACGGTTCCGGCGCTCGTATACATCTGCGGACTCTCTCACTAAAGCGGCATTAATTTTTGCATTATATTTACCTTCCAGTTCTTCAGCTATAGCTAGTAACTCTGGTTTAGTGGAACGATAGGGGCGCATGGCATTGTAAATTTCCAGAACACGATCATCCGGAATAGCAACAAGTTCAGCCGCACGGCGAAGGTTGTTGCCAAACTGGTATCTGCCTACACCATCAGCAATCTCAGCTTGCATTCTAAGCGTTTCCGGGGTAATACGAACGTCATCGGATTTTACCTCGCCGCTCATAATCTTATCTAACGTAATCTCTGACAGTGTTTTGCCTGTAGGAGTTTTTAAAAGTTCGGGGCGCTTGCTTGCTAGCGGATAATCACGTTCAGGACAAAGACCGGCAGTTGCTGAAGCCTGACAGGTAGCTGCCTGGGGAGCGCCAGCCATGGATTTTAATACTTCACGTACGATATCTTCTAACATTTTATTTTCTGACATTTGTTTTCACCTCCGCCTAGTTAAAACTGTACATCGAGTTCAACCGGTTTAGCACCGGGAACTACGTGTTCGGTTTCTTTAATATGAAGTACTGCTGCTATAGCCTGGTATTTAGGCCGGGCCATTTGGTCGTTTTTAGTCGGTACCGGGGTCGGGGATTGGCCTTTGGCGTATTGCGCAGCATTTTTGCCGATTTGCCGATAGGCCTCAAGGTCGAGCAGTGGGGACTGTGAGAACAATTCGAGATTGCTCAATGGTGGCAAACCTTTTTGATGAATTACGGTAGTGCCTCTGGACTGGATACCAATGGAGATGCCTGAACCGCTAAGTTTAGTAGCATCATGAGCAGCAAACGCTACATCAGATGTCCGAAGAACCCGAATTACTCTTGCGTGCACGCCTTCTTCTTCGATGCCGGCAATCATTTCGCGCAATACATCACTGTGTGGTATATTTACAATGGTCTTATTCTGATATTTGCCAAAGGCCGGAGCTAAGGCAATGATAACTTCGTCCGAACGAGTACCAGGGCGGGCTTCACCCTTTTCCACCAAGTTCATGGGCCGTCCAGATACTGCGGCTGCTTTAGGAGCTCCTGGCTGGGCCATACCGGCAAGAACTTGCCCGATTATTTCGCGAATTAATTGTTCGTTAATTTCCATTTCCATCCACCTCTCCCCTAGATCACACGTCAAAATCAGACGGTTTAATCGCCTGGCGTATGTCTTTAATTTCATCCCAACGTTCTTTGCTGATGCGATAGCCTGTTCCCGGCCCAGCGTAGTCATTCTTGTTGTTTACAGCGCTAATAACGTTAAGATTTTTATCGAGAATTGCTGCGGTATGGAGATAATCGCCGGAAATACGTTGCTTAAGAACACCTAGTACATTTTCAGCGACATCAACAAAACCGGTTTTGGCAAGGGCTTTTACGATATCTACACCGGTAATGCCACGTTTCATCATATCTTCGGTAGCCTTCAGATCCTCAACAACATTCCGTTTAATGATTTCTTTGGTACCATGGCAATAGGTAACAGCTTCCACTTCTTCATCAGTAATAGCCGGGAAACCAAACTCTTTGAATACTGCCTGAATGGCTTTGGCTGCTTTACTACGGATAGCAATAACGTCTTCTTCCGATACCGGTTTGAGGCCGCCATCAACCATAAGGTCGCGTTGAAGAATATTCCAGTCATCATAGTCATCTACGTCCCAGTTTGAACCGGCGAACATGTTATCATAGTTGGGAGTTGCGCTGTAACCGGAACAAATGAAGTCAGTGCCTGGCAGCATTTGCATCAGGGTTCGGGCAGTACGGCGAATATCAGAGTGGGTAAAGGTCTGGTCATTACTTGAAGCGACTTCCAGATCAAGCATCGCGGCTGTCAGGTTTTCGCCAAGAATTGCGCGAATACCGGATGGAACAGCGGCAGGTACACCAACACAGCTTACAGAACCGTTTTGGAGACCTTGTACCCCAGCGCCGCGGGTCAGCATAATGCAGCGAACTTCCAGATACAACATGGATTTGCCTTCTGCATAGCCCATTTGTACTTCAGAACCGGTACCGGAGGTAAAGCGCATTTTAAGACCGCGTGAAGCATAAGCCGAGGCCAGGAATGCTTTGGACCAGGGAGTATCGTCACCGTCCACAAATACATTTTCAGTACCATATACCGAGATGGTTTCGGCATAAGCAGTAATGCCCCGCATACCTAAGAGCAATTCGGTTGCTTCTTCGAGAGCGCATTGGGTAAGCACGCCACCACGGCCTACTTGGGAGCCTACTAGTATGGACAATGCATTGAATGGTGCATACCGGACAACAGCTACTGTTGTTTCCATCTCATCGAAACCGCGCAATGCTGCTTCAGCGGCATCGGCAGCAATAAGTGCCGGATTATCTTGCGGATTAGTAACATGGCACTGGTTGGAAGGAGTTTTCCGAGCCCGCATTTTTTGCAAAGCCATCATCATTTCTACTACGTTCATAGTGTTGAGTACAGCAACAATCTTCGCTGCCGTCAAACCACGAATCAGCTTAACAAGCTCGTCACGCGATACGTTGACATCAACAAGCATTTTGGCAATTTCAAAATCAGACATAGCCATTGCTTTATTGGCAATGCCAGTGTCAATGGCATAATCAGCGATAAATTGATCAATAAAGTCGAATTGAGCACGGGGAATACCATCCATCTCAGTCACTTTACCGTTTTCAATTTTAATGCTGGGTTTAGGATCGTTGGGGCTGCCCATAGCCATCAGGCCAACTTCCGGCCACTCGACTACGAAACCATCCTGGTTCACAGGGCGGGCTTCCAACACTTCAAAACGTTTTGATCTCTTCATCACAATTCCCCCCTGTTATTTTAGATATATGGCGTTGTCGTGGACGGAGCCGGACCAGCCATAGCTTCTAATACCTTTTTACCCACTTCTCTAGCACCAATTACTGCTTGACGAACGGCACCGGAGTCACCAGTGATTTGAAGAATAACTTCGTTGGAGAAAGAAGTGCCGCCAGCCGGACTGGCATAGCCAACAACTTCAACGCTGGCAGTTTTTACGGCGACATCGGCCATTAAGACGCCAATAGCAGCAGGTGCACCGACAATTAGGCCAAATGCTTTGCCAATAGGTGCGCCAAAGGCTTTGTTAATCGCATAGCTGGCACGGGCCGTATATTGGAGTTCAAGATGACCGGCATCATTACCATATACATCACCGAAAGTACGGTCAAGTTCTTTTAAAGCCACTTCTATGGCCCGGCGAGCATCAGATACTTCTTCAGCTCCGAAAATAATCAGGCAGCCATGACCAGCACCACCTTTGGTATCACGGGCAAGTTCAATTGTTACAATTTCGGTATTAGTGGCTTTTACGGCTTCATCAGCGGCCATAATGTGCGGGCCGGCCCCGGTACGGGCACCAAGAATACCGATAGAGTGATATTTGGGATCAAGTTTCATTTTTTCATGCAGCATAGGGTCGACATTGGCAATAACCAACCCAACAGTGTCACCGATGGCGGTACCAACAAATTCGGTAATACCTGGATTACAGGCTGTCTTTACAACTTCCTGGGCAGGAGCGGCCTGAGCTTCTGACTCTATGCGTTTCTTAATTTCATCCATGACCTTTTCGATCAACTGGTCTTGCATATAATTACACCTCCAAAATTATGGCTATTTAACTGTAGGAAGAATTTTCTCAACATCTGCATGCGGGCGGGGAATTACATGAACAGATACCACCTCGCCTACATTTCTGGCAGCAGCAGCTCCTGCATCAGCAGCAGCTTTGACAGCACCAACATCACCACGCACCATCACAGTGACTAACCCTGAACCAATTTTTTCATAGCCTACCAAAATGACATTAGCTGATTTTACCATGGCATCAGCGGCCTCAATAGCTCCTACCAAACCTTTTGTTTCAATCATGCCTAACGCATCGCTCATAATTACACCTCCTTTCGCGTGAGATACTCTGTCAATTCAGCCAAACCTGTTCTGGTATACGCAGAAACACAAAAAAATGGTTCTTTGATTCCTGCCTGTAAAAGACGGTTTTTGGCTTTTTCCTGGTCAGCCCCAGGGGCATCTATTTTGGTGACTACTCCTACTACCGGTCGCGGAAACATGGCAGTAAACCCGGGTGGGAGTGTGATACGACAATCTGTGGCATCCTGAACCATTAGAACTAACGTGGCCTCAGTAGCTGTCACGGCTAACGCTGAATAAAAACGCGGCATTTGCGCATATTCACCAGGTGTGTCGATGGCTCCGTTAGTAAAACAAATGCTTGATGTTTTTTCAGCCTTGTTACAGTCATTGTTAATGGCATTAATTAATGATGTTTTTCCTGCGCCTACAGGTCCGACCAGCATAATCATAGGCTCAGGACCTTGTCAGTTTGGGGGCTGAAAAACCCAAGCCCTCAGATAATAGGTTGATTACTTGTTTTAAGGCTGCTTCGACAGCTGAAACATTGCCGGTAATAACCACTGAACCAGTAAAGCGATCCATAAATCCAATTTGTACTGCTGCTGTTTTAGTTGCTGCGTCGGCTGCAATAATCGCCGCTTCACAAGGAGTAATTGTTAAGATGCCGATCGCCCCCTTATCCACAATACCCAGCTTCTCGCACAATTCCTTTTTGGGGTTGGCGATAAGATGAGCTAACGTCACCTGTTTACCAGGAACATATTCCTGTACCACTCTCGGTTTTTCTTGGAGCATGACCCTACCTCACAATTCTGTTGTCTTTTTGACTTCTCTTACTAATTAGTTTTTTTTGTATGTTTACCTTGAGATGAAGTTGCGTAACCACAGGACATATTTGCGAGTATTGGCGCCTGACTATTTCCTAATAAAATCCTGTTTTCACCCTATGGTACTTCTTTGTGAACATATCGGTGTTTTTCCAAATCAAAACAAAAAAAAGACTGTTTTTCACAGTCTTTTTTATATACATCTAGTCTCCCGGTGGAATTAGTATCCACATAGTATTTTTTTGTTATATTCCAAAAACTTTTTGCTACCCTTTTACTGTTGCTGAACTTGGTTTACTATGCTTAAACTCTGTCCGGTATTGATTGGGTGTAACCCCCACTTCCTGACGAAATACCCGGCAAAAATAACTGGCATCTTGGTAACCGGCCGCGGCAGCCACGCGGACAACTGTCTGTTCCGGGTTACGCAACATAAGCTTAGCCTTGTCAATTCTGACCTTAGTCAAAAATTCAACAAAGTTGCAGCCCTTTTCTGCTTTAAAAATACGGCTGAAGTAGTAAGGACTTAAATGGACAATTTGAGCAACCTCATCTAAAGAGATACTTTTATGGAAGTTTTCTATTATATAAGCACAAGCCTTATTTATTAGTCTTACGTTCATACTGCTGCGGTTCTCCAGCATATTATCCATGAATTGATCCAGTGAATCAAAAATCCAGTGACGCACCTCTTCCCGATCTGAGCAACTTACCAGATGATTAATACAGTTAAAATTGAGCAACGTTAATTTTTCGAGATTGGCACCGCCCTCGACAGCAGCTCTGGACAATACTATAAGCAGTTCGAGTACACACGCCTTTACCGTCTCCATACTAGCTTTAGCCGTAAAAATTTCATGTAAAATATGCCCCAAAATTTCCTTAGCTTGCTGCCGCTCACCACAGCGAACTTTATCCAGGAGATTACGTTCATAATTAAAAGGGTAGTGGAAAGGCGCGACATTCAAGTGAGGCACATCGTCAATGTGAATAATTTGATTATCACCGATATAAAATTTTTGCTGCTCCGCACTTATTGCTTCGAGATAAGACTTATGAATCTGCAGCGGATCAGTATAATAGCGACCAATTCCAATTGTTAAGCTAATGCCTACCTGAATTATACCGTCCCTGATTTTTCTGGCCATATCCCTAACTTGCCGCTCTACTTGTCCCTGCTCAACTTCACCCTCATACCCGATAAAAATAATGATTTCATCGCCGCCAAAAGGCACAATCAATATACCATTACCTGCGATTTCGCAAACATGTGTATATACTCGCTGCTTAACCACCTGTTTTTCCAGTTCCGATGTCTTGCGGGTAAGCTGTTTAAAATTATCAATATTAGCCACCAAAATTACGCCTGAATCTGCTTTAATCCCCAAGAAACCCGCTCGATCCTGAAAGTTGGCCAAATCAGTAACCTTGCCGGTAATCACATCATGGATAAATGAATTCTTGATAAACGGCATGGCTTGATCGAGATTTTTTTTGAGCTCGGCTTCTTCCTGGGCCTTGCGTTTTCGGTGGGCGACTTTCTCCACAATAGCCTGTAGCGTTTGCAGCAAATCTTTAGGGCGCAGCGGCTTTAACAGATACTCGGCCGCGCCCAGCGACAGGGCTTCTTTGGCATAGTTGAATTCATCAAAGGCCGTCAGCATGACAATGGTTGTGTCAGGCACCGTTACCCTAATGGCACGTGCCGCCTCCAGACCATTAATCTCAGGCATACGAATGTCCATAAGCACAATATCCGGTTTTTCTGCAGCAGTAATAGCTACCGCACTCTTGCCATCCCCGGTTTCCGCAATAATGTGAATCTCAGGGCAATTGTGCTCAATGATGAACCGCAAGGCCTGCCGTTCTAATTGTTCGTCGTCGGCAATCAACAGTGTATACATACATGTGTCTCCCTATATCTTTTCATCAGCAACAAGTAGGAAGATATAGCCGTGCTTATTACATACCTGCCACTTGCTGCGGTTCTGGTGTGCTTAACTCAAAGTCAGAAAGTTTCGCCATATTATACATAGTATAGGTCATGGTTTTAAGCATGGCAACCATCAATATAGCTCCGGTTCCCTCGCCTAATGCCATATTAGCCCTGATGGGTATATCATCAGCCAATATATTACCTAACAGCATCGCATAGGACATCCCCGGCTCTTTGGACATATGGGAGGGTAAACCACAATGTTCTACCTTTTTATTAATCCTAGAAGCACAGGCAAAGGCGACAGCGGTAATAAAACCGTCGATGACAAATGGGGTTTTGCGTTTTGCACACTCAATCATAGCCGCACAAATAGCAACAATGTCCAAGCCCCCAACACAACGTAAAATATCTTCAATACTACGGAAGCTTTCCCGATGCCGTTCGACGCCTTTAGCTACTACAACACATTTTCTTTTAAGAATCTCATTGACCGGTCCACTAGCGCCATACCCTACAACAAATTCAGGCAAGATTCCGGTCATGGCATGCAAAACGGCTGAGGAGGTAGTGGTATTGCCAATTCCCATTTCGCCAAAGGAAACCAAATTTGCACCTTGCGTATCAATGGCATAGCTAGCCATCTCTTCCCCTACACGCCAGGCTTGCTCAAATTCAGCCAGCGTCATGGCTTCCTCTTTCATAAAGTTTTTTGTACCAGAAACAACCCTGCGGTTAATACCTGCTATCTTTTTATTATTTATTCCGATATCAATGACAGAAAAAGGCACATTATTGGCTTGGCAAAAACAACTAATAGTAGCTCGCCCCTCTACCATATTTTGCGCCTGAAGGTAGGTAATCTCCTCAGGGCAAGTCGCCACTCCTTCTTCAATAACACCATTATCAGCTGCAAAAATCAAGTGATAGGGTTTAATCTCCGGATGCCTCGTACCCCAAGCCAATAACATTTTTTTGAAAATTTTCTCTAATAAGCCTAGGCTGTTTACTGGTTTTGCTGCACCATCAACTAAATTGTTTACTTCTGCCTGATAATTCACGTTTACTCCTCCATTTTTTTGGTTTTGCGCCAATAAAATAAACCCTTAGCCCAAAAGAGCCAGGGTTATATTTTTATAAAATCCTGTCCTTCTGGTACTACCTCTGGCGCGGAGGTAAATAACAGCCAAAACAGGCAGGTCTCCTGGCTTACGGATCCAAAGAACACCCTTGCCTTCCCGCTTGCCGGTGGCATAATAAAAGTATTCTTCCCCGATTACAGTGGCGCGACCGCGTCGTTTGAGGATTTATGCAATCCTTCCGAACTTCCCTATTCTCCTCTTAGCTTACTAAGAGGCACCTGTATGGTGGCAAATTATTAAGTTTTGATTTCTGCTATACTCATTCTACAGTTATGACCATTCTCCTGTTAGCCTATGTAGGTTCGCAAAATGTTGAAATATTTAGTCAGAAAAGTTCTATTTTAAAAGACTTAACCAAACATCGCAATTCCCAGTGGTGTCACCAGCAAAGGATGTGGCGGTACATGGACCTGCCGGCCAAACGCTTTGCCAAACTCGGTTTCAAACCCCTGCAAATACGCCGTGCCGCCCACAACATAGACAGGATAGTCATCAAACTCTTCCTGCCCGACTAACATATTTTTAACAACGGTTGCCATTTTTTCTACAACCGGCAGAATCACTGGCATAATTTTGCGGTGCTGAGCCAAGTCGCGTTTCAATAACTCCGCTTCTTCAAAAGATATCTTATATGCCCCTGCCAAAACTAAGGACACATGCGTACCCCCTGTTGGTTCATCAGCCGTAAAAACTAACTCCCCCTTACGTAAAACAGCAATACCAGTAGTACCACCGCCAATGTCTACCACTATGCCATGCGTAATCCCCAACGCCATAGCTGCCGCCACCGGTTCATCTACCTGGCAGACAGGTTCCAAGCCAGCCCCGGCAATAACATGACCACAGGCCATCGCGTTTCTTCCCATCGTCCCAGGCGGAATAGCAGTAGCTCCTTTATCTAAGGTAATTCCCATCCGCGCTTCAACCTCAGCCTTCAACGCTTCGACAATAACCATGGCTCCCCGAAAATCAACCACCAAACCATCCTTTACAACTGAAGCCCACTGCATACTACCCGCCACCGGATTACCTGCCTCATCGATAACAACCAACACCACATCGGCTGTTCCCAGGTCAACACCTACCTTGTAGGGGCCTGGCAGATCGGCTACCGTTTTGGTTTCAATCAATTCATACAATCGATGAATCTTCTCATAAGCTTCCATACATTAGCTCCCCGTCGCCCGTAGTTCATGCTCTAATAGCTATGGTATTGTATTCCCCTAGAATTTTACTCTCCCCTCACACGCTTGTATATAGTAGATTCTTGCCTTTTTCTGTTGGTAAAACATAAGTTCCCCGCTTGTCTATCCCGCCTTTAAAGAGTACAATATGAATAGAACGTTTAAAAGGCAGGTGTCAGCAATGGAGAATACGGATTTATTGCAAGCCATCCGCTCTATGATCCAGGAAGAAATACAGCCTATTAAAGAAGAAATAACCACCATCAAATCCGATATGGGCACTCTCAAGTCTGATATGGGTACTCTCAAATCTGATATGGATACCATCAAAGCCGATACTTCCGCCTTAAAGTCCGGTATGGATACCGTCAAAGCCGACATTTCCACCATCCAATCCACTATGGCAACCAAAGCCGATATTACCCGCTTAGAAAACAAGATTGAGCAATACGGCGAAGTCCAGCAAAAGGACATCTATCACTTGCTCCAGTTAACCAGTAAAAAAGTTGATAACATCCACGAAGACTTAAAATCCCTGGCAGAAGTCACCGGCGAACATGAAATGAAAATTCGTTCTCTTGCCCGCCGTCCTGTTTGAAAGTATATAAGAAAAGACTTGGCTTGTGTCAAGTCCTTTCGGACGGCCGAATTGCTATGCCATCCATGGCGCAATCGGCACTAGCGCCATCCGGGCGCGTCGCCGACAGAAGCCTTAGTCGTTCAATCCAGGGAAAGTTAACCTTTCCATCTGGACAAGTAATTAACCCGGCTATGTGCCGGTTATTTTTTTGCGCAGAAAAGCAAATACCCGATTAGACTGGCGATAGCCAACACGCCTGCTGCTGTCAAACCAATTGAATTGCCTAAACCAGCTAACTGTTGCCAGTTATGCCCTAGCCCAGTCCCCAGATAGATAAGAGCACCACACCAAATAATTGAACTAACAAAAATTCCGAAAATATAGGCCTTGCCATTCATCTGGACAAAGCCTGCCGGAATTGGAATAGCGCCGCGAATAACAGGTAACAGTCTTCCAAAAACAATGGTAAAAATGCCGTATTGAGTAAGCCATTTCTCAATAATCAGCATTTTCGATTCAGTTGGTATGAGGAAAGAAAAATGTTGAGCTATATTTGTTCTGCTAAACAAACCCAGTCCATAACTAATAACAGCCCCCATTAAATCTCCTAATGCGGTGACCGCGATAGCAGGAAGCATTTCTAGTTGTCCGCTATATACTAAATAACCGGTAACCCCCAAGGTTAATTCCCCTGGCAAGGGCAGGCCTGTCCCAGTAAGCAACATAGCTACAAAAATAGCAAAGTAACCATAGGTGTCGATATGATTAAGTACTGCTTGTTCCATCGTCGAATTACCTAACCTCCACTGAGTAATAGATACATTGCTAATGTATCCTTGATATAAAGAAAAAATCCGGCTATCCGGATTTTTTCTTCAACAGACGGTTGCTTTAGGTACAACACCATTCTTTTCTTAGCTCAAGAAATAAAAGTCAATACATCCTCCACCGGTTTTCGCGGCGGAACTGATACTTTATCAGCAGCAGGGATACCCAGTGGTGTCATGGCAGCCAGCTGATAGCCTTCTTTATTAAAACCAATATATGCAGAAATATCTTCCGCGGCATGCGTCGGTCCGGTCATCCAGCAAGTGCCATAACCCAGGCTAGCAGCAGCTAACAGTAGATTTTCCAAGGCGGCTGCGATATTTTGAATACCAGGATTGGGGTTGGCATATTTTATGGCTTCCTCGCGGGACATAATGCCATCAGCTAAAAGCATATCAGCGATAGTATAATAAGGACCGGCATACACAAGAATCAGCACAGGAGCAGCTTTGAAAACTGTTTGATAGGGCAGGCTTCCTTTTAACCCCTTGATTTTTGTCTCATCACATAAATATGTGCACAACTCAGCGTTCTTTCTCTCAACAATCCGGGCAATCTCGGCAATTTTCTTTTTATTTGTGATAACAACAAAATGCCAATTCTGCTGGTTTTTCCCTGAGGGTGCATAAGTAGCCGCTTTAATTAACTCTTTAATTGTTTGCTCCGGGACTTGTTCCTCTGTAAATTGACGTACACTATGACGCTTGTAAATAAATTCCAAGTCCATAATACTAACCTCCTTCGACATTATATTATATTTTCACCCTGATAGCCTTCGCCGTCAGCGCCGCGCAGAAGTTTACGCCATTTCCTCCATAGTGTCTTGTATTTTATTGCCTGAGCATGAATGCTGTCCCATTCCTCTGGTACAAATTTCACAACTCTACCAGGAACGCCAACCACTAGGGAATGAGGAGGAATAATCTGATTCTCCTTGACTACTGCTCCGGCAGCAATAATGCTACCTTTACCTACCATTGCACCTGCAAGAATACTGACCCCCATGCCAATTAAGCAATGCTCTTCAATAATACAGCTATGAATGATGGTATTATGCCCAACAGTAACATAGTCACCAATTATTGTCGGCTGGTTATCGCCTGCATGCACAACACAGTTATCTTGTACATTGCTGTAGCGGCCAATTTCAATTCGATTTACATCCCCTCTGACAACAACATTGACCCACAGACTACTAAATTGTTTCATAGTAACATTACCAATAACCTTAGCACCATCGGCAACAAAAGTTCTTTCATCAAGCGTTGGTCTAATTCCTTCAAATTCTATAATCATTGCTACAGCTCCTCGTATAACGTACTGCTAATACCATAATCCAATCAACCGCCAATAAACAACGCCTACTGTCAAATATAGCACCACATGCAGCACAGTAATCACAGTGCCAACACACCACCAGGTCTTTTTATCATTATATCCCTTTTCCATCAAAAGCGGCCCTAACGCGTTGCCATAATGAGTCAATGTGCAAGAAATAATCATTAAATAGGCTAACACAAAAAAGGCCGGATACCTGGGTACATCAGTAGCTGCGACAAATGAAAAAATAAGTGGTGAAAAGGCTACCACATAGCCCGTATAGGATACGAAAAAATAGTGCGGCAAAATGGCCAGCGCCGCCACTAGCAGCAAAATACTATAGGAACCCAAGCCGGCGGTCGGCAGCAATAGTTTGATAACACCAGCAAACCAAGTAAAAAATTCCAGCTTGGTCAGGGCCACTGAAAAACCTAAAATCGCACCAAACCAAATGAGAAGCGACCACATTTCTTTGGTTTCAGCCAAGTCATTCCAATTAAGAACTCCGGTTACCAGCATAAGTGATACACCAATAAAGGCTACTAGCGTGCTATCTACTTTTGTTACCGTACCTGTGGACCATAGAATCAATATTGTTAAAAATATTCCAATTGCAGTTAACTCATTCCTGCTAATATGGCCCATACCTGCCAATTCACGCCTAGCACTGGCCCGCACCGCTGCCATAGAGGTAGTGTCCGGCGGACATAACTTATATACAATATAAGGTGTCAATAAAAAACCGATAAACCCCGGCAACGCCGCCAGGGTCCATAATGGCCAACTAATACTTATGCCTAGCACATCCTGAGCCAGCTTAACATTGATTAGATTTGGCCCCATCCCAGTCATGAACAAACCACCGGAAAGCATACTGGCAGTAAATGTCAGCAGGGTAAAATAGGCACCAGTTCGCTGCTTACCTTCCGGGTTATCGGAACTGCTGGCATCAATAACCCCCTCAGCCAGCGGATACACCAATCCGCCTGTTCGGGCTGGTGAAGACGGCGTACTAGTAGCCAGTATCATATCAATAAAGCTTAAAATATAACCAATCCGCAGCGTTGTCTTGCCAAACTGACTAATTAACCAAAGACCAATCCTGCGGGTAAGTCCTGACTTTTTTAGGCCGACACCAATCATCGAAGCTACCAGTGTCAGCCACATCATAGCATCAGTGTACCCAACTAATATCTCACGAATGGGCAGAACAAATATACCTGACAAAGTTGTGATAACTAATAATAACGTCGGTTCAGAACATGGTTGCAAAATAAGACCCAGTATTAAAGCAACAAACACACCAAATAAATGCCACGCTGTTACGCTTAAGCCACTGGGGGCCGGATAAGCAAAAAACACTCCGGCAACACTCAACAAAACGGCGATTTTGGCAAAGCGCACTTTCACATACTCATCTCCTTAAATAAAAACTTCTTTAATACTACCACTTTCTCGCCCTTGTTACAAAACTTTTTTATTTTTAACTATGCTGATTACACACTTTACTTATTTTGTTTAGTACTCATACTATAGATAACGAAAACAGGGCCATACGGCCCTGTTTTCGTTACAACTTCATCTTATCCTAATGCACCATCGGCAGCAATTTTCATTACACCCTGTCTGTCTCGCGTGGACGAAGCTGGGAAACGTCTTTACTGTCTATAATTGTGGTAAGTGTTTGAAGAAGTTCGTCTTTGCCTTCAGGCATTATATTTTCTAAATAAATACAGTTAGATGGATGAATCGAAGTAATACCGGAATGTTTCAGTTCCATATCACGAATCATTAAGCGCAGCTCTGCCAATATTTCCATTTCTTCCGGGACTTCGAACTCCCCTCTTTGAGTTTTCTCATAGAGCTCAGTTCCTGGCTGTACTATAATCGTTAGAATACCTATATAATCCGGCTGGATCTCATTACAAATCTGAGCCGTATTCTTTGCATGCTCCCAAGCTTTAGGTGCTTTACCTGCCAACCCTAAAATCACGGTAACAAATAAATTTATACCCGCTTGCCTTATCTTTCTCCCTGCTTGAACCATTTCCCCACAGCTAACACCTTTTTGTATAGCACGAAGAACTTGTTCATCTCCGCTCTCTATACCCAGATGAGCCTCTACTAGTCCATGTTTTTGAAGCTCTATCAATTCAGCAAGCGTTTTATTCAATATGCTAACGGCGCTCGCGTAAGTTCCAACATAAGTGAGACTGGGAAAAGTATCATACAGGCAGTCTAATATCTTTATCAAACTCTCTGCCGGCATACTTAGTGCATCACCGTCTGCAAGAAAAACCTTCTTTACATCACCATAATATTCTTTTGCGAGCTCAATATCCTTTAGAATTTCATTTAGCTCACGCAAGCGATATTGCTTATCTTTATACATATAGCAAAATGTACACTGATTATGACTGCAGCCAATTGTACACTGCAATATATAATCGTCTCCTGCTATATAGGGGCTGTAAATATTTCCTTCATATCTCATAATGATTCTCTCTCCCAGCACTCGAGCGCAGATTAATTATTTGCTACTTTGCGCACATACATGAACTTAACTTTTGCGTTACTTGGTTTGTTTTTATACAGCATTCTATATACCATTTTCTTAGCATCTTCCGGACTACTAGTTTCTACTGTATTCACCATTAAGATAACCTCACCTGCAGTTGGGCAAAGGTGATACTTAACTTCATATGTTTTCATATTATCACCTCGCTTCAGATATTTTCACGATTCAGCTGTTCCCAATGGACAACTATAGCTTCCTATACAAAGCCACGTAGGCTAACTATTACACCGGTAGATTAACTAACCGGTTTGTCGCTCTCACCAAGATAGTATAAATCTTCTGGTGTATTAAGGTTACAAAATATTTCTTTAATGTCTCCTACCTGCCGTAAATCGCTTTCAACTATTTTGCATACTCTTACATCAGGATAAAATCTAAACACCTGACTAACACCTGCTTGCAAACACTTTTCTATCGGTTTTATGCAATTGCGTGAATAGACTGCGCAGAGTGGTTCCAACCGGTTTCCTATCTCGGGAACGACTACGTCACACCCCGCTCTTCGCTCCAGTAAATACCTGGCTAACTCTTCTGTAAAAAATGGCATATCACAGGAGACTATAAATGAATATTGATGTTGGGCGGTCATAAGTCCTGCATGCATTCCTCCGAGCGGACCCATGCCCGGGTAGCTGTCTGGAACCTCCACAATTCCCGGTAAATTATATTTTGCAGTGTGGTTACTGGCAATAATTATTTCATCCACAAAATTCTGCAGTTTACGCACAGTACGCTCGATAAGAGTTTCATTTTTAAATAATAACAGTGTTTTATCACGTCCCATGCGTGAACTGCGTCCTCCTGCCAAAATTATACCGCTCACCGCCATAATAGCCCCCCTAACCCATTGAATTCTATTTCTATTATACCTTCTTATTAAAAATTTTGCAGGTGCAAATGGGTGTTTATAACACACCACCCACCTGCAATCTTTTTAAAATGTTTGTATATAGCCGTTCAAAATAGTGAGCTACTTCTGCGCCTTATTGTTAACGTACATGCTGCTGCCCTGTAACAGGTACAGACTCATTGGCTTTTACTCGCATAATTTCGTTTTCAACCCATACCGGGTTATGATGCTCAGCCTCATGGAGCGGCTGAGTTCCATCACCAAACATGCACAAAAATTCGCCCCAATTGTAAATTCCGAGGAAGATATGCGCGAATACGCTCACTCCCAGAACAATACCAACCACCAAATGCACCATATCAAACCAGTACATGGCTACTTTAGGCGCTACCGGCAGGAAGGCGTATAGTGCCCAACCGGTAACAATTAAAAGTATACCACCAATCAGCATCATAATCCCCATTTATTTTTGGCCAGAGTTCATTTTACCCATTGGCGGCACTGGAATGGTTTTACCTAATAGCATTTTCTGTGGATAGCCACCACAAATCTTCATCCAGGCCATATCCCGCTCATCAAAGGTAAATATCCGGCGAGTAAAGGCTACAATTCTGTCCAAGGCAAAGATCGTGTAAAAAATACACGCTAACGTAAGAATGCCTGCACCAACAATATGGATTTGCATAATCAAATTTTGCAGATCTTCACCAAATGGTTTTAGCCAAATAAAAAATCCGGTAATGGCTGCCGGTAAAAAACCTAAAATCAATCCCCAGTGAAATAGCCGCGAGATAAGAGGGTGCTTGAGTACCCGCGGTCCATGTTCATCATGCTGGCTCATCAATTATCCCTCCTACACTAATTTCGTTCTGTCTACATATTTCGTGTGAAACAGTTCCTCGGCTAAATTACTGAGTGGATTGTGGGCAAATTTTTTGTACACATCAGTAACCGCCTGATTGTTATGGCTTTGACGGATTTTTGCTTTTACATCATCTGCATAGATGCCTTGCGCCCGCAGCTTGATGTATTTTGTGCGGTCTTGTACCAAATCGGTAGCAACATAGGCCCCGGTCCACAAGATTGCACCGGCTACACCTACAATTCCTATGAATTCACGCCGTGAGACCTTCACGGCCTTTTCTATATAATCATACTGTGCCATTGTGTTCCCTCCTTATGACCACGGCAGTACAGCCTTGGCTTTATCCAGCCAGGAAGTACCCATAGGATTGATTGGCTGACCGCCACCGTTGACACAGCCGGCCGGACAATTCATAATTTCGATAAAGTGATAGGGTGATTTACCGGCTTTGACTTCTTCCAGGAGCGGTTTTACGTTCTCCTTGGTGCCGTGAGCTACCGCTACCTTCAGCGTAACTTCTTTACCTGTTATAGCATCTTTCATGGTAACGCTAGCTTCCTTTACGCCTTTGAGGCCGCGAACAGGCTTGAATTCAAGCACATCCAGTTCCTTACCAGTAATTACAAAATAACCAGTCCGTAAAGCAGCTTCCATTACACCGCCAGTATTGGCGAAGATCGTACCGGCACCACTGTATTGAGCCAAAGGATTATCCTGGTCAGTAAACTCAGCGACCGTCTTAATATCAATATTTAGTTTCTTAAACAATCGGGCTAAATCCCGGGTAGTGAGCACTACATCAATATCAGGATAGCTCCCTGATCGGCCTTGTGTTTTCCAGTAATCCGAAGCACTTGTGAATTCAGGACGGGAAGCTTCAAATTTTTTGGCAGTACAGGGCATAACGCCTACCATAAAAATATCTTCCGGGTTAACCTTCCAGACTTCCTTGGCACCATAGGTTTTTCCGAGTGCACCAGCCATCATCATTGGTGACTTGGCGGAAGACATATTAGGTAAAAGTTCGGGGTAGTACAGCTCGGCATACCGAACCCAGGCCGGACAACACGAAGTAAACTGTGGCAAAGGCCCTAAATGATGTTCTGTCGGCTCCCCTAATGCATAGTGGCGGATCTTGGCAATAAGCTCCATGCCTTCTTCCATAATGGTCTGGTCAGCAGTAAAGACCGTGTCAAGAACTTTAAACCCAGCCTGTTTCAAGGCTCCATACATTTTTTCGGTTACCAGGCTGCCTGGTTCCATGCCGAACTCTTCACCGATAGCAACACGTACTGCCGGGGCAATTGTTGCAACAACTGTGAGCTGTTTGTTTTTTAGCTGTGCAATTACTTTGTCAACAACGTCAACCTTATCCTGCGGTGCTCCAAAAGGACAATTTACCAAACATTGTCCACAAGAAATACACCTTTCACTGTTGATCGTATGAACGGCTCCATATTTGCCGTCGATAGCTCCTGTCGGGCAAAACGACTTGCAGGAATCGCAGCCTTTACAAGCCTTTCGATCGATTTCAATAACCCTTGTTAACTCTTGTCCTTGAAACCCTTTCAAATTTAGACCTCCCCTATAAAATTTAAGATAACTTGGCTCGCATCAAACCTGTGGCGAATGACGAGAGCTGAGTTAACTTTAGTAAATCAGAAAGTAACTACTTTCTGATTTACTAAAGAAACTAGTTTAGTCAGTAATATAGGGTACTGTCCTTAGGTTGTTTTCCACCGCTTATATAAAGAGTTCACTGCCGCTTCCTACCATAACTGCTGAAACTTCTTGTCCGGCGACTAGCGGGCCACTTCCCGCAGGCACGTCAATTAGTGCATTACAAGCAACCATGGATTTCAGAACGCCATTACTTTGCGCGCCTGTAAGTTCTATATAATTAGTATTGTTAATTGTCTGTACTTTTGCCCGTAAAAATCTGCGCTGTGTACTTGATTTATTAAAGCTGTCTTTCAGAATTGCCAAAATTTTGGGCGGCATTTTTTGATCAAGCCCGAGCATTATTTTAATTAAAGGCACAACGATCAAATCAAAGGTTATATAGGCGGCGGCCGGGTTTCCCGAAAGGCCAATAATTAATTTATTATTGTAGCTTGCAGCTATCATCGGCGAACCTGGCTTCATATCAATTTTTCGAAAAATGATATCTGCCCCAATTTCCTTAAAAGCGGCTGGTACTATATCGTAATCACCTACTGAAACGCCCCCCGTAGTAATTACTAAATCTGCTAAGTCTAATGCTTGGGTAAGGCGCTCAACTATAGCTTCTTTTTCATCAGGAACAATTCCCATTGCCACAGGCGCTGCCCCTAGTTGCGAACAATAGGCACTTAGAAAATGTTGATTGGAATTATATATCTTTCCTGGCCTCAGCTCTTCTGCTGGATCGATCACTTCGTCACCGGTACTAAGAATAGCTATTCTGGTTTTACTAAAAACCGGTATTTCATCTACTCCAATTGCAGCTAACAGCCCTACAAGTGGCGGAGTCAACACCGTACCTCTCTTAGCAATAACTTCTCCCTGCCGTAAGTCCTCACCAGCTCGAATGATATCGTTTCCTGCTTTTAGGGGATAATATAGTTCGACCTTATTTCCCGCTCTTTTTACGTCCTCAAATTTGACAATTACATCTGCGCCGTTTGGTATCGGAGCCCCAGTCATAACCTTGGTAACCGTTCCCGGAGTTACCTGTTTTTTAGGCATATAGCCAGCTTGTACCTCTTCGATAACTTCCAGTGTCACAGGATTCGATGAGTTAGCTAGTTCAGTATCTTTCGCCTGTAACGCATAGCCATCCAAAGGCGATTTGTCAAATGGCGGCAGGTTAATGCCTGTTCGTACATCTTGACTTAAAATTCTGCCGACAGCGCTAGTCAACGACACCTGACATTCTGTAACCGGATGGGTAAAATTTAATAACAATGTCTGCGCTTCTTCCAATGGAATACCTGTCTTCATTTTTCCACCTCCAGCTTCCTTTTCACGCACCAGTACCAAATGAGCAAGCGGGGTACTGACAAACCTCACACTCTAGACATAAGCCGCCCATTCCCAATTTCACGACCATTGGCCTTGTAATATGCTGACCTATCAGAACCAACGGCAGGACAAGATCAAACACAGTCGTTTTATGATACATTACACAGCCCGGCAGTCCTAAAACCGGTACTTCCCCCAAATACGCCACCATCAGCATCGATCCCGGCAATACAGGCGCACCATAGGTTACAATTTCCGCACCTGCTTTTCTAATTCCACTGGGAGTAACATCATCAGGGTCAACCGACATGCCCCCTGTTGTCAATATCAGCTCAGCACCATTAGCGATCAATGCACTCACAGCTTGCGATATTTTTTCCGCATCATCGGGGACAAAAATGTGCTCAAGTACGTTGCAGCCAAATCCTTCAACTTTTGCTTTTACAACCGGCCCAAACTTATCCTGAATACGTCCATGATAAACCTCACTGCCGGTCGTAATAACGCCCACTTTATAAGAACGAAACGGTTTAACAGCAGCAACCTCGGCTTGCTGAGCAATTTTCTCCACCATTTCTATTTTTGTTTCATCAACCAGTAAGGGGATAACCCGGACACTGGCAATCTTATCTCCTTTTTTCACAGGCCTGCTGTTATTACGGGTCGCAACAACGATCTCTTCAATCATATTAATACCTGTTAGGAGCTCTTCATTTATAGCAACCATTCCATCATGCTCTGCTATAAGATTAACCTTGCCTTCACTGGGTTCGGTCATGCTAAGTCCTTGCCCCTTTACTGCCTGCGCAAGACGTAGTCCCGCGTCATTTTCATGCAAAAATCCTTTTTTCAATTGCCATACATAAAGATGTTCCTTTCCCAGCTTCAAGAGGCTAGGTATATCTTCTTCTGTAATGATATGTCCTTTTTTAAAGGCTTCGCCCTTGAATTCGCCAGGTACTATTTTAGTAATGTCATGACATAGCACATTGCCTATTGCTTCTTCCACTCTGACTATCTGCATGGCTTCTTTCTCCTCTCGGTTTACCCTTCCAAAATTAACCGATCATCTCTATTTTGTCGCCGGCTTTTATCCAGCCTGGGGTAAGTACTATGGTAAAAATGCCTTCTCTAGGCATAACACAGTCTCCTGTCTTTTCTCTGATGGCACACCCCTTGTGACACTCTTTACCGATTTGTGTCACTTCCATCAGTGTTTCGCCGACCTTAAGTTTAGTTCCTACCGGAAGCTCAAACAAAACGATACCTTCTGTAGTAATGTTTTCGGCAAAACTTCCTGTTTCAAGCTGGTCAAACCCCAGATTTCTAATCTTATCAATACTCTCGTTTCCAAGCAGGCTTACCTGTCTGTGCCAGTTTCCGGCGTGTGCGTCCCCTTGCAAGCCAGAGTTAACTTCAAAATAGCCTTTTTCAATTGCCTGCTTAGGCTCTCCCTTTTTTTCACTTATATTTACTGCTAGTACTTTTGCCATGTTTATCCCTCCCGTATAAGTGAGAAAGCAACTAACGTTCACTATTGATCTCGCTTAACATGACCGCTTTTGCCGCCCATTTTTTCCATAAGTTTTATATCCGTAATTTCCATCCAGCGGTCAATGGCCTTGCTCATATCATAGATCGTCAAAGCGGCAATACTGACACCACTGATAGCTTCCATCTCCACACCGGTTTTTCCTGTCGTTTTAACCTGACAACGTATGATTATACTGGAATTTAATTCGTCCATTTCAAACTTAATATCTACAGAAGTCAACATTAGGGGATGGCACATGGGAATAAGACTAGACGTTTGTTTTGCTCCCATTATGCCAGCTACCTGAGCAACTCCCAGAACGTCTCCTTTTTGGATCCCGCCACTTTTGATGACTTGTAAAGTAGCTGGCTGCATATGAACAATTGCCTGTGCCGTTGCTGAACGTACAGTATCATTTTTTTCACTGACATCTACCATCCGAGCATATCCGGAATTATTGAAATGAGTAAAATCCATGCTTATCCCCCTATTTGGTACATCTTGCGTTTATTGTCCGCTCCCCAACCTTCATTCATATGATGCCGGTTAGGCTTTTCTCTGATTGCTTTGCTAAAGAGTTCTGCAATTATTTCGTCGCTGGCGTGATTTTGCAGTGCTAATTTTACATTAAATTCTTGCTTACCAAACAAGCAACTGCGAAGTTTACCATCAGCCGTCATCCGAATCCGGTTGCACTCTCCGCAAAAATGATCACTCATAGCACTGATAAAGCCAACCGACCCCATTCCGCCGCGTATTTGATAGGACTTAGCCGGACCATTACCTTGTACATTGGCACCTTTATATAATTCATATTTTTGCTCAATGCGCTCTCTAATTTCACTTACCGTCACAACCCGGTCTGCTTTATAAAAGGGTATATCCCCCACAGGCATAAACTCAATAAAGCGAATATGTAGCGGCATTTTTTGGGCTAATTCAACAAAGTCCAATATCTCATCATCATTGATGCCTTTCATCACTACAGTATTAATTTTAATCGGGACCATTCCTAATTCTAACGCTTTGGAAATGGAACGCACCACTTCACTCAAATTTCCACGGCTAGTTATATATTTGAACTTATCTTCATCAAGACTATCTAAACTGAAATTAACCCTGGTTAAACCGGCCGCCTTCAGTTCTTCTGCCATATCAGCAAATAGCATTCCGTTTGTCGTAATTGCTATATCATTAATCTTAGGAATCTGGGCGATATCTGCAATAAGTTTCGTAATATTTCTACGAACAAGTGGTTCTCCACCTGTCAACCTAACCTTTTGAATTCCTATCCGGGCAGCAACCCTAACAAGATGAGCAATTTCTTCCAGGCTTAGTATATTGTCATGGCCAAGATCTTCTATTCCCTCTTCAGGCATACAATATTTGCATCGTAAATTACACCTATTTGTAACAGAAACACGTAAATAATCAATATTTCGAGCATAACTGTCAAACACAGTTCATTCACTCCCTTCCTAGATTTAGTAAAACGAAATCTTTATCAGAATATAAATAAAACTTCTGCGAGAAGCGCACAGAAGTTTTTATCTCAAAACTCATGAAGCGCCTCCTTTCCCAGATTGGGAGGTAGTGAAATTTCTTTCGCTACCCCGTGAACTACTCGTTCAGACTGCCAGACCATGGATAACTTTAGGTCATGCAGCTCGGAGTGCCAGTTATTATTTATTTCTAATTACTTTTTATTGCAAAAATCGTGCCAATCTTTTTTTCCATTATCCAATCCCGAAAACTCTTGCATAGTAAGCATTTATCGCTGCCTTAGCTTTTGTGATATTTTATTTATTTTTTATTTTGAGAAACATCGTGTCATTTTGTGTCATTTTGAAATTAACAATTTTCTTTTTACTTTGCCTGTTACCAAGTTCTTTAGACCGCCGAATCTATATTAATTCAATTCACCCTCGTGGTTATCCAAAAATGCTAGACCATGAGAATAGGCTTGACCTAAATATTCTCCAAATGCATAATAGGAGCGGTCTGAAGCACTACTAATTAATGGATTAATCATACTAGCCATCGGAGTTCCATTTGAATCAAGAATTTCTTCATCTGCTTTGACGCCAAGAATTTGACCAATAAATTGCGTGTGAGCCCCCATTTCAATAGCATGAAGGAGTTTGCACTCAAAAGCTAAGGGAAACTCATTAACATAGGGTGCGTTAACATTATCACTTCTTATCGGAGTAAGGCCAGTCACTCCAAATTTATCTGTATTTTTACCTGAAACAAGGCCAATATAATCTGCTTCAGCTATATGTTGTACTGTTGGTATATTAATCGTAAATGCTTTCTGCTGAAGAATGTTAGTATACGTCAATCGTGATTTCCGCAATGAAATTGCTATACATGGGGGAGCCGAGCAACATATCCCACCCCACGCAACAGTCATAATATTAGGCTGATCATTAGCATCGTAGCTTCCTACAACCCATACCGGCGAGGGCATAGCAAATAATTTAGTTCCTAGAGACTTTTTCATACTCCCACCTCTTAATTAATAAACCATTCTAAAATTTAATACGCATTCCATCATAAGCGACATATACATTCTCATAGTTTGCAACTTCCTCAGCGAGCTGATTTGTGGTCACTGGTTGGCTGTAATGTATAGCCAAATGAGTAATCACCGTTTTTTTAGCTCGAATTTGGTTGCCAAGATCCACTGCCTGCTCAATTGACATATGAGCATGGGGAAACCAATTCTCTCCATGAAAAGTCGCATCACATATCAACCAATCAACCCCACGTACCTTTGCAGCACTAGCTTCCGGAAGCCCGGCGGTATCCGGGTAATAGGCAAGCCTATTACCCATTGATTCCAGCAAAAAACCCGCCGTTTCTATCCCGTGATTTGCAGGCAAAGGAGTCAAGTGTAAATCACCCAAACTGTATTGCTTGTTAAACTCCCATGATTTAACCTCAAAAATTTCTATCAAATTAGGGAACGCATCCGTAAACTGCTTTACTGCACTAGGTGGCAAGAATATAGGAATCGCTTTGTTTCTCGCTAATTTAACATAATATTCAAGTTCTCCAAGTCCGCCAAAATGATCATAGTGCCAATGAGTCATAAATATACAGTCAACCTGGGTAATGTTTTCTCTGATAAGTTGACGCCGTAAATCAGGAGAAGCATCAATAAGTATCTTGCTGTTCCCGGTGTCGATGAATGCTCCACTGCGTGTTCTGGCTAACTCAGGATTGCTTCTGGCTTCCTGGCATCCTACACAATCACAGAAGAAGGAAGGTAAACCAGGCCCTGCCCCGGTCCCTAGTAATATAAAAGTCGCTTCCACGTCAGTTCGCTCCTCGTTGTACCTATTCTTATAAGGTATAATTATTTATGGCATTCAACGATCATCGCAACAGGCTTACAGTCCTCTTTGTCCGGACATTCTAAACACTGCTCATCATAAGGCTCAGCTAGTTCGGAAAAATCACAAGTGACAAACCCGTTCTTTTCATAAAAACGTACGGCATCACCTTTTGCAACTGTCGTAACCTTGTATGAGCTGTCATTACTATCAAATGGAGTTTGGCAGTACTTTTCAGGGTTTTTAATCATTTCTTGTAACAATTGACTGCCAATTCCCTTGTTACGTCCATCTTCTTTGACAGCAAATACTAATACATGAAAGAAGTTAGTATCGGTTTGAGATAACATCGCCCCTGCTGACACTTTATTATCTGTCTTTACCAGTACGTGTTCCTCAATATCGCCAGCAAGGCCCATGCCGTAGCCTGTGAATAGATCCTGTAATTCAGCCTCGTCTTCCCTAGTGGCAAAAACTATCTCTTTGCGCATAAGTGATATCCCTACTTATTTTTGTGAATTTAACCAACAAGCCTTTTCCTGCCAACGATTTTCCAGAGCAATAGCCAGCTTGGCGATTTCTTTTCTGCTCATTTCATCCTTTTCCTCACCAGGCAAAACAACTCTTACTGCAGCTCTTAAGAAGTCGATTCTGAAACATGCTCCACCAACAAGAACCAGTACTGCTGCCATAACTAACCAGTATACAGAAGTAAATAGCAAGCTAATGACCATTGGTACTAAAGTTCCGAAGATAACGACTCCAGCCCAAAAAGCTGAGCTAAACTCGCCACTCCATAATTTATTGGCTCCCCGCCGCGCTTCCTCGGCTGATGACAACTTCATTCCTAATACATAGCCAGGTATAGCAAATAGCTGAGCGACTAACAAAGCAGCCAAAATATTTTTAATGGTAGCAGTATAAGCATTTTCACCATATCCAAATATACACAATACCAGAATTAATGCGGCAGCTCCAGTTGCAGTCCCATTAATTAAGAAAACACCAATCAGGCCGCCACCATTCCAGAAACCTCTACCTTTTGCTTCACCCAACTCGACTCCCGGGTAGGTTACATAGAGCAGAGCCGCTATAATAGCCAGAACCGCAACAATCGTCTTGAGCCAACCAAATCCTGCCCAAGGAATAAAACTAAAGAAAAATGTTCCATATATAAATACCAACGGCATATATAAACTTTGTATGAGTGAGCCAAAGCTCATAACAGAAGCAAACGGACGTGCATTAACCAAATGTCCCTTGGTTTTATGAGTTAACTCTTCTAAGAGTAACAATGCACCTACTCCGGCCGCTGCCAATGCCACGATACTTACCCAGCCGTTAATTTGTCCGGCTATTGGATTTCCTACCAAATCTGTTACTGCAGCAATAACAAACATCATCGCTCCCATTGCGGCTAGAAAAAAGTACCACGCCGGTTGACTTCCCCAATATTCCTGCTGTTTTTCCATGCTAGCCCCTCCTCCTATGGCATAATATAGTAAATCGATGGTTTAGTTCCTAAATGTGGGTACAACGGCTGTGCATTATTTTTCCGTATCAATTTCACGATCTCACTGTCAGGATCGTCAAGATCACCAACATGTCTTGCCTTTAACTGGCAGGTTTCTACACACCGAGTAACCATACCCTCGTCTAATCGAGTGAAACACATGGAGCACTTTTCAACGACTCCATTTTCTTCATTCATTTGGCGCACACCATAGGGGCAAACTACCATACAGAATTGACAGCCTACGCATTTTTCCGGGTCAATTGCCACAATACCATCTTCGCGGTGATGACTGGCACCTGTAGGACAACCATCCACACAGGGGGCATCCTGGCAATGCATACACCCTATCGTAATATTATAGGAAGTTAAATTCGGATACTCCCCAATCGGCCCCACTTTGGAAACCTTACAGTATTTCATATCAAAAGGTAATTTGTTTTCATTTTGACAAGCAATCGTGCAGGCATGGCAGCCAACACATTTTGTCAAATCAATTAGCATTCCCCAGTGCATTAGTCGTTCCCCTCCACTTTCGAAATCCGGCACATAATGCCTCTAGAGCAAAAGCTACCGCAAAGCTCATCTAAGGTGTCCAGATCGTCATCCACGCATACGTTAATATTGGATTCAAATACGCCCATTAAGCTAGGAGCTTTTACTTCCTTTTCCGGGAACCACCAGCCACGTTCTGCCTGAATAACATCAGGTGCTACAGCCGAGGTGATAAACGCGGTCTGCTTAACCTTGCCGGTTGGCGTTTCAATCCAAACCCATTCGCCCTCTTTGATGTTACGATTTTGGGCAAGAGTCGGATTAATGGCAACCCGTGGATATGGTCTTAACAATCGAATTCTTGTTATTTCCCGATGTTCCGAATGGAAGAACGGCATAAAACCACCACCGGCAACAAGACTTAATGGATATTGCTCCGCCAATTCTGGTTTGGCTTCAGCGCTGAATGGCGGTGCTACATAGTGAGGCAGCGGATCATAACCAAGCTGTTCAAAGATGGAGATTTTCAGTTCAACTTTGCCTGACGGTGTAGCCACGCCACGAGTTTCATATTTGCGGTAATCACGCTCCGCAAAATGCATCCGGTACAGCTCAACAAATTCTTCATAACTTTCAAGTTCTAAGCCGATCGGATCGAGTCGGTACTTGAATATTTCTTCATCAGTTTTCCAAGGCCAATACTCTGCTTGCCCCATTCTATGACCAAGTTCTGACCAGAACTCGGTATCAGTCTTACGCTCATACAATGGTTCAATTGCTTTCTCGGAAGCAATCAGCCAATCAGAAACCCCGTACGTGGTAGTCATAACCGGTCTTTCCAACCAGGAAGCAGCAGGTAAAATATAGTCGGCCAGCATAGCTGATGGCGTCATCCAATACTCCATTACTACATACAAATCAAGATTTTTTAATCCTTCATAAACTAGTTTGGAGTTTGCGTACGATACTAACGGATTATTGGCCAATGTGATACAGGCTTTTACCGGGTAGGGTTTTTCTGTTGCCATGGCTCTAAATACTGTCGAGGGATTAGCTTCACAAAACCATTCTGCCGGGATACTTTTGCCCCATACGCGCAACATATTTTCGGTTAACATTGTGTAGCCTGGCCAAGAGTTCAATTTAAACCGCTCTGACCCCAACTGTTTCGCCCGCTGCTCTTCTGGCAGCATATCATTTAATTCCATTTCCCAGTCAGTAATGAAGGTTGGATGGGGACCAGGCATTACATCGCCGCCCGGAACGTCTAAATTGCCGCAAATGATACGCAGCGCAACCCGTGCTTGAGCGGAAGCTGCACTGCCTTTTCCTAATTGGTCAGTAGCGACTCCCCATACGATACAAGCCGGCTTGCTCATCGCGTACATTCTGGCAGTCTCAGCAATCAATTCCGGAGAAAGACCGGTTTTTTCGGCTGCCCATTCAGGCGTGTATTCTTCTACTCTTTCACTTAATTCTTCAAATCCTACTGTCCAATTTTCAATAAACTCATAATCACATAAACCTTCATTAATAATAACATTTAACCAAGCAAGTGCCAGAGCATTGTCCGAACCCGGCTTTAAAGGCATCCAAATGTCTGCTTTCGAGGCTGTTTCACTGTAGTTCGGATCAATAACTATAATTTTGGTTCCGTTAGCTTTAGCTTGTAACATACCACGCATTTCCGGCAAATAGGAAGACCCGCCATTATGACCCCATATAACAGCACATTTTGCTCCCGCAATTTCAGGGTCGAAAGCAGCCCAACCGTAGGACGCTGCCTCGGTTAAAAAGTTAGGAATCCAGCAAACAGGAGCTGTATGAACAACATTCGGACTACCCACGAGATTGAAGAAACGCCTCCGGGCAAAATCGTCAGTCCGGTTAGTTCCCCCGGTAGTAGTGATTGTCTCAGCACCATACTTTTCTTTTAAAGCAGTTAAACGTGCCGCAATGTCATCTAATGCCTCTTCCCAGGATACACGTTTGAATTCACCTGACCCGCGTTCACCTACCCTTTTAAGGGGATAGTTGATCCGGTTGGGGTGGTTGAGGTGATCTAATGCCGAAACTCCCCGTGGGCATTGCGCCCCTGCATTAAATGGATGCTCCGGATCTCCCACAACCTTTGTTATCACTCCATTTTCGACTGTTGCAAGCATACCACAGTTCATATGGCAGAAATGGCATGCCGTCTTTTTTACTTCACTCATCCTTTATCCCCCAATTTTACGCAATTTTAGTTTGTTTACCTGACTGTTAGCTGTATGGCCTTTTGCGGGCACTGCCCGGCACAGGTATAGCAGGCACAGCATTTCTCGGCAGCTGATGCACTTGCCGTTTGCTTCCCATCCACAGTCACCATCCTAATTACGGCTTCCGGACAAAACGCTTCACATAAACCACAGCCGGTGCACTGGTTGCTGTCAATACGAACATCAACCGAATTACCTCCTACCGGTTCAGCATAAGCTACTTTATCTATAACTGGCGGCATATAGATCCGCCGCCGAGCCTCCGGAATACTTTTTACCGATAATTTTTCCAGTGCCCCTACCAGTGTGGGCAACTGTTGAAACGGTACAGAAACATAGGCTTCAAAATCACTAATATCACTAATGGCTCTGGCACCATAACAACCGAAAGAAATATTCATTTGTTGAGTTTTCATAACCTGTACCGTCAAATCAGCACAAGTTGAGTTGTAACCTGAAGTATGAAAATTATGCCGTTCCCCCGTGCTATAGCTGGCTGCACACATTAACCACATCATTTGTTCAGGATACATAGTAAAAATAACTACATCTGGTTCAAAAGTGGCATCCTCAAGCGGAGCAAGCACAGTCGCCGCATAGGTACCTGCTTCAAACTCCTGCCTTGTGGCTATCATTTTTTGTGCACATTCAATTGTCGGCAATTTTTTAAACAACAGATATAATTCACCAGAACGCAATTTGGGGGACATAGGAACCAACCCCATAATTGCAGCTCCGTCCGGGCAGGCGTGCCGACTGGGTGGCATGTATAAACTATTACCTCGCCGAGCAAGGGTGATAGCCTGGCAGTGTCTCAGCGGAACCGAAGGCTGAGTTACTTTCTCCGGAATTTTTTCGCCTGGCTTTACTAGTTTTACCGCAACTGGCGACCACCTAAGTGTCAACATTTTTGTAAGTGCTGTAGCAAGTTCATTATTATTCACGCTGCTTGGTCTCCTTTTCTTACCTGTCCTCTGCCATAATTTGTTCCCATATTTTTTCCCCATCAGCACCGGTGAGCATTTTAGCTACCCGTGCTTTCGCCCCAGTGAATTCTTTATTTTGATCCAGTAACAAGTGTAACGCGTGAGTTACGGGAATAGGCGAACTAAAAACATCAAATTTCAACACACAACTTAGACAGTACCCTACCAGAATATCGGCGCCGGACAACTTGACTTCATTCATTCTTTGCTCTACGAGTTTTTCCGTTAATTCCGGATTAAAGTGAGAAATCTGCCCACCGCTACCGCAACAAATTGCTTGCTCTTTACTGTGTTTCATTTCTATTATAGAAAAGCCACTTTGCTCCAATGCTTGACGCACTTGACTGGCAAACTTAAGTTCAAACCGGTCCGGACAGGCATCATGGATGGTACACTTGATTTTGTCAGTCCGCTTAAGCGGCTCAATTTTTAACACTTCATACACTGTCTGAACAGTAACATTACAGGATTCAAAGACGCTTTTCATTTGATAATAACAACCTGGGCAGGCGGTAATAAGCCTGGTAATATTATGTTTTTGCACAAATTCCCTTAACCCGGCCTGCATGGTTTCAGCTCTTTGCTGTAAACCCATTTGAAGCAAAGGTTTGCTACAACACTCTGTCCATATGCCCTGGCAATTGCAGTCATTCTGTAACCTGCGATAAACCTCACGCGTTAGTTCCGGCGAATAAGTCAACAAGGTACAGCCAGGAAAAAACCAAGTTCCACCACTGCTGACATTTTCTATATCACGATAGTCAATACCATAATAGCTGCGGAAAACATTCATAACATTATTTTTTCTATCAGGAAATAGATACCGGTATTCATCAATATCCAATTCACCCTTAGCTACTGCTTCATTCCTTCGGCTGGCAAACATCGCTTTGGGGCTTAGTCCTTGTGGACAAACAGCCTCACATGCACCGCACAATGAACAGCTAAATGCCTCGTTAACCTCAACTCCCTGTTTTGCGATATTGGCCGGTGTTTTGCCAGTACTTCCCAGAAATTTGCAGATATCCGTACATTTTCCACACTCAATGCAGTTTTCCGCTAGCGTATCCATGCAAGCTCTCCCCTTAAGACCGCCACGATTTATCAAATGGTTTTTGATCAACGGTGTGTAACTGCCGTAGTTTCCAGGCCCAGTTCATTTAAAACTGCAATGGTATTTACCGGTACCTTAATACTTTTATCGTAACGCGCCGCTAATTCTAATGCCCTGACAACTGGAATCATGCTTGCTAAATCCACTGGAATGTCAACATCAGAAGCAGCTTCAACTATGCCAAACGGAATATCTTGCTGTACCGCTTTAGTTACCAGCATATCCAACGCCGTTATCCCGTCAGAATTGTAAAATACCCGATTGAAATCAAAGGGTGTCGTACAGGTAAAACCGACGACAGAAAAGCCGCCTTCCTGACAAGCTCCTTCCACTAACCCTGCTCCCAGTTTCTGGGACACATTATCAATTTTGCGGGCCACTTTTAGACCATATTCACTTGATGCCAGCTGTTCCAGTTTGCAAACAGCATCCTTTAGGATGGAAGGCTGCAAACTAGGCAGGTCTCCGCCAACAATGATCACACTATCAGCTAAACGTTCCGAAGCCCCATTTTTCAGAATATAATCAGCAGCATATTGCATACATTGGTCAAAATTGCCGCCTTGGTCAGGATAAACTTCTTTAATTTGCGAACGGTCGGAAATTCTGGACAACAGTTTTTCCAGGTATTCGCGATCTCCATCATGATTGTAACAAACCCTGATATCGCCACTTTTGGCCTCGATACAAACGTTAATTACATCTAGTAGGCAACCTTCATAAAAAGCCATTGCCTCTTCCGGCGTTAATAAGCCGCCCCGGTCTGTAGTAAGCCGGGTTTTAGTTTCTCCGGCCTTAGGAACTTTGGTAAATACAACTATTGCACTGCGCATTACTATTCCCCCTATAAATTAAACTAAGCTACTTTAAATATATACCAAGCACAGGTAAATTTCGGTATCCTTGCATCCGCTAAGCTCAGTATTTCTCTGTTATATCGCATTCATATTATTATCTAAATACTTTATAATGCAAAATTCATGCCAATTAGTTTTCTTTATAAACAAACCCCCAAACCTCTTATAGATAAAGCATTTGCGCTCATTTTTATTTTTGTAATTCCTTTTTCTTTTTTTCATTTTGAGAAATTCCTCATTTTTATTGTCTCATTTTAAAATCAACAACGCTTCTTTTTCACTACACACAAAAAAGGAAACTTGATTAAAATAGCTACAAAGATATTTTAATGCAAATTTTATGCCAACCAAAGAAAACAGTGAAAAGCTCGATATTTCGTATAAAAGCTACTTTTAGACACTAACAAAATGAACCAAATTGATTTAAATTTTCTATTTTGGGACAGCAATTCAATCTCCTCGTAAAAGCTTAAAACTTTTGACCCACCGTCTGAATAACGAAAGCATCTTTTTCCATAAACAAGTACTTTCTCACAATTAACTAAACCTAAACTTTGAATCTACTGACTACGTTTTGCAATTGTTCCGCCAGTTCAGCCAGATTCTGACTGGAAGACGCGATTTCCTCCATTGAAGCTGACTGTTCTTCGGTTGCAGCGGAAACGGTCTGTGCCTGGCTTAATATCTCCCGACTTATCGTTTCCACTTCTTTCAGGTTGCCGCTAACCGAGATAGGCGACCTGGCGATAGCTGCCATCTCCGTCACAGTACCTGCCAACCACATGCCGATTTCCTTACCACTGTTTTGTACCAGATTAGTAATTTCTACTTCAATATCTTTTGTCAAAATTTTCTTTGCCTGCCAATAATTCAGTCCCGCCAAAGCAGCAAGTGTCACCACAAATAGTGTGATAATCGCCACCAGTAGTTTAACTTTAATACTTTTCATGACATCGCCTCTATTTACTATTTCTCTTGCCTCAGATTCATGGAATTCTTTGGTACAACCATTTCATCAGCAGCATTGTTATTGCTTGATGACGGCGGTGTATTTCGGTTGCAAAGCTTTGCCATACCATCTTTAGGAGTATCTTGATGTCTGCCACAAGGATTCACGCACTTCAGTCCGCTATAATGACACATAATCGCAGGTTGTCGAATTTGTTCCGGCAGAGTTGCACGGCATTTTTTACAGTTTTTAATACTAACTAAATTATGAGCTCCACATGCAGGACATTTTACTATTTGAATCGGTGGTTTACATTTCCCGCAAGATGGGTTACAGACCCAGCACACAATACTTCCGCCTCTCTTTCCCAAACCTGTATATTTTTCTTAGTCTAACATATTCCACCTCGGTACAAGACCTTGTTCTAGCAAACATATTGTTAGTTGATAACTCTACGCCATTATTTCAGAAAATTGCGAAATCGCCGCCGTCCAGACGTCTCAGACAACCTGCTTTTTAGCAGTAAAAAATCCCAGTTCAGGTTCTCGTAATACTTAAGCCAACATATAACACATAACAGCGGTTATCAGTACTAAAACAATTGAAATTGGGAAGGTGGTTTTCATTACTTTATTTTCTTCTCCGAAAGCATCTATGACATAAGCCGCATTTTGTAGTTTTCCCGGTGAACAAACACTGGCCAAACCAGCCCCTATGCCTGTAGCGGCAGTAACAATCCGTGGATCAACATGTATCATATCAGAAGTTAATATATTGTATTTAGCAAACATGGCCAAGGCCGAAGCTTCACTTGAAGTAACAAAGCCGCCAAACATCCCCAATGGCGCGGTAATCAACGGATAAAAGGAACCAAATAGTTCCGCGGACTCCAAAGCCAGAACTGAAACCATGTTATGTGTGGGATCAACATTCTTCCAGACTCCGCCGACGTTTTCTAAACCGGTATTATTCATTAACAAGCCTAACATAAAGAATACAGCTAATGATAATACTGGTTTGGGAGCTCTTAACAGCCAATTGTTTAGGGTTTCTTGAACCTCTTTCTTTTTAGGCTTAAGAAAGATTGCCGAAAGTAGTGTACTTATCAACACCCAGGTATAGGCATTCCAAAGCGGTCGAATCTTGATTACCTGACCGGGTACTACGGAAACTGCCATCTCAAATTCTTTAAATAATAATTTATTAAAAGGCGGATAAAAATTAACGATTAACAAGGCTACGATCAAAATAATCCAAGGAGAAAATGCCGTAATCAAAGACATCTCCTTTTCTATTTGCAATTCTTCCGGTGTTAAACAATCCTTACAAATAATCGGCTTGCCAATTACTTTAAGATAAAGCATCATCACCAACATCACTGCAATACCTGCAATTATTCCGGTCAATACTACTCCCGAGCTAAAAGCTGGGATATAGGCAATAGCCACAGCCGTAAAGCCTGCCGTCAAACCGGCGAGCAGACATGGAAAAAATCCTTTTACCATCGTCTTTAATCCACCCACAAGCCACATCATGGCAAATGCAATTAAAGTCGATATCACTGGTAAGTATTTAGAAAAAACCTGAGCAGCTTCATTCATTGGCACACCAGTAAAATCCGAATAGGTCACTAGAGGCGCTCCTAACATTGAGTAAGTGCAAAGGGCGTCGAATCCCAGAGCGGGTAAAGCAATCGCCATAAATTTAGAATAGCCCATTGCTACCATAATTGGTGGTAAAACGGTTACCGGTGTTGCCCCGGCTGCTACTAGCATCATACCTGCACCCAGATTAACTGTCATTATTTGTGTAGCTGAATCCGAAGGAGCTAAGGTTTTTAAAAAAACAGCAATTCTTTTCAATGCGCCGGTAGCTTCCATAAAGTTAATCTGAAGAATTGATGTGACCGCCATTAGAGTAATGGGGAAAGAAGCGATAATCCCGGCGGCACTCGCCCTCATACTAAGCTCAAAAGACGTATAGAAGAAAAAGTATCCTACCAACATGCACAATACCCAGCCAATAAGAGCACTGGTATGGGTAGCTACATTCTTCCATGTCAGTAACAAAAAAATTATAATAATTGGTAACAAAGTTAAAAAGCTCAACAGTTCCATATAAATCCCCCTCATTTTCCTATTTGCAGCTTAGTAGCACAGAGGATATTTTTCCCATTTTCTTCCCTTCTCGTTTCCACTATAGTCAGGTCTCAGAAACTGACTACAGTGGAAGCGAGCTTGTGCTTGTGTTTTTGCATGTTGTAAAGCGATATTACAAGGGGTTCCACAAACTTATTCTTGAGGTCGCCTTGATATTCTGATATTTCCCTTACTCATTCTAAAGCATATTAGTAAGGTTCGTACCGTGCGAACCTTACTAACAATGAACCGTATTACGGCTTACCTTATTATTTTTTTTCAGCTTCCGGCTTAGGCAAATCGGCACCACACTTTTTACATTTCGTAAGTTTGGGTGGATTAAAACCTTTACAGGCAGGACACTGCGTCATCATTTTGTTTAATTCCGGCGGTCTAAAACACATGAAAACCCCTCTTTTCTTTTATTAATTTTTAATACGATATTTACTGTTAAACCGCACTTGCCACAGATAACGCATCGCTTACCGAGAAAGTGCTTGTTTACTCTTTGGTGTCAGAACTCACCTCATTAACCACAATAAAATTGGATTCCTTACTTAGAAAACAGCACCATTTTTGGTTTTTCTTCCATCTTCTTAGCAAGTTCTTCAATGGTTCCATAATACATAACATTGCTTTGGCAATGGTGCACGCAGGTCGGTTTCCGGCCTTCTTCAACCCGCTTGAAACAAAGATCACAAAGAGATGTGGGAACAGGAATGTAATTCCATTCCCAGCTGCCATCTGGATTCTGACGGGGACCTTCTTCTACTACTTTAATCCCGTATTGACCTACTTGGAGGTCTAATTCTTTCTTACATGCCACTTCGCAGCTATGGCAATTTGTACAATATTCATAATCGATTAGTAAGCCATAGCGACCTTTTTCATTACTTTTTGACATAGCCAAAACCCCCCAGCTTGGTTACTATTTTCGACGGTAATTCTTTATCATTCTCAGGGGTCAATTTATATACCTTACAAATGGTTGATTTATACGGAGCGCCATAATGAGTAGGACCGTGTACGCCCATCGTTGTAAGGTTGTTGATGTTGCTATCAAATACCCCAAATAAAGTAGGTTCTGCTCCCTCTTTTTCCGGGAACCACCAGCCGTGTTCGCCGCGAACTACTTTAGGATCAAGACCGGCATTAAATCTTGCGATCTGTTTGCACTTGCCACGACGATTTTCAAGCCATACCCAGTCTCCTTCAATGATTCCCAATGCTTTTGCTGTTTCCGGGTTGATATCCATCATCGGTTGCGGATGGATTTCACGCATGGTTGGTAACTGTCTGTGTTCGGAGTGGAAGCAGCCCCACAGCCGGTTACCAGTGGTAAGAATCAACGGATATTCTTTCATAAGTTCCGGTGTGGTATTTGGACCTTCATTTGGTTCAATATGGAAACCAAGGGAATCAAATCCCCATACATCAAACAAGGTGGAAGTAATTTCATACTTACCGGTAGGAGTTACAAAACCTGGCTGACCATCTTTGCGGAGCAAGCCTTTTTCGTATTTCTTATAGGTATAATCCCAATCCCACCAGTCTTGGACTTTTTCAACAAGGTCAGCAAAGTCATAATCTACACCGTCATCATCTTTAAGGAAATCGTCCAGGAAGTCTACGTCATTATTGTATTGTTCAAAACGGTCAGGTCTGATCCGCTTGCCTAAATCAAGAACAATTTGTTCGTCTGTTTTAGTGTCTTCATAGGTATCGGCCGCTTTAGTCAGGGCACGTAACGGAGTCCACCATGATCGGAAGCTGTTACGTTCAACACTCATGGCAACAGGCAAAACCAGATCGGCGCAAGCCACTGCCGTCGGGGTCATGAACAAATCAACAACTACGTTGAACGGTACTTTCTTCATAGCCGCATATACGCGGGGTGCTTCACCGGCCATATTGGTAATTGGATTGGTTCCTTGCATCCACAGCATTTGAACAGGATACGGCAGGCCGCTTTCCAGGGTTTCCAGAAGTTTATCAGGCGGGATAAACGGAGTGTAACCCGATTCATGGATAGGAGACTCATAGGTGCCAATCCGCTTTAACAGCATTTCTTCCGATATGTTTTCCAGGCCACTGCCATATTTTTTACCACGGTTGTAAGCATACCGCTGTAAAACCATGCCGCCCGGTACGTCAATGTTGCCGGTGATTGCCATTAAATCTGTGATTAAGCAAGATGCTTCCATGGCTGCCATCTGCATATCAATAGCCAGACCCCATTGAATAGCTCCGTTTTTGGCCTTTGCATACATGCGGGCCGCTTTGATGATCAAATCTTTAGGAATCCAGGTAATTTCCGCTACTTTTTCCGGTGTATATTCCTGTACTCTCTCGACTAACTCATCAAAACCATATGTCCAATTTTCAACAAAATCTTCATCATAAAGTTTCTCATTGATAACCACGTGAAGGATACCAAGAGCAAGGGCAGCGTCAGTACCAGGTCGAATCTTCAGCCAGGCATCTGCTCTGGCTGCCAACCAAGTCAGGGCAGGGTCTACAACAACTAATTTGGTACCAAGTCTCATCATGTCCACAAGCCAGTGACCAAGGAAACCGTCACCATTAGACACCAGCGGATTGTTGCCCCAGACCAGAATAACTTCCGGCTTCTTCCATTCAGGACGGGCTTCACGCAGCGGGTGCGTCTGCGAGCAGTCAGCAATCAGGCAGTCACCGGCTTTAATCAAATTGGCTGTCATCCGTGGTTGATAGCAGGAGTCTGCACTCAGGAAGCCAAAGGATACATTCGGGCTACCAAAAATGGTACGCGTGATTACTGCTGGCTGCCACATAGCGTTACGGCCTGTACCAACCAAGGTAACAATGCTTTCTACACCGTGATTTTCTTTGATGTCATTATATTTGCTTTCAATCAGATCATAAGCTTGATCCCAGGTAATTCGTTCCCACTTATTCTCGCCTCTTTCCCCAACCCTTTTAAGAGGCCATTTCAAGCGTTCGGGACTGTACACCTGCTCAACCATATTGATGCAACGCAAACATAATCTGCCACGGTTAACCGGAGAATTGGGATCACCTTCAATTTTTTCCAGCTTGCCATTCTTCGTGTACAAAAGTACTCCACAACTGCAGTGACACCCTGGAGCCGTCCATACTGCGGTACGAGTTACGTCATACTCGCCTTCCTGCCAACGGGCTGCCGTTTTATAAAGCTCTTTGTTAATTTCTTCAGACATGCTTTTCCCTCCTTAACTCTTTTAAGTAACTTTAAGCCAACTGAGAAGCTGTTTATCTGCCCTCCTACTACTTAGAACTAAAATCAATAACATTCAATGTTACCACTTTCTAATAATGCAAAATGTGTGCCAACTCTGACAATATTGTCCTAATCCCTGTTTTTTCAACACATTCCGATATTTATCCAACTCTCTGCTTCACTAGCCAACCGCTTCATTTAAAGAATCAGTGATTTCTTTTGAGAATCTATTCTGCTCCTAAACGATCAACATACACTCTATAGATCCAACAAAAAGTCAGCCTTCGATATGGACGTTAGCGCTTTTTGAACTATCTTTTTTTAGAATATAGAAAGCACACACAGCACCAATTACCAGGACAACTACCTGCACCCAAAAAGCAGTTTGGAACGCCTCCACAGGATAGGGTTTTACACCTTGGGAAACAGACTTAATAATAAGCCCCCAAATCTGTTGGAAGAGTCCTGCTCCAAAAACCCAGGCAAAACTATTAACAACCCCCATAGCTGTCCCAAGTCGCGATTGCGGAACAAGCTCCTTTATGAAAGTAAAAGTGGTTGCTATTGTAACCATTTGCAGAAAGCCAAAACAGAAATTGACAGCCTTTAGTTCCATTACACTCATGCTCTTAATATTAAACGTCATATAGAGCCAAACAAGTAAAAAAGCCGTCGTACCGATTGCCATAGTGCGGGCACTATTTAACAACCTCACCGCCCAACCACTCAAGAAGGAGCCTACTACTAACCCGATAGCAGAGTAAAACAGTATTTCACTTATGACAGGCTTACTAAACGAATATACATCAGCTAAATAAATACCATTCCACAAAGACTGCAGCGTTTGGGCACTTGAATTTACGCCTAGAGAAAGCAAACCGATAATCCACAACATAGGCATGGCCAAAACTCCCTTTAGGGAATTATGCGGATCAGCCTGTTGTTCATCTACCTTGGTCTGGGGCACTACCACCCCTGCTAATTCATCAGGAGTAACTAATCCCACCTCAGACGGACGGTCTCTAAGTACCGTGTAGGCAACAATGGTTAAAACTACGCTTAAACCTGCAACAATGAGAATTGATCCCCTCCAGCCGAAGGATGTCATCAAATATTGCAGCGGCGTTGTGGCAAAAACGCTACCCAGAGCTCCAAATCCCATAAACAGCCCCCACAGCACGGGGTATTGGGCGGTGGTAAACCAAGCGGCAACTATTTTTGCACCGCCAATAAGAAATCCGGCTACCGCTAACGCTATCACTACACGCCCGATAACAACGACTAGGAAACTTTGACCAATTGCAAATATAACACTGCCAATAATCGCAAGTGTTAATATGATGGTTAAACCACGGCGGGCACCAAATCGATCTAGCAAAGCGCCCACAGGAGCCTGGGCAATCGCGTACGTCCAGGTAAATGCCAGTCCCAAGAATCCGAACGAAACTGCATCAAGTTGCAAGTCCTTCATGAGTTCCGGCCCCATAACCGCAGGAGTAATTCGGTGGAATAGGGTCAGCATATAAGCCAAAATGACGATAGCATACATTGGCCATTGATACCTTTTTAATTTAGCAATCATCTTTTGTTTATTCATATCTAACATATTCGCCTCCTCGTATTATCCATTTTAGAAAGATTCGCCATCCTTTAAGCGAATGGCGAATCTTCATCCACGCAATTCCACGTGGCTTACCTATGAATTTATCAGAATCTTATTCTTTGGGTTTTTCGGCACCGCACTTTTTACATTTCGTCAGTTTTGTGGAATTGAAGCCTTTGCAGGCCGGGCACTCCCAAACCAGTTTTTCTGCTAACGGTGGTACAAATCCGCCCTTGGCATTAGTTGCTCCCATGAAAATCCTCTCCTTCTTTTTAGCTTTTAGTGTGATTTAGGTATTGCTTACTTAGAAAACAGCACCATTTTTGGTTTTTCTTCCATCTTCTTAGCAAGTTCTTCAATGGTTCCATAATACATAACATTGCTTTGGCAATGGTGCACGCAGGTCGGTTTCCGGCCTTCTTCAACCCGCTTGAAACAAAGATCACAAAGAGATGTGGGAACAGGAATGTAATTCCATTCCCAGCTGCCATCTGGATTCTGACGGGGACCTTCTTCTACTACTTTAATCCCGTATTGACCTACTTGGAGGTCTAATTCTTTCTTACATGCCACTTCGCAGCTATGGCAATTTGTACAATATTCATAATCGATTAGTAAGCCATAGCGACCTTTTTCATTACTTTTTGACATAGCCAAAACCCCCCAGCTTGGTTACTATTTTCGACGGTAATTCTTTATCATTCTCAGGGGTCAATTTATATACCTTACAAATGGTTGATTTATACGGAGCGCCATAATGAGTAGGACCGTGTACGCCCATCGTTGTAAGGTTGTTGATGTTGCTATCAAATACCCCAAATAAAGTAGGTTCTGCTCCCTCTTTTTCCGGGAACCACCAGCCGTGTTCGCCGCGAACTACTTTAGGATCAAGACCGGCATTAAATCTTGCGATCTGTTTGCACTTGCCACGACGATTTTCAAGCCATACCCAGTCTCCTTCAATGATTCCCAATGCTTTTGCTGTTTCCGGGTTGATATCCATCATCGGTTGCGGATGGATTTCACGCATGGTTGGTAACTGTCTGTGTTCGGAGTGGAAGCAGCCCCACAGCCGGTTACCAGTGGTAAGAATCAACGGATATTCTTTCATAAGTTCCGGTGTGGTATTTGGACCTTCATTTGGTTCAATATGGAAACCAAGGGAATCAAATCCCCATACATCAAACAAGGTGGAAGTAATTTCATACTTACCGGTAGGAGTTACAAAACCTGGCTGACCATCTTTGCGGAGCAAGCCTTTTTCGTATTTCTTATAGGTATAATCCCAATCCCACCAGTCTTGGACTTTTTCAACAAGGTCAGCAAAGTCATAATCTACACCGTCATCATCTTTAAGGAAATCGTCCAGGAAGTCTACGTCATTATTGTATTGTTCAAAACGGTCAGGTCTGATCCGCTTGCCTAAATCAAGAACAATTTGTTCGTCTGTTTTAGTGTCTTCATAGGTATCGGCCGCTTTAGTCAGGGCACGTAACGGAGTCCACCATGATCGGAAGCTGTTACGTTCAACACTCATGGCAACAGGCAAAACCAGATCGGCGCAAGCCACTGCCGTCGGGGTCATGAACAAATCAACAACTACGTTGAACGGTACTTTCTTCATAGCCGCATATACGCGGGGTGCTTCACCGGCCATATTGGTAATTGGATTGGTTCCTTGCATCCACAGCATTTGAACAGGATACGGCAGGCCGCTTTCCAGGGTTTCCAGAAGTTTATCAGGCGGGATAAACGGAGTGTAACCCGATTCATGGATAGGAGACTCATAGGTGCCAATCCGCTTTAACAGCATTTCTTCCGATATGTTTTCCAGGCCACTGCCATATTTTTTACCACGGTTGTAAGCATACCGCTGTAAAACCATGCCGCCCGGTACGTCAATGTTGCCGGTGATTGCCATTAAATCTGTGATTAAGCAAGATGCTTCCATGGCTGCCATCTGCATATCAATAGCCAGACCCCATTGAATAGCTCCGTTTTTGGCCTTTGCATACATGCGGGCCGCTTTGATGATCAAATCTTTAGGAATCCAGGTAATTTCCGCTACTTTTTCCGGTGTATATTCCTGTACTCTCTCGACTAACTCATCAAAACCATATGTCCAATTTTCAACAAAATCTTCATCATAAAGTTTCTCATTGATAACCACGTGAAGGATACCAAGAGCAAGGGCAGCGTCAGTACCAGGTCGAATCTTCAGCCAGGCATCTGCTCTGGCTGCCAACCAAGTCAGTGCAGGAGCTACAACAACTAATTTGGTACCAAGTCTCATCATGTCCACAAGCCAGTGACCAAGGAAACCGTCACCATTAGACACCAGCGGATTGTTGCCCCAGACCAGAATAACTTCCGGCTTCTTCCATTCAGGACGGGCTTCACGCAGCGGGTGAGTCTGCGAGCAGTCAGCAATCAGGCAGTCACCGGCTTTAATCAAATTGGCTGTCATCCGTGGTTGATAGCAGGAGTCTGCACTCAGGAAGCCAAAGGACACATTCGGACTACCAAAAATGGTACGCGTGATTACTGCTGGCTGCCACATAGCGTTACGGCCTGTACCAACCAAGGTAACAATGCTTTCTACACCGTGATTTTCTTTGATGTCATTATATTTGCTTTCAATCAGATCATAAGCTTGATCCCAGGTAATTCGTTCCCACTTATTCTCGCCTCTTTCCCCAACCCTTTTAAGAGGCCATTTCAAGCGTTCGGGACTGTACACCTGCTCAACCATATTGATGCAACGCAAACATAATCTGCCACGGTTAACCGGAGAATTGGGATCACCCTCAATTTTTTCCAGCTTGCCATTCTTCGTGTACAAAAGTACTCCGCAACTGCAGTGACACCCTGGAGCCGTCCATACTGCGGTACGAGTTACGTCATACTCGCCTTCCTGCCAACGGGCTGCCGTTTTGTAAAGCTCTTTGTTAATTTCTTCAGACATGCATTTTCCTCCTTAACTCTTTTTCGGCAACATTAGTTCAATTGTAAGAGTGCTTATTCGATCCTCTCTATTACTTAGAAATAAATCGAAAATATTTAATGTTACCATTTTTCTAATAATGCAAAATGTGTGCCAACCTACACAATACTTCTCAAACCCCTGTTTTCTCAACACTTTTGGTTAGTTAGCCACTAATCTGTTTTAATAGCCGACTGCTCCATTTAAAGAATCAGTGACTTTTTTCGGGAATTTATTTTGCTCCAAATCAAAGCGTATTGCAAGTAATCATTGTGCAGGCTGAGTATTTTCCTTTTCAATTTCCTTTGTGATAAATTCCAATTCTTCCACCAATCTCCCCCGTTGTTCCCTGATCCAGTCCTCGCCGTGTTCTTGTATGAGACCGGCCGCACTACGTAACACGAACGTCTCCAGTAATTGACCGCCTGGAAGCGAGTCGATCTCAAGCAATTGTAAGAGGTATGACAATGTTAGTTTGTTTTCATCATTCATATTTTTGCTCCTTATATTTGCCTTTTTATAAGATAAGACTTGGCTTGTGCCAAGTCCCTCAGGACGCCGGCAGAAGCCTTAGTCGTTCTTATGTCAACAGAATTTAGTTATAAATTCTGGTAGACTAAGATAAGACTTGGCTTGTGCCAAGTCCTTTAGGACGCCAGCAGAAGCCTTAGTCGTTCTATCCAGGGAAAGTTATACTTTCCATCTAGAGAACAATTCGCCATTCTTCTAGAATGGCGAATTTTCGTGCACGTAACCTTACATGGCACATCGTATGATTTGTCTAAATCTTATTTTTGGGGCTTTTCGGCACCGCACTTTTTACATTTCGTCAGTTTTGTGGAATTGAATCCCTTACAGTCAGGGCACTCCCAAACTAGTTTTTCTGCTAACGGTGGTACAAAACCACCCTTGGCATTAGTTGCTCCCATAAAAATCCTCTCCTTTTCTTGGTTTTAATGTGATTTAACGTTAAACTTAAGTTTATCAATAGGCCACCACTTTTCCATACATGCTAACGCTAACTCACAACTCATGAGATCTTTCTTGCCAATCTTCTAAGAATGCAAAATATGTGCCAATCCTAACGTAGCGCCTTTAAACTCCTGTTTCTTCAATGTTTTCGGATATTTATTCGACACTCCAGCCGATAGTCAACCGGTTCATTTAAAGAATTACTGCTTTATTTTGGGAATCCGATTTTTTTACAAACTAAATTTGCCAAAGACAGACACGGCAAATGTCATTACCAGAACTAGTGTTGATGTTATAGGGACATAAAAATACTACTTCCCGTCATACACAATATCTCTTAGCAGAATAAGATTATTGTATATGACGGGAAGTAGAGATTACCGCAAAAATAAAATTCTTACATTAGTTAATCAACATTAATATTATATTCTTTCAGTTTTCTATAAAGCGTAGATTTGCCTATTCCCAGTAAATCAGCCGCCTTAGTTATATTATTTTTAGTTTTATATAAGACATTCTCAATGGATATTTTTTCCAATATTTCAATGGTATATACTTCTCCTATATTCCCAACAGCAGCAGTTTGAGCAGGCTCGCCATTTAGAATTATTGCCGGCAGGTCTTCAGCTTCGATAATTTGATTCTGCGCAGTATTAACTGCATAAACCACAGCATTCTCTAATTGCCGTACATTGCCTGGCCAGTTATATTCACTCATTATATTTCGTGCAGATGGGCCTATTGTCGGAACTTCCCACACCATCTTTTCACAGTATTTCTTGATAAAATATTGACCTAGTAGCGTCACATCATTTTCTCTTAATCGCAGAGAAGGAAGGTTGATTGACAAAACTGACAGGCGAAAATAAAGGTCTTCGCGAAAAAGCTTCTCCCTTATCATTTGATAGAGATCTTTATTGGTGGCGGCAACAACGCGAAAATCTACCCGTTTATAGCGCCGCCCGCCAACACGCATAACCTGCTTGTCCTCCAAAACTCTAAGCAAGACAGCCTGTAGTTCCAGCGGCATATCCCCAATTTCATCTAAGAAAAGTGTTCCACCATGGGCTAACTCTATTTTTCCTGGCCTCCCACCACGCTCTGCACCAGTAAAGCTCCCGCCCTCATAACCAAACAATTCACTTTCAATTAATTCCCGGGGCAGTGCTGCACAGTTTACTGCCACAAATGGTCCATTGGGTCGATGTTTGTTATGTATGGCCTGGGCGAAAAGTTCTTTGCCGGTGCCGCTCTCACCAATTAGCAGGATATTTTCCGGAGAACTGGCAAAACGTTTTCCTAGTGCTACTGCTTTCTTAAATTCTTTGCTCTCACCAATAAGATCGTCAAAACTATAATTAGCTATAGCGCCTGACCGACTGTTTACCATAGCGTTTACTTTTTCGGCGCTTACCAACTTTATAACCGCTCCGTCTACTTGCCCGGTAGTAGAGTTTACCACTCGAATATTAATCATATAATTCTGCTCAATATTACAGACGCAAAGGCTCTCTTCTATATCAGCATTTTCCCCATCTGCAATCAAAGCCATGAGACGAGACTGGCTGTTTAAAAATTCACGGATATTTCTATTCTCTGTTTTGCCCTTCTCCAACCCTAGCATCTGACTGCCTTCTTTGTTTATATGAATTATCTCGCCAGTTGAATCTATGGTAATAATGCCTTCGTCGATGACTGCTAAAGTCACTTTAAGCGTATAATTAGCCATCTTTAGCCGTTCATTAGTAATTTGCAGTTGATCATAACTTCTTCTTAATTTTAGTTTATTTTCAACATCGGCTGCCATGGCAGTTACCAGACCCAGAGCATGTGAATTCAAATTAACAAAAACATCATCATCCAAAGGTTCATTCATTAAATGCTGACTCAGAACCATGATAGCAATAATATCACCGTTGTCATCAATTATGGGAGCTGCTGAAGTATTAGAATTCTTAAAAGTTACACAATAGTGTTCCGGCCCGAGCAATTGCACCGGGCGCCTAAGCTGCATGCTTAATATGTGTGCACAGGTACCCATAGTTTTTTCATTCCAAACGATTCCTGTCATTGAATTGCGTTCTGGAACTAGCCTTAACAAATCGCCTTCATTTAACAACAGAACGCCATTTTCATCAAACAAATAAATAGCATATCGGGAAGCAAACATCAAGTCTTTCAATTTCACGGCTTCAAATACGGATTTAGCAACATCAATAAGCAAATGTTCTTTTTTCAAAAGTTTCTCAAGTTGCTCGGGCTCTAAACGCTCTGCGATTATCTCAGTGTAAGGGCTAATACCCATCGCTTGAGATTTAATCCAAGATTCAGCCACTTCCGGATTAATATGAATACTGCTACGTGGATCCTCATTATCTTTAAAAAATTTTAGCTTACTTTGCTGTATTTCCAGCCAACGATCTTTTAGCTTCAATCCCTTGCCCCCTCTTCATCTGCAAATTCTTGGCATTTGCCAAATCGGCGAGACACCATTTGCTTACTAACTATCGTATTTACTTTTGCAGCTAGTTTTGTCTGAATATACTCATATATCCGATCATAATATTCCAAGTTTTTACACACCATAAACAGTTACAGTTCCTGCATACTGTGTTTCTTTTACAGACTATTGCTTTTATACATAAGATAAGACTTGGCTTGTACCAAGTCCTTTAGGACGCCGGCAGAAGCCTTAGTCGTTCTATCCAGGGAAAGTTATACTTTCCATCTGGATAAAAAAAGGGTAGCCTGATTTACCAGGCTTCCTCTGCACAACAAGGCAGAGACGAAACTTACTCTTCATACCCTTCGATCATCACCCCTATATGGGAAATAATAACTCGGATTTTATCTTGGTATAACCTATTCTTGCTGTTCAAGCAAAATCCTGCAGAAAATTATTATAATATTTTGATATTTTTCGCGCCTCCACTTTGCTATTTAACAAAAAAGGGTTCGAGTTTCATTTGACTATTTTACCATTTTTATTTCTTATTAATTGCGCGGAGGAGATGATCTTTGGGAATCATCTTATATAATTCAGAATGAAATGATATTTCTGTTTGACGACAATGCCTCAGCATAAGTACCTTGCCCCCCATTACCTAAACGTGAAAGAACCCCTGTATAGATTAATTCTACACAGGGGCAAAACCATTTTCTATTTTATTATAGTTTCCACAAAATGTTAGCTTTTTGCAGGGCTCTCCTGACAGGAGGCTTTTTTCCTTACTGTCCGTTGTTGAGTAGAGCTTCTTACTTGAGATATCTCATAGTATGATAATCAATATAGGCCGACAATGTAGGCTCTCCGGCCAGTTCCCTGCCCATCCCGCTGTTTTTGACTCCTCCGAAGGGCACACCCAGAGATAATGATTCAAAACTATGGTTGTTTATGAAAGTCGACCCTGCTTCGATTTGTTGCCCTATTGCTAAAGCTCTTTGGATATCGCTGGACCAAACCGAGGAACATAGACCGTATTCTGTCTCATTTGCGTACTCAATGGCTTGTTCTACTGTTTTGTAAGGAATGATGGGTATAATGGGTCCAAATTGCTCACAGCTAACAATTCGTGAAAAATGAGCCTCATCTTTTACTACATGCGGTAGTAGGAAGTAGCCATTATCCCAACCCTCTGGATTTAGCTTGGAACCAAGTTCCCTTACAACAGCACCACTATTTTTGGTATTCTCAATCATTGCCTTAACCAAATTATATTGTTTATTATTATTCAGAGGGCCAAAAGAAGCCCCTTCCTCTAAACCATGCCCCACTTTGTATTCATTGACAATATCACACATGGTGTTAAAAAACTTATCAACCATCTTTTCCTGTACATAAATACGCTTCACTGCAAAACAAATTTGACCACTTCTTGTATATACTCCCTTTAATAGATTGGGAACAATATCTACCGGATTCACATCATCCAGAATAATCGCTGGATCGTTGCCGCCTAATTCCAAAGTGACGGCTTTAAAGAAACTAGCTGCATTACCGTTTACCTGTGCACCCGTTTCGGTTCCGCCTGTGAAAGCAATCTTTTTTACCAGCGGATGACGTGTTAAAGCCACCCCAACCCCTGCATCTCCATGGACAACATTTATTACCCCGTCGGGTAATACGGCAGCTATTCTTTTCAAAAGAATACTTATGGCGAGTGGTGCAGTTGGAGATGGTTTAATTACCATCGTATTACCTGTTACTAATGCAGGGCCAACTTTCATCATCGTCAAACAAACCGGCATATTCCAAGGAACGATGGCACCAATCACGCCTTTGGCTTTCTTCTCAATGCTAACCCAGCTAGAATCATCTTCAATGAACTCTGTTTTTACAAAGTTTTCACCAATACCGGCATAGTATTCCAATGTAGCCATGCCTATACCGAAATCCGTTTGAGCTTCCCATAACATGCCTCCATGCTCTCTAACTAGCAGAGGCACTAGGTCTCCCATCGAATCTTGCACTACTTTCACGGCCGCACTTATCTTTTCAATTCTTTCCTTAATATCTGTTTTTCTCCAGTCAAGAAATGCTTTATGGGCCGCCTGAACCGCTTTATCTACATCTTCAGCAGTACCTACTGCAACCCGCCCCACTACGTCGGTAAGTTTCCCAGGATCATGTATTTCAGCATAATTCTCCGCCAGAACTTCCTGGTTGTTAATCAAAATATCAACCTGACATTCAAGATTTAACATTGATCTTACCTCCCCTAATTCAACTATTTAATACATTAACCTATCAAAACTCATACTTTTTTTGCATTAGAGAGCTACTCTTTATATAACCGAGCCTTAAAGGCATGCTCGGCATCAGGAGAAATAAATCCCATGGGACAGATATTGCGACAGGCACAGCAGTTTCCGCAGGAGGCTTTGTTACCCGCTCCAGGAACTAAACCAATACGTAGATTTTTGCCTCGACCTAAATATGTCAGGCGATCTTTGCCGATTTTCCTGCACATTCTTATGCATAGTCCGCATAGTATACACCCTTCTGTTGTGGAACCGGATAACACCTGGCCGTCTGCCGTCTCGTCTTGTACAAGTTTCAACAGTAAACCTTCTATTTCACTGTTATGGAAGGGCCTGCCGTGTAGGAGGATTTGAGCTATCCAGGCGCGTAGACGCTGGAGACGTGGTGTAGCAGTCTTTATTTGCAGACCATCCTCGACTTCCAATAAACAGGCGTGCCGGGGTTTCCAAATAACAGTGCTCCAGATTTCTACCATACACAGGCCGCAACTGCCATAGGCTTCTAAAGATGGATAATAGCATAAAGCAGGTATGTCTATTCCATGATCACGCAAAGCTTGCAGCACTATAGTACTCTTGGAGACAGCCAGACTCCTCCCGTCGACTACTATCTCTACTAATTCTTCCATGTAAATTCCTCCGAAGTTATCCTGATGCTGTTAAAGGGGCAGGTCTCATAGCAGGCCCAGCACTTAATGCAGCGCTCAGGGTCAACAATAAAGCGGTCTGTCTTTCCCCCTCGCATTTTTACTGCTTCAGTTGGACAAACCTGATAACACGCCTTACATTCTTTGCAGGGCAGAATAATTTCAAAATCTATTAAGGGTCTGCAGGATACTGCCGGACATTTACCTTTTACATGAGCCTCATATTCGTCTCTAAAATAAGTTATCGTTGTAATTACCGGATTCGTTGCTGTCTGACCTAAGCCACATAGCGACACTTGAGGAATAGTCAAACTCAATTCTTCTATTTCTTCCAATATGCCTTTGTAACCCTTCCCAATCGTTAATGTCAAAAGCCGAGCTTCCAATTCCCGCAAACCACCCCGGCAGATGCTGCATTTGCCGCAGGATTCACTGCTCATAAAGTTTGTCATATGCCTGGCCATATCTACCATGCAGCGGTTTTTACCCAAGGGCACTAATCCCCCTGAACCCATGATGGCTCCTGCAGAAGCGACTGTTTCATAATCCAGGAAAAAATCGCGATAAGGAACTATCCCGCCTGATGGTCCCCCAATCTGCAAAGCTTTAATAGATTCCTTATCTACAGCCCCAATTTTTTCTACTAACACCTGAGTGCTGGTACCCAATGGGACTTCAATAAATCCCATGCGCTTGATATCCCCGGCCAGACAAAAAATTTTCGTTCCCGGGCTTTTTTCCGTCCCTACTTCCCGGAAGGCTTCAGCTCCGTTGAGTATAATCCAGGGGATATTAGCAAGCGTTTCTACATTATTGATGACGGTGGGATGATCATGAAAGCCGCTATTGGCTGGATATGGTGGACGAAGTTGGGATTCCCCTCGCTTCCCCTGCATTACCTGCAGCATTGATGTTTCTTCACCACACACAAAGGCTCCACCACTCTCCACCAGGGTAATGGTAAGGCTAAAATTGGAACCCATGATATTGTTTCCTAAAAATACTACCTTACGTGCACTTGCGATTGCTTTCCTTAGTAGCTGAACTGCCAGCGGATATTCGTGTCGCACAAATATATAGGCCTGAGATGCACCAACCGCCAGAGCAGCAATCATCAAACCTTCCAGTACACTATGCGGATCACTTTCTAAAAGGGCGCGATCCATATATGCCCCAGGATCCCCCTCATCTGCATTGGCGATTACATAGCGGACAGGATCAGGGCTCTGATAGGCTATATCCCATTTTTCCCCGGTAGGAAATCCTGCTCCCCCCCGGCCACGTAGGCCAGATGCCCCGATCATATCGATGATCGTTCTTCTTTTTAACGTAAAAAGCGCTTTCTCCAGTGCCAGATAGCCGCCCATGGCGGCATATTCTGCGATACTTTCCGGATCTAGTAAACCACAGCGGCCGCTGATGCGCCGAACCTGGGGCTGAAAGAATTCACTGAAACCTGAGTTCACTATTTTTATTAGTTCCAAATCTTGAATGCCACGAAGAATTCCAGGTTTACGTTCTTGGGCTATAGCCCACAGATAAGGGGACGTTTTGCTTCCCGGGGGCTCCTCTGCGGTTTTAATGATACGCCAAAAAGAATTCGCATCGATATTTCCATAAAAGTAATGTTTTCCGTCCGGTGTTCTGACATTCACCAGCGGCTCCGCATAACAGGCTCCCTGACAGCCTACTTTGTATACTCCGGCTTTTTCATTCCAATCCCGTTTTTCTAAATTATTATAGACCTCCAGAGCCCCAGCAGCTCTGCCACAGGTAGCCATTCCTACATTGATCCGTGATTTATGACCGCAGAGCGTTATCTTCCCTTCTTCGGCCAGACCCTTAAGGGGTACATGCACCGCAAAATTCAGCGGTTTGTACGGTTCAAATCGTATCGGTTCCTTTTTTCCTTCCGAAATAGTTTTTGATACCTGGTAGCTATGTACGGCTGGAAACCGAAATTCTGAACGACCTGTCATCCCTTTTTCCTCAAATCCCCAAGCATCAGAGGTATCTGGTATGATTTGATTTTACCGTTTATTTGCCCATCTACCACGACCAGCGGAGCACGGCTGCAGGCGCCAACACAATAAACGTGGTCTACCGTCACAAAACCATCAGCTGAAGTATCTTCACCGTCCTCTAGTTTTAGCTCAGCAACCAGGCGATCATTTATTAAGGAAGCCCCCCGGGCATAGCAGGCAGTTCCATAGCATACCGATAGTTTGTGCTTACCGGCGGGACGACTGCGAAAAAAGTTAAAGAAGCTTACCAATCCATGCAGTTGTGACTCCGGCACTCCTGCCTGCTGGGCCAGTTCGGTTAACCGGTCGTGCGGAATATACCCCTGCTCCTCCTGAACCTGATTAAGGATATTGATTAGCTGTTTATCGCTTTCCGGTAACTGCTCCCATTCTTCCAGATTTGTAGGCATCATTTTCCCTCCTCTGTTACCAGTTGGAACTATAAGTATTTTCGCTACCCGTATAACGCCAATTAGGGCTCCCTCTGCTTTGAGGGAGCCCTAATCAGCTCACTAACTCGCCACTAGAGCCGGAGCAAGCATGAGCGTCTGTTTTTACTCAGGAACAAACAGTACTTGTCTGCCTTTGTTATTTAATTTGGCAGCCAGTTCTTCTACCGGGCCGTATTCAATAACGGAAGCCTGGCAATGGTGTACACAGGAAGGTTTTTTACCAGCGGCCACCCTGTCACCGCACAAATCACAAAGTTGGGTAGGAATGGGAACATAGGTTAATTCCCATTTGTCCCCAGTATCTTTTAGTTTAAAAGGACCATTTTTAGCTAATTTAATACCATACTTGCCATTGGGAAGACTTAACTCCTTTTTGCAGGCAACTTCGCAGCTATGGCAGCCTGTGCAATATTCATAATCTATTAATAAACCATTACGTGACATCTTTCTACACCTCCATTTATTCTGCTTTGTAAATCTTACAAATCGTGTTCTTTAGCGGGGCACCATATCCGGTGGGGCCAGTTGTACACATTGTTGTAAGGTTGTTGATGTTGGATTCGAATGCACCAAACAGGGTAGGTTCTGCAGCTTCTCTTTCCGGGAACCACCAGCCATGTTCACCATGAATAACTCTGGGGTCCCAACCCGGATCAAGTACAGCCTGCTGTTTGCATTTCCCGATATTATTTTCGATCCATACCCAGTCTCCTTCTTTAATGCCATATTTTGCGGCAGTTTCGGGGTTCATGCTCACTCTTGGATTGGGATGGAATTCCCGCAAGGTAGCACTCTGACGATGTTCGGAATGGAAGAATTCCCATTGCCGTGATCCAGCAGTCAGAATTAACGGATATTCCTTCATCATTTGTGGAGTAGAAACTGGACTATAGGGCGGTTCCATATGGGATGGCAGTGGATCTAGGTTCCATTCAACAAAGATGTCCTGGTAAAGGTTGACCATTCCGGTATCAGTGTTGAATCCAGGCTCTCCGTCTTCACGCAGCATACCAGTTTCATATTTCTTGTAATGAGGTTCCGGCCACATCACAGTTTTTGCTTCAAGCTCTTTGAAGGTAACACCGGCTGGTATTAGGGCCCAGTCAATCATGTCTTCCACTGTATCCCAGGGAAATGCTTCCGGATTCAGGCGTTTGCCGATGTCTAAGACAATCTCTTCATCGGTCTTAGCCTCTTCATATTGAGTAACCTTGGAAATGGACCGTAAAGGCCACCACCAATTTCTTAAACTATCACGTTCTACGCTCATGGAAGCTGGCAGAACCAGGTCAGCATGAGCTACCGCAGAAGGTGTTAAAACAGGGTCTACAACTACAACGAAGGGTACTTTCTTCAAGGCTGCGTAAACACGTTTTGCATCACATGCAGTGTTCACAAAGGTGTTGGTAGTTTCCATCCAGTACATCTGAATGGGATACGGCCTGCCAGTTTCAATAGCCTCTAAGACCGAGTCGCCACGGGCTGTTGCGCACAGTCCATATTTAAATAGCGGATATTCATCAACACCAAGTCGCTTCGCCCGCATTTCTTCAGACAATTCTGCAAGGCCCCAGTCAGATGATACATGAGCGAGACGGTCTACACCGAATGCCGTGCGAATAATATGGTTTCCGCCAGGGACATCAAGATTGCCGGTAATAGCAACCAGGGCGCAAATGGCATTCGCAACGGAAACCCCGGCTCTCTGGGTATCTATGGCCAGTCCCCATTGAACCGAAGCTGGTTTCGCTTTAGCAAAGAACCGTGCTGCCTCCCTAATTTTTTCGGCCGGAACCCAGCTGATTTCTTCCACTTTTTCCGGGGGATATTCTTTAACCCGTTCAGCCAATTGCTCAAGTCCATAGGTCCAATTCTTTACAAAGTCTTTGTCATAGAGTTCTTCGCCAATGATTACGTTAAGCATAGCCAACCCAACTGCAGCATCAGTACCAGGGCGCAGTTGCAGCCAATAATCAGCTCTAGAAGCAAACCAGGTCAGGTAGGGGTCTACCACGATCAGCTTGGTCCCCCTCTTCTGCATGTCAACAATCCAGTGGCCCAGGAATCCGTCACCATTACTGATAATTGGGTTATTACCCCAGATGATAATACATTCCGGAAGCTTCCATTCGGGATTATCATAACGGCGTGGGTCTAACTGAGACGCATCAACAATAAAGAAGTCCCCAATCATGGTTCCCATGGCGGCTGCACGGGGCAGGTAGCAAGAGTCACCGGCCAAGAATCCCATAGCGAAGTTAGGACTCTTAAACGCAGAATAAGTCAGTTTCGGTACAAGTGACCATATATTACGTCCGGTTCCTATAGCTGTTACGATAGACTCCGGTCCATAATCTTTCCAGATGGAACGTACTTTTTCTTCGATAATATCATAGGCTTCATCCCAGGTAATCCGTTCCCATTTGTTCTCTCCGCGTTCACCAGCCCGCTTCATAGGCCATTTGACACGGTTAGGATCGTTAACCAGTTCCGGAGCACTCAAGCACCGCATACACAGTCTACCAAAATTATATTGGCTTTCCGGGTCTCCTTCTACCTTAATCAGCTCATTTCCTTTAGTGTAATAAAGGACTGAGCAGCCATCATGGCAACCTGGCGCTGTCCATGAACATGTACGGGTTACAGTCATATCGCCTTCTTGCCACTGTACTTTTTTACTATCACTACCCATAATTGCCTGCCTCCTTATAAATTTAAGATAACAATGTCTGTATTACTATTTGAGTTTTGCTACTCTCTCTTTTCCACTTTGGGAACGTCTGTCCCGCATCTGCGGCATTTTTCAAGGGCTGGTGGATTAAACATCCCGCATGAAGGGCACTTTACATTTTTGGTTGCATAATCACTTAAACTGTAATTCGCATTATTCAGCATACCAGGATTTCCCTCTGTCTTTTTCTTATCCATACCCGCAAACCTCCTTCTAACTGTCACAATCTCCGCCCCGCGGCCCAACCCGACGCTATCTGGTTAGATTAGATAATCTGGCCGCATGTGCACATTCTCTCTTATGCAATTCCCCCTTTCACATGTTGTTGTCCAATATGCTTATCCCTATATCAGGGTACATCTTGGCTACATTCAAACTGAATACGTTATTTAATGAGTTTTACTATTTCTCGTCAGTCACGTCTTTCGGTTTGACCATGTCTGCTCCGCATTTTTTGCACTTTTCAAGGGTCGGTGGATTAAACATTCCGCATGAAGGACACTTTATTGCTTTGGCTGCGGATGGTGGTCTAAAACACATGACATCTTCTCCTTCCCGGTTTGAATTTGCAATTCTTGTTTGTAAGCTGCATAACCCTATATATAGCATTAAGTGTGCCAATTAGTCTTCATATCCCCATACAGGGCAATACATCAGGGTCTTTTAAAAAAATGCATGATAATTTTCCATCCTAAAATACGATTATGACAAAATGGTATTTCCATTTTAAAAAAATTTTTCGCTGTTTTGCAAAAAGTTATAAATACGCAGGCACTGCAAACTCTGTCCTGCAGATACTGAAAATGCCGACATACACAACAAAGGTATGATTGAAATTAAGACGCCCTCCCATGTAGAATTGAAGAATCTACATGGGAGGGCGTCTTTTTACTATTTGTGTCGCCAGCAGTAGCGGCGAAATGGAGGTTATAATGTAATATTATACTCTTTAATTTTTCTATACAGTGTGGATTTGCTTATCTGCAGGATGCTTGCAGCGTGAGCAATCGAATTATTGCTTTTTAATAAAGTACTCTTTATTGCTGCTTTTTCCCAGACTCGCAGAGGGAGTATTTCCTCAGTTTCAGTAGAATTATTTTTATCATTGGTAAATTCCCTACCGTCTTCTACCATTTCATAAGGTAAGTGCTCTACATTAATGACGTCACTCTGGGTAATATTAATGGCATAAATAATTGCATTCTCCAATTGCCTCACATTTCCCGGCCAGTTATATTCCAGGATTTTTTTTATAGCAGCAGGGCTCATTTGTGGTTTGGACCTGCCAGTTTTATCACAATAAGTGTGGATAAAGTACTGACACAGCAGTATTATATCATGTTCTCGCTGGCGTAAAGGGGGGATAGAAATTCTCAGGACTGATAATCGATAATATAAATCTTCTCGAAACTGATTTTCTTGGACCATTTTAAGCAGATTGCGGTTCGTTGCGGCTACAACTCGGAAATTAACTTCTTGATACCGCTTCCCGCCTACTCTCATGACTTGTTTATCCTCCAACACCCGCAGCAGTACTGCCTGAACTTCATAAGGCATATCGCCTATTTCATCCAGGAAAAGGGTGCCACCATTGGCCAACTCTATTTTACCAGGTTTACCATGGCTATCGGCGCCGGTAAATGAACCGCCTTCATATCCAAACAGTTCGCTTTCAATCAAGCTTCTAGGCATAGACGCACAATTAATAGCAACAAAAGGGCCTTGAGGACAATAATTGTTATGGATTGCTTGAGCAAAGAGTTCTTTCCCCGTGCCGCTCTCGCCAATAAGTAAAATGTTTTCCGAGGACAAAGAAAAACGTTGAGCTATATCCTTTACCTTCTTTATTTCGTTACAATCGCCAATAATATCATTAAATTCAAACTTGGCCTGAGAACCTGCGCGCAGACTTGCCAGAGCATTAATTTTATCGGGGTGAACGATTCGGATTACAGCTCCCCGGATAATTTTGGGGTCTTGACTATGCGTACTGCGAATAGTCAAAATGTAAGTTTCCTCACTTTTACCAATTTTGAACGTTGTCTCCTGATAACTAACAGGCTCACCACAAGTAAGGGCTTTTGTTATAAACGACTTGTCAGTCAGAAAGTCTGAAATATTTCTACTGATAGCTTCAGAGTGTGTCAGCCTTAATATTCGACTAGCTTTCTGATTAATATGAGTAATGTTGCCGAATCTGTCCACTGTAATTAGTCCTTCATCTGTGAATGCCAGGGTAGCTTCCAGCATATTATAGGAAGCTTCTAGGCTCTCATTAACTTGCATTAAATTACTATTGGCAATAATAAGATTGTCACTGCTCTTTAAAAGTTTTATTTGAGTTTCAATAGCCACACCCATAGCAGTAATAAGGCCAAGGGTATGCAGACTTAGCCTTGGCAAGCTGTCTTCCCAGGTGGAATTTACTAAAGCTTTACTTAACAATACCAGGGAGGCAATTACTTCCCCATGTTCATCAAATAGGGGAGTAGCTGAGGCAATATTATTCTGAAAAGCAGCCGAGTAATGCTCCGGTCCCAGTAACTGCACCGGTTCCTTTAGATACATACACAACATGTGGGAACTGTTGCCCATACTAGTATCATTCAAAATTAATCCAGTTAATGATTTTTGTTCGGAGAATGGAACTAAGCTCTCCCAATCACCCTCCAGGAGAAGTATTATCCCATTTTTATCAAACAAATATATAATATAATCAGAATAAAACATTACATATTTAAAGTTTTTGATAATTGAATTGGTAACTTCAATGAGAAGACTGTTTTTTTCTATCGTCTTCTCCAGTGCTTCGGAATTTAACCACTCTTTAGTTACCAGGGCATTAGGTTTTATACCCCTATCACGCGAGTTTATCCAGGACCTTGCTATTTCTTTGTCAACATATTGACTATTTCGGGGGTCTTCTGCATATTCGAAAAAGTTAAGTCTACATTGTTGTATATTTTTCCAGCTCTCCTTGGAAAGGAACTTATCTCTATTGATTGAACTGAAAATATCGTTGATATCCGGTTTCTGACAAACTAAGATCATTAAAATACCTCCATTTCGTCAATAAATCCGTACCAACTCAACAAAGTCATATACACTAGTCAACTATCTTGCAAATTATGAATAACAATAAAAGTGATTGCTGAGTCCAAAACTGGCATCACCTAATGTTTGTTTATTATCATGTGATAAAATCCACAGGACACTGTCGGACAATTAATTTTTTTCGCTATAATCTCCGACATTCAGTTCCCCCCTATTTTATAATAATTAAAGTTAAGATAAGACTTGGCTTGTGCCAAGTCCCTCAGGACGCCGGCAGAAGCCTTAGTCGTTCTTATGTCAACAGAATTTTGTTATAAATTCTGGTAGACTAAAAAAAGGAAGCCTGATTTACCAGACTTCCTTCGCACAATACGGGCAGGCATGAAAATTGCTCTTCATACCCTTCGGTCATCACTTCCACATGGGCAATAATGACTTGGAACTCATCTTATGATTATAATCATTCTTGATATGACTATAAAATCCTGCCAAAAATTAATTGTTTAATTAAAAATATTTCGACAACTAATGACTGTTGAGGGATTGACATTTAATATCCCACAACCCATTTTATCTATGCTTCTGTTTGCAACATAATTTGATTTACGCTAAAAGTAAATACTGCCGCCTTACATCCTAAACTTACTAACTGCTCCTTGTAACTGCTCTGCCAATTGAGCTAAATGGTGGCTGGAAGCAGATATTTCTTCCATTGACGCCAATTGCTCCTCTGTGGCAGCAGAAATACTTTGTGTCTGACTAGAAATCTCGCGGCTAAAGGTTTCAACTTCCTTCATTGATTCAACTACTTGTTGACTGGAAGCGGCAAGCTGTTGCATGCCGTCGGCTGCCTCTTGTGCAATAGAAGCAACCTTCTTTATATGCAGGTCAATATCAGTAAAGGCTTTACCGGCCTGATCAACCACGTCAGATCCTGTTTTTACTTCTTGGGTACCGTTAGCCATTGCAATTACAGCCTTATCGGTTTTACTCTGAATATCACCAATGAGTGTTGCAATTTGTTTAGCTGCTTCTTGGGATTGCTCAGCCAATTTTCTAACTTCTTCGGCTACAACGGCAAATCCCCGTCCCTGTTCGCCTGCTCGTGCCGCTTCAATCGCAGCGTTTAATGCAAGTAAATTAGTTTGACCAGCAATACCCGAAATTGTTTCAACAATTTGTCCAATTTCTTTGGACTGTTCTCCTAGTTCGGCAACAACCTGGGCAGAATTATCTACAGTCTGCCGGATGCTATTCATTTGACTAATAGCACTTCCAACAGCATGATTTCCCTCTGCTGCCGCACTCACAGCCTTAGCAGTAATATCGATTACATTACCTGTTTTAATGGCCTCTGCATGAGCTCTAGATGCAATTTTTTCTACAAGCACTAGTGCTCTATCTACAACAGTTACCTGATCTCCGACTCCCTGAGCGGTACCTGTAACTGAAGTACTTACCTGACCGGCTACTTGCGCTAACTGCTCGGCATTAGCGGTTAGTTCTTGCGAAGACGCGGCGACCTGTTCAGACGATCCGTTGATCTGTTGTACCAGACCACGTAAATTACTTACCATCGTTTCAAAGGCGTGGGCCAAATGCCCCATTTCATCCTTAGATGAAATATTGATACTAATCAAAGAGAGATCACCATCAGCAATGCCTTCCGCTGCATCCTTGAGTTTTTTCAATGGCGTAGCGATTTTAGTCGCCACTATCAGCACAATAATGGCGGCGATAAGTAACACAATCAAACTTATGGTTAGTGATGTCCAAGTAAATGTATTTAATTTTGCCTTTACTTCACTACTCGGGACATTTACGCCAATTGACCAGTTATATCCTGGAATTGGCGCATAAGCTAGATATTTGGTAGTTCCAAGATAGCCGTAGCTTACAATTCCCAGTTCTCCCTTAGTCATCTTTTCAGTAGCTGTTTTTAATTCCGGAGGTGCATTAGGGTCAGTCATGCTACTGACTTTGTTGACTAATTCTTTGTTAGGATGCACTATTATTATTCCATCTCCCCGAATTACATAGGCATACCCGGTATCACCGGCTTTTATTTCCAGAACTATTTTTTCGATTTCCTCAATATTAATTAGCGCTACAAGTACACCAGTGATTCGATTTTCAACACGAATAGGAGTCGAAATAGCAACTACTAATTTATTGGTTTTTTTCGAAACTACAGGATCAGAAACAACAGCTTCTCCCTTAATCGAGCGTTGGAAATAATCACGCTCCGCTAAAGTTCCTGTTTCTCCGTTATAATCAACATAGTTACCTTTCTCATCGACCCATATAAGGCTTTCGTAAATCTTAGCATTGCTTAATTCTATGTTCAAATAAGGAACAATCGTTTCGCGAGTGCCGCCAGTAATGATCGGTGAACGAGCAAGTGTTGCAATATCCCTTTTATTGCTATCCAACCATCCTCCGATTTGGACTGCACTACCTTGCGCTTTACCGGCAAGTTCTGTTTCTACATCTTGTATTATGATTTTTTCAGCTTGCCAAAAGTTAAGCCCTGTCAATAAGCCTAATGCAAATACAAACAGGGTAATAACAATTACCCCAAGTTTTACTCTTATACTGTTCATTACTACTCCCCTTGAGATCAGCGTGACTCCAAGAATATACGCATTGGTAATTGAATACTTCACTCTTGATCTTATGTTATCCGAATGTTTCATGATAAGATAAGACTTGGCTTGTGCCAAGTCCCTCAGGACGGCCGAATTACTATGCCATCCATGGCGCAATCGGCACTAGCACCATCCGGGTGCGTCGCCGGCAGAAGCCTTAGTCGTTCTTATGTCAACATAATTTAGTTATAAATTCTGGTAGACTAAAGAACTGGGTGGACCCGGCGAGGTACATAATTTACAGTGTCATTACAAGTATAAGTATCTTACATTATTAAAATTTCTGTAACTAGCCGGATCTACCCCAAACTATGGTAAACTACCTTATTTCGAAATGGTTACTTGGTTTACCACTTTACTCTGTTTATCTAAAGTTCTAAAAATGAAAGCAAAAACTAGACCTACTATATTTAGACCCAAGGCAATCCAGAAAGCCTGCTCATAAGTTCCAGTAGACTGTCTAACTGTAGCAGCCGTCATCGGTCCAAAAATTGCTGCTAAGCTAAAACCAATAAACGTAATTCCATAGTTTACTCCGAAGTTTTTTAATCCATATCTTTCACTGATAATGGATGGCATAGTACTCATGAAACCGCCAAAAACAGCCCCAACTCCAATAGCAGAAACAGCAAAACCGGCTACGGAACTAGTAAAAGTCAGGTTTAACATACCCATGGCTGAGATGACATACATGATCATAATGGTATTGGAACGGCCAATTTTGTCCGATACGGCTCCAAAAATGATCCGTCCCAAGGAATTAGATACAGCAACCAAACTGACGAACAGCGCAGCATCCATAGGGTTCAATTTAAACATCTGCTGCCCAATCGGCGAAGCGAAAGCCGTAATCATAAGTCCTGATAAAGCCCCACAGGTAAGCATAACTAAAACAACCCACCAAGTACTATCACGCAGCATTTGAGTCCAGGCCATATCACGAGCTGCTGGTTTAGTAGTTTTAGCTGCAACCGGGGGATTCCAGCCCTCTGGCTTGAAACCTGCCGGAGCATTTTTTATGAGCAATGAACATAACATAATAACGACAAAAAATACGGCACCAAGAATCTTAAAGGTGGTTAGTACACCAAAACTGGCAATCATCGAACTAGCAACCGGGGCAACAATTGTAGCTCCCGAACCATAGCCGGCTGCAACCAGACCTGAAGCTAAGCCTCGCTTATCCGGAAAGAACTTCACGGTATTACCAAGTGTCCCAGAATAAACACACCCGCCGCCAATCCCGGCAAGCACGCTATAGGTAATGTAGAGCATCTCTACACTGGATACAAACCCAGTTATAAATAACCCCACACCAAACATAATCCCACCAATGATAACATTTGCCTTTGATCCTAAACGGTCTTGAATGTATCCCCCGCCGATCATAGCAACCGGGCTTAGGGCATGGTTAATTGTAAAAGCCAACGCAATGGAAGTTGCCGCCCAACCAAATGTTTTTCCTAATGGTAAGGCAAATACGCTCCAGGCGTATAAAGTACCAATACAAATGTTAATTACAACCGCGGCGCCAAGAATTAACCAGCGATTACACTTTTGTTCTGACATTTTTTTACCCCTTCCTGATTTTAAGTTTTGTTTACTCTTTATTTGCACTAAACTTTCTAACACAAAAACGATATACCTTGCATGAGCATAGATGTTTATTTAAAAATTCTGTATTTTTTTGTTTTTATAAAGGCAGGCCCATATAATAACCTGGCCTGCCTTTATTTAAACTACAGTTCTCGTCAAAACTAATCGCTTACTGAAAACTGATAATCTTACTTTTTGTCTTCGTCTTTTGGTAATTCGGTCTTACAAAAAGGACAAACTTTTTGCTTAATACCTGCCATCGCTGCGATTTTCTTACCACAATTCGGGCATATTGTCGGCTTGGATAATGCTGCTGGTCTAAAACACATTATATTGTACCTCCTTTATTGTTAGTAATGCTCCCATCGTTTTTGCGTTTTGTTTTCTACCCACCTCCCTTAGCGCTGTTTCGGGTTAAATTCTCATTATCCCTCAAACGTACTCATTTCGGCTTGCTAATAAGATAAGACTTGGCTTGTGCCAACGAGGACGCCGGCAGAAGCCTTAGTCGTTCTATCCAGGGAAAGTTAACCTTTCCATCTGGATAAAAAAATAGCTATCACCTGAATAAAAATTAGAATTGCTAATCATTCTTCAAAAGTATTATGCATTAACTATGCCAATATATTGCAGTCATAGATAAACCTGCATATTACAAGGGTTAATCCCTATTTTCCTTACCGCTTAATAGTACCTGCTGGATCTCGTTTTGAGATTTTAAAACCTTTGCATAAAAGCTCTCAAATCAGAAAAATCAAGTGATATTAGATACTCTTTTTTTAAAATCACAGTATCATTTTAGGATTTTTACAAATACCTACCATCACTATTTTTACTATTACAAAACATTCAAAAATTATAAGGATCGTGCCTGTAGCTTTACGATCCTTGATTCGCAACTTCAGCCTTATTTTCAAATCGCTTGCCACTTCGACAACAAAATACCCCTACAATACAAATTGCGGTAAATACAATATAAGCAGTCCGAAAACAAGCTACTAGCATTTGATCATAGCTCGCCCTATCGACCCCATCTAGGTAAACCGACATAACCAACGTCACAATAGCCATACTTATTGACTGCCCAATATTCCGCATAGTTCCCGCTATCGATGAAGCAACTCCATAATCATTCTTATCCACAGCCCCCATAATAGCGCTATTATTAGGTGCTGCAAATAAAGCAAATCCGACCCCCGCAATCACTAAACTACCTACAATTAACAAAAGAGACATTTCTGAGGTAGTAAAGATGAATGAGAACAGTCCTAATGCACTTAGCGCCATACCATAGGATGTCACTATCTGTGGATCAAAATGATCGGCTAGATATCCACCAAAAGGAGCTAACAAGGCCGTTACTAATGGCTGAGAAATCATGATCAGGCCAGCTAAATAGGAATCACATTTCATAACAAGTTGGAGATGAAGTGATACAAGAAATGCTATCGCAAATGTAGCGCTATAGTTGATCATAGCCGCTAAATTACAATAAACAAAAACAGAGTTTCGATGGAAAACCCCCATCCGGAGAAGCGGACAGTCCTGCTTTGACTCATATATGAAAAAAAGTGCAATAAGTACTAAACCCAGAAACAGAAAATACTTTGCCCCTTCCATTTGAGCCAATGATGAAAAACCATATAACGACAACACAAGCGCTAATACGTAGCAAATACTTCCCAGAATATCAAAAGATTCCCCTTTAGCCCCTATCCACTCGCCCTTCAGACGCCAAGCAGCCAGCAAAGTTGCTAATACACTTGCAAACCCAGTCAAATAAAAAATAATTCTCCAGCTGAAATAGTGATTAATCAATCCGCCGAGAGAAGGCCCCAGTGATAGACCAATGTATGCAACTGCGGTACAGAGGCCTAATGCTTGCCCTCGCCTATGAGGTGGGTAGATAGCTGTTATGATAGCCATGCCGGTACTATAAATCATAGCACTGGCAATTCCCTGACATATTCTAAAAAAGATCATCCACTCTATAGACCAAGCCGCTCCTGATAATAGAGTAAAAAAGGAAAATAAAAACATCCCTGTTACAAAGACCCTTTTCCGTCCAATAATGTCGCTTAGTTTACCGAATGGAAGCAAAAAGGCAGCGGTAGCAAGGGAATAGCCTGTTACCAACCAGCTAAGAAGCAATGTCTGGCTGAAAAATTCAGTGCCAATAGCTGGAATGATAAGATTAACAGCACTAGTCATAAAAGGGGTTAAAAAATAGGCTGTCATTACAACAACTGTTGCTGTTTTTTCCATTGTAAGTTGTAGTTTCATGTTTATTTTCCTTCTTTGTAGACTAGATTCGCTTTATCACTAATTTCCTTAGAATCTAAAGCGGCCCCAAACATAAGCGAAAACAATCCCCTCAATAAAAAATATCAAGCTATAGAGCCAATTCCACCGTAAGGCAATATCGAATGTTCGGCAGTTAATAAATTTAGCCAGTGTAAGAACAATCCCGGCAAAAGGAGAAACTATATAAGAAATACTACCACCTAAGGCCAAGCATAAGGCTATGGAAACAGGTGCAATCGGCAGTTGTATTGTTGTGAGTACCTGACCAAATAACACAATGGAAACAAAGGGATGAATTCCCGCAATTGCACACAAAATCATTAGTATCGGAACCAAAACCATCGACCACAGTCCCATTGCATTAGCGATAACCTGCAGCGTAGGCTGAATAAGATTAAATAATCCAGTTTGTTGGACAGCCGTAGAAAATATCCCCATTGAAACGAATAATGGGGCCAGATCAACTGCCTTTAGCAATCGGTTCTGCCAATATGCTCGTAAGGTCGCCTTAAAATTTGGCCGTCTTACAAAAAAAACAATCCAGGTTAAAACAACAATGAATCCTGTAAGCATAATCTGGTTAGTACTTGAACCCACATTCATTTTTGCAAATAGTATTGTACCAGCAATAAGATTCAGCACAACTAGAATGATATGATAAGCCTTTCCCCGAGTGGGTGCATCGCTTAGCTTGCTGTCACTTCCGTACTCGCCTACTATAGTTCGCTCTGCAGATAAGTTCAGTTTCCGTTCAATACTATAGGAAGTGACAATACCAATCAGACTCAAAATCAAACCGGGAATAAATAACTCCATCCAGCCAACCCCTGTTGCTTGTACCACTAATAATAAATTAATTGCGCCCGGTGCCCATAGGACAACTAAGGCATAACTGCGTGAAATAGCCGTTGAAATAAACCGCTCATAATTGCTTACGTTACGTTTTAACGTTTTTTCCAACAACGAAATCATTACCGGAATAGTCCCAAATGACAAAAAACTTGAGACGATATGGGTAACAATGGTAGCCAATAAAAAGAGTCCAGCCTCTCCCTTGTGTGCCTTTAATAACCAATACTGCATAGCCGAATTGTAACCACCGACTTCAATCGGAATTGAAAACATTTGCATAACAAAGAGTATTGAAATTACATTCATCATTGAATTAGTCGCCATAACCCAGATAGTAAATGGCTGTCCAGAATAAAGTAGCAGAGTCAATCCCCAAAAAAGAAACAGCAACGTTACTTTTTTAAAAACTTTACCCATAAGCATAATACTGGACACCAAAACAGTAATAACCACTACAAATTCTAGTTTTGATAAATCAGTCCTAATAAATGGAGCCACGAGATTTATCACAGTTAAAAGCAGCATTGCACTTTTACAGAGAAACGGCACGCTATCCACTTCCTTCATTATCACGCAGCCAGCACGCTAATGCATAATGCCATAACGGTCCCATTAAAGGGACCAGTCATGACACTTTAGCCATATACTATTAATTTATCAACTTACCGCTCAGTCAGCCTCTCCACAAACCATTTTTATACGAACTTTGGTATTTTCTTCGGCAAGTTGGTCGAGGGATTTTCCTTTAGTCTCTTTTTTAACAAAGAGATAGGCGGCTAATCCACCGATAACTGCCGGTATAATATAGAATAAAAATGACATCTGAGGGCCTAGGTTCATTGCCATAATTAACCCAGCCACAATAGGCGCCAAGGCCCCTCCGAGCCGACCAAAGGCCTGACACCAGGATACCCCTGTATTTCTAAACTCTGTTGGGTAACTCTCTGCCATCAGAGGTTGTACAGCGGTAATCGCATAGTTAATAGCAAAACCCATAAATATATTGGCCGCCAGGATGGCTGCAAAATTACTGGGAACGAAAGCCATAATAAAAATAGAAGCACCACCAATAAAATAACTGCAAATGAGATTTTTTCTGCGCCCAATGATTTCAGCGACAATGCCAGTCGAAGCATTGGCAAGTACCGCGGCAGCATTATTGGCAATTGCCAGTCCATAGGCAGACGATAGTTTTAAACCCTTTTCTAACATGAGAGAAGGTAGCCATGCATTAATTCCATAAACAATGAAGCAACCACAGAAATATGTGAGCCAGATACCGGCAGTTGCTAACCTATAGTCTTTGGAAAAAAGAGCTTTAGGGCCGACAACTTTGGACTTTGACGGCACAATCAAAGAATTAGTATCCCAATCAGTTACTTTTCCAGTGGCGATTCTTTCAATATCTTGAAGAATCTTTACAGCATCTTCCTTCCGTCCTTTATTAGCCAGCCAGTGAGCAGACTCGCGCATTTTGAAATGCAGGAAAATGGCATATAAAAAAGGTATTCCTCCTATTAAATAGCAAAGTCTCCACCCATATAGAGGCACAACGAATGTGGGTATAATGCCGCCCAGCACCCAACCAACAATCATCCACGCCATACCAAATGTTATAAATAGGGCCCGGCGGTTGGTCGGCGTAGTCTCTGAAAACATCGTTGTTACAACAGGAATGCAAGCGCCTAGCCCAACTCCAGTCAATACGCGAAAAAAAGCATACCATTCAAAACTCTGGACAAAGTAGATAGGAATGGTTAACAGTGAATACGCGGCAATCGAGTAGATCAACGTTTTCCTTCTACCAATTTTGTCAGAAATGATGCCGGCAAGCGCTCCCCCGATAATCAAACCGAAGAGACTCCAGGAAGACAGACTACCGGTTTGTACTTTGCTTAACGCCCATTCAGCAGATATTTGCGGCATAGTGTAAGAAACAACCATGTAATCGTAGCCATCGAAAACCATCGACATACCGAGAAAGAAAAAGATAGACCAAGTAAATTTATTAACCCCGAAAGAATCAATTACTTCTGAAATGGTAAAGTTGCTCGCCATTTTATTCTCCTTCCGTTAGCACGTTGCGCACCTAAATAGTCTAAAATTACTAATGATTTTGCATGTAAAAAATATCCAATCCCAATTGTCATGATATTGATGGCACTAGCCTATGCTGAATGGTTACTCTTATAAGAGTAATGCCATAACGGTCCCGCAAAGGGACCAGTCATGGCATTAAATATACTACTACTATTTTTGTTTAAAGAACTTATGCTTAAGGAAGAAATACAGCTACTCTTGTACCCTTTTCAGCAGCTTTTTTAGCCAGTTCTTCAATAGGGCCTACTTCCATACATTGACCTAGGCAATGAAGTTCACATGCTGCTTTTTCACCTTTAGCTAAGCGGTCTTCGCACAAATCACAAAGTTGAGTAGGAACAGGAACAAAGTTCCATTCCCAGTTATCGCCTTCAACGTTAAAGGGACCAACTTCAGTCATTTTAATTCCCCATTTGTCTTTGGGGATTTTTTTCTCGTTTCTGCAAGCAACTTCGCAGCTACGGCAACCTGTGCAATATTGATAATCGATCAAAATACCGTTCTTTGACATCCTTTTCCCTCCATTCCTCTTCTATAATCTTAGTCTTCTGCCTTGTAAACTTTGCAGAGTATGCTCTTGAACGGAGCGCCGAAGCCAAGTTTACCGATATGTTTATGCGGGATTAGGGTATTGATGTTGGATTTCCAAACACCATATAAGTTTGGCTCTTCGCCATTTTCTTCTGGATACCACATGCCATGAGTTGCATGAACAACATCTGGCTTAATGGCAGGCATCAGATGAGCTTTTTCTTTACATTTACCAAATTGGTTTTCAATATAGACCCAGTCACCCTCTTTGATACCAAGTTTTGCAGCGGTTTCTGGATTAATTTCCAAAATCGGATCTGGGTCAATAGTACGTAAAGTTTCGATTTGTCTGTGTTCTGAATGGAAGGAGGTCGCTTTTCTAGCACCGGTAGTCAGTACCAAAGGATATTCCTTCGCAAGTTCAGGAGTGCTTACCGGGCTATATGGTGGCTCTTTGTAATAAGGAAGCGGATCTTCGCCCCATTCTTCAAAGAGTGTCGAGCAAAGTTCAACTTTGCCTGTTACCGTATTAAAACCAGGTTCACCGTCATATCTCAAAAGGCCTTTTTCATGTTTACGATAGGTGTAACCAGGTTGGTATACACCGGCTTCTCTCAAGCCGTTGAAGTCAATGCCAAGTTCTGGTTTGAGCTGGTCGGTGAAGAAATCTTCAACACTTTCCCAAGGCCAGTTTTCAGGATTAAGGCGTTTACCCAATTCAATGCAAACCTCAATATCGGATTTACATTCGCCAACCGAGAATGCTTTGTTCATTGCGCCTACGAAAATTGCATTCCGCCCAAAGTGAGTCAGAACTACACCATCATGCTCGGCGAATGTCGGCAATGGCAGAAAGATATCACCAAAAGCCATAGCAGTCGGAGTCATGAAGCAATCCTGTACAACGTTGAACTCCAAGGTTTTGAGCGCTTTGTACCATCTTTGAGGAGCAGCTGTATTAGTCGGTGCAATTGGCTGTGTGCTGTTAAACCAACCCATCCTCAGTTTATATGGTTTTCCAGACTCCAAGGTATCAAGGGTTTCGTCCGGATGAGTGGTAGCCAAAGCAGTAGCCAGAGCAGGCCATTCTTTTGCCCCGATACGTTTATCCCAAAGTTCTTCTGAAATCTGAGACCGGGTTTCAACACGCCATTTGCCAAGTAATGCAGCGGGTGGTCCTAATGTGATGCCACCAGGCACGTCGAGGTTGCCAGTGATGGCGGAGATCGAAAGAATAGCGTGACCAAGTTGAACACCATTCGGATTTTCGTCGACAGCCAGGCCCCACTGGATGGCAGTCGGTTTAGCTGTAGCCATAGCTCGAGCACATTCTCTGATTTTTTCAGCAGGGATACCAGTAATCTCTGCCACTTTTTCCACTGGATATTGTTGAACGCGTTCTTTAAGTTCTTCAAAACCATAGCACCAGTCTTCAACAAACTTATGATCATAGAGATCTTCGTTGATGATGACATTCAAGAAGCCAAGAGCCAATGCAGTATCTGTGCCTGGTCGTAATTGCATCCAATATGCTGACCGGCAAGAAAGAAAATTCAACCGTGGGTCAATAGAAATAATCTTGGTTCCGCGTTTCATCATATCAATAATGGAGTGCCCATAAAATCCATCAGGATTTGACCATAACGGCATTTTGCCCCAAAGTACTAAATATTCTGGTACCTTATATCCAGGATGGTCATAACGGTCTGGGTAGTGACCAGCAAAGTCAATTTCCGGATAACCTGCGCCTAAGATATAATCAGTGATAGCGCAGCGAGGTCCGTAGCAAGACCAACCGCTCAGAGGATAGCAAACATTTGGAGTTTGCAGTGAGGAAAAACCAAGCGGATAATAATACAAGCAAGCTTCCCTGCCGGTACCGCCAAATACGATGATCGACTCAGCACCATAATTTTTCTTAAATCCGTTTACTTTTTCTACGATGATGTCCCAGGCTTCATCCCAGGTGATTTTTTCCCATTTATCTTTACCGCGATCCTCAGGAGCACGTTTCATAGGATAAATAATACGGTCGGGATGATGTACATACTCTGGTAAGGATAAGCATCTTACGCATAAACGTCCTTGGCTAATAGGATGCTCAGGGTCACCCTCAACTTTAACCAGCTTGCCATCTTTAACAGTTAATTTCATGCCACAACCTACGGGATGATCTCCCGGGGGTGACCAACCACAAGTTCGAACTGTATAACTACCGTCCTCGTGTATTTTTTTCCATTCTTTTTCCACGATCTCACCAACCCTTTCAAAAACTCTCTTTTACTTTGAACAATCCAAGCATTTGGCTTTGCTTCTAAACACCTCCTCAGGCGTTTGACAGACCAGAGCACCTTTTTTCCCAGGCTCGATATTTTTCTTGCAAAATGATATATAGCCTATAGTCTGGATATCCGTTCAGTTGCTTGTCTGCCCGAAGAAGTATTAGTGCATTAAACATGCCAACTTTCTTTACAACCGCAAAAGCGGCATTTTTCTTGGATTATTTGCCTTTCTTCCCCAATTCACAAAAACGCAAATATTCTTTTTTTAGGAATCATAAATTCCAGCTTATAAGTCCACAAACCTGGGAAAACACCAGATACTAGCTAATCCTTTTTTGCGACCCGTATGTCATTATAGGATCTCATTTAGCGAAAACATTGTTAGTTAGCGGCAAATAAACAGCACCTTTTCAGCAAAAAAGGATTGTAGAGCCGTTGGATAAATTGCGATCAGAAAGACGACTACGTCCTCCCTCATTCGAAGTAGCCATCTTTCTTATTCTTTAAGATAGCAAGAAAGCATTAAATTGTATCTTCCGCTATTCGGTTAATCCAAACCGAACATACAAAAACTGCCTTTGCTATTCTCAAAGACACTTCCAGCTTAACTGACCACAATTTATCCACTCGCTTCTGGTGACCCGGTGCGCATTAAACTGAATTATTTTTTTGTGAAATTTGCTGAACCGTAGTTCTGTCCGGGTTTGCGCTTTGATGGTGGAATTTGAGAATTATCAACTGCTTTCTCTTTGCCAGCCTCCTCTGTCTTTGGAGCCTTTTCTTCTTTATTTTCAGTCATAGAAAATCACCTCCTTTATGTTAAAACTATTAAGCAATAATCATGCCAGTTTGTTAATATTCCCACAAATCCGCGTACCTTCAGGGTTTATAGCATAATTACTTTAACTAAAGTAACCATTACTCAATCTCTTTTTAGGATGGTTAAATTATTGCCTGCCGCTGTGTAGTGCAGGAGAATCAGTGAAAATCAGGCAGTCTAAAATTAGGAGTATAATGTCATTTTAGGATTCCTAACCCTGATAGGTTTAAATGGACATAAAAAAAAACGCTTGCACGGGTCCTTTGGCTTCAGAAACATCCAAAATTCGGTGCTCAATCCGTTGATTTCTCTGTAATCGTGGATACATTGTCTTGGCAACAAACTAAGAAAATGACCTTTATATTGCAAATTGACTAGTTTTCCCTTATATTCAAATAAGAGAATGTTATTTATTAGATGTCTAATAGTTTTCAATGCAAACCAAATTGGAGGTACAGATATGAGAAATGCAATTGTCATATTTACGAAGGTTCCAAAAATCGGCGACAACAAGACCCGACTCACTATCGAACGCGGCGGCATATTAACACTGGAAGAAGCCAAAGAGTTTTATGAAGCCTCGTTATTGGATGTTATTGATAGCTGTATTATCGCAAATTGTTGTGATATATACATTTGCCAAAATTTGGACGGAGATAAGAATTACCTGAAGCATCTCATTGAGTCGACATTCGGCCACGGAGCTGTCAAAGATATTTTCAAGGATGAAGGACGTTCATTTGACCAAGGCATGCAATATGCGGTTAACTACATATTTAAAGATGGATCTGACCAAAGGCTGGCAGACAGTGTTTTTATCCTGGGTGGAGATACCCCTACACTCCAGCCAACTACAATTCAAGCAGCCGTAAAAAAACTTGAATTGATAGCATCCAGTCCCAAGGCATTTACTTGTGCGAAGCAGACACAACTTGATAATCCAGTAATTGGTGCCGGGATCATCGAATCTGTCGATCAAGAAGGTGGATTTAATTTAATCGGCTACACGTACTCTACACCATTCTCATTTAATGGCGTTTTCTATAACCAAGATGGCATAACAGCCCTGGATATGATTGCTTATAAAGCCGCAGAACACAACATTCCTATTAACCTTGTTGAAATGATCCCTGATATTGACTTGCCGGCAGATCTGGCCAGCGTACTTCCTGTACTAAACACACTTAAGCTTGTCCGTCAATACGATTCGAACATTGTCTTACCCAAAAGAACGATACGTTATTTAGAAGAATTAGGTCTCCAAGCTTCGGCCCCAGTATCCGAAATTGTTGACTAATTATATAAGATAAGACTTGGCTTGTGCCAAGTCCCTCAGGACGGCCGAATTGCTGTGCCATCCATGGCGCAATCGGCACTAGCGCCATCCGGGCGGGTCGCCGGCAGAAGCCTTAGTCGTTCAATCCAGGGAAAGTTATACTTTCCATCTGGATAAGATAAGACTTGGCTTGTGCCAAGTCCCTTATCTTTCTGGCAGAAACGCAAAATACTCCTTATATTCAAGGAGTATTTTTTGGTTTAACGTGTAAATTATCACATTAGCTATATTCAATATTATAGTCTTTCAATTTTCGATACAAGGTAGATCGGCTTATACCCAGTATCTCGGCTGCAGCAGGTACGTAGTTGTTAGCATGCATTAGAGCCGTTTCGATGGCAGCTTTTTCAAGATTCTCCAGGCAAAGCATTTCTCCCAAGTTTCCATTGCCGCTAGATATATCCTCAATTTTTATCGGGCAGGTTTCCAAAATAATATAGTTCGGTAAATTTTCCGGCTTGATTACGTCTCCTAGGGCAGTATTAACGGCATAAATCATCGCGTTTTGCAATTGCCGTACATTGCCCGGCCATTCATATTCATTAAGTTTTTTCTGGGCTGCCAAACTGATTTGTGGAATATCCCAACCATTTTTCCGGCAATACTTCTCAACAAAGAACTCACTAAGAACTTTGATATCTTCCCCTCTATCCCTTAGTGATGGTATGTTAATCGTTAATACCGATAAGCGAAAGTAGAGATCGGCACGGAATTGATTTTCTTTTACCATTTTATGGATGTTTCTATTTGTGGCCGCAATTAATCTAAAATCAACTTTTTTATAACGACTGCCGCCAACTCGCATGATTTGCTTATCTTCCAACGTTCTTAGCAAAACAGCCTGAAGCTCCAGCGGCATGTCACCAATTTCGTCGAGAAACAGCGTACCCCCGTGAGCCAATTCAATTTTACCAGGTCTGCCGTTTCGTTCCGCACCAGTAAAGCTGCCACCTTCATAACCAAATAATTCACTTTCGATTAATTCCCGGGGCATAGCGGCACAGTTTACTGCCATAAACGGCCCTTGAGGACAATACACGTTATGCATCGCCTGGGCATAAAGTTCCTTCCCAGTACCGCTTTCCCCAATTACGAGGATGTTTTCCGGTGAACTGGCGAAGCGCCGTGCTAAAGCCATACTCTTCTGAAATTCCTTGTTCTGACTTATGATATTCTCAAACGTGTAAATAGCCACGTTGCCTGTTTTGCCACTTTTCTGAGCGGCTAACTTTTCACAAGAACTTAGTTTTAACACAGCGACATCTAACTCTTGGGTGTATTTGTTTAGGATTGGCCGGATATTTACTTGATAATAGTCCTTGTCAAAACCCACTCCGAAGCGTTCTTCAACCGTTACATTCTCGCCCTTTTTCGCTAAATCCATTAAACAAGAATTATTCCCTAGGAATTCATTAATATTTCTAGCATCGGCTTCTTCCTGTCTGAGTTTCAGAATACGCATACCCGCCGGATTGATATGAAGGATTCGCCCTTGTTGGTTAATTGTTACAATGCCTTCATCGATGCAGGCCAAAGTAGCGTGCAATGCATTAACAACAGTATTATACCTATTTTTAAGGTTAAATTCAGTCTCTATAATAGTTGCCAGAGAAATTACCAAACACAAACTATGTGGCCCCATCTTTTTAATCGTGTCTTCCTCAGGCGTATTTAGCAAGGGCTGACTTACCAGCACCGCTACAGCCTGGATGATACCATTTACATCTTTTATTGGAGCTGCCGAAGCAATACTATTTTGGAAAGCAATACAATAATGTTCCGGTCCAATTAACTGAACAGGCCGCTTAAGCCGCAGGCATAATTCATGAGCTGTAGTACCCTCGGATTCTTCATTGATAAGCAAACCTGTCCGAGTATCGAATTCAGGAAGTTTTACGAAACTCTCCAAACTTCCATTATTCAACAATACTATTCCGTCTTTATCAAATAAGTATAAAATATAGCCACAGGCTAGAATGACGTCTTGCAAAGATTTTGTCAGCGCATAGGTAATGTCTATGAGTCCACGGTTTTTATCCAAAATTTCAGATAATTTAGCCGGACTCAAATTGGACCCTGTCACCACTGAATAAGGATTAACGCCTCTTTTTCGTGATCTAATCCAGGAAGCAGCTACTTCCTGATCCATATAGGAATATTGGCGTGGATCCTCAGCTTCATTTTGTAGAAACGCCTGTTTATATTGGAGTATAGCCTGCCAACGCTCACGAGATAGTAGTTCGCTGTTAATAGTAAGAAAATTAGCTGGTGCATTTGAGATACTATGAGTATACGCTGCAACAGTCACCTACAGTCCCTCCCTTACTTTTACCAGATATTTTTCAGTTAAACTCATGCTATGTAACCACAGAGTTGTTAAACTATAAGTGCCATTGGACCTGATTTTAAATCCTGAGATATTGAAAAAAAAGAGGCAGCCTTTACAGACTTCCTGCGCACAATAGGGCAGGTATGAAAATTACTCTTCATACCTTTCGGTCAGTCTTTTCCATGGGAAAAGATGACTCGGAACTCATCTATAAGTAATGATTCTTGAAGCTTCTATAAAATCCTGCAAAACAAACATGTAAATGTTTAAAATTTCCGATAATTCTCACTCTTGCTTTTTAGAAAAATTCTACTTTGTCTATATGGAATTATTAGTATTATCATGGTAATAGATATTCTAAATGTTCCATTTTGATTTTTCTAAGCTTCGCTCTTGCTTCTTCCGACGTTTTCCCCAGCGGGCGACTAGTTTTATCTACCATATTAAGCAGTACATATTCACCCTGCGAAATGATAATTGTTTCGGTACCAAATCCGGAATTTGTAAAAGAAGGGTAATCTATCTCCATATTTCATTTCTCCTTTTTATCTATATACAACGCGTTAAAGTTTTGCAGGCGGGTGGTGCGTTGGCAAAAACGGAAGTCAAACGCTAGTGGTGGAGCGTTGTCAATACACCAGCCGTCTGTTAGATTTGTTAAACCACAAAGCAATACTTTTATCAAAAATAGGTTACGATCATTCAGAGTTATCTGACGTATTGGGAGGTGGAGTACGATATTTACACGTCTTCACGATACCATCTTGAGAAGGCTTTTTATGCTTATTACAGGGGTTCGCACATAAGTCATCAACATATAAACACATAACGGTTGGACGTTTTGGAAGTGGAGGCAGCTCTGTTCCACACCTTTTGCAGTTCTTACGTTCGGGGAAGTTATAGGTACCGCAAATAGGACACGCTCTTGGCTTTTCCTTTGGCGGCTTACATCCCCCACAATATGGATTGCAAGACCAACACATACTGCTTCCTCCTTAATTCCCCTTCAATCCTAGATCCTACACAGAATGCGAAGCGCAGTCATAGTAGCAAATAAAGAGCAATGATTTATTGTCCTATTTTGAGACTAGCGCTCAGACACTCTATGTAATATCCAGTAGTGATTACTAGTTTTTTATTATCGAAGTAGCCGCGATACAGCAGTTATTTCGTGTCAAATCGGCTAAGTGCAGCTAACAGTGTTGTTTTAAGATGCATTGCGTGGCTTTTTTCCGGATACTCTACCTCCGCTACCTTAAAAAGCTCACGCAGCCTTCTTTCCAAATCTTCATTGGATTGGTAATCCCCTAGATCCATAGCCATGTTCCCCATGAATACCGACGGAGAAGCTGAACCACTGTTTTGATGAAGCTTATTCCAAACGGCCGCCGCATCTTGCAATGTGAATGCCATAATATAACCCTCCTCTAATTCTTACTATTTTGAGTATTACACTAATAGGACACAACGTCAAGAATCAAAATAGGACAGTATATCGCCTTTTGTCCTATTTTAGGATACTCATGCAAATGAGCTAATCAGCGGCGTACAACTAGCGTTGTAACAATTAGCTTTAGTCGTTGAATCCAGGGAAAATTATACTTCCCTCTGGGAAAAATAGGGAGTGTAAAATTAAGTGCATAAGTTCCTTCGAACTTACACACTTAATTTTACACTCCCTTGAGGTTGGCTGCCGCTTTATATATATTTACACCAAAATCTGCATGGAACTCCTGATAAATCTCTTTTCTTAATTGCTGAAAAGCCATATCAGAACGATTCCTAGGTCGCGGAAGATCCACCACAAACTTATTTCCTTTAATGCAGGGACATCGCATTTAGGCTGAGTGGCAGAGTAACTTGTACAACCACTTGCCATCAAAGTAGCCAACAGTAAAATAGAAGCCACCGCAATCAATGTCCATTTCCGCATCAAATCAACTCCTCCTGAGCCTTATAAGACTATTGGCCACCAAACATCACCGACCTAGTATTATCTCCCTGCGGCTTCTGCCAGCACCATGCAAATTCAGCCTTTTGTATTAAATAAACTTATACAGCCTTATTATCCAAGCTCCCTTGGCAGCTGCTTCCAGCACCAGCAGCACAGGTAAAGCAGTGATTCCCCAATTTGATGGGCATCCCCACCAAATCTTTGGCCTTAATATTACCTATGTAGTTATCTCTGGCTTCAATCGGCAGCTTTAATACATGGTTAAAATCGCAGTCATACACTTTTCCTTGCCAGTCTACACTAACCAAATTTCGACACATCACCTTTGCCAAATTCGCCGGATTGAAGTTGTCAGCCAAAAGCTTCATATAACCGTCTAGCAAACCTTGTTTCTCTAAGTCGGTTCGGAACCGGCCAATCGGCGCATTGGTAATAGTGTACAGGCTGTTAAAGGTAATTCCGAAGCGTTCTCCCAAGCTTTCCTTGTAGGCTGTTTCCAATTCGTGCTGAGGACCAGGCAGGAAATTACCGCCTGGATTATAAACTAAGTGTAGTTTAAGGCCCTTGCTCCCATATCCCAAGCGATTCAGTTTCTGCAATACCTTAATATTCCTGTTATAGACACCCTTACCGCGCTGAAAGTCCACGTTGTTTTCCAAATAACACGGCATAGAAGAAATGATTTCCACATTGTTTTCCATAAAAAAGTTGGGCAAATCAGCATATTCGGCTTGATCCAAAATAGCCAGATTGCTTCGCAGTAAAATGCTTTCCACCGAGCTTAACTGCTTTAACCCCCGAATTAAGTCGCGCAAATGAGGGTTCATCTCAGGAGCTCCGCCTGTAATATCTATCATTTTTACACCTGCATCTTCGACAAAGCGCAAACAGTCTTCAATAACTGCCAGGCTCATCTTCTCCTGGCGATCAGGTCCTGCTTCTACATGACAGTGACTACATTTTAAATTACAAGCATAGCCCATGTTCATTTGCAAACACTGAATTTTATCCTTTACCAGTAATTTACCAGACTTATTAACATATCTTTTGAAATTTACCATGTAAATCCCTCTTTTCGAAGTTACTTCCCATATCTTTCATCTTGTAATACATTATATAATAAAAAAGCTATCGATTGCAAGTTAAAATTGGTTTGCAATCGATAGCTTTTTTATTATTATCTAATCCCTATTTAGTTTTTGTTCTGGAAGCGCAAATTTAAAATCAGGTTCCTTTTCTCGCATCGCCCGTGCCTCGTCCCCTACTATTACTTCAAACCAAATGCCCTCCACCCTGCGACCTGAAAATGTTGGCCCAAACCGAACAAATATGGCATTATCCCAGTCATAAATTTCTTGTAGTGAAGGTTCCAAAACTCGAAGTTTTAACTGCCCATAGGAATACCTTGTGTGCTCCAAAGACAATTGCTGCATGAGTTCAGGAATGCTGTATTCAGTGATCCCCGTAGCCTTCGAAGACCAAATCAGATCAAAAACAGCTAATGTATGTTTGCCTCTATATTGAATTCCTTTTATCAACTGGCACTCGACATCATTAGGATCCATAGTCGCGATCAGTTGGCAAATTTTATCAGTGAATTGAAAAACTATTTCTTTCTCAGTGTATTCGATGGCTTGAAACCACTGCGTCCGGATCAAACTCTGATTATTTTTCTCGTATAGCCAGACTCCCTTTTGGGATACCTTTTCAAGCTCACTAACCAGAAATGCGTACAACCGCTCCTGTTTACTGTCGCAGATTTTTAAAAAATCGCTAATCGGCATACCACATACCGTCCGTGTGGACTCGACTACTTTGGACGTTTTCAGCAAGGAGATAACTGCAGACAATATTTTTTGCTGAAGCTCAGTAAGAGGGTCGCGGCGTCCGATTACATTTCCCACGCTAATCGCCTGATTAGGTTTAGTTATGAGCCCATCAGGCTGAAGCGCAGCAGCTATAAATTTTTCACTATCAAAGGCTGCCGAAACCTCTTGCAAATGGATGTCCATTATTTCACCTCACAATATTATTATATAATAAAAGCGAATCAATTGCAAATTATTATCAATCTGCAATTGATTCGCTTTTACGTTCAAAAAGACTTATGCCAATGATGTTATCAATTATCGCCCTTCAATGAATACGCAACAGCCATTGCCGCGTGAAGCGTTGTTGTATCAAACACCGGCGCAGCTACATCAGCCTGTTTGATCAACAGTGGAATTTCAGTACAACCCAGAACAATTCCCTCTGCTCCCAGCAGCAACAGTTTGTTGATGATATTTTGGAACCGCTCCTTTGAATCTTTTTTAAGAACACCCATACATAGTTCCCGAAAAATAATTGCATTGATGATTTCCCGTTCTTTTTCTGCGGGAATCATAACTTCAATGCCATGCTCTTCTTGAAGCCGCTTCTGGTAAAAATCCTCTTCCATCACAAATCGTGTTCCTAACAACCCGACCTTTTTGATCTTTTGCTCTTTAATTTTTTGCGCCGCCGCATCTGCAATATGGAGTACAGGCATACCAGTCTGCTCAATAATGCTGTTCGCACATTTATGTATCGTATTAGAACAAATAATGATAAAATCCGCTCCGCCCTGTTTTAAATGGAGAGCCGCCTCAACCAGCACTTTGTTTACCTGTTGCCAATTGCCTTGCCGCATCAGTTCCTCGATAGGTCCAAAATCAACCGAAACCATCAAACACTGGGCTGAGTGTAGCCCGCCTAGTTTTTGCTTCACGCCTTCATTAATAAGCCGGTAATATTCTACTGATGATTCCCAGCTTAAGCCGCCGATAAGACCAATTGTCTTCAAAATCGCATCGCCCCTTCCATTACGCGAACAGCCGCACCACCAACTTTAATTGTCCTGACTTGCCCGGACTGTTTGCTAACTGTAATATTCACACGGCCTGGGCGCCCCACTTCCAGACCCGCTTCACCGGTCAAGACTGTTTCACCGCTAATTGCAATTAGATTATGGGCAGCAATATAAGCGGCCGCCGAGCCGTTCCCCGTCCCGCATACCGGATCTTCATTAATTCCATCTAAGGGACAGAAAGCTCGTGAATGAAAGCTGCAGTCAGGCTGAACGGTCTCAAGACAAAATGGCACAAAGCCCTCCACGCCGCACTTTTTGCTCATAGCAGCAATAGCAGAAAAATCCAAGTGAGTATTGCTCAACTTAGCTAGACTTTTAATGCCCACTACCAACCACCACAGACCTGTTGATACTTTCATTGGCTTTGTTTCTACTAGATCCTCGACCGTAAGCCCTAATCCTGCAGCAATTTCCGCCCGGGTAAGCTCTACCTCAGTAAATTGGGGGACAGCCTGTGTCATCATAAACATCACCTGACTGCCCGCTTTTATTACCTCTACCGGCAAGACCCCGGCTTTGGTTTCCTGATAAAAAACGCTTTTTGCCTGCTCCAGCTTTCCCTCTTCATATAATGTGGCAAACGTGGCAATGGTGGCATGACCACATAAAGCAACTTCCGAATTTGGTGTAAAAAACTGCACTTTAAAGTCAGCTATATTAGAATGTGAGACAAAGGCTGTTTCCGAAAGATTCATTTCCCGGGCAATCTTCTGTTTAACCTCATCAGACAAACCATTGGCCTCTGTCACCACACCCGCGGGATTGCCCCCAAACAGTTCAGTAGTAAAGGCATCTACTTGCTTAATCTTTATAGTACCCATTACATTCGCCTCCTGACATTTTGTTTAATTAAACCAGCGGTTTTAAATTTCGCTCATTCTCGTGGTTTCCAGCTGTAATTGTCGTTTCCCTGACAGCCTGAAGCAGATATTTAATTCCTGTTTCAATTTGCTCAGGGCTAGCAAACGTGTAGTTGAGCCTAACATGAGTATCACCCTGGGTACCATCTGGATAAAAAGCTTCACCAGGTAAAAACACAACACCCCGCTTACTGGCATTGGCTACCAGCTTATGCCTAAGAATATTGTCTGGCAGTTTACACCAAATGTAATAGCCGCCTTCAGGTTTATCCCAACTGATTCCCGGCACTTTATATTTTTCCAGCGCCCTCAGCATTTTGTCTCTACGCGCAGCATATTCTTGCCGCAATACGGCTACATGTCTTTCATAACATCCCTTGCGAATAAATGCATCCAGCAACAACTGTGCAGGTGTGTTGACATGTAAATCCGTCATTTGCTTAAGCTGGGCAAATTTGGCCAGCACCTGCGGCGCGGCTGTTACCCACCCTACGCGCAATCCCAAAAACAGTGACTTCGAAAAGGTACTTAAATAAATGACATAACCATGGCGGTCAAGCGCTTTCAGCGGCGGAATCGGTGTACTTTCATAATAAAGCTCGCCGTAGGGATCATCTTCTAAAATTGGCAGCTGATATTGATAGGCCAAATTTAAGAGTTGATACCGCCGTTCCAGGCTCATGGTAACCCCAGACGGATTCTGAAAAGTAGGCAGGGTGTAAATAAACTTGGGCTTATGACGAACCAATAAGGCTTCTAAAACATCTGTACGCAGGCCCTCTTTGTCGATTGGCGCACCAATAACCCGCGCGCCAGCTGAACGAAATATCTGAATAGCTCCGAAAAAAGTAGGCTCTTCTACAATGACAGTATCACCTGGTCTGATAAATACTCTTGCCATAAAATCCAACCCTTGCTGTGAACCGGAAAGTATAACAGTGTCTTTTGGCGCTGCCACAATCTGTCGTTGCCGCAGCAAATAGCTAATACTCTCTCTAAGCGGATAATGTCCCTCTACCGGACTATGCAAGAATAGTTCCCGGTTAGCTGTTTCAAATAACTCTGATTGAATTTCCCGCATTATTTCTATCGGATACAAACTAGGAGCTGGAATCCCACCGGCAAAGGAGATTACATTATCACTACCCGTGATAGCCATGATATCTCCAATAATATTGTCATTACTGCTAGTCACCGTCTCAGCAAAAAGCTGGTACCATGGCAATGGATTAATATAGCCTTCCGCTAATGATGATTTTTTTACTGTTTGGTGAAGAACCACTGTGCCTTTACCAACCTGTGAACCCACCAGTCCGTCAGCCTTAAGCTCCTGATAGGCTCTGATCACCGTACTTCGGTTAACCTCCAAATCCTTAGCCAAACTGCGTTCAGGAGGCAGCAACATACCTTCAGGTAATACATCAGAAAAAATCATATCCCTTACTTGGTTTTTGATTTGCAAATACACAGGGGTATCCGCATGACGATTGATTGAGATGCGCATCAGATCACTCTTCTTTGATATAATTAGATTGGTACCATCCAATTATCATTTTAGCAGACTAATCACAAAAATAAACTACCAATTGGAGTATTTTGCAACCATCCAATCTTATAGAAATTACAGCTTGAGCCTGATGGCGTGAGTTCTTAAAAAACAGTGCCCAATTTACTCTGTTAGTAAATTAGGCACTGTGGGATAGTCTCGTCTATCAGTTACATTTGCCTATTTCCCGGTAGGGTGAAGCCGCGACCCATAACTTCAGCAGCATCCTGCACAATCATAAAGGCATGGGGATCAACCTCATCAACCAGTTGTTTAATCTTAGCAATTTGGGTTAGACTGACAACGACGAACAACACTTGCTTGGCCTGGCGGGTAAATGCGCCTTGTCCATGCAGAATGGTAACACCCCGCCCTACCTCTTTTAAGATGACTTCAATAATAGCATCTGTATTATAGGAAACGATAAAAATAGTTTTTTTGCGATTAAAGCCTTCTACCACTTTGTCGGTAAGGTTAGCACTAATAAACATAGAAATCAATGTCAGCATCGCCAGCTTAAGTCCAAATAGCACGGCTGCCACACCCATGATTAAACAGTTAATCGCAAACCCCACGGCCCCAAAGTTAAGCGAATAATATTTTTTTACAATTGCAGCAACAATATCTAAACCACCTGCGCTGCCGTTCACGCGGAAAATAAGGCCACTGCCAATACCTGCGAGAACACCACCGGTAACGGCCGAAATGATAGGATCATCAATGAGGTTGAATTGTGAAACAAACATCGTGGCATCGACTGCCAAAGAAAAGAGGATAGTTCCATAGATGGTACCAATTGTGTACTCTCTGCCTAAAAGCCGGTAGCCGGCATATAATAGTGGAATATTCATCAACAGGATTTGTACCCCAATTGGAAAACCAAAAAGAAAATAGAAAATAATAGCCAGACCCGAAACCCCACCGCTTAAGAGATGGTGTGGCACCAAAAAAGCATTAATGGCAAGACTACTGAGCAAACACCCAATAGCTACCCATACATATTGATTGATCCTGTTTTTCATATATCCTCCGTTACTCGTTCATTACTTTATATAAATTTTACCACACTATTCGAATGCGGTGAATATCCTTCAAAATATATCTATTACTATCGTTTGATTTTTTCAGCTTAACTATCAATATTTCTTGCTACCGCCCGTTCAATCTGGTAGAATTTTAATATTAGGGGGAATTCAAGAATGAAAATACTTAAAGAAATTGCTGATTGGACATACAGCCTAGCCATAGCTCTGGCAATGGCTATTGTGATTAATGCTTTCGTATTTCAACCCACCCGGGTTGTAGGCAGTTCCATGGAGCCAAACCTTCATAACAATGATTACGTTTTCGTATCTAAGTTGTCCCATACCTTTGTCGGCACACCTGACTATGGCGACATAGTGATTATTGATAGCCGCGTATTTCGTGAACGCGGTGTAAAAGATGATCTTGCCGACCCTGTCTCCACATACCTTAGCGTCGTCAAACTGGCAGAAGTTGATACTCATATCTGGATTAAGCGGATTGTCGGCAAGCCTGGCGATACTATTGAGATTAAGGATGGTCAAGTTTACCGCAATGGCAGCGTGCTTGATGAACCATATATCAAAGAAACCATGCGTGCTGCCGCTCCTAAGAAAGTTACTGTACCGTCAAACCAAGTATACGTGTTAGGCGACAACCGCAACAACTCCAGCGACAGTCGTTATATTGGGCCTGTTCCTGTCAGTCATGTACTCGGAAAAGTAGTATGGGTATTATAGGACAGAAGCCAATACATTAAAATACCCTATAGCGTAGACTTTTTTACTTGTCTACACTATAGGGTATTTTTACGCTGAATCTCAGACTTTTGTATTATTATTTTTTATACCGTTTCTTAATAGCCCCTATTACCGGAACACTGATAGCAGCAGCAATAATGGCTTCTGGAATGCCGTTAATCAAGGCAATGCTATAAATTACCTTAGCAGCGGCTCCCATCTCAATCCCCCGTGTTGCAGCAAACTCAGCTGCATATAACAGATAAACCATAGTCAAAAAACCAAACGTGTTTGTAAGCGAACCAACAATAGCGCCTACACCAATTCGGACTCCTTCGCGTTTTCCCCAAGTCCATTTATAAGAATAGTAAGCAGTAATACCAATAAGTACCCTCGGCAATACGGACACCAACGGATTAATAATGGCAAACGAAAGAATAGTAGGTGCCGTTAAATTCTGGACAATGCTGAATAGACCAAAAATCAGACCAATCATGGCCCCAACAACCGGGCCTTCCAAAATAGCGCCAATAATAACCGGGATCTGCATAATAGTTGCTTTAGCTGTAGGCAGTGGAATAAATCCAAAGCCCGAAAGCCCCAACATGATAGATATGGCTGACAACATGCCAATAACCGCAATCTGCCGCACCCCAAATCTACCTGTTCCTCGCAGTGATACCATTTTTTCCATAATTCATTACCTCCGTTCTTATTCCCTTGTGGGATATAAGTCGATTTCTCCAGAGCATACCAAGCCACCAGTCTGGTTTTCATCAAATACCAGCTAGTAAAGGCAACTTGTCATACTCCGTTTAACATATTACCACATTTATAATAAATTTTGTATATCTTTTTTAGAAAAATCCTTTTTAACAACGCAACCAGCAGAGAAAACAGTTCTCCCTATTCTACTTATCACTTAGGTTTGGAGATTAGAAAAAAAACCAACTTGGTAAATTGATCAAACAGCAACAATCCTGCTAGCGAAGATAACAAATTAAACAATATATGGATAGTTGCCACCTGACCGCTGAAATCTGCTGTAGCCCACTCAGCGACAATGATAAATAATTGAGTTATGGGCAGAAAAATAACAACCCCCAGGACATTCAACAGAATGTGAGACAGTGCCACCCGCCTAGCCGCCAGCGGCGCTACCGCACTGAAAACAACAGATGATACACATGAACCGATATTGTTGCCATAAACAATATAAACGGCTGTAGTTATATCTACCACTCCCCGATCAGCAAGCACCATTAGTAAAGCCGTAGCCGCACTACTTGATTGGAATACTATTGTCGCAATCAAGCCGCCCAAAATACCATAAAACGGTTGAGTTTTAGCAAGAATAAGATACTGTGTTAACTGCTCCCACTCTGAGATACTTGCAATTCCTTGCACTAACAGCTCAATTCCGCCAAGCATACTTAGCAATCCCATACAGGCAAAACTTACATAGCGCAGTCTCCTAAAGATACCCAATAAGAAGCAGAAAAGCATCAACAGCCAAATATAATCTGACGGAACTGTCAAGTTAACCAATCCCAGAGTAGAACAGGTACCAATATTTGCTCCCAAGATAATGCCTAATGCCTGCCGAAAAGACATATAATCAGCACTTACCAAGCCAATTGTGATTAAGCAAACCGTTGTACTGCTCTGAAATGCGGCGGCAGTCACTGTGCCTAATAGCAAACCACGCCAAGGCGTTTTCGTTAGCTTCTCTAAAGCTATGTACAACCGATACCACAGCGCCTTTTTCAACCCATAACGCATGACAAAGATGCCGCCTAACAGCATACCCATACCCAGAAAAACCGCCAACATACAGAAACACCCTCCAACATATACTTTCTTTTACCATATGTTGAAGGGTGTTTCTGTATGTTTACTGGCTATTCTTTTCACGCGATAATTTTACGATTGTGCCTGCTCCCGCGGATAGGTTCTATACATAAAGACGAAGAACACCAGCCCGCCCAGCAGCATAAGTATGCTACCGGTAAAGAGGAACACAGATGCAATTCCCAGCCACGAGCTAATCACGCCGCCCAAAACCGGTCCCAGCATCTGCCCCAGCTGATTGGCCATTGTTGTCAACCCAAAGACACGACCTTGCGCATCGGCATCGGCCGAAGATATGGCAATCGCATTAATGGCCGGAAACACACCCACGATAAATAACCCATAAAGAAATTGCAGCACGCCGAACTGATAAATATCATTGGCGAAAAACTGCCATAGATTAAATACTCCAGCACCCAGAAAAGCGATAACCATAATTTTGAAAAAGCCTCGTGTTTGACCCAATCGCCCCCATATAGGCGCCGCTATTGCTCCGGCAATACCGGCCAGACTAAATACCAGACCAGCCTTTAGCGCAACTCCATCCATAGTTCCCTGCAATTCAGCCACATACAAAGCAATAACCGGCTGCAACACCATGCCAACGGCTTGCACCGCAAATAACAACAGCATCATCTGCACTAGCTGTCGGTTAGCAATCGCGGTTTTCAAATCCCCTAGTATACTGCCGGTCTCCTGGCAGGCAGACTGGTTCTCTGTCTCCGGTTCCACCACTAGCCAGCCTACAAACAAGGTGCCGCCAAAAATGATGCCAGCAGCTACCACAAAGGAAAGACGCATACCAAAGATGTGAGAAAGTGTCCCTCCCGCCAGCGGCCCCAAAATGCCGCCAATTAGCAGTGTGGTTTGCATAATACCCAGGCTAAAGCCCAAGTTTTCCTTAGGTGTCGAGGCAGCTACAATAGCCATAGCCGCCGGGACAAAGCCGTTAGCAAATCCTTGCAGCAGCCTCACAAAAAACAAATCCAAGGGGTTCCTAACAAGTGAACCCAAAAAATAGACCACAGCCAGACTGAAGCCTGACCGCATGACCATCCGGCGCCGGCCGCTTTTATCTGCGCATCGCCCCCAGTAAGGAGCCAGCACAGCAGCAACCAGAAACGTAACTGAAAGCACCAGCCCTGACCACATATTTACATTCTGAGGACTGGCCCCAATATCCAAAAGATATAGCGGCAAGAACGGTATAACCATAGTATAACTTGAGCCTGACAGCATCACTGCAAAAGCTAAAGTCCAAAGATTTCTGCGCCAATTCAAAGCTATACAGCTCCTTCTTTATCATACAATTCTAACATTGGGTTATAGGAGAAAAAAGCACCCAAAACTTACCTCTTCAGTAAGTTTATGGGGGCTTTTTATGTGTTAGAACTTTATCCTGTTATCATTATACATCATTCTACAAAAAACTGCTACATCATTCACCGTTTCTTTGTGAGGCAGCCTCCTTTCGTATCTTTTTTAGAATTAGGCACTTATTCCTGGTTTATTCGTTTCAGGAGTGTCTGTTTCAAAACCAGCGCTGACTAATTTGGCAATGACCAAATCACCGGATACATTCAAAGTCGTTCTGCACATATCCAGGAATCTATCAACGCCAAGAATCAATCCTAAGCCTTCCACCGGAATGCCAACATTTACACACAAAATAGCAATGATTGGCAAAGTACCGCCAGGAACACCTGCTGTACCGATACCACCTAAGACGGCAGTTAAAACTACTACCGTTTGCTGGCCCAATGTCAAATCAACGCCGAATACCTGAGCTAAGAACAGCAAAACAGCACCTTCGTACAATCCTGAGCCGTTTTGGTTAGCAGAAGCACCACAGGTTAGTACAAAACGTGAAATTCTTGGAGGAAGTTTGCACGATTTTTCTGCAACTTCTAGAGCAATCGGCAAAGTAGCATTGGATGACGCGGTTGAAAATGCATATACATAGGCCTCTTGGCATTTCTTAAAGTACGTCCAGGGATTTGTTTTGGCAAAAACCTTGAGGCAAAGGGCATATACAACAAATTGCTGAATTAATAAGCCTAGTACAACAACACCGACAAAGTAAGCGACGTTTGCTAAGAAGCCGGCACCCATACGGTAGGTAGTATTAAATACAATAGCAAAAATACCATAAGGAGCGATTTGCATTGCCCAGTCAATGACTTTTAATGAACAGTCGTAAATGGCCTCAAGCGTTTTAACGAATGGGTGATTTTCATCTTTAACACAGATACTCAGAGCATACCCGAACATCAACGCAAATACCATCAGAGCCATAATTTCGCCGCTGAAGGCTTTTGCTGCAGAATCGATCGGATTCTGCGGAATCAGATCTGTAATATACGTAGTCCAAGGTTTTGCTTGCGCAGCTTGCATGTTTTTGTCTATAGAGATAACGGCCTGGTTTTTGGCAAGCTGGCCCGGGTCAAACTGCAGACCAACACCTGGCTGCAATATGTTGGTCAGCCCTATGGCAATGAAAACTGCAATTACGCTTAACAGGACGGTAAATCCTAATGACCTCATAGCAACTTTTCCCAAACTGCGACCTTTGCCCAGTTCGTAAACACCAAGAATTAGAGCCGAAACCAGCAAAGGGACAACAACCATGAAAATCATTTTAAGGAAAATGGCGCCAACCAAGGTACAAATTTCTGTCCATGTTTTCATCCATGGATAAACTTTTTCAGGCAAAGTATAATACGCGATAATACCAACAATAACACCAACACAAAAGCCTAAAATAAGTTTTTGATATTGTTTCATTCTCATCCCTACTTTCATGAAATTAATAGGTCTCCGCTTGCACTACTTTTGTCGATCCTCTTACTTTGCCCTCATACTTCATCTTCTTGTCTTTACATCGCGGACAAGTAAAAGTATCTCTCCAGTATACTTTTTGTAATCATCTCCCGTCATAATAGTAATGTTAACATAACTTGAAACATTATTGTATTTATCTTTTCATTATAACTCATGGATACTTGCAATTTATAGTCCATTTATTAAAATATACAAAAAACAATTTAGTATTTTTAGAATATTCATAAGTCTTTTCCATGTGGACATGCAATATTCTATATTCTTACCATCTATTTACTTTTAATATATTCTGTTACATTTTTAACAAGTCAGCGCGTTTAGCCCGCTGCACCAACATGGATGAACCACTCCCTCGTTCCGGAACAGTATCTAGCGGTATATTGAGTTCACGGGCAATAAGCTCTCTAACCCGCGGACCACAAAAGGCACCCTGACAACTTCCCATACCGGCACGAGTCCGCCGGCCAACGGCCGCAACTGATTTTACTGGAATATTCCTGTTCAGACAATCGATAATCTCAGCCTCTGTCACCTGTTCACAGCGACAGATAATACGGCGGCCTGGTTCTGCTGCATTTATATCACCGTCAAAGGCAGCATCCTTTTGCCTAATTATCGGTTTTCTGTAAGGTTCAAACGCCGGATTCGGCTGTAACGATAATCCGGCAGCCTGCAGAACATCAAGAACCTGCATGGCAATCGCCGGCGAGGATGTTAGCCCTGGCGAATCAATGCCAACTAAATTTATAAACCGTTTTACGGCACTTTCCTCAATAACCCAGTCCTTTTTATTTGATACTGGCCGGTTACCAGCAAAGGACTTGAGTGCTTTACGCATGGTAAAGCCGGGAACGGATTTACGCGCCGTTTGCACGATGTATTCCAACGTTTTTTCATCTGTGCCTAAGTCTTCTTTATCGTCAATCTCTTCGGCATTAGGGCCAATCATTAAGTTGCCATGATAGGTTGTTGTTACTAGGATGCCTTTCCCTAGCTTTGTCGGCACCTGAAAAATGACTGAATTAGCTAGATAGTTTTGCTCTTTGTCCAGCAAAACATATTGGCCACGCCGAGGACTAATGTGATAATCATCAATTCCTACCAACCGCGCAATCTGATCACTATGAATACCAGCGGCATTAACCACATAGCGAGCCGCTACCGCATCATCCTTATTAGTTGAAAGAATAAAATGGTCTGCCATTTGTTGTATCTGAGTCACTTCTGTTTCCAGTTTAAGCTCCACACCATTAACAATGGCATTCTCCGCCAACGCCTGTGCAAATTCATAGGGAGAGGTAACCCCGGCATTTTCGCAATATAATGCGGCCTTTACCTCCTGACTTATATACGGTTCCAATTCCCGAGCCTTGTCGCCATCAATAATTTGCAAACCGCGTACACCGTTCTGCCTGCCATATTGAGCAAGCTCATTCAATGTCGCTACTTCTTCGTCCTGAAAAGCCAAAACAAGCGAACCTGTTTTTCGATAGCCAAAATTTAATTCTTCATTTAGTTGCTTATACATCTGATTGCCTTTGACACACAGCTGTGCCTTCAAAGTGCCTGGTTTATCAGAATAACCGCCATGGACAATGCCGCTATTGGCTTTCGAGCAACCACAGCCAACATCATCCTGGCGCTCAAGCACACATACCTTCAACTGATACCGTGACAATTGCCGTGCAATATTCAATCCGACGACCCCAGCACCAATAATACAGACATCAATCATTTCTCATGCCTCCCCCTTTTTCACAGTAGTTTATTTCTATTAATATTTATTGTCTAAATTTTTACAAACTCCTGCTTATGACTTACAATCGGCAACTAAATAAAACTATCCCCCTTATCCTTTATTCGCTAAGAAGGATAATGACAAACCAGCAGGGAATATACTTCTCGACAATACCGCATAGGAAGAGTGATATTATGAAGCTAATCTCGTGGAATGTCAATGGACTAAGGGCTTGTCTCAATAAAGGGTTTACCAATTTTTTTGCTGCCGTAGACGCCGATATCTTCTGTGTGCAAGAAACTAAGATGCAGCAGGCGCAGTCTGAATTGGTACTGCCAGGTTACCATGAGTACTGGAACAGTGCCGTGAAAAAAGGCTATTCAGGCACTGCCATCTTCACGCGTACCAAACCATTAACCGTGACCTATGGCATGAACATCGTCGAACATGATCAGGAAGGACGAATCATCACACTGGAATTTGCTGATTTTCAGCTAGTTAATGTTTACGCCCCCAATTCCCAGCGAGAGCTTGCCCGCCTCAATTACCGCATGAAATGGGAAGATGATTTCAATACTTACCTTACTCAGCTTGACAAAGGTAAACCGGTAATTATTTGCGGCGACCTCAATGTTGCCCATCAGGAAATCGATATTAAGAATCCGAAAACCAACCGCAAGAATGCCGGTTTTACTGATGAAGAACGAAATAAAATGACACTGCTGCTCCAGGCAGGCTTTACTGATTCCTTTCGCGCTTTATACCCGGATAAGCAGGACGCCTACAGCTGGTGGTCTTATATGATGAATGCCAGAGCGCGAAATATCGGCTGGCGTATTGATTATTTTTTAGTGTCTAAGCAGCTGACAAATTCGATCAAAGAAGCCAGTATCTATGCTGACATCATGGGCAGTGATCATTGTCCAGTTGGTCTTGAGTTAGTATAAATACAAAGGCCAGTACCTGATTAGGTACTGGTCTATTTTTTCCAGATGGTAAGTGTAACTTTCCCTGGATTGAACGACTAAGGCTTCTGCCTGCGTCCTAAAGGACTTGATTAGTGAATTGCCTTTTTCTTAAATTGACCGCCCATTACCTCATGAACATCATTAAAGGTAACAAAGGCGTTTTCATCAACTTCATCAACAATCGATTTTAGTTTGGCCATCTCTAGCCGCGTAATAACGCAATACAGTACATCCTTGCGTTCCTTAGTGTAGCCGCCCTCACCATGTAAGACGGTAACTCCCCGGCCTAACCGGGCCATCAGTGTTTCGGTTATCTCTTCAGGCTTATCTGATACAATCATGACCGCTTTAGATTCATCCAGCCCCTCGATCACTGTATCAATGACCTTGAAAGCAACAAAGTAGGCCACCAGTGAATACATAGCCTTATCCCAGCTAAACACAAACCCGGCACTGGTAAGAATAAATAAATTAAAGAACATGATTATTTCGCCAACTGAGAAGCTGGTACGCTTGTCCAGCAAAATAGCAACAATCTCTGTTCCATCAAGAGAACCCCCATACCGGATGATCAAGCCCACACCAATACCGACGATAATCCCCCCAAAAATGGCAGCTAAGAATAAATCATTGGTTAGTCCCGGTATGGGATGAAAGACTGAAACCCAATAAGACAATGATACGATAGAAAAGAGAGTCGATAGCGCAAATGTTTTACCAATTTGCGTATATCCCAAATATAAAAACGGTATATTGAGCACTACCAAAAACAGACTTAAAGGTAACCCGGTTACATGACTAACCATGATAGATATGCCTACTATGCCGCCATCGATAATATTGTTGGGAACTAAAAAAATCTCCAATCCAATTGCGGCTATGATTGAACCTATGAAAAGCAAGATATACTTTTCTAGAATACGCAAATTTGAATTTCGTTTTGTCATAGACCAACCTCCTTTGGAGTCAGTTGACTAAAGTCAGCTGACTCTTACTTATACAAACCCACATAAACCTTTATCTTGATATTATCTACAGAAAAATCGACTACAATAACGTTCGGGACTGCTAGCCTTACCTGTCCATCATTACCAATCAACAAGGTTGGGGGCGATATATCCATGCCATTAATACCAGACTTTACAAAATTGGTGCAGACATTGGCACACACCATATTTCCCATCTCCAGAAATAGCACTTTGCGCCAAACCATCGAATTCAGTTACTTCCATGCCTATCATCATTTGGGAGGCGAACTGCTTAGCTGAATCAATATCCATGCCAATAAGTATTGCGCCTTGCACCGGACCAAGAACACCAACATTAATGAGTACGCCCTGATAAAGCAAAGTGGAATCTGCTAGCGAAATTCCTTGCCTCGTTACTGTTTGAAACCACTAACCATCCCAGAAAATGTGATTTCCTATGTTAATAATAACTCAAACTGCTTAAGATAACAACTCCGTAAATTATCAAAGACAAAGGAACTAGCCTTTGTCTTTGATAATCTCTATTAGTTATACTTGGTAAACTGGTAAAGTGATGTTTAGCAGTTCTACATCTCTTTGGCCGGAACCGGCCCCCGTGCCAATGCGATTTTACCGGTCCTGACAATCTCAATAATCCCGAAATCTAACAATACTTCGCAAAAAGCATCAATTTTGCTTTCCTCGCCGGTAAGCTCAATTGCCACCGTTTCCCGGTTAACATCAATGATTTTGGCCCGAAAGATCTCTACGACATTTACCAAATCAGAGCGGTTGGTTTTACTGGCTCTTACCTTAATCAGCGCCAATTCCCGCTCGATAGACTCGACATAGGTAAGATTGACGATCTTAATCACATCAACCAGTTTAGAGAGTTGATTGACAACCTGCTCCAACTCAACCTCATTATCGGCCTCAACGCTAATAGTAATCCGGGTAGTATCTGCCTCTTCCGTATAGCCAGCGGCAATACTCTCGATATTAAAAGCCCGCCGGCTAATAAGTCCCGAGATATGTGTCAACACCCCCGGCCTATTTTCAACCAACACCGCCAATGTGTATTTCATCAGCCCATTCCCCCTAACAGCATTTCATCCAGCCGGCCGCCTGGTGGAACCATAGGCAGCACATCTTCCGTAGGCGGCAGTAGTATCTCGACCAGCACTGGCCCCTCCATGTTTAGCGCTTTTTCCAGCACAGCATTGAGCTCATCAGGATGAGTTACGCGCAAACCAGGTACTCCCATGGCCTCAGCGAGCTTAACAAAATCGGTTTTCCCCTTGATGCTGGAATGCGAATAACGCTCACCATAAAACATCCGTTGCCACTGATGCACCATCCCCAGTACTTCATTATTCATAACAAAAATCTTTAGCGGCAAGTTATTATCGGCCACGGTCGCCAGTTCCTGACAATTCATCATGATACTGCCATCGCCGGTAAATAGCACCACATTTTTATCAGGCAAACTCATTTGCACACCAATGGCGGCCGGCAGACCATAGCCCATCGTCCCTAAGCCGCCTGAAGTAATAAACGAGCGTGCTCTGGGAAAATTATAGTATTGAGCGGTCCACATCTGATGTTGTCCAACATCGGTCACAATAACAGTATTCTCTTGGGTTAGCTGACTTACCTTCTCAATAACTGATTGCGGCATAACTCTTGCTGATGCATGGTCATAGGTTAACGGCTTTTCCTGTTTCCATGTTTGCACACGCTCATTCCACGCGGCAATTCCCTGCCGCCACTCTGCAGGACTGCGCCTTGTTACCGTTTCACAAAGCAGTGGCAAAGACCAGCGAAGATCACCAACAACCCGCAAATCGGCACGTACATTCTTATTCACTTCGGCCGGATCAATATCAAGATGCACAATCTTGGCCTGTGGCGCAAAATTTTTGACTACGCTTGTTACCCGATCATCAAACCGAACGCCAAAGCCCAGTAGAAGATCACACTCGGTAGTAGCCATATTGGCAACATAGGTGCCATGCATGCCCACCATCCCCAAATGCTGCGGTGAATCAGACGGAACACATCCCAAACCCATTAAACTTGAAACCACGGGAAAACCCGTCAGCTCAGAAAACTTACGAAACTCCCCCGCTGTATCGGAAAGAGTAACGCCGCCGCCAACAAAAATAATTGGATTTTTAGCTTCCAGCATAGCCTGTACAGCCAACTCCACACTTTCAGAATCACCATCAAACAAGGGCGTATAGCCTCGCAATGCAACCGTTTCCGGATACTCAAAATCCAATGTTGCGTTAAACACGTCACGCGAAACATCGATAACAACCGGTCCCGGCCGCCCAGTCCGGGCAATATAAAAGGCTTCCTTCATGATTCTCGGTAAATCCTGAACCTTCTTAACTAAATAATTATGCTTGGTAATAGGGGTCGTGATACCCCGGACGTCGGCTTCCTGAAAAGAATCTTTGCCTATCACTCCAACTCCCACCTGTCCGGTAAGGGCCACCAAGGGAACAGAATCCATATAGGCAGTAGCAATACCAGTTACAAGGTTAGTTGCTCCAGGGCCTGAGGTGGCAAAACAAACTCCTGTTTTGCCAGTTGCCCGCGCATAGCCATCAGCAGCATGAACGGCACCTTGCTCATGACGGGTTAAAATATGGGGAAAATTAGCTTTAAACAACGCGTCATACAAGGTTAATACACAACCTCCCGGATAGCCAAACACCAGGTTTACCCCTTCGGCCTTCAAACACTCAATAATTGCTTCCGCTCCTAACATTTTCAAGCTAATTTCTCCCTTCTATACTTTAATAATAAGATAAGACTTGGCTTGTGCCAAGTCCTTTAGGACGCCGGCAGAAGCCTTAGTCGTTCTATCCAGGGAAAGTTAACCTTTCCATCTGGAAAAATAAAAAAACCTCTGTCCCTTATCAAAAGGGACGGAGGTTAATCCGCGATACCACCCAAATTCTATGGTTAATAACCATAGCTGCTCATAGGTACGGAGGTTAGACTCGATACCTCGCCGCAGTAACGGGCGGCAATTTCTCTAAAGAGAACCCGGCGTAGCCTACTAACAATTCAGCACGCAACTCGCGGATGATTTTCATTATATTTGACAGTGCTGGCTCACACCACTCCCAGCTCGCTGTTGCTATCATGATATAACTACTCTTCCGTTCATCGTCATTTCGTCTTCTATTTTATTGATTGTTATATTACAGAAAAATCGTTCTGTTGTCAAGAATATTCTTTTACTGTAACTTGCACTCCTGTGATAAAGCAAAAAACTTTGCTAATTCACTGCAAATAACTGAGGAAACTGTTGGACAATTCCTGCTGTTATCGTGTCTGCCATAGTCAATGCCTGGCGCTCAATTTTGTCGTAAGCTGCAATATCTTGTGCGAAATTTCCTGAAAGTCTGGCAACAGCTTCACTCTTTGTCAGGGCCAAGTGTTGATATAACATTTCACGTACCGCCGCTGCCGGCAAATAAGGATTTATGCTATTAAGGAAGTTTGCGATTTCATCCGCGTTTTCATACCAGGCGCGCTCTGCATTTGCTGCCTCTCTAGTATTCCCAGCCTTAGCAGCCTCAATAAGCTGACCAGCTATTAGCAGATGCTCTCGTATCAAGTAGCAAAACTCATTAGCGATCTTATTCCCATACAAAGGTTTTAACACATTACCCATATCCTTGGCATTACGAAGAAGCCGTTGGCTAACTAACTCCTTATCTGGCAAGTTAGCAGCTATGCTGATAATTGTCATCCTTGTCCAAGCAACGTGCTGTTCCCAAAGGGCACGCATAGTATTCATTAACCCTATTTCAGACTGAGTAAACAATACTTGCTTTTTGCTGTCATCATCCTCACAAGAAGCCATTTGCCATTTTGCAGCAGTAGCCTTCCTGCTAGTTCCTCCAGGCATAGTCATTCCCTCCTCCGGCATTTTCTACTCTATACTATGCAATAAGGCGAGAAGTGGAATGATAAAAATCAGTTGCTTTATCCACCATATTCCGGTGAATATTGCAGCAGCTTGGTTTTGACCTGATTGGTATCCAAAAGCATAAACAAAGCATTAAAGTCGGTAGTGCTGTAGATTGGTATGCGCCGTAATAAATAGATATTATCCCGGTCTGGAGTATTGAGACCCGGCAGGACAGTAAACGCCGCTTGATAACCGGCTGATGCCGTTACTTCCCAGGTATTTAGATTAAAATATCCATAAGGATAAGAAAATAATTCCGAAGTTTTAGCAGTAACCTGTCTAAGGTCCTTTTTGATATCCTGAACCTCATGTTGCAACTCCCGCCCTGATAAAGATGTTAAGTCACTATGCGTCACCGAGTGGCCGCCAAAAGCAATTCCCTGGGCGGACATCTCCCTTATCTGCGCACTTGACAGCCGCTTGTCTCTGTCAATATTCACACCCGGAATAAAAATTACAGCACTAAAACCATATTGCTTTAATATCGGAAAAGCATTCGTATAATTATCCTCATAGCCATCATCAAACGTAATGAGAATCGGCTTGCCGGGTAGCGCAACCGGTTCCTGCCGCATATATGCTACTAACGTTTCCGGCGAAATAGTTTTAAAACCAGCCGCTTTCAGCATGTCCATCTGACGTTCAAACTCTTTCGGTGTCACCGTCAAATACGGCAAATCACTGTCATCCTCACTTACATGATGATACAACAATACAGGAATACCATTAAGATACTGGGCATATGCGCTATTTGCAAACATAGCAGGTAAAAGTCCAACAAGCAGGCAAATAAGTTGGTGACATAATAGTTTTTTTCCAATTTGCATTTGAATCCCTCATCTTGTTTTATTCTGGCTTTTATTATAAACTAACTCCAACGGAAATAAAACTTCATACCTGAAAGGCAGGCTTCATCATGACCCAGATAAATTGGGGTATTCTATCAACAGGTACTATTGCGAAAAAATTTGCAACTACCCTTTCTAAACTGACTGATTGTGGCACCCTCTTAGCCGTCGCATCACGCAGCCAGGAATCAGCAAGGCAGTTTGCTGCTAACTATAACATACCACGAGCCTATGGAAATTATTTAGAATTAGTACGTGATCCCGATATTGATGTTATTTATATTGGCACCCCTCATTCTTCCCATTATGAAAACGCAAAACTCTGTTTGGAAAATGGCAAACATGTTCTTTGCGAAAAATCATTTACTGTCAATGCATCACAGGCAACAGACCTTATCCAGCTAGCTAAGAAAAAAAATCTATTTCTGATGGAAGCCTTCTGGACAAAATTTCTCCCAGCATACCAACTGCTGAGTAAAACCATCGCCGAAGGTGCCATCGGGGATATAACTCACTTTAGAGCTCAATATGGCTTTGCCCCTACCGGGGCGAGGTATGTAAGAAAATGTGATCCTCTACTGGCCGGAGGAGCTTTGTTGGATATCGGCGTTTACGCGCTCGGAGTGGCCGCCATGCTGCTAGGCTACCAACCTACTCATTTGTGCTCAAGTGCCATTATGGGCGAATATGGCACAGACAAATTTAACAGCATCATGCTATCCTATGAAAGTGGCATAACCGCCCACTTAATTACAACCTTTTGCTCTATTATCGAACCACAAGCTGTTGTCTTTGGCACCAATGGCCAGATTATTCTTCCCAGCTTTTCCGCACTGCAGGGCTTTATTGTAGAAAAGGGTGATGGTACGCATTATACCGTCGATTCGCCCTTTGAGATTAATGGGTTTGAATATCAAATACGAGAAACTATAGCTTGTTTACAAGCCCAGAAAACCGAAAGTAGTATTATGACTCATCAAAACACCTTAGCTGTAATGCGCTTAATGGATGAAGCCCGTGCTGCCTGGGGCCTAAAATTCCCTGGCGAGAATAAACTAGCAATATAGCATAAAAATGCAACAACGGCCTCGCTCCCTAATTATCATAGGGAGCGAGGCCGTTTGCACGTTAACCAACACTGTAAGACTGCAAAAATTCATTTGATAAGATACGACTTGGCTTGTGCCAAGTCCTTTAGGACGCCGGCAGAAGCCTTAGTCGTTCAATCCAGGGAAAGTTTAACCTTTCCAGCTGGACCAGAAAGCCGAACCAGCTGCTTGCCGCATTTAGAATGCGCCCTTTACTGATGATGATTTCCCGCAGCTCCTTTTAGACCAAACATTAAGCCCAAAAATGAGAAAAAAGGTTATTCCACTGATCATTAGGACATACGCGCCAGCCAACGTCAAATCATTAGATTCTGCTGCGAAGTAGATTGCCAGCGGAATCGTTTGTGTCTTACCGGGAATGTTGCCAGCCACCATAATAGTTGCGCCGAATTCTCCCAGTGCCCGGGCAAAGGACAATACTAACCCAGCTACCAAGCCCGACCAGGATAAAGGAATGGTTATTGTCCAAAAAACCCGCCAAGAACTGGCTCCTAACGTCCTGGCTGCATCCTCAATGGTGCAGTCTACAGCTTGGAAAGCTGCTTTGGCACTCTGATACATTAATGGAAATGAAACCACTGCAGCAGCTAGCACCGCTGCATAAGGAGTAAAAATAATTTGAGTATGGAAACTTTCAGACAGAAATTGCCCTATCGGCCCTTGCTTTCCAACCAAAACCAGCAATATAAAGCCAGTTACTACAGGTGGCAATACTAACGGCAAGGCAAATAACGCCTCCAACGCGCTTTTGCCTGGAAACTCAAAGCTTCTCATACTATAAGCAGCAGCAACTCCAAAGATGAATACAAAAACTAATGAACTAAGTGCAACCTTGATCGATAGTAGGACTGGCTGCCATTCCATCACAATATCACCTGCTTTATTGGCTTGAACCGACAAAGGTAAACCCGTATTTCTTAAAGACCGCAGCACTTTGTTCACTACACAGATATGTCAAAAAGGCTTCAGTCTCTTGGGGATGTTTAGAATTAGCCATAATCACTGCTGGAAACATAACCGGCATGTGCCACTCATCTGACGCAACTGCGACGACTTTAACTTTATCACTTAACGCTGCCACTGTCGAAAATACAATTCCTGCATCAACATTTTCTGTCTCAACATGAGCGATGACTGTGCGAACATCCTTAGCCTGCACTGCTTTATCTTTAACAGCTTCCCAGATACCAATACTTTTAAGCGTCTCTATAGCATATTGACCAGCAGGAACTGTTCCCGGCTCTCCCATACCAAACCTCGCAACCTTTGATAAATCTTGAAAACTTTCGATTGCCAATTGAGAATTTTTAGGAACAACCAGAACCAGTTTATCACTAACCAATACTTTTCGGGTAGTAGGTACTACGAGATTTTTATTTTGCAGTTCATTCACCTGTTTCGGTGAAGCAGAAATAAACATATCTGCAGGAACTCCCTGCTCCAATTGTTTCTGTAAAACTCCAGCAGGGCCAAGATTAAACACAAGCTTTACATTCGGATAAGATGCTTCATATTCTTTTTGAATATCCTGCAGAGCATCTTTCAATCCAAGCGCAGCAGAAATATTAATTTCTATCGGCTCTGTCAGTTTAACTGGCGTTTGGGCGACAGGCTTTGTTGCCCAAATCGTTCCGGCAACAGCTATAACTGCAACAACTATAAACAGCCAATTAACTACAACCTTCCCTTTCACGGTTAACTCCCCCTCGTACTACCAGCAACACTACCTGCTAATTCCCCATAACAAAGCCGTATTTTTCAAATATAGCTTTGCTGTCTGCACTAAACAAATACTCCACAAAGGCTTCGGCTGCTTTCTGCTGCTTGGTACCAGTAGCCACGGCAATAGGATAGACAATAGGCTGATGACTGCCTTCTGGGGCAACAGCAGCAACTTTCACCTTGTCGCTGGAAATAGCATCTGTTTTATACACAATTCCTGCCTCAACATTACCGGTTTCAGTATACGCCAAAACAGAGCGGACATCTTTGGCAAATACGACCCGATCCTTTAGTTTATCCCAAAGCCCCAGTTTCTGCAAAACCTCCTGAGCATACTGTCCGGCAGGCACCGTGGCGGTCTCGCCAAGTGCAATTTTTTGCACACCATCCTGAGTTAAGTCTTCAAACTTGGTTATGTTCAGTTTAGTTTCCTTTGGCACAACTACAACTAACTTATTTTCAACCAAGTTTTTACGGGTGGCTTTGTTCATTAGATTTTTAGCTTCCAATTCGTTCATCTGCTTAGGAGCAGCCGAAATAAAAACATCTGCAGGTGCACCCTGTTCGATTTGTTTCTGCAAAGCGCCAGAGGCCCCAAAGTTATAGACAAGTTTGCTATTGGGATTTTTTGCCTGATAATCCTTTTGAATGTCCGCAAGTGCATCCTTGAGACTCGCCGCAGCTGATACATTAATTTCTACCACTTGCGCTTGCTGCGCCGCCGGTGGAGCTTGTTTTTCGCTGCCACACCCAACCAGACTGAAAATAGCAACTACTACCAAGGCCAGCATACCAAACACACTTGATTTAATCCTTCTCATCTTTCTTCCCCCTTAAAATTGCTCTATCTTGCAGGATATCCAGCAGATAGGCATATAGTACAGAGCTAACCACAATGATATCAACCGATCCGGCTAATTTCTTCACCGTATCTAGTGTAATATCGCCAGCCACCCTATTTGGAGTTTAGGGCTTATCTGCCGCAGCTCCTGCACAACCTTTTTTAACTAGCAAACCTCCTCAGGGACAAGTCAAGCATAAACTAACGTATTATAACATAAACCAACATAATTCCCATGCTGTTATTATAGTATTTGTTATAGGATATTTGCAAGAGATTACCAAACAATTTTGTACAGCCTCCTAAAATTCGAAGAATCCGGACTCACGCTTACCTGCAATTATATCCCAAACTGAAATTGCCCGCCTCAATATACGTCTTCCCTATTGCTTTATACAATACCAAACAATATAATAGTATTGTAGTTTGTTATCTTTGCTTACGTTAGTTAATGTTGCAAATATACACTTCACAGTTTCACAATTGAATAGTCTGCTCCTTAGCCGATTTACCTAATCCTTTCAAGGTATGGTATCCGGCCGATCGGCATAGCGGGAAACGGCTATGTCTCCCTTTTGGAAAGGAGCAATATTTTAAGCGGTGCATTATTTGTGCCTATTTTGTGATCCCCACTGCGCCCGCTTAAATTTATTGCCAAGCCCTTTCCGTTTCGAATAGGCTTGGCATATTTTATTGTTGTTTAGAGTTGAAAATCGTGACTGTTATGGTAGCACAGTTCTATGTCCAAAATAATATATTGTTAGGAGGAAAAATCATGTTAGAGCGAATCCATGCCAACAGCGATATTTTGACAAACGGAAAAATCATGCTGTTGGTCGACTGTGAACCCGGTTGTTACACGCTAACCGACTTAGAATATTCAGAACACGCACTTCAGGAACTCCTTGTGGACACCCATAAAGCCATTCAAGAAGCTATATTGACCAAAAACAACTTTACATTTGAGGCCTATGTCACTATCCTCGTATCGTTGACAAACAACATTAAAAATATCACAGAATCTCTGCTTACAGTCAAAGTAGCAATACAGGCCGCCAAAAGCGAGCGAGGTACAATTATTTCCGAGTCTTACCAAAAGGAAAGGGTGAGTATACTGCAAAACTGCAAAAAAATGCGGTAAATCACCCAAGTCTTGGAACATAAAAAGATGGCTCCTGCTCAAAACAGAAATCATCTTCTTATAATATATAGACATATAAAGCGATGGTGATACCGCATGAAGATTTCAGATTTCACTTTACTAGTCAACAATATCTCAGTTGATACGCTTCCACTTTTTGTTCAGCTCGCGGCCGATACAACATCGACCTACAAAGAGATTGACTCACTCTATGAAGCTGATAAAACTCGCTACCAACTCGCAGCCTCCCTTTCTCCCTATGCGAATTACCCTTTATTCACTGCCAGCGGCATTGATCGGCAAATTTACGCCTTAAAATATTTAGGGATGCTGCTTGCGGCTATAGAAGATGGCCGTGATTCTCCCCTATTCGAACAAATACTACGCATTTTGACAAAACACTGGAATGCTTTGTATTGTTACATTAAGAATTGCGAAACAATTGATTTGTCAAAAGCCGTTAAACTGGAGTATTATTCTAAATCCGACAAAAATGATCAATACCGTAATCTTCTTACAGGCGCCGCAACACAATATCTCCAGTCTTTCATTGCGTTATATCCAGTTATTGACTTACCGCAGCAAGCCTCTTTAAAATTTGCAATGTTTATGACCTGTGCTCTAGGCAAAAAAGCAATTACCTCAGTTCCCGAGACTTTATCTATTATACAAACACTTGGCAGCAAACTTGACAGCACTAGCGAATTTCAACAAGTAAGAAGCAACTTGAATACACTAGCAGTAAAAAAAATGGCTCGTTATCTTAAAAATATAATCTATCAAAAGACATTTTCTAATTATCTTGAGCCCTGGAACGGCGACCGCTTCTGGGAGGGATTAGCCCACGGCACCGCTTATCTGTCGTCAACAGTAGGAATATCATTGTATTCTCCCAAACTCTTAACAACGATTAAGGAACGAGATGTTGAGCTTCTTTGCCGCCTCTATATTCTAAAGATGACCGCAGATTTATTTCGTTACGAAAATAAAAAAAGCCAAGAGGATATGGAACTAGATTGTGCCGAATTTGTAATATTTGGCTTAAGTTTACTCGCGTTCGTAAGAGAGTATAAGAAAACGAGAAAATATTATTTTGACCACAATACCCCTTTTCTGCATGCTGAAATGAATAATCTTAAAAGGCAACTTCAGGCCGCTGAAACAGAATTTCAAAAAATCAGAGCAGATTTGACAGCAAAAACCAATTTACTAGCCCTAAGGGAAGAAGAACTTAACACTCTGGTTTTCAAACAAAAATTTACATTAAAAGCACTAAACAGGGAAACCGAGTTACTTAAAACCAAACTCGCTCAAACCGAAGACATCTGGAAAAAAAGGACTCTACCCCACCCGAAGCAACGCCGTCTATAAAGGCGGGACTCCTAACTCATCGACTAGGATAAATGCAAGTGGCCTTGGCTAACCCACAATTTTGCGGGATTAACCAAGGCCACTTGCATTTATCTAGCCACGCTTTTCGGTTCTGTCAGCTGCTTTCAAATTAACTACAACTATCTTTCATTGCTACATGCTTAAGGTCAAAAGTCAATTGGCTAAACAACGAAGTCATATTTACCTGTGTTATGGCGATATCCTCAGGAGCAATAATTGGGAAAGAAGAAAAATTGACAATTCCTTTAATCCCGGCTTGAATCAATTGATCTGCAGTATTCTGGGCATGTGATGGTGGCACAGCTAGTATACCAATAGTTATTTTTCTGCTACATATAATATCTTTAATGTTGTCAATCGACTCTATTGTTAATCCTAAATTATGAACTGCCACCCCTTGATTTTGCTTACCTAGATCAATAACAGCTACAATTTTAACTGCCTCAGGCCACAAACGCGGATAACACATAATGGGTACTACTGTCGGCATCTCCAAGCCAACCAAAACTGTATTCCAGCTAGTATCATAGCCTAAAATTTCTTCGATTCGCCGGTAAAGGTAACCAGTTGCATACCCTACCCCTTTAGTACCAAATTCGCCAAAATATGCTAGGTCTTTTCTGATGAGATGTGGCGATATACCGGTTCGCCGGCCCAGCTCTTTGGAAATACAAATGGTTATACCCTCCTCCTGCATCAGCTTTAAAACACTGTGATATAAAACCATTCTTTGAATAGTAAGCCGGGATATATCTTGCCGCAATATAAGCATTGTGTCCCTCCTATATAAATAAAGGCCAGACGTCTCCTAATTGGGCAAGGAGGCGTCTGACCTTTAGCGTTAAACAATCCGGATAAAATCCATGTGGCAAAAAGAAAACTAATCCATGTGGCATTGGTATTTATCGAGCTATACACTTCACTGCAGCTCCATAACCAAGCAGTAAGACATAACTATCCCGGATATTAATTTAAACGCTCCTTTCCAAAAGGGAGGCACAGTCGTTTCCCACTGCACCCATCGGTTGTCTATCATACCTCAATGGGTTTAGAATAAACCAACTCGGAGCTGTATGAAATTCAGCAGAATGCACGTAACTGACAAAAGACCGTCTGAGCATACATTTACACACTTATGTGAATTGTTGCCCAGACGGTCGACATTTTCAAGAATTGCACTTCACGTGGTAAACTCCACTTAACCGTCAGTAGTACAAATCACCTATTTAATTATGTTCATATTTTAACAAGCTTTTCTATAATCGTCAAGCCCTGACAAAATTTTTGCACCTTTATCGCCCTCGCCGGAAATCCAGACTCCTCCGCCATGCCTGTTAATTAAGTTTCCAGCAGGACATAGCCCTTACCATATAGAAAGTACCCATTTAACAAGTAATCCAGACAAGCATTTTACCGAAATACAAATTCCCGTAAAATAAATTCTTGACTCTCCAGTTACTGGATGCTTTACAATCATACTTATTCTGAAGCAACCAGCTCGGGAAGAACTATCAAAATAATGGTTATTGCCAGGAGGATCTATAATGGAAAAAGTCAAACCGTTTTTTTCTAATAATGATCAATTTGCCAAACATGTGGGTCTAGAGATAGTAGAAGCCAAGAAGGGTTATGCTCGGGTAAAAATGGTAATTCAGGCGCACCACTTGAATGGAGTCCAAACCGTACATGGTGGCGCAATTTTTACACTTGCCGATTTTTCCCTTGCAATAGCTTCGAATTCTCATGGTCGTATTGCCATGGGCGTTAATTGCACTATCTCGTATATGAAGGCCGTTAGTACCGGTACCTTGTTTGCTGAAGCGCAGGAAGTCTCACTGAATCATAAACTAGGTCATTACCTTGTAAATATTTATGATGAGCAACACGAACTAATAGCTGCATTTCAGGGAATGGTATACCGAAAAGAGGCACAATTACCCTTCGAGGGTTAATTTTTTGAAAAATCCTGCAGGATTTCGGAAAGCTGCAGGATTTTTTTATTTGGCTAAGGAATAGTATATTACTTTTCAAAATTGTGGCATTGGTTTAATACGACAGAAGCCTTAGTCGTTCAATCCAGGGAAAGTTAACCTTTCCATCTGGACAAAAAAATAAATTAGAGGTGATACTGAGATGAGTGGAAATAGCGCTGATGAGATTGAGTACAAAATTTTTGGCTCAGAAATGCAGTTTGTGGAAGTAGAACTTGATCCTGGCGAAAGTGTGATTGCCGAAGCGGGAGCCATGATGTACAAAGATAGCACCATTGATATGGATACCATATTTGGTGATGGCTCAGTAAAAAGCAGTCAGGGTGGCTTCTTTGATAAACTGGTTGGCGCCGGTAAGCGCTTAATTACCGGTGAAAGTTTGTTTATGACAGTATTCACCAATAAAGGTCATAACAAGGGAAAGGCCGCTTTTGGTGCACCATATCCTGGAAATATAATTCCTGTTCACCTGCCGGAAATCGGTGGCACAATTATCTGCCAAAAAGACAGCTTTTTATGTGCAGCCAAAGGAGTTTCTGTCGGTATTTATCTGCAACGCAAAATTATGACTGGCCTGTTTGGCGGCGAAGGCTTCATTATGCAAAAACTTGAAGGTGATGGCCTAGCCTTTATGCATGCTGGCGGAACCATCGTAGAGCGCCAACTCCAACCTGGCGAGGCCCTACATGTTGACACCGGCTGCGTGGTGGCTTTTGAACCTAGTGTGCAATTTGAAATACAACAGGCTGGCAATGTTAAAACCGCTTTATTTGGCGGTGAGGGCTTATTCTTTGCAGTCTTGAGTGGACCAGGTAAGATATGGCTGCAGTCCTTGCCTTTCTCCCGCTTAGCTGGCAGAATGCTGGCTGCAGCACCGAAACAAGGCGGTTCAAAAGAAGAAGGCAGCATCCTGGGAAAAACGGTTTTAGGCGGAACTGTACTGGGCGGCCTGGGAGGCTTCCTGGGCGGCGACGACAACGACTAATTTCCGATGGTTTGGTTCAAAGAGGAATCGCTGGGGGCGATTCCTCCTTTGATTTTTTTATAGAAGGATTTGACGCTTATGAAATACTTAGATATTCGAATGTCCTATAAAATACTCTTAGTTATTGTAGTTATGGCCTTTTTCCTTGGCATAGTAGGCCTTTCCGGATTTGTCGCGATTAAAGAACTCTCCCGCAATATGGAGATTATGTATAATAAACGGGTTATTTCCTTGGAAATGCTGGGACATTGCCGAATTCTTAGCAAAAATATTGAGTTAACTATGCTAAATATAATTACAAATAGGACAGATAGCCCTGAGCGCAGCTATAGTAAAGATGCAGTTATACAAAACCTAGAGGAAATTGATCGGTTGCTTGTCGAATTGCAGGATAATTCCCTGGATGCGCAGGAACAAGCTTCCATTGATCAACTATTGGTACAAAACTATATTTATCACAATAGCCTAAGTACTGTCCTTCGACTGATCAATGCTGGGGATTTTGTTCTGGCCTCCAGCTATTACGAAGAAAATGCCAAAGGTTACGCAGAACACATAGATCGTACCCTTTGGCAAATGATGAGCCAGAATCAGTTTTTGGCCGACAAGCAAAACATAGATGGCCAGCAGTTAGTGAACCGGTTTTCTAATGGCATTCTACTTCTTTCCATTGTTTTTGGTTTTATAGCCATTCTTGCAGGAATACGATTTACGAAAATGATTACACATCCGATTAATGAGATGGTACGCCAGGTTGAACAGGTTGCCTCTGGAAATGTAACTGCGTTAAGCGATTATGTCCCAATAGATACTACTGATGAAATCGGACGGCTATCCCGTAGCTTTTACCATATGGCAAACACGTTAAAAGCTTATATACAAGAAATTATCACGGTAAATGAGCAACTCTGGGAAGTTGCCTATCAGGACGCATTGACTGGCCTGCCTAATCGCCGGTATTTTGTAGAACGGTTAAATAAACTCTTTTCAGAAAAAACAACACAGCACCTAGCACTCTTATATATTGATTTAGATCGTTTCAAATATATCAACGATACCTTGGGGCATCATGTCGGTGACCAGATATTAGCTGCTGTTGCCGAACGGATGGCTGCCTGTTTGCCTGACATAGATACCCTAGCCAGATTAGGTGGAGATGAATTTATCTTATTATGCCAAAATGTTACGAATGAACAGCAGGCTGCTACGCTGGCCGCGCAGGTCATCGCTGTATTTGAGCAGCCCTTCTCAGCCCAAACTAACACCTTTCATATTACCTGCAGCATAGGCATTAGTTTATATCCGCAGGACGGCAAAGACATGGACTCCATTTTGCGGGCCGCCGATACAGCTATGTATGCCGCCAAGCAACGCGGCAACAATAGTTTTCAGTACTACACAAGCAAAATGCAACAAAAAGTTCTTCGCCGGATGGAGCTTGAAAACATTATCCATCAAACCATCGAAAAGGAAGGCTTTCAAGTTTATTATCAGCCCCGGGTTAATATTAGTTCCGGCCAAATTGTAGGAATGGAGGCACTGCTGCGTCTACCTTATAACGGCGGTTTTATTTCGCCGGCTGAATTTATTCCAGTTGCTGAAGAAACAGGACTTATTCTTTCTTTAGGAGCGTGGGTCTTGCGGACTGCCTGTAAACAAAATAAGCAATGGCAGTTAGCTGGCTATCCGCCGCTGCGTGTTTCCGTCAACCTCTCTCCCAACCAATTTAACCAGAAAGATTTGCTGCTTCAAATCAAAAGAATCCTTACAGAAACCAAACTTCCCGCTTGTTGGCTAGAATTTGAAATTACCGAAGGGGCCTTTATGAACAAAGCGGCGGCAACACTGAAGGCATTTGCAGATATAAAAAGTCTGGGAATCCATATATCAATTGATGATTTTGGAACCGGCTATTCTTCTTTAAGCTATTTGAAACGCTTTGATATTGACTGTTTAAAAATAGATAAATCCTTCGTGGATGAAATTGGCCAGGATTCCAAAGACTCCAGTATTGCCCACACAATTATTAGTATGGGCAAAAGCCTGCATATGATGATTGTAGCCGAGGGTGTCGAAAAGCAGGAGCAATTGGATTTTCTACAAAAACACAATTGCGATCAAATACAGGGATATATTTTTTCCCGGCCTCTGCCGCCCACCGAATTTGAAAAGCTATTGCAAAAACAGGTTCGCTTCGCTTAGAAAAAACCTCCTGTGGATACCCAACCGGGTATCCACAGGAGGTTTTTATATATAATTAAACACCACTATAAGGATTCAATGATCCATTAACCGATAGCCAACACCTGATTCAGTAATGATATACTTTGGCCTGATAGGATTATCCTCAATTTTACGCCGCAATTGATTAATATACACCCTAATATAATGGTTATCATCGCAATAATTGTTTCCCCATACGGCTGTAAATAACTGCCGGTGGGTTATCACTTTCCCCACATTCTGTGCTAAGACTTTCATAATTTCATATTCAGTCGGTGTCAGCTTTACTTCCTTACCGCCTACAAGGATGTGTCTCTTGGCAAGATCAACCGTTAACTCACCACATACTACTACAGGTTTATCATCAACACGTGTCGTTCTTCTAATAAATACTCTTATTCGAGCCATAAGCTCTTCAACCCCAAAAGGTTTAGTAACATAATCATCGGCACCTGCGTCAAGCGCTTCAACTTTTTCTTTTTCCTGCTCACGTGCCGTAAGGACAATAATCGGCACCTGTGACCATTCGCGAATTTGGTTAATTACCTTTTTGCCATCCATATCAGGCAACCCCAAATCCAGCAAAATAATATCAGGCTTAAATATTACAGCACGTTGAATGGCTTCCTGTCCATTTGTGGCTTCATCCGTATCATAACCACCAACTCTAAGAGAAACCTTTAAAAATTTTCTAATCTGTGGTTCATCATCAACGACTAAAATTTTAATGCCCATTAAAAATACCGCCTTCCTGATCCATCAGCATTTTATCCTGTTCATGAAGTGGAATATAGAAATGAATAATCGCACCTTTGTCTTTGCGGTTTTCAGACCAAATTTTCCCGTTATGTGCTTCTATAATAGTTCGGCAAATCGATAATCCTAAGCCGATACCGTTAATGTTGCTCTCAATTTGTTTTGCCCGATAAAACTTATCAAAAATATGTGATAAATCGGCGGTCGGTATACCAATCCCCCTATCAGCAATGGAAACCTGAACTCTGTTTTTATCTGTTACTATTGATATTTCCACCGGACTGTTGGAGGGTGAATATTTTAAAGCATTGTCAATCAAATTTACCATAACCTGTTCTAATAACCGGCTATCACCACGCACAATGGGAACATCAGATGGAATATTGAATTGGATTGGCCGTTCTTTTATCTGATCCTCAACCTGCCGCAGGGCTACACCGATAATATCCTGCAAGTCACACCAATCATTTTTCAGTTGGAAAGTTCCTCCCTCTAACCTTGCAGTATCTAATAAGTTTGCCACGACCCGCACCATTCGTTTTCCTCCGTCGATTATGTTATCCCATAACTCATTTTTTTCTTCATAAGAACAATGCTGGGCCGCATCTCTAAGCGTTAACGCTGACCCGATAATAGATGACAACGGGGTTCGCAGTTCATGCGAGACTGAATTAAACAAAGTGCTCTTAAGTTTATCAGATTCCAGCAGCAAAGCTGCTTCACGGGCTTTTTCTGTCAATTGTACTCTCTCAATGGCAATTGCCGCTAAACCGGCCCAAGCTTCCATGAGGCGGCGTTGCTCGGGAGTAATAAGTTTTTCGATAATTTTTATCCCCAACACTCCGACAATACGTTCCTGTGTAAACAGTGGTAAATATAGATATTCAGCACTTGGCAGAGTGTCGGCAGAGTGTCCGGCAGCTTCGCAGTGCGCAAATACCCAAGCTGCCACAGCCGCTTCTGCGCTGTTTTCAATCAGATGGTTTGTATATTGTTCCACTGCAACGCCTGCCTCATGTTCCGCGCATACCATAAGTTGATTATGCTCATCAGGCAATAATACCATGACTCGACGTCCCAAGGTGTCTGCCGCCTGAATGGCAAAACTGCGCGTAATAGTCTCCAAATCGACTACCGCAGCAATCTCTTTACTAAAACTATATAATGAACGGATACTGCGTTCCCGTTGGCGTGCCAGAGCGGCCTCTTCTCTTAAAAATTCAGTACGTCCGCCAATAACAAAAGCAACAATCAAAAACGTGATAAAACTCCAAATATAACGCAAATCATAGACAGTAAAGGTAAGTATTGGCGGAATAAACAAAAAATCAAATAGAATCATACTGCTAACGGCCGTAAAATAAGAAGGCCAGCGCCCCCACCAAAATGCACTTAACGTTACGGGCAGTTGATAAAGCAGGGCAATATTGATAATTTCTATCAAGTCTTTAAAAAACCAGCCGAAACCACTAATAGCCATTGTCATGCCAAAGCTCATCAGATAATATTGCCATTTTCCATGAACAGATGCTCCTTCTGTATTGATGTGTGTATTTCGATTCTGCTGTTCTTTTTGCGCTTGAATAACGTATACATTAATTCCGCCGCTATATCGGATCAGCTTATTGACGACCGATTCGTGCACTAGGTCCCGTAAGCGACTATGTTGAGGCTTGCCGATCACAATGGCTGTAACATTATTGTTTCTGGCAACGTCTAACAGTTCATGCAACAAATCTCGACCTGCTATACTGATTGTTTTGGCACCAAGCTCTTCAGCTAAGCGCATGTTGCGTGCCACGCGATCGCGCTGGCATTCCTTTTCCTTTTGAGAAAACCTATCATTGGTTTCAATATGAACTGCCAGCCATTCGGCCTGCAGACCAGCGGCCAGCCTACAGGCTGCTCGAATAAGCTGAGCAGAAAAAGGACTAGCGCCAACACATACCATAACCTTGCCCGAAGCCGGCCAAGGTCCATCAATCTTGTGTTCGCGCATATATTCACTCAAATCACTGTCTACTCTCCTGGCCATAAACCGCAAGGCCATTTCGCGCAACGCATTAATATTGCCTTGCCGGAAAAAATTTTGTAGCGCTTGTTCTGCCTGTCCGGCAACATACACCTTACCTTCCTGCAAACGCTTAATTAAGTCTTGCGGCGATATATCAATTAATTGGACATTATCCGCCTGTTCCACAACATAATCAGGAACCGTTTCCCGAACAATAATACCGGTAATTTGGGCAACGACATCATTCAGACTTTCGATATGCTGAATGTTAAGAGTCGTATACACATTGATACCGGCCTTCAAAATTTCCTCAACATCCTGAAATCTACGCACATGGCGTGACCCCTGGACGTTGGTATGTGCCAATTCATCAACCAAAACAATATCAGGCCTCCGAACAAGAATAGCATCAATATCCATTTCCTGCATTGTCTTGCCTCGATAGGTAATCATCGTAGGCAAGATGACAGGCAACCCGGAAACCAAGCCTTCTGTCTCCTTCCTGCCATGGGTCTCCACCCAGCCGATGACAATATCGATCCCCTCACGCAAACGTTCATGGGCAGTCTCCAACATGTTGTAGGTTTTTCCCACACCAGCCGAAGCGCCTAACAATACAGTCAGCTTTCCCATTTCGCTTCTTGATATTTTTTGCAGAAGCGTATCAGGATCAGCACGATTCTCCTGTTTCATATACATATAATTTTCCTCCAGTAGTTGCAACTTACAGTGTTAGTATAGCTCTTGCCTCTGTCAAAAAGGTGTCTAAGATTCTAAACTACCTGTAAAGATATTGTCAAAATGAACAAAAAAATCATAAGAAAAACCGCTAACACGGTCCTTTGTCTTAAGTTGAGTCAATGGAATACAAGGTGAGGGGTTTTACTTTTGGCATTGCCCCAAAAGTAACAAAAGGTCTAGGCCCTAAGCCTCCAAAAGCTGAAAAGCCGGGCGATATTCCTAAAATCCGTAAACTCGCTACGCTCAAACAGTACGGATTTTTTAACGGAATACCGTCCGGCTTTTCTCCTGCGGAACGCTTTTTCCGGCAAAGGCCGGGGGATTACGGGAGTTACGAGGGTTGCCGAGGTACCATCTTATGGGGGCACAATTTCTTTAAGACAAAGGGGTGGCGGTACTATCTTAGGGGTTTTAGTTAACAAGACATTACCACCGTCTCTTTGCTCAAGCCGGGCGTAAACAGTGCGGAGGCACAGGCGACCGTTATGCATAAGCGGAGGTTAAGCGCCAGCGGCGAAGCGTTGTATGACGGCCGCCTGTGCCGGGTTTGGTACTTGACACCCCCTTGTTTTATAAGGCCTCCGCGACTCTCAAAACTTATACTTTCTTTTATATACAAGCAAAGATACAAATCATCCCAATCCGATATTATTTGAATCCAATTAATCTTGGCCACAAAAGTAAACCTAGACAAAAGCCTAAACCAAAAACGAATAATATCACACCAGTTAGATCTAAAGCATCCATACCTTTTCCCTTCTTTCCCCAAAATGAAACTAATACTCCCCCCGACTCAGTGCATTAACTTTAGGGTAATGATAACATACAATCCCGTAAATAATGGGTCAATTTACTTATGCATTGTGTCAGAATTCCGTCAAAATGATTAGCTTAGTCGAAAATAATATTTATTTCGTGGCCATGCTTTTATTTTGGGCCGACAGCGCACGCTCTACAGCAATGGCCGCAAGCCCTGTCCATGCGTCCACAAGTCGCCTTTCCTCAGGTGTCAGCTTATTCTCCCCAATATAAATACTTAATACGCCCACTATTTCATCTCGCGTTTTCAGTGGAATATATAAATATTCAGTGCCCGAAAGCGTTTCAGTGGACCTCCCGGCTACCTGTCCATGCTGAAAAACCCAGGTGGCAACGACATTTTCCGTCAAATCTACAAGAGGATATGGTTCTTTAACTTCCGGTTGACTGCCTTCCGGAAGGGACGGATTATATTCCGCCCATACTTTCAGGCTCCCATTTCCATCAGGTAAAAGAACCGCAATGGCCCGATTAATAACCCCGCCAGCTTGTGTGGCAATTCCCTGAGTTATTGTTTTCAAATCAGTGATCGCGGCAATTTCCCGGCTGAAATGATAAAGAGCACGAGTACTTCTTTCCCTGACCCGGGCCGCTGCCGCCTCCATTCTCAAATGATCCGTCCGCCCACCGATGACGTAGGCTACAAACAGAAATGTGGCAAAGCTCCATAAATATCCGAAGTCATTGACTGCCAAATGCAATAACGGAGGTATGAATAAGTAATCAAATGCCATAACGCTACAAAGGGCGGTAAGATAGGACGGCCACCTCCCCCACCAGAAGGCGCTGAGCATAACCGGCAATTGATACAAAAGAGCAATATTAGTAATTTCCATCTGGGACTTTATGTTGACTAATAAACTAAAGGCTGTTACCGCTGCCATCAATAATAACCCACCGCCGAAATGAAGCCATGAAGTGGGACGAACAGCGGCGGCCGTTTTGATTGTGGTGGCCGCCTGTTCTGTCTCTGCTTCACCACGAATAACGTAGACGTTAATCCCCCCGCTAAGGCGAATTATTTTATCCACAGCCGAGCCGTGGATCAGTTCCCACCAACGGCTATGCCTGGGCTTACCAATTACAATTGTCGATACGTTCTGATTGCGGGCAACTTCCAATACTTCCGCAGTCAAGTTTTTGCCTACAACGGTAAGAGTTTTAGCCCCTAGTTCCTCGGCCAATCGCATATTTCGCACCAAACGATCTCTTTCTTTATCACTCATCGGTAGTTGGCGGACCGTTTCAACATGAACAGCCAACCAATCGGCCTGCAGTCCTCCCGCTAACCGGCTGGCTGCCCGGATCAATTGGGCAGAAAATGGACTTGCGCTCACACAGACCATGACTCGCCCCGAAACGGGCCAAGGGCCGCAAATGCTGTGTTCGCGCATATATTCGTTTACGTCCTTATCCACCCGTGCGGCGGTAAAGCGTAAGGATAGTTCCCGCAGAGCATTAATATTTCCCTGCCTAAAGAATTTTTGCAGGGCCTGTTCTGCTTGCCCAGGAATATACACCTTTCCTTCTTTGAGCCGCTTGATTAGGTCTTCCGGTGGAATATCGATCAGTTTCACGGAATCAGCATGATCGATAATATGGTCCGGGACTGTCTCCCTGATAATGACCCCGGTAATCTGCGCCACGACATCATTCAAGCTTTCAATGTGTTGGATATTCAATGTTGTATAAACATTGATACCGACTTTTAAAAGTTCCTCAACATCCTGGAACCGCCGTACATGGCGGGAACCGGGAATATTGGTATGGGCAAGTTCGTCGACTAAAACCAATCCCGGTTTCCGCGCAATAATGGCGTCAATGTCCATTTCATCTAGAGTCTTATCTCGATATTCGATGCCCTTAGGCTCCATACGGGGAAGTCCAATTACCAGGCTTTCCGTTTCCCGACGGCCGTGGGTCTCAATCCAACCGATTACTACATCAATGCCTTCTTGCAGGCGGTCATGTGCCGCCTCTAGCATGGCGTAGGTTTTACCCACCCCCGCCGCAGCACCGAGAAACACCGTTAGCTTGCCGCGTTCAGCTTTATTGATTTTGTCCAGTAAAACGTCTGGATCAGGACGGCCTGGATTTTTAATGTTTGATGGCATTTTGAACTCCCCCAAACAAAACATTCATTTACGTTTTTATATTGCTAAGCAGTATTTATACTTATTTTAAGCTATCAAGCGCCATATTTAGCGCCAGTACATTAACCCTTGGTTCACCAAACAGCGCTAGCTGCCGGCCTGAAATATTTTTATCCACTAAATTGTATACTTCCGTTGCCGCTAACCCACGTGCTTCAGCAACGCGCTCAACCTGGAGATAGGCCGCCTCTGGGGAAATATCGGGATCGAGTCCGCTCGCTGATGCAGTTACCAGATCAGCAGGTATAGCAGCATTATCATTAAGACTGTTTTCTTCGCGTGCTTTGTTCACGTTGTCAGCAACCGTATCAATTAGTTTCTTATTGGTGGGACCAAGATTGGAACCAGACGACCCGGCAGCGTCATAACCATCCTTGCCGGCTGATGACGGTCTTCCATGAAAGTAACCCGGTTGCGTAAAATTTTGTCCGATTAGTTTGGAACCAACAACCTGCCCTTGGCTCTCAACCAACGATCCCTTTGCCTGAGACGGAAAAATTGTTTTAGTTACCCCAACCATAGTTAGCGGATACACTAAGCCAGTAATAACTGTTAAAACAAGCAGCATTCTGAATGAATTTACTATTTGGCACCACATTGACCTTCAGCTCCCTTCTTTATATTAAACAAGCCCCAATGCGACGATTATTACATCAATTATTTTAATGCCGATGAACGGTATGATTAATCCTCCGACACCGTAGATTAAAATGTTTTTGCGAAGAATGACTTCAGCTCCCACCGGCCTGTATTTAACACCACGCAGTGCCAACGGAATAAGCGCAACGATGATCAGCGCATTAAAGATTACGGCGCTAAGTATAGCACTCTCAGGAGTTGCCAAATGCATGATGTTAAAAACATTCATCGCAGGATAGGTACCTGCAAACATGGCCGGTATAATCGCGAAATATTTAGCGACATCATTGGCGATACTGAAAGTTGTAAGCGAGCCGCGAGTCATGAGTAACTGCTTGCCGATTTCAACAATTTCGATGAGTTTCGTCGGATTACTGTCAAGATCCACCATATTACCGGCTTCTTTTGCCGCCTGAGTGCCGCTGTTCATTGCTACACCTACATCAGCCTGAGCAAGAGCAGGCGCATCATTGGTGCCGTCACCAGTCATAGCAACCAGCATGCCTTTTTCCTGATATTCGCGGATTAGACGAAGTTTAGCCTCCGGAGTTGCCTCTGCCAAAAAGTCATCTACCCCTGCCTCAGCAGCTATAGCAGCAGCAGTCAGCGGATTATCACCTGTTATCATAACTGTCTTAATGCCCATCTGCCTAAGCTCATGGAACCGCTCCTTGATACCGCCTTTAACGATATCCTTCAGATAGATAGTACCCAGAGCTTTTGCTCCTTGAGCAACAATCAGCGGTGTCCCACCAGCTTTAGCAATATTCTCGGCAGCAGCTTTTACTGCATCAGGAAACTGGCCGCCTTGTTCTACAATGTATTTTTGAATAGCATCGATAGCGCCTTTACGAATTTGATTTCCCTTGATATTAACGCCGCTCATCCGAGTTTGAGCAGTAAACGGCACAAACTCAGCTTCCAGCGTGGTTAGATCTCGCTCACGAATGTTATATTTTTCTTTCGCCAGCACGACAACACTACGTCCTTCAGGGGTTTCATCCGCCAACGATGACAGTTGCGCTGCATCTGCCAGTTCGCTTTCGCTTACACCCGGTGCCGGGATAAACTCTGTTGCCATTCTGTTTCCGAGAGTAATGGTGCCAGTCTTATCAAGTAGCAGGGCATTAACGTCTCCGGCAGCCTCTACCGCCCGACCGGACATTGCCAATACGTTACGTTTCAGGAGGCGGTCCATACCCGCGATCCCTATGGAGCTCAATAACCCTCCAATCGTTGTCGGGATAAGGCAAACCAGCAATGATAGCAAAGTGATCACTGAGATTAGGGTCCCTGAGTAAACGGCAAAGGGTTCAATTGTTGCCACGGCTACGAGAAATACGATGGTCAAACCAACGAGCAATATAGTCAGCGCAATTTCATTCGGCGTCTTCTGACGTTTCGCACCTTCCACCAGCGAAATCATCCGATCAAGGAATGTTTCGCCGGGATTAGCGGTAATCTTTACCTTAATCCAGTCAGACAGCACCCTAGTGCCACCAGTTACCGACGACCTATCACCGCCGGATTCGCGGATCACAGGGGCAGATTCCCCTGTTACGGCACTCTCATCCACCGACGCCATTCCTTCGACAACCTCGCCGTCACCGGGAATAAATTCTCCCGCATTGATTAAAACTACGTCGCCTTTACGGAGTTCGGTAGCCTCTATCTGGCTAGTGCCGTTACTGGTCACTTTATTAGCTTTAGTCTTGGAACGGGCCGTCTTCAAGGATTGGGCCTGGGCTTTACCCCGGCCTTCAGCCACCGCCTCAGCAAAATTGGCGAATAATACAGTAAACCATAGCCAAAGTGTTATCTGCAAAGAAAAAGCGATTGGTTCTCCAAGAAAAAAGTCACGGACAGTCAGCCAAGTGGTTAATAGCGCGCCAATATAGACAATGAACATGACCGGATTACGAAGCTGTGTTTTAGGATTAAGCTTATTACAAGCGTCCCAGATTGCTTGTAATAGAATATCTTTATTGAAACTACTGCGTTCATTCATTTCCTTCACTCCTTAATAGGTAGTGCCCTGTAGCATTAATAAATGTTCGACAATGGGTCCCAGCGCCAGCGCCGGCAAAAAGGTCAGCGCACCGACCACCAATACAACGGTCGCTAGCAGCACCACAAATAACCAGCCAGTTGTCGGAAAAGTGCCAGGACCAGGCGGTGTTATTTTCTTCTCAGCCATACTACCGGCAATTGCCAGCACGGGGATGATAACGCCAAACCTGCCAAGTAACATCGCCAAGGCAAGCAAAAGATCGTAAAACAAAGTATTGACCGTGAGTCCGGCAAAAGCACTACCGTTATTGCCGGCAGCGGAAGCGAAGGCATAAAGCATTTCACTCAGGCCATGCGGACCAGGGTTGGCGATACCTGCCAGTCCTGCCTCTGTCGCAGACGCGATGGCACTGCCGATAAGAATTGTAACTGCCGGAATCAGAATGGCGATAGTAGCCATTTTCATTTCCCAGGAATCTATCTTTTTCCCTAGATATTCAGGTGTCCGCCCCACCATTAAGCCAACAATAAACACTGTAAGCACGACAAAGACAAGTATGCCATAGAAGCCGGCGCCAACACCGCCGAAGACAACTTCACCAAGCATTATTTGCAGCATCGGCACCAAACCACCCAACGGCGTAAAGCTGTCGTGCATACCATTTACCGCCCCGCACGATGCGGCCGTTGTTACGGTTGCAAACAGTGAAGTCCCTCCGATTCCAAATCGGACTTCCTTACCTTCCATTGCAGAAGGTCCGCTAATGCCGTTGGCCGCTACCAGGGGATTGCCGGCTAATTCACTGGTATAGTTAAGCGTCAACATCATGAGGAACAATAGTGTCATCGTCGCCAATATCGCATAACCCTGACGCCGGTCTCTGACCATATACCCGAAGGTAAATGCTAATCCGGCAGGAATTAAAAAGATACTGAGAGTCTCAAGGAAGTTTGTAAGCGGGGTAGGGTTCTCGAAGGGATGTGCCGAATTGGCATTAAAAAAGCCGCCACCATTCGTTCCCAGCATTTTAATTGCCTCTTGTGAAGCAACCGGCCCCACCGCTATCTTTTGTTCTGTTCCCTCGAGAGTCTGCGCACTCACATAGGATGACAAAGTTTGTGGTACGCCCTGCTGGACAAGCACCACTGAAAACAGAATTGATATCGGAAGCAGAATATAGATAACACTGCGGGTAAGGTCGACCCAGAAGTTTCCGATAAGCTGCGTTGTTTTGCGGGTAAGCCCTCTGATAAAGGCTATTGCCACCGCAAGGCCTGTAGCTGCAGACAAGAAATTCTGCACAGTCAGTGCGGCCATCTGCGTAAAATAGCTCATCGTCGTCTCGCCGCCGTAAGCCTGCCAGTTAGTATTGGTCATAAAACTGACCGCTGTATTGAAGGCTAAGTGCCACGGCGCTACCACATCTAAATTTTCAGGATTAAAGGGTAGTTTATCTTGCAGAATCTGAATGATAAAAACTAGTGCCACACCCATAAGATTAAACCAGATAACCGCGCCTGCATATCGCTTCCAGTTCATTTCTGTTGAAGCATCAACGCCCGTTAAGCGATACAATAATTTTTCTATTGGTTGAAAGACTGGGTCAAAAACAGTCTTTTCAAGGTTAAATACTTTGGTCATGTACCAGCCGATTGGCCAAGCCAGGCCAAAAAGAATTACAAAATATAGGCCAAATAACGTCAAATCGCTTGCCATTTTAAAATTCCTCCGGTTTCATCAAAGCATAAATGAGATAAATCAATAATAGAAATGTTATTCCCCCTGCCAACCATAGGTCGGTCATGCTAGCGCCTCCTTGATTTACTTTTTGTATCCTAGTAACAGGCTTATTGTAACCCAAAAGTCTGTCAGTATGTCGTCTGGGAAGTCTTTAAAGGTGTCAATATTCTGTCAGGACTGTTTTTATCAAATACATATGCAGGTTCGATTCATTAAGAAAAAACCTCCTGCGTATACCCAACCGGGTATCCACAGGAGGTTTTTATATATAATCAAACACCACTATAAGGATTCAATAACGGGTGCCGCAAAGGTTGCAGGCTTTTCAATAACTTCTGTCGGTAATCCCATGTTATCTAACAGCTCGATAAATGGCTTGGGATCCAACTCTTCTACATTTACCATATGTTTTACGTCCCAGTCGCCACGGGCAATCAGGATGGCTGCCGCGACTGGGGGAACCCCTGCCGTATAGCTGATCGCCTGAGATTCAACTTCGTGGTAACACTCGGCATGATCACAAATATTATAGATAAAAATTTCGCGTGGTTTATTGTCTTTGGTGCCTTTAATAAAATTACCAATACAGGTTTTACCGATATAGTTAGGAGCCAGGGAGGCCGGGTCAGGCAACAGCGCCTTCAATACTTTAAGCGGTGCAATCTCCACACCTTCAGCGATTTTAAGCGGTTTTTCCGAGGTCATACCAATGTTAGTCAAAACCGAAAACACATTCAAATAATGCTCGCCAAAGCCCATCCAAAAGCGAATAGAATTGGCATCAATATTCTTAGAAAGAGAATGCAGTTCATCATGGCCTGTCAAATACACCGGACAATTCCCTACAACCGGAAAATCATAGTCCACTTTTATCGCGTGTACTTTTTGCAGCACCCATTTGCGATCAATCCAGGTCCATACTTTTCTAAATTCCCGGAAGTTGATCTCCGGATCAAAGTTGGTGGCAAAAAACTTACCATGGCTGCCAGCATTAACATCTAAAATATCAATGGTATCAATCGTATCAAAATAGTCCTTTTGTGCCAACGCACACCAGGCATTAACAACTCCGGGATCAAAGCCAATCCCTAAAATCGCGGTAACACCTTTTTCCGCACACCGTTCCTTGCGTTTCCACTCGTAGTTGGCATACCAGGGCGGATTTTCACAAACCTTGTCCGGATCTTCATGGATGGCAGTATCCATATATACAACGCCAGTTTCAATGCATGCTTCCAAAACCGTCATGTTAACATAGGCCTGACCAACATTAATAACGATTTCCGATTTAGTATCTTTGATTAACTGAATCACAGACGGAATATCCATCGCATCCACTGAACGTGAGTATAGCTTTTTTGTTGTATCCTTCAGGTGATTTTTGCGTAATACACTTTCAATAATTGCATCACATTTTTGCTGGGTACGCGAAGCAATGCAGATATCACCCAATACATCATTGTTCATTGCACATTTATGGGCAACTACATGACCCACGCCGCCAGCACCGACAATTAAAACGTTTTTTTTCATTTCCTTCTCCTCTACTCGTAAATTTGATTAGGACAAACTATTTGTAAAATCTGTATAACTAAATTTGCGAATAACCTCTACTGAACCATCCAGCCTGCGCACAGCAATCGCTGGCATTTGTAGTCCGTTAAACCAATTCTTCTTTACCATAGTATAACCAGCTGCATCGGCAAACCGAATTTCACTGCCGATTTCCAGCTTATTTTCAAATTGGAAGTTGCCAAAAACATCGCCTGCCAGGCAAGACCGCCCAGCTACCATGTATTTATGATTCCCCTCATCGCCTGAATCAATTTTGGCTGCCAACCGGTATATCAATAAGTCCAGCATATGTCCCTCGACGGAAGCATCAACAATGGCAATATCCATATCATTATGCACCAAATCAACCACACTGGTAACCAGTTCAGCACAGCCGGTAATGGCGCTTTCTCCTGGTTCTAAATATACCTGTACATCGAACTCGCGCGCAAATTCTGCCAGCCTTTGGCTAAACTTTTCTACCGGATAGCCCTCTTTGGTGAAATATAAACCACCGCCAAGGCTTACCCACTGCAGTTGTTTGAGCATATCCCCATAACAGTCACCAATTATGTCCAGTTGTTGAGAAAAGGCGTCAACGTCATCATTTTCACAGTTATAATGAAATAGAAAACCACTAAGGCGATGTATTTGGTTTGCCAACTCAGCTTTGTCAGCTACCCCCAGCCGCGAATGCTTGCGCGCTGGATCGGCCAGATCAAAATGTGAGTAGCTGATTCCCGGATTGACGCGCAAACCAAGTTTGGCTGACTTGGCGATATCGTAATATCTGTCCAGCTGAGAAACCGAATTAAAAATGATTTTGTCGGCAAATTTAGTGACAGCTAGGATATCATCTGGAGAATAGCCCACACAATACGCGTGAGTTTCTTTGCCAAATTTTTCAAACCCCAGGCGCGCTTCAAACAGCGAGCTTGATGTTGTGCCATCCATATACTGATTCATCAGGTCAAATACGCTCCAGGTGGAAAAGCACTTTAGTGCTAGTACCGACTTAGCTCCCGAAAGCTCGCGCACCTGCTGAATGATCTTTAGGTTGCGCAGCAACCTTCTCTCATCGATAAGGTAATAGGGTGTGGGAATTTTCATTTCATCAGGCTCCTACTTCTGAATGATGTCCTAAAATGAGTTAACCTACTTATAGTAATAAATAATAACCGAAAATAAGCTGCCTTGCCCCTAATAATCCGACTACGAATTATTAGGGGCAAAGCAGCAGAAGGTAGTGGAGTAGTTTCACAGCTCTTTATCCGATGACCAAGTTGCTCTAAGACACCCCCTTCTACCTGCCCCTTTAGGGTGCAAGCGGGGGGTTAGACAACTTCCCGGGAAGTTGTTCGCCTAAGCTTCAACTGGGTTGAAACCCCAGCTGAAGCTTAGGCTCACTTTATCCCAAGAGCATGTTTTTTCCAGCAATTACTATTTCTGCATCCTATTTTTTTCTATGACATTAATAATAACAAAAAACAATGCATTTGTCGAATATTCTTTGAAAACGACCAGATTTTAGCGATAAAACTCATTTCAGCGCAAAATTCCAGGCTCTTTATCATCCCACCATGCCCTGCCGCACATGAGCCTTAGCAATTATCCGCTGAAGCTAAGGCTCATGCTATCCCCTGGCTACTATTTGGGGGTTAGATTTTGAAGACACTAATGGCTTGCTGCATATCTGCCGCCAACCTAGCCATCCCCTGGCTGGAAGAGGCAATCTCTTCCATGGAGGCTGATTGCTCCTCAGTTGCCGCGGAGACGGTCTCAGCCTGAACGGCGGATGCCTTAGACGTTGCTTCAATATTTTTCACGGATTCAACAATACGTTGACTGCCGACAGCAACCTCCTGCGTAGCTGCCGAAATTTCTTTCACCTGATCGGCCATCTCTTGAATTTGCTGGGCAATGGCTTCAAAAGCCTGTCCCGCGCCGTTTACTACTTCGATACCCACCTTAATATTTTCCGTACTGGAATGCATAACAGCAACTGCACCATCAATACTGTTGGTATTCTCAGTAACCAAGGCGGTAATCTCTGTAGCAGCAGTCGCAGATTGTTCAGCAAGTTTTCTAACTTCCTCGGCAACTACGGCAAAACCACGTCCTGCCTCGCCAGCACGGGCAGCCTCAATGGCCGCGTTAAGTGCCAGCAGGTTGGTCTGTCCGGCAATACCACTAATAACACTAACAATTTGCCCAATTTGTTTAGAGCTCTCGGCCAGCTTGTCTACTGTTACCTGGAGTTCAGCCGACCCCTTACCCACATTATCCATCTGTAAAACTGCTTTATTTACTGCTTGTTGGCCGCCCTTTACTGCCTCTGTTGTTTCGACGGCCATAGAAGCAACCTCGTTGGAAGTAGCTGCTGTCTGTTCGATAGCAGCCGATATTTGTTCAACTACCGCCAGGGTTTGCTCAACAGCCTGGATTTGGTTGTTCGTTCCCTGTGCCACCTCAGTAATAGCTATCGCCACTTGGTTAGCTGCCTGAGCTGACTGCTCAGCACTGGCAGTTAATTCTTCGCTTGAAGCCGCAACCTGTTCGGATTGACTGCTTATTTTGGCTGTAAGCTCCCGCAAATTCCGTCTCATTTCCTGGAAACTTGCCTCCAGTTGGCCAATTTCATCCTCAGAAAAAACACGTGCTTCACTTTCCCGCAAATTACCTTGAGCCAATAGCAAACATTCATCACGCAAGAGCGAGATTGGCTTGGCGAACCGTTTAGCAATAACTACAATGGCCCCAGTAGCAAGGAGTAAACAGATTACTGCAATACCAATCATGGTTCGCGCCAAGCTTCCCAGTACTTTGGTGGCTTCGGCTTCTGGTGCCTCTACCATCATGACCCAGCGATTACCTGGTAGGTCAATCGGTGTAGATACAGCAACTTTTGTCACACCGTCAATTGATTTATATACATCCCGCGACTGTTTGCCCTCTTGAGCTGCTGTTTTAAACAATTTAATCAAATTATCATCGAGCTCGGCTGCCGTCTGCTTAGTAAGCTCAGAATTTACTTTTTTCTCACCCAAGTTCAGCTTATTAACAAACTCGGGGTGACGGGGATGTGCAATCATATTACCGGAGTCGTCAGAAAGATGACCATAGCCGGTATCTAAAAACTTTAGGTTACTAAGCATTTTATCTAGTCTTTCTACAGCAAACGTTCCCACAAGAGCGCCTGTCAACTGCCCGTTGTTCATGACAGGCACAGCCAATACAACAGCCAGTTTTCCTGTCGACTTAGAAACCAGCGGATCTGATACAACCGTCTTCTTGGTTGCAATAACTTTCTTAAAATAATCGCGTTCCCCATACGCCGCTGTTGTTCCTATGCTGGTAACGCCTGCCCCGTCAGGACTAACAAAAACGATGGCATCAAATTTACCAAGCCGTTGTTGAGCCTCCGCCATAGCGGTGACAATCTGTCCCTTATCAGTACCTGTTCGAATACGCTGAATACTGGCCAAATCCTCCAGTTGGGCGATCATAAATTCTACATCGCCTTGTACACGATTAGCATAGTCAGTTCCCACGGCAATGGCGGTTTCATCAACGCTTTTAGCTAAATACTGCTCTGACAGATAGTAGCTAACCCCCGCCAGGGCCCCTAACAGCACAATAATCAATGGCAATAGGATAATTAGCAACCGGGTTTGAATACTTTTAATTTTCATTCTTGATTAACTCCTCTCTATTTTTTAATGTCTGATTATTCCCTAACCCTGTAGCAATGGCGCCACCATGAACCAAAAATTGCATCAACCCTGTGAACTTTATACCATCAATAGTAGGCATATTATCTGTTACCACTGCATCATATTTATATATATAACACCTAAGTTGGTAACCAATTTCAATCGCAGTACTTCTTTCCTCTTTTACTATCTTTGTCTCATAGTATTGCAAATAACGTGCCAATAGCACGTTATTTGCAAACTTAATTATATTTTTCCTGTTACATTGGAGATCGCTGCAGTAATCACCCGATTTCCAAGGATAATACCGCATAAAGAAAACACCACTTACGCCGATCCTTTAGTACCAATAAGAGCTGCTTCCTGCTTCTAAAAAAATTTCACTGTCTGTTCAGGTAACAAAAACTGCATACTATGAATTTTTTTTCATGAAGATTGTGTTGATAATGCAACTTATGGTAAAACCCAAAATAGTAATATACTGCTACTTCCACTGATTTATTTGTTTAATCAAGAGAACATTGCAGGATTTTGTACACACGTGCAGAAACAATAAACAAAAGGCAAACCTATCTTTATGCAACACCGCCCTGTATGACGATTTTATAAAATACCTATAATGGAGGGATTACGATGTTCGCACTCAACTTTATTTCAGAACATAATAAACAATTATTACTGTCGCGCCAGAAGAGCACGACAATTCGTCCAGGAGATATCAGAGATAGTTATCCTGAGAATTCAATTGTTTGGGTTACTTTTGGTAAAAGATATGGCCAGAAAAAGCGACTGTTTAAAGCCATCATTGATAAAGTACTCACAAAAAAATACAGTGATTTGACAACAATTGAATTGACTCATCAAAATCCAGAGATTAAAACTGCAGAAGAACTTATTCGTATCTTTGAAGAGATCTACGAAAGACAGATCCATATTGATGATATGGTTACCGTAATTCATTTCTCAGAAATTATAGAATAACACTGCAGAATATAATAAAAAAGGCTTAACTCCTTTAATCCGGAGCTAAGCCTTTTTGATTAACCAAGCGCCAAGCTTGTTATTCCGCACAAAATAACAATAGCGGCTCCGATACGAAGTTTAGTGTCACCTTCATTCAGAAACCGGGCACCCATTATTGCACCTATTAAGATACTAGCCTCTCTGACTGGCGCTACATAACTCACTGGCGTAAAACTCATAGCTGTAAGTACCAGGATATATGATAGCGGACACAAAATTGCAACACCCACTATCGCTAGCCGTTTCGTTCGCCACTGATTTATCACTTCTTCACGATTTTTCAAAGCATAGGGAACCATCAATACTGCCTGACCGACAGTAGTCCCCCAATACATTAATACCGGGGGAACAGCTATACTGCTGACTGCATACTTATCCCAAAGTGTGTAACTGGCAATAAAAACGCCTGTTACAATAGCAAAAAGTACAGCTGGTGATGTTTTTTGGGGAGTATACTTTATTGGGTTACCTAAAAGAAGAAATACTCCCACTGCAATAAATAACGTCCCCATTAATGCAATCAAAGAAGGGCGTTCACCTAGAAAAACTACAGCGGCAAATGTGACAAGCAACGGCCCTGTACCACGAGCTAACGGATAAACCAGCGAAAGGTCGCCCGTGTCATACCCCCTATTTAACAATATAAAGTATCCAAGATGCAAAATAGCACTTCCAACCATAAAAATGATATACTCCGATTGCAAAGGGGCTTTTGAAACCCATATTTCACCAATAACAACAGGGATATAGACTATTGCCGCAACCATATTAAACAGCCAAACGAAAGTAGTGCCTCCACAAGCTTTTTTGGCTATGAAGTTCCAGGACGCATGGAAGAAAGCCGCACAGAGAACAATTAGTAAGGCCAAACCAGTCAAATTCATTCCCTCTCTCTTATATACTCCTGACTCTCAGAAGCTTGTATTGCTATCATTGTATCATATTGCCGTATTGTTGAATAACTAATTTTACTTGCTTGAGAATCAGGTGGTCTGGAACATAAAACCCGGGGTTAGCGCCAAAATTCTTGGTGCAACCTCGGGTCTATGTTACTACCGAAAAAAAGAGACGTAACTATTACCGGCCGATTTGATCATAAATGGCCAGAGACATTGCGGACATATCATAGAATACCTGCGGCTCATCTTTTACGTTTTCAGCCATCATGCAAAGAATATAATTATGGCTTTGTCCATAGATAATGCCACAGTCATAATTCATCCCATCCAGTTCGCCGGTTTTATGGGCGACTTTGATATGGTGAGGCAACTGAGCCGGAATAATGAGGTTGTCTTCCTGTCTTTTCAAGATCTCAAGCATAGCTTTGTCACTTTTCGGGTCAAGGCATTTACTGTTATATAATTTTTCTAATACATTTGCCATATCTGTTACATTAGTATAATTTTGACGGCCTTGTTTAACGGCTTCAAAATCCATCATCTTTCGTTGTAATATCGTATCACTAGAACAACCCAGTTTGTTAATCATAGCATTGACATTTTCCATCTTCAATTTGTCAATTAGAATATTACAGGCACTATTATCGCTTTGTACAATCATAAGTTCAACCAATTGACCGATAGTAAGTACGGTTCCATCAGGAAGGTTATAGACAGAACCACCCTCTACTGTTTCTGCATGACGGATAGTAAATCGCTCGTTGAAATCCAGTTTCCCCTGATTTTTTTGGTTAAATGCTTCAATCATAATGGGGATTTTAATCAGGCTCGCCGAAGCCATCTTATGAGAATTGAGAACTACATCCTGACCTGCCTGATTAAGTGGCCTTACATAGATAGCATATTGTGCTTCCTTTTGTGTCGAAAAATTCTTGACTTGTTCACTCAGCCATTTGTCGGAAATAGGGGCGGCACTTACCAAATTGGGAAGAGCGACCACATACATACAGAGCATTCCAAAGCATACCAAGATTGACAAAAATATTTTCTTTTTGAGCAGGTTCTTGTTCATAAAATTACCTCCCTTTTTATATGATAAACTTCATAAAAGCTTACCTAAACCATGTAACCCTAGAGGATACCCTTAGTTGATAGTCCTTTTACACCAAACAAAGGCAGTTTAAGAAAACATATAGGCATAAACAACAAGAAAGCAAATTTGTGCAATAGCAACAATAACACCATTTTTTATCATCGACTTAATATCTTTTGATTCGGCAAAGCCCATGGAGCTAAACATATTGGAGCCCGGATAAACAAAGTTGGCCACACGAGTAGCTACAACCAGACCAACTGACCAGGCTGCCATTGTTACACCATACTGCACTACCAAGTTACCGAACATATCATTAAGCATTTTTAATACGGCAACCGTGGCACCAGTCAGCCCAAAAGCGCCAGTTAACCCACCAATAATAGCGACAAACGGTTTACCGCCTAAATTGACCAGCGGCTGAAGAATAAGCGACAAGGCTTTGAAGCCGCCTGCTTGTTCAATAAAGTTCATAAACGGATCAAGAAATACAAACAGGATAAACAAGCCCACATTGCCGGCCATACCTTTGACAATAAGTTTAAATATCCTATCAAAGCTTAATCCGCCAGCCACACCAACAATCAGGGACAAACCAAGCATTACCACTATTACATAAGACGTTCCGGCTTTGGCGATGATACCATAGACAACAGCGACAATAAAGGCCAATATAAATAACATACTCGTGTTAGTTTGCCTTTTGGTTGGTACAAATTGATTAACATTCTCCGGTATTTCATAGGCGTTTGTATCCTTTGTCGCTTTTTGAATGCGATGCACGACAATCCAAGTAGTAATCAGCGTTACAGCCGCAATAGGCAAAGCGACTGTAAGCAGCATTTCGCCATAATTTGTGTGTGTCAATCCCAATAGTGTAATTACCGGCGGTGTAAATGGTCCCAGGATGAGTGCTTCTTCACCGCAGGCTTGAAACAATACGCCAACTGTGCTGCGTGATAAACCTGCAGCTGCTGCAATCGGCAGTATAATCGGTGCCAAAATAGCATTGCCACCAGCCATGGTGCCTAACAAACCAACAACTACCAAGCAAGACAGTATCATACCCAGCATGGCTTTATTTTCCGTGTCAACGCCAATACCATAAATGATTTTATGAACAAGTGTATGGCTGACTTTTGTTTCTGTTAACACTTCGCCAAGTCCCCGGCCCAGCATAATAATTAAGCCGACTAAAGCCAGAAATGAACCCATTGCCTTTGACATCACATTGCCAAAGGACACCAGGTCCTGTCCGGTGATGATGGCCCCAATTACTACACATAATACCGTTACAGGCAGAGGGTCAACATCCCTGAATACCAAAATAACATAAACTAATAAAGGCAGTAATCCGAGTAATCCCCACCAGATATTAAAATCGGCGGCTGCTCCCATAATTTCATCCTCCTCCCCAATAGGTTTTTATTTGATTTCCTGCCAGCCTTCTATGGCAGTAATACCCAACCCCGGTGCATCAGGAATAAGCAGTTCATTTTTAACAAAACTTACGCCGCCTATGACAGGGTCTGCAGCTAATAACACTGCCGCATCCAAGTCTGATTTGGTTACGATTCGTTTGCCGGCGCTCAAACTTGCGGCCGCGGTTATGCCGACTTTGCTTTCCAGCATGCAGCCCATCATGCACTCAACCCCCATGGTTTCGGCCAAATTGGCAATTTTTATTGCATTATGCAAACCACCTGCTTTCATAAGTTTTATATTAATGAGGTCACAGGCCCGCATTGCCAGCAGCTGGAATACCTCATAAGGCCCGAAAGCCGACTCGTCGGCCATAATAGCAGTCTCCACATGATCGGTGACGTACTTAAGCCCTTCAAAATCATACGCCTTCACCGGCTGCTCGATCAACTCAATAGTAAGTCCCATGTCTTCAAAGCGGCGAATGGTACGTACAGCTTCCTTCGGCTTCCACCCCTGGTTAGCATCAAGACGTAACTTAACATCATTACCAACAGCCTGCCTGATGGCTTTTACCCGTTGTATATCTAAAACCACGTCAGTACCTACTTTGAGTTTTAGTTCCGTAAATCCGTCCTTTACTGCTTCCAGCGAATCACGCACCATTTCATCCGGTGCGTTTACGCTTATGGTCAGATCGGTAGTCAGCCTATTACAATAGCCGCCAAATAACTTATACAACGGGATATTATGCAGCTTACCAAACAAGTCGTAAACCGCAATATCAACAGCGGCTTTCGCCGAGTTGTTATGCAACATAGCCGTATCGATAGTAGTCATAATTGTTTCAATATTATCCACGTCCATGCCAATAAGCTTGGGTCCAATCGTGTCACGGATGGCGGCGATGACCGAATCCTGGCTGTCGCCGGTGATAACTGCGGTGGGTGGAGCATTACCATAACCGATTTCATCTGTATCGGCTATAACCTTTATGATGATATCTTCAGCTGAATTTACCTGACGTAAAGCGGTTTTAAATGGCTTCTTCAGGGGAATGCTGACCTTGCCAATTTTAATTTCACGGATTCTCATACAAAAACCTCCTTGTTTTAATTGTGTTTTATAATTTCTAAGACAAGACAAGCCGCAGTCTTTAGGTCGGAGATTGCGATGCTCTCTTCTTTTGTATGCACATTGGTCATACCGATTGCGATATCTACCGCCGATATTCCATAGGCATTAAAGACATTGCAATCACTGCCGCCGCCTGTAGAAACCATTTTGGGCTCAAGTTGCAACGCCCGCATTGCGGCGCTGCATTGCAGCACTATCGGAGTATCAGCAGGCAGATGAAAAGCAGCATAGCTGCGCTGAATTTCTACTTTAGCTGTACAGCCAAAGCTGCGAGTTGCATCCTCGAAACACGCCTGCATGTGGCGACTTTGCGTGTCAAGTTTTTCATTAGACAAACTGCGTGCTTCTGCTATGACTTCTACTTGGTCTGCAACAATATTCGTGGCTGTGCCGCCTTTGATTATTCCCAAGTTGGCTGTCGTATCGGCGTCAATCCGTAGCAGCTTCATCCGATCAATGGCGCGTGCTGCCACCTGAATAGCACTGATACCTTGCTCGGGGTACATCCCGGCGTGAGCTGCTTTTCCATACACTAGCGCCGAAATAACATCTTTCGCCGGCCCCTGTACCACGATGTTACCTAGTGGACCGTCGGCGTCCAATATAACAGCCTTACGTGCCTGAATTTTACTATAATCAAGGTTTTTGGAACCATACATGCCGATCTCTTCGCCAATCGTCAGCACAACTTGCAGCGGCCCATGGGTGATTCCTTGTTCCCGGATCTGCCGGACAGCCTCAAGAATAGCTGCTATTCCCGCTTTATCATCACCACCTAAGATTGTAGTACCATCAGAAGTAATTGTATTATCGTTTACAATTGGTTGGATGTTTTCACAAGGTGCTACCGTATCCATGTGACAGCAAAACATCAACGGGTCGGCTGCCTTGGTACCAGGCAAAGTCGCAATAATATTACCTGTATTACCTTGTGTAGCTACACCGGCCTGGTCGGTTTCAACTGTGAATCCAAGAGCTGTTAACTCTTTTTTCATATGCGCAGCGAATGTGGCTTCTTGCAGGGAAGGACTGGAAATCTTAGTTAGTTCAATAAATTGGTCTACCAAGCGTTGCGTATTAACATTTTCCAAATAACTCACTCCCTATCTCGCATAAGATAAGACTTGGCTTGTGCCAAGTCCTGTAGGACGCCGGCAGAAGCCTTAGTCGTTCTATCCAGGGAAAGTTATACTTTCCATCTGGAGAGACATAAAAAACCCAGCAAAATGAACCTCCCGCTAGGAAGGCACATTTTGCTGGGTTTTATTTGCGTCTATGCCTGTTTATAAGCAGAACATACATATAAATAAAGCAGCAAAACTAAATATTCTCATATTCTATTTTTGTTTATTCGCTGCGTGTTTGGAAATTCCTTCAAGTGATTGAAAAAAATTCTTACAAATATTTAGCTATATAACATTTTTTGCATGCATTCCTTGCTGAATATTGACAAATTGCTTTTGCGCATCTTTATATGCAACCAAAATTGCTTTCTGTGATGAGCCGAAATAACGGTCTTCGATTTCTTGCCTAATGATATCTGTATCAGCTTGGATGTTTTTACCGACAAGTAAACTGCGAATAAATTCATTTGTTACACTGAGGGTAGTTGAGGCATCACATGCTATAATATCACCAGTTTGTCTATTAATAACAAAACCAATAAAAAATTGTCCGAACTGAATTGTAATTGCATTATTATGCTGTGTTTTTGCACTTCCGGCAATATATATGGTATCTTTGGCAAACATGGTTTTCTCCCCTTAATTCAAAAGCATTTTTCACATGTTTGCTTTGCAATTCGACAATAGAGGAAAATTCCCTTCCCGCTTTCGAATAATACATTGTATACAATATTTGACCACCACAAGGGGACTATCACCCTTTATGGTTACAAACTACAGGGAGTGTCGCCGTTGCAAATTCATGTACCAGCACCGCCGGCTCCTGGCAAGTCATGGCCTCTGACATGACGCAGCAACCCTTCGCTCCACTTTCCAATATCTCCTTCGCGTTGTTGCTGGTAATCCCGCCAATGGCGAAAACTGGCAGGGAAACGGCTTGGCAGACTTGCCGCAAAAAAGACAACCCACGGGGCGGGGTCCCTTTTTTGCACTCTGTGGCATAAATATGCCCTGCCACGATGTAGGCCGCCCCCAATGCCTGTGCTTCCTCCGCTTCAACAACCGAGTGGACCGACGCCCCAACAAGTAAGGAATGCACTCCCTTTTGATAGGCTCGTAAGGCTGGCAGCGACAATTGCAGATGTGTAAGCTTCATTTTCTCGGCAACAGTGCTGTTTTGATGGAGAATCAGGAGCACTCCATAGCGGTCACATATTGCTTTTACTTTCCAGGCCAGCCGCTCATATGACGGCAAATCCAAATCCCTTTCCCGCAGCAGTACCGCATAGGGCTTTGCCTGGGCCAATTGCTGAATGCGGTATAGAAAATTTTCTTGGCACAGCTTGCGCTGAGTCACACAAATCAGCATGCGCTCTACACTCTCACATAGTCGGTATAAACCGGTTGGAGCCCTCTGCCAAGAATCATCTGATGAACCTCTACTACACTGCGTGGATCGGCAATCTCAAATTGCTCGTCGCCCTTTTCTTCTGCTGTGTGGCCCCCGACACCAACACTTACTCCGGCCGAGATTTTGGTAGCCGCCATACCGATGACATGGTCGCGAAACCCGGCGCGCTCCCGGGTGGAAATTGTTATTCCCGCAAACGGCATAAATAGGCGATATGCCAGCATAACCTGCAAGAGTTGCCGTTCGTGAACGTCATTGGAATTGTTCTCAGCATTGTTAATAAAGGGCCGCAAGCGGGGAGTCGAAAAGGAAATTTCCGCATGGGGATATTTCTGCTGCAAAAAGTAGGCGTGCAGACCAACAGCAAAAGCGTCCTTCCGAAAGTCACCTAATCCCAGCAATGCACCGAAGGCTACGCCCCGCATTCCTCCCCGCAGAGCCCGCTCTTGGGCATGAAAGCGATAGGGATAAATTCGTTTCGGTCCACGTAAATGAACCTGTTCATATTTGTCTGTATTGTATGTCTCCTGATAAACACAGACAAAGTCGGTCCCGCATGTATGTAAGTACGCATATTCATCACTGTTTAAGGGGTAAATCTCAATCCCAACCGTCGAAAAATATCGGGCTGCACATTTGACGGCCTCCCCAATATATTTGACTCCCGACTGATGGCGGGATTCGCCGGTGAGCAGCAGAATTTCTTTTAATCCTGTTGCAGCTATCGCTTTTAGCTCCGCTTCGATTTCCGTTAAAGTCAGCTTTCCCCTGTTGATCCGATTATGGCAGTTGAAGCCACAGTAGACGCAATGATTCTCACAATAGTTGGCAATATACAGTGGTGTAAACATCTGGATCGAGTTGCCAAAATGCATTCGGGTCGCCGCAGCAGCTTTCGCAGCCATTTCCTCCAGATAATCACCGGCCGCCGGAGACAAAATTGCTTCGTAATCTTTAATCGAAAGCCGTTCTTGCCGAAGCGCTCGCTGTACATCAGCACCAGTAACCTGCTGATAATCATACGTTTCCACCAAAGCACTGACTTTTTCCATCAAGTCTGAGTCAATAACCTCCATCCCTTCCAGATACGCCATATGATCTTCCCGACCTGTCATTATCATCACTCCTCCAAAAATCCAGTCAACGGGCTAGAGGCCTCCGCCTGACCAGTCAAAATGCGCCCCAGGCCAGCTAGATACGCTGCCCGTCCTGCCTCAACGGCCTGTTTGAAAGCTTGTGCCATTTGGGCAATATTGCCTGAGGTAGCGATAGCCGTATTACACATCACCGCATCCACACCCATTTCCATCGCTTCACAAGCTTGCGATGGTCGGCCGATTCCAGCATCGACAATGATTGGTAGCTCGATTTCTTCCACCAGAATGCGGATGAAATCTTTGGTACACAGCCCTTTGTTGCTACCGATCGGCGCCCCCAGGGGCATGACTGAAGCTGCCCCGGCATCAACTAATGCGCGGGCGGCATTCAGATCCGGATACATGTAAGGCATAACAATGAATCCTTCTCTGGCCAGAATCTCCGTGGCCTTGATCGTTTCGTAGTTATCTGGCAGCAGGTATTTAGAATCATGAATGACCTCCAGTTTGATAAAGTCCCCGCAGCCTATTTCCCGGGCCAGCCGGGCAATCCGTACGGCTTCCTCGGCGTTTCTGGCACCGGAAGTGTTCGGTAAGAGCGTAATTCCCTTGGGGATGTATTCCAGGATATTCTCCTGGCCCCCGACATTGGCACGGCGCAAGGCAAGCGTCACCATTTCCACTTCACCATGTTGTATCACCGACTGGGTCATTTCAAGTGAAAACTTACCAGATCCCAAAATCAATCGGGATTTAAATTCATGTCCTCTAATTACAAGCTGATCGTTCATACTAAGCACCTTCCTCATATTTCTTCCATTCCCACTAACAGCCGCAAAATCATATTGGCCTGATGTCCAGCACAAATCTGCACTCTGGGAGCCATTAACCCTGAGCCGATTCCGGCGCCGTTTTCAAGGTCACCACACACATACAGCCGCTTAAGGGGTCTTGTTGTTTTGATCAAATTGGAACTCGCAAACCCGGCCATGCCCGAAGCGGCAACAATCTTGATATCTGGCAGTTTTTCCAAGGCCGTATTCACCAGCATTGCCTTAGCATTTGGCTTATCAAAAGCCTCACACAGAATTTCGTAGCCGCAGAACAGTTCGGCCACATTGCCTACTTCTACCCGAATGGTACGGATTTCGATTTGAATGAACGGATTAATTTCTACCAACTGGCTTTGCAATGCCAGGGTTTTTGTCATCCCCAGATGACGAATGTAGTAGCTTTGCCGATTCAAATTGCTGGGTTCGACAATATCAAAATCAACCAACAGCAACTGCCCAACTCCAATTCTCGCAAGCATGACGGCAATATTGGAACCCAGCCCTCCTAATCCAGCAATGGCTACGCGACCCTGTTTCAACTTTTTATGTACTGCTGGAGTATGCCGTGCCATCATCATGCTTTCCAGTTCGTCTTGGGCAGGCATAGTGCCTTTACGGATGATCGTCAGGGTATCCTTTTCCGTCAAAGGACAGTCACTATCAATCTGAAAGCCATTTAAAATAACAATGTCGGTATCATTTCCAAGCTGCGCTCGCGCTTCAAAAGCGGTACGACATGCGATAAGCCGCTTTTTCCCATTGACCTCAATCTGCATCTTCAACCACCACCTACAAATCGAACGATTTCCAGCATATCTTCATTGGAAAGCCTGATGCTTTCATACTCTGCTTTGGGAACAATCACCCCGTTGCGCTCCACCGCAATGCTTTTGCAATCAAATTGCTCTGCCGTTAAGAACTCGAATAAAGTTTGCTCTTGTTCCAGTAGAACCACCTTACCGTTTAGTTTCATTGCTCCCCCCCCCCCTTTTTTCTAGGACAAATAAAAAAAACACAAAATGAGACTGACACCCTTTCGGTGGTGTCCCCCATTTTGTGCTCTCTTTTAATTTTTATCAATATAACAATAACACGTTCCTTATTACAAATCAAGAGTCTGGTTTTTGTTACTTCTACATAAACACACCTGTCTTTGCTGTCAAGCTAATCCTCAGTTTTCCTAACGCCCCCGACACAGTACTCGTAAATAAATACTCATTATAATAATAAGTACGCCAACCGCCACAGTCATTTGTAGAGATTGGAACAAGACATTGCCAAAACAGCTGAACGCGATAGCTCCAGGCACACTGCCCATCACTGTCGCCGAAATATATGGGCAAAATCGCACCTTCGACAATCCGGCAAGAAAACTAACAGCGTCCCACGGTAACACTGGGGCTAGACGCAGCATCAATACTGTCCTAAAACCATGCCGCGCTGCCTGATTATCTAGATCTTCCAGCAGTATCCACTTAGACCAAGATCGCTTGAGCCTGTCACGTCCCAGCAGCCGAGCTACCCCAAAGCACAAAGCGGCCCCGCAGACTGTACCAACAATTAGGTATATTGATCCCCACAGCGGCCCGAACGCTAGGCCGCCGGCAACAGCCAAAATAATGGCTGGAAAGAAAAAAAACGGCCGGAAAATATTACATAAAATGTACATTAATGGAGCCCAATATCCTAAGGACAGAATCGTGTCTCGAATCGTCTCCGGTTTAAACCGTTCGATGCCAAACTCATAAACATATAGAATACCTAGTATGATAATGACAAAGCCTGCGAAATATCCGGCTAATGGCGGTCTAAATGCCGTTTGATTGTAGTATCTCATTTGTGTTAATTATAGCCGCTATATGACTCAAATGTAAAGAAGAATATGGATCCCCCAGGCCTCAGCCTGGGGGACAACACATTTCCAGTTCGTTTGCCAAGGCAGCTAACATTCCAGCAGCAGCTTGAATTTCCTCCATTGAAGCAGTTTGCTCCTCAGTAGATGCGGCTACATAAATCCACTTCCTTTTGTACCTCAATAAGAGACGCCTCCCTTGTTTTCTGCGCTCTCACTCAGCTGTTTTCTTCTATATACTTTGGGTGTCATATTCATGTGCTGCACAAAGACGCGATTAAAATAGGATGGATCAGTAAAACCACATTCACTGGAAATGCGATAAGCGGGATAATTGGTGGTTTCCAATAATTTACAAGCATACTCAATCTTCAACTTACTTACATAATCTATATAGCTGACCCCTACTTCTTTTTTAAAGATGCGGCTGAAATATTGGGGATTCAAAAATACATAGGACGAAACCAATTGCAACGGTAATTTTTGTTTAAAGTTATCATGGATATATTTTTTGGATTTTTCAATAAAATATATCTGGTTGATTTCTGGTTCCGCAATTTCTTCGTCGGCCTGTACCTGGCACGCAACTACAGTAGTCAGCAGATCATGGAATATTTGTTTGAAAACAGACGGTTTGATGGGTTTGAGTAAGTACTCATGAACGCGGAGGCGAATTGCTGTTTGCGCATAAGAAAAGTCTGAATAGGCCGATAGGATTATAACACATGCCTGGGGGAGAAATTTCTTTATCTCCTGAAGCGCCTGTAAACCGTCCATTTCAGGAATAAGTATATCCATCACTATGATGTCTGGTCGATATTTTTTTGCCAGTTTGACCGCCTGAATTCCACTTTCACAAGTCAGTATTGTATCTTTAGGATGAAGCGTTTCGGCCACAATTGATTTGAGAAATTTCAATTCGAGTAATTCATCTTCCACAATTAAAACTACACTCATCGCTATCGCCTCGCAATAGGTTTGGTGGGAATAGAGATGGTGACGGTACTTCCGCTATAGTCTGATTTTACGATTGTTAACCCATAATTATCGCCGAAATATCGTTTCAATCGTTTGTCCGTACTGCGAAAACCTATTCCCAGCTTATTTTCTGATTGCTGAAGACTTTGTAAAACTTCTTTGGGAAACCCATTCCCATTATCTATGACAGAAATATTGATATCATTTTTATATTTTTCCGCATAAATTATCACCTTGCCTCCATCCCTTTTAGGGGTAATGCCATGAATAAGAGCATTCTCAACAATGGGTTGTATGATCATATTGGGTATTCTATAGGGTTTTATATGGTCTGCAATATCAATTTCATATTCCAGACGATTTTTAAATCTTATTTTCTGAATATAAAGGTATTTTTTTATATTTTCCATCTCTGCTCCGATTGTGTGTAACTCATCATCTTGTTTTAAATTGTACCGCAATAAATCGGAAAGACAATAAATGAGTTCTTCGGTTGTATGTGATTTTTCAAAATAGGCGATACGTGCTATGGAATTTAAGGTATTAAACAGGAAATGCGGGTTAATCACCAAAGACATATTTTTTGCTTCCAGGTCAATAATCTTTTTTTCCAGCATTTCTTTTTCAATCGACAATCTTGCTATGGCCGTATTGGTATCATTAGTAACGCTTTCAGGAAAATCATAAAAAATATTTTTGGCAATATGGTTGCAAAGCTGTTCATGAATTTCAATTTTGTTTTCTTCGATGGTTTTTATCGCTGCAATTGATTTGGCAATAAATTCCGGTTCGAGGTTTTTCTCCTTTGCTATGGCCATTATATCAATCAGATATTTCTGATATTCACTATCTGTTGAATAAACCTGCGCTCCGACGAGATAGCCTATGGTTTGGTTATTAATAGGGACTGGCAAAATAATATTTGCCAGCCCATACCGGCAGATAAATCGGTCTCCCTTACCTATTTTTAATCTAGAAACATAATCTGAGCATATCCGCGTTTCATGTTCCTGGCAAACAAGTTTGCAAAAATTGGGAGACGGATTGAATTCAAGTAAAATATCGCCAGTAGTATCTATCAGCTGTAATGAAATATTGGATAGGGATAAAAGTCCGCTATAGCGAGAATACAGATTGGAATCTATTAATTTTTTTAGTATTTTGTCAGTCTCATTCATACTTTTCGCCCTAAATTCCTTTTCTATGATCGATTCTATTTTGCTTTAGTGAACGCGAAGCAACGCTAAACATCGAAACTTCAGGTTGGGGCTCTACCCCACCTGAAGTAATTCTTGCTCGCTTATTTTTGATATGTTCCCATTTTCTCACTAATTTCGCAAAATAATATCATTTTAAAGCAAAATTTTACATTTTCTATAATACACCAGCAGTATAAAAATGTAAATAGGACCAAGCTGGCTGTTGACAGATGTAATCCCCGCTTAGAAAAGACGAAAGCCAAAACCTCCAAAGGAGATTTTGACCTTTGTCGTATTGGCTGTCTAATTGTTGCTTATGCTTCCTTCTTGGCTACGGGAAGTATCAGTTCTACGTCACCATGAGGACGTGGAATAACATGAACGGAAATTAGTTCACCTACTCGCTGAGCAGCAGCAGCGCCGGCATCGGTTGCTGCTTTTACAGCACCAACATCGCCTCTTACCATAACGGTTACCAAACCACCACCGACGAATTCGCGGCCAATCAAATATACGTTGGCAGCTTTAACCATGGCGTCTGCCGCTTCAATTGCTCCTACCAGACCTTTGGTTTCAATTAATCCTAAAGCTTCTGTTTTACTCATTTTTGTTTCCTCCTAAATTTTTTTTATAATCGTTATTCTTGAGGTTGATGCGAGACTCATAGCATTCGCTTCTTCCGTGTCGATATGACATTCAAGCGCTGAGGTGTTGTTAGCTCTGATGATGACATTCGAGTAAGTTCCTCCCCGAAGTCCATCTATTTGGATGCTTACCAGTTCTCCATCGGCTACGCCAAGGTGGTTTGCCTGGTCTGTAGTCATATGAATGTGCCGCTGCGCAATCATAAGGCCTTTGGCAAGAAGGATACTTCCTTGGGGACCAATGAGAGTGATTCCCGGAGTTCCTTGCAGATCGCCAGACAATCTCACCGGTGCTGTTTTGCCAAGTTTGAAGCAATCTGCCTGAAGTATTTCTACCTGCGTTTCGCTTCTCGCTGGTCCGAGGATGCGAACTTTTTCAATTGCACCTTTGGGCCCGGCTATGGTCAAAGTTTCCTTGCAGGCATATTGCAGGGGTTGGGATAAATCCTTGGTTTTTGCCAATTGATATCCTGCACCAAACAGGGTGTTCAAATCTGTTTGGGAAAGATGAATATGACGGTTAGATATTCCTACAGGTATGGAGTTATCGTCCTGCTTCAAATCCCCCCCTTCTTTGATTGCTTCCAGCAGAAGTGCTGCTAAAGCGTCATACTTCCCCACTTTATTTATCACCTCTTTTTTTCAGTAGCGAAATGACTTCATTCACAACGTTCATAATCTGATCTTCACTGATGGAACTAGAGCTACTGCTCTGGGCCTCGCAGGCTGAATGGGAGGGGGTTGTGTTTTCGGTGCAATCTTTGATTCCATAAGCTACACGTTTGATATTGATCAAGTGCAGGGGAGTTACATTATCGGAGGTGGCACTGCCGCCCCAGGTACCGCAACCTAGTGTAAAGGCCGGAGCAAGTCCAGTACTTAATCCCACGCCGCCATGGGTGGATGGTGTGTTAACCAATATTCTGAATACGGGTTTTTCTGAAAATTTCATGGCCATTGCTGGAGTTTCAGTATGAATAGAGAGGCTGTGACCCACACCGCCATTATGCAACAATTTGATGCACAAATCACAAGCTTCCTCCCAATCTTTTACGGTATAAAAGGCCAGTACGGTAGTCAACTTTTCGTAAGACAGGGGATACCCTTCACCCACGCCTTGTTGTTCACCCAACAGAACTTTGGTCCCGGCGGGAATAGTGATACCAGCATTGTCAGCAATGAATTTTGCCGATCTCCCCACCATTTTCGCGTTCATGGCGTGGCCGCGAACAAACAATTTTTGGGCAACTTGGCTTGTTTCCGCTGGTGTCATAAAGTAGCCGCCCAGGCGTTTGAATTCTTCCACTACCTGATCCCGGATACATTCTTCAACAATAACCGATTGCTCAGATGCACAGATAGTACCATTGTCAAATGTTTTACTGGTGATAATGTTTTTGACTGCCTGGGAAATGTTAGCAGTCCTTTCTATATAGGCCGGCACGTTGCCTGGGCCTACACCCAATGCCGGTTTTCCGGCGCTATAGGCTGCCTTTACCATGGCCGAACCACCTGTCGCAATAATCATGGCAACTTCATCACATTTCATGAGTTCATTGGTTGCATTCATTGATGGTTTGGAAATGCAGCCAATGATATTGGCTGGGGCACCGGCAGCTACTGCGGCATCATTCATCAGTCTAGCTGCCTGCAGCGTGCATTTCAGAGCCGAAGGATGCGGGGAAAACACAATCCCATTACGGGATTTGATGGCAATAATTGCATTATATATGGCCGTTGATGTGGGATTGGTTGAGGGAATAATCCCCATAAGCACTCCTACTGGTTCGGCAATTTCCATGACTTTATTGACCTTATCTTCTTTGATGACGCCAATGGTTTGCATGGGTTTAATAAATTCATACAGTTCTGTGGAAGCAAAACGATTTTTGAATGTTTTATCTTCTATTTTGCCAAATCCGGTTTCTTCCACCGCCAGGCTTGCCAGTGAAACGGCATTTTCCTCTGCTGCTTTCACCATACTGCGAATGATTTTATCAATCTGCTCGCAATTGAATTTTCCCAGTTGCGTTTGTGCCAGTTTAGCCTGACGGGCAAGATTTCTAGTCTCTTGCACGGATTGTAAGTCATAATCAAAGTTGTCCAATTTACTATTCCTCCATCTACTGTTGTGTACCTATTTTACAGGTACACAACTTACACATTCATGGTCTTGCACACCAGTTACTTTTCACGCCCCTGCTCGTAGTATTTCTTTAGTTTCTGGATAAGTAATTCTTTGTTTGCTTTGGATATGGCTCTGCCTGCTATGCCAAGTTCTTGGTATTCTCTTGCCAAATTCCGAAGTTTTACCACCGACAGCGATTTCAGGGTGTTCACGCTTTTTTCCAGGCCGAATTCCTGTATCCAAGCATCAACGGCCTCTTTGTGGAGCTCTTGCGCCGCGTTAGTGCTTGCTTTTATGGTCTTAGCAGGTTCTGTCGCTTCGATTGCTGTATCCTGATTTGGCAAGGGCTCATTTATGTTGGTGATTGGATCAAAGCCTGATTTTTCTTGTTGTGGTACAATGATTGGCTGCTCCAGAGCAGGATTTGCACGTTGAACGACCATGCTTTCAATCTCATGCTGCGGTTTGGGAATTATGTGTTGAGAAACCAATGACAACTGAGCAATATTTTTAACTGCAGTTACACCTGCTTCCACAGCGGCTGTAACTGCTCCCACATCACCAGTTACAGCAATTGTTACCAGACCGCCACCGACAAAGGTTCTCCCCATAAGTTCCACTTGCGCCGTTTTGAGCATGACATCTGCACATTCAATAGCAGGAAGGAGTCCTCGGGTCTCAATTAGACCAAGAGCCTGCATAGCTTACCCTCCTATTGCCCAGCCATAAGATCAGGCCAGTTTGCCGGGTAGGTTACGTAAAAGAGTTTGACATACTCAGACGAACTCCAGATTACTTTGGAACCTTTGGGTACAAAGAGAACATCTCCCTGATGAGCGTGATATGTCTCACCATTAATGGTGATGGACAGGCTTCCCTCCAGAACAATATCAATCTCTTCATAGCACAATTCCCATTCAAAGCTGGATTTTTCAATTGTCAAAAACCCGGAGCTCATTTGGGATTCCTCTTTACTGACCACTTCACGATAAGCTACGTTAGTACTGGGATCGCCTGTGTCAAAGGTCTCGAGTTTCACTGTCCTACCGCGCACAATTTTTAGTCCACTTTTCTGATCATATTCAGCGCGATAGGGTGTTGCGGGGGCTGGGACATTTGCCAGGAGTTGATTGGCCAATACCGCTTTTACAACTTGATAGATCATATCGGGGTCAATATTGGGTTCCCGGCTAGCTTTCTTCGGCAGGCCACAATCTTTGCTGGCAGGCTTTCCTGCAACAGATGAATCTGCTGCAAATTCCACGCCCAGTTCATTGGCTAAGTCCTTGGCTGCCGGTGTAATGATGGTATTGCAGTCTACGCAAAATATTTTTTGCCCCTTTTCTGCTGCTGCTTTTACCTCGCTTGCACTAACAAGTTTTTTCAATGTAGCACCTCCTTTGATAGAAGATTGTGTTTGATTGTAGTTTTAGAACAGCGATGTCCACAATTTGTCGGCCGGAGAAGGAATTACTTCTATATCTACTAACAGACCTTTTTCGAGGACGATAGCTTTCCCAGCTTCAATACCTGCTTCTACAGCAGCAACATCACCCGTGAAGGTGAAGTACGCTTTGCCGCCTAGTCCACTGCCCAAACGAAGTTCCAAAGCCTGTATGTCTGCCGCTTTAAGTGCCGCATCGGCGGCAATGATCATCGATGCCAGGGAAAAGGATTCCATAATACCCAGAGCTCCGGTTCCATCTGGCATAGTAGTAGCCGTGATGGCCGGGAAAACAGCCTGATGGACATTGGCAAGAATAAAGCTATCTACCAGATATTCTCCTGCTGTTTCTACACCGACGCTGATAGAGCTTTCTACGGCGGCAACATCTCCATGGATGATGGCGATATATTTTCCTGGACAGACAGGAGTTGCACTGACTACTTCAACATAGGCCGTTTTAAGCATCAGGTCTGTCGCATAAATTCCTCTTGCAATACTCGTAAGCTCAATCATACCTATTGCCCTATACATACGACCCCACCTTTATCACAATAAAATCCTGCGTGTTCTCGATAACAGTACCATCAAGACTGGCGTGAACTGCAGCCCCGAGACTATTGTCCGGAATTTTCCCAATCAGTTGCCCGGCTTTCACCTGTTCACCTACGGTGACGACAGGTATTGCCGGCGCTCCAATATGCTGACGCAGAGCTATCCGGATGTATTCTGGCCGGAATTCGATCTGGGTCAGGGGAGCCGGTTTATCGAACGCTGTTAAACCGATTTTTGCAATTAGACGTTTGCTTGGAATCAAACGATATTCTCTGGCCGACCGCGGCGTAAATTCCAGCTGTGTCGGCTGATATCTTATCCCTTGTTCTGCCAGCTTTTGCTTATAAAGAATATTGACAGATTTCGGATGGAGATTAACCGGACAGGAGAATAATTCGCAGGCACCGCATTCACAACATAACTGAGCAATTTGTTGTTCTTTCACGTCCCCCAGATTGTAGCTTAGAGCACGCATGACTTTATGGGGCTGCATATTGTGTCCCAAAAGATAACGGGGACACAGGTCGGTACACATCCGACATTGTTCACAAGCAGTTCTGCTGATGACTCTGGCCTGATCAATGTTCACGGATTTTTTGCGGATAAGAAAGTGCTCTTTTTTGAGTAGTACATAGCCTTTGCTTTTTTTGGTAACATACCCATCCACATTATTCATGACAGCGCCCATCATGGGGCCGCCATCTATCACGGCATAGTCATCTACATTTTCGACTCCGCATTGTCCGATTACATCCCGGATGGATACGCCCACAGGTACTTTCATGGTCAGGCGACGGGGAATATCTCCGGCTACAGTGATGTACGTTTCTGTGACCGGGGTTCCGGCCATGGCCTGGGATATATTCAGGGCAGTTTCCGCATTGATGACCACACAGCCCACTTTCAGGGGAATGGATGCTTCCGGAACAATTCTGTGGGTCAGTTCATGAACCAGAACCTGCTCGTCGCCAGCAGGATAGATATCTCGGAGTTCCATTACTTCCATGTAATTTGCAAGTCCCAGAGCAGCAATTCTTGCTCGCATGAGGACAATGACTTCTTTGTGTTTGCCCTTGATACCAATAATGGCTTTGTGGGCTTCAATATATCTTCCCGCTGCTTCCATTCCTCTGATGATTTCATCAGGAAACTGCGCCATCAATTGCCGATCCACCCTGAGCAGAGGTTCACATTCAGCACCATTAAGCAATATATACTCGGCTTTAGAAGTTAGTTTGGCATGAGTTGGAAATCCGGCTCCGCCCGCCCCGATAATCCCTGCATCTTTAACTTCGTTCAGTAGATCCAAATTTTTCCACCTCCAATTTTCTTAAAACATGCAGTCTTCGTCAATGATTCCTACAATCACGGCATCAAGCGGTACATCGTCCCGATCCAGCATTTTGCGAGCTGAACTGCCATTACAGACAAGCACTCGTTCGCCAATACCGGCACCGATGGTGTCGGCAGCTATCATGAGACGACCGGCGTCAATACCGCCAAGAACTTCCACTAACATGAATTTGAGTCCTACGAGGGAATCAGCTTTTCTTGTTGACCATATATTATCAATAACTTTAGCTGCTATCATAAATTCGCACCTGTTTTGCTGCTTTCAAATTTATATTGTATCTCTTTAATAGCTGCTTCCACCGCTGCCGTATCTCCGAAGATGGCGATCATAATCAGATTCTGTGGGCATTGGCCTTTAATATCTTCCACTACCACCCCAGCCGCTTTTTCTGCAATATCAGCAGCAAAAACCATATCAATCAGCCGCCCCTGAACCAAACCTACAGCGTCATTGTCCTCAATGGGGCTGGTTGAAGCAGAACCTTTTCGTCGAAACAGAATATCCAATGTCCCCTTAGAAGGGGATTTTATAATTCGGTACTCCATGTGGAAAAGTCACTCCTGTCTAAAGGATTTCCTGGGTGCAGTTAAGTGCAATACCCAAAGGTGTTACAAAAATGGGGTTTTGCGGTTTATAAGTGGGAAGGTTGGTTTGTTTGGCGATAATATTTTCCATCCCGTCCAGGCAACAGGTTCCACCTACCAAATAGATTTCTTTTACTTGGTATTCACGTATGTGACGACTGATAATGGATGATACTTTCTCAATAACAGGTCGTAATACGGGAATCAATTCCTTATGGTTTTTGAAGTCACGCTTATATTGATCCGCATCATCAAAGCTCAATTTATATGCACCGGCAATAACGAGAGAAAAGTGAGTGCCGCCTGTAGGTTCATCGGCGACATAAATTACTTTGCCGTCTTTCAAAATGGCAATCCCCGTTGTGCCACCACCAACATCAACAATTGCCCCGTCTTTAATCTTTAGTACAGCATTGGCTGCCGTCGGTTCATCCAAAAGGTTGGTAATTTCAAAACCAGCCCCCTGAACCACATGTTTAATAGCTCCTGAATCAAGAGTAAAGGTTCCCGGAGGAAGCGCTGCTGCTGCATAGGTCAGTTCAGCGCCAAGTTTCTGCTCAAGTTCCTGTTTTAGTTCTTTGACGATGCGAATAGCACCGATATAGTCCACAACCATGCCATCTTTGACAACATTGGCAAAACGATAGGCACCAGCAACAGGCTGATAATTCTCATCAAGGACTGCCAGTACAATATAGGCTGTTCCCAGGTCAACACCAGTGTAATAGACGGAGGATTTATTCAATACAGGTTCTGTAATCACTTTCTCAAAATCACGAACAAGTTGATCGCAATATTGAAAGGCTGAATTCATCGTTTCCATTTCTTTCCTCCTAAACCTTTCCACATCATCATGCAGAGTATGTTAATGATCAGGTTAACCGTATCAATTAAATCTTCCCGGGCACAAACTTGCTGCTCTTCATTCCAATAGGTTTCCAAAATGGTTGGTTCGATCTCGCGTAGGGAAGCGCGCAAGTAATTTAACAGCGCAATCTCTTTCCCATTTTCCAATCCTATGTGAAACTCACTGATGTCAACATATTTTTCCAGATTATCAGCGCGGGCTGTGATTTCTTCTGCTGACCATCCCCAAAATTGAATTTTGTCTGGGGCTAGCTGTTCCCGTTCAGCGATTTTCAGGTTTCGGAAGCATTTGCCTAGGGCCATAACTTCTTCTGACAGGACAGCATCGCCAGAGCGTAAAAGTTCTGCCGCAATTAGAAGAAATAAAGATTCTATGCAGTCCATTCTTCCACGCAATCTCAGGGTACACCAGCTTTCCCGCCCCGGTGCCTGATTCGACTTGCTGGTGTTTGATTTTTTATCGTTTTTATCGTCACTATACTGAGCCTGTACCAGCGTGACTCGTCTGTCCCCAAGAAATTGGCGGGCTCCTGGTGTAATCTTTGTATCTGATTCCAGAACATATGTAGCAAAGGGTTCTTTTCTATATAAATCTCGCAATTCCATTTCGGTGATGAATTTCATTGCCGCACCCCACCCTTCCTGAAATCTTCTTTTACCAAATTCCCATCGATTTATTGCTGAAGCAAAAGGTATCGCGAATAGCTATATAATGAAGAAACTCAATTTCTTGCAAAGGTTTCTTGTTTTCCAAGTAAGTAGTTTTTTAAGGCTTCCACACCTGTATTGTCTTGTAAGGAAATCCAAAAGTAAGGCTCAAAAACGCCTATTCTTTTCAACTGCTTTATAGCTAAATTGACATTTTCTGGCGCCAAATCGATCTTGGTAATCACGCCCGTGACTGGACAAGTAAACGATTTCGCAAAACCGGGCGGATACACTTCAATAAGTCTAGATTGATCAACAAGCATGAGTATCTGGGACGCAGATTGCGCCGTTGCAATCAGGTATTTATACATGTACGCGTTTTCTATATATGAGCCTGGTGTGTCAATAGTATTTTTTCCATAAATAACATCCTGGGTCTTTTTTAATGGTCTGGCAGAATCATTTAATACATTAGCCAGTATGGATTTGCCAGAATGGCTGGGTCCGACGATCATAATTCGTTTTTTCATGTACGTGTAATTTTGGCAGGTGTAAAGCCTAACAGTTTTTCCAATGTATCATTAATAGCAATCATGGCTGCTTCGACACTTGCCACGTCGCCAGATATGACTAATGATCCTGTAAACCGATCAAGAAAACCAATTTCCACGTCAGATGTTTTGGTAGCAATATCAGCTGCGATAATGGCTGCCTCATTAGGAGTGAGGTTTGAAATTCCAATGGCCCCTGTTTCTTCAATTCCCAGACGTTCATATATGTCTTGTACAGGCGAAGCTATGATGTGAGCCAAAGTGATTTGTTTGCCAGGCACATATTCTTGGATAATACGTTTTTTGTCAAATTCAGCGGCTGCACTCATAAAATCCCCCTCCTGTGCTATATAGCTCTTAATGTCTGATGACTTTGACCTGTAGGTCATACCCTTTTATGAACTCTTCAATTTTGTCCAACTCTTCTTCTTGGAAGCTCAAATCTTCGGTGATGGCATATTGCTTGTCCAATTGCTTATATTTGTTGATGCCTAATTTATGGTAAGGAAGCAAGTCAATGCCCTGAAATTTTTTGTAACTTTTGAAGGCTTGGAGAAATTCCAGCGTTCTGCAAATGGTATCATCACTATCATTCAAGCCTCTGATGAGAGGCATCCTGACTTTGACGGTAAACCCCCGGCGTATGAGTTCTGTTAGGTTATCCAGAATACGTTCATTACGCACTCCTGTAAGTTCATAATGCCGTTCAGAATCAATTTGCTTAATATCATACAGAAACAGATCAGTAAACTGAGCTATCATGAGCAGGGAGTCCAGTTTCGCATAGCCACTGGTTTCAATAGCTGTGTGGATTCCCATTCGTTGGCATTCCATCAGCAGGTTGGTGGCAAATTCCGGCTGCGCAGTGACTTCACCGCCCCCAAGAGTGACTCCTCCACCTGAACTCAGGTAGAAGAGCGCATCTTGTTGAATTATTTCCAAGACGTCGGAAATGGTTTTGTCTGAACCGACAATGGACACTGCCTGTTTCGGGCAAATTGTTTCGCAGTTTCGGCAACCCACACAGTCAAGGCTTCTATTTACTTTATGTCTGGGGCTTTCCTTGACGGTTCCTTGTGTGCCACCTTCTTCATCCTGAAAATAATGTATCTGGACGGGACAAACAGGAATACAGTTGCCACAATTAGCGCATAAATCTTCTTTGAACATGACCTGATATTTGCGTTCAAGTCCCTCGGGATTTGAACACCATTTGCATCTCAAAGGACACCCTTTGAAGAAAATTAATGTTCTTATGCCCGGTCCATCATAAATGGAATATTTCTGCACATTAAAGATTCTCGCTTTTCTTTCTAAGATGCTACCGATTTCTGTACTCGTTATGTCCACATCCCTTAGAAACTACCTACTGATTTATTGCTTTTGCCATTGTTGGGGAAGATATGTTTTGAGCAGTCTTTTTCCTTCGTCACTGATGGAATAGTAAATAACTAACTCTCCCTTGTCATCAAGCAACACATCATTATCGTCAATAACAAAGTTGGCTTTCATGTCTAAGAGATGTTCCACAAAGACATCTTTGGTAAACTGTTTTTCGGTACCATATTCGGGTTTCAGCGCCTGCATAATTTCATCAGCGCAGGTTTTGTCCACAGTGGAAATATAATGAAGCATCCTAAATCGCAGTGGTAATTTATCTGCCATGATTATGCCTCTCCTTTATTGAAGAATTCCTTCGGATTAATCGCCACAAGAGTAGCGCCAATCAATACCAGGATACTGCCAAGAGCCAAGTTTTGCGTAAGCTCCGCACTCATGAAGATTACAGACAGAATAACGCCCCACATGACATAGGTTCCGTTAAGAGCCATACCTTTGGCAACGCCGCATTTACTGTTGGCTGTATACCAGGCGAGATAGGATACGCCTGCCGCCAAGCCAGCAACGGCAAAGGTGCCAATCGTTGCAGGCACTGCAGCAACTTGGGAAATAACGTCCCAGCCACCGACGAAAGGAAGAATGAAAATAGCTATACACAAACCAGAAGTCAACTCCCGAATATTGATGGCAATTTTCGGGTCAATCATTGACATCCCGAATACGGCCAGAACGGCTTCAGCACCCCAACCTAAAGCAGCTAATGCTGCAAACATAAGACCGATGTAAAAGTGATCGCTGGTCGTACCCTCGGGCGGTACATAAGATATAACAATAGCTCCGGCAACAGAAAGAAGCATGCCAGCCCAAACACGGGGCAATATGTGTTGCTTAAGAAAAATTCGGGAAAGAATAGCACCAACGACAGGATATAAGGCGGTAATTGTTAATGCATAAGCAGGCCCTGCCATAGAAATTCCCAGAAGATAGCCACTATTAGCCACAGGCCCACCCAGTAAAGCGGCTACACAAACCATAAGGCCAGGCTTAGTTTTAAGACTACGAATAATTTCCTGTAAACGTCCGGCCCAGCCGTTATAGATGAGTAACCATAGACCTGCAAGAGTATCATTCATACAAGCAGCAGCCAGTGGTATGGCATATAAGGCAGCGTTGTCTCCCAGAGCTGGCACGAGAGTCAGCGCAATACCCAAGACTACATTGTTTATGCCCCAGGTTCCGCCACTGAAAAGGCCTATCAATACACCTTTTCTGTCGAAATTGGCATCCAGTTTGCGCTTCATCATCAGGGCTGTTTGATTTCCAGATACGTTCATATAATTTATTCCCCCTCCTTATTTACGGAATATCTGATTACCATGCATTCTTCAGATATTCCGTATTACTAACCATCTGATAAGATAAGACTTGGCTTGTGCCAAGTCCTTTAGGACGCCGGCAGAAGCCTTAGTCGTTCAATCCAGGGAAAGTTATACTTTCCATCTGGATTAAAAATGGTCCAACATGGTTCTGCTGATGATTTCATCCTGGACTTCCTTGCACAGCTCTACAAAATAAGCGCTATATCCAGCAACACGAATAATCAAATCCCGATACTTTTCAGGTTCAATTTGGGCTTTCTTCAAAACTTCATTATCAACATAGCTGAATTGCATCTGCCCATTGCCGAGAATTGATGCTGTTCTAAGCAAGGTAATCAGGCCATTTTCACCTTCTGGCGTTTCCAGAATGCCACGTAACAGTTTGAAGTTGTGCACAAGGCCAATACACATAGACTCATTACTCAGCTTGCTGACTGATTTAATGATGGCTGTGGGTCCCAATTTATCGGCGCCCTGTGTCGGGCTGATTCCATCGGAAAGAGGTGCCCAGGCACGCCGTCCATTGGCAGATGCACCAGTAAGCTCCCCAATGGGCGTGTTATTGGAAATAGAGAGCGTACCATGACTAAATTTCGCAAATAGCATGTTAAATGTGTTGTGAAACTTTTCTGTCCAACTGATGAGCTCTGAGGCAATTTGATCCACATAGTCATCGTCATTCCCGTATTTCGGGGCATTTAGGCAATCTGTCCGAATGGCATCAAAGCCTTCAAAATCTGCATCCAAAGCGTCCCGCATTTGTTTCAGTGTATATTTCTTTTCATCAAAGACCAATTTTTTAATAGCCGCCATCGAATCAGCATAAGTTCCCAAGCCGGAAAAGATCAGGCCTGGGCCGCTATTGACAAGAGCTCCGCCATTTGTCACATCTGTTCCTTTTTCCATACAACCTTCTACCATCAGGGACATGAGGGGTTTGGGAACAAGCTCTCTGTGAGCCCGCTGGCTAACAACAGTTCCAATGGCAGACAAGCGGATAATGTGTTCAATTTGTTTTTTACAGGCAACATCAAATTCTTCATAGGTCTTAAAATTATCAATATCTCCGGTGTCAATACCTTGCATGGTACCATGCCATTTCATCATCCCGCGATTGAGAACAAATTCTATAGCAATTGGCCATTGCGTATAACCGGTGGATGTCCACTGATAGATTCTGCCGGATTTTTGCGGCTCAACGCACCCCATGAGGCAATAGTCCCGTGCATCTTCAATGCTGAAGCCCTTCATAAGCATCATTTTAATATGACTATCATCAAAGTGACAGGCGGGGAAACCCATCCCGGCTTTAACAACATCGACAATTTTCTTCATGTATTTTTGCGGTGATTTATTGTGAATCCGGCAAGCAAGAGACGGTTGATACATCTTGATAAACCGAACGGCATCCATGATCAGATACGTCAAATCATTGGTTGCGTCACCGCCGGCTCTCTTCTGTCCGCCTATCGTACAGTTGATGAATGGTTGATAGCCGGCAAAATATTTTGCTCCCAATTCACTAGACAACCACATGACTTCCGAACATTTAATAATAAAACAACAGAGTAGCTCAAAGGCTTCTAGTTTGTTCATTCGGCCAGATGTCATATCGGCCTGGAACATGGGATATATGTATTGATCCAAACGGCCGAGAGATATACCTGTCTGATTTTCTTCTACCACAAACAGCGATTCTAGTGTCCAGATGGACTGGAGTGCTTCATGGAAGGTCTGCGGCGGATTGGCTGGCACACGAGTCAATATATCGGCAATCTTATAAAGTTCTTTCTGCCGAGCTGAGTCATGTTCACCACCCGCTAATTCTCTGGCATAATCGGAAAGCCGTTTGGCATAAGCCAAAATGCCGTCACAAGTCTCAATTTCCGCTTTGTAGAAGTAAATCTTATCAATGTCTTCCGGCTTTTCCATGGACAATTTGCTCAATCTGTCGACAGCTTCCTGTCTTGCACCATTAATGCCTTTTTTGATCAGGATGACATCAAAGCCGGGGCAAGTGTCACCGCCGCCATTCACCTGATGATAGGAAAGATCACTGACAAAAGCTTCGCCTGAGAATTCCCACACGCCAGCTTCTTCATATTGTGTCTGACAAATTTCATCCAGACTCTTACCTTCCCAATAGGGAAAAATCTCCTCCCGTAAAATCCGCTTGTCTTCTTCACTGATTTCAAAGGGATCCTGTGGTCTGGTTGACATGGTGTCCAGTTCATCCCGAATCCACCTCCAGGCAATATCCGGGGATACAGCACCGGCTCTCGGCTTCCCACAGGGATGTCCAACAATTAGTTCATCTTTTTGGATAACCAGGGGAGCTGTCTCACAGGCTTTTCTGAAGCACTTGGCCCGAAGAAGAATCTTGGGTAAACCGGCATGTTGTTTGGTCACTTGGGTGAAAGCCCTGGCACGATAGATACTGACACTGGGTCTAACTTTTAAATAAGCGGCTTTCAGTCGTTCCAAGCGCGATGTCAGTCCCGTGATTTCTCCTTCATATACAGGCGATTTGGTTGCACTGCACATTACCGGACTGTTTGCAGACAGTTCCTTGGAAATACCCTGGAACAGCTTCATAATTGCAGCCGTTTCTTGCGGGGATAAGTTTTTTGTTGCATCCGCAAATTTGTTCGAAAATTCTTGAATATCCAACCTTTCGTCCTCCCTCTTACTGTATTCAACAGGATCATTATCTTTTTTCTTATCTCAAAATGATTTTTGATATATCCCAATCATATCTTCCCGTGACGATTGTCTAGGATTGGTGGGAGTACATCGGTCATGGAGCGCCAATTCAACCATAGTAGTCAATTCGTTCTCAAACTGGCTTTTATCAATTCCCAACTCTCGAATTCCATTTGGAATGCCCAGGGATTTTTTCAAATCCTTAATGGCCTGCATGAAATTGATCGTTCCTTCCCGGAAAGTCCGCGCAGGTAATTGCAAAATAGCAGCCAATTTCGCGTATTTTTCCGCGACATATCTGCTGGTATGGCTGTTCAGATTCGCATTATATTCAATCACTGCACTCAGCAACAGCGCATTCGATCGCCCGTGGGAAATGTGGAAAGTTGCTCCTAAAGCATGGGCCAAGCTGTGGTTGATCCCCAAATTCGCATTTGTAAAGGCCATCCCCGCTATACAGGATGCATTTTGAATGCGTTCTCTCGCACAGGAATCGGTCACATCCTTGTATAAGTTACTGAGATTTGCAAAAATTAATTGGACCGCCTTCTCCGCCAGCGCATCCGTGCAATCGGTTGCCGCTGTAGAAACATAAGCCTCAATGGCATGTACCAGTGCGTCTATACCAGTATCTGCTATCACGGACTGGGGAACGTGCTGAATACAAGTGGCATCAAGTATGGCTATATCCGGAGCAATCCGCTCATCTACAATGCACACTTTTTCGCCTTCCGCAGTAATGACAGCGAAATTGGTTACTTCAGATCCTGTACCACTTGTGGAAGGAATAGCAATAAATAGTGGTTTCTTGAATTCCTCCCCCGCAGCCTTGCGGAACTGCCACAAGGAATATAAAATACCCTTGGCTGCATCTATGACAGAGCCTCCACCCAAAGCAACAATGGTATCCGCATGGGTTTCCAGGTATCTCTTCATCCCTTGGGCAATGACTTGCACATCAGGGTCAGGACGCACATCGGTAAAAACAACAGACTTTATCCCAGTTTCATTTAAATAGTCTATGGTTTTTTGGAGATACCCCAACTTCTCCATAACCGAATCGGAAATAATAAATGCACAAGCTCCATCGATTGCTTTTAGAAATTCCATGGATCCCTCATTGAAATAAATCTTGGGTTTAAGAACAAATTCTTTCATTACCGTTGTCACCTCAACTCTTCCCTGCGCTACGTAAGCTGTTTAAGAAATTTTTCCAGCAACGCATTTAAATCTTGCATACTTTTGCTGGAACACTGATTGGCGGAACCACAAGTTCCACTTGTTCCAGCGACTTCCCCCGCCTGCACTCCGTTTGTTATATCTTCCAGTCGTCGCACGCCATAGCCGACTTTTCGGATATTAATCAAATTCATCGGTGTGACATTATCAGAAGTAACCCCGCCGCCTGCCGTGCCAGAGCCCAACGTCATTGCCGGGAAAAGATTGGTTGTCGCTCCTATCCCACCTAATGTGGCGGGAGTATTCACCAGTACTCTTGATACCGGTTTTTTCAGGGCAAATTCCCGAATCACGCTCTCATTCTTCGAATGAATAACCAGGGTATGTCCCCGCCCCTCATTTATCAGTAATTCTATGCATTTTTCACAGGCAACCATCCAGTCCTTTTCAACGTAAAATGCTAGCACCGGGCACAATTTTTCTCTTGAATATGGATTGGAATGAGACACATATTTTTGTTCTGAAATCAATACTTTCGTATTTTCCGGAACACATATGCCACCTATCTGTGCCAGATCTATCGCCGATTTCCCGACAAATTCCGGGTTTATACTGTCATCAGGACGAAAAAAAAACTTACTGAGCTGTTCTGCTTCCTGCCCTGACATGAAATAAGCCCCATTTCTCCTGAGCTCTTGCCTTACTTCATCGGCGATACAGTCCTCAGCAACGATGGATTGTTCCGAGGCTGAGACAATTCCATTATCAAAAGTTCTGCTGGCAATAATATCTGCTACAGCCTTTTTTATGTCGGCTGAACGCTCAATAAAGGCCGGTCCATTACCTGGACCACCATAAATGGTGGGTTTTCCGGATGTATACGCCGCCCTGACCAGCTTTGGCACACCCGTAATCAAAATAAGCGCTGTGTCTTTGTGGTTCATTAACGCAACCGTACCGTCAACAGCCACCGTTCGCAAATAGCCAATAGCACCGCAGGGCAATCCACTTTCTTCAGCTGTCCGTATCAGTATATCAAGCACTTTGCCAATCGTTTTTTTGGCCTTAGGATGTGGAGCAAAAACAATAGCATTGCCAGATTTTATGGCAATCAGGGTTTTATATATTGTAGTAGATACCGGGTTGGTCGAAGGCGGCAATGCTACAATCACTCCGACAGGTACGCCAATATCCATGGTTTTGTTTTCTTTGTCTTCGCCAGTAATACCGACAACTTTCAGATCCCTGATTTTCTTATAAAGAAACTCGCTCGCAAAAACATTTTTGACAAACTTGTCCTGCCATTTACCAAATCCTGTTTCTTCATGGGACATAATGGCAAGTTCTCTGGCATATTTATAAACTTCTTCAGCTATACGCCCAACAATTTTGTCCAGTTTTTCCTGGGGAAAAGTCGCTAGTATCTTTTGCGCTTCCCGGGCGTTTTCTACGAGAATCCGAGCCTCTTGGACGGAGAGCAAATCATTGTCAATTCTATTCATATCTGGAACCATTCCCCCTTTCAACTCGCAGAGTCAAAGGTTAACCAAATGTGTTACCAGTCGAGTACATATCTGGCAACAATCTTTTTTATGTCCGCATGCGGCCTGGCAATGACATTGGAACTATAGATCGGTCCCACCTTGCTGGCTTCTTTGATGCCAGCCTCAACAGCGGCTCTCACCGCGCCCACGTCACCACGAATCACGACGGAAATCAACCCGGAAGCCACATTTTCATAACCGACTAATTCCACATCCGCAGCCTTGCACATAGCATCCGCAGCTTCCAGCACCGAAACTAGGCCATATGTTTCTATGAACCCTAAAGCATCATTTATCTCCACGCGGATTCCCCTTCCAAATATTCAGTCTTTAGCCCGCATCAATATCATGTTGCGAAACAATTTTTCCTACCCGGCTGACAGGGCGCGGCATAACGTGGGCTGCTGTCATCTCGCCAATGGCAGCAGCAGCTGCTGCACCTTGTTCCACGGCTGACCTTACTGCTGCAACATCGCCTTTGACCATGACCGTGACAAGTCCTGAACCCACATTTTCATAAGAAACAAGAACAACATCAGCCGCTTTACACATGACATCAGCCGCTTGAATTGCCGGAACCATCCCTCTTGTTTCAACAAGTCCCAAGGCCTCTTCTCCAAAGTATTCCATTGAAACAACTCCTCTCTCTCTATTAATTTTAACTTTTAAGAATTGGCATGTTTTTATCTTGTTTTTATCTTGTTTTCATCAATCGCTAATTTTTTGATAATTTGTTAATATTATAGTATCGCATATGAGACGGATTTTTTTGAAAAATCAATATATAAATTAGCATTATTATATCTTAGTGAAATTCAGTTATTGTACTAAAGTGATTTCTTTGAAAAAACGAGACTATCGGAGACCCACTAAAGATTTTTAACAGAATATTTAACGCACTCCGGCAAACCAAATATCTTAATTCACACACGTTGATTTTGTTAGTTTTTTTTGCTATAGTAAATTATCAATAATCTAAAATCCAAGTTTTCTATACTTGGTGGAGTTTTATATGCAAATGGAAGAACTAGTACAAGAAAAGCTGCGCTATGCTTTTCACGATGAAAACATTGTATTTGACAAATCCCGCTTTACTGGCGGACTTACCAATTATAACTACATAATGGATATTAAGGGCATCGAATATGTCATCCGGCAACCTGGTGGCATGACAGAACAGATTATTGACCGAAAAATGGAACAGATCAATAATCATATTGCCTCAGAGTTCGGCGTGAACTCTGATTGCATTTACTTTGATGAAAATAGTGGAATCAAAATAAGCATATATATAAAAAACAGCCAAAACATGGCTCACGCTGATCCCGCTTCCCCCAAAAACCTGAAGTCTGTTTCCAGGTTAATGAGAAAAATCCACACCTCTCCAAAACATTTTTCAAACCGTTTCGATTGGCAAACAGAGCTATCCAAATACGAACAGATTATCCAGCAACTACACGGTGGCTTTTTCTTCGATTACACAACCCTAAAAGACCAATTAGTCAACTTTGTCCCCAAAAACATTACAAATACAAATTTTGCCCCCTGTCACAATGACACAGTACCTGAAAACTTCATCATTGATGATACTGGCAGAACATATCTTATTGACTGGGAGTATTCTGGAATGAACGATCCCTGTTGGGATGTGGCAGCCTATATTCTTGAATCCAAACTATCTGCAGAAGCTATCGACTATTTTCTTCAAGACTACTTTAACCAGCCACTAACCCCTATGGAAGAATTAAAGATAAAGAATTTTATGATGGCACAAGATTTACTCTGGACAGCCTGGGCATTAATCAGACATTACAATGGCGACGACTTCCTTGAATACTGCTGTATCAGATATGAACGCTTCCGCAAAAACATCAAAGCAATGACTAAATCACCCCATTGTTCCATTGCCAGCATGGTCATGGGTTAGTTAAAATCAACAATTGTACCTCATTAAATGCATACCACTGTATTCCGCAAAGAAACCGGCTATCAGTGAATGAAACTGATTGTCCGGTTTTAAAACTTTATCTGCAATTTTACAAAAGATTTAACGAAATATACTCCTAGTGAAAAACTCCTGCCCAATTCACAGAATTGAACAGGAGTTTTTTCGCCGCTACCAGTGATACGGTGTAAGCATCAAAAATGCCGTTACTACTGATCCAACAAGAAGCGAAATTGGCAACAATCCTCTTTATATACAATAGGAAAATATGGACAAAACTACACTAGACGAAAGTATAGTATTCCCAGTTTGCCTATACTTTTTGTCGATCTACCTACTTTCTATATGCTTTTTATCTTCCTTACTGGTTAACCCTAGTTCAGAAGCAAAAGTAAGCACCTGAGAACGATTTTTCAAGTGCATAAAAAACTTTCATTATTGGGGTCGGAAAATATAACAATTTTGCCGATACACAGTTCCTTACATTTGTTGGGATAATTATACCATGCCAGTCAGGAGCCAAAATTAAAGATTACTTAAAGAAAATTATTGAATTACAAAACCACTCCCGCCCTAACAAAACCACACACAGTACAACATACAAAAAAAACACAAGACCAATTGATCCTGTGTTTTTTGGGGCATTCACTTATTAACTAGGTCAGATACTGGACAAGCATGACAAACGCAGCACTTATCTTAGCTGTGCAACAATATCATATCTGCCAATTTCTTTGAGCTTTTCTCTTGCCTCTTCTAATGTTTTTCCAAGTGTTGTCTTCTTCATATCTTGCGTAGTTATCAAGATATATTCACCATTGAAATCAGCTATTTGCTCACTCATATCGCTATTTACCCAAATAGTCGGAGCCCCAGCCATAGTACAACCCCCTCTTTCGTTTTTACTCTAACCTTCGACAAAAGTTAACTCTTCCCTGCAACTTTCCTTACATATCATGGTATTTGCAAATAGTAGTACAAATTATATTGACAATCATTCATCAGATGTCTATAATCATGGTAACAAAATAAATTATCAGTGATGACGGAAAAAAGTAATTCAGTACTTTCATTCAGAGAGCTAGTGGTTGGTGCGAACTAGTTGAAACTACCGGGTGAAGTTCCTTCCCGAACCGCAGGCTGAAAATTATAGTAGGCCGTGCCGTAATGTCTACGTTACAGACTTAAAGTAGATCTTAGGATTAAAACAGGGTGGTACCGCGGCTTTTTCGCCCCTTAGGTACTCCCCTTTTTTTATTTGCTTAAGATCCCAAATTGGGTGGTACCACGGTAACTATCGTCCCTCGACTAGAGGGGCGATTTTTTCTTTTATAGCTGGCATAAAAGAAAAAAACACGAAAATCCTATTTTTCAGGAGGTTATTATGCATATTCCTTTCATTATTGTTTGCCTGTACATCGTCCTATTATTTTTGATAAGTTATTATGCTAAACGTCGCTCTGCTGGCAGTGCAACAAACTATGTTCTTGCTGGCAGACAGCTTACTACCCCACTCATTACAGTATCGATTGTGGGGCTTGCCGTTGGCGGCGCATCCACCATCGGTGTAGCCGAACAAGCCTATAAGGTCGGCCTTTCTGCCGGTTGGTATACCACTGCCTGGGGGCTGGGCGCCATTGCCATGGGGTTATTGGTGGCTAAAAAATATCGTGAGCTGAATATCACGACAATCCCCGAATTACTAGGCCGCTATTATGATAACAAAGGGATGATTGCCGGGATTGCCTGTCAAATAGTCATTCAACTGGTAATAATGTCCCTCCAATACGTGGCTGGCGGCAGTATCCTTTGTGCCTTAATGCCCGAAATTTTCACCCTAACCTCAGGTATGCTGACAAGCGCGGTCGTATTTATTGGCATTACCTCTATTGGCGGCATGTGGTCTGCCAGCTTATCCAATCTTTTAAATGTTAGCTTAAAGTATATCGGTATCATCCTCGCCACCATTGTCGGGGTAACGCATGCTGGTGGTCTGGCAAATATTAAGGCCCAGTTGCCAGCCAATGTACCTTACATGGATTTTTTTGACGGTGTCGGCCTTGTGGGCATCCTTACATGGATTGTGGTATTAGTAACTGTCAACCTGTCACTCCAAAGCATTATTCAGATATCACTGGGAGCCAAAGACGTACGGACAGCGCAGCGCGGCTTTATTATCGGCGGACTGATGATGCTGCCTATCGGCTTCGTTAGCGCCTTAATGGGAGTCATGGCGAAGTCCATGTTCCCTGATGTCACTCCGGCCTTGGCACTCCCGATGACGATTATGTCCTTAGACCCCGTTCTTGCAGGTATCACTCTGGCTGCGCTGTGGGCAGCCGACGTATCCACCGCCTGCAACCTGCTGCTTAGCTCAGCAACCTTGTTTTCACAGGATATTTATAAAAAATTCTTTAACCCTGCTGTGAGTGAAAAAAACTTTCTTAGAGTCACCAAAGGGGCTGTAGTATTCCTAGGCTTGCTTACCCTGATGTTAGCCATGACCATCAGCGGTATTATTAATACCCTCATGATTGGCCTTAGCCTTACTGCTGCCTTCAGCGTTATTGTACTGTTTACCCTTTTCGCACCGCGTCTTTGCCGGAGAAATTCCGCCTTTTATACAATATTGACCGGTGTAGCCGTATTAATTTTGTGGCAAACCATCCCAGCCAGCCACATCTTCCCCCATGTTATCTATCTTGAGTGGCTGGCCTGCCTTGGCACCTTTTTCTTAACCTATCTGCTTGACCGAGCGCCAATAGCCAGCAGTGAATGTGGTTGATTGTTTTTTAGGCTGTTACAACCATATTTCCTGACAGTTTCATTTTGAAACTGCTGAAAAGACAATTTGTGAAACTGAAATAATGCATATGATTATAGACCTAAATATGCTTTTTCAACTTCAGGGTTTTTTAAAAGATTTTTGCCTGTTCCAGATAAAACAATATGTCCCAATTCAATGACATGAGCATGATAAGCAGTTTCCAAAGCTAAGGCGGCATTTTGCTCAACCAGCAAAATAGTTTTTCCTTGGTTGATAATTTCTTTAATAACACGAAAAACCTCTTCCACCATAATAGGTGCAAGACCCATTGACGGCTCATCCATCAGTAGCAGTTCAGGATTTGCCATTAAAGCCCGCCCCACAACCACCATTTGCTGTTCACCGCCGGAAAGAGTGCCCGCCAATTGGCCAAGGCGATCTTTCAGTTTGGGAAACAAACTGAATACCCAGTCATAATCGCGCTTAATACCGGCTTTATCTTTGCGTGTATAAGCTCCTAATTGCAAATTTTCGGCAGTTGTCATATCTGGGAATACATGTCGACCTTCAGGAATAAGAGAAATTCCCCTCCGAACAATTGCCGCTGGAGAAAGTTTGGAAATATCTTCTCCGTTCCACAATATCTGTCCGGTAGTTGGTTTCAATATTCCAGCGATACAATTTAAAGTAGTTGTTTTACCGGCCCCATTAGCTCCAATCAAGGTAGTTATCTTTCCAGTTTCAGCTCTAAAAGTAATATCATGGAGAACTTCCGTAGCTCCATAACCGGCTTTAATTCCTGTTAATTCAATCATTCATGGCTCCCTCTTTCCCAAATAGGCGCGAATTACTTCGGGGTGAATGCGAATATCTTCCGGATTACCTTCCGCGATTTTTTTACCATGATCCAATACAGAAATAGTATCACATATATTCATGACTAATTTCATGTCATGTTCAATAAGTATGATCGTATAACCGTTCTCACGCAAAGTCGACACAAATTGTAATAAATTTGCTTTTTCTGTGGGGTTCATTCCTGCGGCAGGTTCATCCAGTAAAATCAGTTTGGGTTTTGCTGCTATGGCTCTGGCAAATTCGATTAGCCGCTGCTGACCGTAGGAAAGATTTTTTACAATTTCCGCGGCTTTGGCTTCCAACCCCACAAAGGCCAGTGCTATCAACGCCTCCTCCCTGGTTTTCTTTTCCCAAATACGAGCAAATTCAGTATTTAGGATAATAGAAAAAACAGGCGTAGGAGTATGTACATGTTGACCAATCATAACATTTTCTAAAACTGTCATATTTTTAAACAACCGAATGTTTTGAAAGGTACGGGCAATGCCCATTGATACAAGCTTATGGGGTTTTTGGCGGGGCAAAAGCTTTCCTTTCAATAAAACACTGCCCTGATCAGGACTAATCATCCCGGTTATAACATTAAAGAGTGTTGTTTTACCGGCACCGTTAGGACCGATAATCCCGTGTACTGTACTTGCAGTGACGGAAATTGATACATTGCTCAATGCCTGCAATCCGCCAAACCACTTTGAAATATCATTTATGTGAAGCATTGAAGATGTATTCATGATTTCCTCCTATGGACGTCCTGACGGCTTGACAGTATTTAGCCGTGCAACAATACGTATTTTCCTTTCTTGTATCAGTCCCGCCAATCCCTGAGGCATATAAATTACGGTAAAAATCAGAATAACCCCGTAAATGATCAGTCGATATGCTTGAAAAGCGCGTAATGCTTCAGATAAAATTGTCAGCATAAATGCCCCGATAACAGCTCCTGCAATAGACCAGCTGCCACCGATGACCGACATACACAAAAATCCCACTGAATCCTCAAAAGTGAAATTATCCGGACTGGCAACGCCTGAAAAACATCCGTATAACGCACCGGCAATTCCGGCATACATCGCGCTGATAATAAAGGCTGCTATTTTATAGCGGTTTATCGGTACACCCATAGCTTCTGCCGCCAATTCATCTTCACGAATTGCAGAAAACGTGCGCCCAATTTTTGATTGAGCAAGACGGTACGCAATATATGTCCCCAGAAGCAGGAAACTCATAATTAAATAATAAAAGTCTTGTTCGGAAGATAGTTTTATGCCAAAAAATTCTGGCAGCGGGATTCCGGTCAGTCCAGCTGCGCCCTTAGTTACTGGCGTCCAATTTAACAAAATTAGGCGAATAATCTCACCGAATCCAACAGTTGCCAACACCAAATAAGGGCCTGATAATTTCATGGCCGGAATTCCGATAACAGCGCCACCGACAGCGCAGGTAATCAATACCAACGGCAACGTCAGCCAAAAACTAAATTGCAGATTAAACATGAGAAGAGCCGATACATAAGTTCCGATGGCAAAATACCCTGCTTGCCCCATGGATACCTGCCCGGTATATCCAAAAAGCAAATTCAATCCAAGAGTTATCAACGTATAAATACCCGCCAAATTAATAATGTGCAAATAGTAATTGTTAGTAAGAACCATTGGCACAAGACCTATCAGTACAACAACAAATAGAAAAATTTCTTTGGCGCTACTTAGTACTTTACTCATCAGTACACCACCTAGTTAAACTTTTTGTCTTGTTTTTTGCAAGAATAAACCGGTAGGTTTGAGCCACAATACAAGAATGAGCAGTGCAAAGGTAATTGCATCCCGGTAACCGGAACTAATTTGACCACCAGCTAATGACTCTACGACTCCCAGAAAGAAGCCTCCCGCTATAGCTCCGGGAATATTTCCCAATCCACCAATTACTGCGGCGACAAAACCTTTTAGACCGATTCCCACACCCATATTAAATGTTATAAAAAATACAGGGGCAACTAATATTCCTGCTGCAGCACCTAAGGCAGAGCTTGCCGCAAAAGCTATTGCATCACTTCTTTCCGCATCAATGCCCATTACTATTGCTGCATAACGGTCTTGCGCCACGGCCCGTAAAGCCCGCCCTTCGGTTGTGTATTTTAAAAAAACCTGTAAAATCAGCATAAGCAGAATTCCAATAGCAATAATCAGAATGTCCTGTGGTGTAATACTTAACATACTAAATTGGATTGGGTTATTACTAACAGGCGATGGAATGATTTGTGCATCCGCTCCCCAAATGATAAGCGCTATATTGCGCATAATAATAGCTACGCCCAGTGTGGCGATAACTACGTTAATTTCCGGTGCTTGCCTTTTCTGCATTGGACGGAGAATGAAGAATTGCACCATAATTCCTATCACAGCCAAGGTAATCATAGAAATACATAATGATACGCTGAAGCCGAGATTCATAATCTGGAAAAAAGTAAAACCAAGAAACGCTCCCAGCATTACAATATCACCCTGAGCCCAATTCAATACGCCGGCTGAAGCGTATGTCAGGCTAAAACCTAAAGCTACCAGCGCATAAATCGCTCCAATTGGTAATCCATTTAAGATGTATTGCATAAACACTTCTCCTGATACTTTATTTGATGAAGAAAAACCAGCTTTTCTGGCAATGTTTGGAATCCGGCTTGTCCTTGCCAAACACCTGATTAATTCGTTGAAACGGTTTGAATCAGTTCATACATATTGCCCTTAATTGCGGTAATTAACAAATGCTTACCGATGTCATTACCCTTGTCATCAAACTGGGGATTTCCCGTAACAAGTTTCAACCCTGTTGTTTTTGCGATAGCATCCCTTAAAGCATCCGGTTTGTTGCTATTTGCTTTCTTTACCGCATCTGCAAGTATATACACTGTATCATACGCTTGAGCAGCATGAGGAATAGGATCTTCCTGATACTGATTTTTGTACTTATTTACAAACTCGCTAACTTTTTGGTCAGGAGAACTAGGCAAGAACGTTTGAGTAAGAATCAGTCCTTGTACCGCATCGCCGCCCAATTCAATTAACTTTTGCGCCGCCATTCCGGAAGCACCGAACAGTTGCACATTCAGTCCGAGTTGTTTCGCTTGTTTGGCAATCAGTGCGGCATCGTTATATAATCCCCACATGAAAATAGCTTGCGCTCCGCTGTCTTTAATGGAAAGAAGTTGAGGTTTAAAATCCTTGTCGCCGTTATTATACGTAGACTTATTAGTAAGCTCCAAACCTTCTTTTTGTGCAGCGATAATCAATAGTTTTTCACCGCTTTGTCCATAATCGTCAGCTGCAGTTAAGGTAGCGATTTTCGTTACCTTGGTAACATCCTTGGCATATTTTAGAAGTGCATTTGCCTGAAATTCATCATTAACAGCTGTGCGAAAAACCCACTTATTGCCTTGCTCCGTAATCGAAGCTCCTGTAGATCCTGCTGTAAGCTGGGGAATACCGGTTCTTTGCGTAATAACCATATCTGCCAGGGTTGCCGAACTGTGAATAGCTCCGATAATTACATTTACTTGTGATTGCTGAATCAGCTTGTTAGTTGCACTGGCTGATTTGGTAGGATTGCCTTCATCATCTTCAAAATAAGCTTCCAATTTCCAGTCACCGGCCAACTTTTGAGCATTAATCTCATCCACCGCCAATTGAATTGCTTTCCGCTGTCCCTGACCTAATTGGGCCGCGCCGCCGGATTCAGGACCGATAACGCCGATTTTGAGAACCTTTTGTGATACTGTATTGCTGCATCCGGTTAGACCTACTAAACTGGTGACAACTGAAAGGACAACCAATATCATCCCGATAATTTTTTTGTTTCTCATAACGTTTTTTCTCTCCTCTACTTTTTGTTGAACTAATTTTGCTGAAGCTGTATAATCACCTGAATCAAATGGTTTACCAAATGTTTATGATATTTTTCGCCTTTTTCAGCCGAGGCTTTGCTGGGTTTGCCTGTAGTACCGCCTGCGGCATCAATAGAGTTTTTCATGTCTTTGACAGTGCTGGGAACATAACACAAAGTATCTCCGGTGAAAGACGGATCACAGGAATAAAGAGAATTTTTAAGCACCGGATTGTCAACGGCCTTACTCATATCAACCAAATCCGGATGCCTGTACAACATATGAGATGTTTCAATTTCGTCCGAATGACCTACCGATTCAAATTGAAGGTCATCCATAATGTCTTTGGACATAAACGCCGGATCAAATAACACCACTTTTACTCCTAATTGACGTTGGGCTTTTTCAGCAGCCACTTGCATCCAGGCAATATTAACTATACGATGTCCGTTAATGATGACAAACTTTTGAAAGCCGTGAACTTGCAGCGAATCAATAATATCATATAAAACTTCAATCAAAACTTCAGGACGGAAGGTTATCGTTCCAGGAAGCGCCATATGGTGGGGACTCCAACCAAACCAAAGGGGTGGAGCAACAACTGTTTTTGTCTGTTGTGCAGCATCTTCTGCCAGCGTCATAGCTACCATAGTATCAGTCCCTAGTGGCAAGTGATAGCCATGTTGTTCCGTACTTCCCACTGGTATAATGATGACATTTTTTCCGGTTTTTCGAAGTTCATCTAAGTCTTCCCATGAATTTTCTTGTAACCAAATACTCAAAACATTTCATCCTCCTCACACCATCTGTCTCCAAGTAATTTGAAATAAGCCCTATAAGGTATAATACTGATCTGGCCGGAGTGTCCAAATGCTGGATTACCAAACAACCTGAACGGCATTTAGCCCGTCTTAGTTGGAAAAACAATAGTAAACCTTGTTCCCTGACCGGCCTCTGATTGTACTTGAATGGTTCCTGCATGCCGCCGTACAATTCCTGCACAAACAGAAAGCCCCAACCCTGTACCGTTGGCTTTCGTAGTAAAGAAAGGGTCATATATTTTATTCAGGTACTCTTTGTCAATTCCACAGCCACAATCTTTGACAAATAAGTGAACCATATCGTCCCTGACACTCGTTTCAATAGTAAGGATTCCATGCCCGCTCATAGCTTCCAGACCATTCCTGACAAGATTCAAAATCAATTGTTTAATTTCTTTGTCATCTAGTAATAGATCAGGACACCCCTTGTCTAACACCATTGCCAGTTCAATATCCCGTTTATTTGTATCACTTAATATCAGGGGAGTAATTTGCGTGATGATAGTATTTAAATTTTGCGATTTTCGCTCTATTGCCTTGTTATTTGCTAGGGAAAGAAAATTGGTAATAAGCTGCTCGACTCGCTCCAATTCATTCAAAACAATAGTAAATTGTTCTATCATATCACTCGGAACCTTTCGGCTAAAATATTGCAAGTAGCCTTTAATAACTGTCATAGGATTTCTAATTTCATGTGCTACCCCTGCGGCCATTTCATTTACCAGATTGAATCTATCTAATTTTGCTATTTCCGCTTTCATGCGTTCATATTCCGTAATATCGTAAAACACTCCCATAGCACCAATAGTATTTCCGTCTTTATCGAGTATCGGAACGGCATTGGAGACAACCACCCAATCAGGGCCAGTTTCAACGTAATTTAATATTTGCTTTCCATTGAGAGCATTATAAGTCGATGTACTTTCCCAATCCACTCCCAGACACTCTGAGATATATCTACCTGATTTACCGATACACTCTTCTTTTTTTAAACTTGGGAGAAATCTTTGAATGTAAGCCGAGTTAATAGTTTCTATAATTCCTTCCTTATCCAATATTAAAATGCCAAGAGGACATAATTCAATCAATTGGTTTAGTTGTCTAGTCCAGCTTTTAATTTCCGATTGGGCCTTTTTCTTTTCATCTATGTCTTGAGCATAAACTATTAAACCGTCTTCTACTGGACACGCTCGGATTTCCAGCCATTTCTTTTGAATAGTAGCAAAGGTTTCAAAACACACCTCTTTACGTTCCGATATTGCTTTATGATATTCATGATCAAGTCTATTTCCAATAGCTTCCGGAAATATATCCCATATTACTTTACCTAAGAGTTCTTCACGGCTATAACCCCATAATACTTCTGCAGCAGAATTAATGTAGGATAATCTCCAATTCTTGTCATATGTATAAATCGGTATACCAATATTTTCAATAATATCGCTAAGCTTTGGTCCCAAGTTCTCGCTAAGCATATATTTTTCGCCCTCCTACACACTACCCAAACTTTATCGATACAATATCTGTATAATAATTATATTCCTGGAATATTATCTATTTCCTCCCAATGTATTACAAAAAATGACTATTTTTTTTGTAATACATTCTAATTTTATATAAAAATAATGAAGCGGTGGCTTGATGAATGTAAGCAGTGTTAGGACTCTATCTAACTCTTCTAAAACGAAAGCTTAATAGGAATGGAGATCCGTATGCATCGAAAAAGTGCCGGTACGGTTCGGGAAGGGGCGAATTCCTGAGGAATTCGCCTATTTCATCCACCTCACGATGGACACCCTTATCTTAAGCTAACGGTTAGCACTATCAACCCCCGTATCGGACTTTCACCGACAAGTAAGCGCCCATGCTGGGCGCACCGAAAAAAACCTTCCAGCAAATCGCAGGAAGGCTTGAGTTTCCTATGGTGCGCCCGGCAGAAATCGAACCTGCGCACCCGGTTCCGGAGAACACCAACTGGCTTTTTTAATATTTTTCTAGTCCTATTTAGTCTATAAAATCCAGATTATTTATGATAAATTAGTCTATTAAGCCTTATCTCTCTAATAATTTCAAATAGTATTTATACCTAAAAACTATCTAATGCCCCCCTCGTTGCCCTCCTCATTATAATCGTCACCAAGTAGTTTCACCAACAAAGCAGTCTTATCATTTCTTAAAATATATACACCAAGCTACCATCATTTAGACCACTTACTATAAAGCTTCTCCGTATTACGTCGCAAGCAGAACTACCCTAATTGGCCTCAAAGTAAGGCATCTAGCTGTAATTGGGGTAAAGGCACAAAGGTTGTTTATAGTTCATCAACACCATGGATTTTAATCCTAAATCCATAATATTATTTCCTAATATAACAATGGTACCATTATATAAATGCAATTGTGATTATCAGACTTTCATATCGCCCCATGCTCAATATAAAATGCTATGGTCAATATGATTAATCATGTCATATTTTTAAATATAATGAGAATCCTTTTTCCCATTAAAGAAAAAATAAGAAAATATAGGCACTCTCGCGAGTACCTATATTTTCTACTTCCATAAAAACTATTTATAGTTGCTTAAGAATAATCACCATTGACTTCGACTTGTTTATGATTGTTATTGCTCAGCATCATAATATATGCGGCTGCCAAAATTAGTACGATTCCTATAATAGTGTACGTAGTAAGAGTTTCCGTAAAATAAGGAGACAAAATAGCGGCGCAAGGGCTGGCTTTATAAAGAATACGATAGACGCGACAGAAGCGGAACTTTTCTCCATAGCCATGAAGTAAAACAAAAAACCCAAGCCACTTACAACAACACCAAGATAAATCAGAACGGCAATATTACTATAATTAATCCCGGAAATTATCGGAATATCAACTAATAACGGGGTAATATTTCCTTGTTGATAGGTAGCAAACAATGGTAAATGTGAAATCAGCATCAAGACCAATAAAATTATATCACCTGCCAGAAAGGAAAAACAAGTGCTCACAACACAGCCATACCTTTCTACTCTCATTTTACTAACAACACTATAGACTGCAAAGGTTATTGCAGCTAATATGGCTAAAATGATGCCTTTCATATCAGTATGTATCCCAAAGGGATTTAAAATAAAGAACACACCCAGCAAGCTAACTGCCAGGGATAGCATTACCTTTTTATTGATCTTTTCATTTAATAAAAAATACGCAATCGGAGTTGTAAATGTAGGGTTGGCACTAAATATGATAGCCACCGTCGAAGCCATCGTATAAAGGATAGCAAATTGAAAAAACGACATGCTGATGACAATACCCAAAAAGCCTGTTGCTATAAAATATATACAATCATTTCTATTTAACTCAATATTTTTCCTATTTATTACTTGCATTGATGTCGGCAGTAATATTACCCCCCCGATCAAGAATCTGATAAAATTCAGTTGAAAGGGATTAATATCAGCCGCCACAGTTTTACTGGCTATCTCCATTGTGCTGAAAATAACAGCCGCTAGTATAATATATACCCGCTTTCTTCTATATCTCAATATAGCTTTAAATAGTGAGAAAAATAGGAATGAAGGGCGGCAGCCGGGCTCAGAGCTACCACCCTCCGAAGGGGAAAAGAAAGGAGCTTTGCTACTATTATTTACTTTTCCGGCTTCCAGCCAGGATACAGTTTTGCGTTGCTGCCCAAGGCAGTGCAAGGGGAGTTGTAGCCGATGGTGCCGGCACCGAGCTTGCCGGTCGGATAATAAATGACAGTGCCGTCTTTCTCCGTGGAGTAGACCCTGTCATCGGTATGGATCTGCACGTCCGCCAGTTTATACGGCTTGTTGAGATTCAGCTTGCCGCGAGCCATCTCGGTCTCGCGGGTCTGGTTCATCAGCCACTCATAGCAAGCGAAAGTGCTGTGGCCATAGAACCATGCGGACATATGGCTGACGTTACCGCTCAGGGTGACCTGATAGATACCGAGGGCGCTCTTACGGGAAACAAGCTCTTTCACAAGCGCATTTCTCTTTGCCACGGTTGTGTCTGTCGTCAGAACCATATCAGCATTTTCCACGTCCACGCCGCAGAGGTCTTTGAAGAGCATCATGTATTCTGGACTGCTATCGGTGTTGAGATAGAGGATGTTGTCGTCGGAGCACATGTAGAACCAATTGTTGTAATCGCAGGGATTGCCGTCGGCGTCCTTGTTCCAGATGATCGTGCCGTCAGCCGGAGCATTGTAGCACACGGAGCCGTTAAACTTGTAGTCCTTGTTGAAGTTGGTGCCCCATACGCAGCTCATGGGCATGATGGCGGCAAAGTAGTTGTCGCGCTGTGCAGCCAGGGCCATGATGGTCATACCGCCCATGGACTGGCCGGAACCGTAAATGTGGTTCTTATCAATGTTGTAAGTACCAGTGAGGGAATCCATCAGTTCCCAGATAGCAGGAGCAGCGCAGCTTAGTGTCCAGTTGTCACGGGAGATACGCAGGTTGTATGAGGGGTTGTTCGCATCCATGGGGAATGCCTCAGAAATTTCCGGGCAGACAATGATTGCACCGTCCAGGCCCTGATCCTTCGCAAGCTGCTGGAACGCGGCAGAAGCATAGTTGCTGGGTCCCTGTGCCTCGGTCAGGGTGAGCATCGGATTGGTGCTCATGGATCCGGCGTCATGGATGTGCAGGACCAGAGCATATTTCTTGCTTGAGTCATAGTCCTTGGGGACATACAGAGCATAGGGCAGATCGAAATTCCAGTACTTGCCGTTTGCCTCATCGAAGCAGTTGGTGGCATGGAAGGCTGAATAGCCGGTGTCTCCGTCGATGGAGGCGATGGTGTGAAGCTGATAATCCTCAATGCCCTTGATGGTGTAAGTACCGTCATTCGCATAGTTGTAGTATTCCGGAGCTCTGTTGCCGCCGGTCATGGGGTCAATACCAATGTAAGCTTGCACAGTGTAGTTCCCGACTTCCTTGGTGCTGGGGGCGATCACGTCGTTCGCAGTCTTGATGGTTTTGATCTGCTTCACACCTGCAGCCATGGTGATTTTCCATGATCTAGTAAAGGCAGTGGTCTGGTAATCGGTGTTGACTTCGATGATGACGTAGTTCCCGGTGCCGCTGCCGCCTGTTGCAGAGGTGGCGGGTTCATCGTTCACATAGGCCTTCAGGGCCACGCCGGGATTGCTGCCCATCTGAATTTTATTTGCGCTCAGGGACGTACCGTAGTCGTTGATCTGAAAGGTGTCCACATCGAGATCAGCGCCAGTCAGGTCGACACCGTACTTGACAACGATGGCGTTAGTTTTGGAGCCGTCGCCGTCAACGAAACCGAGGGTCTGTACGCTCTTGATGACGTCGTCCGCCTTGAGCGAGTCGGCAGTGGTTGTGTATACCATAAGGGAAATTGCAAGCATTAAAGCCGCTGCGAACTTTTTAAGATTTGTTCTCAATTCTGTTCCTCCTTTTTCTCATACTCCCCATCATACGAACTTTTTTTTCTAACGGACTTGTTTTTTCTATCAGATGACTTCCGGTAAGCAGCCTATCAATAGAAACCCCCAGACTTTTGCCAAAAGAGGCAAAAGGCAGTATTTGGTAAAGCATTACCGTTCTCCCATTTAGAAACCGCTTACGGAGTAACATTCAAAAGTAAACTGATCTGTTCTTGGGTATACTCTTTTTCTTCTCGCAACAAAGCAATCCGTTGTCCAATCTCTTTGTCGTTTAGCATGATGTCATCGCCCTTTACAGTAACATTGCTGTTACCATTGTATCTCGGCTCTCTATCGATGTCTACCAAATGCTGATTGTGCCTGTATTCATATATTTCAACTACCTGGATTCCCGCGAAAAGTTATGTTTTTTTACTGTTTGTTGCATAATTCAAGCAACAAAGAACAGTGTTGATCAAATTCACTTTCACTCATCAGATGGTACTTTTCATTGATCAAGCTAATGACATTGCATTGAATATCTTGATCAAACGAATGTTCATCAAATCCAATTGCTGAAATAATTAGTTGGTTCTCCTCTGTTGCATTCTTTAATAGGTATGCGAGCAACTCATGCTTCTTGACATCATCCGTTTCTGCATTGTTTGGGCTATCAAAAACAATCGGGAATTTGATCGCACCTGGATTGAATTCACTTTTGAGTTTAATAAGATTGATATACCACATAACAGTTGCTATCGGTTTATTGCTTCCGCTTGCTGTAAATCTTCTTGTGATATTTTCAAATTTCTTTTCATCAATCTCAGACAGCCCAAAGTTCGTTTTGTCACAAATCAACAGCTCATAATACCTATTGTTGATAGCCCTTTTAGCTGCATCATATTCTCGTTTCTTTTTCCCCAGCGCATCACTATCGGTTTTTATCTTCTCCAAAGAACGTTTCAATTCACCCATTTCAGTCAGAAGGCTGTCACGCACTTCGATAAATCCTTTATGTCTCAGCACATCATTTACCTGAGCAGAACTCATGTTGAGCTTTACCTCATATTCTTCAAGTAAGCTCAATAATTCCTTGTATTTATCAATTTCCGAGTTAATTTTACTATTGAGTTCCAACACTGAACGCTGAATATCATTACTTACAATAATGATATCATCGCCCGTATTATATTTGCTTGATCTCAGTCCCGTCGCATCAACGAGTTTTGAAGGGCATTTGGTTTTTTGGGTTCACATCCTTTAATCTTAACAAAAGATGTTACAATCTTTCCAATAATATCATTTGTTGGTTCATTAAGATTCATCGACGTAAAAATATAATATATATTGGAGATATCAATGTCATCCACTTCAAACTCGGCCTTTAATGCCTCTGTTATTTTCTTAATACTTGCTGGACTGATAGAACTTAGGCTAATTTTCTCAGTGTCTGAGAACACTTTTTTTCCGTCTTCAAGTAAGAGTTGGATACAAGCGCCAACTTAACATTTTGAAAGTCATAAGGTCGTTTCAGGATATATAGCTTACCAAGGATGGAGCTTCCATTATTCGTTTTTACAATGTCATTTATTGTATATATTTTATCGCCTTTGTGTGTTTTCAGTTGATAAAATTCATATCCATCTTTCAAATGCACCTCGATATCACATACATAGTCGAAAACCATAGTGAAATCATCATAGTCATAGATATCTAGCATTTTGCTTATGCCCCACAACAATTCCAAACGAAAACGATTCTTGGATAAACTACCTGAAACATCGAAAGGCAAAGACATGTAATAACTCGTATTTTGCAAGCTCACACCCCCAATCTAATACTTCATGTTCACTAATATAAATTATAGCCATAACTCCGTAGCTGATGGGGCTCTCTGCTGCATATAGTGCTTCCCTCCGGAGCTGCCAATATCAATAACGCAATAACGATTTTTGTCTATTTTCCGACCAAACAGGATTATCTCTCTAATAGCCAGTCGTAGGACTGCCTTTCTCTGCTCCGGGGTAGCGCGCTCCCGAGCAAATCTTTCGAGCCGCTCCAACGCCTCACGCACTCTCACGGAAGTCAGCAGTCTGAAGTAATCGTCGCCTAGCATGTTTGATCCGTCTCAATTGCAACATCGTCAAATACCGTCATACTGACCATACTGACAACCCGATCTAAGTCAAGAGAAATCATTTCGGACATCAAATGTCAAACTTAAATGAGATAGCTATATACCTTATCTGGTACATAAATGTCTTTTATTTTCAGATCCTCCCGCATTAAAGACAATTCATCCTATATGTCGGATATAAAAATCAAAAGCATCTCCTAAAATCCGAGCTACCAACTGAATAAAAACACTATAATCCTCTTTAACATGCGAAAAATCTAAAGAATCATAATACTCTACCCGCTGCTCTTTTTTTATAACTATCGGTACATATCCATTTTTCATAAGCTCAAAGTTTAATAGTAATCTTGCCGTACGTCCATTACCATCCACAAAAGGATGTATTTTAACAAACCAACTATGTAAAATCGCTGCTCTTTCAACAGCATGTAACATCTGCGCCTCTCCTGCATACCATTCCAGCAAGTCAGCCATTTGCGCAGGAACCTGTACAAAGTCAGGCGGTATATGCTCCGCACCACTGATAAATACATTTTCCCGACGGTAAACCCCGGCACTTTCAGGTAATATTCCCTTTAAAACAATAGAATGGATATTTTTTATCTGCCATTCGGACAAATATTCCTGCTTTTTAATTATTTCTTCTATATAGCCAATTGCTTCCCTATGATTAATCACTTCCAGGTGCTCATGCAGGGTTTTTCCGCCAATGGTGATTCCTTCTAAAACTACTTTAGTTTCAGACAGGGTAAGTGTATTACCTTCAATAGCATTCGAATGATATGTCCATTCCACTAGCAACTTTGCTCTTAGGCTTTCAAGAGTATGGCGTGGGAAAGGCCTCTTAATGTCCAGCAAAGCCTTTTTCTCGTCTATTTGTTTCAGTATTGCATGATAATCCATTAGAATCACCCCCAAGCTATTTTCATCTCAAATTCCATCCAAATTGCGTATATTCTGAGCTGATGCCGATTTTTTAATTAAATTATTAATCATATTTTACCATAAACTGGCTCATTTTACACTAGACACACGTTCAACTCTCTCCTTATGCACTATAATGTGTGTAGCTTTTGAAGTGGTCAATACAAAATAAGACTCACCCGCAGATTAAACCGGATGAGTCGCTTTTAAATAAAATTTTATTTTAAGATCAGCCTACTAAAAATGTCGCAACGGCTTGAACCGCCGCGTTCTGTGTGTCCGGCAATAAGTGAGAATAGGTATCTAAGGTCATCTCGATACTGGCATGGCCTAGACGTTCTTGTACAATTTTGGGATTAGTGCCATCCAAAAGCAGTAAGCTCGCATGTGTATGGCGTAGGTCATGGAAGGTAAAGCTCTTATTTATCCCCGCTTCCACTAGCAGCTTTTTATATTTTCGACAAGAAAAATGATTCGTCCAATAATTTTTGCCGAAAGACCCGCCAATAACCCAACCATTATCCTCATATTGGTCGCCGAGTCTGGCCTTTTGCCAGTCTTGATATTTTTGATGATGTTGGCAAGCTTTCACTAGATCGTCATGTATCGGTATTTTCCTTGCAACCCCTGTTTTTGGCTCTTCAACGCTAACCCCATGACTTGTTGCTACTCTTGAACGCCTTACTGTAATCATCTTTTGCTCAAAATGAATATCTTCCCACTTCAATCCCAATACTTCCCCTAACCGCATGCCCGTAGATAAAGCAATGTAAACAGCAATGTATACGTCAAGCTCAGACATTTCAGCATTTTTTCGTCTTTTAAACAAAGCATCATTGGCCTTATTCCTGGCTGTATCGAGCAATAACCGCGCTTGTTCTTTATTTAAGGGATGTATTTCTTCTTTAACCATTCGCGGCGGATCTGTTAATTTGGCCGGATTTTTTACTAATAGACCAATTTTAATTCCCTTTTCTAAACACCCTATAAAATAGCGTCGAACGCCTCTTACTGTTGAAGCTGAAAGCCCTTGATTCTTTTCTCCACCTGAAACTAGTAATTCATTTAAAAAATGCTGTAGATCAGAAACTGATAACTTATTTACTAATGCATTACCAAACTTTGCTTTAACATATTTCATACAGGCAAAGTACTTTTCATAAGTTTTGATTCTTACTGAGGGCTTTACAAAATCGGCTAACCAACGATCAACCCAAACCCCCACCGTCAATTTATCAGCCTCAGGCAGTAAGCCATCATTAGAATTCTTCTGCCACTCCGCTTTTTTCTTATTAACTTCACGCTGAGTTTTCCCTGTAAATTTCTTTCGCTTCGTATTGCCCAAACTATCTTTATAACTTACTTGAGCTTCCCATCTTTGACGATTTTTATCATAATAAGCAGTTCCTTCGCCGTTTGCCCGTTTACCCATTTACAATCCCCCCTACATTTGTATAAAAGTTAAGGCAGGGAATTCCCTGCCTTAACAAATTAGCCATTGCTGACTTTTGGTGCATTAATCAACTCATCAATTGCCCAGGTCGGGATGAAAATCCGTTTTCCCACATTCACGATGTGGAAATCTCCCCTTTTTATCGCCGAATACAAACCACTCCGACTGATAGGAATGATCTTAAGAACATCATTTACAGTTAACAATTTATCTTTTGTCATCATACTACCTCCTCATTCTTTTCATTAATTATCTAATAGTGCGCCCATAATTTTTAAATCTATAGCCAGCATTTTCGGGCGCTGATTATTAATAGTAACTCTATACAAATACTCGCCGTTCAAAGAACCTTGCCCCTGAGTTCGTAGCACTTGAGTAATAGCTAACTCTTTATGCACTTGTCGATGCGACAAGGGGAAGCGTTTCTTTATTTCACCCCAATATTCGGTAATTTTTCTGTAGATAGTATCATGCTGTAAAAATAAAACTCCAGCCTCATAATCAAAAAAGCCACAATAAGCGCTGATATTTTCACAATAGGCATTCTTGGTTTTAGCAAAACTAACCGAATTATTATTAATAAACGATTGAATAGCCAGTAAATACATTACCGCAGGGGAAATTTCTTTGCTTTCACGTTCAGATCTACCAACTGATTCGATAATTATCTGCTTCCAATTTTCAATAATTTGTAACACATCTGATTTGGCTATTGCCTGAATTTGCAACCCATAATTCAATAAAATATTTGCTGTAATTTCAAGATACGCACAATCATCCGCTAATCGCCCTTCCTGAAAATAGCTGACATACTTATCTCTAAGTTCGGGAAATTCAAGCTTAATATACCGAACTATTTCATCAAAATTTTGTTCAATAAATTTTATAAAATAGTACTTACCTGTTGCAAGTAATAGCGGGTTCTCCTGATATTCACTCAATTTTTCCCCATCGAAACTACTTCGATCGACTGGAATTAGAATGCAACGTAATAATGACGACTCTGATCCATTGGTTTCCTCACCTGTAATCACAGCAAGACCATGATGAGCTAACTCATCTTTAAGATCAAGGCTAGGTGTTGCTCTATCCTTAGAGATCCCATCACCAAAATACCTAATTAACTGTCCTAACTTTTCCTTCATGCTAAGCTCCTCTGCCCGGGAATTAGCAGGATGCCAGTCATCTATTAGAAATACCTCATCTGATATACTTGCCATCTTTATCTCAATTGCAGTAATCGTATCAGCGAAGGTTGACGCTATTTTAGAGTTACTTCCATTCCACATATTGTAAAGAACCTTGCTAACAGCCGTTTTCATGGAGCCTGTAGTACCAAAAATGTAGGTTAAGAAATGCGGAACATATCCCGTAATTTTAAAGATGTTAAACATTACGGACATAAAGGAAACCAAAAACAGTACTAATATACTATTCAGATTATTAGCTATTTCCAGAACGCCAAAGATTTATAAAAAGCGAACTGCTCTGACATGTTAGAATCATAAACCAGAGTTTTACCAGTTTGACAGCAAGGGTTATTGTCTTCTAAATAAATCCATTTTTTATTGATGTTTTACCAGCCGGTATAGTGGTAGCAATATACGACTGGAATATCCCTTAGCTGCAAGGAAAGATAGTCAGCAAGCCATTTATTTCGAGACTGAGTCTTCATCCCAAAACGAGTAGCCACATATTTATTACGAATAATTAAAGCTAAATTTTCTATCTCTGAAGGCTTTAATTCTAAGTCCAATACTTTTCGTCCCCTATCTATCAATGAAATTTCAATCCGCAATTCCTGGGGGCGTCTTCTATAGCAGTGAATTTTTTTACAATTCGCTCTAATATCGACAGAACACAGGTGTCGAGGGGACAGGTCCGTTGACACAAGGTGTCGAGGGGACAGGTCCGTTGACACACAGATAAGCGAATGGTAAACTCTGGGGGTAGTGTGGCAAAGATATACTCGAATAGAATTCCAAACTCAGATTTACCACATCATGTATAAGTAATAGATATAGGAACCAATTAGACGCTAAGCGGAACTTATAAAGCTTCTGTGGCTATCTACTAGCCTTTTCTAAAAGGAATTGCAGCAGAGTTGGGTCTAAAACAGGAAATAGAGCTTAGGTCAGTGGCGGTCATTGGACCTGTCCCCTCGACACATTTAAAAGGAATTGCAGCAGAGTTGGGTCTAAACCAGAAATAGAGCTTAGGTCAGTGGTGTCATTGGACCTGTCCCCTCGACACATTTGTCCCCTCGACACATTAGTTGAGTCAATGGAATACAAGGTGAGGAGTTTTACTTTTGGCATTGCCCCAAAAGTAACAAAAGGTCTAGGCCCTAAACCTCCAAAAGCTGAAAAGTCGGGCGATATTCCTAAAATCCGTAAACTCGCTACGTGAACTGGTACCCTAAATTAGGACAGTGAGAAGAAATCCGTTTTAGGAAACGATAAGATGATCCCGATATTGATTCGGGGTCATCTTTTTTAATCCCCATTGGTAACGTTGGCAATTGTAATACTCAATGTATTCATCGATCTTGTTCTGAACTTCAGTAAAGCTTTGGCACTCTTTTATATTAATTTCATCCTTCATATGTCCAAAGAATGACTCCATTGATGCGTTATCCAAACAGTTGCCCTTCCTAGACATGGACTGTTTTATCAATAATTTTTTCACCCTGCACTGAAATTCAGGATGTGTATAATGAAATCCCTGATCCGAGTGTATAATTGCGTCAGGGTGGATGTTTCCGCCCAAAGTTTCCTGTAATCGGTCCAGCGTTTTCATCACAAGATC
>NZ_LSLK01000114.1 GCF_002257705.1 Sporomusa silvacetica DSM 10669
GGCAGAGCCGCAAATTTTCGACTATTTGTCAAGTGTTTTTTTATATGACTAGCAAATATAAAAATAGAACGTTTACATCTACTTTTATCGATGTAAGCGTTCTATTTTGCTTAACTTAATGACATTGACCTTTAGGGGAGCATATGAGTTCCCGAAACCTCCATGTTGCTAACACTGGTGCGAATAAGGGTTCCCTGAGTATCGCTGATCTCAAATTGAATCCCAGGGTATCGTTCCAATATGAACCGTAACGAAACGGCAACAAACAGTTGTTACTAAACCTATCACTTTATTGTTGACTCACGGTCAACCTACTCACATTTGTCAGCCCTTACCATCGATATCGCCAATTTGTATGGCAACTCCGTCTTTAACAATGATAGGCACCTTATCAGCACCATATTTGTCATTGCACAGCTTCTTAGCCCATGCATGTACACTTGTGTTAACTTCCTGAAAACTAATTCCCTTTTCCCGGTATTCTTGCAATACTTTGGCGCAGAACGGGCACCCAGTTTTCGTATAAATTACAATTCCATTCGTATTTGTTTCACTAATCTGTTGGTCACTCGCACTTACACCCTCGCTGCCACTCTCACAACCGCAGCCACAACTACTGCCGCCGCAACCGCATTCGCAGGTTCCCTGGTCACAGTTGTTTTTCTGAACAGCCTCAGCTTTCTCGTACATGGCTGCCAATGAATCCAGCACATGCGTAACAATACCTGATACTTTTTCAATTTCATTGCTGCACCTATGCGTCGGGTCAGCTTGTACATTAACCTTGGCAAGCGCCTCTTGCTCGCCAATGATGTCTCCTATATTTATCCCTATTATCGGTTTAATGCAATACTTTTCAACAGCCTTTCTGGCACAAGCCTTGGCACAACCATCAAGGGTAATCGTAGGGTGATTTAAGGAAAAGTTCTTTTCATTGATAGTACCAATAAGCAGGCGGGGAAGACTGAGCGTAACTACCTGTGTGGCTCTCAATTGGTTCACGATTCTTGCGGCTACGGCCCGTGAAATATAACCGCCTCTACATTCGCTGCCGCAGCAAGCAATAATGCCGGTTGTCTTTGGGTGCATTAGCATTTTTCTGCCCCCTTTTCCGTAACATTTAATTCAGCTATAAGTTTACTAGCTATTTCACAGGCTTGCCTTTCTCCTTCTTCGCTTAGTTTAACAGCATCGCCTAGACTTACCATAGCAACTCCGGCCACTAGGTCATCTACAACATACTCAACATCAATATCGCCGCCAATCACATCGACAATATTGGAAGCGCACTTTTTGCTACAACCATTGATGACAATACACGGTGTGTTTGTTATTGCTTGTACTGCATCTATTTCTCCATTTACCAGATAAGCTAATCCAAGTAGTTTTACCTGCTTGTTCACTTCTGCTTCTACCTTTAATACTACTTCTTGAGTTATTAGGCCATAAACAGAATCAATGCCACAGCATGGAATAATAACTGACGATTTTTTATTCAAATTACATCCTCTCCCAACTTATTTAACTAGAAGAAAACCCGGTTTAACCGGGTAAAATGAGTAAATTTAATATTATCTATACCGGCCCGCGCATCCGCCGCGAGGCCACCTCGCCCTCTTTAATCATCAACGTTTGAGCCGCTGTCAAAGGCTCGCCATCTTCATACTGAGGTTCAATAAAATAGTAGCAATCAGACTTTTCTTTAGCAGTTATAGCCGATATCTCGAACTTATATTTAAAACACAATAACCTTCCGTCTGCAACTCGATCAGCAATTCCGCAAGAAAAACATTTTTCTGCCATAGTTAAGCCACCTTTCTCTTATTCTAGCCCTTCTGCCCTGACAACGTGCCAGATAAACAGGAAAGTTCCTTTTTAACCTTAGGAATAATATTTTTAAGAACAAAACTAAGCGCTTCTTCTGGATCTTGGTCATAATAAATACTTTTGAGGTAGATAGACATAGGTCAACCACCTTCTTATTTATGTGATGAAGAAAAAGCTGGTAACGATATTGACTTAAGGTTCAAATCGTTGGTCACTTTTATTTGCTCTAGAAATAGTTAGCATATCTTTTCTATTATATATTTACACGATTACCAATTATAGGTATAATTGGATTGTATCATTAACTGTTGATGTCGTCAACTGTATGCCGCACTTACCTACCTCAAATTACACTAAGAAAGATGGTCGATAGAATGTCAAAGGAGCCAGAAAACATTTCTACTATGAGAAATGCTATAAAAATTTTCATGAGAAGTTTAGGTGTACTGGAGGGCAAAAAAACTTTTTGTTATGATTGCACCTATGCGCAATGTCATGTAATATGGGAAACCGCACAGGAAAGCAAAATTTCTGTAAATGAACTTGCGGCTAGGCTAAATATAAGCAAAAGCGCAGTAAGTAGAACTGTAGATGACTTGGTAAATAAAGGTTACCTTGGGCGCAACCCCAATCCTAATGACCGCCGATATGTGGACATTGAACTCACAGAAAAAGGGCAAAAAGCTTTTCGAGAGATAGAACTTAACTCACGTCGTTACTTTGAAGCCGTTTTAGAAATTATCCCTGCAAACAAGCGTGAGACGACATTGGAAGGAATCCAAATTTTTAGTTCCGCCCTGTATCAGGTTTTTAAAAAAGACTCATTATAACAATGAACGACAAAAAATACTGGCTGTTTTCGGACATGGATAAAATTCTTCTTCTTTACTATCGCTTTTCCCATATTGTGTATGGCACAGTAGATTCTCAGTGATTTGCTCATTTTCACTCACATTTAAAGTTGGGGTGTTGCTCCAAAGAAAAGGGTTATCCTGTTAAATTAACCTCGATATTCGTCAGTCAACTGTATAATTTACTTGGACAAGTTTGCAGTTCTCCTTTCGGTAAATGTTGTGTGGTGACTTCTTTTGGACTGCAAACTTGTCCTCTTTGAAATAGGCTATTTCGGCTCTATTAACGCAACTGATAATGACTGACCATGATTCGCAATGGTCTTAAGGCTTACTTTATCATATTACTCTTTTCGAAGTTATCACATCTTCTAAGAAGGATCAGTCACCCTTCTTAGAAGGAGTAAGTTAACCCTACCAATAAGCTGTCGGCACTTGCCTTATCGTCTTTTTTCTCAAGATCGTTGTATTGCAGGCTAAAGATGGCATTTTTAAATACAGTCCGTTCATAGCCATATTCCAAACCTTTTACGTTAGACATTGCTAATACGGCATATGGGGTCTTAGCGTTAAATTTTTTTTGCAGAGCGGAAGCTTCCATATTGCCAAGAGTCAGAGGGTCAAAGCCTGCATCCGCATTTCTGTAACCAACCCAAAAACCGTCACTATTGTCTTTCGCAGGGGCGGCGCCACGATATTTTGTTGTAATATACCAACCCTTTGCATTGTCACCGTTGTTACACCCTTTAGCCCAATCAGATTCATTTTTGCCATATTCACCGATTATATTAATATTCTTGATACCATTATAATTGAAGCCAGCTGCATAGCTTTTATACATGGCGCTATCTTTATCTTCCAGATAGGATGCGGTCAAATTGGTGTTTTTGTTGAGATCATAGGAGAGATTGGCCGCTTGCAGGTTAAGACTAGTATCCTCTTCTGCACCGGCTTTACCGGCAGCAACGGTAACTTTCAATTGATTGCCAGCACCGAGGACGATTCCGTCAGCGCCCATGTGTGCATTACCTTGTGCCCCGATGCCGCTAAGCATACCCTGTCCGAGATGTAATGGAATACGGCCTGCGATAAAGGTGTCGAAACCAAGAGCTTTGCCCGCAATAAATGCTTGTGGAATATTTATATCAGATTTAGTACCGATTGCATTTTCACCTTCGATACGGCCACTAAATATTAACTTATCTGTCAGCGGAGCAAACAAGTTAATACGAACCCGGGTAAAGGTATCAGGCGACTCGTTGTTATTGTCTGACCATTCATAACGATAACGGACTTCGCCGCCTACCTTAACATTGCCCACTTTGTTTTCTAATTTAGTTACGCGAACATTGAGACCTTCGAGTTCAGAAGCGTACTCACAAGCCAGTTTATCTATAATCGCTTTTTGTTCAGCATTAGCCTTATCCATCTTGGTCATGGCATTAGCAATCAGTGTTGCCATTTCATAGCGGGTTAACGTACTGTCACCCCGAAAAGTTCTGTTGCCATAACCATCAACAATACCAGCTTGAGCCAGTTTGTTAACCGCAGCATAGGACCAGTGCCTAGCAGGAACATCCGCAAAAGGACTTGTTGCTGCAAAGACAGTACCTGCGACACCAAGTCCGAATACAAGTGCTAGTGTAGCTACGAGATTACGTTTCATGTGTTTTTCTCCTCATTTTCATTAGGACTCATAATAACCGCATGATTCAGCAAATATTGGACCGCCTTATTCGCTTTTAAATCAAACAACACATTGTTAACTAGTGGACCAAGGTTCTCTTTTTTTGCATTTTCCTTTTTCATACCAATACTGGTAGCGAAGGCCTCAATGCCACAACTTAGTTCCTGGTCACTCACTTCAAATTCCTTTTCTTCAATAACCTTTTCCAATATATAGTTTGATTTCATAACATTTTCAGCGTCTGACCAAATTTTCCTTTTGAGGCTCTCAACGTTACTATTAATCATCTGAAGATACAGTTCAATGCTTCCTCCCTCGGCTCTCAATTGATTTGTAAACTGTTCTAGCATCGCCTGGGCCTGTCGCATTACTATGGATTCAGGAACGAAGACTTCACACGTATCCAATAAAGCCTTAATTATAGCTTGTTTTTCCATATTTAAAGCACGCAGAGAAGCCATTTCAAGCAGCCTCTTCTTCGTTTCTAAACGCAATTCTTCTAGGTTATTCTTTTTTGCTATCTCTTGGGCAAATTGGTCGTTTAGTTCTCTGCTTTGAACGTTTTCCACATTTTTTACTGCTACCTTGAATAAAGCATTTTTACCAGCCAGTTCAGCTGCCTTGTGTTCTTTGGGGAAGCTAATTTCAATATTCAACTTATCGCCCTTTTTTACGCCCAACAATTTTTCCTCGAAACCAGGAAAAAACATGTTCGAGCCAAGAATCAACTTGAAATTTTCTTCTTTTCCATTAAAAGTAGTGTCTTCTACTGAACATTTATAATCGATGGTTACTGTATCTCCAAGAACGGCAGGTTCATTCGATTTATCGATTATTTTTTTATTTTTGGAACGCAAGTCTTGCAAATACTTCTCAACATCTTTTTCAGTCACTTCATCAGGCTTTGACGCTTTGATTTCCAATCCTTCCAGCTTTCCAAGGGTAACTTCAGGCTTAATTGGCACACGCACCTTAACACTAACCGGTTTTCCTTTTTCTATATAACCCACTTCAATATCAGGCTCGCCAATAGTAGTTAGTCCCAACTCTTGAATGGCAGCATAATATTCATTGGGCACAACAAACTCAATGGCATCTTCAAAAAGAATTTCTGGCCCAAATTTTGATTCTAAAATTGTTCGTGGTACACTTCCCTTTCGAAAACCAGGAATGTCATATTTCTTAACATTCTTTTTGTACGATTTTTTTAGACCTTTCTCAAAATTTCCTACTTCAATTACAAACTCCAGGTAAGCTTCACTGTTTTCTACTTTTTCTAAGCTTGCATTCATAAGCTCATACTCCTTTTTATTATTTGATCCAATTCTGAACTACAAATAGCCTCTAAGACTGAATCACCACGAGATGTTGCGGCCAATCCATATTTAAATAGCGGATAATCATCAACACCAAGTCACTTCGCCCGCATTTCTTTAGGCAATTCTGCAAAACCCCAGTCAGACGCTACGTGAGCGAGATGGTCTACACCGAATGCCGATCGAATGACCCTATATATAGCAATAAGTGTGCCATTTAGTCTTCATCCCGCATACATGGCAATACGTCAGGCTTTTTTAAAAAAATGCATGATAATTCGTCATCCTAAAATACGATTATGACAAAATGTTGTTTGCATTTTAAAAAACTTTTTCGCTGTTTTGCAAAAAGTTATAAATACGCAGGCTAGCAAACTCTGTCCTGCAGATACTGAAAATGCCCACATACAACAAGAGTATGGTTGAAAATGAAAAGGCCCTCCTTGTAGAATTGAAGAATCTACAAGGAGGGCCTTTTCGAGTACCTTCGGCTACTACGACCGTCCATAGCACCCCATCTGCTTCGTTGTCACTGCGGGCGTCCCCTCCGACGTACTTCCTAGTACGACTACGGCGACGTCCTCGCTCCGCCTTGCACCTGAGGCACTCTGAACAGTCTAGTCTAAGCCTTACAGCCATAAAAAAACACCTACAACATATAGTAGGTGTTTTAATCAACCAGCAAATTCCTAATCTCCCAGGCCGTTTTCAACCAAGTACTTGACCGATTGAGTATAAGTTTTCTTATTTAGTGTAAAGGTGTTGTCAATAATCCCGTCCCCTGTCACTTAAAACCAAATTTTATGGAACCTAAATTCTAAAACACAATATCTATTATCTTAGCAGTGTGCAAGTTTCGGTAATAAACCAAGCTGATTTCGAAAATAGTTACTGCCTAAAAGCCCTTTTTCAAGACGGTTTAAAAATATTAATTGTTCTCGCTCTATTTTTCTATTTGCTTCTGCTATCGAAAAGAAGTCGATCTTATCAATTTCTGGATATAGACAAACCTGACCCGAATTGGGAGGCCATTCTAACTGGAATGCGTTACTTTGTACTGGCTTAGATACATCCCAATCTCCCTCAAACGCCCAAATATGTACAATTCTTTTATACTTTCCCGGAGCGCTACCAAGATAGATTGAATAAGATAGATCCGGATCGATACCAGTTTCTTCAATAAACTCCCGCACTGCGCCTTCAGCAATTGTTTCACCAATCTCAAGATGCCCCTTGGGAATCCCCCAATATCGATCATCTTTATCTACAAAATATGGTCCACCCGGATGCGCTAACAGCAACTCTAATCGCCCAGTATTTAGCCGATACATCAGCAGGCCAGCGCTTACATTATGGTGCACTAGATTCACTCCCCTCTAACCAGTATCACAATAACAAAAGTCTACTAATATAGTAACATGCGGGTATGAGAGTCGAGTTAATTCAGTATTAATTTTTGATTAAATTAAATGGATGTCTCGTTTTATATGAGTTAACAAAGACTTAACCGTAATTTAACCAAAACAATCCAGCATTTACTTATAATGGACATGTACATCACCAAATTCAAAGGAGGTAACAGGATGAATAGGAAAACCAAATGGTTTAGCTTGTCTGCTGTGATTATTGCTCTAATTGCTGTTATGCTTGTATCCGCTTTCCCGCATCAGCAGATAGCTACCGCAGGTATTGACAACGGTTATACTGGTAAGCAGGCAAAGTATGTATTCTTTTTTATTGGTGACGGCATGGGTATGCCACAAGTTAATGCTGCTGAAATTTTTAAGGGTACGCTTGAAAGTGATAACAAAATGCATAAAGGTAAACTTGGTTTTACCGTCTTTCCGCATCAAGGCATGCAAACCACGCATTCGAACAATACCTTTATCACCGAATCGGCAGCAGCTGGAACAGCTCTGGCTACCGGACAAAAAACCAATAATGATATTCTTGGCATGGATGCGACAAAAACCGTAAAGCTCAAAACCATGGCTGAACTAGCCAAAGAAAAAGGTATGAAAGTCGGCATTGTATCCAATGTATCCATTGACCATGCTACACCGGGCGCGTTTTATGCCCATGAACCTACCCGCAAGAACTATTATGAAATTGGCCTGGCACTGGCTAACAGCGGATTCAATTACTTTGCAGGTGGCGGTCTGCTAGCCCCTACCGGACCGAAACAAGATAAACCGAGTGTGTTTGACCTTGCGAAAAATAATGGCTATAAAGTAGTTAATACGCAAGAAGAATTTAACAACCTGAGCAACCAGGACAGCAAGGTATTCGCCATTGCCCCGAAACTCGCCGCAGAAGCCGCGATGCCTTATGATATTGACCGTGGTTCAGGCCAGGTTACTTTGGCTGATTTCACTAAAAAAGGTATTGACCTGTTGGACAACTCTCAAGGCTTCTTTATGATGGTAGAAGGCGGCAAGATTGACTGGTCCAGTCATGCCAACGATGCAGCAACAACGGTTAGGGATATACTGGCCTTTGATGACGCAATTAACGAAGCTCTCAAGTTTTATGCCAAGCATCCTAATGAAACGCTGATTATTGTCACTGGTGACCATGAAACCGGGGGAATGACAATTGGCTTTGCCGGTACAGAATATGAAACTTTTTTCAGCAAAATAAACAAACAAGACCTTTCGTTTGAAGAATTTGACAAAAAAATAAAAACCTATCGGGAAACCGTTGGCGCTCAGTATGCTAACCTAAATGACTGGCTGCCGATTCTCGCCAATGAGTTTGGGTTAACTGATATAACAGATTACGATAAAACCCGGCTGAACGATGCCTTAGCTGCCAGCATGGTCGAGCCGAAGAAACGTACTAAGGATCCTAATAGTTCTTTGCTTTATGGAAATTACGAACCATTTAGCGTCACAGTTACCCATATTCTCAATCAAAAAGCCGGTATTGGTTGGACTACCTATGCCCACACCGGTGTAGCTATACCCGTATATGCGCAGGGTATCGGCAGCGAACTATTCCAAGGCTATTATGATAATACCGATATCGCCAAAAAAATTATGAATATTATGGGTGTAAAACAATAATGCTTAACTGGGAAATTATAAGGCCAAGCGACACGTACGCTTGGCCTTATAATTGCAAGAAAGGATGTCGATTATGCCTTATTCCCGGAATATAGATAAAACTTTTGTTCTCGTTATCACGCTGCTTTGTATCGCATTATATTTTTTGCCAACCGGATTTCCAACACAAGATGACGATTATATTCGCAGTAAAGCCAAAGTAACTGCGGTTGATAATCAAGCTGTTCATCAGCGGGGTGTTGTCCAAACCGGCGTTCAGTCCGTAACCTTGCAGGTTTCGGGAGGCGAGTTTAACGGTCACCAAATACAGGCCACTAATACACTGCTGGGAAAGCTTGAAATGGACAAGGTATTTCAACCTGGGGATATCGCCTTGGTCGTTATCAAGGGACAAAATGGCCAAATTATCGCAGCTAATTTAATAGATCACTACCGACTTGATAACGAAATGCTCTTGTTTGGGCTATTCATCCTTGTACTATATTATTTTGCCCGCTGGACTGGCGTAAAAGCTGTGCTTTCCTTTATTTTTACCATCTTGATTTTATGGAAGGTACTGTGGCCGCTATTTTTAAAAGGCTGGGACCCCATTCTTCTTTCATTACTGGTTATCTGCGTTATTGTTGGCTGTGTTACTTTTTTGGTAACAGGGCTTGGCCGTACTGGCGTTGTTTCTTTTCTAGGAACTATGTGCGGTGCGATTGCCGCTTGTTTGTTGGCAATTTTATTTGGCCAACTCTTTAAAGTGCATGGCGCGGTTATCCCGTTTGCCGAAACATTACTACACGTTGGTTTTAGTCATATTGACCTTACAAAAGTTTTTCTAGCAGGGATCTTTTTAGCATCCTCAGGAGCCATGATGGATGTGGCAGTTGATATTTCAGTAGCCGTAACTGAGCTTGTTGATAAAAATCCCTCAATCACCCGCCAAGAAGCCATAGCATCTGGTATGAATGTAGGACGGGCAGTTGTCGGTACAATGACTACAACTCTATTACTGGCGTATTCCGGTTCTTTTACCGCTCTCATGATGGTATTTATGGCACAGGGCACGCCGATCATTAATATATTAAATTTGACCTATATCGCAGCAGAAATCCTCCATACCCTTATCGGTAGTTTTGGTGTTGTACTTGTTGCGCCCTTTACAGCTTGGCTGGCTGGCTGGCTGTTAGTTGGTGCAAAGGGGTCATACGTAGTAGACCCTCCCCCTAAATAAAAACACAATATTCCTGGCCTAAGCTTGCCAGGGATATTATTTCGGATTGCAATATACCCATATTTTATATTACCTTAATCTAAAGTTAGCAGTTAATGGTAAATAATCAATTACAATAGAATTAGCCTATAATATTTTGGAGGGGTTAAATTGATGAAACAAAAAGAAAGCATAAGTCCAAATTGCAACCGCCGTGATTTCCTTAAAATGTCGGCAGGTGCTATGGCCGCGTTGGCTACGACAACCATTGCGTTTCCGGCGACTTCCAAAGCCATGCCTATGAAGGTCACTGCAGTTTCGTTTCAAGATTGTCTTAATATGAGTCCCGTAACTATGGCTGAAAAGTCATCGCGGGTTAAGTCCTCCTTCGAATTCCTTTTGAAAACAGCCAATGAAATTAATGATACTAGTCTTCGCCGATCAACAGTAGATATTTTACGAAACCCTGCGCCACGTCTCATGGAACTCTATCCGACCAATTCCGAAAAAAAGCACGCCAAGCAACGCCTAGTTGATGCAAATTTTCTCAAGCCATCGGCCAACTACGACGAATTCTTACCACCATGCAAAGACTCTGGTCAAGCAGTAATCCCCTTTTATACAGCGCCAGGTAGTGGTTATTCCAGCCACCATTCCTATCCAGGCGGATTGGCTACTCATGTGGCTGTGAACGTTAAGGCGGCACTAGGTTTTTTTCAAGCATATAAGGACGTTTATGGAACATCAGTAAACCGTGATATCGTCATTGCTGCCCAGTCCCTTCATGATTTACATAAGCCTTGGGTTTTCCAATGGCAAAAAGACGGCTCTTCTAGAACCGAATATTCAATTGCGGGAACAGGCTCACACCACATTCTTAGCCTTGCTGAACTTATCCATCGTCGCTTCCCTGTAGATGTAATTATTGCCCAAGCTTGTGCTCACAATCATCCCGGAACAATTGATGACGAACGAGAAGTTGTAAATTGGCTAAATGCCGCAGCTATTCTGGCTAACCAGGATGCTAAATCTGTTGGCCTTATTGCTGAGGATGGTAATACTCTGCCCATACCGCGGCGCGTGGAGGGCTTCATAACCCATTTAGGTGATCATGACTGGGTATTATCTGTACCCTCAGCTAAATGGATGGTTGCTAAACTAGGCGAGATTTCTCAAAGATTATACAAAATGTCACCTTCCGATCTACAAACTGATAAGTTCTATGCCTTACGCAACTATGTTTTTTCCCAGATTACACTTGAGCAGTTATATATGATTTGGACAACTGAAGGTGAAACAGCATTAGTTAATACAGTTAAATCAATAGTAACAATTTAAGAACGTTACATGCCTTAGCTAGGGAGAATATTTTTATACCAAAGAGTATTAGCGGCAATCTCCCTACTTGCTCTAGTCAGCATTGGTGTATTTGCTTACCTTCATGCCTGATGCAAAAAATGGGCAACATTTTGTTGTTGTTTATTTTTTATGGTGTCTCTAAATCAATACCTCCACCGCAGCCAAATCTTCCTCCCATAAGTAGACCTCCTCGTTCATAGTTTAAGGTAATATATTATAATGTATGGAGTTTTGAGCGTTTGGCGACAGTTAAACCTGATGGTGTTTTTCTTTGAGCGTGTTTTATAACCGTTACTTAAGTAATAACATATTATACATTAAGCTCATAATAGGAGGTGTATAATATGGCTGAATGTGAAGAAAATGCTAAAGAACATCAATGTTTATGCAAAGAAAAACATCTTTTTCAATTGCACGAGAAAACATGTTTCCGTCTAGAGGAGAAGGCTCCTGATTTTTGTTCTCCTGCATACTACCGCGGAAAAGAAATAGAAATTTGCCTAAAGGACTTTCGAGGATGCTGGCTGCTTCTTTTCTTTTATTCCAGTGACTTCACCTTTGTTTGACCAACGGAATTGGCGGCAGTTGCCGCTGCTTACCATTGCATCCGTGACCTCAATGCAGATGCAATAGCAATCAGCACTGACAGCGTATATTCTCATAAAGTATTTGCGGAAACATCGCCTAGTGCTAGGAAAGTAATGTACCCGCTCCTATCAGACCGTAATGGTAGTATTTCACTCGCCTACGATGTATTGGATAAAGAAAAGGGAGCTGCTTACCGTGCAACTTTTATAATTGATCCGAGCGGACGAGTTCGGTATTACTCTGTTTATCCTCGTGAAGTGGGGCGCAATGTTTGGGAGATTATCCGAACACTACAAGGTATTCAATATGGTGAGGCAACTGGCGAAGGAGTACCAGCTGGTTGGGAGCCGGGTGAACCGGGTATTAAAAGGGATTTTAGAAAAGTTGGTACCATATAGAGGATATTGATGGAAATGATTCACCTTTGAACTGCGTGCTCGTAAACCCCTACAAAGAGTTTCGTTAGGTGTTTTTATGATAGACGGGTTGCCCACGGCGGGCAAGGCCACATGCCAGTGAGCTCCGTCGACGACGGACAGTCTGGTGGCGGCAAATGCGCCCACCGACGTCATGGCGACGATGGCGAAGACGAGGAGAACCGCCTAATATTTGGTTAAAAACATGGCTTGTGGGCCGTGTTTTTTTATCGTTAGTCGTACCTTATTGTTTTGGCTGCTCTACTAGTAAGCAAGTATGATCGCCTTATATTATCGAATCCACCTTTATCAGCTTTGCGGATATTTATTATCCTATTTTCCAAACCTTCCACCGGTTGTAGGATCCCCCTAAATAGATCCGTCCTTGATACTTTAAATCCCGGACTGTCAATAATTAGGAACTGTTTTGCAGTTTAATTCTACTTAGCTTCTCATTTTTCGCATGCCTTACCGTTTCCGGCGCTCCATTAGAATATCATAAAACATCTTCTTTTCAGTAATTGCTTTAATTATGCCAGGCTTAACTTCTTCCTTGGCTAGTTGCAATTGTTCTTCTAAACTAGCGATTTCTTTACGTAATTCCATTTCTGGAGGAAGCGATCCTGAGTTTCTTAATGCCAAAAATGCCGCTCGCTGCTCCGGGGGAATAAATCGCAGGTCGACAAGTTGTTGAGCTTTTCCCTTACCGGGTAAGTCATCAAAAGCCCCCTGGGCAATTGCCTTTTTAATGTTTCGCTCTATTATCCGGCTTATCCCGTTCATCGTCATATTGCCTCCTTGGCTTAATCTAAAAGCCACCACGCCACATAGCATTCCTAGCGTTATTGAAGAATTATCCGGCCTTCATCCCCATCAACGGTAACGATTTGGCCATCTTGAATAGCCTTCATAACACCTGGTACGTTAATTACTGTTGGGATCCCATATTCTCTAGCAATAATTGCTCCATGCGAAATATATCCTCCGGTTTCCATTATCACAGCACAAGCTTTCAAAAACAGAGGAGTCCAACCCGGGTCGGTAGAAGGGGTCACCAGGACCTCGCCCGGCTGCAGCTTATTTCCCTCGCCAGGATGATTGATCAATCGGGCTATACCAGTGGCTTTACCGGCTGCCGCTCCCACGCCCTGCAAGTAATTGCCTGAGGGAATGATAGCAGGCTGCGAGTGCGTTGCCTTATCACCCTGGATAATGTCCGGAGGGATGAGCTTCTCATTGGCTTTATGAGTTGCTATGCGGTCTTGCACCAGGCTTTTAAGCCCCATCCCATTCCATTCCCCAACTAATATCGAGAATATCTCGGGCCAGGTGCAGAAGAAAATATCGGATGGTTCATCGATAAGGTCCCGTCTGGCAAAACGGTTGCCCAACTCCAGGGCTATAGAACGGTAGGGCTGCAAAGCCATAACCAAAACCGATTTGGCCATTTCCCGTAATCCGGCGCCCTGCTGGGCATCTGCAATTGTTTTGCGAATTCCCTCCAGTTTGTCAGCAGGAAGTAAGGCGGTGATTTCCGCCCAGGCCTGGTTATATTTTTCCTTTTGACGGGCCCGCAAGTCATCCAGATTGGCAGTGGCCATCGTTGTCCTTATAATATCCAACAGGTAGGAAGGATCTTCCTGCCAGCGAGGATTGATGACATCCAATTCATATACAGCTCTATGGCCATATTCTTTTATAAAATTATGGAAAGCTTGTTTAAACGGCGAATTTTCTGGAAGCTGTTGTTCCCATAAAAGCGGGGTAAAAGGACGGTTGTTAAAGTATCGGACTGCATAATCGTCCTGGCGGGCCTGTTCGGCCAATTCAACCAGACGATACCCATGATCGGCGCTGGTTATTGACGCATCTCCTCCCGCCATCAAGCCGTTTATAACCATGGGGGTCTTGGGGCCGAGAACCCCGAACAGGTTTTGCATTAGAATTCCTAATGGTAACCCCCCGGCTCCACTTAACCAGGCGTATTTTTCACTATAGGATTTAACGATTTTGCCCAAGTCCTCAAATTTATCTATCAATGAGTGGTCCGGTAAAGATTCAAATCCTTCTCCAGCCAGGTTGTTAGCAGCGACAGCCACTCCAGAAAGGATGTCACTTGCATTGGCAGCGGTCTCAGCAATTAGGGCCATGCTCCGCACAGCTGTTTTTTGCCTCCGCACGCCTGCTTCACCTTCGAAAGGGCTCTGATCGTCGATCTCAATTTCCGGCTGATGCCCTCCCCAGAAAAAAGTTAGATCACGGGGTAATGTTCCATTACAATCGTAGTGAGCCCAATATACTGCCGACATATTACAGTATAAGCGGCCGTTAAAGAACCGGGAAAATTCAATTCCATTCGGTACGGGGTAGCCGGGATTGGAAAAGGCGGTAATCCAAATAGTGTCAATGATATCTTTCAGTATTTGTCTATGTAGAGGAGATAAGACTATGGGAACCGTATCCCGGTAATTGGCATTAGACCACACCGTAGGCTGATTTTTAATAGCCTCGAAAGTACAATCTGGCAAAGTGGTAACCGGGCGGGCCTGAAGCAGGATAAAGTCATTGCCGTCAAAAGCCCATTCTATGTCTTGCGGTTCTTCGCCGTTTCCCAAAGAGTCGAAAACACGGGTTATCAATAAGCCTAATCTTTTAATTTCTTCGTCATTTAAAGCCGGTTCTAACCTTAGGTCGTCGTAAGGAGCTAGATATATTCCGCCGTTTTCGTTGGTTCTGGTCACGCCTAGCTTGGAACCTAATTTTTTTGCTTTAATTTCTGGCAGCAAGGTATAGACGGGGGGATCGAGAAAGTAGGTATCAGGCTCTATGGCTCCACTTACCACGGATTCTCCCAGACCGAAGTTGGCATTGATCACATAGATATCTCGACGTCCGCTCTGAGGATCACAGCTAAAAGCCACCCCGGCCGACCGGGCCTCAACCATCTCCATAATGATAACAGCAGGCAATAATCCGAGGTCGTCTATGTTCTGTTTGCGACGATAGGCTACGGCCCGGGGCGTCCATAGGGATGCATAGCAGCCCTTGATCGCTTCTATGATGTTTTCCAAACCTCTAACACTAAGGAAGGTATCAAGAATACCAGCGAAAGATGCCTGCCGCGAATCCTCCACTGAGGCCGAAGACCTGACTGCTACTGCTTTATTGTCTAATCCCTCGGCAGCTAACCTTTCCTGTATGGATTCAACAACTATAGGCGGTATTGTTGCATTTATTATTTGTTCTCTTAGACGGTAAAGGACGTCGTCGGCCTCGCCCAGATTCTCACTATTTATTTGGAGGGAGGTTAATTTTAAAATCTCGCTAAGCTGGTTATAGTCAATAAATTCTTGAAAAGCTGCAGTTGTAAGCACAGAGCCACACGGAATTTTAAAGCCATACCGGTCCAATCTGGACAGATTCCAAGCCTTTCCCCCAACCACATTGACGCCGAGTGGAAAAGCTTCTCCCCAGGAGACTACATAAGTATTCGCTCCCTGTTGCATATGATCTCTCCTCCTTAGTGAATGATTATTCCGTTTTTTGGGGTTGATGGCTGAAAGCCCCGTATAGTACCAGATCCACCAGTCGAACGGTTTCCTCCCGAAGATTTACCAGGGTATTATCTTTTAGCCAATCTAGTACCATTACAGTACGCATGTAATCAATAAAGCCAAATATTCTTTCTATAGGGATGTCAGAGTTGATTTCTCCCATTTCTTGACTTGTATGTAAAATATCCATAATAAGATTCTGAGTGCCACTCGGCTCAAACTTGTGATTAGGTTCCTGCAACATAATCTTCATACGGTACATTAAAGCAATACCGCAAATCTCCGGGTTCAACTCCAGCCAATCATAGCGTTTATTAATGGCTGCTATCAATCGTGATTTTGTGTCAGGTAGGTCAGAAAGTGTTTCCAGCGTCTTCTGGGCTGTATCTTTGGCTATGCTCCGAACATATTCATCTGCAATGGCTTCTTTGAATGGAAAATAATTATATAAAGTTTTCCTAGCTACAACTGCTTTGGCTGCAATTTGATCCATAGTCGTGTTTTCAAAGCCCTGCTGATTAAACAACTCACCTGCCACGGCAATGATCCTATCGCGAATCTCCTTTTTCTTTCTTTCAACCAGACCGTCCATTGGTCATTACCCCCAAAACGATTAATTTGCACGATGTACACTCAGTGTATATTTACACTGAGTGTACATTCATTATCCATCCTCTTGCTTTAATTGTCAATAACTGTTACTCATAAGATAATTGAAAAATCAGGATATGGAAAGATGATGGAAGAGCTGGATTATCACCCTGGTGATTACCTACCCCTGCTGATATCTCCCAGGCCTTATCCAAATTAAACTTTAGTACATCTACCTTGTAGTCCTTATCATCCTTAACTATCACAGTACGGTCTGTTTTCTCCAGTGCTGATGGCGGAATTGTTGGTAATTTTTTTGTCTTTCTCTAATGGTTAATCTTACAATAGAAAAAAACGAACATCTATGTTATCATACTATGTAAACATGAAACATTCATTTTAAGCTTCTAAACTAAGAGAGAGAGGAAAATATGAAATGAAACGATCTATTCGCAATGCTCTGTTAGGATTACTTGGAACATCCATCGGGTTATACATGTTGGCAATGCCACTCACAACGACAGCATATGCGTACACACCTTATGGCAATTACAATTCGGGTAGCACAAACACCAATATCAATACCAATAGTGATAATAATAGTCAAGATCCCGTTAATGTAGTTAAAGCTTCATCAAGATCCCTCGGATTTAATGCGAACACCGATAAATTTACTTTAGTAAGTAAAAGTACGACATTAGCTGTTGTCAATGTAATTCATAACGGTACTAGTTACAACGTAAGCCTTCGTTCGCGTAGCTATAATGGTTCATGGTCTATCACATCAGTAAAAGCAATTAAGAGTAGTAGTAATTCTTCCAATACTAATAGCGGCCCTACAACAGGTTCTAATGTTACTGGTTCCACAACGACTGCTACGGGTAGTTCCTCAACAACCACTTCTAATAGCAGCACATCAACGACATCAACTGGCACAAGTTCTGGAAATGTGAGCGCAACTGAACAGCAAGCAGTTAATTTGTTAAATGCTGATCGCCGCGCCAATGGCCTTCCTGATTTACAAGTGGATTCTCGTTTGACTACACTTGCGAGAAACTATGCTCAGGACATGCTTAACCGTAACTATTTCTCCCACTACAGTCCTGAGGGACAATCTCCTTTTGACCGTATAAAGCTAGCTGGAATAACCTACAGCGCCGCTGGCGAAAATATTGGCATTAACCAGACTGTTCAGCAAGCAGAGGTAGCCTTTATGAATAGTTCAGGACACCGCGCCAACATTTTAAATTCATCTTATACCAAAGTCGGAATCGGAGTCACTTTCGACAAGAGTGGCAATGTTTATGTAGTTCAGGATTTTATCAAGCCATAAATAAACCGTATCCAAAACTTCTCTATACTCACCTATAGGGGCAAACCTAAATTGCTTTTAGGTTTGCCCCTGCTTTTATAAAAGTATGGTTCTTCAATTATTTTACGAATCAAAACCACCCGTTGGACGGGTGGTTTTGATTCTGTTTGCCCATTACTGAAAACCGCTCAAATTTCAGGAGTCGATCATTTATAAAGGGTGTCAGCAACCCCGTCCCCATGACAATTATACGAAAACAGGGTACCGGTCAGCCGGTACCCTGTTTTCCTATTATATTTAATTCATCTATCAATACCGATTATCAATAACTCTGGCTGTTTTCTTTTCACTACGCGGTAACTGTCCGATACTGAGCGCCTGAGCATTAATTGTTAAACCCACTTTGGTTTTAAAATACTTTTTCACGCGCAGTTCCAGGTTAGTGGCATCAAAACCCTCTTGCTGCTCAAACCGTAGCAGCATAGCATCCTTACCTTCTTCGCGGTCTATGACAATCTGGTATTCACTGCTAATACCTTCAATATGTTTTAAAACATCTTCCACTTGACCGGGATAGATGTTTACCCCCTTGACCTTAACCATATCATCAGTTCTGCCCAGAATTAAGTCATGGCGGGGATGGGGCAAACCGCAGGAGCATTCTCCTGTCAGCATCCGGGTAATATCTCTTGTCCGGTAACGAAGTAGCGGTGCCCCCTCTTTAGTCAAGGTGGTGATAACCAATTCTCCAAACTCTCCGTCAGCAACAGGCTTGCCTGTTTGTGGATCGATAACCTCAAATAACAGATAGTCATCCCAATAATGCAGACCATTACAGGCGCTGCAGCTGATAGAAATTCCCGGTCCATATATTTCAGTCAGTCCATAAATATCATATAACTCAACACCTAGTTCCTCACGTATTCTAATACGCATTTTGTCGCCCCAGCGTTCAGAACCAAGAATTGCTTTTTTTAGTTTGATATGTTCTTTCAGGCCGCGTTTGTGGATCTCTTCCGCTAACAGCAACGCATAAGAGGACGTCGCGCAAATGGCTGTTGACTGTAAATCCACCATCATTTGCAATTGTTTCTCGGTATTTCCTGGTCCCATCGGAATCGCCATAGCCCCTAATCGTTCAACACCGGCCTGAAAGCCGATACCAGCTGTCCACAAACCATAGCCTGGCGTAATTTGCACCCGGTCTTTGGCTGTCAAACCAGCGACGCTCATACAACGGTGCATCATCTCGGCCCAAACAGCAACATCTTGGGCAGTATAGGGAATAATTATCGGTTTTCCTGTTGTTCCCGATGAGGAGTGGATTCTGACGATCTCTTCATCAGGAGCGGCTTGGATATTAAGCGGATAGGCCTCACGTAACTCCTCTTTGGTGGTAAAGGGGAGTTGGGCAATATCTGCTGGGGTCTGAATATCAGCTATATCAAAGCCAGCAGCTTTAAATTTATTCTGGTAAAAAGGACTTTTTTGCTGCACTCGCTGTAGCAGGGCCTGTAACTTGGTAAATTGTTCTGCGTTCATTACTCAGCACTCCCTTATTTATTACACATATTGCTGGAAGTTGTAGCCAATTTCCAGTGCCTTCTTATTTAACTCCAAAAATTTCGCTGGCAGATTTTCTGTAATTGTCTGTAAAACTTCTTCCCGTGAAAAGGGCAATAACTGCTGCTTGACGGCAACCCCTAGCATGATAACATTAAGTACCTTGGCCGTACCGGCGGCAGCGCACAGCTTTTGTCCGTCGACAAATACCACCTGCTGCCTAGTGCTTTGTAGATAATGAATCATGTCAGCTGCCTGGTAGCTGATGCCCCCCAAAGAAGACGTCACCGGAATAATAGGTTTGGTATTGACTAATAACTGTCCATCCGGTTTCAAGAATCCAATATTTCGCAAGGCTTCAGCTGGTTCAAAACCGATAATTAAATCTGCCATACCTAGTGGAATGGCTGGCGAACAGTTTTGATCACCAATGCGCACATGACTAACTACACATCCACCCCGCTGCGCCATGCCAATGGTCTCCGAAGTTCTGGCAAAACACTGGTTACTAATGGCCGTCTGGGCAATTATTTTTGAAGCAAGCACCGTTCCCTGACCACCAACACCTGCTAATAAACAATCTATTCTCATCAGTCTAACCCTCCAATTGCCTGCACCGGACATATCTGCCCGCACAGCTGACAGCCATAACATAAATGCGGATTAATTGTTACCTTATCGTCGACTGCACTCATGGCCGGACAGCCAATCTCCTTAATGCATTTTTTGCAACCAATACAGGTTTCTTTAATTTCCTGAACCGCATTAGGTTTGACAATGGCAATACAGGGTGCTTCAAAAATCACAACAGATACGCCCTGATGATTTACGGCCGCAGTTACTGTTTCAACCGCCTGGGCTAAATTTAGCGGATTGGTCTTGGCGACGAACGTAACACCGCAGCCTTTCAGCACATTTTCGATACTGATTTTTTCAGAGATAGTTCCCATCATGGTTTTCCCAGTGCCAGGGTGAGGCTGATGGCCGGTCATGGCCGTTGTGCTGTTATCGAGAATAATTACTGTAATATCTGTTTCGTTGTAAACGGCATTAATAATTCCGGGAATTCCTGTATGGAAAAAAGTTGAGTCGCCAATAAACGCAATTTGCTTCCTGTCCGGTTCAGCCAGCTGCAAACCCTGGGCAATTGTGATGCCAGCTCCCATGCAGAGACAAGTATCTACCATATCTAGCGGCTGGGCATTGCCTAAGGTATAACAGCCAATATCCCCGGTAAATATTGCTTTTTGTCCGGACTTTTTCATGGCCTGCTTGACACTGTAAAAGGAAGCCCGATGCGGACAGCCCGCACAGAGTACCGGCGGTCGCACCGGTAACTGCAGCAGTTCAACTGGCTTAGGCAATGCCGTCTGGGCTTGCCCGAGGAATTTACTGATGGCTGCGGCTACAATTTCATAGCTATGTTTACCAGCTACCGGCATAGCCTTGGTAAGCTTGCCTGTTATGCGGATGGCGAGACCTAGCTTGCCGCATAAGCGAAGCAAATTCTCCTCAACCACCGGATCTAATTCCTCAATTACCAGAACCTCTTCCAGGCCTTGCAAAAACGTAAGTGCCAATTTGTCAGGAAAAGGATGTGGTGTTGCCAGCTTGAGCACCTTAACAGGAGTATTAATCGTTGCTAGTGCTTCCGTTACATAAGTAAACGAAACACCACAACCAACAATGCCCAAGGGGCCTTGTCCATTAATGTGGTTATAAGGGGAAATCGAAAAATCCTGACTGATTTTAGCTTCATTCGCATCAATTTTTATATGATTTTGATAAGACAAGCGCGGGAATATTACCCACTTGGGGTCTTTTATAAAGCCTGCTATTTTGTTGCGATACCGTTCATCATCAGTTTCAACACTGGCGCATGCGTGGCAAACCTGGGTAGTGGGTCTAAACAGTACCGGTGTATGATATTTCTCGGACAAAGCAAAGGCCTCGCCGATCATGGTATAGGCTTCCTCCGGCGTAGCCGGGTCAAAAACCGGCAGATGCGCAAACTGAGCAAAATGCCTGGTATCTTGCTCAGTTTGCGAAGATATTGGGCCAGGATCATCAGCTACCAAGACAACCATACCGCCTTTTACACCGATATAGGTCAAACTCATCAACGGGTCGCTGGCAACATTAAGACCTACTTGTTTCATCGTGACCAATGTCCTAGCTCCGGTATAGGCCGCTCCGGCAGCTACCTCCAGGGCCACTTTTTCATTAACCGACCATTCTACATATATATCATTATCCCGGTGCTTAGCAATGGTTTCCAGCACCTCGGTCGAAGGTGTCCCCGGATAGCCACAAACTACATTGACGCCTGCTCTGATAGCACCAAGCGCGATTGCTTCATTACCCATAAGAAGTTTGGTCTTCATGTGTTCTCCTCCATCTTTTTCTGGACAAATAAAAAAACACCTATCCTTTTTTACAAGGACAGATGTCTAACCTGCGGTACCACCTTGGTTGTCAAACATTGTGTTTGACCGCCTCATAAGAATGCCATCACATTCTTGGCTCGATAACGTGAGCACACGTTCAAAGCTAGTCAGTCCAAAAACTTTTCACTCCACCCTCAAGGGTCCATTTGTTCAGTCCGCATTTCTGCCAAGTTCCCAGCATTCTTGGCTCTCTGTAAGCGCGTGAATGATTTAATCTCCCTATCATCAGTTTACAATATTAGATTGGAAACTAAACTTTACTATATAATATATTTAACCACACGGCATTCTTATTGTCAATATGTACTTGAGTGAAGCGCTCCTCCCGGAGCGCTTCACTTCTACAATAGTATCCATTAAAGAGTTTCTCTTAAATACCCGTAAGTAACTGAGCTAATATCTGATACTTAGATTCACGGAAAATCTGATCATAGTCAACAATGTACCATTCCCCATTGATTTTCTCAAGCCCTACTGGTTTAAATACAAGATTAGGTGAATTTTGTTCTGTTTGCATAGTAGCCAAGGCTGCAGCATAATTACCTTGCTGCGCCACAATCTTGACTGAGAGTAAATTAGCGTTTTTTATAGTAGCGCTGCTCTGCCCAGTCACAAACTTTAGTACTGTTTGCGTATCCCCAACAGATGTTGGCGACACATATAACGCAGCCTCATTCATGCGACTGCTTTTGGCAGCCTCAAAGAAATTCTGGATTACCGCTTCGGGTGATAGATTAGCCTGACGCGTAAGATTAGAATCGTTACCGCCGCCACAGCCTGCTGTAAGCAGCAAAGCCATCATAAGTACGGCAACTGTAAGAAATTTGTTTTTCATGATTAGTTTACATTCATCCTTTCCATCCGATATTATGGTAACAGGATACGATTACATTATATCATATTGCGGCTGCCTTTTTACCTGGGAAATATGACCATCAGTAAATACAATGAGCGCCAACCTAATTGGTTGGCGCTCATTGTATTTTAGTTCTATCGCTGGCTTTGCAGCTCCCTGGTAAAAGTAATCAATTTATTTGTTACAGCCACATCACCCATCCCCATTATGTGTAGTCCATCTATTTGCTGATAAATCTGTCTGATAAACTCACAGGCTACCTCAAAACCGGTTTTTCCCTGCTGCATTTCAGCAAGTATATTTGCGGGGATGGTTATCCCGGCCACATTCTTATTGACAAATTCAGCCATTTTAGGGCTTTTCAATGGCATAAGCCCTAATAATATTGGTTTTCCAAGAGTTTTGGCTTTAGCTAAAAAACACAGTGTTTGTTCAGCATCATAAACCGGCTGCGTTTGGAAAAAGTCCGCACCAGCATTCGCCTTTTTCACCATATTAGCCATTTCTGCATCCAGGTTGACGGCTCCTGGGGTGGCCGTGGCGGCTACCGTAAATTGGGTTTGTCCTTGGAACACTTCACCATTGGCATCTTTTCCCTGATTAAAGCTTTTAATTAACTCAATTAGTTTCGCTGAATTGTAATCATAGACTGCTGTGGACTGATATGGGCCATGCTGTGGACCATCGCCGGTTGTTGGCAATATGTAACGAATACCTAGCGCATGTGCCCCCAACAAATCAGCCTGCGTTCCCAGCAAACTACGATCTCGACAGGTAAAATGGGGAATGGTTTCCATACCTGTCGCCTTGGTAATAACCGCCGCTGCCATTACGGAATTCATGCGTAGTCTTGCATTGGGACAATCATGAATATTGAGAGCGTCCAAACCGGAATACTCCTTGACCTTGGCAATACTTGTTTCAATATCAGTACCATTTATACCGCCTAATTCAGTGGTATAAACAAAAGACTTACCTAATTTATCTTTTAACACCGTATATACCCTCCCAAGAATGTTTTTTATAGTATTCCATGAAAAAGTTTTATTCCCTTTTATATCTTCGTCTAAATTTCAGCAGCCTCTGCAACGTTGACCTCCCCTTGTCGCATAGGTGAGTAATAGTTAAAAGGAAGCTTCCACCCTGAATTACCTAGCGGAAGCTTCCTTAAACTATTATTTTTGCGAATCGTCACGAAGTAATGCAACACCATTTTACCATCATTAGCCCCAGCGTAAGCAAGGTTATCATCCACTAGGAGGACGGTGGCATTGATACCACAAACATGGCATCAGGCAGCTTGGGTAGATGCATGACCAGCACATCTTCAGTCGGTTCCTTTGTCGTCATGATCCCTACATTTGTTTTGCTTGACCGTCTTGAATACCTGACTCATTATAGGTACGGAAATTATGTTCCAGCTGCTCAAGTGTGAGTCCCCTAACCAATATACGTCTGTCCGGTGGCCAGCGATTCGTTCGCTGCGTTAGCAAATTCGTCCGAGATCACCCCACCTTCCACTGGAAATTTCAAATTACCCTGGCTCCTGGTTTGGTACCGCATCGGGCAGATTCCAATAGGACATAATCGCCTTAACCGCTTCTTGTGTATGTGTCTTAGGGAACAATTCATACCCAATCCGGCCCTTATATTGCAACGACTTTAAGCACTGGAATATTTTTATATAATGAATTTCTCCCGTACCGGGTTCATGACGTCCGGGGACGTCTGCAACATGAATATGGCCTATTTGGTCATGATACTTATGCAAAGTATCGCAAATACTCCCTTCATTTAGTTGCATATGATAAATATCATATAAAATTTTCAATTTAGGAGAATGAATCAATCGTGTAATCTCTGCTGCCATTTGGGTATGTTGAAGAAAATTTCCTACATGATCGGTTATGATGTTTAGTGCCTCCAGATTGATCTGGATACCACTTTCTTCTGCCAATTTGGCACAAACAAGTAAGGTATCATACATAGAACAGAGTTTTACAGTATTCGATAATTCAGTATAGTAGTGAACGACTACGCCATTGGGACCAAGTGCGTTGGAATGGATGGTAACGCTTTCCGCGCCAATTTTTTTCGCAACAGCAATGGATTGTTGCAAAAAGTCAAGATATTTTTCTTTTTGTTTGGGATCAATCAGTGAAAAATCGGCGTCCCCGTTGAAACCACTGATTTTGATTTTGGCTTTCTCCGCACTGGTACGTGTACAATCAAGATCATGATTGCGCCAATCCCAAAATTCTACGGATTCAAAACCATCATTTTTTGCTGCTTGAAAACGTTTTTCCCAGGGCAATTCCGTATATAATGTATCAATGCATGCACATTGTCTCATTGATTCTACCTCCGAAATTTTAATAGACTGCTTTTCCCTTAAGACTTGGTTGCAGCGGCAGCCAACAATACAGCTTAATTTTATTCTCAGCCTGCCAGTTTTGTGCACCCGGTTATTTCTATGTCCGAAAAAGCAATGCCTTAATTAAGATACTGACACCCCCAAGGATAAAAATCCCGATAATTAATTTCTTAACGGTATGTTCCTGCATGGATTTATCGATTCGGCTGCCACACCACACGCCAAGGATAGCGGCAGGAACAGAAATCATTGTGATTTGTAATGAATCGGACGTGAACATATCATTTACTATGTATAAGATGATGCGAAGTATATTTTCTAACAGAAAAATGAAGCAGACATTGCTGCGAAATTGCTGCCGGTCGGTACTGACTCGCTCAAAATAGGACAGAAACAGCATATTAATACCAAACAGTCCGGCCATTATGCCGGAGGAAAATGAAACAACGGTCCTGATCATTACATTGGATTTGACTTTTTTACCGCTGTCGCGTGTCGCCATTTCTATGCCCAAGCCGATGATCAATATACCCAGAAGCGCCTTGATTACCCAAGGAGAACCTAATTTTAAAAACAGGGTACCGGGAATCACGCCAAGCATAATCCACATAGCTACCGGCAGGGCAGTTTTCAGATCAAACGCTTTACGGTTTTTCCAGACGATGTAAGCATTCACCGGCATATCCAAAATCAGATTTGACGGTGTAATCACCTTATTGTCCAGCCGCATCGCCATCAAAGAATTAGAAAGCAATGGGTTGCCGAAACCGGCCAGCCCTTTAATAATAAAGGATAAAAATTGTACAATAAATAAATAGATAGTGAGGGGTATCGTCATTGTAAACTCCTGATCTATAAATAGCAATGTCTCCCCATCCCCTATCCGTGCACCTCCCCCTTGCCAGTCAATACTAGTCCAAATATACCGTCTGTCCGGTGGCCAGCGATTTGTTCGCTGCATAAGCAATTTCGACCGATTTCACTCCGTCTTCCACTGTAATATCCGGTTTTTTATTATGAATAATGCAATCCACAAAATTTTGTATTTCATTAAGATAGGCAACTTCAAACCGTTCAAGAAAATCGCACACACACTCATTGGTTACACCTTGTTCATTGGTAATGGTAACCAGATTTTTGTACGGGACTGTGCCAATTCTCACTGAACCCTTGGTCCCCACAATTTCTGTTTCGATATGATAGCCATGATTGCAGGTCCTGCTTGCATAAAATATGCCCATGGTATTATTTTTGAACTGAATCAGCGCAGCACCATTGTCAATATCGCCGTAACGCGCAAATTCCTGGTATGCATAGCAGCCGCCAATGGCAGATACTTTATTGGCCTCGGAATTCAAATACCATCTGGCCAAATCAAAATCATGAACAGCCATATCGGAGAATAGTCCGCCGCTATTTTCTGCAAAGGCAATGGCACCGTTTATTGCACTGACCGGGTCCAGGCCATAGCACCGGATAAGAATCGGCTCACCAATAAAACCTTCCTCTATTTTCTTTTTTGCATAGGCATATGAGGTATCGTACCGTCTCATAAAGCCAAGTTGAAACACCTTGTCACTGTGTTTTGTCACTACCTGTTGTGCCAGCCTTATTTCTTCCATTCCAACGCCTAAAGGCTTTTCGCAAAATACATGGAAGCCGGCTGCCAATGCCTGCGAAATTTGCCGGCAATGTTCTGTTGATGAGGAAGCTATCACGATAGCATTCAACTCTTTATTTTGCAGCATTTCTTCAAAATCATAATATCCATACGGAATATTCCAGGAACTTTTTACCGTATCGACTTCCTCTTTTACAATACTGCATACTGCTGTCAGTTCAGCCTGGGATATTCTAAAGGCGATATTCTCGGCGTGAAGTCTTCCCAGTCTGCCTAATCCCACCGCCCCAATTTTGATGTGCATATCCCTTCTCCCTTCCTAATGCGTTAACCGATAACAAAATACTTGCTAACTACTGATTCCGTCTTTTCTTTGCCTGTTCTGATTGTTTTTTCAATATCCCAGTCCCAATATTCCGGCCGGAATAATTCCACCGAAACCATTTCGCTATAACCAATTTCCTTAAGCGCAGCCAAGATGGCAGCTAAATCAATTGCCCCCTCACCCGGCCATACTCTTTTATCATCCCGCAAGGCACCAACTGGTAAATCTTCTGCATCATCAATATGAAAAATAAAAATTTTTTCGGCATCGGCTTGTTGTAGGTCTTCAATTTTTGATCCCATGGCATGAAAATGGAAACAATCCAGAACCAGGCCAACACTATCCCGGTTTAATGTTTTAATAATATCGTAAGTCTGGCCAAAGGTATTTATCGAGCAATTGGGATAGCCTACAAATTCATAAGCCAGCTTCACCCCATATTTTTCCGCAAAATCAGCCAAATCGTTCAATACTTTTATTGATTCTTCCTTAATTTGGCTTATCGAATAACTCCCGACATCAAAGGTGGGTACAACCACAATCTTGTTGCAATGAATCCGCTTTCCTGTTTCGCACAAAAACTTAAGATTGTCCTTAATCTCCTGATAGCCTGCGGCATCGCGGAAGGTAATAAACTCCAGGGCATTAAACGCATAGGGCTTAATATTGCTTGTAGTGAAAAACGCTGCCAAATCATCGACCGTATGCGTTTTGAGATAGTCTTTTAATTTATCCAGCCGGATTTCAATCAGATCATAGCCATATTTTTCGCATAATTCCAGATCTTTTTCCAGCGTTGAATGTTTCATTGTCGTTGCCTGGTTGAAACAGATTTTCATAATTACCCCTCCAAATTAATAATTTATAAGTCTCTTGGCAGAGCTTCTTTTAATACTTGCACAGATTTTTTAACACCCGTCAGCGAGTCCATTGTCAAATCCTCCATCTCCAGGATCACCGGTCCCTGATAGCCGGTCATACTGGCAACTGAGAAGAATCCTTTCCACCAGCGGGTATCGCGCTCGTGGCCCAGCGCCACATAATTCCAGGAATATACTGCTTACATTTGTTTTGCCTGGTTTTTCTGAATATCCGCCTTATTGTAGTAGGTACGGAAATTATGTTCCAATTGTTCAAGGGTGAATCCCCTTGTTTCCGGTACGCAAGTCTTCACGAATACTATGGACGCAAGCCCCAGTGCGGCAAAAATGAAAAACGTTGCGGACAAACCAACCTTAGCGAGGAATACCGGGAAAAACAGGCCAATGAAGAAATTAGTCATCCAGAGGCAAAATACACTGACACCCATACAAAATCCCCGCATTCTGAGCGGAAATATTTCCGACAGCATTAACCACACTACCGGACCAAGCGTGCCCTGCATGAAAGCGAGAAATGTGCATGTCAGGGCCAGCACTACATAGGGAAGCGTGGCAGACCCGGCAAGCACCTGGGAAAATATCCCGATGAGCAAATGTGACGACGTGGTTCCGATTAAACCGGCCAAAAGCAAGGGGCGCCTGCCGACCTTCCCAAGCAGCCACATACCAACCAATACTGCCAAGACTGAGATAACACCATTAGCAGTGTTGCCTATAAGCGCCGCCTCGGTTGAGAAACCGGCATTTTTGAGGATTTCCGTGCCATAATACATAACTGAGTTAACACCGGTAACTTGCTGGACTATGCTAAGTCCAATCCCAATAAATACGATGCGGCGCACCCACGGCACAGCCAAGTCCTTTAAAGTTGCTTTCTTAACTCCGGCCTCTTCGGCCAAAGTTGCCTGAATTTCATTTAGTTCTGTTTTAGCCTGTTGCTCCTCACGGATTTGCCGCAGGACCTGCAGTGCCTCCTGATCTCTGCCTTTGGCTAACAGCCACCGCGGGCTTTCCGGTACTTTCAGCATGCCAAAGAAGAGAATAACGGCTGGAAGCGCCGCGATGGACAGCATATACCGCCAAATATGCTCGTTGCCGCTCATGGTAACGCCGATAATGGCGTTGATGACAAAGGCCAAGAGCTGTCCGATAACAATCATTAGTTCGTTCCTGGTAACCAGCTGCCCCCGCCTCTCCGCCGGTGCCATTTCCGCCAAAAAGGCCGGTACCGTTACCGCCGAACCGCCAACAGCCAACCCAAGCAGGAAACGAAATATGATCAAGAAGGGAACGCTCGGAGCAGCGGCACAGCCAAGGGCGGCAAAAAAGAACAAAATAGAAAGATAAAGAATGGTTTTGCGGCGACCTACAGCATCTGAAAGCCGACCGCCGGACACAGACCCGATGGCAGCGCCAATCAACAGGGAACTCACGACGAGTCCCTCAGTATAGGCGTTTAGACCTAATGTTGTAGTCATAGTAGACAAAGCGCCGTTAATCACGCCGGTGTCATACCCGAATAGGAGCCCCCCGAATGTCGAAATTAAGACAATTGTACTCAAAAAGGCTGTTTGGTTTCCTTGATTACTCATTATCAATCGCCTTCTCTTTTTTTATTAAACTCAATTACTTTTAATTATTGTTTTCTGCCTTCCCCGGTCATTTACGAGCGCAAAATTTTTTATTTTTAAGTACAGACGAAACTCAAACCATTATTTCAAGGAAATGCGCTAATCGAAACGATCGGTAAAACATTCATCTTATGGATGAAAGAATTTTCTTGAAATTCTATGCAATAAAATGCTACTATTTATAACCTTACTCTTCATAATTTCCCTGGCGATAGGCTGCTAAATATTCCAGACAATATTCATCTATTCCCAAAAGTGCTTTAGCTGCATAAACAACATTCATTATTCCTTTGTCTGTCGGGTTAAGAATATAGCCGTCCATCCCCATAGCCATAGTCTGGGATACGAACAACCTGTTCAAAAATTTGCGATTCGGCAATCCGAAGGAAATATTACTCAATCCGCACATAAAGTGCACTTTTGGATACTGTGCCTTAATTAACCGGATGGTTTCCAGCACTTCCATTCCGGCTGTACCCACACTGCTCACCGGCTTGACCAACGGGTCAAAGTAGATGTCTTCGTCGTTAACGCCGGCCGCAGTAAGTTTGGCATACAGGCTTTGCACCACCCGCATGCGTTCAGCCGCGGTCTCCGGCATACGCCCATCGCCCATGCACAGAGCCACTATTTTAGCCTTATACTTTTGCACCAGCGGTATGATTGTATCAAATCGTTCCGCTTCATCCGTTATGGAATTGATCAGGGGCATCCCGCATTTAACCAGCTTGAGACCGATGTCCAGCGCTGCCGGATTGGGGCTGTCGATACATAGAGGAACCTCAACCGCTGCCTGAATCGTATTCACCAGCCACTCCATGATTTCCACTTCATCGAACACCTTGTTACCGCAATTGACATCAATATAATCCGCCCCGGCCGCTACCTGCTCCCTGGCAACTTGTTGAATGTATTGTGTATCCCTGTTATCTACCGCTTCGCTGACAGCCTTGCGACTGGTATTAATTAATTCTCCTACGATTATCAATGCTCTCCGCCCCTTCTTTGCATATCTGTGCAACCACATTATCCACTAATACAACACATTGTAGACACTGCCCCAGGAGAAGGGGGAGTTGTCGCGTCTCCCCCGCACCTAGAAACATTATCCATGAAACCAATGTCACTTATCTCGCTTTGAAAGCCAGGAATTTTTGCAATAAAAGCCACCGGCGTTGGCGCTTAGGGTCGCTCTAGGAATATTTTTTTTGCAGTACTTCCCGGGCAACATCAGCCGCATGCACAGCATCGGATGCATAGAAATCGGCTCCGATTTTTTGGGCAAAATCTTCAGTAACCGGTGCCCCGCCGATCATGAATACAAAATTCTCCCGTACACCCGCTTGTTGAAATTCTTTTATTATCACGTCCATTTCCGCCATGGTAGTGGTTAATAAAGCCGAAAGGCAAATAATATCGGCTTTTACTTCTTTTGCTTTCGCAAGAAATGCATCCGCAGGTATATCGATACCAATATCATGCATTTCTATTCCCGCGCCCTGCATCATCATCCTTACCAGGGTCTTTCCAATATCGTGCAAATCACCCTTAACCGTGCCGATCACGGCTTTGCCGATGGGCTTGACCCCGCTAGCAATTAAAACCGGCTCCAGCACCTTCAGACCTTCCCCCATTGCTCTGGCCGCAATCAGCATTTCCGGTACATATATTTCATTATTTTTGAACTTTGTCCCTACTTCCGTCATTGCCGCAATCATGCCGTCATTCAATATAACTGCCGGACTAATTTTTTTGGCAAGGGCTTCCGCTACCTGTTCTTTTACCAACTTGGTTTTTCCACTTTGTACACTGTCTGAAAGCTGACTGATTATGTCCATGAAATATCCCCCTTTTAATCAAAAGCGCCTTTTTTAAATTGATTCAATTTCTTCCCTGGCTATTTTTACCCAATTTTTAATATTTGCCGGATTGTTGCCAAGGGTGTGGTTGTCTTTCATAATGATCTCAAGGCAATTATCATATTTCCTGGCTATTTTTAAAGCCTCTTTGAGTTCCTTTCGGGCAATCCCCTCGTCCATTTCCGGCAGTGCCAAATTGGAGGGAGAAGGTTTAAGTGAGTAAATATAATCATGTTTCAGCTTGGCGGCCATAATCTCTTTATTGGCCCATGGTGATACCGAGACTCTTCTTAAATTGGCTACCGTTTTTACGATATCAAACCTGGCATCCATGGGTTCACAACAACCATAGCAAGTAAGCCCAAACCTCTCCATGAGGGTTTTCTGATAGGGAAAAATAAATTCTTTAAACATACCCGGCGAGACGCCGACAGTAACCTGACTTTCAGCCAGTCCCCACATATCTTTCGTTCTCACTGTTCCCGCAAAACCTTCTGCCGGCAGCGTATCAATAAAACCCATGCCGCCCGACCCGACATAAGTGCCGTCATTATTAAGACAAAACAAATGATTGGTTTCCAGAAAATCCAGTTTTTCCTGCATGCCTTGGAACAATATGTCCATCACTGCATGAAGGTGTTCCGGCTCATCACAAAAATCATACATGAGTTTTTCCAGGCCTCTTAAAAATACCAACTCATCGGTAAGACCAAACGACCAGAACCACACCGTATTTATTCTGGAACTAAGGGAACCGTCAAAAATTTCCTGAGCTGTTGCCAACAAGCTTTCGGTTGCTTGATAATGAATAGTTAACTGGGGTTTGGTGATATCTTTGATTTGGCTGAAATCTTCCAGAATGGTTTCGATATGATACGCTTTCCCCTGCTCTGCCGTTTTCTTTTGGCTTGCCTGCTTGGTACTCCCGGCCACTCCCCAGTGTTTTTCCTCATATACATAAGGGAGGTTGAATAAGGCTTCCACTACATAATCATCATTCATTTCGTTGCCCCAGAAGATCTGTTTGCGCAAATAGTCTTCCCAGTGCCGGGCAATACTGTTTTCACACTGTATTTGACTTTCCGGTATGATCTCATTCCAGCCGTTTTCAGGGTCACAGAGTAAAACAGGCCTGGTTCTTTCCAACTTATTATGTTTGAGCCACAGCTTCCTATTTTCGTCCATAATCGGCCGCGCCGCTATTTCCGCCACCTGCTTGCCAAGTTCCCTGAGAATCTCTTTGTCCCGCTTGGGAAAAGACAAGTCAGAGTAATCGGCATCGTTAAAATTGACTCTAAAATTTAATTGTTCAAACATATTGCTCCCCCTTATCGCCTTTTGCCGACAAAAACAATTGTCTTACTCTGCCAGTTTTACCGGTCTGCCTTCCTGGTAAGACCGGTTAGCCGCCAGACCAATGAGTACCGGTTTTAAACCGTCAATGCCGGATACCACAGTATCCGTATTATTGATGATACTGTTGAAAAATTCTTGCATCTCGGCTTCGTAGGATTCTAGATAGCGTTCCAGGAAAAAATACTTGGGTTTGTCCTGGGTAACAGCGCTTTCGGTGCTCAGGACAACGGTGGTCGGCGTATCGTTGGCTACCGAAAGTCCGCCTTGGGTCCCCAGAATCTCTATCCGCTGGTCGTACCCGTACACTGCCTGACGGCAATTATCAATCATGCCGATGGCGCCGTTTTTGAATTTCAGACTGATCAGCGCGGTATCGACGTCGCCAGCTTCACCGATCGCTTTGTCGACAAGTACGGCAGCATTGGCGTATACTTCGGTAACTTCACTGCCTGTCAGATATCTCACCATATCAAAGTCATGGATGGTCATATCAAGGAACATGCCGCCGGACACTTTTATATATTCAGCCGAGGGCGGCGCAGGATCGCGTGAGATAACTTTAACAATTTGCAGGTTGCCAATCGCTCCGCTTTGAATCAAGTCTCTAACCTTTTTAAAGTTATGGTCAAACCGTCTGTTAAAGCCTACCTGAAACTTAACTCCGGCCTTTTTTACTGCGTCAAGGGCCTCATGAATCCGGTCAATATCAAAGTCAATGGGTTTTTCGCAGAATATGTGCTTGCCTGCCTGGGCGGCTTCGATGGTTATCCGGGAATGAGTATCGGTTGAAGAACAAATGATTACCACATCAATCTCTTTATCATTAATAATCTTTTTATAGTCACTATACACATGCTGAATATTGAGACTTGCCGCCCAGTCTTTGATTTGGTCGGCATAAATGTCTGCCACGGCTTTTACCTCAACATTCGGAAAACTTTTAACAATGTTATTTGCATGAATTTTGCCAATTCTTCCTGCACCAATTACGCCTACTTGAATCTTCTTTTCCATCACTCTAGCCCCCTATAGATTTGTTTTTTCTCTGATATATTCTCTTGCCTTGATGGCATATTCCAGCGGATTCGCCAGAGCCGGGTCCTGTTCGGCTTCAACTACAAACCATCCTTCATAGTTGTTGTTGGCAAGTTCTGCGAATAATGGCTCATAGTCGATCATACCATCGCCCGGTACGGTAAAAACACCTGCTTTGACTGCCTGTAAGAAGCTCATTTTTTCGCTTGTCACTTTAACCAGGATATCTTGACGAATATCTTTTAAATGTACGTGTTTGATACGTTTGGCGTATTTTGCCAAAACCTGTTGCGGGTTTTCGCCGGAGAAAACCAGATGACCGGTATCAAACAACAGGTACACCAGCTTTGGATCAGTCATTTCCATCAACTTATCAATTTCGGTTGCTGTTTGCACACCTGTACCCATATGGTGATGGTAGACGATGTTCATGTCTTTCTCTTGCGCCAGTTTTCCCAGTTTTTCAAGTCCCCGGGCCAGACTTTCCCACTCCGCCGCCGTAAAATGAGGCTTACGGTCAAATACCGGGGTATCAATCATGCCCTGGATACTGTGGCCCTGCTCGGCTACAACGATCACCTTAGCACCCATTTCATACAAAAAGTCACGGTGTTTTAGGAATGGGGCGGCAGTTTCTTCGAAAGGTTTGGTTGTCAGAAAGGAACTAAACCAGGCGCTGGCGATGCATATGCCGCGCAAATCCAATGCCTTTTTTAATGCCTTGGTATCTTTCGGGTACTTATTGCCCACTTCGCTGCCGGTAAACCCGGCCAGAGCCATTTCACTCACACATTGCTCGAAAGTGTTTTCTCCCCCAAGCTCAGGCATGTCGTCATTGGTCCAGGCGATTGGGGCAATGCCTAAAAGCACTCTGTTCTTATCAAACATCTTCCTATACCCCCAGGATTAGAATTTTTTCGTCTTGCCAACTTCCTGCACAAGCAGTTCATGGGCTTTCACTACATTGGGATTCTCCGATACTTCGGGTACGCCAACCCGCCACCATGACTCATAACCGTCTGTCATTGTTTTTGGCAAGACTTTTATATCAATGAGTGTTGATACCGTGTCCTTTTTAGCGCTTGCCAGTGCAGTTGTCAATTCCTCTACTGTTCTGGCCGTATAGGTCTTAGCGCCATACCCTTTGGCACACTCCGCATAACTGATCGGCACATCCGGGCCTGTTAACCGGCCGGTAGCCGGGTCCCGAAACTTGGTCTGGGTGCAAAACGAGGAAATTCCCTTGGAGTTTTGCAGATTTTCGATACAGCCAAAGCCACAATTGTCAAACAGAATTACATTAATTTTGTAGCCTTCCTGGATACTGGTGACCAACTCGGAATGAAGCATCAGATAACTGCCGTCACCAACCATAGCATACACTTCTTGTTGCGGCTCAGCCATTTTCGCCCCGAGCGCGGCATTGACCTCATAACCCATACAGGAAAAACCGTATTCCATGTGGTAAGTTTTTGGTTTTACCGGTCGCCATAAACGTTGTAAATCGCCTGGTAAGCTACCTGCCGAACCCACAACAATGGCATCGTCACCAATCATTTTTGCGATTTCGCCTAAAGCCCTGGTCTGGGATAAACCGTTTGCCGGTTCTATACTGAACAGCCGGTCTACTTCCTTGTCCCATTCTGCCTTTGTTGCCGCAATTTCCCCTGTATAGGCGGATTTGTATCCCGCCGCTTCGAGTACAGCGGTAAATGCCAGCAGTGTCTCCCGGGCATCGGCGATAACCGTCATGGCGTTCATTTTATAGGCATCAAAGGAATTTACATTGATCGCCAGAAACTCTACGTCCGGATTTTGGAATAACCATTTGGATGCTGTTGTAAAATCTGAAAGCCTTGTACCCACCGCAATAACGAGATCTGCTTCGGCTGCGATCTTGTTTGCCGCCAGTCCGCCGGTAACCCCGACACCCCCAAGGTTCAAGCCGTGATTCCACGGTGTGGCTCCCTTACCGGCCTGTGTTTCGCAAAAAGGTATAGTAAACTTTTCCGCAAACTTGATGAGTTCATTGCCGGCTTCCGAATATACTACACCACCGCCACAAATAAGGACGGGTTTTTTCTTGGTTATTGTTTTGGCGACGGCACGTTCAAGCTCGCCGCGGGTGGGTATCCTGCGGGTAATGTGGTGAACCCGCTTGTCAAAAAATTCAACAGGATAATCATAGGCCTCGCCTTCCACATCCTGCGGCAAGCATATGGTAACGGCGCCGGTATCTGCCGGATCAGTCAAAACCCGCATGGCATTGATCATAGCCGTCATCAATTGCTCGGGCCGCACAACCCTGTCCCAATATCTGGATACAGGTTTAAACGCGTCATTAGCAGTAATGGATATGCTAGCCGGATTTTCCACCTGCTGCAGTACCGGATCAGGCTGCCGGCAAGCAAAGGTATCTCCCGGCAGCAGCAACAAGGGAATCCGGTTCACGGTGGCAGTACCGGCTGCCGTAACCATATTAAGGGCTCCGGGACCGATGGACGAAGTGCAGGCAATAATTTCCCGCCGTTTTTTTTGTTTGGCATAACCAATGGCCGCATGGGCCATGCCTTGTTCATTCTTCCCTTGATAGACAACCATGTCGCCTTGATACTGTTCCAGAGCTTCACCAAAACCAACTACAATGCCATGACCGAAAATGGTGAATACTCCCTTCACAAACTTGTTGACAGCTCCATCAAATTCCACATATTGGTTGTCAAGGAACTTAAGCAATGCCTGCCCCATAGTAAGCCGAATTGTCTTCATGCCAAATCTCCCCCTGGTTGACTATTTATCTGGCCATATTTTTGCATTTTTACCATTAACCCATAGATGCCGGGGCTCGAATACCGGATATTCCGGACTTTTATACGGATTGCCGTCAATATGCCTGATGAGCCAGATGTAATACATCGCATATCCCGGCGCTGTAGTTTGAGGATGAGTCGCATTATTCAAAATTTTTGTGGTATCATTATGCCTGATCTTTACAACATCCTCACCCAGTTCGCAGAACCCATAGCCCTGTTCGGGATAAAACTTGTAAAAATATATTTCGGGCTGGGGGTGATAATGGGGCGGATAGCTGGACCATTTCCCCGGAAAATCAATCACTTCGCCAACCACCAGGTTGGAATAGGGCGCATTGGAATAATCAAACACGGTACGTACAATTCTGGTTGACGCTTCTTTCAAGGTTCCCTTGCCACGCTCTTCTGACTGACATTCAGCCGGAGTATACAATTTGGCCTCAAAAACCCGATCATTAGTAGTTTTTGTAATACTAAGCTCAGAATCAACCGCTATCCCGGCAACCTGCACCGCCACATTTTTCGGTAAATGTAAAACCCATGGATTATCATCAAAACAGGAACTTCTTTTAATGGTTATTTCCCGTCCAGCCCAGTGTAAAGTAACTTCGCCCTGGATTAAAAGCAGGGCGCTTTCCTTGTCTGTCTCAACCAGACACTCCACTTGATTTTTCGCAAGCCGTAATATGCCAAAATCCATCATGGTATTGTCTTCTGTCTCATCGATAGTCGTTATAGGATTGTAGCCATATTGAAACGGCCCATTCTGCCTGATCCTTAACATGCTTATGCCCCCATTACTTTTTCCTGCCATGCCTGATTGGTTATGCCCTGACTACCATTTCACCGTACTCTTCTTTGGCTTTTCTGATAAATTCCCGTATCGCGTCAACTCCCGGCATCGCATCGGAACAACTGTGGCTTGCTACTAACATTGCCGCCGCGCCACTGCCAAACTCAAGGCAATCGACGATCTCCCAGCCTGCCATCAAGCCGTAGAGAAAAGCGGATGCATAAGCATCGCCACCGCCGAAGGATTTTAATACTTTTACTGGGAAGGGTTTTATCTTATATATCCCGCCATCACCGGTATAAGCCGTCGACCCTTCTTTGCCATGTTTAATGACAATAATTTTATTGCCGTACGCCAGCCAACGGTCAGCAGTCTCTTGATCGCTGCATCCTGCCGGTGCCACAACACTTTCCATCAAGTTGTACTCTTCTCTTGATCCCAGAATAATGTCGCTTGCCCGGGCTATGGCGGAGTAATAGATCACCAATTCTGCTTTTGACTTCCAATTGTAACTCCGGTAATCAATATCGAATATTACTACCGTCCCATGCTTTTTGGCATACTCCATCGCCAATAACGCGGCTTCCCGGGAAGGGCTCACCGCTAAAGCAGTACCGGAAATAACAATCGCCTTGGCGTTCTTAATGTAATCTTCACTTACATCTTCCGGCGCTAACGCTAAATCGGCCACACCGTTGCGGTACATAAGAATACTGCTCTCGGTGGGACTTAGAATTTCCGTAAAAGTGAGTCCTAATGATTCCCCGTTTTTCGCCACGGCGATATTGGAAGTGTCAATACCTTCTTTTTTGAAATAACTGATGACAAATCTGCCAAACTGGTCATCGGAAACCTTGGAAATAAAGCCCACCCTCTTGCCCAGCCTCGCCATACCGACAGCTATATTGGCCGGAGAGCCGCCAAGATATTTTCGGAATGTGGTACTTTCAGCCAATGGTTTATTTAGGTCTACAGGGTTAAAGTCTATGGCGACTCTCCCGATGGGGACAATATCCATTGTTTTTGAGTCATAGAATTGTATGCCGGTCATTCACAGTCACCCCTTTTAAGCCTGGTTATTGCTTTGAAATGCTTCGATGTGGCCTTTGGCGCTTTCGCAAGCCGCATTGATAATACACTGATGGTAAGTAAAATAATCCAATTTCTCATTTTGCTGACATAAAGCGCGTACTCTTTCTACCACCTTATTCAAAGTCGCTGTCTGTACATTAATTTTCTTTATGCCATATTGGATACACCGTCTAAAGTCATGAACGGTGATGCCGGAACCACCATGGAGGACTAACGGAGCTGCCACTACTTCATCGATACCTTTCAGCCTTTCGAACTGCAAATTGGGTTCGCTTTTATATACCCCATGAACGTTGCCAATGGCCACTGCCAGTGCATCCACTTCCGTACGTTCAAAAAACTCTTTGGCGTCTTGCACCTGCGTAATAGCCATTTCAATATTTTCCAAGCCGTCCTCGCTACCACCGACCCTGCCGATTTCCGCTTCCACTGATGCGCCATATCTTTTCGCTAGGCGAATTACCTCAATCGTTTTTGCTGCATTTTCTTCCAGGGATAAACCTGAACCATCAAACATCACGGAAGTAAACCCAAAATCTAAAGCCTGTTTTATGGTTTCTGGCCGCGATCCATGGTCAAAATGCACGGCTACCGGTACTTTGGCTTTTTGGGCAGCCGCTACCATTATGGGGCCAATTAAATTCAGCGGTGAATATCTCAGTCTTGCTTCCGCTGCTTGCAGGATAATGGGCGAATTTGTCTCTTCTGCAGCTTTAATCACCCCTATTACAGTTTCCATATTTACGACATTAAAAGATCCCACTCCATAATTTGACTGATCTGCTTTCTGCAAAATTTCTTTCATTGTTACTAACGGCACTTTTCTCCCCCCTTTAAAGCAGATTTGCCTACTGTCTATTTGCGAGTCATTGTTCCTTCCCAAGTATCCACTTTGGTATGTTTCGCATCTGCTTTGTCAAACCACCGACTGGTCACAGATTTCACTTCCGTAAAGAAAGCCACGCCGTCTTTACCCATGCAGTGGAGATCGCCAAAGAAAGATTGTTTATGTCCCGAAAAGGGGAATACAGATATGGGTACAGGAATACCCACATTGATACCTACCATTCCGCCGTGAGTCCTTTGCGCAAATTCTCTTGCATAATAACCGCTTTGCGTGAAAATGCAGGAACCGTTCGCGAACGGGTTGGCATTCATTACTGCAAGACCGTGTTCAAAATTCTTTACTCGTTTAATACAGACTACAGGCCCAAAAATCTCACTATCGCCGATGCTCATTCCTTCTTTAACATGATCAAAAATTGTAGGTCCGAGGAAGAAGCCTCCTTCATACCCTTGGACGGAAATGTCCCTGCCGTCCAGAATAAGTTCGGCGCCTTCTTCAATCCCTTTGGCAATCCAGTTCATCACGCTTTGTTTATGTTCCGCCGATACGACAGGTCCTAAATCGGCTGTCGCATCATAACCCGGACCGACTTTAATTTCTTTAGCAAATTTAACCAGGTGAGCAACAAATTCATCAGCCACTTCCTCTTCTACGCAAATAACCGACAATGCCATACAACGCTGTCCAGCGCAACCAAAGCCAGAATTAATTACTCTGCCAGCCGTCAACCCCAGAGAAGCATCTTTAAGTACCAATCCATGATTTTTGGCTTCACATAGAGCTTGGACCCGTTTGCCATGTGCTGCCGCAGTCGAATAAATATGTAGCCCTACCGAGGTAGAACCTACATAAGATATACCTGCAATATCCGGATGTTTCGGTAAGATTGCGGCTTCATTTCGGCTGCAGGTAACCAGATTGACAACTCCTTTTGGCAATCCCACCTCGATTAACAATTCAAGCATCCTTACGGCCGTTTGCGGCACAGCGCTGGCTGCTTTTAGCACAAATGTATTGCCTGTCGCGATGCAGAGAGGAATCATCCAGCCAAAAGGGATCATCGCCGGAAAATTGTAAGGCACAATGCCGGCAAATACACCTAGCGGTTCCCGGTACATCACTGTATCATGCCCGCCGGAAACATTCATCAGCGAATCCCCTTGCATCAACGTCGGAGTGGAACACGCCAGTTCAACCACTTCGATGGCTTTGAGAACGTCACCGCGAGCCTCGTTCAGGTTTTTTCCTAATTCAGTTGCCACAAACGTAGCTAGTTCTTCCAGGTGCGTATCCAAAATAGCTTTATACTTGAACATAAGTTGAGCCCGTACCGATACGGGAGTAGCGGACCAGAACGAAAAAGCAGCTTTTGCCGCCGCAACCGCTTCATTTACTTCGTCAACTGTACAACAAGGCGCCTCAGCAATAACCTTGCCTGTATTCGAATCGGTAATCGGCATATATTTAGTCGTAGCCGATTCCTTCCATTCTCCATTGACACAATACTTTAGTCTTTTTACTACCATTGTAATCTCCTCCATATCTCTCCTTGCCTGAAAAGTTTCCAAAACTTATAGACACAACCCCACCTTCGCGCTTGTTTTTTACGATATCACGATTAACATTGGTGATATTTTGTGTATATTTTGAGTAAGTTTGGGTAAACTAATTGGCTTTTATGGTGATATTGTAATTCATTTCCCATATAATTGCAATATAAAAATGCAAATGTTCTTATATTTACTAATATTGCGTTTTTATAATCGTATGCAATAATGCCAGAAAATCATTTTAGGATCCCATTTTATATTGCCTATTCTATTTTGTTTATTATATAATAAGCTTGACTTACTTTTCGCAAAATGGCATATCTTTTGGATAAAAGCAGTTTGTGGATGAACTTCTTTTATCCAACTAAACCAAAAGTAACCCATCTAAAACAAAATCCTGAATTTTCTGTAATTATTTATTAGGAGTGAAGACTTGAAAGAACGCAGAATTAAAAAATTAGAAACTTATATTATTGATAACGAAAGAGCATCTATAGAAGAACTTTGTAGCGTATTCAATGTTTCTAAGAATACGATAAGAAGAGACATCAACGAACTAGAAAAACAAGGTAAAATAAAAAAAGTCTATGGTGGAATTATATTAAGTGACAAAAAAACTACAGAGCCTTTTGAGTCTAGAGAAGAAAAAAACAAAGATGCAAAGCAGATCATTGCCGGATTAGCCAGCACCCTTGTAGAAGACGGCGATATCATCTTTATAGACTCAGGAACTACCACCATGCACATGATACCGCATTTGTCAGAAAAAAAGAATTTGACCATCATTACCAATAACCTACATGTCATAATCAATTCTCTACCATATTACGATCTGAATATTATCTCTACAGGTGGAACATTATTTAGAAGAACCTACTCTTTTGTTGACATGAACGCGGTGGCAAATCTTAAAAAATTTAATATTTCCAAAGCTTTTATGGCAACCACCGGGGTATCAATTGCCAAAGGGCTAACAAATTCTTCGTCTTTTGAGTATGATATTAAAAAGTATGTAGTCGAAAGCTGCGATAAAGTTATATTGCTGGCAGACAACACAAAATTAGAGCGTGTCTCGCTAACAACCTATTACGATTTGAAAGACATACACATTTTTGTAACCAATATCAAACCTGATAAAGAGTACCTTGAATTCTTTAATCAGCATGATATCGAATTAGTCACACCGATATCGCCAGAGCGTGCAACGATTGAATAATAAATAGCCCCATTTTCTAGTCCAAACCAATTGACCGCTCAAAAACAAATATAGCGAATTAGAGGACGAATTAGGCTAAAGCAGTACGACTATACGAAATGAAATCATTCACAGAACAAATTCCGCCTTGAATAAATGAAACTAGTCCTATTACTTAAACCTATAAGCAACAGGACTAGTTTCCGTTTTATCTTAGTCGATGAGTTAAGATTCCCGCCTCTATAGGCGGCGTTTCTTCAGGGGGGAGAGTCCCTCCACCTGAAGATTCTATGTTCAGCTTTGCTGAACGAGTTCACTTGCTATTGTTGGTCGTTTTGTGGATGATTTTCCATAGGAACCTTGCCGTTGATCATATCGCTGACGCGATTTTCCATATTAGCTTTTAATTGCTTAGCTTTATCTGCTGGAATTCTGCCTTCTTTTACATCTTGATCAATGCGTTGAGCCATCTCTGCCAGCATCAATTCTTTAAGACTCTGTTCGCTAACACCATGCTCTTTAGCAATTGTTAGTAAAGATTTCCCGGATTTCATCTCGGTTTTCAGAGTTTCTTCATCCATGTTAAGTAGGCTTAATAATTTTACATTATGGAACATGTGACTCATAGGCCCATCTCCATGTATCGGAGCCTTACCATTAATAATGTCTGCTATGTGTTTTTCCATATCAGCTTTCATTTGCACTGCCTGATTCTCCTGGATACGACCTGCTTTTACATCCTCATCAATACGTTCAGTCATTTGTTTGGTCATGCAAGCTGTAAGATCTGCTTCGGAAACACCATGCTCTTTAGCAATTGTCAGTAAGGTTTTCCCAGATTTCATCTCGGTTTTCAGAGTTGCTTCATCTATGTTAAGTAGACTTAATAGTTTTTCATTATGGAATATGTGACCTATAGGCCCATCTCCATGCAGCGGAACGTTGCTATGAATCATATCTGCTACCCGTTTATCAATATCGGCTCTCATTTGCGTTGCCTTAGCATCCGACAGCCTACCTTCTTTTACATCCCTGTCTATATGTACAGATAATTGTTTAACCATAAACTCTGTGAGTGCCTGCTCTGAGATACCTTGTTCTGTAGCAATCGCAGCTAAGGTTTTGCCTTCTTTTGCTTTAGCCTCAAAGGTTTGAGCATCGATTTTTAAGAACTCCAGTAAGGCTTGCTTATCCTCATGAAAGCCTTTCATCCCACATCTTTTAGCAAAATCGCCTTTTCCAGATTGAGTTTGTTGACATTTACCTGTTGAATTATCTTGCTTATCCGCAGTAGTAGCAGCCATTACAACTCCAGTTGCTGTAACCATTGTTGCCATACTGATTGCTAATAACCACATGCTTTTTTTCTTCATTTTTCTACCATCCTTTTCCTTTTCATTTAGCTTGGAAGCTATAGTTATATTATGAACTCCAATTTTTTGAATAACTTTAGAAAATATTAAAAAAAACCAGAATTGACAAAAAATGCAAAAAAAAGAACCCGGCTGGATTTTAGTTAGCTGAATACATCCGGGTGCCTGGAAGACCATTCAACAGTTTAACACGGTATTTACCACTATCGCCTACCAATATATTTGTACAGCCATAATCTTGTGTGATGCGAAAAAGATTTTCCATAGGCATACCAAGAACATAACACAACAGTAGTCTATTAATTCCGGCGTGTCCAACAATAAGAATATTTCCTTGGGTAGCATTCACGATCTCCGTGAATGCAGCAAGAATCCTGGACTGGCATTCCGCGAAACTCTCAGCGCCGGGAATACGATAACTGGCAATATTGTTCCCCCGTTTAGCATACTCTGCGGGATAGGCCGCTGCTATTTCCCGGAAGGTTTTCCCCTCCCAGTCACCCATGCTAATTTCCCGCAGTTCGCGCTTACTTGTCAATTTTATATTTAATTGCTCTGTAATAATTCTGGCTGTATCAACCGAACGTATCAGATCACTGCAAAAGACGGCCGTAAGCTCTTGCCTGGCGAATTCTGCTTGCAACAGTTGGGCCTGACGCACCCCCTCAGCAGCTAAGGGAATGTCAATATGACCGATATAGCAGCGCTCCTGTTTTTCCATGACTATCTTACCATGGCGAAGCAGATAAATCCGTCGTTCCTGCCTGTTACCTGACACTTACGTATCCTCCCTTGGTCCAACTACGCTAATACTCCGCTTACCAGGAGGTAGTGACAAATCACAAGCAATTGCTGCTTCAAGCACAATACTGCGTTCTTGCTCAGCTTGCTGAATAGCTGGTAATTGTCTAACAGCCTGTAACACTACCGCTTCATCCAGTATTCTATCCGGAGATAATACCTCTACAACAAGCTTTACCTTACTAGGTTGACCTATAAAAACGGTAGCTGTAAAATTGATAACTTCAGGCAAAGGCAACAGTACTTCATCAAAATCAGCCATAGTAATCGTTCCGGCTTGCCCCAAGCTTACCCTGCCATCCTTCCGGCAGCGGACGCGTTCCAAACACCGCAATATACTGCCGCAAGGACATAGCTCAGGAATAAACCGCGAAATATCCCCTGTGCGGTAGCGAATCAGCGGCATGCCCTGCCTTGTCAGAGTAGTAAATACGACCTCGCCATACTCTCCGTCTGGAAGTACGCGGGTAGAATCAGGATCAATAATTTCGAAGTATAAATCAGCTTCCCGTAAATGATGTCCGTTATGGGCACTGCATTCCATTCCGCCACCTAAGCCCATTTCGGTCATGCCATAATGATCGTATATTTCACAATTCCAGATGCGCTTTAGTTCGTTCACGACGGCAGCAGGTACATAATCAGTACTTAATAAGCCGCATCTTGGTGCCCAGCTGCTCTTGCCCCATTTTTCCCAATAACGGGCCATTGCCAGAACTTGTACCGGAATACCAACAAGACTTGTTGCCTGTTCCAAACACATTTTCCGGACAGCATCTGCGGGATTTTGCACAAGGCCGTAGGCAACAGGCACTACCCCAATACCAAGCAATCCTTTTAATAATAGATCACCTACACTACCGGGACGCTCGCCAGGCAGCAAAATCAGCGTTTTGTCACCTGGCCCCACTAAGGTAGACATACCACAACCAAAATGATCAATTGTCAATTGCTGATCAAACTTACTGAAATAAACCCGCTTGGGATTGCCGGTAGTACCTGAGGTAGCAAGCGTTACCACCCGGTTGATTTGGCTTTGGGAACCACATACCATCTCAATGGCATGCTCAGTCACATCAGCCGCTGTGGTAAAGGGATAGTCGGCAAGATCTTCCAGGCGTGTAAGGGAAGCTACTTTTTGGTTGGCCAGACGTCGTCGGTAAAAAGGACTCAGACTCTGCACCCTTGTTATTGTTTCCTTTAACCGGGCTAGTTGGTAGCTAGATAGTTGTGCCTGGGTCAGTTGCCCGCCTTCGGCCCCTATTTTCGCCGCTACCAATGCATCTAACGGTGTTATCTTCACTCTGGCCGTCATTGTCCCCTCCGATACAAAGCCTGCCCTTGCCGGTTAGTAAGATTATAGGCACAAAAAGGAATCAGTTTATTATCAGGTCCCACCACATGAATAAAACACTGTTTTAACCGGTCTAAATCCAATGTCCAGGCATCCTGAAATGCCATTCCTGATACCGCCAGCTTATAGGTACTTACTCGTTCCAAAAACTCATCAAGGCTGGCTACATTGCCCATACCGGCTTGTGGTCTGGGTTGCTGTTTACGCTGAATACCTGTTTCTGAGTGAGCTGACGACCATTGCCTGGCAACAAACTGTCTGGCGCGTTTTGCCCCATCGGTTATAGGTTCACTTTGACAGCAGCAAGCACTCGTATTTTCTTGCACTAAAGGCTTTAGATGTCCTCCGGGCATTAGGACAAAGTTACCATGAAAAGAACAATGGGAATGTTCACCACCTGGCGGTCGGAAATGCGTTGCTTTCATTTGCCCATCTGTCTGTTTCTCAATTTCTCGCAGAACTTGGGGAATAGTAATCCTGTCAGTATCTTTCGGTTCTACCGGATATCTGCCAAAATAGCTTACTGGCTGAAAGTGGACGCCCCGTACAGCAGGCATCTTGCTTATGGCAAAGTTCAGGATATCGCCAATCTGACTGTCATTTACCCCTGGTACCAAAGTAGGCACAAGCACAACCCCAATTTCATGCGCGGCACAAACCTTAATGGCTTTTTTCTTAATATCAAGTAATGCTTTCCCGCGCAATTTGACGTAGACATCGTCGCTCAGTCCATCAAATTGCAAAAAAACACAGTTTAGACCTGCCGCTTTCAGCCTGCTAACATACTGTTCATCAGTTGCCAGCCGCAGGCCATTGGTATTAACCTGAAAAAAAACCAAGCCTAACTTTTTCCCCAAGGCAATGATTTCTGGTAAATCATCGCGTACAGTCGGCTCACCGCCTGATAACTGAATATTATAGGGACCGCCGCTGTTCATGAGCATCCGGTACCACCCCTCAATAACTTCAAGTCCTGGCTCTTCCTTAGCCGTCGGCGAAGTGGCGGCAAAACAGACAGGACAGTGTAAGTTACATTGATTTGTCACTTCCAGCAGCACACAACAAGTCTGCTGACGGTGCTCTGAACATAAACCGCAGTCAAATGGACAGCCCTGGCTGACCTCGGTTGCGCACACCGTCGGCGAAGTTGGTATTTGAGTATTAGCCCAGCCTAAATAGCTAGGCTCTCCCTCCCAAATACAAACTTGATACTCGCCATGCTCTGGACAATGCTTCCGTAAAAACACCTGATTGCCCTTTGCTACCCGAGTTGCCGGAATCCGCGCCAAACATTCGGGGCAAACACTTTGCGTTGTAGAAAGTACAATTTCTTCTGTATTTTCAATGGCATCCATCGGCATACTATCTCTCCCTACCAGCAGTCTGCTTTTTAAGCAAATCTTCTAAAAATATCTCAAAGTTAGCTTTGCATTCCTGCGGATTGCTATCTGGAAAGCTAACCTTAATCACCGAGTCCGCAATAATTCCTTTGATTGTTGCACCATCTGTTAGACTGGCTTGAAAACAAGGCCGAGGAAAATTCTTATGATATTTGATGACACCAAGCGGCGCAAAACATTCAATAAACTCTTCTTTGGCTTTTATGGGCAGCCGATACTCGTAAATATTGGCACTGCTAAAACAATTTTCGACTTTCTTACATTCATACTGTTTCATGCGTCAATGCATTGATTGCCTTAAGACAGTAATCAATGTCCTCATCAGTAGTAAACTGTGATAAGCTCAGCCGTATCGTGCCCGCAGGAGCTGTACCCAAATAAGTATGAATCAGCGGCGCACAGTGGAGACCTGTGCGGCAGACGATCTCAAAACTTTTTTGCAGCACTTCGCCAGCGTCTTCTACCGTCCAGTTCTTTAGCGTAAAGGAAATAACCGGTGTTCGGGGCGGCTCGACAATAATAACATCTGCTCCGGCTGTCACCAGTCCGCTGGCCAACCGCTCGGTCTTACTTTGCAGTGCACTGACGTTAAGAACATGCTCGGCACTCCACTTTAGGGCCGTTGATAGTCCGGCAATTGCAGGGTCATTGGGTGTACCGGCTTCGTATCGGATTGGCATAGTTACCGGCATCTCGTCAAGATCACTCTGGACTCCTGTTCCACCTACCCATACAGGTTCCAGATCAACTTCCGGAGCTATATATAAGCCGCCTGTGCCGGACGGACCTAACAAATACTTATGGCCAGTAAAGGCTACTAAATCAATTCCCCAAACTTCTGGTAGAACTGGCACAATTCCCAGGCTTTGTGACGCATCCAAAAGCGTAACTGCACCTGCCTGTTTAGCCAGCCTGCCAAGCAAAGCCGCGTCATTTACCGCGCCAGTAACATTAGAAGCATGCGTAAAAACAGCTACTTGCGGCTTATATTTTGCTAATGCAGTTTCCCATTCCTCCGGATTAACCCGCCCTTGCTTATCCACGGGAAGTATATGAACATCAACTCCCTTAGTTTTTCCCAGATAGTGCAAGGGGCGTAATACGGAATTATGTTCGGCAGCTGTAGTTATCACCGCGGCCCCCGACTGCCAGTGAATACCATGCAAAGCAATATTTAAGGCATGGGTAGCGTTTGATCCCAGAACAATTCGGGTGGCATCTTTTACCTGCAGCAAATTAGCCAATAATTTACGGCATTCGCCGGCAATGTCCGGCCCGGAAAAACCAGAACGTCCGGCATGATGTGGCACGCCGCTAACATAAGAAGCCACCATTTCGCCCACTTGCGGTGCCTTGGGCCAGGAAGTCGCTGCATTATTTACATATACCTGCATTACAGATTCGCCCCCTATCGTAATACTAGTTTCTCCAAACTGCCTATTCCCACCAGGCCTGTTATCCGATCTCGGATAATTTCTGCCGTCTGCTGTCGACGCAAAACCGCCGCTAGTATTTCAGGATTTTCGGAGAACTTTGCCAATGGCAAATTGAATCGCTCATTTAGAGATACCCGCCTGTCACCTTGTACTAACTTGTCAGCAAGAAACAGCACTGCTGCTTCATCAATTGCCTGCTCTGCCGTCAATTCTAAGTCCATATGCGCCGCAACAATACCAGCTAAGGCTGAAAAACCATTACTTGTAACCAAACGCCCCCCCCGCCGGGGATGATTAGGTTTACCTTTAGCAAGATCATGCAACAATCCCCCGGCGACCACCAATTCACTATTAAGCTTTAAACCAGCGCCATTAAGCAGATCCACCAACTGCTGCGCAACCGCAGCAACAGTCTGCCCATGACGCAATACCTTATCGCCAGTCTGATACTTATCTAATAAGGCCAGACATTCGTCATATGTTGGTATGTTCCGTTTGGCGTAAAACTTGGCAAGTTGCTGATAGTCGTCCATGGTGTCCATATCCATCAATACACCCTGATCTGCGACTGGCACTACCACACTGTCGGCAGCAAACTGTTCTAAAATATGGCGAAGCCCACCAGCACCATCCCCGTTAAGAATACTGGCAAAACACTTGTCACTAATCACCGGCGGATGACCGCGCTGACCGTTAAAAGTCGGATATACCACGGCTGCACCTGTCTGCCGGTATTTTTTTATCAGTTCCTTAATACTGCTGCTTCTTATCAGCGGGGTATCGCCAGGCAGCATCATGAAGGCCTCCGCTTCTGCGGCCAAAGCTCTAACACCAGCAACTATAGAAGAAAACATACCTGACGCATAATTGGGGTTTTCGATAATGCTGACAGGCAAACGTTCTAATACCGGATATAATTCGGCCGCCCGATATCCAACTATCACCCGGATATCATTTATCCCGCCCAGGCGCAAACTGTCTACTGCCGTTTCAATTACTTTTTTTTCCCCTAAGGGCATCAGCGGCTTGAATGTCCCCATACGGGAAGAATAGCCTGCAGCAACAATTAATCCGATTATCCTTGAGCTATACATTTTCCCGCTCCACCCTGGCTTTTATCAATTCGGCGACAATGCTTACTGCGATTTCTTCCGGAGTTTCAGCATAAATGTCAATTCCAATTGGTGAATAGACTTGTTGGAGCTTGGCTGCACCAACGCCTTGCGCTTGTAATATCTTATATAAATGATCCCGTTTCTTTTTGCTGCCAATCATCCCAATATAGCCTGCCTCAGTTTCTAGCGCTTGTTCTAACACCGTTCTGTCATGAAGATGTCCTCGCGTTACAATGACTAGATAACTATCTTTATCGATAGGCAATTTTGCCATACACTCAAAATCGTCTACAACCATAATTTCCGATTGAGGAAACCGTTCCCTATTGGCAAAAGCTGGTCGATCATCAATAACTACGGTTACAAACCCTACCATTTCTGTTAGTTTAGCAATCTGCTGGGAAACGTGACCAGCCCCAAATAGATATACTGTACTAATCGTACGAATAGGCTCAACAATAAAAATTCGGTTCTCGTTCGCATCAGCATGGATAGAAATTTTGGCCGGACCTGAAGACATCTTTTCCATAAACTCTGGCTCACAGTGGAAGTTACCGATAATAGTACCATCCTGCTTAACAAGGCATTGCTGTCTTGTTTGACCAGCCACCGCTTGGCTGCTTAATTCTGTCATTAGCCATGCCTTTTGTGCCTTATCCATTGTGGCGAGGATGGCTTCATAAATCAGACGATTATCACTATTGGCCGCATCCAGATAATCTAGCAGAATTTCGCCTTTACCGCCACAGATCATGCCCGACCCAGCCGCATCTGCACCTGTCAAATCAAAAGGCAATATTACCGATTGGCGGTTTACCAGCACTTTTTTTGCTAATTCAATTGTATCGGCTTCTACCCGCCCACCGCCAACTGTACCAATAATGGAGTCATCTGCACAAATAATCATCTTGGCTCCGGCAGAACGCGGAGCTGACCCAGCGCTATGAAAGATGGTAGCCAAAACAACATTTTCACCAGCTGAGAGCAACTTAACTAAGTTTTGGTATAGCTTTTTCATTCATAGCCTCCTAACATTTCGTAGATACAACGTGGTTAATAGGTGGTGTTTAGGCAAGACACCATCTACTTAACACGTTGTATCTATAATCTTCTTTAATGCGCGAAATATATAGGATGCCTAAATTTCGAGCCGCCCTGAGAGGTCATACCCATTGGCTACTAAGATTTCTTCCACTTTATCAAGAGTCTTTAGCACAAGGTCCGGACAGCGTGATGCCCGGTTTTGCGGGTTCTTCTCTAAGATGATATCACAGGTACTGCCGTTATATTGGGAACCTGGTTCCTGCTCAAACCATTCCGCAAACTCTCTTATCATATCATTGACACGACTGTCTTCTATTTCTTCGACTGATCCCTTACCGGCATATAGACCGATCAGACAGGCCCCGCCAGTCAAAGCACCACAAGTCCTTCCACTGAACCCCAGGCCGCCAACAAGTCCTGACATAGCTCGCACTAGATCAGGATTTTCTTTTCCTTGGGCCTCCAGTCCAATAATAAGTAAGATTTGGCTACAGTAAAAACCCGCTTGTGATAACTCAAGCAACTTCATGAATCTGTCTGTCATGTTTCCAGCCCATCCTTTCGCTTCATCATAGCTTATATGATCTGAATAAACACTTCCATGATTCCCCCACAGACCATCCCTTCATCTGCAGCCACGTCATTTAGCATTCTTACTGTATACATCTGGGATTGCTTATTATCTAGTGCTGTTAACGCCTGACGCCTAACTTCTGCTTCCCCACAGCCACCGCCAATGGTACCACAAGATCTGCCATCAGGCAAAATCAGCATTTTACTGCCAGCCTTACGGGGAGTCGAGCCGCGCGTTTCCACAATGGTGACTAAGGCCGCATTTTCTCCTTTACTCTGACATTCACAGATATATTCTAATAAATCCCGATCCATTAGAACGCCTCCTTATACCCGCTCAGTGGGCAGCCGGACCCACCACGAAAAGCTGCCACCACTTCTGCCGCAATACTAAGTGCTATTTCAGCAGGCGTTTCTGCTTTAATATCAAGACCAATAGGCGCATGAAGCCGCTTTTCAATATCTATTGGCGCTCCTTCTTCCTGCACCAGCTTAATGATCTCTCTAATACGTTTTTTACTGCCAATCATTCCCAGATACCGGGCATTGCTTCCCATAGTAGCACGCAGGCAATCCAAGTCATAACGGTGTCCGCGGGTTACAATAATGATAGCCGTACCATTGTCTATTGTAAGGTTTTTCATGGCTAGCTGAAAATTATTGCAGACTACCTGGTGAGCGCTAGGAAATCTGGCTGTATTGGCAAATTCCGGACGGTCATCAATAACCGTCACGGCAAAATCTATTAATGACAGTAATTGAACCAATGGCTGGCTAATATGGCCGCCGCCAAACACGATAGCGCGCAACTTTTGGACAATTCTATCCCAAAATAGTCGGTATGTATTTTTCTGCTGATCTTCAACTAAAATAATTACTGGCTTGGTCCAACTCGTTGTCCGCACTATATCCAATATTTTATCCATCACAAATGGCTCTAGTTGTCCATCCACTTTTGTTTCTGATTTGCCATCTGATTGAATAATAATCATTTGCCCAAGCTGGCTAGCCTGCTTGGGGTTACACTCTATCACCGTTAAGGTATCTATTACTCCGGCACTATTGCTATTCAACGCTGACAGCAATTTAGAAAAACTCATCCCTGCTCCTCCTTGTTGTCACACCGAGAATGATCAGGGCCTTTCCCAAATAAGTCATTGATTTTAGCCAAAGCGGCATCAGATAAAAAGTTGATTTGTGCTGGTTTGCCGTCAATGGTTTCTCCGGACAATATTACGCCGTTATCGGTTTCCAAATATCCCAGCGGCAGGTTCCGTCTAAACATTTTACCTGTGTTTTTATCAATAACTTCGACAATAACCTCGTCTGCCTCAATTTTATCTAAAAGCTCCGTTTCTTCTGCCATTATTCGTGCCACCACACCTTCTTATTTTCCCACCGGAACGATCAAGCGCGGTCCCATATTACATTTAGGACATTTCCGGCCCTGATTGCTATCTTCACAATTTTTGCAATAAAGGGTAAAGCACCTACAGCATTGATACAAGGGGGCATTATTCGTTAGTTCACTATTACAGCGAGGACATGTTTTTTCGTCCAAAGTATTTCATCCTTCCATTTGCCTTTTTTCAGCCACTAGTAAAAAATATCCCAACTTTGTCTTGGGAATGGAGACACATTGCCACAGTTCTTCCATTGATCCGTATTCCATAATATAGCAGGCAATAAACTCCCGCAAAAAAGCAGACTGGTCTTCCCAAACAATGATAGTAAAGCCAGCTTTCTCCAACATTGTTTTTAGTTGGTTTCTATTCAGATAACCAGCCGAGCTAGCGGAAATCGGTAAATAAACATCTGTTATCGCCAGTTTTCCCCCTGGTATAAGAATACGGCTAATTTCAGTTAAAACTGTACCTGCATCCTGCATAACCGACAGACTGCATTCAGTTATTACTCCGTCAAATGAGACATCGACAAACGGCAGGCTTTCGCCTGCTGCTTGGATAAACTGCAAATAGGGCAAGCGTTTCCTGCCCTGTTCCAGCCGAACCTTAGATACATCGACTCCTACTGCCTGTAACCCATAAGTATCCTGTAGATACTCCATAGTTACTCCGGTGCCGCAACCGACATCAAGTACTTTTGCACCAGGTATAAATGCACAGTACTCAACAACCCGCTTGGTTAATGTCAGCCCGCCCGGATGTTGGTGAAGCATCATTTATCCTCCAACGCTGCTTCCACCTTTTTCATTTTGCCAATAGCTAATTCCTCAGGAATATATACTAACCCACATTGCGAACATCTATATAACTCAACCGGAAAGTTGCTACCAAGATAGGACAACTCTACCTTTCCTAGTGTCAGCTTAATGCCACATTTAACACAAACAATATCTAATGGCTGTTCTTCTATCAGTTTGCTCATGTTCCTCAATTATCCTCCAATTTCTATTCTGTGACAATAAGCATTATGAACGACAAATCCATCAGCCTGCGGCAAGTACTCTACCCAATAGGTCACGCTGGCTGGCTGAAAATACGCTATATAATGACCGCTCCTGGCATCCTTAAGTTTACTGCCAGTACTTTCCGCATGGGCAATAACTTTAGTAACATCATCGACAAGAATCCGCCTATCCTCCATCTGCTGCAATACATCTGCTGGAATAGTGACCTTGACCTCAGTTTGCGGTTCTGCCACCTCTTCACCCCAAACTTCTCTTAGCAATGTTTGTTTCAATCTAGCACGGTTTTCCTGACGCTGTGAATAACCCGGCCCTGCTTGCGCGGCCAGATTTTCCTTGCCACCACCAAAAATCAGATCAAGGAGATGATACGTACGTTTTCCCTGACTGGCAAAATTATCCCGGCACATGCTACAGTACGCGATATAGTCTAATTCACTTTCATTAATTCGTCTATCTATAACTTTATGCGCAATCTCTTGGTTGGCATAGAGCATTAAGCCTCCATAACCGCAACATACTGTAGTTTCACGGTTTAAAGGCAACTCTTCAATTTGATATCCCAGCTTACCCAAAAGGTTTCTTACACTGGTCTGAAGCTCAGCATCATGCCTTGTGGTACAGCTGTCATGTATCGCCAATTTTTGCGGTGTCTTGGCTAACTGGTTGCTGCCTTCTGGCAGACCGATACGTTCCAGCAATGTCCATAAGTTTTCCACCGGCATATCAGGTGAATCATGTTTAAATAGGCTAAAACAGGTAGGACAAGCCGCAATAATCTTGGGACTTCCCAAACTACGCCAATTACTATCTAGCTTATTTCTTGTCTCCCGAAACGCTGCCTCCTGTCCTGCCCAAGTGGCTGGTGCTCCACAACAACCTAGCATTATCCCGACACCACCGCCCAGCTTTTCACATAAAAAGCTGTATATCTGTTGTACATAATGCGGTGATGAGGCTGCTAACTGGCAACCAGGGTAGAATACCCATTCACTTGATGAGCTACCAGGCTGATTTCTAGTTAGAGCACATGATTCGCTATTGCTAAATTGCATATCCCTTAAAGCAAAGTCATGAGTCGACGGAGGCATCTTTCCCTTTTCTACCATCATTTTCCTTGCTTCATGGCAGATTTCGCCCATATTCAAATTTCCCGGACAAATCTGTTCACACAGACCACATAAACTACAAGAGTTAATCATATTATTAGCATGGTGGATTCCCATAACAATGGACAAATTATTGTATACCTCGCGTACATACCGTTTGGGGTACCCCCGATAATGTGCAAGATATTCGCAGGCTTTCACGCACTCCTGGCACTCACATAACAAACAACGATTAGCTTCCTGAACAGCTTCTGTTTTACTGTAACCACTAGCAGAATCGCCAGCAAGTACCATGGCCTCAGGCTTTATCCCTTTTATGTTGGTATAGAGCGCAGTCTCATAAGGTCCCTCTTTCTCTCGATTAGCAGTAAGGGATGCATTTTGAAACAGCCGGTCAATCGAAATTGCGACGGTTTTACCATCAGCTATTGAAGCAATCGGGGATGGATGTCCGTATTCGCGGCGAAGACTGCCACCAGCGAACACCTTATTGTTGCTTGTTGCTAACGATGTCAAATCAACCTTGATTTTGCCATCTGAGGTTAACTCCAGACCTAAGTCTGAATTGTCAGTTTGTTGAAAACCTGTAGTTAGATAGATCGCATCATACTCCTCGCACAAACTGTCTAAGGCGCTAATAGCTGTATTATAGCGAATCTCTATAGGAAATTTGGCGATAATCTCAAAATCATTATGAATCAACTGTCGTGGCAGCTTGTCTTCCGCGATATCCCAGATACTTCCTCCCAAACGGTCTGTGGCTTCAAAAACAGTCACTTTGTACCCTTTGCGACTAAGCTCTACTGCTGCGGTCAAGCCGCTTAACCCGGCACCAACAATAGCTACTTTTTGGCTTTTAGCCTTCGGTAATAGTAACTTGGGAGCAGTATTGTTATTATCAACACAAATTTGTTCTAAACCCTTGATAAAAATAGATTCATCAATTTCGTTACGCTTACAGGCTTTACGACAGGGTTGATCACAAATTCTGCTAATAATTCTGGGAAAAGGGACCATTCTGTTATATAAGGCAAATCCTGTCGCGTAATCTTCTTGCTGTACAGCTTTAGCCATACCCCGAGCATCAACATGAATTGGACACCCAGCATTACAACCTGGTGGATTTTCCTGAATACATTTGGATTCCCGTTGACGCAATAATTTTTGATCCATTTGATCCATTTGAAACACCCTCTTCCTGGTATAGATAATCCTAAAACGACCGGAAAGCGATACGCTTTCCAGTCTAGTTTTAGAATTCTACATTTTCTTTATTCGCTTAGTTACCGCTAATGACTTACTTTTTAGCAGCTAATGCGTCCAGGCCTGCTTTTATTTTTTCTGGCAGTGCAGGTACTGAGTAAATGCGTACACCACAGGCATTATAAATGGCGTTAAGAATAGCCGGATGTGGAGCCGTGAGCGGCCCTTCACCTACGCCAGCAGCACCATATGGTCCATGCTCACGCGGGGAAATATTGTAGATGATTTCCATATCATCCGGAATATCTTTAATAAACGGAAGGCCGCAACCAACAAGGCTGGTATGCTTTTTGAGGTCGTCAAAGTCTTCAGTAAGAGCAAGACCAATACCTTGAGCCAAACCGCCGTAGACTTGACCGTCGCAGGTTGTTTTATTGGTAAGTGTTCCGATATCCTGAACAGTTACAAACCTAACTACGGTCGCTTTACCGGTCTTCATATCGACTTCAACTTCAGGCATAAAGACTGCATACATGTAAATGGCGAACGGGTTGCCTTGCATGGTCTCAAGATCGCAGTCACTGCACATGGATGCCGTCCATGAACCATCATAGTGAAGCGGAATTTTTTCAGCTACCATTTCGTCGTAAGTCCGGAACGTGCCGTCAGGTTTACGCATAGCATTGACCAGCATTTCACTGGCAACCCTGGTCGCGTTACCAGTCATAACGTTTTGACGGCTACCGCCGGACGGACCACTGGCCGGTGTGAAAGCCATATCATTCATGACAAGCTTAATTTGATCAGGGGTAATCCCCATTTGACGGAAAGTTTCATGAGAATGTGTCAAAGTAGCAAGGTCAGCACCTTGACCATGATCCTGCCAGGAGTTACCGACAGTTATTGTGCCATCCGGATTAAGTTCTGTCCAAGCTTGCGAACTGTCCGCACCATCCAGACCGCAACCATATATTCCAAGTGATAAGCCTACGCCGCGTTTCTTTTCAGGGGTTGAAAGTTCTTTACAACGTTTCTTGGCCTCTTCCCAGTGGGGACGGATTTTGTCAAGCATGTCCGGCAGACAGAATACTTCTGGTACCTGGCCGGTCGGCGTGGTAGCACCAGGGCGATATACATTCTTATAGCGTAATTCCAATGGATCCATGCCGAGTTTTTCGGCCAGCTCATCAATGCAGATTTCTGATGACAAGAAGGCTTTAGGCGAGCCGTAGGCACGGAAAGCAGATCCCCAGCCATGGTTGGTGCACACACACTTGCCTTTACCGCGGATTTTCGGAATATCATAACCAGCACCGGTAAACTGACCTTGCCGTATGCAGTTCAGGTCACCGAATTCACTGTACGGACCATGATCCAGCCACCAGTTGGTATCCATTGCCAAAATTTTACCTGCCTTATCAGCAGCAAGTTTCGTTTTTACGAGTGCAGGTGAACGCTTGCCTGTATAGGTAATTTGCTGGAACATATTGAAGATAAGGGAAACAGGCTTACCATCGCAAGCAAGACAGGCAACCCCCAGCAAAGCTTCATTGGTTGGACTAAACTTATAGCCAAAAGTAGCACCAGTCGGATTGGCTACAAGGCGGCATTTCTCCGGTTCAATACCTATACCGGCGACAATCATGGCATGGTGCAAGTGTAATGCAATACTCTTAGAGTGGATAGTCAGACGGCCTTCTTCATCCATATAGGCAGATCCGCAGTCAGGCTCAAGCGGAAGATGTGGCTGACGGCTGCAGTAAGTTTCAACTTCTGCAATGACAACATCGGCGCTATCCATAACTGGCTTAGTGTCTTCGCCTTTTACCACACCAGTCTCAAAGTAAACATTAGGGGTTCCGGGATGGATTTCAATGGCATCAGGTGCCATTGCGGCAGGAGCACTCATGTATGCTGGCAATACTTCAAGATCAACCTTTACCGCTTTAGCTGCTGCCTGGGCATGTTCTTCCGTATCTGCGGCAACTATGGCAATGGCATCGCCAAACTGGAATACTTTCTCATCGCAAAGAATGGGGCGATCCCAGCCATCACCTTTATTAGTCGGGAAAGTGATCAGACCGGAAATCCGATTTTTGCCTTTAACATCTTTATGGGTGATTACTTTATATACACCAGGCATTTTCTCAGCTGCTGAGGTGTCAATGCCTTTAATATTAGCATGGGATACTTCTGCTTGAACAAGAGCTAACCGCAAAGTGCCTGTAGGCATTTGCAGCGCAACATCGGCGCCAAAATCCCAGGTGCCGGTAACTTTCTGCAAGGCAGACGGACGAATATAGGTTGTGCCGTAAATTTTGTTGCCAACAGGTTTAAAAATTAGATCCTCTTTGCGCATTTCCCCGCGCAGAATACTAGCAGCTGCCATAACAGCATCAACTAGAGGCTTGTAACCTGTGCAACGGCAGGCATTGCGGTGTTTTTGGAACCATGCGCGAATTTCTTCTCTAGTGGGGCTGGGATTCTCATCAAGCAATACTTTCGCTGACAAAATAAATCCAGGACTGCAGAAACCGCATTGAGCGCAGCCATAGGCCATCCAGGCAACTTGCAGCGGATGGAGGTTAGTAGGTGTAGCCAGACCTTCAATAGTTGTAATATTGGCTTCGTCAGGAACTTTTTTCATCTTCGTGATGCAAGAACGTACTACCCGACCATCCATGATAATTGAACAAGTCCCGCATTGACCCTGATTACAGCCAACCTTGCAACCAGTCATCAGCAGTTGTTCCCGGAGCACACTAGCCAAACTGGCTTCTAGATCAACAATTAGCGTTCTAGGCAAACCATTGATATTCAGAATTTTCTTTTGCATCTGCTCTCTCGTCTCCCTTATTATTCAATAATCTATATTTCAGGGGATTTCTTCATCCCCGAAATACGCACAACCTTACCACGTAGCTTATCAGTTACCTTTGCCAAAGCCGCATTCAGGATACCGGCATTCTTCGCATACAAGACACAACCCACCGTAGCCAAACTTTGTTATATCTTTCCTGGACAGTACTTCTCCAGCCAGTAAGCGGGGGACCACTAAATCAAATATTGTGCTTTTATGATACATTACACAACCAGGCAATCCTAGAACCGGAACGGTTCCTAAATAAGCCAGCATAAACATTGCACCAGGCAGGGTAGGTGCTCCATATATAACAATCTCACCACCTGCCTCCCTAATACCAGAAGGTGTTACATCATCTGGGTCGACAGACATGCCGCCGGTAGTCACAATCATATCGGCGCCTGCGGCGCGCAAACTTTGAATGGCCTCTGCAATCATAGAAATATCATCTGGTACAAATATTTGCCGCAAAATAGAACTGCCTAAATGTTCGAATTTATCTGTCAATACCGGGCCGAAACAATCCTTTATCCGACCATGGTACACTTCACTACCAGTAGTAACCACTCCCACCTTGCAGGCCTTTAAAGGTTTAACCTCCACAACTGGGTAGTAATCAATACCAATCTGTTCAATTTGTTGAAGTTTCTCTGCATTAATCACCAACGGAATAATTTTGCAGCCTGTAACCTTATTCCCTGCATTCACCATCTGGTTAGTGTGCAAGGTAGCTGCAGCCACTTGATCAATATCGTTGATTTTTTCCACAGCTTCGGCATTTACTTTTAGCAAGCCAAGAGTATTGGCTCTAATTTCAACCTTGCCCTCTGAGGCCTCATCCAAGGATAGACCCGCCCCTGCTACGGCCTTAGCAAATCTGGTTGCCGCATCATTTTCATGAATTGTCTGCGCGTTTACTTCCCAGACATAAATATTTTCCTTGCCAATATCCAGCAGTCTCGGAATATCTTCCTTACAGATTACATGGCCCTTCCTAAATGCTTTGCCTTTACGTTTTCCTGGAATAATTTCAGTAATATCATGACAGAGAACCATACCTTCTGCCTGATATACAGGAACTGCTCTCATTGATCTTCCTCCTTAGCTAATACCAATCTGCATATGTAGCCTCTTGTAACGCTAGAGTGTTCTAGAATTGTTTTGGAGCAATTACGATAATATATAATTGCAAGATTTATGCCAATTTTGACTATTTTCCAAAAGTATAACCAGGGCTAGTTAACTTCCAAAGAACGTATCCTCTCAGCAAGGACACGTTCTTTGATTAAGAATACATTACCCTTTATTTATGGCTATAAGCGGGATTTTAGATAAGAATATGTACTTTAATTATACTATTAATTTTATTCTTTATGGAAAAATAAATACAACTTGTTCGAGACATATAGTAACATTGCTTCTCTCTCGGTCTGTTATGTGTACCTAAATATGTGCATAAGTGTAATGCAAAAGTGACACTTATGTACTATTTGTATATTTCATACTGTTTCATTTTTCGGTACAGGGTATTTCGCGAAACTCCCATGCTGCGCGCTGTCAGACTAACATTTCCTCTATGGTTGAAAAGCAGCTCCAGAATTTCCTGTCTTTCCTGCTCTTCAAGCATGAAGCGTCGTCCCTCTCTCCCGCAAAATGATTCTGCTGCATGATGATTTGAAGAAGCCACACTTTCGCTATCTGTATTTACTGGTTGCCAATTACAGATTTCTTTTGGTAAATTCCCTAAATTTACCACCTGCCCTTCTGTCAGACTAACAATCCGTTCCACCACATTCTGGAGTTCACGCACATTTCCTGGCCAGTCGTATCGTATAATTCGGTCAATAACCTCCGGACTAACCAAAAAGTTCCGGTCATGCTTATCCTGCTTTTCTAAAAAATAATTAAACAATGCTATGATATCTTCTGAACGTTCCCGCAGCGGCGGTATGGTGATAGATATAACATCTAATCGATAATATAGATCTTTGCGAAAGGTCCCCTTTTCTACTTCTTTCAATAAGCTTTTATTGGTAGCACAAATCACCCTGACATCAACCGGGATTACCTTATCACAACCAATTCGATTTACTTTTCTCTCCTGCAATACACGCAGCAGTGCTACTTGCTGCTCTAACGGCATATCGCCAATTTCATCCAAAAACAGCGTTCCACCGCAGGCGAGCTCGAATTTACCTGGCTTACCCCCACGTTTAGCCCCAGTAAAGGCACCCTCCGCGTAGCCAAATAGTTCACTGCCAATAAGTTCCCTAGGTATAGCCCCGCAGTTTACAGCTATGAAAGGTCCGGCGTTACGTTCACTTCGATTGTGAATAGCCTGGGCAAATATTTCTTTTCCTGTACCGCTTTCGCCTTGAAGTAATACGCTGGACAGCGAGTTTGCGGCAAGAGAAGCAATCCGGATAGCTTCCAGAATAGCTTTACTTTCGCCAATAATGTCGCTAAACTGCAAAGTCCCATAGTTTCCGCTAAACCGGTTAACCAAATTTTGAATTTGTTTAATGGGACGTAGAATAATAACACCGCCTGTCACTACTCCCTGTTCATCGGTAACAGGCTCCCCTGATGCCCAAAAATGACTGATCTCACCGTTAATGTCTAGCATAATTTCAGTGTCTGCGCAGGATTCTTTGCACATTATCATTCTTCTAACAAAGGAATTTTTAGCTCCTAAGATACTTTCTACCTGAAGTCCACGTGTATCCTCAGTGTTATTTATGCCAATACCTAGTATATTTTTGGCCACAGGGTTCAGTTCGCTAATAACACCATTATTGTCAACCATAATTACACCATCAGACATAGTATTGAAAATATTTGTCAAACGATTATTAATTACACTGAGTTCTTTATTTTTTTTCCTAATACCTAGCTGGGCCATGATTGCTTCCGCTGCAGCCATCACCATCCCCAGTGTATGCAAATGAGCAGCCTCTGATTTGCCTGAAACGTCGAGAATTCCTAGAACTGTCCCCTTGTCGTCAATGATCGGGGCTGCCGAGCAAGTCAGACAGTGGTGTTTGCGGCAGTAATGTTCAGATCCTGAAACCTGAATTGATTGCCCTGTTACCAATGCTGTACCAATGGCGTTAGTACCAGCCTCGACTTCACTCCAATTTGCGCCTTGAAAAAAGCTTGCAGTCATTGGGTTCGTCAAGGTATCTTTATCGCCAAAAATCTCCATAATATAACCGCGTATATCGGCTAGTGCTACAACAAAACCAGAGCCTGCGACAATCTGATACAAGTTTTCCATAAAGGGTTTGGCAATAATAATAAGATCCCGGTTTCTTCGCAACATAACCTGAAGACTGGCAATTTCCAATTGGCGATGAATGCTATCATCATTGGCATTAACCTTAGCTTGGCGGCACCTTACCCATGAATCCCAAATCTCTGGTCTGATAGAATAATTATAATTTTTGTCAGCACTTTTTAGCGTGGCTGTAAAATTTAGCCATCCGTCCCAGGTACTATCAATAGCGTTTTCGGCATACACAGCCATAGTCACCCTCCTGTCTAAATTTTAACGTAACATCAGGTCTTGCAAATAAAGAAAACACGGCTTGTGCCGATTCTTTTGCAGCGGCAGCCGCTGTTGTCCTCATTTTGGTTTTGAGAAAGTTATGCTTATGGGGCAAATAAAAGACAGAGCACGCCAAAAAAGGATGAGCGCCCTGCCTCAATAGTAGCACTGACTCCTTTCCGCAACGGGAGGCTTACCGGTTTCCCGGCAAACCCAACGACCTGGTTGTCGTAGTTTCCATTAGACTACCAGATTCGGAGTTAATGAATATTCTGTTGATTCCTTCAATCATAATAATTCGTTATTACCGATTAAAATCCTGCATCATTGATGAAATATTCTCCAACGAGTTACATTTATCTGTCTAATGTGTCTCTCTATGACAAACTTCAAATTTCGATTCTCTCTCTATTACTGGATGCTGCATTTTCTCCTAGTTGATGTTGTGTTGCAATAAAACGCCTGAGGCAAATGTCTAGTAAAAAAATACCCATAACTACCGCAAGGTAGATTATGAGTATTTTCTCTTTATAAAATGCTAATTCCTGCTCGTGAATAGACCATTACTGAAAGTACTTGCTTATCTTATCCAGATGGAAAGGTTAACTTTCCCTGGATAGAACGACTAAGACTTCTGCCGGCGACGCGCCCGGATGGCGCTAGTGCCGATTGCGCCATGGATGGCATAGCAATTCGGCCGTCCTAACGGACTTGGCACAAGCCAAGTCTTATCTTATACAAGCCTGATAGCCATCCACTACAACCTCAAGTTGTCCTGTATGTGGATTAAAAATCAATCCATGAATAGGTACATCCTTAGGGATAAGTGGATTATTGCGAATTTTTATAACTACTTCCTCTATATTATCTATGGGGTGATGAAAGTGATCGATCCAATCCTTCAACTCTGCTTCTATCATTTTGATGGCATCTGGTGAAATTCCGCGTACTAACATCTTTTGAATAAGACTTTCAGCTGTTGTATGAGCTAAACCACAGTCAAGATGACCAATCACCATTACTTCTTTTACACCTAATTCATAGATACTTACAATTAAACTGCGAATAGTAGATTCAAATGGACCAGTCACCGAATTACCTGCATTTTTTATTACTTTTGCTTCGCCGCGTTTGATACCCATTGCTGGTTCTAAAAAATCTACTAATCTTGTATCCATACACGTAAAAATAGCTAAATGTCGATTAGGCAACTTGCTGTTCTCAGGACAATAGGGAACAACGTCCTCAACAAAACGTTCCATAAACTGACCATTAGCTGCTAGTACTTGTTCTAAAATATTCACAATGAACCTCCTATCATAATATTCCTAATAGGTCCACTAGCTACTCTTCTGGAGAGTAACTATTTGCGCTTATTCTTCTCCTTCATTGACCGCTGTGCCTCTTTCATTCCGCCGAAACTTCCAAACATTCGTTTAATTTTGGCTTGTTCAAGCTGGCGTGAATTCATTCCCTGATAATTCAACTCGGCCTGGAGTTTTTGGTAACTTATGAGACGTTCTACCAACAGCGTACCGGTTTCGATAGCAGCTTTTACGGCACAACCAGGCTCATTTTGATGGCTGCAGTCATCAAACCGGCAGTTTTGCGCCAATTGGTCAATATCAGCAAAGGCTTTAGACAAATCCGCAGTTTCGAGCTGCAGTTCACGCATACCAGGAGTGTCGATCACTATGCCGCCAGTTGGAAGCACGATCAGCTGCCGATGTGTGGTTGTATGGCGTCCTTTATCATATTGATCGATTTCTTGGGTGACAAACACCTCTGTACCTGCCAGGCAGTTGATTAACGTAGATTTGCCGACACCTGACGAGCCGATGAACGCCACAGTCTTACCAAAGTCAATGTATTTCATAATCTCTGCATAGCCTTCCTGACTCCTGCTGGATGTTACAAGTATATCGACGCCAGGAGCAACCAGATGCAATTCAGATAGTTTGTCAGATATGTTCGGACAAAGATCTGCTTTGGTGAGTATAATCACCGGGATAGCCATGCTATCCCAGGCGATAGCCAGATAGCGTTCCATTCGTCGCAGATTAAAATCATTGTTTAATGACATGCAAATAAAAATTGTGTCAATGTTGGCAGCTATGAGCTGGCATTCCTGCGTATTTCCGGCTGCTTTGCGCTCAAGTATGCTTCTACGTTGCAAAACCGCATTAATGATGGCATGACCAGCATTGCTCTGAGTACGGTCTACCATAACCCAATCTCCCACCGTAGGATAGCCACTCTTATCCTGCACAGAAAAGGCAAGCTTTCCTGAAATTTCAGCCGTTATTTCACCATTTTCGGTAATGACTTTATACAGATGTTTGTGTTGAACCGACACTCGTGCTACATATAACTCAGCATAAAGTCTTGATTCCTGCTTCAATAATTCGGTCAGTCCTAGTGTATATAAATCAGTTTTACTCACGTTATTTGTCCTCCCATAGGTTATATCCAATGTAAGATCAGCGGGGAGGGCAAGGCCAGTACTATTTATTCTGCAAGCACCTCCCCGTTTGATACCGACTCCGCAATATATGCTTTAACCATACTATCAACTCCTTTCCTCATCCGACTTCCGCTGTCGCCAAAGGCTCGGCGCAAGCCGTGTTTTCTTTATCCAGATGGAAAGTATAACTTTCCCTGGATAGAACGACTAAGGCTTCTGCCGGCGTCCTAAAGGACTTGGCACAAGCCAAGTCTTATCTTATATCTTTAGTATAACACAACAGCCGCCGCCATCGTATAGGCATAACAATTTTCGTCAATAGCTCGCTCTCAGAAACTTCCTGTGGAGTTCTTGTCAACTACCATGTTATAACATAGAGCCGAGGAATACGCATGCTAATAATGCCATTTATGTTTCGTTTTTTATTCGTTTTAGATATAATAAAATAGGAACTTTGGTGTATAAAGGAGAACTATGAAAATACTGATTGACGCTGACGCCTGCCCCAGGGCAGCATTACAGTACTGTCTGGAATCAGGAAAAAAGCATAATATCCCTGTTTGGACGGTAGCCAGTTTTAACCATAATATTCTGTCCGACCACCATATAACGGTGGGCAGCGCGTCACAGGAGGCCGATATAAAAGTCATCAATCTAACTGAAGCCGGCGATATCATCATTACGCAGGACTGGGGTCTGGCTTCGATGGTATTGGCTAAGTTGGCCTATTGCCTCAACCCAACAGGTACAGAATACAGCCCAGAAAAGATGGACTTTTTATTAGAAGAACGGGAAATCAAGGCTAAGTTTCGCCGGGGCGGCGGACGGACGAAGGGACCCAGCAAACGAACCCAAGCGGATGATTCGCGTTTTGCTGCCGGGTTGGAAAGAATTATCAGCAGCAGTAAGATAAAAGAAGAGTAACACAAGTTATCATAAAGCTTCCTTATGCAACAAGACAGAAAGGCTCTCTTATCCAAATATCGGGATAAGAGAGCCTTTTTTCGGTCGTTCCGGTCACCACTCCCGCCTCTATAGGCGGCGTTAGTTCAGGTGGAGTAAACTCTCTACCTGAACTAACACTGTTTTACCCTTGCTGAAACGAGTTCACTTCATCTTCACTAGCAGACTCTGTTTGTTCGTCAATAGGCCTATTCCCCCAATAGCTGGCTAATACACTGCCTGTAATGTATTCCCAAACAGTCATGACTGCAGCTGGTAAAGCTGCCATCGGGTCCAAATGTGCTAATGCCAGCGCAACGGCAAGACCTGAATTTTCCATGCCGATTTCAAAAGTAATTGCCCTGGATTTTTTCTTTGACATACCGACTACCCTGCCGGAATAATAACCAAGAAGCAATCCGGCTATATTATGAATCGCTACGGCTACACACAGAACCAGCGCCACTGTCGCTAACTTAGCTGCATTCAAAGCTACAACGGCAGCAATGATAGCGATAATACAAGTGACCGACACAGCCGGAACCACCTTAGTGAGTTTCTCCACTAAAATGGGTGCCAACATGTGCAGCGCAACTCCGGCAGCTACAGGAACTAATACAATTTTGACTATGTCCATGAGCAGTGCGTTAACATCAATAGGAATCATGGCCCCTGCCAAATAGGCAAAAATATAAGTGGTAAGTACCGGTGCCAAGATGGTATTAATACTTGAAACTGTTATAGAAAGAGCTGTATCCCCTTTGGCAATATATGTCATAACGTTAGAGCCAGTACCGCTGGGAGCGGCGCCCAAGAGAACCATCCCTGCGGCCAATGCCGGCGGCAAACCAAGCATGTGGGCCACACCAAAGCCTACCAAGGGCATAATTAAATAGCGAAAAAAGACTCCATAAAATACATCTTTAGGCCGAGTTAACACCAGACGGAAATCTTCGAGTGACATGGTAAGGCCCATCCCCAGCATAATAACTCCAAGGAGGTACGAAATATTCTTGCCGATCGGTTTAAATGGTTCCGGATAGAAAAAAGCAACTGCTGAAAAACCCACCACCCAAAGCGTCATATTTCGACAAATAAACTGAGCCAATTTTTCCAAATACTTCATTATTAATAACCTCCAATAATATAAAAATATAAAATAAAAAAACTCTTGCCCTTCAAGTCAATAGACTTAAAGGGGCAAGAGGCAATTCTCGCGGTACCACCCTTTTTACAGATAAAAATATCTGCATCTCATCAGGTCAAACAACCCTAGCAGAATAACGACTGCACTCCTTGCGGAGCTGAGACCGGCACAGCTTACTTTATAGTTCAGCTTTGCTGTTCAGGAGTGATGTTTGTATTCCCATCGTACTGATTCACACCAACCATCAGTTCTCTGAAACGATATAGAAAGCAAGTTCTCCTTCATCACATTTATCATATTAAATTAAATTGTATTTTCAGGTTATATATACTATACCCTTATAGTTTTCTCCTGTCAACATAATTTTTTTAGTTTTCCCCCATACTCATTTCATCTTGTTCATAACCGGGACACAAGTAATCACATCATGCCTACCAGCCACCGGCCCAATAAGTACCTCAATACCATATGTATCCCGTATATTTTTCTCAGTTATTACGTCGGCCGCAGACCCTATATCAACAAGACTGCCTTCCTTTAATATAACAACCTTTCCCGAAGTAAAAAAAGCATGATCTGGAAAGTGGGAAGACATAATAACAGCTATGCCTTGCTTAGCTAAACGGTTAATCACTTCAAGCAAACGCGTCTGGTTGCCAAAGTCCAGATGTGATGTCGGCTCATCAAGCAACAAGTATTCTGGTTCCTGAGCAAGTACGGCTGCCAAAAGGACTAACTGCCGTTCACCGCCACTGATTTGCGTATACGGTTTGTTCGCCAGATGAGTTATCCCCAAAGAGTCTAAGGCTTGCTCTGCAATATCTCTATCCTTCTTACCTGGCGAAGACAAAAAACCAAGATGAGCTGTACGGCCCATCAGCACAACGTTAATGACACTATAAGGAAATGCGGGGATATGGGACTGGGGAACATAGGCAATCTTTTTTGCTAGTTGCTGTCGTGAAAGGTTTGAAATGTCATGGCCGTCAAGCAAAACCGCACCACTACGCAAGACTAACAATCGGTTTAGACATTTTATCAGTGTGGATTTTCCGGCTCCATTAGGACCAAGCAGACACATGACTTCCCCACGAGATACTGAAAAACTAATATTTTGAAAAGAAGTCCGCTCTTCATTATAGGCAAATGTTGCGTTTCTAACTTCTAGCCCCATTACCAGCCCACCTTATTTTTCATAATTAAATAGGCAAAAAAAGGCGCTCCTAGTAGTGCGGTAAGAATTCCGAGCGGAATTTCGAGAGAAGTAAGGGCGCGAGCCAAGTCATCGATAATCAATAAATAGCACGCGCCAATGGAAATGCTGGCCATAATGACTTTGCGATAATCAGGGCCCACCAGCATCCGGCAAATATGGGGAATCACTAGCCCAACCCAACCAATGATTCCCGTTAAACATACGGCTATAGCTGTAATAATAGTGCAAAGAACAACAATGATTGCCCTTTCCCGGTGGGTATTGACACCAAAAGACAATGCTTCTTCTTCTCCCATAGATAAAACATTGATACGCCATCCCATTACAACTAGCAGACTAACCGCAATGACTAAGATCGGGCCTAGAGTAAGCAAGCTATTTGAGTTTACATTGGCTAACGAACCCATAAGCCAAAAAACAATACTTGGCAGCTTTTCATATGGATCAGCAAGATACTTGAGCAACGATAGTAAAGCAGAAAAAAAAGACCCTACTATCACTCCCGACAAAATTAGAACTAGTGTTGGGGCACTTTTATATACAGAACTTATGCCATAGGTTAACACTACTGCCAGGATACCAAAGAACAAAGCGGAAATTTGAACCATAACTATATTGTCTGCAAGCAAAATGGCTAATGCCGCTCCGAAGCCTGCACCTGAGGAAACCCCAAGGATATAGGGAGAAACCAATGGGTTGCGAAATACACCTTGAAAAGCAGCGCCAGCAGCAGACAGCCCTGCCCCCACCAGCATGGCTGCTATTATTCGCGGCAACCTGACCTGATAGATCACTTGCTCAAGCATGGGGGGCCAGGTAGGATCTATCGGCAATACTCTTGCTGCCAGGATATTGATTACCGTCGTTAAAGATATGGAGTGATGTCCAATAACAAAGGAAAATATAAAAACCATTATTGGCAGAATAAGAAATAGACTAGACTGACTTATCCTGCTTTTGTCCACGATATTTCTGAATTGCATAGTATCACATCTCTCTAAAAGCGCGTTTAGTGTTTCCCTTGATATGGAACACCATAGAATCGGGTATAGAAATCATTAACTGTAGTTTGTAGATCTATATCTGCAAATTTATCAGGATATAGTTTTTTTGCCAGCCACAATTCCCCCAGAGCCATAGATTCAGGGCAAGGATGTCCCCACGGCTTGGCGTACTCAGGTGCAATATAGACTTTATCGCTTTTCACAGCCTCAATACCTTGCCATGCGGGATTTGTTTTTATTTCTTCTGCCACTTTTTCATAGCGATCCTGTACAAAAATTACTTGAGGATTCCAAGCCATAATCTGTTCAAGGGTGACTTGCTTATAACCACTAATACCCTCAGCCACATTGCGGCCCCCGGCTCGGTCAATAATAACTCCGGTGTATTTTCCAGTCCCATAAGTAAACAGATCAGGGTTAGCCATATAGCAAGATACCTTTTCATTGGACGGTATATCTTTGAGTCGTTCTTTGACAATCTCGCGGTTTTTTAAAGCATATTCTACAAGTTCAGCAGCTTTTTGTTCTTTACCCATGATACTGCCAATCAAAGCTAGTCCTTCTTTAAACCCTTCCGTATAGGCATTATCAGGGTCCTTCAGGTTTGGGTTGAGTTTGGAGGCTTGTTCATAGTCCGCTTTGTACAACGAGACAGCAACCACGGGGATTCCCAATTTTTCGATTTGTTCGATAACATTCTTTGGCATGTAATGAGTTACTAAAACCAAATCTGGGTTAAGTTTTGTCAATGCCTCAATGTTTACTGTCTCCAGGTCGCCAGGAGTGGGAAGTTCTTTCAACCTAGGATAAATATCGCCCAAGGTTGGCGAAATAAGGGATTGCCATTTATTAATGACTCCTACTAATTTATCACCAGCCTGCAGTTCAAGAATAATATCCAGCGTATGGTGTTGAAGACAGACTACCCGTTTGGGGTCTTTAGGAATAGTCACCGTTTTCCCCAATTGATCCACAACAGTTCTTGTCTCCTGCTTTGCAGGTGGCGTTGGAGCAGTTACCTGCGAAGAATTACACCCTGACAACACAGTTGATAGAACTGAAATAATAAGCAGTACTATCAGCCAACCATATCTTTTGTTCATTAGAATCTACCCCCTTACGAATTATCGCAAAGAACACTCGTTTGGAAAAAACCGCCGCAGTCGATCAGGCAGGCACGTAAAATCTGAAGCTAATACTTTGGGAGGAAAATAAATAAGCCCTGCTTTTTTCAAGCACGGCGCCCCCGACGCAAGCAAAAATTCCAGAAATGCAAGTGCCAATTCCTGATTTGGCGCTCCTTCCACAAGAGTAATTCCATACATAATAGGCTCCCCTTTTACAGTCATCCATGTACCAGTTTTTTTACCAGATAGTTGGATTTCTGCCTGCTGATAATTGTCTTTGTATTCTGCCGATGAAAAATTGATAGCTGTTGGTAGGCTGACAAATTGATAACCATTTTGCCTGGCAGTCGATTCGTACCCAAAAAAGTAATCCAACTCACCAGCCATCAGCATGGCACGAATGGTTTCTCTGTCTGTAAGGATATTCGTTGTAGTAATCTTTGACAACAACTGTTGATATAAGCCTGCCACCTTATAATGTCTTTCCGCCAACTGCCAACATAGCCGGGCACGATAGCCAGCAGGGTCCAATTCTGGGTCAGTATGGCCGTAGACCACTCCCTCCCGCAGTAAAATTTCAAACCAGTTATCTTGGTTTATTTCGCCTGCAAACTTACTTTTGTCAGTAAAAGAAAGGACTAACTGATTTCCGGCAAAAAGAATATTGAATCGGGCGTAATCTGGTTTCATCAAATTTTCAATGACCTGATAATCGGCTGAAGCTACAATGTCACAAAGACGTCCTTGGTCGGTCACCTTGCGCACTGCCTGCCGGGCGCCGCTCCCTTCCATATGGATGCTAACTCCCGGGTGCTGCTTCTCAAAATATTGTGCTAGTTGTCTTAAGGGCTCACTTAAACTACCGGCATGAAATATAATTAGTTCCGATATTTGTAATCACCTCCTACTGTCACACCCCTAGCTCTGGAAATCATCGTGCAGACGTTGATCACCAGAGCCGGAGCATTTAATTCACTTCCTTCGAGGCTTCTTTTTAGAGAGGCTCATGGTTTATAGCATTCTACTTAGCTAAATCTTCCACTTTTTTACCTGCATCTGGTACGAAAAGCGGCTGACCATATTTACTTACGCCGAAGTCCTTGATGATGGCTTGGCCTTCATCAGACACCATGAAATCAGCAAACGCCTTGGCTCCATCTGTATTAACTTTAGAGAACTTCGCAACGTTTACTTCCATTACATGATAAATGTTAAGCAGCGCTGGCTCTTTTTCTAAAACAATATCCAAATCCAAGTTCTTTTTCTGAGCAAGATAAGAAGCGCGGTCTGTTAATGTGTATCCCTTTTTCTCAGAGGCAATCTTCAGCGTTTGTCCCATGCCCGCACCAGTTTCCTGATACCATTCTCCTTTAGGGCTTATGGCTGCGTTTTTCCAGAAGCTTTTCTCCATTTTGTGAGTTCCCGAATCGTCACCACGCGAAACAAAGACAGTTGCAGTTCCTGCAATTTTTTTGAAGGCATCTACTGTGGTTTTTAGGCTTTTAACGCCTGCAGGATCATCCTGGGGTCCGACGAGTATGAAGTCATTGTGCATAACCAAACGCCTGTTAACCGCTGCTCCACTGTCAACCACTTTCTTTTCAGCTTCAGGAGCATGAACAAGCAACACATCAGCTTCTCCCTTTTCTCCCATAGCAAGGGCTTGACCAGTACCTACTGAAATAGTTTTAACTTTATAGCCAGTCTTTTTCTCAAAAGCGGGGATGATTTCATCAAGCAATCCACTATCTTGGGTGCTTGTGGTTGTAGCAAGGATAATGTCTTTATTAGCTGGAGCAACCTCAGCTTTGTTCTGTTTCGTTTCATTTGAGGAGCAGGCCGCTATTGTAAGTGAAAAGGCAACTAGCAACACAAGCATTATATAAAGCAGATTCTTATTTCTCATTTTTAACCTCCAAAATTTTTTTAGTCTACCAGAATTTATAACTAAATTCTGTTGACATAAGAACGACTAAGGCTTCTGCCGGCGTCCTGAGGGACTTGGCACAAGCCAAGTCTTTTCTTATTTTTTATAGAAATTACTTCAGACTTTTTCCAGCCGGCGAATTCGGGAAAAAGAGCGGTTCACCATAAAACTCCCCCTTCAAAATATAGAAACCAGATTCCCCCCCTTTCTCTCCTAGGACGCATGCCAGTTTCCTTGTAAACACTACAACCCTGGAGAACATAGTTCTTACTATTAGTTAACCAGGGTCGAAGCAGATTATAACAGAGACATAACATGATTCCCCGTCTATATTTCTAGATAGAAATATATTATCCTTTTTCCCCTAAAAAATTTCCTTATTTCCCTTTCACCTTGGCTATCAATATATTCTTTCCATTCTCATAGCTGTAGCGGATACTTTCACATGTGCCCTTTATAAGCATTAATCCGATATCATCGTCTCGCACGCCTTCCTCAAGCGGGTTTGCAGAAACTCCCATGCTTTCAAACACAAATTCTAATTGGCCACTTTTTTCTGAATAGGCAAAGGTAAGTGTAATATCGGAAAACTCTGTTTGCAAACCTAAAACTTCCTCAACAAGCAGCAGCACATTACTAGAAACTTTTTTTGGTAATAGATGTTTTGCACAAAAGGCTTCAATTTCTGCGTTCATAGCATACAGATCATAATTTTTACTACCAATATGGTAATTAAAGCTACGTATTCTGTTAATAAATGTTTTTGTTTTCTCCTTTTGCGGATTTTCAAATATCTGTTGTGGTGTACCCTCCTCGTAAATTATCCCCTCGTCCATATAAAATACACGACTTGAGATATTGCGGGCAAATTCCATTTCATGGGTAACAATCATCATCGTCATACCAGCTTTGGCAAGACCTCGGATAACCGCTAAAACCTCACTCACCATTGTCGGGTCCAGAGCTGATGTCGGTTCATCAAATAGCAAAACCTCCGGATCCATGGCAAGGCAGCGGGCAATGGCCACCCTTTGCTTTTGCCCCCCAGATAGTTCATCAGGAAAGCTGTCCGCTTTCTCGGCAAGCCCAACTAGCTTCAGCAGTTCTAACGCTTTGCTCTCTGCAATGGCTTTGCTTTTGCCCAGTAGTTTGATTGGTCCGATAGTGAGATTTCCTAACACAGATAGATGCGAATACAAATTAAATGATTGAAACACCATACCGACTTTTTGGCGTATTTGGGGAATATTTGTGGTTTTTGCCAACAAAGCAGTATTGTCAATAAAGATACTGCCGCTGCTGGGAATTTCCAGGAGATTAATACAACGTAAAAATGTGCTTTTTCCTGTGCCGGAGGGCCCGATTATCGAAACAACCTCACCTTTTTGTATATGGGCGCTTACATCTTTTAGCACCATAAGCCCGCCATAGCTTTTAGAAAGATGTTCGGTTTTAATCATTTGTCACCCTCCCTGCTTTACGATTTCTTTTCGGATTACTTCTTGCTTCCATATAGTCCAGAACAAGAGCAAGTGACCATGAAACAAGGAAGTAAAGCACAGCAACCATGATAAGTGGGAAGAACGCATCGAAGGTGCGACTTCTGATAATATCGCTGGCCTTTGTCAAGTCCTGTACCGCAATGTAACCAACTATTGAAGTCATCTTTACTAAGGAAATAAACTCTCCCTTATAGACCGGAAGCGCCCGTCGTATTGCCTGTGGCATTATAATATAAAGGAAAGTCTGGGTTTTGGTAAAGCCTCCTGCAATCCCCGCTTCGGTTTGACCGTTATCTATGCTTTCAATTGACATCCTAAACATTTCAGAAACATAAGCTGCAAAATTCATACCAAATGCTAAAACAGCCACAAGGCTAGGGTTAATATCTATCGAGGCAAACACCACATAATAGATAATCATAAGCAGCACAAGTACTGGGATTCCCCGCATGATGGAAATATAGAACTTGGCGATAGTAATTGCAAGCCGATTTCTGCTCATTCGCATAAAACAGACCAAAGCGCCAAGCAGAGTACCAAAAATTGCAGCCACCAGAGCGATTACCGCAGTTGTTTTTAAGCCGTCAAGTATAAGTAAATAGCGATTTTCACGTATAATATTATTATGAAACCTATCGGATAGATTTTTTATAAATGGTATGGCAGTTACCGTATCTGGCTGTTCATCATATTTGGCGATATTCTTTTTAAGGGCAAACACGCTGACCCCCAATTCATAATAGGGGTCAGAAAAATCAATTTGCTGCTTTCTTTCTTCTGTTATCATCACGCTACTGGCAAACATGTCAATCTTTTTGGTGGAAACAGCGGCAATTAAACTGCCAAACTCTGTATCGACCAGTTTAAGTTCTTTCCCCAGATAGGCCGCAAATCGTTCAGAAAGTTCGACATCAAAACCTACCAACTTATTATCTTTAACAATCGCGAAAGGCAGTCCTTTATCACTTACCATACCTACGATAAGGACACCGTTGGTTTTTGGATTATCAATCACAGGCATATCGGTAATACCGTTATTGATCCAACGATTAACCATATCGTCATACACGCCATTTTCTTTGCTTTGCTTTAGAAAAGCATTAAACTTTTCTCGCAAACCGCTATTTTGCTTATTAAAGCCAATACCAATAGGAATTAAATACACTCTTTCTTCCAAAAAAGCCAATTCATTATCGTTCCGAAAGATTTCGATCAGTGTTTCCCGGTTATAAAAAGCGGCGTCAACTTTTCCAGACTTTACGCCGAGAATTAGGTCTGGCAGGCTTTTATACTGCAATAGTTCCGCCTGGGGATATGTTTTGGTTGCGTATGCATCGTGAATAGAACCGAGTAAAATCCCAATGCGTTTATCTTTTAGATCCGCAGCTGTTTTTAGCTTAGTGCTCTCAGTTATTACGGCAGTTTTTGTATCACCCTGCACGGCCGTTGACGACTCTGTGGGTTTTCCGTTTCCGCCATTACACCCGACGAGCGACAAAAGCATAATAAAAAGCAATACTACCATAACCGCTTTGTTTTTCATAACTTCGCTCCTTTACTTATAAACCACCTCTTAGCATTAAACAGATAAACTTCTTTACCAATCCGGCAAGTGTACCGCACACAATTCGCCTCCTTTACCTATACATGGGCATCTGCTTGCATGTGATATTTATTATGAGAAAATAGCGATAACTTACTGAAAAAGTAAGTTATCGCTATTTTCTCTACATTTAATCGTATTTCCTGCTATATTTTTACATGAGCATTAGAATTTTGCCACTCAATAGCGGGAATTCAAACCTGGAAAGGGGCCGTAATACGACTTTTTGCTAATTGAGATAATCAAGAGTTACCCCCGCATCTACATTATCAAAAATAAAATAGCCATATATTTGCTATAACAAAGGCGACTCTACTCAAATTGATAATAGTCAACGTAATGTCTGACAAATTTGCAAAGTCGACTACAATCTGTGTACTATCTGTTTCCTACATGAATTAGCAAATTTCAATCTACTATTACTATGGGTATTGACGACGAAGTTCATCGTCCTAAAGGACTTGGCTTGTGCCAAGTCCTTTAGGACGGCCGAATTGCTATGCCATCCATGGCGCAATCGGCACTAGCGCCATCCGGGCGCGTCGCCGGCGGAAGCAGCCTGTGCCCTTTAGGGGTATAGTCGTTCAATTCAGGGAAAGCTAATATCCAAACAAATTTATTATCTGTCATTGAACATTTACTAATCACTCGTCTCACCACATTTAATCAGATTTAAGGCCCGCTCCACACATAGGAATCAAGCAATCCGATGTCTTGCCGTTCAGTTCACAATATTTTAAATAGGCTGCATAAGTGGCTGCGGTTGTATGTTCACAGTAAATACCCTTTGCAGCAAGCGCCATTCTGGCTTCCATAATTCGATTTTCTGGAGCCGTAATCATTTCGATATTGTACTTGTAGGTATATTCCAAAATTTCGTCACCGCGCATAGGTACGCCGATTGCAATTCCCTCGGCCATTGTCGGTGCAGGGGTTACCGTAACTGGATGCTTTTCTCCGGTTAGCACTGCTTTCACGAAAGGATCGCAGTACTCGCTTTGAACGGCCACGATATGCGGCATTTTCTCAATGACAGCACTTTCTAGGAATTCTTCCAAGGCATTTACAATGCCGATGAATAGTGTGCCGTTACCTAGCGGGACAAAGATATTTGCAGGAATTCTGGTCAACTGCTCATAAACTTCGTAAATATAAGTTTTCGTACCTTCATAGAAGAATGGATTATATACATGATTTGCGTAATACCTTCCCTTTGCAGCTACTTTTGCTCTGCAGACATTTGCACAGTTATCTCTCGTGCCGGGGACAATATTGACTCGTGCATTGTGGGATTTGATCATATTGATCTTCTTCGGTGATGTTCCTTCCGGAACAAAAATTTCACAATCAATACCAGCCTTTGCACAGTAAGCCGCCACGCTGTTTCCGGCATTACCACTGCTATCTTGGACGACGGAATCCACTCCAATCGCTTTGCAGTGAGCGATCAGTACGGCTGCGCCTCTGTCCTTAAAAGACAATGTCGGCATGAAATAATCCATTTTAAGCAAAACATCTTCATCAAATGGAATGATAGGCGTCATGCCTTCACCTAAGCTGATTTCGCGCCACTGCTCCCCCTCCAGGGGCATGAAAGCCCGATAGCGGAAAATACTCCAAGTATCCCGGTCAACTAATGCTAGATCAAACTTCGGCGGCTGATAATCCAGTTTCCAAAGACCGCCACAATCGCACTTCGCGTTTCGTGTTGTCACCTCAACTGAGGTTCCACATTTCGAACAAATATATTTCATTTTTCATCAACCTCTTCGTTTTCACCAGCATATTGAGGTGTTATTTTTTCCATAAGCATAGCCTCTCTGATTTTATTTTTCCCTCTCACTTCGTCTAAGTAACTGTAAATAGTTACTTTCGACAAGCCCATGCTTACAGCCACTTTGTCAATCGCACCTTTGACTAAAAATATTCCCTTTTCATCCATGAAGCGTATGATTTCCAGATTATGTTTTCTTTTTTGGTTACCAGTAGCGGTATTGGCGATGATGTTGTCAATCAATTCGTCAACGATAGTTAGTACGTCTTGATCTGGTACTTCGTCTTCCGGAGAGGGTATCGCGGAAAAAGAGACAGGCAGAAAACCAGCTAGCTCTTCCTGGATTAAATATGGTATGGTTAAGTCATAATTGATGCAGAGCATTCCCACCACTTCTCCTTCGGGGTTGCGAAGCAGCGCAGAAGACGATTTGATTTTCTTGCCGTCTTCCGTTTCAAAAACATAGTTCACAGTACAATCATCTTTAAACTTTTTGTTGAGTAAAACTTGACGGATGAGATGATCGAAGGACTGCCCTTCTTTCCGTCCAGTTACAATACCGTTGGCCACATACACCACTGAACTGTCTGGCTGTGTCAAATCATGTATTACTACTTCGCAACTTTTTCCAAATGTCTGTGTAAGCATGTTTGCTACTGGAATATATGCCTTTAAGATCGGATGCAACTTTATCCCTCCTTGTTCTTTATATAATTTTTTATATTAACATTAGCATTTATCAATGTTTTCGTCAATTGAATCTGTAATAAATTCTAATTAAGTGCTATTTTATATATTTTTTTATGTATTGATTTTAATTCATTTAAAAAAAGCCCACCTTCATGCAACTCCGAGAAGGCAACTAATAAAGTATATTGTACCGGCTCTGGCTGCCGCCGCAATATAATTCATTAGTTAGGAATGTAAAGCTAAAGTGAGGAAGAAACGCCTTTAAAGGTTGGGATTTTTCTTATTTGTACGGCAGATGGAAGATTGAAAAGGTTATATATATCAAAGAAACAGCACATCGGTTTATTGTTGCTGCAAAAAGATTATCTAGTGCAAAACCTAATATATATTTAAATTTTTATGGAGCCCTCGTACACTGGGCTCCATAAACTTATCCATATGCTACATTCAAAAAACCTATCTGCAAATCACTATCAGTTCATGCACGGATGCTGGTATTACCCCGTTCTTCGCGTGCTTTTTCTACGGGTTAAAAAACAATTAATATTCATCAATTAACTTATTACCAAGCTTGAACAATGGTCGTAATGCGGCAATTGACAAAACAGTGATAATAACACCCGAAATTATAATCAAATGTAACTGCATACCAGTTTCTAAACTATTGATGAAAATTGCAATACCGATTGGCAAGTTTAATAGTAACCCAGTTAATGTTCCTGGCGCATACCTTTTAAGAACAATTGTTGCTAATAGATGGGGAAAAATAGAATTTATACTCATCATTACGACAAAACCCAAGAAGATATATTTAAAAGCTTCGCTGGTTTGTCCGAATAGCAAAAATAAGAAAGTTATAAAATACCCAACTGAAGTTATTACTATCAATGCAAAATGAAACTCGCGGTTGGATACTGGCGAATAATATTTTCCTGCATGTTTAGACCATCTTGGTAGCCAAATGCCTTCTTCAAGGTTATGTAATGTAAAAGCTAATAGAAAGAGCAATTCCATTTGTAAAACCCTCCACGGCTACATATTTTTGTCAAGAATCTAGATTGACAAAAATATGTTTTCACTATGCAAAATAAGCCCGGTATATGAACTCTGCATTTTATATAGACTCAACTTTTTGCTAATTGAGATATTCAAGAGTTACCCCCGCATCTAAATTATCAAAAAACACTACGCGGTTTCTGCCGACACGCTTCCCCTGGTACATACCTGTATCTGCGTTCTTAATGATACCATCCGCAGTATCACCGCTCTTAATCACAGCAACGCCGATTGTCAATGTTACCGATAAGGTATTATTTTCATAAACATACCGGTGCTTCCCCACAGTCTTGCTGATATGCTCAGCCAACTCCATAGCAATTTTCGAATTTGTTCCCGGCAACAACAGGAGAAATTCATCGCCACCCCACCGCGCAACAGTATCAGACTGCCTTACAGATTTACGGATATCTTCAGATACAGACTTCAGCAGGAAATCGCCACACGCATGCCCATACCTGTCATTAATTACTTTGAACAAGTCAACGTCAATACTAATCAACGCAAACTCCACACCAGTTCGTTGATACCGCTCATGCTCTTCCTGAATTCTCGTTTCCATATGCCGCCGGTTATAAAGGCTTGTCAAACTATCTGTTCTTGATGCCAACTCTAATTGTTGATTACACTTAGTCTGGTCTATGGATACTGCGATCAGGTAATAAGAAAATCCCATCATTAATGTGAATAATACTAAAGGAATACATGTGAACAACGAATATGTCGTTTGCCCGGCATAAAAAGCCACTAATGCAAAAGACAGCATGGGAAAAAAAGAAAAAACGCGATGTTGTTGATCAAGGACATCAAGGATATTTTTAATATGAGGCCTAATATATATTCGTATTAATGGTATACAAGCCAGTTCCAGCAAAAGTCCGGCTAACAGCAACCAGCCTACCATATTCCCAAACACCAAAATTTCCAAACTACAAAAAATAGAAAAATTAGCCTGTGAAAAGGAAGAAACCATAAAAAAAACAAATAGTTTTGCATGGAGTGTTTCCTTAAAAACCAGCGAAAGAGGAATCAATAACAATAAGCTTAATATATAACCAACCCAATAATGGTTCGGTGCTATTGGCATAATAAAATCGCGCAGGCAGTTTATCGTTGCCCATGTACTAGCAAAGGCTATTATCTGAAACCAAATAGGCCGGTTTTTCACTGTTAAAAAGGAATAAAATAGCCATATATTTGCTATAACAAAGGCGACTCTACTTAAATTGATAATAGTCAACGTAATGTCTGACAAATTTGCAAAGTCGACTACAATCTGTGTACTATCTGACATATTTCCTCCATGAATTAGCAAACTTCAATCTACTATAGCATACCGTAACCGATGATGTAATGACCATCATCGGTTATCTGCTTGATCAAGACCAATTTAACTATATTATACCATTTTTTTGAAGAAAACAAAGGAAACAATAGAACAGCCCTTTGTATTTTGCTTGTAACCAATTCCTTATGCTGAACAAAAAGCTACCAATATTTTATGGTAGTTTTGTTCATATAAAATAAATATTATGATAGATGTTTAGCAAGAAAGGTGAATTTCTTTTGCACAAGTCAAATATGCTACAATAAGTCTATGCGGATTCGCAGGCAATGAACTTAGTTGTGGTTGAAACAATGTAGCTATATAAAATTTATTTTGGGGTAACTCAAGTATTCTCGCCTCACCTTTCTCATCTGTGCCGACTACTTTAAAACCGCTTTCATCTATTAATTTTCGATAATTAGGGTTTATTCCAAAATTACAACTAAAGCGTTCCATAACTTCTGTTTGATTATAAAACTTGTAAATCCTTGAGTTTTTGCTTATAAAAATATTACGTGTTTCTCCAACCAGAGAACATGATAGAGCAGTAATAATTAAATTTGAAGCATCAGGATCATATTCTGCATGTTGTGCATCATTTAATCCTAATTTATTCCGAGCATACTCAATAACTGTGTGCTGAAATCCTGCACATGTCCCAATAAAAGGATAATCTTTTTCTCTTGCAAATTGAATTGCATTTAATGCTCCCTTCGTGCTCTTATATACTCCTGGTGCACACCAAAATCCATCAATATTGCTAATGCTCTTCTCTGTATCCTTTTCTAATGATTCGGTAGGTAGCCATTGTAATTCTAAATTAATTCCTAAATAATCTGCACAGTGATTTAACGCTTCATTTGTCGCCTTGTGTGATGGACGTTCCGATTCAAAATCTCCAATTATTCCTATTTTAATAAAATTGCTCAATTCTATCCCTCCAGGATCTTTCTCACTATCACGTCATGCATCGAGCTGTCAAAAACGGATCAAAAGAAAATACAGCTAATTCAGGCTTAGCGCAATTTTTGACCTCTTTGCTTTACCGTTATATTCGCCAATAAGACCCGCGGCAGTACCGTCTTCGGCACTGACCGCTGTTTTATCGACCTTAGAAGACGCTGACACTGTCTATAGATCACATCAGACTAGTTTTTAGTCAAATTTCAGTTTAGCTGTAATAAAGATAAGTATTACAATACCAGCACCCAAAGACAGCCAAAGAGTTTGGTAACTTCCTTGAGAAAGCATCAAACTACCAAAAGCAGTGCCTAAACCCCCACCACCAAAAAGGCCTAATCCGATTAGCGCACTGCTCCCCCTCCAGGGGCATGAAAGCCCGATAGCGGAAAATACTCCAAGTATCCCGGTCAATTAACGATAGATCAAACTTCGGCGGCTGATAATCCAGTTTCCAAAGACCGCCGCAATCGCACGTCGCGACCACTGGCTGCGAGATGGGCTAAAAATTTATATTTTTATTTCGTTCTCCTTTTTCTAGTTTATAGGGACTTATATCGTCATAGTAAGTGTGAATAATCCGCACTTCTCCATTTAGATATTTTGTCATTTCATTAACTAAAGTCATTGCGTGTCCGTTTTTTCTGGGAGAACCGTTAATAATTAGTGTTTTCATGCATAATCCACCTTTGCCATACAAATGAAAAAATATAGCTGCTGTAGAGTACACGGTTAGTTATGTTTATCTCAATGCTATTATAAGTATAAATTCAATATGCTTGGTCTCTTTGCAGCGGTCCTTGCCGGTGTTTTTCTTTTTTGGTTAAATAACCAGTCCCAAAATTGGAGTTAGAGCATTGTGTTGTCAAAATGTTGTCAAGACCCGCGAGACTTTAAAAAGAAAAAAACTCCGCAATGACTGCGAAGTCTTATAGATAATGGTGCCGAGGACCGGAATCGAACCGGTACGGAAATTTCTTTCCGACGGATTTTAAGTCCGTTGCGTCTGCCAGTTCCGCCACCCCGGCATGTAATAATCTAGAGAAAAACCACTTATGCGGTTTTTTTATCCAGATGGAAAGGTTAATTTTCCCTGGATTGAACAACTAAGGCTTCTGTCGGCGACGCGCCCGGATGGCGCTAGTGCCGATTGCGCCATGGATGGCGTAGCAATTCGGCCGTCCTAAAGGACTTGACACAAGCCAAGTCTTATCTTATTTGGAGGCGACACCCAGATTTGAACTGGGGAATAGAGGTTTTGCAGACCTCTGCCTTACCACTTGGCTATGTCGCCATATTTATGGAGCGGAAAACGAGATTCGAACTCGCGACCCTCGCCTTGGCAAGGCGATGCTCTACCGCTGAGCTACTTCCGCTTTAATGGTGCCTCAGGACAGAATCGAACTGTCGACACGAGGATTTTCAGTCCTCTGCTCTACCGACTGAGCTACCGAGGCGTATTCGACTGTCGATTTTCGACTTGCGACATTCGATGTGGTTAATCGAAAATCGAACATCGTATATCGAATGTCGAAAATGGCGACCCTGAACGGATTTGAACCGTCGATCTCCGCCGTGACAGGGCGGCATGTTAGACCGCTACACCACAGGGCCGCGTGCAATCGCAATATTTAGTATATAGTAGGCTTACAATAAAGTCAATACTTCAAATATTGTCTTTATTTTGAAAGCGATGCGACGGAATTTATTATATCTTACTATCGCAAAAACGTCAAGTATTTTTGTATAATAAGATCACTCAGCTAGTACTTTATTAACGGTTTCTTGTACCTGCTCAGGATCAAATGGTTTAATGACAAAACCGGATGCCCCTGCTTTGAGCGCCTCAGAAATAATACTGCGCTGCCCAATGGCGGTTACCATGACGATGCGAGCTACTGGATCTTCTTCGTGAATATGCTTAACCGCCTGAATGCCATCCATAATTGGCATAGTAATATCCATGGTTACCAAATCCGGTTTAAACTGACGGTAGAGTTGCACTCCTTGTTTGCCATCACCACCTTCGGCAACAATCTCATGTCCCATATCTGTTAGCAGTTTCTTTATCATCATCCGCATAAACGCAGAATCATCACATACTAGAACTCTTGCCATAAAACTTCCTCCTCTATTATAGCTCCACCTATTACGATAACTTTAACCTTATATTTTCAAGTGTCTGAATTAAATGATCATTTAACCGTATTTCAAGATCAGGCAATGTCTTCGCATCAAAAGTAGTTATCATGATCGGCACCCGTTTCAGCCGAATTTCACTAAAAAAATCATCCCGAAAGATATTATAGTTTACCGTCAGATTACTTTCTGTCGCAAAGTCACTGTAGTCTATTATAACATAAGATCCATTCAATGCTTTAATTGGTTTTTCTGGAGTGATAAAAAGAGTAAATCCTGCTACCTGCTCAGGCAGTTTTGTCGTATAGGGCCATTCAAGAACCTTCTTGCCAGTGATTTGTGTACATACCGAAGCAGGATCAAAAACGGCTAATTGCTGTAACACTTTTTCCATACGCTCTGTCAGAACTTTTTCAAAAGTCGCCAAGTCTGGTGTAAAAAAACTTATATCACAGTATTCCGTTAAGCCAATGACTACACGAACCAAAAAATCTTTTGTCGCTTCATCATACAAACCAGTAAAGCTCCGCCGGGCTTGTTGATTATTGTAGGTAAAAATACGATATTGCGAACCGCAAGTCATGAGTTCATTAATCAAGGTAAACCCAGAAATTTCTTGTGGCATTTTTTTCAAAAACTCCCATGCTGTCACTTGTTCAATAATTTTTTCCATGATATATGACCTCCGATTCTTCTATGACTATATTCTTGATTACATCACAAAAACCTGCAGGCGAAGTAACCAAAAATTAAGTTCAGAATACTATGAAGTAACTTCGATGCAAGACGAAACATTACAGCAATGGGGAGGGAAAACCATGGTAAAACGTTGGGGAGGATTAGTGGCAATCCTGCTTGTCATCACTTTGCTCATTACCGCCTGCAGCCAGGCACCTGCCACGCTAGTAACTCCATTTACGGGACCGGCTTGGGCGCCTGCACTCAGGGTGCTGCCACAGGAAACGGTAATTAAGGTTGGTATGAAACAAGTTGTTTCTGATGCTGGAATTCTCATTGGTATGGCGAAAGGGTATTATCAGGATGTCGGTATTAAAATTGAAGCAGTTCAGTTTAACAGCGGCCAGGAAATGATTAATCAACTAGCCGCAGGTCAGTTAGATGTGGCCGCTACCGTGACGGCCTCTGGGCTGCTAAATGCAATATCTCGCGACATACCTGTTAAAATTGTTGCCGATAAAGGGATTAATATGCCAGGGCAAGGTTACTACCGCTTGGTTATACGGAAAGATCTTGCCAATAGCATTATAGACTTTACGGACTTGCGTGGCAAAAAAATTGCAGTGGTTGGCACTGCCTCGCTTGACGAAATATGTCTGGCCAGGGTATTGGCTAAGGGTGGTTTGACTACTAAGGATATTGATATGCAAGTCATCCGGGCATTCCCTGATATGCTTGTTTCACTAGGCAACAAAAGCATTGATGCCGCCATGGTCATCGAACCCTTTGTAACGCAAGGTATAGCCAAAGGCATTGTTGATCCCTGGAAAGACCCGTCTGAATATGACCCTTACGCGCAAATTGCGCTGTTAGTCTACGGCACAAGCATGACTACCCGGCCTGAAGTAGCTAACCTCTTTATGACTGCCTATGTAAAATCTATGCGCGACTATAATGACGCCTTCTTCAAAAATAAGAACAAAGCTGAAGTGATCGAGATGTTGTGTAAGTATTCCGTAATCAAAGAGCCTGCTTTATATGAAAAAATGTATCCCACCGGGTTAAACCCTGACGGCTACCTGCGAATGAATGGGATTGCTGCCGACTTAGCCTGGTACAAAGAAAACAACTTGCTTAAATCAGAAATTAAACTGGAAGATGTTGTTGATAACCGCTATGTAGACTTTGCTGTAAAAACCTTAGGGAAATATCAGTGAATAACACCGATGTCAACTATCAGGAGTTGGTAAATCATGAAAACAGCCATTTCAATTCTTTCTCCATTGACTCTGTTACTGCTTTGGGAAGCTGCCGCTCATTTAGGTTTTGTTGACACCCGCTTGCTCTCAAGTCCTTCGCTCATTTTACAGTCGTTTTTTCCGCTGCTCATTTCCGGCGACCTTATCTACAACACCTGGGTAAGTGTTTTACGAGTTATCTGCGGCTTTCTCGCCGGTTCCATTCCGGCTATCCTGCTTGGTATGAGTATGGGCCTGTCCCCTTTTGTCCGCTCTGCTATTGAGCCTATGATCGCAGCTACCTATCCTATTCCCAAACTAGCCCTTATGCCGCTTATTCTCCTCATATTTGGCCTTGGGGAAACCTCCAAGATATTTACCATTGCCATTGGCGTATTTTATCTTGTGGTGATTAATACGATGGCCGGGGTTTTAAATATTGACAAAATCTATCTGGAAGTGGCCAAAAATTTTGGTGCCAGTCGCAAAGATTTCTATCTCTCTGTCGCCTTACCTGGAGCATTGCCGATGATTTTTGCCGGCCTAAAGCTTGGCATGGGTATGGCACTTATCCTGATTGTCGCCGCCGAGATGTCAGCGGCCAAGGCTGGTGTAGGCTGGATGATCTGGAGAGCCTATGACATGTTTGATATTGAGCAAATGTTTGCCGCGCTAATTACGCTTTCTGTTCTTGGTTATATCTTCGCTCTTGCGCTTGACTTTCTGGAACGCCTGGTGCTTCCATGGAAACAAACCAACTAAGGGAGGTGCGGTTATGCCTTACGACAGTACCAGCATTGTTTTACGTCATATTGGCAAAGTATTTGTTAACGCCCGTGGTCAGGTTACCGCTCTGACTGACATCAATATTTCTATTGGTGATGGCGAGTTTTTTTCTATTGTCGGTCCCAGCGGTTGTGGCAAGACTACCCTGCTGCGCATTCTCGCCGGCCTGGATACAGCCACAAACGGTACTGTGACGATCAAAGTTACAACCGACGATCGTCCGATAAACTCTATGGTATTTCAGGAACAGTCAATCTTCCCCTGGCTAACTGTTATTGATAATGTTGCCTATGGTCTAAAATTGCGGGGTGTTTCTAAAAAAGAACGTTATCAAATTGCCGAAAAATATATTCGCATGATTGGCCTGACCAAGTTTGCCAAGGCCTATCCGCATCAGCTTTCTGGCGGTATGAAACAACGGGTAAGTGTCGCCCGGGCTTTTGCTAACGATCCCGAAATTTTACTGATGGATGAGCCCTTTGGTGCTCTTGATGAACAAAACAGAATTCTGTTGCAGCAGGAATTGCTGCGAATTTGGGATGTAAGCAAGAAAACCACTGTTTTCATCACCCACAGCATCGATGAAGCGCTCTGTCTGAGTGATCGTATCTTAATTATGACTGCCCATCCTGGCACCGTAAAATCAATTGTAAATGTAGACCTGCCCCGCCCCCGCGATATTGCCGCTATCAGAACTACGATGAGGTATAATGAGTTATTCCAATCGATTTGGCTGACACTGCGGGAAGAAGTGTTGAAAGTTAAAGACAGGGAATGTGCTGATAGCTAATGCAAAGAAAACACTGAGAATAACTTCTCAGTGTTTTTGTGGCAGGGGCAGAAGGACTTGAACCCTCAACCAATGGTTTTGGAGACCACTACTCTACCAATTGAGCTATACCCCTATATGGAGCGGAAAACGAGATTCGAACTCGCGACCCTCGCCTTGGCAAGGCGATGCTCTACCGCTGAGCTACTTCCGCTTATTCGAGTTTCGATCCTAGACGTCCGATTTTTGTTATCGAATATCGTGTGTCGAAAATCCAATGTCGAGAGTGGCGACCCAGATCGGATTTGAACCGACGACCTCCGCCGTGACAGGGCGGCATTCTAACCGCTAAACTACTGGGCCGTGTTATTTACTATCTCCCTGACGAGATCTAATGTTACCATGCTTTTGACATAATATCAATAGGTTTTTAGTGGAATTCCTATATTTTTTTAGAATTGCTATATTATTAGCTATATTGGTGTCGAAAGACTACGATAAAACCCTGTTTTCTGGAAATTGATCAAACTCCAGCAATTATGGTGCAAACTCTTGCTAATGAAAAATATTATACTGATGCATTTTCCGGTAAATAGTACTGCGGGCAACGCCCATTGCCTTAGCAACATAACTAACATTCCCTTTAGCTTTAAAAAGAAGGTCAATTATCTGCTGCCGTTCTTGCTCACTTAGATTGTGCTTCATTTTCACTGGCTCACGAAAATTAACTGGTTTTGTTGTGGTGGAAGTCTGAATACTCATGCCTTTATTATCGATAATAAGCTCTGGTAAATGCTCCAACCGAATTGTGTCACCTTCAGTTACACTTATTGCCCTTTCGGCAATATTTTGCAATTCGCGGACATTGCCTGGCCAGTCATACTGTTCGAGCAACAGGTATACTTCAGAATCAACTTTAATAGTCCGTCCCAATTCATTTGCCATTTTCGTAAGGATGGAATTGAAAATAAGCAGTATATCCTCCCGTCGTTCCCGTAACGGCGGTATTTTGATAGAAATAACATTGAACCGATAATATAGGTCTTGACGGAAATTACCCTGTTCAACCTCATGCGCCAAGTTCTTATTGGTAGCACAGATGATCCGTAAATCAATTGGAATAAGCTTATTATCACCTATTCTAGTTAGTTTGCGTTCTTGTAGTACTCTGAGTAAAGTAACTTGTAGCTCCAGGGGCATGTCCCCTATCTCGTCGAGAAAAAGGGTCCCGCCTGACGCAAATTCGAATTTTCCCGGTCTCCCGCCACGTTTAGCACCGGTAAAAGCGCCATCTGCATAGCCGAATAATTCGCTTCCGATCAATTCTCTGGGGATAGCGCCACAGTTAACGGCTACAAAGGGACCTTTTCGCCGTGCACTCTGATTATGAATTGCTTGCGCAAAAACCTCTTTTCCTGTACCACTTTCCCCTTCGATAAGTACGTTAGACATACAACTGGCAGCTTGGGAGGCCGTTTGAATAGTCTTCAAGATTGCCGGACTTTGCCCGATAATGTCACTAAGCCGGAAAGCAGCCTGAGCACCGCTTAAGCGGTTAATTAGATTATGCACCTTTTTTATGGGGCGCAGTAAAATAACTCCCCCTGCTAACATTCCCTGGTCATCAAAGATTGGCCTGCCAGAGGATATGCAGTGCAGCCGCCCTAAACTTGCATCATTAAAAATTTCAATATCATTATAAGCCTCTTGCCGCTCAAATACCCCTTCTACAAAGGGTGCTTCGCTACCAGCTAATTCATTTACAGACTTATTGAGCAGAGCTGAACCTGACTTACCGAAAATTTCTTCCACTACCAGATTGACTTGCCTGACAATTCCTTTATCATCAATTATTATGACTCCATCTGACATGGTGTTGAAAATGTTATCCATGCGGTTGTAAGCCAATACTATTTCCCGGTTCTTTTCCCGTAGTTTCAAAGTCTGGTAAGCATACTTTGATATCGTATTGGCTACGGAAAAGAGAACATTAGCTGCTGCCTGAATCTTTTCTTCCGAAATAACCGGGATTTTTTTAATTTCAGTTATATATTTATCCGGGTCCACGCCGATTTCGCCGGCAATTTTCAGACATTGTTCTTCATTAGGAGCCGCAGTCAAGATTTGCCCCCCAAATATTGCGCCAATTGAGCTTCCATTCAATATAATAGGAGCGACAAAATCAACCAAACCAGCGTGACAATGGTACACAGCAGGCCTTCCCGTACGGATTGCTTCTGCTATCCCCAGCATATCAACCTCCTGACAGCGCCTTCGCCCAACCTGGGTCGACCTTATGATATTTGTACAGAACTCACAAAAACGGCTTGGGCGGGTTATCGCATTACCGTCATTATCCTCAGTTAAGCTACCCATACCGACACTTAAGGCAAAGTTATCTTGAAATTCCTGGAGAAAGGACAAATCAATAAGTTCAGTCAATCTTACTGTAGTCATTGTTACTGTTCACTCCCCCTCGACAGCCATTTCGCCCCGCGGCCTGAAGCAATTTTCTACTTTAATTTTACCACTTTACATAGAACTTTGCTGAAGATAATAATTCCAGCAGACAAATGCCTTACAGTTCGGAGATTTGAACTGTAAGGCATTTATCTTAGTACGCGAGTCAAGACTCCCGCCTCTACAGGCGGCGTTAATTCAGGTGGAGTAGACTCTCCACCTGAATCCCCAATGTTTCAGCTATGCTGAAACGAGTTTATTCAATCCGGGTGTTTAGTAAGGTCTAACTATGATCTTGATATTCTGTTCTTTCCGGTTTACCAGTTCCTCAAAACCCTTTTCAATAATATCATCAATACTTATCTTACCGGTAATCATTGGTTCAACATCTATTCTGCCATCTGATATAAGTTGGATAGCCGGGGCAAACTCGCCATAGTACCCCAAACAGCCTTTTACATCTCTTTCGGTGAAGGACAATGCATTAAAATTCAAAGAAGTTTCTCTTTCATAAATACCTACAATAACTACCTTGCCTGCTGATCGTGCGCATTCAATGGCAGTAGGGGTTGCCTTATCACTACCTACACAGTCAAGCACAACATCGGCACCACCATGAGTAATTTCCTTGACTCTAGCAACTACATCAATTTGGGTAGGGTCCATAACTTCATTGGCACCCACCTGTAAAGCAAGCTCCTTCCGGGCTTTGGCTACTTCGATACAGTAAATTTGGCTAGCTCCAGCAGCCTTTGCGGCCATAATAGCACCGATGCCGATAGTCCCTGCACCGACAACAACTACGGTGTCGCCAATAATGACTGGTGCCCGGCGCACAGCATGAATAGCTACAGCCAGCGGTTCAATTAAAGCAGCTGTTTCATAGGACATTTCGTTCGGAATTTTATACATTGTATACGCAGGTACATTTACGTACTCGGCAAAGGCACCATCAGTCATTAACCCGGTAAAAGCCAGCTTCTCGCATAGGCTATACCGATTCTCTTTGCAGCGCGGGCATTCCCAGCATACTTGACAAGCATCAGGAGCAACTCGATCACCGACTTTAACATTCGTAACGCCAGGACCTACCTCTACTACTTGCCCGGAAAATTCATGACCAAGAACTATCGGTGCCGTATCTCCAGTCAAGGCATGCGGTTTATCTACTGGAATGAAAATTGGGCCAGCCAAATATTCGTGTAGATCTGAGCCACAAATACCACACCACTCTACTTTAACCTTGACCCAACCTTCTTTAGGGCTTGGCGGCTCCGGAATATCCATAACCCGAACATCCTTTTTACCATACCATACTGCTGCTTTCATCGAAAAGATCCCCCTTTTTTATGTTGATTTTACAAATCATCACATCCTTATTTATCGCAAAAATCATGCCAACATTTTGAATTATCGTACAATTACAACAAGTCTGCGGAATGGAGGCATTTTGTTTATATTGAAAAACAGCTCTACAACCTGGCTTGTAGCAAAGTGTTTCGATAATTTGCAAAGTGTATTCATGCAAACCCGTAACCAATACTACACATTGCAACACTTCGTCCAAAAGCCAACAACAATTGCCATTAACAGCTTAGGTAGTACTTAAAGTGGGGACAAAAAGGGTCTACCGTCTTACTTACGGTAGACCCTTTTGTCCAGAGTTCTAGCTTTAGTAAATAAAATCCAGGGCACAGTAGAAGACGCTGTTAGTTTTAGCTGCCGCTGCATTAATCGGCTTAATTCGATCATAGCCGGCCATTAAGACGACATTTTTCCAGGGAACCCACTGATAATCAAACCGAACAGCATTAACATTATCAATGGCATTCATCAAATTACCTTGCTTATCGGTAGCCCACGGACACCAGGTTGCATATGCGTTATAGTTATGTGCTCCCGCAACACCTGATGGCATATGGCGATAGGACAATCCCCAGGCCTGCGCACCTGTCTGTGTAGGGTCCACCATGGTAACCAACGCTGGATTCCAGTAAGTAAAGCCATAATTAGAATTTAGCGCTATCCAATATCCTGATTTTCCTTTGACACCAGGACTATCGGCTTCGTTTCTAGCCCATTCACCCGAAATTGCCAGCTTAGAGTTCGGGATCTGAAAGGCAGCATTAACGGAAACTACTTTGAGATCCTCCGCCCCTGAATTGTTTAGGGGAAAATTCCAGCCGTCCTGCTGGTAATAATACGCACCAATATCAGAAGTCTTGGTTGGTTTAAAAATAAATTCAGCATAGTTGTATGATGATGTGCGGTTTTTCGTTACATCAAATGGCGGATTGGTACTGCGACCTGTTCCAGCCCTAAACCATAAACTTTTATCGGCGTTGTAGACACTGTAATTAAGGCCATCTGCCTTAAAGTCGCGGTTTATAAAACCGCCTTTGCCAGGATAAAGGATATTTCTACCTAATTCTATCTTACCGCCTAACACATTGCCGGTCACATAAAACAAATCTATCTGGGCATTATCGTCGTAGTTTCCTTGATGGAAGTTAAAATTATCCTGATGAATGCGGGCATCCCATTGCCATACCTCATTGATTTTTTGATTAAAATTAATTCGGACACGCTCAGAGAACTGACTCTTTTGGTCAATGTTGGCATTACCAACTAGGCCGCCCCCATCATTTGGCCCAAGCGAGGTATGGGTAAATTGAAAACGAGTGTTCATACTAAAGTTCAATTTTTGCTTGGCTTCCACTTTGTCTACTCGTGCATCCAGCCTGGCAAGCTCGGAATTAAATTCGCTTGCCAGTTTCTCAATTAGAGCCTTTTGTTGAGCATCGGCCTTATTCGCTTTTGTCATGGCATTGCCGACAATAACAGCCATTTCGTAGCGGGTTATAGTGCGGTCACCGCGGAAGTATCCGTCACCATAGCCATCTATGATACCATCTTTTGCTAGCTGATTTATGGCATCATATGCCCAGTGTTTAGGTGGAACATCTGCAAAGATGGACGGTTGGGCGGCAATTACCGTAGAAGAAAAAGTCATAACAAGTACTAAAACCAGGATGAATACATACCGTTTATTCATAAGCGCCTCCTAATAGAATTGTTTTTTCCGGCATCAACATTGCTTGGTTTGCTAATTCATTGTTATGCCTCCTTCCCGCTTCTCCTATTTACCAGTGTCTTCCTAACTAAACTAAGAACCATATTGCATCCTTTGCAAAAAGTATGCCACCAGCTGGAATTTGGACAAACCGATGAATTAAGCCAATATTTGATCATTACCACAAAATCTAAAACTGTAAATTGTAGCATATTGCCGCGAATATTCGCAAAGTGTATTTCTCTTAACCATAAGAACACTACACACCGATACATTTTTCGGCAAACCTGGGACGGTAATAATACAATTAGGCCACAGGCAACAGCACCACAACCTCCTGCCTTTGGTATAGGCCAGAGTACTCTAACTAGCCTCCAACAGAAAATTCAGCGGGTTTGCCGGTTTAGTAATTACTGGCATGGTACTTGCGATTAAACTCATAGGCAAAGTTTTTTCTAATAATTCAGACGACAGGCTCAGAAAGAAGGAGGGATACTTATGACAGCTACAATCATTGTGTGCTAGGTAGAAGCCCTGTTGCCGGTGGCGAGTATGTAAAATTCAAAAGGAGGTTAATTGGATGGAAGAAAAAAAGAGTTCGTTTGAACTGGGAACTTTTACTTATGGAATAAGCAATACGATCATAATCCTGGTTTTAAGTTTAGCTGTATGGTTTTTGTGGGGACTTGATATCGAAACACTGTACCCCGGAATGTTCGGAGCCTATTTGTTTTGGGCGGTACTATGTATTGTATTTTTAGGATTTTGCGGCGAATCATGGCCGTTCACCAAATTGCCGCAGCCACAGGCTGGAATATTGGCCCTTCTTGTCACACTGATCTTAGATGTTATTATTGTAAATGCCCTAAGTGGCTACGGCAGCGTAATTCCGACCTTCAGCACTGCACCTGGCGGTACCGGCTGGACCGCTATAGCGATGATTGTTTTATTTGGCTTTTACGGCTACGGTGTACAGTCTAATAATATGGATCACTGGCCGTGGAAGGATATCGGATTAAAGCAACCCTATGTTGGCATAATTGAAATTTTTGTCGGTACCTTTATTACCGGAGTACTATACTTTCTGCTGATGTATCCAACCCTGGCGGCTTATGCAAGCAAAATTCAGCCACTCCTCCCTTTACCTACTGTTGTTGGCTGGTTTTATGCGGTTGTAGTATTTTGGTTGACTTCTGCTCTAATATGGGAAAACTGGCCCTGGACAATGTTCAGTTCGCGGGCTGCTAAAGCGATGGCCTCATTGTTTGGTAACTTTTTGGGCGGTACTGTTGTTTTTTACTTCTTTATGTACCTATTACAAAATTTCTTAATTCCGGCAGATGCCCAAAAGGCTTTGGGCGATGGGATTACACTGTGGCCAGCACAATTAGGCGTATGCATAGCGGGAGTAGAGCTTGCCATGCTCTTATGCTTTCAAAGCTGGCCGACAGCTGGCAGTTTGTCTGCCAGGCTCATAATTAGAACTATTATCGGCTTCGCAGTAGGTTTACTAGTTTTTTATATCTACACAAGAGGGTTTGGTTTTGTACTGCAAGAAGCACCAGTGACCAAGGACTTTGGCGGAAATCCGTTAATGTTTATGGACTTATTTAACTGTGTTTTGTTAATATACACAGTGTATTTTGCCAGCTGGCCTTTGAAATTACAAAAATAATCTGTATTTGACTGAAACAAGGGGCTGTGCTGAAATTGTAATTTCAGCACAGCCCCTGCTTGCTCTCCACACTTATATTGCACCTATACTTCATTTGCCAAATTGTAGAGCTGCTCGGTCAAACTAGTTATTTCTTCAATACTGGCAGTTACTTGCTGGATAGCTGCCGCCTGCTATTACTCGGCTGGGTAACAGCGTTACCCTCAACATCTACTGTCAAACTAGCCATACCTAAACATTCAGCAAAATTATCCTGAAATTGTTGCAAAAAGTTCACATCAATGATATCTTGCAATTTTACTTGTCTTTGGTTACCTGCTTCCCCTGTCACTTTATCATTCATATAGCATCTCCCTTTTATAATATCGCAATTTAAAAATCCCCTGGCAGTTACGCTAGGGGTAAAGAAGAGTTATTAATGCCACTTACTATTCGCCGCATAAGTTCATTTTTTAGCCGGATCTGATTTTCAAAACTACCTTTGTAAGCTTTTTTCTCTGTTCCAGCCTCATAGCATGTAGAATTATCCACATTAATAAGTATTCCCGGCAAGCCAATCCGTTCAAAATCCTGACAATGTTTGGTCCAAAAACGTTCACAACAGGTGCCGAAAAAAACTTTGCAGCCGCTATTTTTTAACATTTTCAACTTTTCTTCCAGCATTTCATAGTTCTGGATCGTAATCGGCTCCATGCCATATTCATCTGCAAGTGTAAATGCCGCACCAATATCGCATTGTCCGCAGCGTCCACACCCATCTGTATAACGATATTTGCAGACCACGTTTTTCGCGCAGTAAGGCAGCAAAAAGGGAATGGCTGCTTGCTGAAAAAGATCTTGTAAGGTTGTCTCTGAAACTCCGTCGTTACACCAATTCCCTACGACAGTAATATCCTTCAGCTCTCCCGGATGGATACCAAGCTCCATCAGCTGCGGCCTAAGCCCATGAACCTGCATCACTAAAATCTCCTCCTGCTACAACTTCATACCAATATAGGCTAAACTAATCTGCCACAATACCGCAGCACGTTTCCAAATAGTTTATATCATAGCCGAGCGACTGCACGTAATCGACAGTTTCGCGTGCGGGATAGGCAATTGCGTTAAGGCCGGCATCCACTGCCAATCGTTCTATCGTGCGGGAATACAAGCCTGGGGGGCGTGCACAGCCTAACGCTATTGGCGTGTTAGGTAATAGACGCCTGGCAGTAGTAAATATCTCAGCTACTGCTGCTGCTGGCGGCGGTACAACCTCGCCCATGGGCGTACTCCGCAAGGGATTTAGGATTACTAGCACCAAACTTGCAGCCCCTTCTGCCGCGACCATCTGTAAGGCTTGATATTCACCGCGAATTTGGCCAAAATGAAGTCCAATGACAATATGGGGCGAGACTTTCAGGCCTGCCTGCCGCGCTATCTGTAAGCTGTTATGATAGTCTTTTGGTGTACGCTGCAAATGATAAACATCGCGAATCGTATCACCATCTCCAATTAAATCAAGGGCTACCCGTGTTATGTTTGCTTGTGCCAACAATTCAGCTGTTTCAGTCGTCAATAACCCAGGATGGACTACTACTGAGAGGCCCATAGCAGTCATTTCTTTTAACGCGCCGATAAATGGCAGTAACGGCACACTGCCGTCACTGCCGGCACCGCCGCTAACTAGCACGCCACGGCAACCGCGGCTGCGCAAATCCGCAGCCAAGCTAATCAGTAATTCCGGCTCGGTTGCTGATAACATGTTTTTTAGCAGTCGCCCCTGGCAGTGTTCACAGTTGCATTGACACTGGGTTCCGGTAATACTAATGTTAACAAACGAATGGGCGCTATTTTCGAAAAGACCATTATCATAGTGCCGTGAACCTGGGGCATAAAAAGCGATTTTAGTCATGCCAAATCTGTCCTTTAACCATATTCACATCCTGCCTTTCTGGCAGAAAAGGATAATTACGCAAATTAGGACCAGGACGCTCATTACCGTACGGACGGTTGCAGGCTACACAACCTTCCCGGTTAGGACAACCAGATGTCATAAACGGTTTCCCCTGGGCCAGGTCGTCCCCCAGTAACTCCTCCAGTGGCTGACCGAAGTCCACAATTTTACCTTTGGAATCAAATTTGAATTCACCAAGCGTTATCTGTTTATTGTTAAATAGGTACGCCGCTAATTGGATACGCCGGTACTGACCATAAGACGGCGGCTTGTGGTTACTGAGTGAACTACCTGGTTCGGGACAAAAGGAAAATAGATGCACCTGAGCACCCTCAACACTAGCTTGACTGATGGTCTCGACCATAGCCTGCTCAGTTTCTCCCAAACCGACAATCAAATGTACACTGACATGATCTCGCCCAAACACCCTGACAGCTTGTTTTACTGCCGCCCAGTATGTTTCCCAGCGATGTGGTCCGCCTACGGCTGGTCCGCGCACAGCTGCAAATAGTGCCGGGGTAGCAGCATCAATGGCTACGCCTACACAATCTGCGCCGGCCGTCTTTAGCTCCTGAAAAAACATCCCGGCGTCAGGCACTACCGTCGGCGACACTAGTACACTGATTGGTAAGTTTGTTGCACTGCTAAGCCTCCTGACAATACTCACGCAGTCGCTCGGTGCTTGGGGATGGGTAATCATTGATATACAAATGCGGCCTAACCGTTGCACTTTAGCCGCTATCTCCTGCTGTGGCTTGACTAAAATATCAATAATATCAGACAATTTATAAACTGGCCATTTCACTCTAATAAAGGTATTTTCGTCTGGCTCCGCCTTGCGTTCCCTGGCTAAACCGCAGTAACTGCAATTTGCCCGGCAGCCGTCCTGATAGGTCATTAGTAAATTTAAACTTCCCGGATAGGCATTACGATAAAAACTTCCTGGCTCCAAGCCTAACGCCATAGCGCCAGCCAAACTTGTCTGTAAAAAATCCGGACATTCCTGCTTTTCGATAGGTTCCATGACCAGCCTCCTCTATAACTCGATGTAGACTACAACCTACTGCGTGTAATATTCGGGAAAAGCAATCCAACTACGCCGGATTAGCGCCGTGAATTCGGCATTATTGCCTGTCCATTCTTGATTGCGGTTAGCAAGTCGATCACAAGCAATGGCAAACTGTCGCCCATATTCAGCCTGTATTGCCGCCGTATAGCTTTTTGCCAATTGCTCAATACCCTGCGCAGTAGCTTCTATAACTGCTGTTGCCGCAAGTTGTCCACTAACCACAGCATTCATAATCCCGCCGCCAGTAATCGGATGCGTGCAACCAGCCGCATCTCCAGCTACCAGCAGGTGCCTGTTCGCTAAACATGGCACCAAACCGCCTGACGGTATTAGTCCTCCAGTTGTTGCAGACCCAGTTATCGCCTGCACTATCTGTCTTGTGACAAGTGTACGGCAAAAATCAGTCAGCAATTCTTTTAACCGTCCTGTATGTGATGTATGGACAGCCAAGCCGACATTGGCTGTTGTCCCTTTGGAAAACACCCAGGCATAGCCGCCATACCAAGCTGGATCAAAGTAAACCTCAGCATAATTCAGCGGTTTAACCAAAGTCAGTTCCTGCTGCAGCGCGATGCAGGTTTCGGCCTGTTTATTACCTAACTGCTTACTAATCAGCGAACAGGGGCCATCACAGCCAAGGATAAATTTTCCCGTAACCTCCTGATATTCGCCGCCGCACAAAAGTGTTACTACTGAGCCGTTGACATGTACAGCACGTACTCCGGTCATAAGGTTTGCCCCGGCAGCTACCGCTGCATCTGCCAACTCCTTATCCCACCGGCTGCGGTGCAGTACATAGCCAGGAGCTCGCACTACACTGGCTGCTTCACCATTAATATATGTTTTAATCCCGTTTAACTGCTGCGCCACATCTATAGACCGCAGGCCAGCGTACTTAGTAATCATCTGCGGAACAAATTCCGCACATTGCACATGATCACCAACACTTTGCCGCTGCTCTGCTATGAGCACCTGTAACCCAGTCTGGGCCAGCCGCCTGGCTGCAGTGCTACCGGCAGGACCAGCGCCAATAACTATAACGTCATAGTTATCGCTTATTTTTTTCATGGTTAACCTCTGTGGTCTTTGCTTTTGCCTGCTCTATCGCCAGTAAAATAGCATTGATAAAGTGTTCAGCGGCAATACCAGGAATTTCCACCTGATTGTTAGCAAAGAAGCTATTAATTGTGGTACTAATATGCTGTTCATCAATTGGCGTATTTTTCAACGTTGTTTCCAGGTCATTAATGGCTCTTGCCGGATAAGCAAAAAAGTCACCACTAATAATTAGATATTTGATCACTCTGATGCCTGCATCCAACCGCATTTGAATCCGTATGAGACCACCTGGAGCTTTATAATTGGCAATGCAGTCAATCGTATTGATAAATGTACTATCTTTGCCGTAAATCCAGTCATTGCTCTGAAAATACGGCAAGTACTTATTCAGCAATTCGGTCTCCTCGGTTATAAGTTCTCCCGGACAAAAATCATACCCCAATGCTTCGCTGAGGCCGGTCAAAATTGCCGACTTTATTTTACTATGCTCTGGCACATAGCCAATTTGTTCCGTAATGGAAGTCACCCGTTCCCGCATTGACGTGACCGCCTTATCACTCAGTTTTTCCAAGGGAAACTGCAAAACCCGTAGCATTTCGTCAATATCAAAATCAACCAATATACTGCACTGAAAGACGAAGGAATCTGCTAGTTCGGTACCACCAGTACCTGCAATTTTACGTCCGCCTATTTCAATATCGTTTACTGGCCTATAGGCCGCAGCCAGCCCAAGGGCCTTTAGCCCCAGAGCCATTGCCTCACATAACAACTTATACATACTTTCTATCTTACGGGGAATCCCTGGAGTATTTTTAGCGGCATATATCTCCCAACCTAATTCCAGCGGTCCCCAATATAAACTGCCACCGCCAGTAATGCGGCGGTTGATATCAATACCTTGCTGCTGACAATATGGTACATTTACTTCCAGGAACGTGTTTTGATGCAATCCAACCAGTACACAAGGCTTAAACTGCAAAAACCGCATTGTGTTGGGAATCAATCCCTGACTATGGGCGTTCATTATGACCTTATCCAAAGCCATATGCTCGGCAGCAGTACGTGGCGCAGAATCTAGCACCCTAAACACGGTGTTTTTATCTTTACTAGGCATTTGCTTCCATTTCCTCGGCTAGCCACGCCTGCATAGCAGCGGCTGACATCAAGCCTTCAAGTTCAGCGCGGTGGGAAAGCTCAATTTCTGCAAACCAACAGTTGTATGGCGACTGACTGATTAATGCCGGACTCGCGGTTACCATGTCGTTGACTTTGGTCACCAGTCCGCTTACTGGCGCGTAAACACGTCCAACCCATTTTCCTGCTTCCAGTGACCCGCAAGTGCCGCCACCTTCAACAGCAGTTCCCGCGGTTGGTAATACTAAATATAAAACATCACCAGTAATATTGAGGCCATAGGGTGTTAACCCAAACAACACTTTATCGCCTACCCGTTTGATCCACTGGTAATGGGTATCATACAATAAATCTTCAGGAAACTTCCATTTACTTGCACTCATTGCCTCCTACTCCTTTCCTTGCCCCACCAACTTAGTTGTCAATAGCCATTAACAATAATTCAGAAACGTCCATTACTTGTAAAGGCAATTTTTCAGTCCTGGCCGCCTTTTCTAGCATTTGTTCACACTGCTGACAGGCAGATACGACGATGGAAGCTCCCGTTGCGGCCGCTTCTTTTATCCGTTTACCAGCTATGGCATCGGCCAAACCGGCATCTGCACCTTGCAGATTTCCGCCACCACCGCAGCAGGTTGCTTCTTCGCCACAGGTGGCCATTTCTGTGAATTTGATTCCTGGAATACTGTTAATAATTTGCCGCGGCGGATTGATAATGCCGCTGTTACGCCCTAAGTCACAGGGGTCATGGTAGGTCACTGTTTGGTTCAGTTCATTTGGTACTAACTTACCTGCAGCAACTAGCTCTGCTAGCATTTCCGTGGCATGGACCAGTCTAAATCCCAGACTCTCACCCAGCACCTCCGGATATACATGGCTCCAGACGTGATAGCAGGAAGCACAGCCAGTCACTAAGGTCTTGGCCCCCAGCTTCCGTACGGTATCGACATTGTGCCGTGCAAATTCCATTATCTCAGCGGCGTGTCCGGCCGCAAGCATGGGGAAGCCACAACACCACTCTTCAGAACCCATCGTGGTATAGTTTACTCCTGCTTTTTGCAATAACTGTACCATGGCAACTGGAACCTGAGCTGCGCGGGGAAAAAAAGAAGATACACAGCCGACAAAATATACGACATCCGCCCCTGGTTCCTGATCCAAATTCTCTGGTATTTCATCCAACTCTTCCGCCCAGTCCAGCCTGGTAACATTGGCAAAGTTGGAGATATTTTTTTTGTCTTGCAAATTATCTACCATCGCTGTATAGGCTGCAGGCGCTTTACCGCCAGCTACCAGTTTAGCTCGTAAATCCCGCCATAATGACTGTAGGTCAATCCTCGCCGCGCAAGCGCGCGTGCAAGCCCCGCACATTGTGCATTGTGTAATCCGTTTAGCATACTCAGGACTAATAGTTGCCTCACTGTTGCGGGCAAAGATCTCCCTGGCCAGCGAAATCTTTGCCCGTGGAGCAGCTGACTCCCAGCCAATTTCCTTATATACCGGGCAGTCATTACGGCAATTACCACATCTCCCGCAAATTAGGGATTCATCGACCAAATTTTTATAAAAGCTGCCCGAACTCATACCTGTTCCCCTCCTATTTTGCCCCTGTACACCAGTGTGGTGGCTGCTAATAAGTCCATGCCCAAACTAAATAATGCCGGATTCAAGAGCAAGGGAGCTTGATACACTTTGCCGGGATTCATAATATTGTTGGGATCAAGTAATTTTTTTCGCTGTTTAAGCTCAACCAGCTCTGCTGCCGTGTGGCACCTGCTTACATAAGGTGTATTCCACAAACCGACACCGTAGGGGCACCCACCATGTTTGGCCCCAATATCATGCAATTTTTTTACTAAGGCCAACCCCTGCAGATAGCCAATGGTATCACGCTCATCCGCATTAAACATTGTCATAACCATCGCATGTTGAGCTGTTACAACATGTCCGTAGCTTTTTAAGCCCAGATTTTTTTTGCTTTCAAATAGTTCTATATCATGAAGATAGGCAGCCAGGCTGCTAATTGGCAACCAAATCTCGGCTCCAAGCAAGGAGGGGCCTTCTCTTTTTAAGACTAGAGAAAAAAAGCGGTGCTGCCACTCATGCTCGGCTTCTTCGCCTAAATCGCCGGCAGTTGTAATGTGCAGACACTTAGAATAATTCTTCTGCGCGGCGGCTGTTTCTGCTGCTGAGCCGTCAGCATCAAAGGCTACCGTATAGGCTTTAGCAGCTCGTTCACTGCCCAGCCCCAGCCGGTGGCGTAACGCGTTACAGCCAGGATCGCTAAAGTGCAAATTAAAGGGAAGTGCCGCAGATAGTACTGCACTCTCGATAAATCGCTGCATTTGCCTGGCATCTTCCAATTCGGCTAAGCCATGCCACTCGGTTTCTGGCTGTGGGCGAACCCTTAATTCTATTTCAGTCACGATTCCTAAGGTGCCCTCAGAACCAGCCAGCCAGGAAACTGGTGGCTTACTCATTGCATTTAACTCTTGCACACTGCCATCAGGCATAACGGTTTGCGCCGAAATTACTTGTTCCACCACTGGACCATATTTTAAGCTGCCAAGCCCATACCCCATCATAACCAACCAACCGCCAACCGTCGCCGCCTGCGCACTGCTCGGGTAAGAACACGTAGCTAAGCCAATGCGGTTGAGAGCACGTTCCAGCTGCCACCAGGTCATTCCTGCCCCGACCCGCACAATGTTGCTCTCTTGCTCAACTGCCACTAGCTGGTCCAAACCGTTTAGATCAACCAATATCCCTTTACGCGTACATACCGTGTTAAAGTATACAGTAGAGCCCCCCGCCCGTGCGGTCATGGGGATTTCCTTCTCAGCTGCCAGCTTGGCAATATAAGCTACTTCTGCGGTATTTTGGGGTCTAATCACTATATCCGGCAGAGTATCGGCAATGGGGTTAACCAAAAAATCCGGCACAGGTGCCAAATCACGTTGATAGAAACCGCGCTCGAACAAATCTGTAGTTGCACGGTCACCAAAGGCGGTCTTCAAATTTTCTGATATTTGAGCGTCCATATCTTACTCCTTCCCTAAGCGAGCCTGGGCTTTGCTTGCACACTAATTATTCAGGCTTAGAATATTTGGCATGTTCCTCAGTAAAAAATTTATCTGCATCGTCACCATGGATTAGGTTTTGCAACCCGGCAGCTAAATCATCAGGCTCCATTACACAAATCCACCCCGCGTCATAGCTGTCACTATTTAGCAGTTTAGGATTTGTCGGCAATTCACCATTGGCCTCAAGTACTTTACCCGGCATTGGCACTTGAATTTTGCCGGCCCACTTGCCTGACTGGATTGAAGAGAGCGTAGCCCCTGCTGCGAGTGCTTTCCCGACCCGTGGAATCCTGATAAAGGTAATCTCGCCAGCTAATTTTTGTAAAAAATCAGTAACCCCGATGCGAATTGTGTTGCCTTCAACCTTCACCCATGCATGATCATGAGTGTAATATAAACCTTGCGGAATATTATATTGCTCCATTGGTTAATCACTCCTATTTGCTTATCTGGCTAATAGCCAACGTAGCAGCAGATCTTCGTTAATAGTAGTTATATTGCTTGCCAAGCTCTGCTGCCATTTGATGATGGCTGATTTGATATCAGAATCACACCACTTGGTACCCAGCAAATAATATTTAAGGGAATTAATATGGGAATTTGCCCAACAAAGAAAGCCGTTACTTTCAAATTCTATAATTTTCCCACCCTGAATAATAAGAATTGCATACCCTGGACAGACTTGCCCTGCCTGGTTAACGCATTCCCTGTTACCAATAACGTTAGGTGTAACGCACTCTGGTAAGCGGTGGAGTCGTATATAGGTTCCTTCGTTAATTTTCACTTGTCGAACTTGGGTTTGCTTGCCTGGCAGGTTAAGAAAGTCAGAGCTTGTTAGGTCCTCGGCCGTGGCCTTTACAGCCGTCTTTAGTTTTTCGGAATATGGGGCAGGCTGCAAACCCTCTGTCCATGTGGAAAAATTGGCAATTAACTGTTCTTCAATAGCAGTAAAGTCAGGTGTATAACCTAATTCTTCCTCCATGGTCGTTAAATATCGTTCCATAGATAACCTGGTCAGTTCGCGAAACCGTGGGCTGGGAAGGTTTAAGACATTGGCCATAGTAGTCCTGTCAAAGGCTACTAAGATATTACCTGTGTACACAGCAAATCCATTAATGTCACCTGCGCCATTTCCCGAAATCTTCTTGCCGTTGACAACAATGTCAGCCGGAGGTTTAAGATCAGCTCTGATATTGAAACTCGCCAAAGTTTTTACGGCAGGTTCCAAAAACTTGGCAAAAAACTCCTCACGCCGACCTGCTAACAAGGGATTGCCGGTACGTAACACCAATTGAAAAAAAATCTGTTCTTTAGCCAGCAAAACCATCCCACCGCCAATATCGCGGCGGATAAGCGGGATATTATGGTCATGACAATATTTGACATTTACTTCTTGCTCTAGGTCATCATGTAAGCCGAGACAGACGCAGGGTGCAGAAGGGCGGCAGATGACTAGTCCTTCTTGCCTTGTTTGCGCCAATACATGATATATTGCTTGGGTCTCAGCCCACGGCATGAGTCCTAGCCGGTATAAGTTCATCTACACAGTCCTCCTGCACCGGCAATAGCTGGACGTTAAACACAGCGGTAAATTGTTGCTCTAGCTTACCCCTGACCTCATCAAGACTGGCATCGATACCGAAATCACGCATAGTTGCCACTGGGCGGTTGGTGATGCCACAGGGGTTGATTAAACTGAAATACCACATATCGGGATTGATGTTTAAAGAGAATCCGTGTATTGATACCCAGTTACGGACACCAATGCCAATCGCGGCGATCTTCCCCTTCTCGGTCCAGACACCAGTCAAACCATTTTCCCGGAAACTACTAATGCCATACTCAGCCAGTGTCCTGATAATTACTTCTTCCAGCATCCGGGAATAGCGGTGTAAATCGTGTCCATACTCCTTTAGGTCAAGTACTGGGTAGCCTACCAATTGACCGGGGCCATGGTAGGTTACATCACCGCCCCGATCTACTTCAATAACCTCAAGCCCAGCTGCTAACAAGGTTTCCTGTGATGCTTTAACGTTATCCTGGCTGCCAGAACGTCCCATAGTATACACAGGCTCATGTTCCAGTAATATCAGTGTATCGTCACCACGGCCGCTGCGGCGAACAGACGAAATCTCCTGCTGTAATTTCCACGCAGCCCGATACGGAGTTCGCCCTAATAGTAACAGCTTACAGATCTTAGAACAGCTCGTCGCCACTTTTGCCTTCTAATCCGGGGTGAACATCAAAGCGGACGACACCGACAACAGCTTTATTATTAACGGCCTTTTTCACTGCTGCGACCCCTTCATGCCCGAAACCAGCGCAGAGTTCAATTGCGCCAATTCCCTGCTCAACCAGTTCTTCGACTACTTTCACGGCTGACTTATAGTCACCTACCCCCACGACTGTCAACTCCACAGCAGGCGTTGCGATGATTGATCTGTGCTGTTTACTATTGGCCTCTGGTGCAATAAAAACAAATGCTGCTTTAAGCAATTTATACCCCTCCCCTAATTTTAGTATTTGATTACAAAATAGACAGGTGGCCAAGTTTTTCAAAAGAAGACTCAGCATGATACGAACTGCGAACCATCGGTCCGGAACTTACTTGGGAGAAACCAATTTTAAAAGCTTCTTCCTGGAGCCATTGAAAAATATCAGGGTGAATATATTGGACGACAGGCAAATGCTCTGCTGACGGACTAAGATACTGACCCAGTGTGAGCATTTGGCAGCCAGCCGCAAATAAATCTTTCATTACAACAATTACTTCATCCGTTTTCTCTCCTAAACCCAGCATCAGACCGGATTTTGCCAGTGCCCCCCCGCCGCTTTGGCGCACCCGCTTAATTAATTCTAAGGACCTTGCGTATATGGCCTGAGGTCTTACAGCAGAGTATAGTCGTGGTACGGTTTCAATATTATGGTTAAGAATATCGGGCTTAGCATTCAATACCGTCTGTAGCGCTTCCTTACTCCCCTTAAAGTCGGGAATAAGAACTTCGATTGCTGCCTGCGGCAATTGTTCTCTGATCGCCCGGATGGTGGAGGCAAAATGCGCCGCCCCCCCATCACTGAGATCATCCCGGGTAACAGATGTAACAACAACATGCTTTAACCCTAAATGCTTGGCCGTACTGGCTACCATCCCGGGCTCATTAGCATCAACACTATCAGGAATACCATGACTTACAGCACAAAACCGGCAGTTACGGGTACAGCTATTTCCCAGAATCATAAATGTGCACGTTTGATTTTTAAAACACTCACCAATATTCGGACAGTCTGCGCTTTCACATACAGTGTGTAAATGCCCTTGTTCCAACAGGGTTTTCATCTGATCAAGCGCTGGCCCCTCAGGCACAGGTAAAGTCAACCAGGGTGGTCTGTCTGTATCCATGTCCAATAATAATCCCACTATTCGAAAGCTTCGAGAGCTTTAAGCACAGTTGTGGCCACATAGGCCATAGCTGGTGATCCGCCAAAAGCTACCGCGACTGCCGCTGCTTCCAAAATTTCATCTCTGGAGGCACCCTCTGCTAAGGCATTTTTTACATGGATATTGATGCAGTACTCACAGCGCACGGCTACAGCAATACCGATGCCAATAAGTTCTTTATACTTGCGCTCTAACTCACCTTCCACATAGGCAGCCTGATCCATTTGCACAAAGGCAGCAACCAGCTCCGGGCTCTCACTTTGTACCTTACCAATACCTTCCTGCAGATCATTTACTAAATCAACACTATCTCCTGACATGTACATCTCCCTACCTTTTCTAAAAAATATTTTTTCATGAATTGATGATTTTTTAATTTAAATGAAAATTTTATGAGGCTGTTCTATCAACTTCATTACCAGGGCCAGGAATTCTGCCGCCGGAGCACCGTCAATCACCCGGTGGTCAAAGGCTAAGGATAATCCCATAATTGGCCGAATTACGATCTGGTCGCCAACAACAACAGGGGTCTTCACTGTCCGGCCAATTCCTAAAATAGCTGATTCCGGCTGATTGATAATGGGGGTAAAGTAATCAACAGAGCCATAACCACCAAGATTAGTAATAGTAAAACTACCGCCAGTCATCTCTTCGGGGTCCAGTTTATTTTTCCGGGCGCGTTTCGCAAAGTCCTTAATTTCCTTACTGATGTCAGCTAAACTTTTTTTGTTGGCATTTCTCACTACTGGTACTACTAACCCGTCAGGAATTGCGATAGCTACGCCAACATTGACATCTTGCAATACTTTTATTTCCTCGCCACTTAGCGTACTGTTAATTCGCGGATAGAGTTCCAACGCTTTAGCGAGAGCTTTGACCAGCATATCGGTTATTGAGATCTTATCGGCATCCTTAACGTCGCTATTGATAGTAGCACGTAAGGCTTGCAAAGCGGATAAATCCACACCGACATGCTGCGTAACTTTCGGTGCAATCGCCCAACTATTGGCCATGTTCTCGCCGATAGCCTGACGCATTCCTTCATAAGGAATAACTTCAAGAGTAGGCCGCTCATCAGCTCCCATACTTATTTCTTCCATGGCTTTTTCCACATCTTCTTTGACTATCCGACCTTCAGGGCCTGTACCAATTATCCGAGTGTAATCTACACCATTTTCCTGGGCCAAAGCACGGGCGGACGGAGAAATTTTTACCTTCGCGCCATTTGCGGCGTTAACTGTTTTTTGCATTCCTGGCTGACTAGCAGCAGCTTTTGCTGCCGGGGCTGCTTTGGCGCTGTTAGCAGCTGCCGCTAATAAGCCGCTGATATCTTCGCCAGCATCTCCCATAATTCCCAGCAAACCGCCCACTGGCAGCTTGGCTTTCTTATCAGCAACAATTTTGAGCAAAAGCCCATCAGCCGGGGCATCAATTTTATTCGCGATTTTATCTGTCATAACTTCCAGGAGAGCTTCCCCTTTTTTGATGGTGTCTCCCTCTTTTTTTAACCACTTACCTACAGTACCTTCCTTCATGGACAATCCTAGTTTTGGCATATTAATTTGTGTTGCCATTGCTGCTCCTCCTTCGCCAACCTATCATTACATATTTCGATAACTATACCCTTTAGCAACTGCGGCCCGTAGTACTTCCTCCGCCTTTATCACTTTTGGGCCTTCAAACGTAAGTTTTATCTGTGCATCATCACCTGGCCGAACTTCCACTTCCCGTTCGCCATCTAGGGCGATTACACAAGGTGCCGCCACTTCAATTACTTCATCCACATTAATATAATGATAATTCCGAACTGGTATCTTCTCATTGAGGCCTGGTGCAATAGGTGCACGTACCTCGAGATTTCCTGGGCCAATCTCAATAACCAAGCCCAAATCATCATAGGGTGTAACTGGTGCCAAATTACCGGCGATGGCCGATATGCCAATATTATGCGGCTCACCTCTGGTAACGACAATCTTGATTATGCGTTCGGCATCCCAAACTGCGCGTGAACCAATAAAGGTGTCATTAAGTACTACAGCATCTACAAGGGCGATATCTACCGGCTCACCATTTTTATAAATAATCAACTTCTTACTTGGGTTAATAGCTGGAGCCCCGGTTACTAAACCCTGCGCCACAACTCCGGCCGCCAGACCAGCAATCGTGCTCTCAATCATGGTAGGAAAAACATTGTTGGTGCCAGTGGAAATGGGAAGAAGAGGAACATCCCGACATCCTTTTGCTACCATCCGGTTTGTTCCATCACCGCCCAAGGTAACTATGCAGGCAACACCACACCTGGCCATAACCTCTGCTGCATAAAAACTATCAATTTGTGTACCACTTAGGCATATATCTGCCTGGACAATTTCAATATCCGGACGATGACGGCCGCAGATACTATCAGCCGCACCGGGGACAATCCCGTAATATTCCGGCATATAGACAATCTTCTTAATCCCGCTTGCAGCCAAGCTCAAAATCAGACGGCGCACAATATTGACTTTCTCCTGATTATCAAAGATCGTTCCGTACGCTACAAGACGGCGAATATCTTTACCTGATGCCGGATTAGCAATAATACCAACCTGCCCCATACTTCCCTTCACCACCTATACCATTAGTTAAAACAAACTTTTAACTGCGGCAATAATCTTCTCTTCACTCGGGATTACGCAGCTTTCCAGCGCCGGACTAAACGGAATTGGAGTGAAAGGCATTGCAACCCGTTTAATCGGAGCATCCAGAAGATCCAGTCCTTCTTCTGCAACCATGGCCGCAATTTCTCCGCCATAACCGCCAATTTTAACTGCTTCATGCACGATAACGAGTTTACCGGTTTTGCCCACAGACTTCAGGATACTTTCCGTATCGAGCGGTACAAGCGTACGGGGGTCTAATACTTCAGCATTAATTCCTTCCTGAGCCAGCGCTTCAGCTGCAGCCAAGGCCTTATGTACCATCCAGGACCAAGCTACAATGGTAACATCAGAACCGGCTTTCTTTATGTCAGCCTTGCCCAGCGGGATAATGAAGTCCTCTTCAGGCACATCACCTTTAATACCTAACAATTGCTTATGTTCGATGTACATTACCGGATTATTATCACGAACGGCTGCAGCCATTAACCCTTTGGCATCCGCAGGGGTCGAAGGCATTACCGTTTTTATGCCAGGAATATGGGTAAACCAGGCTTCCATGGATTGTGAATGTTGGGCTGCAGCACCCATACCGCCGCCGCATGGCGTCCTGAGGACCATCGGGATTTTGGCTTTGCCGCCAAACATGTAGTGCATTTTTGCAGCCTGATTGAATAATTCATCCAAGCAAACGCCCATAAAATCAACAAACATAATTTCGGCAATCGGCCGTAAGCCGGCTGCTGCAGCACCTACCGCCGCGCCAACAATGGCGGTTTCGCTGATAGGGGTATCAATTACCTGTCCGGGGAATTCATCAACCAGACCAGCCGTCACACCAAAACAACCACCAAACTTACCAACATCTTCACCCCAAATATATACATTGGGGTCGCGCTTCATTTCCAGCCGCATTCCATCTCTAATGGCCTCAGCATATGTCATTTCTTTCATCATGGTTTCACCCTCCAAAATTAGATTATTCTGCGTAAACATCTGTTAACGCGTCTTCGGGGTTCGGGTAAGGACTGTTTTGCGAGAAGAGGATTGCCGCGTCAATTTGTTTTTCAACTTTTGCCTTAATTTCCTCTAATTCTGATTTGGTGGCATACTTAAGTTCCACAAGTTTCTGCTCGAAGCGGGGTATCGGGTCTTTTTTCAGCCAGGCTGCTTGTTCTGCGGGATCTTTGTAGGCGCCGGGATCACCTTCAAAATGGCCGCGCCATCTCCAGGTTTTGCATTCCACTAAGCTGGGGCCGTCGCCTCTGCGGGCGCGTTCAATAGCCTCAGCGGCAGCTTCGTAAACAGCGATGACATCATTGCCGTCGACTACTACGCCTGGAATTCCATAGGCAGACGCGCGATCGGCAACATCAGTAACTTTCATATGGTCACGCTGGCAATTGGAGATACCGTACAGGTTGTTTTCGCAGATAAATACTAAGGGCAGATTCCAGATGGTAGCCATATTTAAGGCTTCATGGAAGGTACCACGATTTGATGCGGCGTCACCGAAGAAGCATACTGCTACAGCATCGGTTTTCTTATACTTACAGGCAAATGCTGCACCTGTGGCAATTGGCTGGCCAGCACCGACAATGCCGTTGGCTCCCAAAATACCTAATTCAACATCGGCAATATGCATGGAGCCGCCTTTACCATTGCAATAGCCAGTCGCTTTACCGAATAATTCGGCCATCATTAAATCAACCTTGCCACCTTTGGCAATTAAGTGTCCATGTCCACGATGCGTACTGGTAATATAGTCCTTGTTTGTTAAACTAGCGCAAACACCGGTCGCAACCGCTTCCTCCCCTAGATATAGATGCACAAAACCAGGTAGTTGGTTGTCGGCAAATAGTTCTACAGCTTTACTTTCAAAGGCTCTTATGGTCATCATGGTTTCGTAAAAACCAAGCAGTTTCTCTTTCTTAAGTTCCATAATTCTCCCCCCACTTATTTTTTACAGTAAATTCTGGCCAATCGATCATGGTATGTCAATATATACCGTTAGTGCGGCTACAGCTACAACTATGGTGTCACTTTCCCCCAGCGCAGACAGATGCAGGCCCTGTACATGTAACCCCCCAGCCACGATTTCAGTGGTAACAGTGCCAAAGGGGACTATTGCTTGTACTTCGGCTATATTGACTTTATCTGGCTCGGAACACCCGACCCGAATTTCAACAACCATTTGATTGGGGTCACTAATCCCGACAATGTCAAACAAACCGCACAAGCAGCTGCGTGACATGGCATCTTTGACTGCTCTTTGGGCTGCTTTGGTATAATTGCCGCCATGCAAATCAGTGCCAATGCCTATCTCGACAATATATCGCCCACGTTTCATCATTTCACCTCCGTTCTTATCCTTAAGGTTTTAGCTGTAGTCATTGGTAATGACCATACACCAACTAATATTGCAAGATGTATGCCAAGAATAAAAGGAACCACATAACTCTTTATCAGAATTGCGTGGTTCCTTTTATTTGGCGCTTTATCGGAATAGTATTACTATTGTTCATATATTCTGTTGCCTGGTGCAACAACTAGTATTTGTAGTCACCTGTAGTAATGTGTAGCGCTGTGCCTACTACACATCGAAACACTCTTAAGGTGGTTATTCAATAGCATATTTCTTCAGTTTCCGATACAACGTACTGCGGGCAATACCCAGTGTAGTAGCTACTTTACTGAGATTTCCCCGTTCCTTTGCCAATAACACCTTAATCTCTTCACACTCTTTATCTGATATCTCACTCTTAATTTCCTGATAATGACACACTCCGGTATTTTCATGATGTGTTGCCTTCATTGGAAGTTCTCGCCCCGGTGAGCAACAAATCTCAGGCGGTAAACATGCTATTGAGATATTCTGATCTTCAGTGAGATTGCAAGCTCGTTCAACAACATTATGAACTTGCCTGACATTGCCCGGCCAGTCATAACAATTAATACATTCTAAGACTTCAGCCTCTACAGTATACTTACAGCCTTGCTCACTGCCAATCTGCTCGATAAAATAACGAAACAGCATTTCAATGTCACCACGACGATCACGCAAGGGTGGTATCTCAATTGTAAACACATTTAGCCGGTAATATAAATCCTGACGGAAAGTCCCATTTGCCGCCAACCTGTTTAAGTCTTTATTTGTGGCACAGATGACACGTACGTCAATCGGAATGACTTTGTTTCCTCCAAGACGGGCAACTTTCTTTTCTTGCAGTACTCTGAGTAAAGCCACCTGTTGTTCTAAAGGCATATCCCCTATTTCATCAAGAAACAAGGTTCCGCCGGAAGCTAATTCAAAATTGCCAGGTCTGCCACCCCGCTTGGCCCCGGTAAAGGCCCCCTCTTCATAGCCAAATAATTCGCTGCCGATAAGTTCACGTGGTATAGCCCCGCAGTTCACGGCAATAAAGGGGCCATTGCGCCGTGAACTCCGGCAGTGAATTGCCTGGGCAAACATCTCTTTGCCTGTACCGCTTTCACCCCGCAGTATAACATTGGAGGAAGTCGCTGCCGCTAACGATGCCTGGCGTATTGCCTCTGAAATTTGCGCACTCTTGCCGATAATGTCACTAAATTTAAATGTTGTATAATTACCACTAAACCGATTAACCAGATTGTGGACTTTTTCCATTGGCCGCAAAATAATAACGCCACCATTTATACAGCCCTGTTTATCAAATATAGTTTCACCAGATATAACACAACGACTTGGCCCCATTTCCGTATCGGTAAAAAACTCAACATCAGCATACGCTTCTTTACCGTTTAATAATGTCTGAATTAACTGATTTTTTCCTTTAAAAATAGTCTGCACCGAAGCTCCATTAAGGATATTACCAGTCTTCCCCAGAATTTTTTGGGCTATCGGATTAAACTCCCTTACCTTACCCAAGCGGTCAAAGAAAATTACGCCATCTGACATGGTGTTAAATATACTGGACAAGCGTTTATTCATCAGTGATAACTCATAATTTTTTTGCTGAATGCCGATTTGCATAGTTATCGCATTAGCAGCAGCGGCTACCATTGCCAAGGTATGAGAGTACGCGGCCTGGGCTGGTCCAGATATATCAAGCAAGGCGACAATTCGGCCGTCATAGCCATAAATAGGTGCAGCCGAACACGTCCACCAATGGTGTTTGCGGCAGTAATGCTCTGCTCCGGAAACCTGTACTGGCGCTCCGGTCTTCAGGCCAATGGCGATTGCGTTTGTCCCTACATCTTCCTCCCGCCAGCTTGCCCCCTGCACAAAGTGAATATGCTTAGCACTTGTCAATACATCGGCGTCGCCAAACCGCTCCATTATATATCCATTTTCGTCACTCAACACAACAATAAATCCAGAATTACGGAAGAACTCGTAAATATTGGCCATGAAGGGTTTAGCAACATCTATAATGTCTTGGTTCTTTTCTAGCATCATATGGACGTCTGAATATTCCAGAACATTCAGACATTTACCGTCATTAGGATTAAGATCAATTTGTGAACATCTGACCCACGAGTCCGAAATTTGTGGCAAAATGATCCGGTTTTCTAGTTCACCGTTACTAATAAATTTTTTCCAAATCAAATCTTTACTGATTATGCTTATAGGGTTGTCGCTTACCATTCCTCACACCACCTACCGATAATCTAGGCATTTACATTATATATAGTATTATCGTTAGTAACTTTCTAAAGTCATTATTAATTATCCTTCCCTTATTTTTATTTTATTTTACCTACATCAAAAAGTCTTTAAAACAACTATAACAAATAACCTGAAGCATAAAGTGTCACGAATGATAAATTATGCGTCAGGTTACCTAATTGTTGCCAATTACATTATTTAATGCAAATGCTTTCGCCATTAAGAATCTTTTTCATATTCTTCATTGCACACATTTTACCACACATTGTGCAGGTATCTTCGCTCTCGGGTGCAGATTCTTCCCGATAGGTTCTGGCCTTATCTGGATCAATAGCTAGCTCAATCATTTTCGGGAAGTCAATATCTGCCCTGGCAGCGCTCATTTTATTGTCCCACTCCCGGGCACCTGGTAAACCTTTAGCGATATCAGCGGCATGAGCTGCTATTCTCGCCGCAATTATACCTTCTTTCATATCATTGAGGTCAGGTAGCTTTAGATGCTCAGCTGGAGTTACGTAACAGAGGAAATTAGCACCGTTAGCTGCTGCTATGGCCCCGCCAATAGCACTGGTAATGTGATCATAGCCAGGGGCGATGTCAGTAACCAGTGGCCCCAGCACATAAAAAGGCGCTCCGTGGCAGAGTCTTTTTTGCAACATCATATTTCCGGCAATTTCATTAAGGGCCATATGCCCTGGACCTTCAATCATTACCTGCACGTCTTTAGCCCAGGCGCGTTTGGTAAGCTCGCCGAGTACAATGAGCTCTTCAATTTGTGCGGCATCTGTCGAGTCATTGATCGAACCGGGACGACAGGCGTCGCCAAGACTTATGGTCACGTCGTATTGGGCGCAGATATCCAGCAGGCGGTCATAATGCTCGTAGAACGGATTCTCTTGCCCGTTAAGTTCCATCCAGGCAAATAGTAGCGAGCCACCCCGGGATACCAGATTAGTGAGACGCTTATTCCGCTTGACTTTCTCGGCGGTGGCCCGATTTAAGCCGCAGTGTATTGTCATAAAATCGACACCATCTGCTGCGTGCGTTTCTACTACCTGAAAAAATTCATCGACAGTAATATCCTTTAATTCTTTATCCAATGCCCCTACAGCATCATACATGGGTACTGTCCCAATCATTACCGGACAAGTATCAATTAGCAGACGACGAAACTTCTGGGTCTTGCCATAGCAGCTCAAATCCATAATAGCTTCTGCTTTTAATGCTACTGCGCTTTTGGCTTTTTCCAATTCTAGTGCTAAGTCGCAGCAATCTTTGGAAACACCAAGATTCACGTTTATCTTCGTCCGTAGGCCGTCTCCAACTCCCTCAGGACTAAGTGACGTGTGATTTTTGTTGGCCGGAATGACAATCTTTCCTTCGGCCACAAGTTCACGGAGACGAGTAACTTCCATTTTTTCTTTGGCGGCAACAATTTGCATCTCTTTAGTAATTAGTCCTTGTTTCGCAGCATTCATTTGTGTAGTAAAGTTCATATTATATTAATCCCCCCTGGTTACTATGTAGGACAAAAATAACGAGACATGGCCTAGAAAAACCTGTCTCATAACAATCACAGATAGCTTCACCGCATCATGTTCTAAGGGTCAGAAAAATTACTGTATTGTATATTAGATATGTTTGCAAGATTTATGCCAACAAACAAGAAACCACATAACTCCTCCTCATAAGAGTTATGTGGTTTCTTTCATCTCGACCTTTTCACAATATTATATTATTCCTAAGCATTGCGTTATCACCGTCGGTAACTACTGCTTTTGTAGCACTGTGTAGCAAAGTGTAGCGTATATATACTACGCTTTGCTACACAGTTAAATAGTCTGATCGTCTGCCGAATTAAAAGCCCGCAAAAATTGTACAGCCTTGACTATCTGCCCTAGAGGCATGTGACTTACAGCTTGCGGCTGCCGCGTTTGGTTATCGCAATGCCTTCTTTGCATAACGGGCAATCCTGACTCTGGTAGGTAGGAACGGTTAAGTGTAATAGTGCCTGGGCCGGAATGCCGAAATCGGCCTTGCCGCCGCTGCGATCAACCAGTATACCGACAGCTACCGGAATACCGCCGTGTTCGCGCACGACATCAACGACCTCTTTTACTGAGCCGCCGGTTGTTACAATATCTTCAACGATCAGGACACGTTGTCCTTTTTCAATGACAAAACCACGTCTGAGCGTCATCTTACCGTTTTCGCGCTCAGTGAAGATAGCACGGGTACCGAGATGTTTTCCCACTTCATGGGCCAGGATAATACCGCCGGTTACTGGGCCAATGACAAGTTCAATATTGTCGTTTATAAAGCGTTCTGCCATGGCTGCACAGAGCTTTTCGGTATGTTTAGGGTACTGCAGTACCTGAAATTTTTCAACATATAACGGGCTATGTAAGCCAGAGGTTAGTAAAAAATGGCCTTCTAAGATAGCCCCTGTTTCCACAAAAATTTGCCGAACTTCTGCTTCGTTCATTACGCCTTCCTCATTTCTTCTAAAATTGAGAGTGCCGCCGCGCGCGGATTTTCAGCTTTGGTAATCGGCCGGCCTATTACTAAATAATGGGCTCCTGCCTGTAACGCATCAACTGGGGTAGCTACCCGGCTTTGATCATTTAGTGCTGATCCCTGCGGACGAACGCCAGGTGTGACAATGGCAAAATCTTCGCCACAGACCTTCCTGATCTGCTCGGCTTCCTGCGGCGATGCCACTACCCCGTCCAAGCCCGCGTCTTGGGCCAGCTTGGCCAGATGCACAACTTGTTCAGAAATACTGGTAGCCGAACGCAGGGCAGCCCATTCGGTGTCATTCATACTTGTCAGCACTGTGACGGCAATCAGCTTGGGCCGCGGTATGTTGAGACTAGCCGCGGTTTCAGCTACCTGCTCGGCAGCCGCCCGCATCATGGCTGGTCCGCCTGATGCCTGGACATTAATCATAGCTACACCCAATCGGGTCAGCGAAGCCGCACCCTGGGCCACCGTATTCGGGATATCGTGCATTTTTAAATCCAGAAAAACGTCTTTGCCTTTCTCGCGCAAATAAGTCAAACATTCCATGCCAACACCATAAAAAAGCTGCATGCCTACTTTATAGTAGCTTACGGCATCGCCTAAGCTCTCGACAAGCTCTCTGACTTCTGCCATCGAGGCAAAATCAAGGGCTACAATTAATCGATTACGTACTTGTTCCACTCTTTATCCTCCATTTTAGGCGATTTAGCCGCAGTTCACCTTGCCGACAAGGTCACCAATCTGAGTTAAACCACGTTTAGTAAGATAATCTCTAATTCCTTCAGCCACTTCCACCGATACATAAGGATTAACAAAGTTAGCTGTACCAACAGCCACAGCACTGGCCCCGGCCAAGATGAATTCAAGGGCATCTTCGGCAGTCATAATGCCGCCCATACCTATAATCGGTACTTTCACGGCTTGCGCTACCTGCCATACCATTCTCACCGCAACCGGCTTTACTGCCGGACCGGATAAGCCGCCCACTGTGTTGCCCAGAACAGGCCGCCAGTTCTTGATATCAATCGCCATCCCCAGCAAGGTATTAATGAGCGAAATAGCATCTGCGCCGGCGTCTTCTACCGCTCTGGCCATGAGAACAACATCAGTGACATTAGGCGACAACTTGACAATCACTGGTAAGCTTGTTTTTTTCTTTACTTCCCGCACTACTTCAGACGCGCTTTCCGGGCAAGTTCCAAAGGCAATCCCGCCTTGTTTTACATTAGGGCAGGAAATATTGACTTCTAATCCGGCAATCCCTGATTGATCCAGCCTGGCTGCCAACTCGCCGTAGTCTTCAACCGTATTACCGGAAATATTGACAATAACCGGTACTTGGTAGGCAGCTAATTTTGGCATGGTTTTCGAAATAAATTCGTCAACACCAGGGTTTTCCAGTCCAATACAGTTCATCATCCCAGCCGGTGTTTCCGCTATGCGCCGCCCGTTATTGCCCGCCTTAGGTGCCAGCGTTGTGCCCTTAACGACAATGGCGCCGACTTTGTTCAAATCAACAAAGTCGCTGTATTCCAGACCAAAGCCAAACGTGCCTGACGCGGTCATAACCGGCGTCTTCATTTTTATGCCGGCAATATTGACTGCCAGCATTGCTTCCGCTGTATTCACCATACCACCTCCTGGGCCCAGAACACCGGGCCGTCAGTGCAAACCTTGTGCCGTTTGCCGCTGGTATTCTCGCAAGTGCAGGACAGACAGGCCCCCACGCCGCAAGCCATGTAATCTTCTAGTGATACCTGACAAGGAACATCATACTGGGCCGCAACCGCAGCCACGCCCTTAAGCATAACATGAGGCCCACAGGCGTAGATAGCATCAAACTTGTCCTGTTTCAGTAGCTCAGGCAGTAGATCCACGGTAAAACCATGGTGACCAATACTGCCATCATCTGATGTAATATGGATGTTTTGACAAACAGTGGCATAGAGGTTTGGCCAAAATAACTCCTGCTCATTACGCCCACCCATCAAGATGGTGGCTGGGCGAGAACAAAAAGCTCTGGCCAATAGCAGTAGCGGTGCCAGTCCCATGCCGCCCCCCACAAGCAGGGGGCGCTTAGCAGTTACATCAAAGCCATTGCCAAGTGGGCCCATACAATTGATGGTGTCACCTGGTTGAAGCTTAGTCATGAGCGCCGTACCACGACCAACAACACGATAAATAAAAGTTAATGTCCCTTTCGCCGTGTCACAGTCTGCAATGCTGAACGGCCGCCGGAGAAGCGGGTCAATAGTGTCGGTCAGCCGAATATGAACAAACTGGCCTGGTCTGGTAATACTGGCAATCTCAGGAGCAGCTACTACCAATTCCCATACATCTCCGGCAAGGACAGTATGTTTCATCACCTGAGCAGTCACACAGGTTTTAGTCACAGTTTCTTTCGCCTCCACTTACATAATCCTGCAGTGCCAGTACATAGAGAAACTTTCTTTGGCGTATGATGCTAAGTACATCAAGAACAGCTTTAGCTGTATCCATCGAAGTCAGACACAATAGTGAATGCTCGACAGCGGCTCTTCTGATTTTGAAACCATCACTATCAAAATCCCGGCCTTTAGTCAGGGTATTAATGACCATGTTGATTTTTCCCGCTTTAATCATTTCAATAATATGAGGCTGCTGTTCATGCAACTTGGGTACCATACCAACAGTCAAGCCTAAGGAGCTGAGGTAACTAGCCGTGCCGCTGGTGGCGATTAATTCATAGCCCATTTTGGCAAATTCTTTGGCAATCTCGCCTGCTTCTACTTTGTCTTTATCGGCGACTGTCACAAGAACAGTTCCGGTTTGTGGCACATTCATCCCGGCGCCGATAATTCCTTTATACAATGCCCGGGAATAGTTATAGTCAATACCTAATACTTCACCAGTGGACTTCATCTCTGGTCCAAGGGAAATATCTACCTGTTGCATTTTAGCAAAAGAGAATACCGGCACTTTTACGGCAACATATTCTTTGGCAGGCAGAAGCCCTGTTGTATATCCCATTTCCTGCAAGCTTTCACCAAGAGCTACGCGGGTAGCAACATCCACCATCGGCACATCGGTAATCTTGCTAAGGTAAGGGATGGTCCGACTGGAACGAGGGTTTACCTCTATTACATATACTTCTTCATCCATGATTACATATTGGATGTTGATAAGACCTTTTACCGTAAGTCCCCTCGCCAGCAGTCCGGTGTATTCAACAATGGTATCAATGACCTTTTGGGAGAGTGTTTGCGGCGGATAGACGGCGATACTGTCGCCAGAGTGTACACCGGCCCGTTCGATATGCTCCATAATGCCAGGGATAACATAATCCTTACCATCTGATATGGCATCAACCTCAACCTCAGTACCTTGCATATAGCGGTCAACCAAAACCGGATGTTCTGGTGAGGCTTTAACAGCTCGCACCATATAATCCTTTAACTCAGTTTCGTTGTAAACAATCTCCATGGCCCGCCCGCCAAGTACATAGGAAGGACGAACAACAACAGGGTAGCCAATACGTGCGGCAGCCTGCGGTGCCAAAGAAGCATCGGTGATGGTCTCACCTTTCGGACGCGGAATTTTCAGCTTACCAAGTAATTCATCAAACTTCTCCCGGTCTTCAGCCCGATCAATATCTTCCACACTTGTACCAAAAATCTTGACCCCGGCCCTTGACAACGGCCCGGCCAAATTAATGGCTGTCTGTCCACCGAACTGGACAATAACACCCTCAGGTTTTTCTTTATCAATGATATTAAGCACATCTTCCGGGGTAAGCGGTTCAAAGTACAGGCGATCAGAAGTGTCAAAGTCGGTAGAAACAGTTTCCGGATTGTTATTGACAATGACAGATTCAATTCCGAGCTCTCTGAGTGCCCAGACTGAATGCACTGAGCAATAGTCGAACTCTATACCCTGACCGATCCGAATAGGGCCTGATCCCAGTACCATGACTTTGCGTTTATCGCTTGTCACGACTTCATCTTCTTGCGCATAGGTGGAGTAGTAGTAAGGGGTAACAGCCTCAAACTCGGCGGCACAAGTGTCAACCATTTTGTAGCATGGCACAATATTGGCCTGCTTGCGCATCTCCCGGATTTCATATACTGTTTTGCCCACAAGTTCGCCAATACTCTTATCAGCAAAGCCCATTTTTTTGGCAGCCAAGAGTACATCAGTGGACAAGTCTTGGCTGATTTGCCGTTCCATCGCCACGATATTTTCAATCTTATCTAAGAAAAATTTATCAATTGCTGTTATGGCATGAATTTCGTCTACTGCAACCCCACGCCGTAAGGCTTCGGCAATCATAAACGACCGCTCATCATTGGCAAGGTTAAGTTTTTCGATTACTTCCGCATCACTCAGCGCGGCAAACTCTGGGATATACAGACGATTTAAGCTAATCTCCAACGATCGCACAGCTTTCAAGAGCGCGCCCTCAAAGTTGCGATCAATGGACATAACCTCGCCGGTAGCCTTCATCTGGGTACCAAGAATCCGATCAGCAAAGCTAAATTTGTCAAACGGCCAACGCGGGAATTTAACGACTACATAGTCAAGCGCCGGTTCAAAGCAGGCCTTGGTCTTACCTGTTACGGCATTCGTAATCTCGTCTAAGTTATAGCCGATAGCAATCTTAGTAGCTACTTTGGCAATCGGGTAGCCAGTAGCCTTTGAGGCCAGAGCACTGGAACGGCTGACCCGGGGATTTACTTCAATAACAATGTAGTTACTGCTTTTCGGGTCAAGCGCGTACTGGACGTTACAACCACCTTCAATCCCCAGAGCGCGAATGATCTTTAGAGATGCACTTCTCAACATCTGGTATTCGTAGTCTGTCAACGTCTGCGACGGAGCTACAACAATACTGTCACCAGTATGAATGCCGACAGGGTCAAAGTTTTCCATATTACACACTGTGATGCAATTGTCAGCGGCGTCACGAATGACTTCATACTCGATTTCTTTCCAGCCAGCGACACTGCGTTCAATCAGTGCCTGACCAATAAAACTGTATTTTAGGCCTCTATTCACTGTGTCAATAAGTTCCTCATCATTGTGGGCAATGCCACCGCCAGTTCCGCCCATCGTATATGCTGGACGCACAATGAGCGGGTAGCCGATTTCCTCGGCAAATTTGAGTGCACTATCAATATCTTCAACAATGGTACTAGCAGGAATAGGCTGACCAAGTTCTTCCATAGTGGCCTTAAATAGTTCTCTGTCTTCCGCCTTTTTGATGGCTTCCAGCGGTGTACCCAAGAGTTCTACCTGATACTTTTCCAGTACACCTTTATCAGCGAGTTTAACGGCTAAATTGAGGCCTGCCTGACCGCCTAAAGTGGCTAACAGGCCGTCAGGACGTTCTTTGACAATAATTTCTTCCAAATATTCCGGAGTCAGCGGTTCGATATATACCCAGTCAGCAACATGGGTGTCAGTCATAATGGTAGCCGGATTACTATTAACCAGCACAACCTCATAGCCTTCTTCTTTAAGCGCCCGGCACGCCTGAGTGCCGGCATAATCGAATTCTGCGGCTTGGCCGATGACTATCGGGCCTGAACCAATGACCATAATCTTTTTTAAATGTTCTTTTTTAGGCACCGTTAGTTCCCCCTCGCCTTACTCTGCGTTTTGTCGAGTAAATTCATAAATTCTTCGAACATATAGGTACTGTCATCTGGACCGGGGGCTGCTTCAGGGTGATATTGGACCGAAAATACCGGCAGGCTGTTATGTCGCAAACCTTCGATTGTATTATCATTGACTGCGCGGTGCGTTATTGTCACATCAAGTCCGGCCAGTGATTGTTCTTCGATCGCATACCCATGATTTTGGGAAGTGATATATATACGGCCTGTGGTCAAATCCTTAACCGGGTGGTTTGAACCGCGATGACCAAACTTCATTTTATAGGTATCGCCGCCTAATGCCAGCGCTAAGAGCTGATGGCCCAGGCAGATACCAAATATCGGCTTTTTACCGATCAGTTGGCGCACCGTCTCCACTGGCGCATCTTTCGGATCGCCAGGTCCATTGGACAAGAAGATACCGTCAGGATTGAGGGCTAATACTTCCTCTGCCGGTGTATTGGCAGGCAATACGGTTATATTGCAGCCGGCTTTGGCCATAGAGTTTAAAATGTTGCGTTTAATACCAAAATCCATAACTGCAACATGCGCTCCCTGGCCTGGTATTCTATATACTTTAGGAGTTGTAACCTCTTCCACTACCTCGATAAAAGGTGGCGTGGCAAACAATTCGGCAATCTCGATCTCTTTGGCACTTGCTGGTACGATAACGCCTTTCATTGTGCCATGCGCGCGTATCCGCCTGGTAATTGCCCTGGTATCAACACCATATATACAGGGAATATCCCTTACTTTAAGATAGGAAGCCAAGGAGTCTTCCGCTTGCCAGCTGCTGGGTCGGCCACATAATTCACTGATTACAAAGCCGCGCACGAAGGATTGTCGGCCTTGTTCAAAAAGTTCAGCTACACCGTAGTTCCCGATGAGCGGATAAGTCATTGTTACAATTTGTCCACAGTAGGACGGATCTGTTAATACTTCCTGGTAACCGGTCATACCGGTGTTGAATACTACTTCCCCGACTGTGTTAGTACCGGAAGCAAGCATCCCCTGGAAAACGCTGCCGTCTTCCAATATCAGTTTGCCATTCATCTAAGCACCTCGCCATTTTGCATAATTATACTGCCGTTCACTATAGTAATTAGCGATTTACCCTTTAAATTCCTGCCTTCAAACGGAGAATGTTTGCCACGAGTATAAAATTTTATGCAGTCTACACTCCATTTATATTCAGTATCAATAATCGCAATATCGGCCGGAGCGCCTACTTTTAAGTCTCCGCTTGCTACTCCAAGAATTTTGGCTGGTGCAAATGACATCTTTTCAATTACTTCCATTAGTGAAAGCTTGCCTGTATGATAAAGTCCTGTAAGGATAACGCCAAGTGCTGTTTCCAGACCGGCAAAACCACTGGGAGCATAACGAAATTCCACATCTTTTTCTTCAAATGCATGGGGAGCATGATCGGTAGCGATAGCATCGATTGTCCCATCTTTCAGTCCGGCAATCAGTGCTTCAACATGATCAGCCGAGCGGAGCGGTGGATTTACTTTAAAGGCAGTGTTAAAGCTTCTTAGTTCTTCGTCTGTCAGTGTCAGGTGATGAGGCGTGGCTTCTGCTGTTACTTTTACGCCGCGCTCCTTAGCCTTACGGATAAGCTCAACTGCTCCCTTACTGCTGACATGGGCAATGTGGAGCGGAGCGCCCGTATATTCGGCCAGCATAATATCTCTGGCTACCGCAATATCTTCGGCAACTGACGGGCGGCCCTTGATTCCCAGCATGGCCGATACCGCACCTTCGTGCATAAAACCTTCACCGGCAAGCTCCTCATCCTCGGAGTGGGTGATTACCGGGCGTTCAAACATCCCTGTATATTCAAGCCCGGTTTTCAGTAAGCGGGTGCTGTCCAGATGCCCACCGTCATCTGAAATCGCTACTGCTCCCGCCTGAATCATATCACCGATTTCAGCCAGTTCCTTGCCTTCTAACCCTTTACTGAGAGCACCGATTACCTTAACGTTGACAACACCTTCTGTTTGCCCACGTTGCATGATCCCTGATACGATAATCGAATTATCCACAACAGGTTTGGTGTTTGGCATACAGGCAATGGTAGTAAAACCGCCTGCCGCTGCTGCCCGTGTACCTGAAGCAATATCTTCTTTGGCCTCAAGCCCCGGTTCCCGCAAGTGGACATGCATATCAACAAGACCTGGCGCGACAACGAACCCCGCCACATCGATTATTTGGGCTTCGCCTGCGTCCAGGTTCTGACCGATGGCGGCAATTTTGCCAGCTTCTATTAAGATATCACCGATAGTGTCCATGTTTTCTGCCGGATTTATGATTCGTCCACCTTTAATTAGCAGTTTCAATGCGAGTCCCTCCCATCAGAACTAAAAATAACAGCGCCATTCTGACTGCCAGGCCATTTTTTACCTGTTCCTGTATTGCCGATTGTTCGCCATAGGCAATGTCTGGTGCAATTTCCAGACCGCGGTTCATCGGGCCGGGATGCATCAGGAGCGCATCAGGTTTAGCTAAGGCTAACCGGTCGGCATTAACACCAAACAGTCGAGCATACTCTCGGGCTGACGGAAACAACCCTTTTTGCTGCCGTTCACGCTGAATACGCAGTACATTAACGACATCCGCCTGGTCAAGAGCATCTTCAACTCGGTTGTGCACCTTGACTCCGACTTTTTCTATATCGCGTGGCAGTAGTGTCTGCGGCCCGGCAAGATGAACCTCGGCTCCCATTTTCTGCAGACCCCAGATATTTGAGCGCGCCACCCGGCTATGCAGGATATCGCCGACAATAGCCACTTTAAGCCCAGCAATTTTTCCTTTGTATTGTTTAATCGTAAACATATCAAGCAACCCCTGCGTCGGGTGTTCATGCGCCCCGTCACCGGCATTGATTATAACTGGTTTTACGGCATTGGCAGCATATTGTGATGAGCCTTCCGCCTCATGGCGCATAACGATAATGTCTACGCCCATAGCTTCCACTGTAAGGAGAGTATCGCGCAAGCTCTCACCTTTAGTTACACTGCTTGAGCTTGTCGAAATGTTAATAACATCAGCCCCAAGGTATTTACCAGCCAATTCAAACGAGGTACGTGTCCGGGTGCTATTCTCAAAGAACAGATTCACAATCGCTTTACCGCGTAAGGTTGGTGCTTTCTTAATATCCCTGTCAATAATATTCTTCATTTCTTTCGCCGTATCCAAAATCAAATCCATTTCATCGGCGGACATCGTTTCCAGACCCAGGATATCTTTGTTTCTGAGCGATACTTGAGCTTTACTCATTACACACTCCCCCTTTGTATTTATAAGATAAGACTTGACTTGTGCCAAGTCCTTTAGGACGCCGGCAGAAGCCTTAGTCGTTCAATCCAGGGAAAGTTATACTTTCCAGCTGGATAAAGAAAACTCCTTGCCATAATAGCGCAAGGAGTTATTTCATAGCCATGCCAATAAGCACAATCAGCTACCAACATCCTTGCCGACCTCTCAGGATCATTTTAAAGGATAGTATTTGCTTTTGTTAGATATAATAAAAGCCTTCTTGCCGTGAAAAGCGCACAAGAAGGCGTAAATAATCCTTACCGTCCCCTTGCCAGCCTCACAGGACCAGCTTAAAGGCCATATTCTTATTTATAAAATAATAACAGATTTCGCCAAGGCTTGTCAAGTGTAGCTGACCCTTAAATTTTACTTTTGCCTTCCGCCACAGCTGGCTAATCATCTTCATTCTAAAACCATTGAAAAGCAGGTAAAAGACTAAATTAATCATTATCCGGTTTTATCTTGTTCAGAATAAAGAAGAAAAGGGTCAATAAAATAAATAATCCCTCAGTAAAATAGCCAAACCAATTACCTAAGTTACTATATATTGATTTCCCCTGGTCAAGCTGTATTGTTCCGATTAGGATTGCATCGTTTTTTTCGTTATTGCTTGATACTATGTTGATAATTTCCCCTTTATTGCTGCTTAAGCTTAACAATCCCCATTGAGCCGCCCGTGCTACTGCATAATTTCCTTCAATGCCACGCATGATAGCTATTCGTGCATGTAACAAATCATCTGCTTTAAAATCGAAAGCAGGTACAAACAAAAGGTTAATACCCCGCTGGCTGTATCCTCGACTAGGCTCTTCAAAATCCATATCCTTACAGATAGCAATACCCCACATACCCTTGTTCTCCGAAGTTATAATACTAAATTCTTGCCCTGGAATATAACTTCCCTCTGAAAATGGCAGTAGATGTTGCTTATCATATTTTAATGCGATTTCCCCGCTGGGTAAGAATAAATACGCAGAGTTATACAAATTTAACTCCTCTTGAACACTTAATCCTGCAATTAATGTAATTTGATATTTATGTGCCGCATCTGCTAAAAGTTGCAAAAATTTCGACTGGTTATTCAGATTTAGAGTTATAATTTTTTCTGGCAGTAATATAACTTCAGCACCTGAGCGTGAAAGTAAATCAATACAATGAATATATCTACTAATAATTTTTTCTGTTTCTTCTTCTTGTCCTCGAGAACGTAACTCTTCCAAGCTCATACCAAGCGATGCCATGCCAATTTTAACACTAGGTCCCTGGACTGGCACATTTAAACGATATAAGCCAAATATCATAGTTAGTATTAGTATACTTATTGGGATAATTATTGTCTTTAAACATAATTTTGAATTATTACGATAATGCCAAGATAACGCCAGGCCAGCAGGAATAAGCATCAATAAAAAGGTAACTCCCAATATTCCTGTAATCGAGGCAATTTGTATTACAGGCAAATTAAATACTTGTGTGTAGGCTATACTATCAAAAGTTCCAGCAGATGAGTGTAATGATGTAATAAATTCAAAAGCAGTCCAACCGCTTGCAAAAACGAAACTCCACGCCCAATGCTTTTTTTTGAACACCATATAACGGAATAACACTATCAAAATCGTAAATATTATTGCATTTATGATATTCCCAAAGGCAAGTATCCAAATAGGAATTACCGTATTTGAATATGCGAAAACCCCACTAGAAAACCCAATAATATATGTAATAATACTGGCAAAAACTACAGGTACCATTGCGGCTTCTAGTGTATATATAAAAAGTGGAATTGGGGCTAGCCAAGTTAATAACGAGCAATTATAAATTCCTGTGGAAAAGTAATATGCAATCGAACTAATCATGACCGTTATTGTAAAACATAGACACCTTTTTATGTTTTCTTTATCAATATTGTTACGTCCCTTATTATCTCCCATGGGATTTTCTCATGATGTCAATCTGATGATTAAGCCCCTGAATGTAAATTTCATCAGGAACAAAACTCTTTTCTAATGCCTTTTCGGTCGTCACTGACATTAGTTTATTAGTAGCAATTTCTTTTCCAGCCTTATTTAATAGTTGTAAATAACCGGAAATTATGGGTTCAACTTTTTTATTTTTAGAAGTTAGGAGCATCCCTTGGGTGGCGTAAATTTCTCCAATTACTTCAGTATTCATCATAAAAGCAGTTCTCTTAATCCAGTGGGATATTACTTGGAAATGAGATCTTCCTGTATTACCACAGTTAGACATCATAATTATTTTTGGTATTTGCCTTTCTGGTTTTGCAGTACTTCTGTATTCCCCTGTTGCAGTCTTTTCCATATAACCATAACCTAAATCATACGATTTCATTATACTTCTATCCATATAGACTTTTAACGTTCCAGAAATATCATAAATGTACAGTGGGGTAGCGAGGAGAAGAACGTCGGCTCCGTTTTCAAGAGACACTATTTCCGTCATATCATCATTAATCACGCATTGTCCATGATTAAAACGGCAGGATAAGCAACCTTTACAATATTTAATATCTTTTTCTGCCAAAAAGACATTTATTGTTTCTGCTCCTGCTTCCTGGGCTCCTTTTAAAAAGGCAGTAATCATGACGTTAGTATTACTATCTCTTCCTTTAGGACTCCCATTAATAGCCACTATTTTCATTGATTTCCCTCCCAATCGATTTAGTAAGTATAACCTGTTTCGATATGTATACTAGCTGGCCTATTTAGAAGTAAAAGCCGTAATAAGTATAACTAACCCAAATATATAACTATTTACATTCGTTAAGTCAACTTTATTTCCTGTCTCGGAGAGTAGAAACTTAAATCCCTGGTGAGGAATACGCTGGGACGGTGATACTGTCTTACGTTGAGTCAATGGAATACAAGGAGAGGGGTTTTACTTTTGGCATTGCCCCAAAAGCAACAAAAAGTCTAGGCCCTAAGCCTCCAAAAGCTGAAAAGCCGGGCGATATTCCTAAAATCCGTAAACTCGCTACGTGAACCGGTACCCCGATAATGGACACTATTAAAAAGTCCGTATCGGGGTTTTTGTATGTTCATAGAGCGAATAAATGTCTATAATGAAATTATTAATTACCGGAGGCGGAATTTTAGTGAGTAATATATTCTATAGCGAATCGGATCAACACATCCTTCTGAGAAACCCCAATGT
>NZ_LSLK01000116.1 GCF_002257705.1 Sporomusa silvacetica DSM 10669
GAACCTCATAACGTCAATTAGAAGGATAGCGGCACTTCCTGTATAGGACATGCCGCTATTTTTGATTATTTCTGCATTAGTCTGCCTATATGGGCTGACAGCTCAGTGTTGTCGCACAGTCTGACGTCCCCTAGTGTCCACTAGTGTCCTATGACATGTTCTGGAACGATTTAATGACACGTACTGGAAGATGAAAATGCCCGTGAATCCAGGAAATACAAGGAGTTCTATTTTTGTTCCGTTTTTACATGACATTGGTGCCATGTACATTAAAGTAACACTTTTTCTCTGTTCGAACAGCAAGTGTCAGTAACTTATCCTGTAAGGGGTTACTGACACTTGCTGTTATATTTTGATAAGTATCAATTTAGAATGAATTTCTGAGCAAATTAATGACACTTAGCAAAATAGCAATGATGGGATGAAAATAGCTATCACCATCGTTATTCAATAGTATTCCAAATTAATGTCGGTTCCTTTGCGTTATCATCCTTATGTACGTTTGGGAGCGTAGCGAGGATTGCACTTATAACCGATGAGACTCTTTCCTTATAATCGTCATTTATGGCTTTAAATATTGATTATATAAGAATAAAAATGATATAATTGGGTTCAACAATGACACTCTCCTTTTAGATAGTTTTGTGTTGTAAGTGAACTCAATTATACCAAAAAAGGGGATCATTGTTTTTTTTGTATAAAAAACTCTGCAACCCTTGATATATAAAGAGAAAATCTAAAAAACAGTGTAAAAAATTTTACACTAACGGATTAATCAGAGGAGGATACATTATGAAAATTTCAAAGAAAGATGCGTTGATATGGTTTGAATTTTTTTCGCTATTGCCTGAGGAAGAGGAAATTATGACAAAACAACAAGAAATCATTTACTCTACCTTTGCGCAAATTGAGGCAGCGATCGATCATAGAAATGATATGTTAATGTCGAAAATTAGAGATTTGAAAACTTTGGAGAATAGAACTTTTTTTGTGGGAAATGAAAACAAATTCCCAAAAGGATGTCGTTCTTGTCTGTTGGGCACTGGTTTGAGTGCAATTAGGAAAACGAACAAATGTAACATAGAGTGTAAGTTCTGTTATAATTATGGAGAATTAGAAGATATTCCTCCAGTTGGCGAAGGTATGTGGGGAATTGGAGACACAAAATTTTATGAGAAGGATATTGATTTACTTCTTTCCATCCACCAGAAACCCACTGGCATTTCCTACGTTTATTTAGAGCCATTCATGGAAATTGAAAAATACTATTCGGTAATAAAGAAATTTAGTGATGCTCAGATTCATCAACATCTATATACAAATGGCACTTTAGCTACGGAAGAGACATTGAAAGCATTAGGTGAAGCCGGTCTTAACGAGATACGTTTCAACCTGGGTGCTTCTAAGTGTTCAGACAAAGTTATTGAAAATATTGGAATAGCGAAAAAATATATTAAGAATGCAGGTATTGAAACTCCAATGACTCCTGAGTTTTTCGAAGCTTTTTTTAAGAAAAAGCAAGCGATCTTAGAGACAAAACTCGATTTTATCAATTGTGCAGAATTACATTTAAATGAGAATAACATAGACAATTATTATGGGGAAAATATGTATATTTCCAGACATGGCTATATATCTCCAATTTGGAGTAGGGAATTAACTCTGAAATTCATGAAAATAGCCGATGAAGATAAGTGGGATTTAGTAGTACATGATTGCTCAAACTATACAAAATTTGCTAGAGATTTAAATTTGAGCAGCAAAGAGGGTAAGTGGTTCGGAGCCAGTAATTATGCCGGTGAGTTTTCCGGGATTCCATACGAAGTATTTTTACCAATACTGCGTGATGACAATTTCAAATTTTTAAGTGAAGAAGAATTGCCTGACGGCTATAAACCAGGAGAGATGATTTTTTAGAGAGTCTTGTCAATTATGAGTGTTGTATTGCTGCTTGGGATACTGGGGTGGTTGTCGGAGACATTTCGAGAAACACCTAATATTCTACATAGGCTTTGGATTGGAAACTGTGTTTTTAACTGGTTGAGCACTTTGTATTTTATTTGGGCACATCCCACCTTTCTAATTCTTTCTGAAAAGACTTCAATACCGCGAGTTGCATTTCGATTTCCCTAATCATTGCCTTTTTGGCAAGTGCTTCCTTCGAGCATCTTACAATATCTCGATTTTGAGGTTGTGTCGCTTCTCCAGTTTCATTACGGTATGCTCGCAACCATGACTGGATAGTTGTTCTGCCAATTTGATATTTATTAGCCAGAAGTCGTATTGAATAACCGCCTTCTGTATGAAGTTTAATAATCTCTTTACGCTGGTCATTGGTGTACTGTGATCCCATTTTCGAACACTCCCTTAATGGTGATTATAGCCAGATGGCTCTGTTTATAAACTGTCCATTATCGGGGGTTCAGCTCATGCACATGGTGGCTCTCGCAAATCGCACGAGTGGCTCAGTTTAAGAATATTATTCAGGTCCGGCGTTAGCTTTACCAGTTGCGACAATGGTCGGTGTGGCTTACTTAGATTCCGGTTTATTTTCCTGGTCCTTGGGTAATGGTTTAGTGGACATTTAGGGACGTCAGACTGTGCGAAAACACCTCTAAGAAAAATCCATGAAATATCATATAAGTCCCGAATATCAAGGCTTCTATGATATAATAAAAGTATAGAGAAAAACTGCTTAGAGGTGGATTATGTCGCGC
>NZ_LSLK01000117.1 GCF_002257705.1 Sporomusa silvacetica DSM 10669
TGGTGATAACAGCCAATGTGAACACCTCCGTATGATTGGGTTTGGTCGCTTTTATCATACATGAGTTCTCACATTGGTTGTTCTTTTTTATTCATTGGGAGTGTTGCATTTCATTTTACAATGAACCTTTTTTCAAATTATCGAAAAGGGTGTTGCCAAACGTACGTAATTACGATATAATAACTTTCGTGGTAAGAGTCGATTGCTTGTTATGCTGTCAGTCAATAGGGACAAATTAATTTTCCGGCCCGTTGGTCAAGCGGTTAAGACACCGCCCTTTCACGGCGATAACGGGGGTTCGATTCCCCCACGGGTCACCATCTCGATTTTAGATGTTCGACATGCGACATTCGATAATGCGATTCGAAAATCGAAAGTCTAACATCGAAAATCGAATACGTACGGGCGATTAGCTCAGCTGGGAGAGCGCCTGCCTTACAAGCAGGATGTCGGCAGTTCGATCCTGTCATCGCCCACCAAAGAAAAAGAAGCGTCTTTGAATTTCATTTCAGAGACGCTTCTTTTTCTTTTTCTAAAATTAGCAGAAAATTAAGTATATAATCATCAGCCAGTATCCAAAAACAACTCTTCAGCAGCGATATTGTGCAGTTCAGTAATGGTTTGTGGAAGGGAGGTGAATTTGCCATATATAATAGTAATAAGTTCATATTGCGGGTATAGTAAACATGCTCCTTTGGCGCCAAAGGCGTGGATGCCTTCCTGGGTTACTATCCACAATTCTGGGTATTACTTCGATTGGGGTGGTAGTTGTAAATTGACCATGACATTCATTTTGCTATCATTTGTAATCGAAGAAAAATTACTATGAAAAGGGAGATAAGAGCCATGAAAACAGAATTACAAAGCGTTCCCAATCGGTGGCTGGTAGCCATCATGGGCACCTTGATGCAGGTTGCATTAGGGACCGTCTATGCCTGGAGTTTTTTTCAACAACCGATTATGGCGGCCAATAACTGGACTAACTCGGAGGCGGCTTGGTCATTCAGCCTTGCAATTTTCTTTCTTGGATTAGCTGCCGCCTGGGGTGGCATCAATCTACCCAAATTCGGCCCACAAAAGCTTGCCATGACTGGCGGTACCCTGTTTAGCCTCGGCTACTTTATTGCTGCGTATGCCCTTTCTATCAAAAGTCTCGCACTCCTTTATTTCGGGTATGGTTTTATCGGCGGCATAGGACTGGGTCTTGGTTATGTAACTCCTGTGGCAACCGCGGCCAAATGGTTTCCAGACAAGAAGGGTTTTATCACCGGAATGGTTGTTATGGGTTTCGGTTTTGGCGCACTTATTATGGCCAAGGTTCTGGCCCCTATCTTCATGTCCATAACTGGCGGAAATCTTGTGATGGTATTTTCTTATGTCGGCGTAGCTATGCTTATCATTACACTGCCAGCAGGTTATTGTCTTGTTAATCCACCTCTAAACTTTGTGCCGAAGGGTTACACTCCGCCAATAGTTTCGGCTGGAGCGCAGGCTTCTCAGGATACTATTACTGCTAAGCAGTGTATTTTATCAGGCAAATTTCTGATGATATGGACAGTATTCTTCTTCAACATTATTGCCGGCATTATGTTTATTGGTTTCCAATCTCCCTTGTTGCAAGACCTTTTGAAGAAAACGATGGACCCGACTACACTGAATAATCCACAAGTGGTTGCTGGATTAGCTGCTGCCGGTGCTACTTTAATTGCCATTAGTTCTATCTTTAATGGTGTAGGTCGATTCCTCTGGGGCGGGCTGTCTGACAAAATCGGACGAGTCCAAACCTTCCGTCTTATCCTTGGTACTCAGCTTGTGGCTTTTTTTGCCCTACTGTTCGTTAGCAATCCAATTATCTTCAGCATGCTTGTCTGTTATATCCTTCTTTGCTACGGCGGTGGCTTCGGTGCTATGCCTTCGTTTATACTTGATGTCTTTGGACAGAAATTTATGCCGATTGTCTATGGCGCCATCCTCACCGCATGGGGGTGTGGCGGAATTGTAGGTCCGCAGATAGTAGCGTTTCTTAAAGATAATTTTGCAAGTCAAGCTGCTCAGTATACCTTTATGTCCGCATTGGTACTCCTGTTCATGGGACTACTCATTACCTTCGTCTTGAACAATAAGAAATTCGCGCCTAATCAAGCGCGGAAATCCGTTTCGGAACCTGCTTAATCAAGTAAAGACAGCAGGCAGTAGTTAACTTTTCAATGAAATAGACGGTTCGTAGTTTTTCTTGTCCAGATGGAAAGGTTAACTTTCCCTGGATTGAACGACTAAGGTTTCTGCCGGCGTCCTAAGGGACTTGGCACAAGCCAAGTCTTATCTTACTGTACAAAAAGTAGGTCGGATTTATTGTTGGATGTTAACCGCATGGCGAGCCGCCGATATCAGGGCCCCATGCGGTTTTTCGTATCTGTCAGGCTTCCCGTGAAACGCTCATCATTACGGCAGTGAATTTGGCTATTGCCCTAGTATTGCCTACTATTGGCTGTTATAAGAAAATACCATATTATCTCTAGTTGTGTGGTATCTTTTTATGTTGCGCCGCCAGTGAATTTATGGGCCACGAACGGGAGGTTGGTACAGTTGCCCAGGTGTCAATCGGAATAAAGCAGGTAGCAGCAAGTGCAAATAACAAAGCAATACGTGCTGATAGTATGGCAACGGCGATAAAGCTTTGTTTGAGTTGATCGGCCAGTTTCTTGGAAACACCGATATAAAACATACCGATAATACGACCAGAATCGTCTTTTATCGGGGCATAGCCAGTTTGATATTTAACGCCGACAACCTCAGCTTCGCCAATATATATTTTACCTCCATTTAGCACGGTTTCGGTAACATAATCAGCTGCGAAAGTACCAGTTGCCCGGCTGCCATCGCGCATGATATTGGTAGCAACACGGGTATTACTTAAAAAGATGGTAACTGTGTCATCTGTTAAGCGACCAATTCTGTCTACTAACTCAGTATTATCATTAATCAAAGAAGTACCTTTATATAACTTACCATTGACCATGTGCCAGGAACCGGGGTGCATATAGTCGGCAATTTCCTGGGCAGTGGCCAAATCAGATTTGGCTTTTTCGGCGATAGCTGCTTCAATTTGAGTATGCATGTCACGGATAGTCATAATGCCAATAACCAGAGATATCAGCATTGCTGGCCCAATGAAAAAGACAGTAAACTTGGTTTTGAGACTAAGCTGCATAACGAACCTCCTTACAGAAAAGTTCTATTTCAGACCAAGTATAATTTTAAGCTGCTTTACCCGGTTGCGGCTGACCGGAACTTCTTGTTTATTAGCATCATTCATGCGCAGCAAATAGGAGCCGTGAAACCAGGGAATGATTTCGAGTATTTCATCTACGTTAATAATATATTGTCGGTGGATACGCAGAAAATGCGCTTCTGTTAACAAGTTATCAAATTCCTGTAAAGTAAGCATAGCCGAAAATTCTCTAGCGCGGGTACGCACATAAACATCTTTATCCTTGACGTAAATAAAAACAATATCGCTTTTGCTCATGGGTAAAATTTTGCCGCCAGATAATACGCAAACTTTGGTAATTTGCGACATCTGCTCGGTTGTGACCTTGGAGGACAAATGCCGTACTTTGGTTAAAGTCTGAGCCAGTTTTTCAGCAGTAACCGGCTTAGTGATATAACCAATAGCCGGTGTGGCAAAGGCAGCGACAGCATGTTCCGGATAGGCTGTGATAAAAACAATATAGGGTGGCCTATTCATACTGTTTAGCTTTTGGGCCATCTCAAGGCCTGACATACCTGGCATGCTGACATCCAAGAAGACTAACGCTGGCTTCTTTTCTAGGATATAAATAAGTGCATCAATACAATTGGTAAACTTGCCGCAGATCTCAATATCTGGATGCTGGCCCAGTAGGTATTCAATTTCGTCACAAATAGGTGGTTCGTCATCAACAATAACTGTTTTTGTTCTCACAATACACCACTTTCTTTCTGAATGCATACACTTTGCTGGAAAGGAATACGCAGCCGAATTTCCGTGCCAAACGGTGGCTTAGAGGTTATTGTTAGACCGTATTTGGTCCCATAGAGACTAGTTAAGCGTTGGTGGACATTGGTTAAACCCACTCCGTCAGAATGACCAGCCTGGATTTTGGCTAGTTTTTCAGGGGCAATTCCTACACCATTGTCGGTAATAGTAATAATCAGGGTATTTTCATCAATATAGGCTTCAATGGACAGCAGGCAGCTCCCGAGTTTAGGAAACAGACCATGATTTAAGGCATTTTCTACTAAGGGCTGCAAAGATAAAGCTGGAATCAGGGCAGTGGACGTTTCGTCATCGATATTAACGGCTATGTCGAGCCTGTCGCCAAATCGGGACATAGCAATTTCCAGGTAGGCCATAATAGCCGCCAGCTCATTTTGTAATGTTACCAGCTCGTCTTGATTGGAATAGCCTCGCTGCATCAAGGTTGCCAGGCTTCCTAGCAGGCTGCGGGCTTTATCCGGATCAGTACGACAAAAGGACATTATTATATTAATTGTGTTAAAGAGAAAATGCGGGTTGATCTGGGCGCGGAGGGCTTTGAGCTCGGCCTTTTCCCGCATTTTTCGTTGCTTATCAACTTCGGCCAGTTGAATCTGAACAGACAGTAAATTGGCAATTCCATCAGCAATGTGGATGTCCAGTTCTGACACCGTATTTTCGTGAACCCGGGCTATTTCAATGGTTCCAATTACCCTGTCGCTGGAGAACAGCGGCACCACAACGCTAGACTTTAGTGGGCAAAACGGAAAAGGACAGCCCCGATCGGATGGAGTGTTAACAACTTTCATAGTTTTGCTGGTAATAGTCTCTTTTACGGCAGCAGAGAGAATTGGCTCACTTGGTTTGTGGTGATCGGCACCCTGGCCGATAAAGGCTAATCGTTTATACCTGCCAGTGATTGAAACAGCATCTACTTGTGTTAATTCATAGATAATATTTGCTGTTATTGTAGCTGAATGTGTGTTAAAGCCCAATCTAAGGAACGGAAGCGTACGACTGGCAATATCCAGGGACAATTGTGCAGCCCGGGCACCATAAATATCCTGTTCTGCTTCAATCCAATTAATAATATATAAAAATAACCATACACCGGTAATACTGACACCCATAGTAAGAACTGCTGATTTAAAGTTTAAAAACAGCGTAGCTGTAGAATCGGAGAACAATGTAATCAGACTTATTTGACAAAGCTCAATAACCAAGGCCACCCTGGCGCCAGTCAGCGGCGTAATCTGGTGAAAGGTGAACCGGAGGCGTAACATCCCGGAAAGGGACCCGGCAGCAATGATAAAAAGCGGCAGTACGATGGACGAGTATTCTATCATTACTAAGTAGCTAGCGCAAATAAAGCCAACTCCAAACCCTGATACAGGCCCGCCGGAAATGCCTGCTAAGATCACGCCAATTAAGCGGGTAGTTACGCGCGATTCATCCCAGGGCAAGGTGCTGTAGTTGCCTGTTATCGCTAGAAAGGCAAATAACACAATTAAAGAGAATTGGCTTGCCCGGTGGAAAGGATAACGAGCGCAGCGCATAATAAAGCGGCTGCGGGCTGTAAGATAGGCTGTCATAGCGATAAAAGATAAAGCACTTACTATCTCTAACAGAGTAAAAACCGTCATATATCGCCTCCGTGTTAATCTAAAAAAGTATTCGGCACGAGGGCGATTTCCCCCTTTTTCCGAAAGGGCATTTGCAAAATATTATCTGAAATTTAGTTTTATTCTGTCTAAATTGAGCATTTAACTTAATCGACAGAGAAATTAATCTCAATAAAGTCGATAGCTGCTTGACGAACAGGACGAAAGTCATATATAATTACATTTGGTAATTCGGCCCTGTGGTGTAGCGGTCTAACATGCCGCCCTGTCACGGCGGAGATCGACGGTTCAAATCCGTTCAGGGTCGCCATTTTCGACATTCGATCTTCGACATACGACATTCGATAGTAATACGAAAATCGAACGTCGTAAATCGACAGTCGAATATGCCTCGGTAGCTCAGTCGGTAGAGCAGAGGACTGAAAATCCTCGTGTCGACAGTTCGATTCTGTCCTGAGGCACCATAAATCTTTCTGTTGGGACTAAAAAAACCTTGCGATATGCAAGGTTTTTTGCATTAAAATCATAACAGACACAAAACATATAAGTAGAAATTTAAGGAGGGTGAGCTATGTTTGATAATCGTACTCATGCTGGGCAGATTTTAGCAGAAAAATTAGCTACACTAGCCCTAAAAAGCCCTTATATACTAGCAGTTCCTCGCGGCGGCCTTGCGGTGGCTGCTCCCATTGCGGCTAAACTACAGGCTAATATGGCCGTTCTTATTGCAAAAAAAATTGGGCATCCGCTTAACCCGGAAGTAGCCATTGGTGCAATTATGCCTGATGGCAGTCTGGTTCATGACAATCAATATGTTAGCGGTATTGGAGTAAAGCAGGATAGTTTTGACCAATTAACGGCAAAAGCCCGTGAGATATTTGACCAGCGGGTTAAGGCCTATGAGTCCCTGATTATTAAAAGTCATGAAGTCAAAGGGCGGGACATTATTATTGTTGATGATGGTATTGCTACAGGCTATACTATGCGCGCTGCAGTTAAATGGCTGCAAAAGTGGAACCCGGCCAGTATACTAGTCGCTGTGCCGGTAGCACCTAATGATGTTACCGGTAAACTGCGGGAAGCGCAAGTCGAGGTTGTATGCATTGATGAGCGGGATGTCTTTAAGGCAGTCGGAAGCTACTATAAAGATTTCGAACAAATGACAGACGCCGAAGCTTTGGAGTACCACCGGTTCGCGCCGAATGCGATTGTTCGACTGTAAGATCAAGCGACTATGATAAGCCTTTTTATAGAGTGAAAAGGTTCATCCTAAAAGGCAAGGTCAGTATCCTCATTCGTTACTGACCTTGCCTTATTGCGTTCCTTTAAGACGATCGCAGTTGCCTTGAAATCGCAGTGCAAATGGAGTAAAGCAACCTAAAGATAAATCGGCTTTTCCAGAGTCATGTATTCAGAATACAATAGCATTCTTGGAGGAGAATTACGAATAAAAATTGAATGAATAATCAGAAAAACAAAACAGAAAAAGGAGGGATAGTAATGGCTGATACTTTGTACAAATGTCCAAAATGCGGCTTGATCCAAGAGACAAAGGGTGGAAAGAAACCTGAAGTTTGTGAGCAATGCGGCAGTAAAGATATTACTACAATTTCTCAGCAAACAGGACAATTAGGATGCGTTGGTAAATAGAAACAGACTTATCACAAAAGTAACCCTCTGTAATTGCAGAGGGTTACTTTTGTGATGGCCAAAGGGGTACAAGAATGGCAGAATGTGTCTTTGATGTGGACAACGAGAAGGGAAATTTGGATTAGATGCCATGACTAAAACACGGGAAGGAAATTATCGGTGCTCAAATTTCTAATGTAATACGCCTAAAGAGGTGGGAGCCTTTCCTAAATAGTATACCCGGGGTAGGTAATGTTCAATTGCCTTGGGACACGGGTAGTTAATTACTGCCAGCCCTTGATTCACCTATAGTTCTATGATATAATACAAAGCGTTGGGATACCTATAGCTGGTCAAACTAGCCCTAATTACCACAAAAGACAAGCGGGTATTCTGAAGATGATTGTAATTCCCATAATGATGCGGGCGTAGCTCAGTGGTAGAGTACCGGCTTCCCAAGCCGTGGGTCGAGGGTTCGAATCCCTTTGCCCGCTCCAGTAAAATCAGGCCATCCAGGCATTTGCTTGGAAGGTTTTTTCGTTTTGGGTAGTAATCTGGGTAGTAAAACGCAATTTTATTGGGTGGATTAGGTAAAAATATATTGATTTAATGATACTACTATCTTATAATTAACTATAATAAAATATCGAAGTGACATGTCGAGTACAAAAGGGGGATATATTACGGCACCTGATCAAGTTATTGAATTACTTAAACAAATGAAAGTAAATATAACTAGGCGTACTTTACTTAGATATGAAAAGGGTAAGTTAATTCCGGAGCCCTTAAGGGGAGGTTTAGGGCAAGGAAGAGGTCGAGTTACAAATTACCCTAATGAAACTGCTGAGGAGGCATATGCAGCCTACATGCTTATGCATGGTGAGCCTAGCTATAAACCGGAAACTGTGATGCGAATTAGGGAATGTGCTAGGAATGTGATCGATGGGACAATAGAAGTAGATGACTGTGATCCATCATGCATTTATTGGATTACATTCACAATATTGTTTAAGGAAAAGATTGATCCCAGTGGCTCGTATTGGATAAGTTGTGAATATACCGATAAAATGTTTGGCGAAAATTTTAAAGAAGAGGCTCCAAGAATACCTCCCAATGTTAACATTAACTTTGAATCAACTGTTACGGTTATATATTATGCAATGCAAGGTATTGTTGTTAAACAATGGAATCCCGATAAAAAATATTGGAAAGTAATAATCATTGATCATTTTAAAAATACCGATTAGTCGGTATTTTTAAGGGGGATAAATCGAAGTGACATGTCTAGTACAAAGCGAGAGAGGAGAATATTTTATGTCTAACACAAAAAAACTTTATGATCTACAAGAAATTTTAGATATTATACCTATGAGCAGAGCCGGGCTATACAAGGCCTGTGCGGAAGGAAAAATACCAACAGTTAAGGTGGGTAGGCGAGTATTTATTCCTTCATGGTATGTAGATAAAATTCTAGAAGAACCACAAGCAAAAGCTAACTAAGATATAAGATGTATTGATTTTGATTTTGGGGTGGGTGAGGAAGTGGCCGAACCGGCAAAACAATTCAGTTTAAATATAACTGCAATTCCAGAAGAGTTACAAGCACTAAAGCAATGGGTAGCCTGGCGAGCCATATGGAACGAAGAAAGGAAAAAGTGGGACAAGCAGCCGGTAAATCCATATAACGGGAGGCTGGCAGCAACAAATAATCCTGGGAGCTGGGGAAAAATTCATGCAGCAATCAAACACTATGAAAGAAATGGTTTAGCGGGAATAGGGTTTGTATTTACCAAAGATGATCCATATATAGGTATTGACATTGATAAGTGTGTGAATGAATCAAGAGAATTATCTTCTGTGGCAAAAGAGATAGTAGATGAAATTCAATCATATACCGAGTATAGCCCTAGCGGGCGGGGTGTTCACATTATTGTTAAAGGTACTATGCCAGAGCAAGGAAACCGTAATGACAAGGTTGGTCTTGAGATGTATAGTTTTGGACGCTATTTTACCTTTACAGGTACGCACATTGAAGGAACGCTGGCAACAGTGGAGGAGCGGTCTGAGGCTATTAAGCGAATTCATACCAAGTACATAGAAAAAGATAATGGTCCTTCAATTAATAGAATGCCTAGACCAGAAATAACCCTATCAGACCGGGACTTAATAGAAAAGGCTATAAGCGCCAAGGGCGGAGAAAGGTTTTCTCAACTGTGGAAAGGTGATACTTCAGACTATGGAGGGGATCATTCCCGGGCGGATCAGGCTCTATGTTGTATGCTGGCCTTCTGGACTGGAGGGGATTACGGTCGCATAGATAGCCTATTTAGGCAATCCGGTTTATATCGAGAGAAATGGGACAAGCGGCATTATGGTAATGGTGATACATACGGCCAAAGAACCATTCAACAGGCTCTATCAAGAACTCGAGAGTATTATGAGCCTGGCCAGAAAAATGAGCATAGGGCGGCGCAGGTATATCGTGAGGATAGGGCCGGAGTTACGGTTGTAGACGGAGTCTTTAAGCCCGTCACAGAGCTGGCGCCAGAATTTGAGCCAGAAGCATGGGAAGAACCTATACCGTTCAGTGAGTATGAGCTGCCAGGATTTCCCCTTGAGGTGTTTCCACAGTGGTTACAAGACCATGTAAGGGCAGTTGCACGCTCTACCCTGTCACCGATTGACCTGGCTGCTAATACTGCATTAGGTGTCATCTCTGTGGCAACAGCAAGAAAGATTGATATTAGGGTACATGATAGCTGGCGGGAGCCACTAAATATATGGCTTATGCCACTACTTCCACCGTCTGAGATGAAATCTCCGGTAGTAAAGCAATATGCGAAAGTAGTATATGATTTTGAATCAGAACTTCACGAGAAAATCGGGGCAGAGGTGGAGCAGTCCATTCAGACCTACGATTACATGAAGAAAAAGCTTGAAGCTATAAAAATGGCAGCGGCCAAAGCTGCAGCAGGAGTGGGGCAAAAAAATCAAAAAACCAAGTCGGAATTAGAGTATAGGCACGAGATTGAAGAGTTAGCTGAAGATATTCGAACATTCCAAGTAAAAGTTTATCCTAAACTGCTAGTGGGAGATGTTACGGCAGAAAGGTTAGCCGGTATTATAGCCGAGCAAGGGGAGCGTATAGGAATCCTTTCACCAGAAGGCGGATTGATATTTAAACTCTTCTCCCGGTACAGTAAAAACGGAGACGTCAATCTGGAAGTTTACCTGAGTAGCTACACTGGCGAACCCTACACTGTGGATAGGGCCGGGGGGAAATGCCTGAGATTAAGAAGGCCGGCGCTCACAATGTTGGCAGTAGCGCAGCCGGCAGTATTGCAAGGATTAGCCGGTAAGAAAGAATATGCCGAGTATCGAGGAAAAGGGCTACTAGGGCGCTTTCTCTACAGCATACCTAAACCAGCCGTAGGAAGCCGAATTTTTTCAGACAGTTTTTATGCTATACCGGAGTCCATACAAAGCGAATATGAGCGAAGAATCAACGCACTGCTTCAAATAGACACAGGGGGAGTTACAGCGCTCATGCAACTAGAATTAGAGGCACAGCATGAATTCATATCCTTCCGTAAACGGTTAGAGCCTAAGCTGGCTGCTAACGGTGAAATGGCGGTAGCTCCTGATTGGGGTGGTAAATTACATGGTCAATGCATTCGGTTAGCAGGGATACTTCACATGATCTATCATGCAGGGCAAGGAGACTCTTGGAAAACTCCAATAACATTACTGACAATGAAAAAGGCTATAAAACTCTGTGAGGATTACTATTTCCACCATGCTTTGGCTGCATTCTCTCTTATGGGTGAATCAATAAAGACAAGCCCAGCAAAGATTGTTTTAGAGTACATACTATCTTGCGGTGAATCAACATTTACCCAAAGAGATTTGTACCGTAAATTCCGGGGGCGAGTCCAAACAGTTAAAGAGATGGAAGAAATACTTGCTGTCTTAGAGGAACGAGAATACATTCATAAGCTCCCAACAAAAAAAGGTACCGGTAGAAAATCAGTGGTTTATGAAATTACACCTATAAGGACAAAATGGACAATTTGCCAGAATGACGATGAAGCTAGAAACGGCGCTGGTTCTGGGGTTTTGACAAATCAGGACAAAATAGAAGTTGATTTTGGACAAAACCAAAGCAGTAGTAATATTGTCAAAATGTCCAAAACGTCCAAAGAAAATGAGCATGATTTTTCCATTAGGGAGGGGGAGATTTAGTTGGAAGCTGTTAAGCAATTACAGGAAATGGGTTATTTCTTTACCGTGCAAGATGATAGGTTAAAATACTTTTTTGCCGGACCTGGTGAGCCGGATTCTAACAAAGCAACCAAACTCTTTGCGCTAATAAAAACAAACAAAGAAGAAGCAATCAACTATCTCGCAGCGATACCTCCGCCTAAACAACCGGGGCCGAATCTTGATACTTCCGAAGTTATTAATCAAATTTATCTAGGAACATTTACCGGAAGTGCTCTCATTCCCGTTCTGTCGGAATACCAAGATATATTCGGGTATTGCGTGTGGATATGCGCTAATGATCAGGCTGCAGATAGGAAGAGGGCAGATGCAACAATAAGTGATTTAGTTTTTACGGTACAGGAATTTAAGGAAATAGTTGAAACTGCCATGAGTGGCCACGACAAATTAAAAGCACTAATGGAAGTTAAGAGAATATTTAAAGGCTTGGTTATGGCTGGTTAAAGATAAATCATTGCTCAATGTGGATAAAAAAAGGGAGGAATTTACAATGAAAAGCAAATATTATACCGAAAAACAGACGATTCTAAATGATCGTATGTTAAGTGATGAGGGGAAGCAACTTAAAATTCAAGAATTGCAAAATCAATATCGGGATGATCTCGCAAGTGAGAAAGATATAAATAATATACATTTAAGTGGCGTTCGTAGCCAAATTAATGAGATTAAGAAAACCAAATATAAGCGCCCATTGCCGACAAGTAATATTCCGAATAAGGAATATTTGGCAAACGCGGATCTTTCCATAGCAACTCTGTTGGCACAGTCGGTGGCGCTTATGGCTGAACAAAGGGCAGAATCTAAGCTATTGGCTAAGCTTGCAATGGCAGAGAATGCGGAGACTTATTTGGCGGTTGTTGATGATGCAATCTACGAGAATCCGTCAGCAGTTGTAAGCGCGTTTTCGGAAGTAAAGAAAGGGCTGGAAGGCTTTAATGTTAATGGGGTGAAAACCCGGATTACTGAGCTTTATAGTAAGGCGATAGATGCTGAAATGGAACCAAAAGAGCGCAAATGGAATGAGGCCAATTCTTTAAAGCTTAAAGAGCTTCAAAAACGAGAAACGGAGTTATTTATGGAATCAATCACTATTAACCGCGATCTTGAGGATGTAATTAATGACGGGAAAATAACCAAAGGTGAGAATTATTATTTTGGTGGTGGCCAGGAAAAGGAAAATAGTCAAGATCCATATTTTAAAAACCCGGTTCAGAAAGTTGAGTAATTTTCCAATGGCTAATTGGTAACGTTACTATTCAATGGTAACGCTCGTTTTTTCGGTAACGTTTATTGGTAACGCTGCAGGTTAATTTGGTAATGTTATTGGTAACGCCAAGAGTAACAACGGGATTGTTGTACTGCATTAATTTGGAGTACTACAGTTTTGGAGTACAACAAATACGGAGTACTCCGAAAAAATACGGAGTACTATAGGGGAGCGCTCCAGTAAAAACGCTCCATTTCAAAGGGGAGCGTTCCATATAATATAGGAGCGTTCCCGTAATAAATAAAGGAGCGCTGCGGGAATATAGGAGCGGCCAGGCTGCAGATACTAACGGGGTTTTTAGGTGAATGTGTAAAAAGCGATGCATTTAATTGTGTTAGCGAATTTCAGAAACCGACACAAATAATATGGTATTTTGAGTTAAGAAAAGTTAAGGTTTTTTGAAGCTAAAAAGGCAGTTGCAGTAGGTCCGGTGGTGACTTCGGCTTGCGCCATGTGCACATAAAAAAAGTGCATATTAATTTAAAGTGTGCAAAAAAGATGTGCAGATAAATCATGTGCACTACAGCTGAAAACAGGGCATTAACGCGAACTTTAAGCCTGGGCAAGGGGACAAGCCTCATAAATAAAATAAAAGCCCGCAATGGGCTTAAAATGGGAGAGATAATAATGAAAAATGTAAAAATGGAAGTAACCGGCGATATTCTCACGATCACAGTTGACCTGTCCAAACGGTATGGCAAGAGCAGCAGCGGCAAGAATGTGATAGTGGCCAGCAGCGAGGGTAATCAGTCGGTACCCGAGACGGATTATAAGATTGGCCTGAACATCTACACTAAGGCAGAACAGGAGTAAGCGGCCATGGCAGAACAAAAGCGAAAACGCGGCGCACAGCCTGGGAATAAGAATGCGGTCGGTCATGGAGCGCCAAAAGGCAATAAGAATAGCGTTGGCAATCGCGGCGGTCGGGGCGGGCCGGTGGGGAATAAGTATGCCGCTGGGCGCAGGAAGCTGAAGATTGGTGATCAAGTGGAAGCTGAGTTTGGGGCGGGGTAAGTAGTCTCGCCCTAGCCTCAACCTAGGCAAAAAATAACCGGCTAGGGCCGGTTATTACTTTACTGCTTTCAGTTTGTCTACTTCAACCTTTTGATTTACAGTCGGCCAAGACATTCAGGCCATGACGATGCTGTGAGTTCTAGGCAAGGTAAGCAAGAAATGTTGAATTAACTAGAGGTATTAAGGTAGTTATTTGAGAAATTCTATTTGTGACTTAATTATTTCAGCGAGAACTTTTGCTGAAATATCTTTCATTTGCTCCCATCCCCACTCTGTGGCTTTAGAAGTAATTGCTTGTATTTTTTCTATTTTACTCATTTCTGGTCTTACCTTAAGTATATTTTCTACATACTTTATTCCTGAGGGGGCCATTTGAGCGTTACCAACATACACATCAGCTGGAATTCCGTTTGCACCGCCGGCTAAAAACTTTAATCCATTAACCATAAGCTCATTGTCTAGCTTTTTTAAAGCAACTTTAAATACAGAATGATCCAACCCAAGATTAGTAGCTTTTATCTGCGTCATATCTGGAATATCTTTTTGATACTCCAGGTAAATTGCTACAAGTATTTGGTCTTTTGCTGTCATACTAAAACCTCCCTATTTCTAGGTAATGTAACATTTCTAGATTTTCGACAAGTTGTAAATTTTTCCTCTTCGCAAATTTCGACACTTTCCGCTAGTGTCAAAAAGAAAAGGCCCGGCGGCTGGCCGGAGCTTTATCAACTAGTTATTATTTTGATTTTAATATACTGTTAAGTTTCTGTATTTCTTTTGCTGTTTCCTCTGATTTTCTTTTGTATTCTTCTTTGGCAAGAACATCATCAAGTATTAACTCAATAGCGGACCTTACTACGGGAAAGTAGGTAATACATTCATTTTCAGAAAGCTCATGAATTCCTTTACTTAAAATAGAGTATGCTGCAGCATTATCTATTAAAAATTGAGGGAGAAAATTTTTAAGACACAATATTTTGTCATGCACCTTTTTTCCACTGTAGCTGGTCTCATCCCAGTTAGAAGAAGATTTTGCTTCTAAATGAGCTTGCTCCAGAATGTGTTCGAATATTCTACGCAAGTAAACAAAAGCTCCTATTCCGATATCGGAGCTGGCGAGGCCAATTGCCCGATTAAATTCTTTGTATTTATCATCGCCTAATATTCTTCTATATTTCTTGAAGTCGTGTTTTGTAAGATCAGTGTAGGAGGGATGCTGTCCTGTCTTGATGATATAATCTGAAGTAATATAAAAGTTAAATGCAGCCGTATGATTTTGATTTGAAGCACACTTAGCAATTAAATTTATGTATATGTCGTCAAGAATTGAATTAAATTGCTCCAGATTATAATCTGAGTTAACGTAACCAGCGACTTTAGGTCGAGGAATTCTGACTAGGTAGGGGTCTATTTTAAAAATGCTTTCATCCTCACAAGCAGGACAATAAGTGCGAATTGACCCGCCATTAAAAAGCATATCAGCAAATTCAATCTTATCAGACGGCTTATTGAATTCAAATCTTTGGTACATACGAGCATTTACACATAGTAATTGTAGATCCAAGTCCATTAATTAACACCTCAGTTCAAAATAAGTCTAGAAAAAGAGGAACTTCCTAGTACATTTTGATAAAGCTTTCTTGTAGCCACAGTAGTACAGCACTAGCCTAAACCTTATAATCAACACGATCTCCAACGCCATCCACGATAGAATGTTGTTGCTTATCTGGTTCCGGCTTGGAGCTGTTTTTTGTGGATTTTTTGGCTCTAAACTGCCTTTTTTGCCTCGGTAGATACTGTGTTTCAAAATCAAAGTAATCAGGCATTGCTTTGCGAACGGGCAGAATTTTTCTTATTGCTTGGATAGGTTCAACTCGTTCCACGGTATCACCCCACTTATAGATTTACTTTAAAGAGGCTCCACCGTGACAATGACATTTATAAGTGATCGGGTGGCTAATAAAGTTACATTACCGCGCACTAATAAGCGATAAGAATATCTACTTTTACTTTTCTAACAAACTTTTAGCTAATCTTTCTAAATCATCAGCTACCATTCCCATTCCTATAGGATTTGTAGGATGCTCATATGTACTAAATTTATGCTCCTTCTTTGTTCCACTTGGTAATCGGGATAAAAGTTCATCTCTAAGTAAGATTGCTTCGACTTTAAAATGTGTATCGTAATAAGAATTAATTTCTGATGATTTCAATGACAAAGCCATAGTTTCTTCACTCCAAGCTTTCTGTCTATCTTCTTCAGTCATAGTGTTAGAATATGATCTATTCATCAGAAGTGATGTGCAGTAAGTGTTGCTCTCTTTTAAAAAACTCCTTATTTTTGATACGAGTTCTAATGTCATTTTTTTTATTTCCATATTGGATAACCGAGAATATGATGTTTCGGTGGAGGGTAAAAGATGTAGACGCTGTCGATAATCATTGAGTTGCTCATCTTTAGCACTCAATCTGTCTTTATACCCTTCAATTCGTTCTTTAAGCTGCGCAATAATTGTTTCATATCGAAATTTGGAAAAAAAGTATGCAATCGCGCAGGCTCCTACAAATAGCAATGCAAATGTAAATGGTGCTTTGATTAATGTATCCCACTCTTTTGCAAGAAAGTTTATAAAATCAGACAAAGTACCACCTCGTTATAATGAAATTTCTCAAGATAGAAGGGGAAGAGTTATTTTATGCTTTTTCACTCTTTTATTTCAGGCACATACTCCAGCAAATCCCCCGGCTGGCAGTTGAGGGCAGCGCAGAGCTTGTCAATTACTTCAAGAGAGACATATTCATTTGTATTGAGTTTAGCCATAGTGGCATTTGAAATCTTAGCTGTTTTGATTACGTCCTGTTTTTTTAAACCTTTATAAGTAGCTTTTGGAAAGGCTTATAGCTTATCATTACATATCACACCTAAACTTTAATATAGGGCAGAATGGCAGGCCAGGAATTATTGTTTGAGTTTTTTCACACTAGTGTTATTTGTTAGTGATTGCAATTGAATTCTTGCTATTTTATGTAATTGTAATAATCTTTGATTTTGTGGAATACCTTGACGAATCAATTCTGCATTAAGGCTTTCTAAATTTGCCATAACCAATAATTGTTCTAACGTTGCTGTATCTCTAATATTTCCCTTGGGTTTTGAATTTTCTATCTTCCAGTCCTTTGAGGTTTTGCCGAATAATGCGACATTTAACACTTCCGCTTCACTAGCATAAGTCATTCCTTGTTGGGATTTTGATAAGCTTTCAGGGATTAGATTATCTTTAATGGCGTCGGTATGTATTCTGTAATTAATTTTAGCGAGAGTCCTATTGACGTTCCAGTCCAGTGATAAGCGGCTATTTTCATCATCCTTTAATCGTTGATATTCCTTTATTAGATATAGTTTGAATTCTGGAGAGACCCAAGAGGCAAATTCAAAAGCTATATCTTTATGAGCAAAAGTGCCTCCATATCTACCAGCTTTAGAAATAAGACCAATTGCACCTGTTGATTCTATCCATCTTTGAGGAGATAAAACAAAAGCATTTGTTCCTGATTCTTTTCTAAACCCGTCGAATTCGACGGGGTTAAAATTAGGATTGTTTAATTTCTCCCATAACCCTAAAAATTCAATAGTATCCCTATTTCTCAACCAATTTTTTATAACGTCATTAGCATCAGAATCAACACTTTTTTGTTTAGCAATATCCGTAATACAAATATAATCATTTCCATTTACCTGGTTTGGCATGATAGATATACCAGTGCCATTGACATTTATTTCAGTACGTGAGTCTTTGTTTTTCAAGTTAATCACTCTCCCTTGCGGCTTCAGGTATGTATTCCAGCAAATCCCCCGGCTGGCAGTTTAAGGCAGCGCAGAGCTTGTCAATGTGTTCAATTTCAAGTCGTTTAGCTGATCCATACCACAAAGCTGAGATTGTATTAGGTCTTATTCCTGTGATATCAGCTAAAGCTTTTTTTGTTAGACGGTGACGTCCCATTAATTCAGCAATTTTAAAATGTATCACTCGTAGTTACCTCCAGTGAATATCGGCTATAGTTAAAAGTTTAGCACTATACATTAATAAAGACAATTAGAAGTTAAAAAATAACGAATAAAGTTATTGACAAATAACTCCTAGAGATATATAATAACCACAAGATAATAAAAATAACCTTTACGGATAATCGGGAGGGACATATGAAAAGGTGTAGTCGGGAAGTTGTTAATTTAGTGCCTGTAGGGCAAGGTGTTTCTAATATATCAGTTAAGGAATACAGGGGGCATCGAGTCGTAACTTTCCGAGATATTGATACAGTGCACCAAAGGCCTGAAGGGACGGCTAAGCGTAATTTCACAGAGAATAAGTATCATTTTATTGAGAATGAAGATTACTTTTATATCACAGCAAATCAAAGGGACGAAATTCGTACTTTTGAGATTCCGAATAGGGGACTTATTCTAATCACAGAAACAGGGTATCTGATGCTGGCCAAATCCTTTCACGACGATCTAGCCTGGAAAGTCCAGCGCATGCTAGTCAAAAGCTACTTCCGGGCCAAAGACCAGGCCGAAGAAAAGCAACTACCGCCACCAGGCACCACAGCAGACATACTCAAAGAGAATATACTCACAGGTAAAGCTTTTGCTGAGGCCATGGGCCTGAATGAGCATCAAGCCCTAATGGCGGCGATTGCCAAAACTGAGCGCCAAACCGGGGATGATCTCAAGGAATTCAAACGCCTACTTACTTCCACTGTGCTTAAGTCGGACAAGCCTACCGACGAAGAAAAGGCCACCGCCCGGGTTATTGCGATCCTACGCGAAGCCGGTGAAATGAGTCAGCGCGACCTAGGCCGAAAGATCAGGGGAAGTTATTCAGTAGCACAACTGCAAGAGGTATTGAATCGGCTGAAAGCCGCTAATATAGCCTCTTGCCAGGCACGAAACCGGTCAGAACGGTCAGCAGGCAGGAAATCAATAATCTGGTGGCTGAATGATCCCAATTATGAAAGGGGTGAAACATAAAGGCAAATGGAAAGGCCGGGTACTGCGCTAACAGTAACACCGGCCAAACGGGCAAGGAATCACGAGAAACCCGCCGTCAAATTCATTCTATCAGGCGGCGGGAATAGAGTCAAATGATAGGGGGATTAAAATGAATATTGATGTGCCTAAAAATGATGATTCTGGAATACTTCATAGGTTATTTGAGTTAGCCCATAAACGCGGCATTAAGATTTTTCCGAATCAGGACCTGGGCGAAAACATTTTTGGCTTGTGTGTTAATTTTGATGGAATAAAGAGAATTGGGCTCAGCAGCAGACTCTCTCTTCATGCGGCAATCTATGTATTATCGCATGAGCTAGGCCATTGTCAGCTACATGCAGCTAAAGTCAATTACGCTCTGTATAACAAGCGGGATAATTACTATGACAGCATAGAACAGCAGGCAGACCGGTTTGCTGCAAAGTTAATAAAAGTATTGAGCCGGAGCGCCGGAGTAAATCACCAAATGAATATTGATGGGGGGCAGTAAGTATGTATTTATCAAATCAAACCTGCCCCGTATGTGGGCACCGTCTACATGTTACCTGGTCGTGGCCGCCGGTCATTACTGGTATGCCTACAGCGCTAGTATTTGTTTGCCAGAATTGCGCTCTTCACCAGCGAGCAGAGGGCCTAGTAGAACGAAACCCTTTTACCAATGATGTGATTATAACGCCTGAAGGCCGCAATGTCTTAGCTCGGCATCACAGCGTCTATAACCAGGCTATCCCTTATATGGCAGAACGGAAATTACCTATCAACGATTATTAGAATACCGGTGAGGAGGAATTATCATGGTGATTAGTGATGGAATGCGCGACAGCATGTTTGATATAGCAGGGCTTACATATAAAGGGCGGTACGTTGGAAGTATGGGAAGTATGCTCCAACTTATATAATGTTGCCAGCCGGTGCGGTGGACTATGAGCGGCGGGGATCGTCATGCAAGTTAAAGGCGATAGCCCGGAAGGTGCCAGGCGAAAGCGGCCATCGGCACTGGCAGATTGATGATGTTGTGGACGTTAGGGATATTCTAAATGCTGTAGGTCAAGGATTTGGCGCTCACAGAGATATTGAATGGGCAGGGAGGTATGAACGGTGCCTAAGTTAAGAGTGGATGAACGATTTGTTTGGGCAGAGTTGCTTTGTCTTAGGACAGTCCTCATAGAAGTTGTGGCCGGTAAGCGGCATGGTATGCATGCAAGGAAGGCGGCGGCAATTGCGGGGCGGATTGAGAGGCTGGCGGCAGCGGTGATCGTGCCAACAAGTAAAAAGATAGCTAACTAAACGAAACGGTAGGCTTGGTCCTGCCGTTAGTTATTAGGAAAAATTAGGTTTTTTATTAGTAATATATGATAAAAAATGTAGGATTTAGAAAAGATATAACGAAGTTGTAACACATACGCTTACATTTTCTTGGTGATTAAAGTAGTTGGAGTGTTAATAATGAAAAAACAGATTCTATCAGAAGCATATTATAAGGATATGTGTTCCAGTAAATTAATTGAATATATTGAGGAAAATATAACTAATTTGGATGATGCAAATGTATATTACCATTATCCCGCTTTACGAGAATTAGATGAGAAACCATTGTATCCTAGTGTGTTTATAATAAGTCCACGACATGGGGTTATAATTTTTAAATGTGATAGCATAACAAGAGATAGAGAATTAGAGAACTTGATTGAACTTGATTTAGATTTAGAAAGAATGGAAGAATTGATTTTTGCTAAATTACTTAAAAGTTCTAATAGAAAAATGAAGAGTGGAAAAAGAGCTCTTTCATTTAATTTGACATCGGCTCTATATGTGCCTAATTATTCAGGTAAAGAAGTTTTCGCGGATTTTAATTGTAAAGTTATTGTAAATAACCAAGATGTTAAAACATTTTTTGAAGACTGTGAAGAAGCTGAAATCTCTAGTGAAATTCTTCAAGAGATTTATGCATTAGTAGACGCCTCAAAAGCTATTGTTAAGCCTAAAGAAAGAGCAATATTAGAAAGTGACCGAACATCAAAAGCGTACATTTTAAAACAGTTAGAAGAAGAAATTGCTGAATTTGATGATAGTCAAAAATATGCGGCATTGTCTCAATTGGAAGGGCCTCAAAGAATAAGGGGATTGGCTGGATCGGGAAAAACTGTAATTTTATGTATAAAAGCTGCATTGTTGCATCTAAATAACCCTAACAAGAGAATTCTTTATACTTTTATGACTAAAAGTTTATATGATTATATTCAATTACTCATTACTAGGTTTTACAGGATACTTAGCGATGGTAAATTACCAGATTTTGAAAATTGTATTCATATTAGGCATGCTTGGGGAGGGCAAAACGTAAAAGGGGTCTATTTTGATTGTTGTAGGAAAAATTCAATTACACCTAGCACATATAATGAAGCTTCTACAATGGCAGGACCAAAAGACGCTTTTGACTATGTCTGTTTATCATTGCTAGAGAAAACCAAAGGATTTTTAGAAAAATCTTACGACTATGTTCTAATTGACGAAGCACAAGATTTTAAACCATCTTTTTATCAAATCTGCAGAGCAATGGTTAATAATGATTGCATAGTATGGAGTTATGATGAATTACAAAACATATTTGACGTTAAGATACAAGATACTATTACCACTTTTAAAAATAAATATGGGGCAACAGGAATTAACCTAAGTGAGCTTCAAAAAAATCACCCTGATATGGAAAATGACATTGTTTTGTCAAAATGTTACCGCAACCCTAAAGAAATTTTGGTAACAGCACATGCAATTGGATTTGGTATTTATAATGATACACTAATACAGATGTTGGAAAATAACTCCCATTGGGAGGATTTAGGGTATAGTGTTAGTGCTGGAAACTGTCAGCCAAATGAAGATATGATAATAATTCGGCTAGAAAAAAACAGTCCTTTGTCAATTAGTAAAATGCAATCTGCCGACGAACTTATTAAATTGTATTCAGCAAATGATATAGATGAGGAAGTTAGTTGGGTAACTAATAGCATAGAAGAGGCGATAAAAAAAGATGGTTTGCGAGCAGATGATATTATAGTAATTTCATTAGATGATAGATACAGTAAATCATATTTTTCTAAGATTAGCCAAGCACTATATGAAAAAAAGATTTTTAGTCATAATCTTTCTGATAACTTTTACGAAAAAGGGTTTTCTGAGGATGAGTGTGTAACGCTATCTACTATTTATAAAGCAAAAGGTAATGAAGCTGCAATGGTATTTGTTGTTGGCAGTGATGTGTTCGAACATAATAAAGATGATAGGAAAATGAGAAATAAAGCTTTTACAGCTTTTACTCGGGCTAAGGCTTGGTTAAGAATAAGTGGGATAAATATTAAATGGCATTCATTATGGTATGAAATTAATCAAGTAAAAGAAAAGCAATTTAAATTAGAGTTTCCATATAAAGAAGCGCATGTTATACAACGTGACCTGGATGTAATTAATTCTCAAGCTGCCAAAAAAAGGGAGATAATCCAAGAAATGCTGAGTAAGGCGAAAAAATCAGGAATACACATTTCAGATAAAGAAATAATACAGGCATTTCAGGGTGACAAGTTTTCAGGTGATGGAAGTGAAGCAGAGTGAAATCTGCTGCCATTTTTGATGCAATGAATGAAGTTAAAAAGATGTTACAAAGCATTGAACTATTAAAAAAAGAAAATACGACTCGACCTAGATCACTTACTTATTCAAAGTTTTCAGAAGAGTTTATAAAAATGTCTCAGGATGGTGAATATGAAAAAATATATCAGAGTGCTATGAAAAATGCTGATTATGATTTTGTGTTAAAAGATGATTCTTTTTTTCAATTATCTTGTGATACTATTAGTGGCTCTGATGATACGATCTATATTAGGTATGCATATTATCCCAACCCACGGTATTATTGCTCATACGAGCAGTTTTTGAAAACGCATGGTTTATCTTATGAAGAGTGTGATGATTCGTTTCTAATATATTATGAACAAGAAATAGCAGAGGCTAGGTTAAAATCGGCTGTTACTCCTATAAGATACGAGTATGATCTCCATAAGTATGTTCCTGAAATACATCCTATTTCACACTTGCATATTGGACATGAAGAAGATATGAGAATAGCATTGTCTAAAATAATGATACCTCAAAAATTTGTTAGTTTTGTAATTAGAGCCTTCTATTATAAAAAATGGAAGAATGCGATGCAAGCAAATGACTTATATAAAGAGATTTGTCGCAATGCAAAGCATAAGTGCTCTTTAGTGCCAAAGGATTTTTTCCATAATGAAAAGATGTTTCTGTATTTAGAGTAAAGTTTTGATGTTAGAAACAGGGGTTGTTCATTTAAATGTCTTATTCTGCAAGATTACAAAGATATAAAATTTTAACGATCGGCGGGATTAATTTCCCGTCGATTACTCATTTATTTGTCAAAATGTCCAATTTGTCCAGAGATAGAAACTACTATTTATACTATTGATTTTACTTTTGTCCATTTTGTCAAAAAGGAATGACAGAATACTATAGCTTACGAACCTTTAAAATATGCGGCTTTTGAGATTTTGTCAAAATGTCCATTTTGTCCTTGTATATTATTATTAATAAAATGAGGAGGCGGAAGAACAGTGGCTAAGAAACGTGGTCATGGGGAAGGATCAGTTTTTGAGCGGAAAGATAGACCGGGAACGTGGAGGGCGTCATTTACTTACACTAATCCAGCAAATGGTGAAACCGAGCATAAAACGTTTGATCGTGGGAATCGGAGGGAAGCATTATCTGCGGGGCGTAAATGGAGAGAGCAAAGAGAGAAAGGCTTGCTCCCAGAAGCTGATAAAATTACATTAGGTGAATGGATTGATACTTGGCTGAAACAGTATATAAAGCCTAATGTGAGAATAAAGAGCTATGACAAATATGAGGGTTGCTTGCTGCAGTATGTCAAACCCAAACTAGGTAAGATGCTATTGCAGCAGGTGCGGGAGACACAGCTCACAACTTTGTTTAATGAATTGCTGGCCAGTGGGGGAAAGAAAGAGAAGGGCCTATCCTCTAGTACGGTAAAGGCCACCAGACGTTATTTGAGTATGTGTCTAGAGCAAGCGATTAAATCAGATATGCTACTAAAGAACCCCGTTAAACAAACCAAACCTATAAAGCTCGTTAAGGCAGAAATTCAGACATTAAATGAAAGCCAGGCGGCGGATCTGATAACAGCGGCACAGACGAAAGCGCAGGAGGCAGATCAGGCGTATGCCATACGGGCTGCAAAGGCAGCGGAAAAAGCAGCTAAAACCGGTAAATATGCTCAAATATCTATGACGAATATCGTTTATCACAGTACATACATGGCTATTCTATTGGCGCTAAATACTGGTATGCGGTTGGGTGAGATCTTTGGTTTATCCTGGGATGCTGTTGACGTGAAGAAAGGCATTATTTACGTCAAAAGGGCTTTAGTCACAAGCATGGCGGGTGTTAAATTCGAGGAGCCAAAAACCAAAAGCTCAAAGCGGCAGATTCCCTTATCCGCCGATGTGGCAGTGGAATTAAGGAAATATAAGACGCGGCAGGACTGGCACAAGAACCTTTTAGGTGATCAATGGGGGCCTCTTAACCTTGTGATAACCGGTGAATGGGGCCAGGTGTTTAATAATAGTAACTTTACTTCACGGTATTTTAAACCGCTAATAAAACAGATAGGTGTTATCGATAGTTTCAAATTTCATGATCTAAGGCACACTCATGCAACATTGTTACTGTTGAAGGGAATACCTGTTAAAGTGGTGTCAGAGCGGTTAGGCCATAGCACAGTAAGTATGACTCAAGATACATATGCACATGTGCTTCCGGAGATGCAGGCTGAAGTCGTGAAGGTGTTGGACGGGATGTTTATTAGGAAAATCAATGGTTAGCGGTATTAAGCTTGGGTAGTAATCTGGGTAGTAAAACGTAAAATTATTGTATGGAAAACATGGATTAGGTAAAAGAGTGAAACCCGACAAGTATTGATTTTATTGACTTCTTAAAACAGGTTGGACTACGGAACATATGTTTTACCCAATTCCCAAGCCGTGGGTCGCGAGTTCGAATCTCGTTGCCCGCTCCAGTAAAATCAAGCCTTCCAGGCATTTGCTTGGAAGACTTTTTATTATAAAACTGCTTATCCACTGCTTATTTTAAGAAATGGTAAGTAGAACTGAAACGTGGGAGGGATGATTATGGGATATATCGATCATGTAGAAGTGTATTTGGAAGCTCAAGAAAATACAACGGCTATTTATCGTATTCATTCTGTTATTTCTTATGATAGTAAAGATAACGAGATAAAGAACTATCAGGAGTTGGCATACGTTGATGAGTTTAATGGTAGCGATGGCGATTATGAGCAAGAAGTTGTAGATTATGTTGCATCCAAAGTTGGTGTAGATAAAGATATAGTTGAAATCAAAGGATATATATAAATAGACGTGGATTTTTATTGGAAAGTTTAATAAAACATTAAAATAGGACTAGCTGAGTAGCTAGTCCTATTTTGGTATGTCTACAGTTTGTCAAATTAAATGACTGCCTAGTGAATTAATATAATTAGTTATAGAAGCCTCTGGGATTTTCCAAGCTCGTCCTATTTTTATGGCGTCAAGTTTGCCTTCATGAATTAAGTTATAGATGACTGGAGCGCTAACACGAAGCATTGCGGCAACTTCGGAGACATAGAAAAATTTGAAATCAATGCTCAAAATGGGAATATGAGCTGGTTGTTGATTTTTTTTTGACATAATGACTACCTCCTGATTTTATAATTTATCATTATGTTCAATTAAAAAAGAGTAAATTTAGTTAAAAAGAGGGGAAATAGATTTTTTTTGATTAAATGAATTTATAGATACAATTGCATTGTTAGGAAAATTGACTTTTCGTTTTTTTATGGCTAAAGGTTGCAATAATCTGCATGTTAATTAGAGGTTTTTGTGTAAAAGGATGGAATTTTAAAATATTATGCAAATTAGAAAATCTGGATATCTAATTAATAAAAACGTAGAAGAAGGTTAAAAATGAGTATAACTGCCAACATAAACGAAAAAGCAAATCTGATATGGTCGATCGCCGATAAGCTTACCGGTGTATATAAACCGCATGAATATGGCGAAGTGATTCTGCCACTGACAGTCATTCGGCGTTTTGACTGTGTTTTAGCGGATACGAAAGAAGCTGTTTTGAAGAAGAACGAAGCGGTGGGCAATTTGCCGATGAAGGATGTATTCTTATGCCGAGAATCCGGCTATTCCTTTTACAACATCAGCAAATTTGATTTTGAAAAATTGCTAGCTGAACCGGATGGAATTGAAGCGAATTTCCGGGCCTACATCAACGGCTTTTCCGAAAATGTTCGTAATATCATTGAAAAGTTTAATTTTGACAGTCAGATTACCAGACTGGCAGAAAAGAATCTGCTGTATATTGTGATTGAAGAATTTACCAAGCCAACGGCTGACTTGCATACTGATACCATAAGCAATTTGGAAATGGGCTATATTTTTGAAGAAATTATCCGGAGATTTTCTGAATCACATAACGAAGACGCAGGGCAGCATTATACGCCACGCGAAGTCATTGAGCTCATGGTCAACATATTATTCTACAATGACAGTGAATTGTTGACAGGCGACATTGCCAAAACCATTTATGATCCGGCCTGCGGTACAGGCGGTATGCTTTCGGTAGCTGAGGATTATTTGAAGAAATTCAACAGCAAGGCGCAAATGATTTGTTTTGGACAAGAAATCAATGACCAGACATATGCTATTTGTAAGGCCGATATGCTCATCAAAAATGAAGATGCCGATAGAATCCGAAATGGCAATACCTTAGCCGATGACCAATTCAAGGAAGATAAGTTTGACTATATTTTATCGAATCCCCCTTTTGGGCGGGAATGGAAGAATGATAAATCAGCGATAGAAGCGGAAGTTAAACTTGGTTTAGCGGGGCGTTTCGGTGCTGGTCTGCCAGCAGTCGGAGATGGACAGATGCTGTTTTTACAAACTGCCATTTCCAAGATGAAGTTGCAAGGCTCAAGAATCGCAATCATCCATAATGGATCGCCGCTCTTTACCGGCGATGCTGGCAGTGGACCATCAGAAATAAGAAAATACATATTAGAAAATGATTTGCTTGAAGCGATTGTGGCTTTACCGAATGATATTTTCTACAATACAGGGATAGCAACCTATATCTGGGTACTTTCAAATAAAAAGCCAGCCTATCGAAAAGGCAAAGTGCAGCTGATTAACGCCAATGAACTCTATGAAAAACGCCGTAAGTCCTTGGGCAATAAGCGAAATGATATTCCGAGACATTATATCGATGAAATCACTAAGCTTTATGGCGAGTTTAAAGAAAGCGAAATTAGCAAGATATTTGACAACGAGGAATTTGGTTATGCCAAGATTGTAGTAGAACGGCCACTGCTGGATGAAAATGGTCAACCGATACTAAAAAATGGTAAGAAAGTTGCCGATGTAAATCTGCGTGATACGGAAAATGTACCGCTGAAAGAAGATATAAAGGAATACTTTGCCCGCGAAGTACTGCCATTTGCTCCGGATGCCTGGATTGATAAAAAGAAAACCAAGATTGGCTATGAAATCCCATTTGCCCGCTATTTTTACAAATACAATCCGCCAAGAACGGCGATGGAGATTATGGCGGAAATAATGGATATAGAAACAGAATTGGGTGGGGTTTTGGAGGAAATATTTAATGACTAGGCAGATGAAGGATAGCGGGATTGAATGGATTGGGGAGATACCAGAAAATTGGGAAGTAAATAGAATTAAATATCTTATTGAATTTAATCCAAAATACACTGGAAAACTGCTGGATTTTGAGGAAGTGTCATTTTTACCGATGGAATGTTTAAAAAATGGTTTTATGATTCCTCAAGTTGCCACTATAAAAACCCTTGAAAATAGTTATACATATTTTGGTAACAATGATATAGTTATGGCAAAAGTGACGCCATGCTTTGAAAATGGGAACATTTCTATTGCGCGTAATTTAATGAATGGAGTTGGTTTTGGGAGTTCTGAATTATATGTTTTTAGGTGTACCAAAATTAATAATATATTTTTATTCTATTTCTTGCAAAATCCAAAATTTAAACAACAGTGTGTTTCAACTATGTATGGTACAGGTGGATTGAAACGAGTTTCATCTAGTTTTATATATAATTATAAGTTGCCAATGCCATTACTTCCTGAACAACAGCGTATAGCCAATTATCTCGATAATAAATGCTCCCGAATAGACGAAACCATTGAAAAACAAAAGCAAGTTGTGGAAAAGTTAAAGGAATATAAGCAATCCGTAATCACCGAAGCCGTAACCAAGGGACTTAATCCGGATGTAAGAATGAAAGATAGCGGGATTGAATGGCTTGGAGGAATACCTGAACATTGGAAAGTTTCAAGGTTTTCTTTTGAAACTTGGGTCAGAGCACGGCTTGGATGGAAGGGTTTAAAGGCAGATGAGTATGTTGATGAGGGGTATATATTTTTAGCAACTCCTAATATAAAAGACACAGAAATCGACTTTAAAAATGTGAATTATATTAGTGAATTTCGGTATGAAGAGTCAGCAGACATAAAATTATCTGTTGGTGACGTTCTTTTAACAAAAGATGGTTCTACACTAGGTACTGTTAATGTAGTTCGCTATTTACCAAAAGGAACAACAGTTAATAGTTCGATTGCAGTAATTACTCCGGGAAAGAATATTGATGGCATATATTTAATGTATCAAATTAAAGGAGAATATATTAAAAATATTATAGAAAAGAAAAAAGATGGAATGGGAGTACCACATTTATTTCAAAGAGATATAAATAAAATACACATTACGTGTCCCCCAATTGAAGAACAAATTGAAATTGGCAAATACTTAGATAAAAAATGTGCAGCAATCGAGAAGGCTATAGCTCATAAAGAAAAACTAATCGAAAAATTAGCTGAATACAAAAAAAGTCTAATCTATGAATGCGTTACCGGTAAAAGGGCGGTGTAGTAATGGATGACAATTTAAAAGAAAAGGCTTTTGAGGAAGCGATTGAGGAATATTTAATCACTCAGGGTGGCTATAAGAAGGGGAACCCTAGTAAGTTTGACCGTACAACCGCTTTGGCTCAAGATACGTTGCTCTCCTTTATTAAAGTGACGCAGCCGAAAAAGTGGGAAAAGTACTGCACAATTTATGGCTCTGCAGCAGAAGACAGTTTTATCAAGCGCTTCTCTAAAGAAGTTCAGGTCAATGGATTGTTGCACGTCTTGCGGCATGGCTTTAAGGATAGGGGCATATTATTCAAAGTCTGCTTTTTTAAGCCGGAAACATCCATTAACAAAGACACAATGAAACTTTATGAACAAAACATCCTACACTGCACCAGACAGCTCCATTATTCTGTTTTAAATAAAAATAGTATTGATATCGTCTTATTTTTAAATGGAATTCCCGTAGTATCCCTTGAGCTTAAATGCCAGTTTACCGGGCAATCAGCCTACAATGCTATAAACCAATATAAATTTGATCGAGCCAGCAAAGATGCCATCTTTGACTTCCGAAATAGGGTATTGGTTCATTTTGCCGTCGATTTATACGAAGTGTATATGACAACCAGATTAAACGGAGACAGTACCTATTTCCTGCCATTTAACCAGGGATCAAACGGTGCTGGTAATGTCGGTGGCAAAGGCAATCCGTTACGGCAGCAGGGTTACCAAACCGCTTATCTTTGGGAACATGTGCTTTGCAAAGACCGGCTGCTGGAGATACTGCATAAATTTATGCATCTAAAGATAGATGATAAACAAGCAGAAACGCTGATATTCCCTCGTTTTCACCAACTTGATGTCGTTACTAAACTGATTGTGGATGTCAAAGAAAACGGCGCAGGCAAGAACTATCTAATCCAGCATAGCGCTGGCAGCGGCAAATCTAATTCCATAGCATGGCTGGCTTACAGGCTCTCAGGCCTACATAATATACAGGATGAAAAGATATTTCATTCCGTCATCGTCGTCACAGATAGAAAAATACTGGATTCGCAGCTGCAGGAAACGATTTATCAATTTGATCATGTCCTTGGGGTTGTCGAATGCATTGACGAAAAAAAACATGCCGTTGATTTACGAAATGCAATCAATGCCAACAAAAAGATTATCATAACGACGCTGCAAAAGTTCCCGGTGATTTACGAAGAAGTAGAAAAAGACGGAAAAAGCTTTGCCATCATCGTTGATGAAGCCCATTCCAGCCAGACAGGGGAAGCTTCAAAAAAACTGAAAAAAGCATTAGGCAATATCGAAGAAGCCCTAGAAGAATACCGGCAGATGGAAAGCGAAGCAGAGGAAAATACCAAAGACGAGGAAGATAAATTAGTAGAAGAATTGACCACTCACGGCCAGATACCAAACCTCTCCTTCTTTGCGTTTACCGCTACACCGAAAGCCAAGACCTTGCAGCTATTCGGTGAAAAACAGAAAGATGATACCTATCGGGCCTTTCATATTTATTCGATGCGTCAAGCCATTGAAGAACACTTTATCTTAGACGTACTGAAGAACTATACCACGTACAATATGTATTATAAAATTGCCAAAAAAGTGGCCGATGATCCAGCACTGGATGCCAGCAAAGCAACAAAGGAAATTTCCAAATATGAATCACTCCATCCGCATAATCTGGCCCAAAAGACAGCAATCATCATCGAGCATTTCCGCAATATAACAAAAAACAAAATCAGTGGTCAGGCCAAGGCTATGGTTGTGACAGCATCACGCCTCCATGCCGTCCGCTATCTGTTTGAATTTAGAAGATATATCAAAGCAAAAGCGTATGATGACTTAGATGTTTTGGTAGCTTTTTCTGGAACCGTAAAAGATAACAGCGCCGAGTGGACTGAGGAAAAAATCAATATCGATAAGCAAGGGCATCCTATTAAGGAAAAACAGTTAAAGCGGCACTTTAATTCGCCAGATTTCAATATGCTCATTGTGGCCGAAAAATATCAGACCGGCTTTGACGAACCGCTACTGCACACCATGTTTGTCGATAAGAAGCTCACCGGCGTAAAGGCTGTGCAGACATTATCGCGCTTGAACCGGACGATGAAAGGCAAGAAGGATACATTTGTCCTTGATTCGTAAATACAGCCGAAGATATGCAAAAGTCATTTCAGCCATATTATGAAGCGACCGTACTGGAAAAGGAAACAGATCCTAATGTCATTTATGACCTAAAAAATAGCTTGGATAACTATCAGATTTATCAGCCATCCGAAATAGAGCACTTTGCCCAGGTCTATTATTCCCGTGACCAGAAAAATGCCCAGGCTGACTTAACCGCCTGCATCAAACCTGCCTTAGATAGATTTAACGCAAAGACAACGCAGGAAAAAGATGACTTCAAATCCTATCTGGCCAGATTCATCCGCATCTACTCTTTTATCACCCAGGTATGCCGAATGTTTGATAAAGATATGCAGAAGTTCTTTGTCTATGCGAAGCTTTTGGAAAAGTGTCTGCCACCCAAAGAGAATGAACAAATAGAAATCAAGGATAAGGTGATTTTAGAGTATTACAAACTGGAAAAATCATTTGAAGGCAGCGTTGCTTTAGAAGCTACCGAAGGATATCTTGGTAATATCACAGGCAGTACTGGCGGCAAGGAAAAAGAAAAAGACAGTCTTTCGACGATTATTGATAAAATGAACGAAAGATTTGGCACACAATTCTCTGAACAGGATAAAGTCCTCGAACAAATGAAAGCCGATTTTGCCAAAGATGATAAGCTTGCCAATGCAGCGAAAGCAAATGATAAATCCCTGTTCAGGTATTTATACGAGCAGAAATTCCAAGACGTTGCGGTCAATCGTTATGAAGAAAATGATAAATTCTTTATGGGGCTGTTCGGCGATGAGGCTAAAATGAAATTTGTCATGGATATGATGTCAGACGTAATATTTAACGAACTGAGAGATTAAGGGGGCGAACTAGATGGCGGATATTAAATTTGAAATAGAAAAAGAAATAGGGTTCATTGCAGAATCAGCAAAAGGCTGGAATAAAGAATTAAATCTTATCAGCTGGAATGGTAAAGACGCTAAATATGACTTAAGAGATTGGGCACCGGGACATGAGAAGATGGGCAAAGGCGTTACTTTGAGCAAAGAGGAATTGAAGAAGCTTAGAGATATTCTCAATGGTATGGAATTGTAATAAAATGGTACAGTAAATTTGTCCCATATGATTCGGCAAACAGCCGAAGATGCTTTAACGACTACTTGTGTATTATGAGCCCTATTGGGCTACTGGGACAGGTTAAACGGGTGATTTCGCACATTAATAACAGGACTAGCCGAATAGACTAGTCCTGTTATTATATATTATTGATCTGTGCGAAAAGAATTAAACTGAGAAGACAATACTTTGGTTGCTTCTTGGCGTTTTGACTCTAATTCATGCAGATAAATTGAGGTTGTTTTTATATCTGTATGCCCAAGCATATATTGTACTGTAGTTAAAGGTACGCCGTATGAAAGCGCATATGTTGCAGCCATATGTCGAAACGAATGGACGGTTATTTTGGGGAATTTATGTTTATTGCCGAATCTTGTTAGCCAAGTATAAAAGGATGATGGAAAAGCTTGACTAACTTCGTTCTTATTTGTATGTGTTCTTGCTAGGAAAATGAATTGATTAGGATTATTCAGCTGTTTGTCTTTAAGGTAGTCATCTTGCTTGCTTTTATGAAGGTGTAAAAGATTGATTGTATAATCATCTATCCCCAGATGTCTGACTGAAGATGCGGTTTTGGGCAACTTTGTATTTATCGGCTGATGGGCGATAACTTCACAAGCTTTGTTAATGTAAATAGTTTTATTGGTGAAGTCAATACAATCCCAGGTTAATGACATAAACTCTCCACGGCGTGCGCCGGTTAATAAAGCAAGGCTAATCATCAGCTTATATTTTACATTAAGCGGGGAGTCGTCTAGCTTTTCAATCATTGATAAAAATCTTTTTCAATCATTTTCTTGCCATATCGGTAAGCGACGGTAGTTGGCTCTGGGAACGTTATCCTTGGGTACTAAACTGCAGGGATTTTGCGAAATGTATTGCCATTGTACAGCCTTATTGAACATGCTACGCAAGATTTTATAATGCATTTGGACAGTGCCGTCCGATAAGGTTTTGTTCTCTTTGTCATCTTTACGCATTCCAACTTGTCGTAAGGTTTCAATAAAGTTCATGATGTCATTAGTCGATATCTTATCTAGCTGTTTCCTCTGAAATGCTGGCAGTATTCGAGTAGTAAGCAATTCTGTATTCCGAAATTTAGTTGTATTGCTTAACTTGCTATTATGACGTTGCTCCCATAGAACGGTAAATTCACCAAAACTAATCTTAGCACCAGCAATCACTGGTTTGTTAGTCGCTTCAACATAAAATTTTGCTAATTCTTTATCTGCAGCTTGTTTGGAACGTGCTGTAATTCGTTTGGTTTTCCTAATTTGTTTTCCATTCATATCGTATCCTAAGGATACTCGTAATTCCCATTTATTATTTCCTAGATCAACCATTGTTCCTGCCATAATAATTCCTTCTTTCCAGATAAAATAAAAGAAGAGCGTAACCGTAATTACGCCCTTCGAGGTAGAACTAGTTAATTTTGTTTTTAAAATTAAGAAAGATGCAAATGTGTTCAAGCATTTACATCCGTTTTGCAACACTCTTATGTGCCCAGTTGGGCTTATTAAAGTTCTTTTCTGCCCATTTTTCTAGTGCGGACCATAAATATAAGTAAGACTTACCTTGCTTCATTGCGGGAAGTTCTCCGTTGCGTGTCATTTGAAGCACTCTTGCATATTTTAGTTTGCCTTGAAAGAATATATCCGCTACTTCTGTGGCGCTCAAAAACGTAAGTTCATCAGTAGCCGTTGAATCTGGTATAGGTATATTTGCTGTAGGCAATTGCATAGTAAATACTCTCCTTTCGCTTTTTTAGTTCTAGGTACACATGAATGTAATTTTGGGTAGCATGTGTTACTTGCTATCATTTTTATAATATATAATCAAAATACCAGACTATTCAGTAGTTACAATGTCATTTGTTTCATCTAGTTCAGCTGCTTCTGCTTTCGTAAGATGCATTTTAATGAGCGGTAAGTTGTAGCTGTTTAAAATCTGATTAATATATAGCTTATAGTTATATAAATCCTGCCTAATTTGTCTAAACTTTTTACCTGTATATATGTTTACTGTATTTAGCACATAATGTATATGGATGTTATTGGTGTTGAAATGCATGGTCATCAATATTTGGTAATCGTTTGCGTAATATAGCCCTATTTTATAGCCGATTTCCATAAGAATTTCATCCGGCAAATTTACATTGCTGTCAAAACTAAAAAAGAATTGCCTATATTTTCGACCGCCTGTTTGATGCCATATTTCTTTTACTGCGCTCATTTCTTCGTAGGCGGAATCTGGATGAACTCCAAATCCATACATTAGAGGTGGCTTTGTCTTTTTCTCGTTTTTAGCGTAGTTAATCATTCCATACAATGTTCTTGGGTTTTTACCAACAAATTCAAAGTATGACATTTTTGCTCACTCCTAATCTATTTTATAAATAAAAAAAGACCTATCATTGGTCTTGGTGTTTAAGATATGGCAGTATATAAGCGGCATATTACTTTACTAAACATAGCATCAGCTTCTTTAGCCGTAGTAGTTAGCGGAAACTCGCGGATTAATGTTTTTGCATCTTGTACTGCCTCTAAGATTTCTTTTCCCTCTGGGATAACCCGAATAGTATTTTGTAGGCAAGAAGTAATAATAAACTCATTTCTAGTTATATCTAATTCTTTCGCCTTTTCAGATATTAGTACGTCTGTTTCAGAGTCCATTCTAATAGACGTGACTTTGCTCTTGCGTTTGTCAACTGTCTTTTTTTCCCAAATGGGCTGTTTCTTGGACATGAGGAATTCCCCCTATAATATTGTAATAATCTGTATTACAGATGAGTATTTTGTCCTTAATTCTCCTTCCTTTTTATTTATATATTTAGTATTATCTATATATAAGTATATTTATATATACTATATTTTTACTATAATGTTAGTATTATATTATTTTTAAATAATGGAATATCACCATGTATAAGCGAAAATAGTCTTAGTTAAGTGATGTAATTTGATTTACTATTTAGTTATGTCGCATTTAATTTTTTAATTTTAAACAATAATACTTTTGAGTAGCTGGGTAATATATTAGTGGCCTGTAAGTGTTATATTTCATGGGAGTAGTTTAAGCGTTTGTTGATGCCAAGATAATGTCCAGCAATAGATGCGTTTAACTGTCCATATGCTATCTGGGAGAATAGACTACATTCTGGTAGCATATGTAATCTGATGATTAATAGCATAGTCTGCCACTTAACAATGGGTAAAAAAAATTGCTATGGGCAAAAAAAGGGATAAAATATTTTTTAACTGTAGTTTGATATAGAACGCATCTTAAACTATAATTTAATTTAATAACCCAGTAATTATAAGGGTTTATTACTTCTCGGCAATTTTTTGCCGGATAAAAAAAGGGGTTGCATTATTATATAGTAATTGCGGCCGACTTTTACCCTTGGAGTTTATATATTATTGCAATCGACAATAGCTGATGAGTTTAATGATAATTGGGACACTAAGCTATTATGATGGAATATTATATCAATTAGCAGAGCCTTTTTCAGGTTGCTTAGTATAGCCTTAAAATAACCTAAGTGATAAGTTGGTTAATGGTTAGCTATAAGAACCTATTGGGAATGACCAGCGGTGAATTTGTGGGTGGTCATAACTTCTAAATGTACTATAAATAAAATGGAGTGATATATTATGAGCGATGACGAAACACAAAAAACACCAGCTGCAGTAAAGATAGTTAGGTCATCTCTTTGGGAAAATTCAAAAATAATTTTATTTGATCAACAATATGTCAGCGATGCTATCAATACAGATTATATGTACAAATGGACGGCTGCTACGCCGGTATTCATATCGGCACAAACAGGAAGCGGCAAGAATAACTTTATTGAAGAAGTTATTATAAGACAAATGGTTAAGTTAAACGGCAAAATTTTAATTTTGAGTAATCGTATTGCATTAGGTCGACAGGAAAAAGGACGAATTGCCAAGTTAATGGATAAAATTGCGCCAAGAAAAGATAGTTATTCTAGAGAAGTTGAAAAACGGAGTAATGCACCAGAATGGCTTGATGAATTGGAAGATTTCGGAGTGGTTACGGTTAAATCGTATCAAGGGTTTTTGGCTAGAGAAAATAATTTGGCAGATCATTATGATTTTATTATTTTTGATGAATGTCATTTTTTTCTGGCTGATGCGAAGTTTAATAAATATACCTATCGTGTTCTGGATACTATCTTAAAACGATATCCGTATTCCATTCGGCTATATATGACAGCTACACCCGATGAGGTTGTTAATCCTATTCTTAAAGCAGAATACACTAATATCCCAAGTAATCTAGATGTCCAGCGGCGGGTTACGCCTATTGGTTTGAAAAGTCTACCTGAAGGTCAACTTCATTGGGATGTTGAGTACAGTAACTATACCCTAATTGACTATAATATTTGTGAACAATGCAAACCTCTGAATACACAGAAACATGCCTATAAATATGGAAGTGTAGAAGAACGACACGATACATATGAAACGTATAATAAGTATTCTTCCATTATTTATGAATTTGAGCGGGATTATAGCTACATTGACTGTAAATATTTAGCAGTTAATAAAAATGAATGTTCAAGCGACGATGAAGAAGAGTCCAAGACCAAGTCCAAGATTATAAATCAGTGTCAACCACTGCTGAATTTAATAAAAACGCAAATTGATGATGCTGCTGCGGAAAAATCAGCAAGTAAAGTTAACAAAGAAAAATGGTTGATTTTTGTAGCGAATAAAGACGATGGCCATGAGTTATTAAAAGCTATAGGGAGTGAGCACGCGGATTATATTGATGCAGGCTCTAAAAAGGATAGTGTTTATGTAAAAATTTGTAATGAAGGTAAGTTTGAAAAAAAAGTTCTTATTACTACATCGGTTATAGATAATGGCGTTAATATTACAGATCCACAATTAAAGCATGTGGCAATTTTTGTATTTGATAAAGTTTCTTTTTTACAAATGCTTGGGAGAAAAAGGGTCAAGTCAAATGAAAAAATTACACTTTATTTGGCTGAGCAAACCGAAAGAAGACTTAGTTATAAGCTAAAGGAAAATAGCGAGGTTTTGAAGCGGATTAGAAGAGCAAAAGATAATGTTGAAGAAGTTATCAAGGAAATATTTGAAAAAGATAATGTTTTTTTCTATACAGGTCATGGTTTCAATAGTAATTCGTTAACACATAATCGATTTTTAGAAGGAAAACTCAAGTGCGACATAGCGTTCTTAGAGAAGTTATTAAAAAGTAACGCTACAGACATTCAAACTTGGAAGGATGATAATAGTCATAAGCTTACCTATGAACAATACGTTCAAGAATTAAATTGCAAAGAAAAAAATATTGAAGAAATTGCTGAAGATATATACAGCTTTGAAGAAAGGACAATCATAGAACAATTATCTTGGATTGGGCAAGAAGATAGCTTTAACAAAAGCAACTATCTAGAAGATCTTTCAGCGGAAAATGAAGAAGAAACGAAAGAAAATATAAATAAATTTTTGGACTTTATTGAGTCAAATGCCGAAAAAGAAAAAATTCCCGATGATGGTAGCGAGGCAAGTAACTTTTTTAAAGAAAAAGGAATGAATTCCCAAAAAATAGCTGCTTTCCGTATAAAATTTACCGAGCTTTACAGAAATGCATTCGAGGGGCGTAGTAAAGAAAAAATAAAACAAGGATATGGGAAAGATGTCATTGATGATCGTTTCAAAGCTCAATTATTACCATACGAAATAATTAGTAAATCAGTAAAACTAAACTCAGAGCAAAGAAGTCAACATAATACGGATAAACCAACTATGACATTTTGGATTTTAAAAAACACAGAAGTTAATGAAGAGTAATAGAATGTAGTGTTTTGAAGCAATATTGTCAATACAATAATTTACAATGATATATTATAGATGTGAGAAAATCATCTTAATAAATTATTGTGAGGTCATGATAATGAGCAATCATAATATGAAAAATGCAATATCTGAGGGACTTGGTATCGCGTGTACCAAGTCCTATTTAGTTGATTTACCAAATGAAGAATTGTTACAAATCATTATGCCAAGAGAAGCAGCATCGCAACTTCTTGCTGAATATAGCAATGTTTATGAGGTAGTGATGAATACCACAATAAATGAATTGGCTAATATCAAAGGCATGGGTAAAACCAAGATTTATAAAATTGAGTGTTTGCGTGAAATAGTACGAAGGTTCCAAACAGAAAGTTCCAGTAGGGTTACATTGGTGCGTAGTCCTAAAGACGTTTTTGACTATATGACTGATATGCAATACCTTAATCAAGAGCAGTTTAGGATAGTTATGGTAAATACAAAGAACAAAATTCTTGGACAAAGAATCATATCTCAGGGAACTCTTAATATGACACCAGTATCGCCAAGAGAAATATTTAATTCGGCTATAAAAAATATGGTAGCCAGCATTATATTGGTACATAATCATCCGAGCGGTGACAGTCATCCAAGTCAGGAAGATATCAATATAACGGATATGGTAGTTAAGGCTGGTAAGATTATAGGGATATCAGTCTTAGACCATATCATTATTGGCAAAAATGAATATTGCAGCTTTAAGGAAAAAGGTTTGATTCAATAGTGTATGCTAAAAAACAAGTAGCAGGTGACAACTTCACCTGCTACTTATACCGCTGCTTTTGTATACATATTCGGCAACAGCCAATTTAGGAATTTTCCAGACCCGATTGTGTCTAAACGCCTTGATCTGGCCGGTAGCCAGTAATGTATAGGCAGAGTTTTTGCCGATGCAGAGCATCTCACATAATTCATCTACTGTTATGATGTCTTGATAGTCATTGAACATGGTTAAATCACCTCGTGCTTTATTTTTTATATTTATGTTGATGATTTAAATGACGGATTAGTATTTAATTTAGTTATAGTCCAAGGATGAGGAAAAAATGGATATCACTGCAGTTAATGAAATTCGAGAAGCAATAAGCTTGAATAATTTAAAGTAAACTTATTGCTAGAGAGGAATTACTAAAGATACAGCTATTAAACGTGAAGGCATAAGCTAAGGTGAGTAATGTGAAAATCAGGCAGGATTACTTAAAAAAATGGCGAAAAATTACAATATTGTTAATATGACGATAAGAAGAATTTCTTAATGATCCAGATTTTGTGGTTGAGACGGAGAAAGAACCCGAAAGTTGCCGTTAAATGGTGCCAGTATGTGATTGCGCATTAAAAAACGGTGGGCGAGAACCATGGCGATACATTCTTGTGCTGAATGATAACGTATAGGAGAATATGGATGATTCAGGAACTAGCAGCGAAGTATACGGTTAGGTAGATTAGGGCAGAGAAGAGAACTGGTGATGGATTTTGACAAGCGTGATATAAGGTGGTTTTACTTGTATAAGAAAATTGGTGACCGGGGGCTGAATAATGTGCATACAGATTGATACCATTAGGATAGCAGGATTCCGTGGGATACAAAATATTGAAATTACATTACCGCGTGTGACAGTACTAATAGGTGCGAATAATTCAGGAAAGACATCAGTGCTTAAAGCAATGCAACTAGCATTAGGTGATTATTCGCGTTACCTGTCAGAAGAAGATTTTCATATTGGATCGGATGATAAACGGGCATCAGAAATACTGATAGATATTCGAATCATTCCCGTCAATATGCAGGGGCTTAGAATTACAGAATTTAATGAAGAGTGGATGGCTGAACTTGGTGATAGTATTAAGCCAGAAGTCAATAACAATCAATTTGTTGCCTTACGTACGCGGATAGCGCCCAATATGATTAAAGGTGGATTTGAAATTAGTCGCAGTACATTAGAGAAATGGACTGATTTTTCGACATGGCGATCAGAAAAAATGAAAGAAACTAAGTTGAGCGCACGTATGCAATCAATATCTATGATTTCTATAGATGCCCAGAGGGATATTCATCAAGAGCTTAAGGAGAGATCGTCATTTGTAGGTAGAGTGTTAACTAATGTTGAATATTCAGATGACGATATGAAGGATCTTGAAAAACGGATTAAAGAAGTTAATGATCAGGCTGTTCAGAAAAGTGATGAATTACAGAATTTGAAAACACACTTAGAAGAACTTAATCAGTCTTTCCAGGGATCAGGAAATGCTGAAATAACACCATTTCCTAAAAAGTTGCGAGATCTTTCTAAACATTTCTCTATTCATTTTGGCGAAAGTTCAGGCACAGCCTTTTCGATGGAGTATCATGGTATGGGAACGCGAAGCTGGGCATCAATACTTACCGTCAAAGCTTTTATTGACGCAATGATTGCCCAGCATGAGAAAGAAGTAATTCCATTCTTCCCAATTTTAGCAGCCGAAGAGCCAGAGGCACATTTGCATCCTAATGCGCAAAAAACATTGTATCGTCAATTAGCAGGAACATATGGGCAAGTTATTATTAGTACACATTCGTCGTATGTAGCTGCACTGGCAAATCAATCTGAACTACGTTATCTAAAGTCTCAAAATGGGGAAATTATATCTCGGGCACTTTGCAGTGAACTTGAAGCGGAAGCACAACGTAGAATACAGCGAGAGATTATTCATTCTAGAGGCGAAATTCTATTTTCAAAAGCATGGATTTTGTGTGAGGGAGAAACTGAAGAACAAGCACTTCCATGTTTATTTGAAAAATATTTTGGACATGAAGCATTTGAGATGGGCGTCAGTATTATAGGAATCGGTGGTTCTGGTAAAAAATATGTACCGTTTTTAACATTTGCAAGAGATTTTGATATTCCGGTATTTATTTTTAGTGATGGAGAAGCGGCAGCTGTTAAAGATTTAAAAAAGTATTACGATAAGGTATTTGGTACGACAGATGTTTCTAATTGTCCATATATCACAATATTAGATGGTACTGATTTTGAAGGCTATTTATTAAACACAGGATTTATAAAGACTGTTGAAAATGCGATAAATTCAGTTGATGGTAAAGATACCATTGAAAATTGGATAACCAAAAAAAATCAAACACCAGCTGGTAGAAGAAAAACGAATCAGCCAAGATGTAAGACTTGCAAGCAAGAAATTTTTGAAGATGTATTACGAGACTATAAATCTTCTGATGGATATAATACTGCATTATTAGATATACTTGATTCTGCAAAACCTAAATATGCACCTGTCATTGCTGAGAAACTTTGTGAGCTTGATGCGAATGATTTTCCAAAGAAAATAATTGAATTGTTTGAAAAAATAAAAGCGGGAGTAAAATTATGATAAGCCTATCAGAAAGACAGTTATCGATAGTTCAGGCACCTATTGGTGAAGCCATGCAGGTATTGGCTTCTGCTGGATCAGGAAAAACACGTGTGTTAACAGAGAGGGTTCGATATATTTTAGAACATACGAAAAAAGATGGAGTGATTGCGCTTACCTTTACCAATAAAGCGGCTGAAGAAATGTCATCACGATTGGAAAGTGTCACCGATATTGAAGAGCGTTGTTGGATCGCAACTATACATGCTCTAGCTCAACGCATTTTAGATCAGTATGGACATCTGATTGGCCTCCCTTCTGAATTGCAGATATATGAGCGTGATCAGGATAGAAAAGCGGTTTTTTTACAATCTTTACGTGAAAACGGATTCAATATAGAAGAGTTTTTAAATGGTGATGGCAGCAAAGCAAAAAGCCGGGAACAAATTATTCAAAAATATATGGAGAAATTTTCAATTGTCAAAAGAGAGTTATTATCAGACGAAGAAATTTGGCAACGATATTCTGGAGAAACCAAGTTTTTGTCCATTTATCACGCTTATCAAAGCGCACTGATTGATAGTGGTGGTATTGATTTTGATGACATTCTTGTTTATGCACATAAGATATTATTGGAGCATCCTGGATGTGGGAATATTTATCGGGCTAAATACAAACATTTATGTGTTGACGAAGCACAAGATTTGAATAAGGCGCAGTATGAGTTTATTAAGGGCTTATGTGGAGAAAAAATCAAAAGCGTATTGATGGTTGGTGATCCTAATCAGATGATATATGGGTTTAATGGATCATCACATGCATTCCTTTGTCAGTATTTTGTGCAGGATTTTTATCCTCGAATAATAGAGTTGAAACAAAATTATCGCAGTTCAAAATCTGTTATTTATTTAGCTAATAAGTTGAAACCAGGCTCGCAAGTAGAATCAAATTATGCGCTTGATGGGCACAAAGAAATCATAAAACATTCTGATGAAAATGCAGAAGCTACATGGATATGCAGCAAAATCAAAGAATTATTGAATAAAAAGAACCACTCTGAGATTGAAGGAGAAATTCTCCTAACAAAAATGGTAGTAATTGCTCGCAATCGTTTTGTCTTTAAGGCGCTAGAAGAAAGTTTAACCAAAAATGAAATACCATATGCGCTCAAAAAAGGAGAACGTAAAGCAGAATCGGACTCAGTGTTTGGTAAAGTTTTAGATCTAGGAATTCGTGTTCGGTTAAACCCGAAGGATTGGGTTGACGGGAAAAAATTATGTTCAGTTTTAAAAATTCGTCCCCCAGAACGATGGGGAGATATAGACTTACTTAATAGGCTGGCCAATGAAATCCGTAAATCTGAAATTTTACTACCAGATATTCAAGCGGATTTATTAAAGGCTATTCACGAGCTTGATCTAGAAAAGCCCAATATTATGAAGTTTTATGGAAAGCTTAAACAGATTGTTGAGAGCCGTCAGGTATGTAATGAATATATAGAAGAAGTGGAGCGATCTCTCCGGGAACTTGAAGAGTTTAAAGAAAGTTGGGTTACCTTTCGGCGTAAAGGGTTGGGTGAATCATTAACCGCTTTTCGTAATGCAATGGCGTTAGGGCAATTATGTGATAATTCGGATCAAGTAGGATTAACATTGAGCACTGTACATACGATGAAGGGGCTAGAGAAAGATATTGTTTTTCTCATGGGTATGTGCGAAGGCGTTTTCCCTGACTATAGAGCTAGTAGTAAGCAAGAAATTGAAGAAGAACGTAATAATGCTTTTGTCGCAGTGACAAGAGCAAGAAGATGGATTTATATTACTTATCCATTGCAAAGAATGATGCCATGGGGAGATTCTCGGCTGCAGCAATCTTCTCGGTTCATTAAAGAAATGGAAGTGTGATTTGACGGGCCACCTGCAATTAAAAATTATTTGTTAGGGTATTTGCGGTCCAAGATTTATAGTATCTAGCCTTGTCCAGTTATGTGAAATGGATTCAATAGCATCGGTTTGTCTTGTGCAATAAACTTGAATCTGTATACGTTAACAATGTGGATTTAGATTAAAAGATAAGAATTAAATTTAGTTATAATATAAAAATGTAGTTATATATTATAATTCTGACAAAGCCTTACAGATATACTGTAAAGCCCTTATAAAGGATCGTAAAAAAACAGTACTGATGGATGTCAGTGCCGGTCTGATGATGGTTCCAAAATAATTAGTGTATCGACATGGCCGACATGTCCTACGATTTCCAAGGTATGACCAAAACCCTATAGATATAAGGTTATGTCTATTTTCTAATTTTTAGAGACATATAGGACGTCAATTTAATAGTTTGTAATCCATTTAGAGCCATTCGGTTTACTTCCGGTTGGCTCTATTTCATATTTCTTATCAAAATCTAAATGAAAAGAGGAAGGAACATGAAACAAGGCAGAACCATTATTCAATTAGCACAGGAGCTAGAACGTCAGAGATTGGCAAGAAAAGACTATCTTGCCGACACCCGTAATCTTGAGGTAGAAACTGATAACGGAATTAGTAGATTAACTCTAGGTATGGACAACGCGACAGAATCCTTTATTCTAAACGAATTAGCGCATAAGCAACTTGCTGATCGTTTGCAGATACCCCAACGCTACTACAACAAAATGCGTACAGAATACCCCGAATTGTTGGATGATAACATTAATAGCTGGTTTAACAAATCGCACGAACGCAGAATGCTCCGGACTTTAGATGGCAATGTCAGAGCTTTTTTAAGTGACCGTTATCGCCGGTTAGACAACCTCGAATTGGCTGATGCGGTATTGCCAATCATTAATGAAATGAAAAGTGCTGAAATCATGTCCAGTCAAATTACCGAGACTCATATGTATATCAAGGTTATCAATAAAAAGCTTAAAGCAGAAGTGGCTATTGGCGATGTTGTTCAAGCAGGCATTGTCATATCTAACTCAGAGGTAGGTCTAGGCAGTTTAAAAGTAGAGCCGTTGTTGTACCGTCTAGTTTGCAAGAATGGATTAATCGTTAAAGACTATGCGCAAAAACGCTATCATGTTGGCAAACAAATCGAAAGTGAGGACAGTGCCTATGAAATCTTTTCCGATGAAACCCTAGCTCAAGATGATAAAGCCTTCTTCATGAAAGTACAGGACACAGTTAGAACTGCGATTGATGAAGTGAAATTCAATTTATCGGTAGAAAAACTAAGCGGTACCATGTATGAATCAACTGGCCCTGATCCGGTTAAAACAGTTGAAATATTAGCTGACCAATATATCCTTAATCAAAATGAACGCGGCAGTATATTACGGCACTTTATTATGGAAGGAGATAATAGTAAATATGGTTTAATCAATGCTGTAACCAGAGCTTCACAAGATATCGAAGATTATACAAGGGCAACCGATTTAGAGCGTCTGGGAGGGGAACTGCTTTCCCTATCAGCAGGGAAAAACAAATTGATTATGCCACCCATTCATTCTGTCGAAAAAAACATTACTAATGTAATACCGCTAGAAATGGCTAGATAATAACAGGAGCGTGAATAAAATGTTTATTAGTGATTGTTTCGCTTACACAGATATAGCCGCAGAATTACGCCAACATAAAGAAACCTTCGTCGTAACATTGAAAGCCAAAAATGATACAAATATCAACTTAACTTTAAACTATCTGCAAATTAAAGTATTGGCCGATGGATTGCGAGCAATAGTTAATCAAGCACCACTAAAAGAATTTGTGGAAACTAACTCCGGCAATCTCCTGGGAGATATAAAGGTGAAGTGGGATATAGTACAGGCTAATGAAGTCCAGCACAAGGAAGGAGAGGAAGAACTATGCCAGCAAAATATTTTATCTGCTCAGATGGAAGAAGCATCCTTATCAAAGACTGCTTGACATCTTGCCAAATGAAACAAAGATGTATGTTTCTGCCAACGTTAAGAGCTGTAGCAAAATCGTTAGACAGAGGGCTTAGTGAGCCAACAGTAACTGAACTCATTGCTGGAACAAGAGAAATCTACCTAAAAAAGACTGTCGACTATGCGGTAAATCCCCAGGACGTGCTTTATGCTTTGCATGGTTCAGCATTGCATACTATCAATGAAAATCATACCGAAGGCAATATGCTTACTGAAATACGGCTAAAAGATGATATTACTTCCGGCAAATTTGATTTATATGGTGAGATACTGGATCAAGACACCGGGGTACTTGGTGATATCAAAGTCACGAGCAGTTATAAAATAATGAAGGCTTTAGGTAAATACAAGGTGAATGTTCCAACCAGCGAAGTATATAAAACTGGTTTGAAAAAGGGGGAACCAAAATATAAAAAAGAATGGCGGGATGATGGCGTAAAAGGTATTATAGACTGGGCCATTCAGCTAAACTACTATCGCATTTTATTGGAACAGCAAGGCTTAGCAGTAAATAAAATAGTGATTCAGGCCATGTGCCGGGATAACAGCTTGCGAATAGCCAACGAAAGAGGTATTGACCAAGCCATTTATTTGATATCGGTCAATCGCATTAGCAATCGATGGATTATCCGGTATATGCAACACAAAGCTACAGCTTTGCAACAAGCTTTGCATAGTGGAAATATGCCGTCGATTTGCACGGCCAAGGAACGTTGGCATAACCGGAAATGCTTAGATTATTGTCAGGTATCGGAGCATTGTTCGTATGGGAAAAAGCTAAAGAACAATGCAATTAAACTCTTAAAAGTCGTGAGCTAAGATACTCTATAGATAAGCGTAGGGATGACATGGATATAAGATTTCACTATATATAAAGGCTTGCTAATCCGCTGTACTGATGGATAAGCAAGCCTCTATTCATTTTCAGGAGGGAAGCAAGATGAAACAGATTGCTGGTAAATTGGTTAAAGTTATGGAAGCGTGCAGCACCATTAAAAAGAACGGAATCAATGACTTTCACCACTATAAATATGCTACTTCGGCTGACGTATTGGAAAAAGTCAATGCGTCCTTGGTAAAGCATAACATAGCATCCATCGTATTGCCGGAAGTAATAGCCAACAGTGACGTTATGAATAACAAAGGAAATATCGAGCATTTGGTGATCGTGAAAGTAAATATTACGCTAATTGATACGGACAGTGGGGAACAGATTGAATTGTCCGGTATTGGCAGTGGCCAGGATAGTGGTGATAAAGCTGTGATGAAAGCGCAGACAGCTGCTATTAAATATGCATATATGCTTAGTTTGGCTATTAGTACGAATGACGATCCGGAAGCAGATCGCAAGACAGATGAAGGCATGTATGTGACAGATATGGAGAAAAGCCCAAGTGGTAGTGGCAACCTCATATGCAGTGACTGCGGAACCAAAATCACTGCTGGTATCATGAAAGTATCGATGAATAGATTCGGTAGACAACTATGTATTAATTGCCAGAAAAAATTACAGGGGGTAGCATAAATTATGCGGATAGAAAAATAACCGTTCAGGAAATCGGCATTATTTATGCCGATAGCGGCATTATCTATGCGACTTAGAGACGGTAATTTTATGTAATAATGACAATAGATAAATGCTCTGGTTGGAGATGAGCGATATTTTTACATTTAAGTATAAGCAAATCGGTAGAAAAGTGGCGTATTATCGTCGACTAAAAAATCTAACCCAGGAAGAACTGGCAAGACGAATTAATATTAGCGTAAGTTCTTTAGGCAAAATTGAGCGGGGAAAATACAACAACAATATTTCCCTTTCTATTTTGCTAGCCATTGCCGAAGGACTTAATATCGATCTTGCTATGTTAGTTACGTTTGACGCCAGAGAAAAAACACTGGAATGGCAAATAACAGACCCTAACCAAAAGATAAACTAAAACAGTGATTGTTGTAGGCCGTGAAAGAAAAAATAAAAGACAGGAGCGTAACAAAATGAAAAAATTAACAGGATTACTTATGGCGTTTTGTATTTTAATGTCGACAGCAAATGTGGCATGCGCAATGTCCCAAAGTCAATTGGAAAACATCAGGCAAAACATGTCCAATGAATTAGCCAATACCGAAGAAGTATCTTATTATGACTTAGCAAACAATCCAGAGGCTTATGTCGATAAAACAGTTAAGTTCACGGGAACTCTTATTGGAACAGATGATCCAAGGTTCATGTTGCAAGATGGTGATGGTAATAGGTTTGTAGTAAATGTAGCAGCATTTTATAAATTAAATCTCAATACAGAATATCAAGTAAGCGCAATCTTTAGAAAGATGGTTATAACTTCAGATGGTAAGAATGTTGCTGTATTTACCTATGAAAAGGCGCATCTACCTTATCTCAGCGAGTACGGACTATAAGGCGTTTTTGTTCTTTCTATTAAATAAGCATACAATTTACGGTTTATCAAGGAGGTTAATTATTATGGCTAAAATATGCAAACAATGCAGTACGGAATTAGAGGCTAGCGCTAAATTATGTCCTAAGTGCGGAACAAATCAGGAACAAATAGGACAAGTGGTTCTGTCAAATCATACAGATATGGTTCCGACAGTTGAGGTGTTGAGGGAAAGCAGCTTTGTTGGCTGTTTATTAAGTTATAGGGTATTTGTAGATAACAAGGAAATCGGTAGGCTCAAAAATGGTGAAAAGAAGCGATTCCAACTTAAGCCGGGACTACATGAGATGTATATAAAGGTAAACTGGAGCTGGTTCTCTAGTCCGAAGGAATCTTTTTTATTGAAAGACTTCGTGAAATTTAGCTGTAAGCCCAAGGTCGGATTTTTTGGATCGGTTATTAAAATACCATATTATTCGCTTTTTAAAAGGCACAAATTCGTTTCTTTGAAGGAGTCATAAATGTAGATGACTAATTTATTTAATAAGTGGATGGGGGAATTTCGTTGAAACTAATAAAAAGATTATTTTGTAGCTTGATGATTCTAATGGTGTTGTTGACAGTTTCTAATGTAACTTATGCAAAAGAAAAATCTGATATGGAAATTGCTCAAGAATTACTTTATGGTAAATGGGCAAAACCTAATTCTAGTTGGATTAAGTACGAGTTCAATGAAAATAATATCAAAATCCTAGATATACGTGAAGTCAATCCGATGGGAGAAAGCAAAATTAAAGTATCGATAAAAGCAAGTAATGGTAATTGGTCTACAAACGATATACTATGTTGGACTAGATTGGAAAACCAAAAGTATCGTATGTATATTATTCGCAGAAACAATCTCGGTAATGAGGTCCAAGGCGAAGATTGTGGAGTAAATTATATGAAAGTATATTGGGAAGACCGAGACTGAAGCTAAAGGCCTAATGATGATTGAGACTTTATATTTACTTGAGTCGGGACTACATCAAATGTAATAAAGCGTAGCTATAACAGGTTAGTTAGTCCGAAAGAATATCGAAAAATTTCATAATACATACAAAAAAGCCAACTAAGAATGAAAATTCCTAGTTGGCTTTTTTATTTGAACTTAAGGGGGGCCGGTTGTGAGTGGTACAGATTCGCTAAAAACCATACTGGCAGATTGCTTGAGGGAAACAAGCAATGGTTATACAGTAGATGCATTACTGAAGGAATTTCCAACAATGCAGGAGCTAATGAATGCAACCGAAGAAGAAATGATGCTGGTTAAAGGTATCGGAACGGTTAAAGCCAAGCAATTATCAGCAATCTTGCGTTTTGTTCACTGTGTACAGTGCAATCAGGAGGGATAGCCGGGTAAAAATTCGCACGCCTAAAGATATATACGATTTGGTGGAGGAGAATTGGAATATCTTACTATAGAACAGTTTGTTGTAGTAGGTCTAAGTACTAAAAATCATGTGATTGTTCGGCATACGGTATCTATTGGTAGCTTATATGCAAGTATTGTGTGTGAATGTCGATGAATTTCTTTACCACTTGATACTGAATTAGTTTACCAGTAGTGATATTGAAAAAGTTTACCACTTAGCCCCTAAATATAGGGAAATACTGATTAAGCAGAATTTCCCTGTATTTAACCTTGATTGGAATACTCTGCTCGGTAAGGATGCTCAGAGTTCATGTTTAATACATGAGATCTAAAGGAAGCGTATGATATTTTGTGTAAATGATTTTGGTGAAAAGCACATTAATAGCTTACTTAGCTTCTGCTGTTAGTCAGCAAATTACCGTCTTAATATATCCATAGTCTGCTAACAGTTTCCGATTCTAATTCAAGGCTGTCCATCATTTTGTTGCGCGGGAACCGCCGCCTTTATCTGACCACGAATAAAGTAGCTACCCTGTGCCTTGACGAGAAGCCGTTGCCGTTTATCCCGAATTTCAGCTTCTGTAATTATAGTATCTTTTCCTTTGTGGATAATCCGTCCTGATGCGGTAAGCATATTTCCCTTTTTTGAATTTGTGATGAATCTTATATTAATATCACTTGTGACAACTAGATTGCCGGTAGTTAAGCCAGCGATTCCCATGACTGAATCAACCAAAGTGAATAATGAACCCCCATGAACAAAGCCGTAAACATTGGTATGTATCTCGCTGGCTATCGGCATAGTTAAAGTAACTTCGCCAACATCAAGGGCAGATATATGAATATCCATCATTGATGACAGTGGGTTGTCCTTAAAAATTTCTTCGATTCGATTCTTCAACCATATTTCCATAAGATACCCCCAGAACTAGAGTCTTTGCTATCATATACATTATACCACAACAAATGGAGCTTCCTGTCGATTATAATAATGATCGAAGGACGCCAAAGACGATATACAAAGAAATCGGGGTTCTGGTGCAAAAATAAAAACAGTGATACAATAATCCCCGGAATTTATAAAAGTGAGGCAATTTTATTGGCACAGAATCTATTCAAGTGGAAACATTTCGAGTCTGAAATTATAATGGTCTGCGTCCGCTGGTATCTTAAGTATCCACTCAGTTACAGAATGCTGGTTGAGATGATGCATGAGAGAGGATTGAAGATCACCCACACAACCATTATGAGATGGGTTCATCAATATTCGCCAATAATAGATGAAAGAATTAGAAAACACCTTAAGCCAACGAATGATTCTTGGAGAACGGATGAAACATATCTTAAAATTAGGGGCAATAATGCATACCTCTAGCGAGCGGTTGATTCTAAGGGAAATACCATCGATTTTTATGTATCTGAACAGCGTGATAAAGACGCAGCGAAGAAGTTCTTCAAAAAGGCTCTACAAGCCATACATAATCAGCAACCAAGGGTAATAACGACTGACAAGTATGCTGCAACTGAGATTGCTATTCATGAAATGATTTATAGTGGAACTCTTTCAGTCGAAACAATACTCCGGAAAGTAAAATACTTAAATAACATTATTGAGCAGGACCATCGGTTTATTAAACGAAAAGTCAAACCTATGCTAGGATTTGACAGCTTTAAGACTGCCGAGAAAACAATTTGTGGTATTGAAATTATGCATATGATTAGAAAGGGACAGATTGAAGAAATTCAATGTGTCCTTTCTGAGGTTGAATTTATAAACAAGGTTATGGGTATCGCGGCTTGATATTCTAGTAAAAGATGGGATCTTTATTTTTGTATAATTTTCGCACCAGAACCGGATTAATAACCTGCCCGCGAAGGGCAGGTTATTTCCGTTAGTCATTATTATCGCTATTGAAGACTCTGTAGTATAATAAACTTACCGTGAAAGATATAGCAAATCAAACTAACACTATAGCACATGAGGTAGTAGACTAACCTTATTAGGTAAACGGAATATTTGTAAAAAATTTAAAACATTCAGTAAAAAATGAAAAAAGAGAGGAGTTTAGATAAAAGCAGCGAATACAATATTCTTAAAAGGGAAAATCCCTAATAGTATATTGATCTGAGGCGTTAGTTGACTGTGCAAAGAGTGTTGTTTTTATTGTGAGGTGAGGCCGAAATCGACATGTATATTTATGAACAAAAAATGAAATTGAATCCCGAATAATGGGATTAAAAATGTAACCTTGTGCTGAATGGAGGATTTAATATGAATCTCAAAATAAGTAGTAAAATAGCGGGAGCCCTTGCAATCTTGATCGTCATGATAATAGTGACGGGGGTTAGTTCTTTCTTTAACTCACAGAATTTTTTAGGAAATGTTAAAGATATTATCGCGAGTTACAATAGGAGTATCACTGCTTCTCAAATCGAAAATGAATTAACAGCTGCTGTGTTGGAGATGAGGCGATATTTTACAGAACCGAATGAGCAATATAAAATGAGCTATGAACAAAGAATGGCTAAAGTTATTGACATGGAGAATCAGCTTCTTCAGCTTTCTAGTGTGGAAAATAAGCCAGAAATCGAAAAATTGCTCGATGATACAAAAAGATATAACGATAGAATGTTAAATGGGCTAGTACCCCTCTTGAAAGAACAGGCGAAAGTAGAAATCACTCAGCAGTCGAAAGGTGAATTAATTAAGCAAATAAGTGTAATTGCAAAGGAACTTACCCAACTAATGCAATCAAATCAACAAATTATTCGGCATCTAGTGGAACAAGAATCACAGTCGGTCTTCCAAAAGGTATCTGAAGCTGAACGCAGTTCTAGTCAATCGGCAAGTAAATCTATCATTTTAATAGTAGTTTCAGCAAGCGTAGGGGTAATTTCGACTCTGATTCTTCGTCGAACTATTACTAAGCCAGTAGTAGCTCTAGTGAAAGAAATGAACGATATCGCAACTGGCAATCTAAGCATTACAAAAAATACTATTTTACAGAGAAGTGATGAATTCGGTGAATTATATATTGCGTTGCAAAAATCGAAGGACGGGGTAAGAGATCTAATCCAGATTGTTCGAATGCAGGCGGAACAGATGTCTGCAGCATCGGAGGAACTAAATGCTAGCACCGAGCAATCGGCGCAAGTGTCAAATCAAGTAGCTACATCCATTGAACAAGTAGCTAGCGGTGCGTACAAGCAAGTTAATGCTGTAAATAAAACGTCTTGCGTAGTAGAAAGAATGTCGGCAAGTATTCAAAAAGTAGCTAAAAATACTAGTCTTGTGACTGAAAAAACAGAGTGTGCAACCGTTACGGCAACAAAGGGTAGTAAATCTGTTGAGCAGGCTGTAACCCAAATGACTAAGATTGAGAAGACTGTTAATAATTCTGCTAATGTAGTTGCTAATCTGGGAGGGCGATCTAAAGAAATTGGGCAAATTGTCGACACTATATCAGGAATCGCAGGACAGACAAATCTATTAGCGCTAAATGCTGCCATTGAGGCTGCTAGAGCAGGGGAACAAGGGCGGGGCTTTGCTGTGGTAGCGGAAGAAGTCCGCAAGTTGGCAGAACAATCACAGGATGCGGCCAAACAGATAGCGCTGTTAATCAGTGAAATCCAAGAAGATACAAATATAGCGGTCATTGCAATGAAGGAAGGTACGCAGGAGGTGGCCTTCGGGACGGAGGTTGTCAATACTGCGGGTCATGCATTTGGGGAAATTGCGGCCTTAGTAATCCAAGTAGATGAGCAAGTGAAAGAGATTTCAGCTTCCATTCAGCAAATGGAAAATGGGAGTGAACAAATTGAATTATCTGTAAAAGAGGTGGATGACCTTAGTAAAGTAGCTGCAGAGCAAGCACAGACTATATCGGCGGCTACAGAGGAACAATCAGCATCTATGGAGGAAATCGAATCATCTAGTCGGGGGCTAGCCAAAATGTCACAAGAACTCCAGGAAGCTATTACTAGTTTTAGACTTTAGTGGCATAAGGATTCATCAACGCAGTAGACGCTAATATAAAGCTACATTGATAAATTCCCAAAGAGAAGCAGTTTATTTGGCAACACTGCACAGCGAAATGCAATACAGTTCTACTAGTGGATTAATCTAAATCAGGATAAAATTATATAATCAAATTGATGAGAGAGAGTATCTATGGTTTGCAGGTGGACCCAAATGAGTTAATAAGAAAAATAGGTGAATAGCCTTATCTTGCTGGCTAGAAACTATACTCAAGTGCACTGGAAGATTTCTTATTATGACAAGCATATTATGAAAAAAATCAAAGGATGGAAAGGATGGGGAAAAAGTGAAGAAGCATCTTAATGCCGGACCATTAAGAGAACTAGATGAAATTGATCGACAAATATGTAGTATTCTATCAACTGATAGTCGCACAAGTTATTCAGACATTGCCCGACAAGTACACCTTTCGAGAATGAGTGTGCGGGAGAGAATCACTAATCTGCAGAAGAATGGAATTATTGAACGATTTACAATACGGATCAATGCACGTAAGACAGGAGCACCGTTGGCAGTATTTCTACTGATTAAAGCAGATTCCAGGAAAGTTGAAAGTGTAGCTGAGGCAGTTGCAAAGCACCCCAAAGTTGATAGTATATATGCAACTACAGGAACAAATGCGCTACACGTTCACGCTTTTCTTTGTGACAGTCAAGAGATGGAGGATTTTATTCACAAGGATTTGTATACAATTGACGGAGTGATTGAGATACAATCCAACATCATGATTAAGAGGTACAAAAGTGATAGATTATTGTTAGTATGAAAGATGACCTTGCAGACATGGTTAGTGCTGCAAGGTCATCTTTTTACTATATAACTTCATTATGTATTGATCTATGCCTTACGTTTGAGTGGGGCCATAAGGTGCGTAGATTCTAAAGATTATTGTTAATTTTCAAAAAACAACATAAATTGCATGCGTTTTGTTCTGTTAAAGTCAAAAAAATGCTCATAAGTACTATTTTAGGCCTGACAAATCATGCGATTTGCCGGAGGTTAAACGTGCTATCAAGGTGAATAAATATATATCATAAAGATTGAGAAAAACGTGTGGAAGTGCAGGCTTTTTGCCTATTGAAATGGGGAAAGTGGTTCTTCTAAAACCTCAGTATATAGTTAAGTTAATTATTGGCCGAAAATATTGAGAATATTGAGATGAATGCAAAGGTTCTTTATTTTTACAATTTACAACAGTACTTGATAAGTCTTATTGGGTAAACAGATCTAGTATAAGGATGTCCTTTGCTATATCTACAATAATAAGGAGGATTTTAGTATGGAAAAAACATTCCCTAAATTCAAAGCAGCTGCCGTTCAAGCTGCTCCGGTTTTTTTGGACTTGGGTGCCACTGTGGAAAAAACCTGTACTATTATTGAAGAGGCTGCTGGCAATGGAGCTCAATTGGTAGCCTTTCCTGAGGCGTTTATTCCTGGATATCCATGGTGGATTTGGTTAGGAGATCCTGTGTATGGGATGCCTTTTTACGGAAGACTTTACAAGAATGCCGTTGAAATTCCAGGTCCGGCGGTAAGAAAGATTAGCGAGGCTGCGAAGAAGACTGGAACATATGTATCTGTTTCGGCAACTGAACTAGAGGGCGGTTCTTTGTATTTGACTCAATTATGGTTTAATCCTAACGGGGATTTAATGGGGAAACATCGAAAAATGAAACCGTCTAGTGCAGAAAGATATATTTGGGGCGATGGAAACGGCAGTATGATGCCTGTTTTTGATACAAAAATAGGCAGGCTGGGTGGATTGGAGTGTGCCGAGCACGTAAATCCATTGAATGTTATTGCCATGAATTCGCTTAATGAGCAGGTACACGTTGCTGCTTGGCCGGCATTTAAGTGTGATATTGGTCCGCTGTTTGGGGAAGAGGTTAATGTCATAGTTACCAAAAATTATGCTATTGCAACTCAAACGTTTACTTTAATGGCTACGCAAATTATTTCGGATGAAATGATCAATATAATGTGCATCAATGATGAGCAGAAAGCGAGACTGCATCAAGGTGGGGGATGTGCTCAAATTATATCACCTGCCGGTGCGGTAATCAGTAATTTGGTGCCTGATAATCAAGAAGGCATCGTGTATGCGGATATTGATTTAGAAATGATTATGTTTTTCAAATATGCATACGATTTTGCTGGGCAATATTCGAATCCATCACTTAGTCTTAATTTCAACCAAAATCCTCAATCTCCAGTACGAAAAATAGGAAAAGCAAATGATTTGAGCCTGTCTTACAATCAACTTCAAGATGAATGAAATAGGTTGAACCCCTCGTCTAACATGAGGTTCAACAGAGGTATTAGTAGATGACAAAGAAATGGGATTATCTGTACGTTATCATGAGTAATAGATTGTAAGGTGATTTTTAAATGAAAGATATTATAAATATAGCCGTAGTGAATTTTACAACTATTTGGGGCAATAAGGCAGCAAATTTAAAAAGAATCAAAGAATATATTGATGCGGCAGGTAAGCGCGGCGCGGATTTAGTAGTGTTGCCAGAAACAGCTCTGTCGGGATATGATGACGATGCCGGAAAACCTCGTGTCGAAAAGATGCATGTGCTTTTGGCGGAAACGATTCCAGGCCCGGCGACGGATGAAATTACTGAAATCACCAAAAAGTATAATATGTATGCAATTTTCGGCATGCCGGAAAAGGACAAGAGTGATCCCTCTATTATCTATAATTCTGCAGCGATTGTTGGCCCAGAGGGTGTAGTTGATTCTTATCGAAAAATACATCTTCCTTTTTCGGAAGCTGATTGGGCTGTACGTGGTGATAAGCCTGTCCTTTTTGATACACCGTGGGGACCCATCGGTGTTGGAATTTGTTATGATTCGTATTGTTTTCCTGAACTGATGAGATATTATCGTGCTAAAGGTGCAAGACTGTTCGTTAATGTAACCGCATGTCCGAATGCGCCTTGCACGAGTGGTGCAGCTGAATTGACGATTCCTGCCTATGCATATATCAATTATATGTTTATTGCATCGTCCAATCTCTGTGGTTATGATAAGAGCAGCTTCTTTATTGGGGGAAGCAGTGTCATTGGACCAGACAGCAACAGAGGTGGAACGCATGTCTACATCGGAAAAATGTTTAATTCCGCCGGTAGTGACAAGCCGGAACTGTTCCTCGGTACAGTTGACCTGTCAATGGCCGACTATAATACCGATATTCCTATCTACCGTTACAATCCTAAGGTTAATGGACCTGATTGGAGACCTGAAATCTATAAGGAACTTTGTCAAGATATTCTAGATACCCCGGATTCGCAGAAAGGAAAATAATCTTTTTTCAACGGTCAATTATGGATGGGGCGGTAGATGTGCACCCACATCAGGGTAGCGTGCTATTTAGAATGATCCTGTAATATAAATATATATGTCCAATATAAGGAATTTGATTCCGAATAATGGGATTTGGTAGCCGGCTAAGGTTATTACTATGAAGTGATAATGTTCCTATCGTGAGATGTAGCCAAAAAGACGATGTATATGTCTTTGCCCAAATAGTGAAACAAAATCCCGAATAACGGTTTTGTAATAGAGGCTTATGTTTGTTTACCACAATAAGGCTAATTTGCAAACTTAGTTGTTAGGCTGCTATTTTGCGTCATGGTGCGGAGTCGTTTCCAAAACAACTTCGCGTTAATGATATATTTTTCTTAGAAAAAACATTCAAATTTTAAGGAGGAGAAATTGATGAAGGAAATTCGACTTCATGGTCGAGGGGGGCAAGGAGTGGTCAAAGCCGCTCAATTAATCGTGAAAACGATAGTAAATCAGGGAGGATTTGCCCATTTCATTCCGTTTTTTGGGGTGGAGAGAAAAGGTTCGCCCGTATACGGTTTTTTGCGGATTGATGATAAACCTATACGGTTAAAAACTCAGGTTTATGAACCACATTGTCTGGTTATTATGGATGACACATTGCTGGATTCTGTTCCGGTATTTGAAGGTTTAAGGCAGGATGGAACTGTTGTGATTAATAGCTGTAAGGATTTTGATGTATTTGCGGCGCATCAAAATGTAAAAAAGATTGGTATTGTTGATGCCACAAGCATTGCAGCGGAAAAGATAGGCAAAAATATGCCACCTAACACGGCTGTTTTAGGAGCTTTGGCAAAGACGACGGGTTTTATAAATTGGGACGCCTTACAAAGGGAGATCGAGAAAACTTTCGGTGTAACCAATTTGTCTGCAGCGCAGCAAGCATTTGAAACTACGGCTGTACACATTATCTAAAGGAGTGAAAAGGGATATGGAAAATAGGCAACATATTGCGCCGATTGGTGATGAGGGATTATATATCCTTGATACGGGAAGCTGGCGAAACTTTCGCCCGGTAATTGATCAGGAGAAATGCAGTAAGTGTGGACTCTGTTTTACCTTCTGCCCGGTGAATTCGATTTCCAGGGTCGACAATGAGTATCAAATCAGCATGAGTTATTGTAAGGGATGCGGCATCTGTGCCAATGAGTGTCCCCGCAAAGCAATTGACATGGTTCCCGAAGGAGGTAAGGAATAATGAATCAAGTAATGGCTACTACCGGCAATACATGCGCGGCGTTAGGTGCCGCGTTGGCGAAGCCCGCTGTTGTGGCTGCTTATCCAATCACGCCCCAAACTTCCGTAGTAGAATATTTAGCAAAGATGGTGGCAGACGGAAAACTTTGCTCCAGGATGATCGAAGTTGAATCGGAACATTCGTCAATGAGTGTCGTGCAAGGTGCTGCTATGGCAGGTGGGCGTACCTTTACCGCGACGTCCGCACAAGGTTTGGCCCTTATGTTTGAACCATATTTGCGGATGTCCACACTACGGCTGCCGATGGTGATGGCCATCGCAGGCCGGGAGATGACATCTCCGGAAACGATTTGGGGTGGTCAGCAGGACTCCATTTCGGTACGTGATGCCGGCTGGATGCAGGTTTATGTAGAAAATAACCAGGAAATTCTCGATATGATCATTCAGGGCTACAAAATTGCAGAAACACAAAATGTGTTATTGCCAATTAATGTTTGTTATGATGGTTTCTATCTATCGCATCTGGTTGAACGGGTTGAGATACCTAGTCAGGCATCGGTCGATGCATTTTTACCGCCATACAAGCAAACTCACGTCATACTGGATCCCCAAAAGCCCATGGCGGTGGATCCATTGACGCCTGGTGATATTTTGTGGAAATATCGGCAGAACCATCTACAGGCGATGCAAAACGCCCTGGAAGTTATTGATCAGGTTGACCGTGAATTTGCGGCTGCATTTGGCAGGCAATATGGCGGCGTAATCGAAGAGTATCGTTCCGAAGATGCAGAAATAGTGTTAGTGGCCATGGGATCAATGGTCGGCACAGCCAAGGAAGCTGTTGATATAAAACGTTCTGAAGGAATCAAAGTAGGTCTTGTTAAGGTTAGATTTATGCGACCGTTTCCGACACAGAAGGTGCGTCAAGCCTTGCAAGGGAAAAAGGCTTTTGCAGTAGTAGACCGCAATGTGTGTTTTGGTTGGAATACGGGAGCCTTGTACCAGGAAGTATTAGCAGCAGTAGGCAATCGCGGATATAAGATGAGTTCCATGCCTGTGATCGGCGGCCTTGGTGGAGCAGATATTACGTTGCGGCATTTTCTGGATTGCATCGACTCGTTGGAAGCGGCAAAAGACCAAGAACGTGAATACGATACGCTCTGGTTAACGAAATGAGAGGGGGAGTATTAATATGAACTATATTGATTTTTTGCTGCAGCGGCAGGATTTAGTGTCGCCTGGTATTTCGGCCTGCCCAGGCTGTGCCGCTGAATTGGCTTTAAGAACCACTTTAAAGGTGCTAGGCGAGAATACGATCATGGGCATTCCGCCTGGATGTATGGCTGGTGCCGGTTGTGTAGGTTGGAATTATGATAATGGGCTGAAAGTACCCGTGCATATTTCTTTGCTGGATAATACGGCATCATTGTTGGCTGGAGTAAAGGCTATGTATGAAGAAATGGGACGGGAAGTTCATGTTGTAGGGTTTGCAGGTGATGGTGCTAGTGCAGATTGCGGTTTTCAGTCTCTGTCAGGTGCTGCTGAACGTGGTGACAATATTATTTATATTTGTTACGACAATGAAGGGTATATGAACACTGGCTTCCAACGAAGCAGTACGACCTCCATGGGTTCGTCAACTACAACTACTCCTGTTGGGGCAGCTAGCCATGGGAAGACACAACATAAAAAAGATTTGCCAATGATCATGGCTATGCACAATTGTGCATATGTTGCCACGCTATCGCCCGCTTATATGGCGGACTTTGTGGCGAAAATCCAAAAAGCGATGACGGTCAAAAAAGGATTAAGCTATTTGCATATCTTTACCCCTTGTCCAACCGGATGGGGTGTTGATGCTAAACTGTCAATTGAACTCGCAAAAAAGGCTATTCAAACCAATTTCTTCCCACTGTATGAAGTCGAAAACGGAAAATTTAAAATCAATATGGAAGTGAAGAATCCGCAGCCGGTGACTTCCTTATTGCGAATGCTCAAGAAATTTAAACATGTCAGTGATGAAGAAATGGCAAGCGTCCAAGAACTAACTGATAGCCGATACAAAGTGCTGAAGGCACTGGCCTCGGCGAACTAAGAAGTCAGTTACAAGTAAGAATATTATATTTGAATTCTATATAATGTAAAAAATTAACGAACAAAAGGTCTCAATCTTCAGAAATAGTAAAACACCTTATATGATGTATAGGTACTCATCGTATATAAGGTGTTTTGCTTAATATTATTATAGGCCTGTATAACTCGTATTGTTTCTTTGGACTTAACACCGTAAACACATGGCAATGCAACTGGTTTAGGACTTGCAGATTTGGTTACTAAGAGGCTGGTAGAGCAAACTGACTTTAGCGCCACATACATCAATCTTCTAACCGGCCTTGCACCTAGAAAGACATTTACTCCTGTTGTCTGCTCCAACGATCTTGATGCGGTATCCAGAGCTCTACTTACCTGTGGACCCAATGAGCCGAAGGATGCAACCTTAGCCTGGATAAAAAATACTCAGGAATTGGCGGAACTCTATGTTTTTGAAGCATTGTTGCCGCAAGTAGCGAGGACACCATCACTTGAGATTATATGTGAAGCTATGGATTTGCCGTTCAATGAGCACGGCAAGTTAGCAAAATGGTCAACTAAGTAATTGTTATATCCGAAATCATACGAAAAGAGGGTGTAAAAAATGGCGAGAACAGAAATGTCAAAAAGTACTTCTTTGCCAGTTGAACAAAAACCATCCCAATATCGCTGGGTAGTCTTAGGTGTTATGTGGCTAAGTTATATGATGTGTTTTGCTGACCGTGGTAATATCGGAATGGTTCTGCCAATGTTGCGCACAGAGTTTTCACTTAGCAATACGGAAGCCGGTGCGTTAATGAGCTTTATGTTCCTTGGCTATAGCCTTTCACAAATTCCGGCAGGATTTTATATTAGCAAGTATGGTACCCGTGGGCTTGTTTCCTTGTCCATATTAGGCTTTTCGGCATTTACTGCTTTAATTGGTACTTCTGCATCAGCTGGCATTATCAAATGGTTCCGTATTGGTTTAGGATTGTTCGAAGGTTTATTTCCTGTCGGTGCCACATCAACAATAAAAAATTGGTTTCCAGCGCGGGAACGGGGATTTGCTACTGGAATCTATATGGCAGCCACCAATATTGCTGCCATGATAACTCCGCCAATAGCTGTATGGATTATGGTAACCTATGGTTGGCGCTGGGTGTTCTATATATTTGCGCTTCCCGGCTTGATTACAGCAGCTCTTTGGTATTGGCTTGTTCGTACCCGGCCGGAAGAAAGCAAAAGCTGTAACGCTGCCGAAGTTGAGTATATTAATGATCAATCGGTCGCTACAGTTAAAAAGACTGAACAAAAGTCTTTCGGTCTGTTGGACACTTTGATTCGTGCCAAAACAGTACCACCGCTCCAGACAACTGCTAAGGTGTTAACTAGCTGGAATATATGGGGTATTACGTTGTCGTATTTCTTTGCGGTTGCCGTTTACTACGGAATGGTTACATGGATTCCCTCTTACCTAGTTAATGCCAAGGGATTTTCGCTGATGAAAATGGGATGGGTATCTGCTGCTCCATGGGTTGGTGGAAGCTTGGGTGCCATTTTAGGCGGATGGATTTCGGATAAAATTTTAGCTAAACGCCGCAAGCCGACAATGTGGGTTACAGGACTAGCTACCGCAGGTATGATGTTTGTCCTGATTAATGTTCCTCAAGACGTGACTATTCTTACAATTGCACTCTTCATGTCAGGCTTTCTCATGAATATTGGCTGGGGTACTTTTACCGCATACCCTATGGGCTTAACAACGAACACTACGTATCCTATATCAATTTCTATTTTAAATACTGGTGGTAATATCGCAGGGTTCGCATCTCCGATTATTGCAGGCTATTTACTAGATACGTACAAAACTTATGATGCGGTATTTATGTTCTTTGCAGCCTGTGGGATAATCTGCTGGTTAATTAACTGCACCATAGATGAGCCAATTAATTACTAGTGGTTTGCTTTGATGACGTGTAGGTATGGAAAGATTTCCTCTTCCATACCTACACATTTACACAATATCATGTGGTAAGGAGAAATAGCAATGAAAAAAGAAACTTTTAGACTACTGATTATTAACCAGGGGTCGACCTCGACGAAGGTTGCCGTATATGAGAATGAAGCAGTTGTATTTTCTACGACGATAAAGCACTTGCCTGATGAAATAAAATCTTTCCATGACATCTGGGACCAGTATGAGTATCGAAAAAAGGCAATTCTTGGGGAAGTTTACAGTCATGGTTATGAAATAAGTGAATTTGATGCTATCGTGAGCCGGGGTGGACTGTTTAAGCCGATTGTCGGCGGAACCTATGTTATCAATGAAGCGATGCTTGCAGATGCCCGGAGCGGTGTATATGGTAACCATGTCTGCAGCGTTGGCTGTCAGATTGCATATGACTTGGGTAAAGAGGCGGGGATTCCAGCTCTTACTGTAGATCCGCCAACCTGTGATGAAATGATTGACGAAGCAAAGTACTCAGGAATTCCTCAAATTACAAGGCAAAGTAGTTATCACGCCTTGAATCAAAAAGCAATAGCTCGTAAACTTGCCAAAGATTTACAAAAAACCTATAGTGAACTGAAGGTAATTGTAGTGCACCTGGGCGGGGGGATCTCGGTTGGAGCCCATTATCTTGGCAAAGTGATTGATGTTAACAATGCTCTTGAGGGAGACGGACCGTTTTCTCCTGAAAGAGCTGGTAGTCTTCCTGTTACAGATTTAATTAAGTTATGCTTTTCCGGTCAATATTCCCCAAAAGAAATGTTAAGATTGATGAATGGACGAGGTGGATTGGTTGCTTATTTAGGAACCACAGACGGGCTTGAGCTTGATCGGCGCATTACGCAAGGTGATAGGAAGGCTCAGCAAGTAATTAACGCAATGGCTTTCCAAGTGGTCAAAGAGATTGGAGCAGCAGCCACAGTGCTTAAGGGAGAAGTGGAAGCCATTGCTTTGACAGGCGGCTTGGCGAACTGGAAGAGACTTGTTGAGCTAATATCGGAGAGAGTTCGCTATATAGCACCAATTATGATTTATCCCGGAGAGGATGAAATGGGCTCTCTGGCCATGGGGGCGCTACGAGTTTTAAGGGAAGAGGAAGTTGTCCAAGCTTATCCTGATAGTAAAAACGATACACAGTTGGAGGAATGCAAATGATTCGCGATTTTGAGGAATTGGAACTTAGCGTTAAGTCTATGGGGTGCCGGAAGATTGCAATTGCAGCTGCAGCTGATGAAGACGTTTTAAAAGTAAAAGATCAAGTGGAAAAAGCAGGTTTAGCGGTATGCATTCTTGTAGGTGACAAGGCGAAGATACTTGAAATTGCCAAAACGCTGAATATAGAAATCAATATTGACTCTATTATTGACATTCCGGATACAGTAGAAGCGGCCAAAAAGGCGGTTTCCCTAGTGCGGCTCGGAGAGGCAGATCTTATTATGAAAGGCCATCTGCAAACGGGCGACTTTCTGCGGGCAGTATTAGACAAAGAAGTTGGTTTAAGGACTAACCGACTACTTAGTCAAGTAACTGTTTGTCAAAAACCAGATGGAGACGGCTTAATGCTAATAACTGACTGTGCAATGAACATCGCTCCGGATATAAATGGGAAAAAAATGATTCTTGAAAATGCCGTGGAACTGGCTTTAAAACTTGACATACAAAAACCAAAGGTTGCGTTGCTCTGTGCGGTAGAAATGGTTAACCTTGATATGCCGGATACAACGGACGCGGCTATTTTAAGCAAGATGGCGGAACGGGGGCAAATAAAAAACGCACAGGTTGATGGCCCACTTGCACTGGATAACGCAATGTCGTTAATATCCGCTGCTCATAAAGGAATTGATAGCCCCGTTGCAGGGCGTGCCGACATCCTGGTGGTGCCGAATATCAATGTTGGTAATGCGTTGCACAAGTCTTTGCTCTTCTTTGCTGGCAAGAGTATAGCCTCAGTGGTTATGGGGGCAAAGGTGCCGATCATTATGACTTCGCGCGCAGATTCGCCAGAGACAAAATATTTGTCAGTAGCGCTGTCCGGCTATATCGCTAAAAATAGTTGAGATGGACCATCATATGGTTCGGTGGTAACGAGGGAGGAAAATTACGTGCGCGATGTGAAAGCAATGAAGGTATCTACCAGCGAACAGCTCAAAGAAATACTACGTAAGGCACAGACGCAGAATACGCCTGTATCGCTGTACCGCAAGCCACGGCAGGGCGGAATCGCTTTGGACCTTAGTGAGTGGAATGAAGTAGAGCTCTTTGACGTTGAGAATCTAATGATCGTTGTCCCGCCGGGGATCTTATTGCAGGATTTACGTACTTTAACCGCAACTCATGGACTTCGGTTTATTCCGGCCGATACGCCTGCGTTGCAGCAGTTGAGTGTAGGGGAATGGGCATATCGTGGCTGCCCGAACCCATTAGCATGGAAGTATGGAGCAGGTAAGCATTTCTTGCTGGGGTCCAGTTATGTCTTTCCTAATGGTGAAATGACTCCGGTAGGCGGCAAATGCATAAAGAACGTGACCGGCTATGATTTTACGCGCTTTTTAACTGGTGCCTATTCAGATTTAGCCATAGGAGTGCAATATATTATTAAGCTGATGCCGCAGCCTGCTTTTCGGCATCGCTATGATGTAACATTCAAGTCTCTGAGCAATGTGATTGAGTTTGTCGGCAAGTTGCAGGCTCGTTCTGTGCCGCCGGCTTATTTCTTCTGGGCAGATGAGAAGGCTGGAAGCAAGCTGTTTGGTAAGCAGCAACAGGGTCATCGAGTGCTGTTTGAATTTGATGGCAACGAGGTAGAAGTAAGGGATGCTATGGCAGCTATTGACAGCATCTTAGCCGGTTATAACATTAAGTCAGCGGCCGAAGCAGCAACCTTGCCAGACATATCGTTTTTAGAAAATACCACTGACGGCTTTTGGTTAGTGAATGAATTTAAAATTTCCTATACGGTAGCTGAAAAATTTCAGGATCGGCTTAAAAAAATGCTGGATAGACATGGATGGGGAGGGGGCTTGTTTGGACAATTGGCCGAGGGTAAGGTTCACTTATATATAGAAAAACCGCAGCCCGAAGTGAGTAGTCTAATAACAGCATTGCAGGATGAGGTCTGTGCCTTAGGTGGGGCGACGAGTGGAAAGTACGCACGGTTGTATGGTAGTGGGGCAGTTGGTGCCTTGGCAGTGTTGGAAAACACCTTTAAAAAACGCAAAGACCCCCAGCTAATCTTTAACCAGGCGGAGAGGTGATAATATGAACGATCAAGATAACTGCAAGGAACTTGAGCAAGAAACGGTCAAATGCAGTAGGTGCGGCAACTGTCGTTCGATCTGCCCGGTATTTTTGGCAGAGAATAAAGAAAATACAACACCACGAAGTAAGGCGCGTATGATTGAAGCGGTATTGAATGGCGAGCTGGAGTTGACGCCAGGTATGCAAGCACGGTTTGACAAGTGTCTACTGTGCATGGCATGTAAAACCAACTGCGGGTCACATGTCAGAACTGATGAGTTGATACTAAAAGCACGAACGAAGCTAGTTAAGCGCAATGGTCTTAACCCCATTAAAAAAGCAGCCTTTACAGGTTTGCGGTACCGTAAATTATTCGACTTGGGTCTAAGGACAGGAGCACTCTTTCAAAGCCTAATTTTCAAAGAACTGCCAGATGGTCGTGGTCGTGTCGCACGTATTCCAATACCAGGATCTGGACTCAACATACGCAGGGTAATACCTAACTTGACTTTCCGACCGCTGAGAACACGCTTGCCGTACTTCAATAAGGCTCAAACACCAAAAAGCAAGGGGCGGGTTTTGTTCTTCACAGGCTGTACCCTTAACTATATATATCCTCAGGCCGGTGAAGCAGTCGTACGCATCTTGACACGCAACGGCTGGGATGTCATCATACCGGAGGAGCAGTGTTGTTGCGGTACGCCTGCTTTTACTTCCGGCGACAGTGAAACCGGAAAGTTTTTAGCAGAGCAAAATATCAGATCCTTCAGTAAAGAAAATTGTGACCATATTGTTACTGCATGCTCGTCCTGCGGCGAAGCACTCCTATCGGAATATGGTCATCTGTTACATGATTCTTCGCTAGTTGATGATTGGCACGAACTTTCTTCAAAAGTGCAGGACATCTCGCAATTTGTTGTGCAGCACTGCGACCTTAAGCGGTTCGGTCAATTGCCTCTCGAAATCACATACCATGATGCTTGTCATCTGGTACGAGGGATGAATGTATCCAGTCAACCGCGCCAAATATTTAAGGCTATACCTGGCCTTAAATTTGTGGAAATGAAGGATGCTGACCGTTGTTGTGGTGCAGGTGGTACTTTCAGTGCTGTTTACTATGAATTGTCGCGCAAAATAAACGACAAGAAACTTGACAATATTGAAGCTACCGACATGAAGTATGTAGTTGTTGGTTGCTCCTCATGTCGTATGCACATCACCGACGGACTCAGCCAGCGCAACAGCCCTATACAGGTATTGCATACTGCAGAGATAATCGATATGGCCTATGCCGCTGGTGAAAAGGAGGGTAAATGATGTTGAACGCCTCAATTGTTAATGAATTGAAAGCTGTCGTGGGCAAAAACTATGTAATGACTGATCAAGAGGATATGGTAGCCTATTCTATGGACGCTACGGTATTTAGCCATTTACCTGAAGCCGTTGTGCAGCCAGCCAATCGCGACGAAGTAGTGGAAGTCGTGAAAATTGCAAATCGTTACAATCTTCCGTTGACCGGACGCGGGGCGGCTACAGGTATGTCAGGCGGTGCGATTCCCTTAAAGGGTGGCATTGTAATCGAATTAACCCGTCTGAACCGTATTCGTAAGTTTGATGTGGTGAATAAATTCGCGGTAGTGGAACCAGGTGTCATCCCCATTGATTTTGCCACCCAAGCAGCCAAGGAAGGTTTGTTATACCCTCCTGATCCATCGACCATACGGGAAGCTACACTGGGCGGGACAGTCGCTGAGTGTGCTGGCGGCCCCAGGGGTGTCAAATATGGTATTACCCGTAATTACGTATTGAGTTTAGAGGTTGTACTGCCTGACGGCAGTGTCGTAGAAACAGGAAATACCGTGGACGGAGACATGAGCGGGCCAGACTGGACAATGCTTTTTACCGGCTCAGAAGGAACACTGGCGTTGATTACCGCCATCACCCTGAAGCTCGTGCCTATACCCGAGACTAAGAAAACGATGCTGGCTGTCTATAACCGACTTGAAGACGCCGCAAAAACAGTCAGTGTTACCATGTCAGGGGGGATTGTTCCCACTACATTGGAATTAATGGATAAGCATTGCATTGTGGCCGTGGAAAACTACCTAAAAATTGGCTTGCCTGTAAATGCGGCTGGTATTTTGGTGATTGAAGTTGATGGGGTGGCGTCAACCGTAGAAGAAAATACCAAACGGGTCAGTGAAATATGTAAAGAGTGTGGAGCCTCGGAAGTAAAAATCGCTCAAACAGCGTTAGAAGCGGAAAAATTATGGCAGGCTCGCCGCGCAATAGGGCGGGCATATGGACAATATGCACCTTGTAAGTATGCCGAAGATGCTACTGTACCGCGCACTTTGATTCCTGCGTTGGTTGGAAAATGTGTTGAGATTCAAAATAAATATGATGTGCCGATTTTCATTTGCGGTCATGCCGGCGATGGAAATTTACATCCAGCTATTTTGTTTGACCCTCGGAATAAAGAAGTGACAGCACGAGCAGATAAAGCTCTTGAAGAGTTGCATATTGAGACGCTGAAACTCGGGGGAACATTAAGTGGTGAGCACGGGATAGGTTTCGCCAAAGCACCTTATCTGCGAGCTGAGACTGGTGAGATTGGCTTTAAACTTGGACGGGAAATAAAAGATACTGTTGATCCCAAGGGTTTTGTGAATCCGGGAAAACTGTTTTTCTATGAGGGGGAACTCCACTAGGCCAATACTCTCATTTGACAGGGCAAGGAGATGTCGATATGGTTGTTTACTCACTCATTCGCTTTCTTGGGAGAAGGGACTCATGCCTCTTTTGGCGGGGGCAGATTGGAATATATAAAGTTTTCCTTGTTGCCTTTTAACTGGATATTATATATGATTAAAATAAGTATATCTTAATAGATGAGACTAGGCTTGTGCCAAGCCTTTAAAGCATAAGCACAAGCCTAGTCGTTCTTATTTCCATCAATAAAATATAAATTGTAGAGCTAGTATTGTCTAGCGTATAGAGAGGAACCACTATGGCCGAAGCATTTTTGCAAACAGTTGAAAAGGCGCTGAAGGTACTTGAAACTATTGCTACTACTAATGAAGGTGAATTAGGGGTAAAGGATGTAAGTGAACGTCTGGGACTGGCTAGAAGTACTGCACATCGGATTTTATCGACGTTAGAAAAGCTAGAATATGTCGTGCAAAATCAGAAAACCGGAAAATATAAATCAGGGGTAAAGCTTATTCATATTGGAGCTAATATACTTATGAATATGAGTATGGTTAAAGAATGCAGACCTTATTTGGAGGAACTGAGTAATCTGACAGGCGAAACCAGCCATTTATCGATATATAACCACGGTGTCATTACATTTGTGGATAAGGTGATTGGTAATAATCCTGCTAAAATCGCTTCAATAATTGGACAAAATCGACCTGCCTATGCTAGTGCATCGGGCAAAGTTTTATTATCTTTTCTCCCACAAGGACAGCTACAGAAGTTTTTGGAAAAGACTCAATTTCAGTCATTTACACCTCATTCCATTGCTAACAAAAAAGATTTGGAACAGTGTTTATTGAAAATTCGCACACAAGGTTATGGTGAAGATCAACAGGAAGCTGAAGAAGGTCTGGTATGTTATGCGGCTCCAGTACGTGCCAGAAATGGAGAGGTATTTGCTGCAATTAGTATTTCTGGACCACCGAGTCGATTTACCGAGAACAAAGATCAACTTATAAGCAAGTTAATAGAAACAGCAAGGAAAGCCTCCATAGCATGTGGCTGGGTTGTTGATTTTAGCTGGAGATAGAATAGTGTAAAACGAAATGCATCCGTCTATTGCTGGACATTATGCGGCAGCAGCAACAATATGATTATGATGTAGAACGAGAAGACGGTAAAAAACATCCACTTAATCATTTAAATATATATTATACTGGTAAAAACACATTCAAGGTGGGACTCCCACAAGAAATAAATAATGGGCAAATTATAGATCTACTTAATCTAAATACAGAATGTAAGTTTTTAAAATAGTCACACAGTGCGCAACTAACACTTTATATTGGTAAAAAAACTGCTTAGCCACTGCTTGTTTTTTTATTAATGATGAAAAATGAGAAAAAATAAGCGCAAATAACATAAAACATGGTGTGAACTGAAGTGAAGTCTAAAAATAGTTAAATGCTTGTAAATCCTTAGTGTACAAGGGTTTGCTGGCAAAGTGAAATAAACTAAAAATAAGTGCGATGATGATGATTTTCGCCTTCCCAAGCCGTGGGTCGCGAGTTCGAATCTCGTTGCCCGCTCCAGTAAAATCAAGCCTTCCAGGCATTTGCCTGGAGGGCTTTTTTGTAATCCAAGGACATCAACGTAACCTTCTTTATACTGGTCTAAATGTGATATGTGTTACTCCCGGAATGATCTGCTGAATTATTACGACAAGAAAAAGGAAAAAACGGGCCTTACAACAACTATGTAGGCGACAAAAACTAACTAACAAAAACTAATAAAAACCAAATAAAAACCTAACAGGAATCAAATGGAATTATTTTTTGTTATGTGTTATTTTGGTATTGAGGGTATTTGCGGGAATTGTTAGTCATTTTTTGTAACATCATCAGTCTAGATGCTAAATTTTTTGAAAGAAGGGGGGGTGGATTTACTATGAAAAAGTGCTTCTTGATCGAAAAAGGTCATTGAGATTAAGGCTTGTATTTATCTGAAATGAAGGAGAACTTTATGAAAAAACAAGTTAGTGCAATAATAATGGCATTCGCCGTAATAAGTATTCCACTGACTGGATTAGCGGAACAAAGCGTAAAAGAAGAGAGTTATGACCTAACCGAGGTAGTAGTAAGCGCAAAAAAATATAAACCAGAAACGATAGAAGAGACTGATCCGGCGTACAACTTGTTTGCTTTGCCGGAAAGCAGCAAAGCGACGACTCAGACTTTTACCCGGGAAAAGATTGAAGCCATGCACCCCAAGGATGTAACGGAAATTATTGAAAGCGGCTTGGGAATGTATCAATATCGTTGGGGCAATAGAGGCTTTTTTGGCGCAAAGAGTCGTGGCGGCGATAGCCTTGGTATTGTAGTTGACGGGGTCTATCTACCTCAGTCTGAAGCATCGCGAATTATGTATAGTTTTCCGGTTGCAATGATTGAATCGGTGACTATCGTCAGAGATGCTTCAGCATTAACATTGGGGCCCTTAGCTACTATTGGGGTAAAAGATACATCTATTGGTAGTGGGAGCCAGGGATTTATTATGATCAAAACCCGCAAATCAACCTCGAAGGAAAATGAAGCAAAATTCAGTTATGGTTCTTTCAGTACAGAAAAAGTCAGTGTTTTTTCCGGCAATAAAATAAACGACAATGCGTATTTTGATTTTGCTTATTCCAAAGATAGGACTAGTGGTCAAGCAGATCGGAACAATTATAGTAATTTTGATTCTTTTATGTTGAAAAGCGGCTATCAGGGCAAAGATTACATTTATGATATGTCTGTCTTATACATCAACGGATCTCGTGGAGCCTTTTTCGGTCTTAACGAAGATGGTTCGATAGCGACTAAAAAAGCAATCAACTATCCTTCTATGAATTCGCTACTGGTTACTTGGAATGCGGTCAAGGAATGGGACAAAAATCATATCACAGGCTTTAACAGTTCTTATGGTTCTGTATGTTCAAATATAATCACAGGTTCAACTCCACAGAGTGAAGATGAATATTTCAACCAATATAACCTGTTCCATACCATTAAAACCGGTAGTAATACGTTGAGAATTGGCGGCCAAGCTATCTTGTGGCGTACGCCTACAGGTGTTGGCGGAAGTGCCTCGGGGAGTCGCAAAGAGGAGCTTTTTGGCTATTATGCGTATGATGAGAAACGTATCTCGGATCGCTGGACATTGGATGGAGGAGTGAGAGTTGACAATAAGCATGTAATTGAAGGTGCAAAGGCGACGTTTGGAGTAGATGGCCCATTTTGGGAGAGTCCGGCAAAAAGTGTGGCTATCGGGTCAACTTATAAGATGAATTCTGTGTATAGTCTTTCTTCACGGATTGCTTACACAAACCAACCGACGGACAGTGCGCTTACTTTGGTTGCCGGTAAAACAACACTTCCGGCGGAAGAAAGGAAAAAGTATGAAGTAGGCATTGATGCCAAATTCAGCAGGAAATTGAATGCAGCGCTTACTGCGTTCTATTATGACATCCAAAACGGGAAATATGTATCCTCTACTACTGGCAGAGGAGATACGGCCATTAACTACTATGATGCGCACGATATGATAAGAAAAGGAATGGAGTTATCCTTTGAAGGACAACTGTCGAAAACATTGGGTTATCAATTGGGGTATTCTCATTTTGTTTCAAGTTATGAAGTTGATGACTATGGGAATCCGCACGATACATACACGCTTGGTCTTAATTACAAGAAAAATGAATTTGATGCAAATATAAATATCCGTCGTGTAAGCCGGTTTTATACAAGAGAAGGAACAGCTGCTCCTTACACATATCATGCTTTAGGCAAATATACGACGGCTGATTTTAATATTGGTAAAATGGTAGACAAAAATACGAAGGTGACATTATTTGTAAGGAATCTTACGGATCGTAAATATCCGCTCGGGTATGTCAGCGGCTATTTTTATGATGCAGGCAGGTCATATGGTGTTGAAGTTACTAAAAAGTTCTAGCCTGCTCCAGGAGGAAACGACAGGAGCGGCTTTTCCTGAATGACAGTGGCGCGTCAAAAAAATCTAGTTGTACTTACCGCAGAAAAAAGGGGGGAGGCCACCAAAAAATTTCGAATCCGAGGTCCATTTGTAAGCGATGCTGAAAATTATGGATCAATAGATCCAAACAAGGGGGACACGAAACGTGGTAAATCGAAAAAAAATAGGGGTACTTATTTTGAGTTGCATGTTTTTCTTAGGAGGGGCGTTAGTGCCTAACATTAGTTTGGCATCGCCACCGGAGCTTCCAGCGGGAGGAAATGTAGCTGGGGCAACCGAGCAGTATTTAGCGGAAATATTGACTTTGGGTATTGACAAAAAAGAGGCTACTAAGTATTTGAAGCCTGGAATTGACCAGCATGAGCTGTTGATTGCCGGAATGATGGCCAAAGTAAGCGGAAAATCGTTCGTGGATGTACTTCAAATGAAAAATTTAGCGAATACTTGGCCAGATATTGAGCGGGCGCTGGGAATAACCAAGGAGCAGATGCGTGCTTTTCACCAAAATATAATGGCAGATCAGATGGAAGAGGATTTCGCAATTCCCAAGCAAACGGCGATTGATCTTCTTACACAAAAATATAATCCCCAGGATATTTTAGCGGCAAATGCGTTGGCAACCTCAGCACATAAGACAATCGATGATGTGTTGGCAATGAGGAAAATCAATAATAAATGGAAAGATGTTGCGCAAACGTTGGGTGTTGATGTGAAGGTTTTGAATCTGCCAATGAAACCCGGCCGGGCATATTCTGGTCTTCTCAGCGCCCCTCCTAGCGGAAGGTAGGATAGCGTGTTTTGTGGGATTTATTGTTCAGAAAGTAAGACAATGTTGTATAGGCAAAACTTGAATATCGGGTATAAAGAACGGTGAGAATTGGCCGATCAAAAATCCGAGCCGATTTATGAACATGTTGAAAATTGTAGATCAATAAATCCCAAAAAGGGGGATATAAAACGTGGTAAATCACAAAAAAATAGGGGTACTTATTTTGAGCTGTATGTTTTTGTTGGGAGAAGCGTTAGTGCCCTGCGTCAGCCTGGCATCGCCAACGGGATCATCGCCGGGAGAAAACGTAGCAGGGGCAACTGAGCAGCTTTTGGCAGAATTATTGACTTTGGGTATTGACAAAGAAGCGGCTACCAAGTACTTGAATCCTGGAATTGATCCACGTGAGCTGGGTCTTGCCGCAACGATGGCCAAGGTAAGCGGGAAATCGTTCGTGAATGTACTACAAATGAAAAATTTGGCTAATACCTGGACGGATGTCGAGCAGGCACTGGGAATAACCAAGGAGCAGTTGCATGCTTTTCACCTAAATATGATGGCAGATCAGATGGAAGAGGATTTCGCCATTCCCAGGCAAACGGCGCTTGATCTTCTTACACAAAAATATAATCCCCAAGATATTTTAGCGGCAAATGTACTAGCAACTGCAGCGCATAAGACAATTGATGATGTGTTGGTAATGAAGAAAATCAATAATAAATGGAAAGATGTTGCGCAAACGTTGGGTGTTGATGTGAAGGTTTTGAATCTGCCAATGAAACTAGGTCGGGCATATGTTGGCCCTCCTGCTCCTGGTACCCCTGTCGCAAGGTAGGGTCACATTGATGGTTTTATAAACACATTCAATGCGTTGTGAAAACAAGTATTACTTTATGTGGCAGGAACGGTTGGAGAGCGATAATTTGCTTACGTTGGGAACCGTCCCTGCATCTTTTTTGACATAATCAATTTTGTAAAATGGGGATTATGTCAAAAAAGATGAAAAGGTAGAAGGGCAGAGGAAGGCAAGAAGGAAGGCAATACATAATTATAAGAGATAAAAAGATGTAGAATTCATGGACTAGTTAAACACATTCAAGTCAGAAAATCATTGAATTACTTGACATCATGGCACTGAATAGACAGCGTAAAATTGCTGTCTTTGAATTCCCAAGCCGTGGGTCGAGGGTTCGAATCCCTTTGCCCGCTCCAGTAAAATCGCGGGTTTTAGGCATATGGTGCTACCGGGACAGTGGTCAACATGGTGCAACGGTGGCGCAACGGGTGCAAAAATCAGCTTATCAAAAGACGGATTTCCTATTTAGGAAGCCCGTCTTTTTGTTATTCATCGTCAGGTTTCTCCGCTGGCGGTTTTTTCTTTTTATCCGGAAGATTATATATTTCTGCAATCTGTCCGGCTATTTCATCGTCTTTCCCTGGCATAGCATGTCCATATAAATCTAACGTATGGGATGGCTTAGAATGTCCAAGTCTACGGCTAACGTCCATAAGAGGCATCCCTGCTGCTAAAAGTTTTGTTGCGTGCGTATGACGTAATGCATGGAAGTTGTTTGGGGTTACACCTGCCTGGCGCAACAATTTGCGCCAAAATCGCTGCCAGTTTTGTGGATTAATCGGCGTTCCTTCGAGAGAAGTAAAAACGAGCAATTCGGTTGAAAAATCTTCACCGTACTTTTCTAATGCTCTCGCCTTGTGTTGCGCGAGCAGTGGGAGGTATTCGGGCGGCAGAGATATTTTCTTTTGTGTTTGTCAAAAGTCAGCTTGGAACAGATAGTGGTTGCGAAAGTGGATAAAGGCGTCTTGCTCGATCCGCTCTTTCCCTGTCAAGATAGTCTTAACTGCTACCTTCATGTTATCGTAGATGATGCGGTCAGGAACGCCGCCGAGTTGATGAAACGCTTCGATATGGCCTTCAAACAAAGCTTCCTGGCGGGAATGAGGAAACCCCATCAAAAAACTGATGCCGGAGAGAGCCAAGTGATAACAAAATAGCATGATTCGAGTTTGAATCCCACCCATAATGACATCAGCTTCACCCCAATCTACCTGAGCCGCTTCACCGGGTACAATAGAAAGCAAAAGAAACGTATCTTTCGGCTGCTGTTTCTTCGCCCGTACATAGTACCGTACAGTGCTTTCGCCACCAGTAAAGCCGTATTCATCCACTAGACGACGCCAGATTCGGTGAGTGGTATGGCGTTGTTTTGGTTTTACCTTTTTGTCAGCTTCGAGCCATGTATCAATAATGCCGCTAACTGGACCAATTACGGGTGCTGGTCTCGCTTTGGTTGCATGATACTTGCCTAGTTCTGTTACATCCGCAGCGTTCACCAGCTTGGTCACTGTATTCCGTGACATATTTACCATTTTGGCAAGGAAGCAGCGTCTACTATTTTACTAATACCAACCGAACTAAAGCTCTGCCTCTAACCATAGAAAAATGGCGAGAACGTTTTAAAAATAAACCGATAATTTATCCTTGAGAACGTCAAGGAGTTTTTGAAAGCTAATGACCTGTCGATGGTGCGGGAGATTTATTTAATTCATTTGAGTAGCGGCAACAGTGACGCATATCGGTTTAAGCGTGAGATAGCCGAGCTTACTGGGAAGATGATTTTTGTAGCGGGGAAATGAGAACTAGGGGGCTATAACGCCCCCGCCGGAAAAGTGTTACTGCCAGGGAAAGGATACCAATTCAAAGTACGCGATAGCTACTAAACATATACCGACTACAACGAATACAGTTTTTGCTATTGTTTCCAGTATTTCCATAGCATACGCCTCCTTTGGTAGATAGACTTTTCCAGTGTTAGTATGTGCGGGACTGAATTATTTATGTGGGGTGAAGATAAATATGTTGGAAAACAGCATTAAGGATGTTATTGGTAAAAAATTAGAGGATGGCACAATTGAAAAGCTGGTTGCTGAACAACTAGAAAAAGGCGTATTGAACGCATTGGATAGCTTGTTTAGATCATACGGCGATGTAACAAAGGTAATTGAAGATAAAATTAAATCCGTCATGGTTCCATACCTTGAAGAATATGACTACTCGGAATACATTGTTAAACTAGACAGCGTTTTATTGGACGTATTGAAAAATTGCGCTCTAGACAACAAAAAAATGCTTACTAACTCCAAAGAATTAATGTTGCCGGAAGATCGAAAAACAATTAAAGCGTCTGAGTTGTTTGATATTTGGTGCAAGTATGTAGCTAAAGAAGTGGATACTACTGATTTGGAAATTGATTATGATGACGGACCAACCTATGAACCTGTAACCGTAAGGCTTGATGTTGATTACAACAATGAAAGAAGTTGGAGTTTGTTTGAACATGCAAACTTAATTCTTGAATGTGAGCATGACGAAGAAATGAATTTTGCAATTCCGATTAGTCATTACAAAAATGATAAGAAAGAAAATCAATGGAGTATTAGCTCTGACCAAGTAAAAGATATTAGTTCACTTAGACATATAAATGATTTTAGAATACTGCTAATGCGCTTAGACCAAGCAGGAACAAAACTGATTATGGATACTGACAGCGAATGTGACGATATTACGCCGGAGAAAGAACCAGAGGCGACATATGAGTAATTCGTTGGAAGATCACAAAGAATGTGGCCGCTGTAATCGCAAGCTGAAGGACGCCAAGAGCCGGGAACGTGGCTTTGGTCGGGTGTGTTGGCGTAAGCATAAAGACGAAGTTGCCAAGGCTGAATTTGAGCGGAATCAGCAGCGGCTTGAGTTGGAGGGCGTGGTATGACAAAGGAAATGATCATGCTTGAGTTTTATAAAACCAACATGGCTAAAGAGAAAGACCCGGTGCAACGGAAGCTGTATAAACGGGCGATTGATAAGCTCGAAAAGAAGATGAAGGCGGGGGCCGGGGGCATGACAGCCCTTATGCTATGCGATATTTATAATAGGTGTTGCTGATGATCATTCGTTATGTGGAGTTCTCGTTTTAAATTTATGTAGTCTACCGAGAGTTTTTCCAAGCGATTAAGCAAATTCTCTTTATTCGCAGAATCAATGTTGCCATTATAGAGTTCATCAGCAACTTGTGATATTTGCTTAAGAAGAGTTTTCATTTAGGCTTCCTCCTAGGTGGATTAATCGGATACATATATATGTATATATAATCGATGGGAAATGTTTGGGAAAAATTAATTTTTATTGAAATAAAAGGAAATTATTCGAAGATTTCTATTTTGTTGTAAATAGCAGAGGCGGGGGCTTAGGCTCCCGCAATAGGCTAGGCGGTGGGGTGAGGGAATGGCGAAAACAATTTTAAGATGGCCGGGAGCGAAATGGTGATTGGCTGATTGGATTACAAGTCAACTGCCGCCACATAAAGTTTATTGCGAACCATTTTTCGGTAGTGGAGCGGTATTTTTCACCAAACAGCCTTCTGGTACCGAGACAATTAATGATATTGATGATAATATCGTGAACCTGTTTCGAGTTGTGCGTGATTCTGCGGATGAATTGGCTAGAGTGATTGAAATGACACCATACAGCCGAGCAGAATATCGTGCATGCTATGAGTCTAAGGGTGATGCTATCGAGAAAGCGAGACGGTTCTTAGTAAGAACATGGCAAGCATACGGGGGGAAAACATACTGCAGTACGGCTTGGGCTCATGATAGGACAAACTTAGTTTTTCGCCCCCGGTACTGGTGCAAATTACCTGAACGGATATTATCAATAGTTGAACGTCTGAGAATGGCTCAAATCGAAAATATGAATGCATTAGAGCTGATTGAGTTGTACAGCAGGAAAAATACGCTCTTGTATATTGATCCACCGTATCTGAAAAGTACCAGGTCGCAACTACATTATAAGTGTGAATTTGCAAAGGACAGTGAGCATAAAGAATTGCTGCAGCTTTGCAAGAAACATAAAGGCTATGTGATTATCAGCAGTTACGACAATGAATTCTATAACAGCGAGTTAGACGGGTGGCAAAAACGGAGTATGAGAGTAGCCACTAATAACGGCGGCAGTGCGGAAGAAGTTATTTATTTAAGCCCGAGCTGTACTATGCAAGGTAGTTTGTTTAATAGTGTAATGGGGTAAGTGGGGTGAGACGGTGGCAAGACCAAATAAAGAGGGACTCGATTACTTTTCCTTAGATACTGATATTATTGGCGATGACAAAATCAAGTTGATAAAAGCTAAGCACGGTCTCACTGGTTTTGCCATCGTAATACTTCTATTAACCAAGATTTATAAAGAGGGCTACTATTACCAGTGGTCAGAGGATGAACAATATTTATTTGCTGATGATGCGAGGGTTGATATTAATACAGTAATAGACATAGTTAATGATTGCATTAATAAGGGCTTTTTCAATCAAGAACTATATCAAAAATACGGCATACTTACTTCGCGCGGCATACAAAAACGGTTCCTTCAAGCATGTACAAGGCGTAAAAAGCTTACTCTTATTCGTGAGTATTTTATAGTAGATAATTATATGAAGGAAGTTTTCGAAGGTAAAAAGATTATTGTAAGCTTTAATTCAATTAATGTTGACATTAATCCCGTTAAGCCTGAGTTATTGCCAGCAGAAACACCACAAAAAGAAAAAGAAATAGAAAAAGAAATAGAAACCAAAGAAAATAATGTGTGCGCGAATGAGGTTGGTGTGGATAACTTATACCCTTTGGGGAATGCTGCCGAGGAAACCGCAGTGGCATTGACCGATAGTGGTCAATCGTTAGAATTATCCACTGAATTTAAAAGTTTTTGGCAAGCGTATCCTCGCAAGGCGTGTCAAGAGCGTGGATGGGAAGCTTGGAAAGCTGTTTTAGCTGATGGTTACAGGGCTATTGATTTGGTTGTTGCTGCTGGTAAATATTCAGTTCGGGTGAGAGCCGATGGTACAGCCGAGAAATTTATCAAGATGCCACACACATTTTTGGCTGAAAAGGTTTTTGAAAAATACATGCCAGCATGTCCTAAGTGTGGTGGCAGCGGTTATCGCGGTAATGAAGATGGTGAAGTGGTAGTATGCGAATGTAAAAAGAAGGTGAAGCATGCATGAACAAAGTTATACTTGTTGGCCGTTTAGCGCAGGATCCGGAAGTGAGGTATACGGCCAACGGCAAGGCGGTAGCGTCATTCAATCTGGCAGTTAACCGGTTCGGCAGTGGACAAGGTCAGAACAATGCGGATTTTATACCTATCGTAGCCTGGGAGAAGTTAGCCGAAAGCGCCGGTAATAATCTTAGCAAAGGCAGTAAGGTGCTGGTAGATGGTCGGCTGCAGATTCGGAGCTATGAAACTACGGACGGGCAGAAGCGTAGAGTTGCCGAGGTAGTGGCACAAAGCATTGAGTTTTTGGATCGGAAGCAGGCCGGGAGTAATAATGCTGGTGATGGCGGCTTGACTGTTGACTCGTTCGGCAAAGATGTATTCCCTGATGAAGATATACCTTTTAGTTAAACCCCTATGTTGTGCCTAGATATAGGGGAAATAAATAAGGAGAGGTAAAAGGATATGCAAACTAAAATTTGTCGTAAGTGCGGTAATGAATTGCCTTTGGATAATTTTTACAAGCATTCAGAAATGTTGGACGGGCACTTGAACCATTGCAAAGATTGCGTTAAGAGTAGGGTTGCAAAGCATCGCAGTGAACATGCAGAAGAAATTCGTGAGTATGATCGTGAACGAGGTAAAACAGAGAAGCGCCAACAATTAAGAACGGTAATTACAAGGCGCCGGCGGCATGAAGTTTCTGGTTATCAAAAGTCACACAACGCAATAGTTCGAGAAATCGCCAATGGTAAATTGCAACGATCCAATACATGCCAAATTTGCGGTAACCAGTGCAAGACTGAGGCTCATCATTACAATTATGATCTTACCAAATCTGTAGTTTGGTTATGCCCGGTATGCCACAGAAATTATCATCAAGGAAAGTCAGAAAAGGCCAATCAAATTAGAAAAATTGTTGACTTGATGTTAAGTCTAAAGACTACGGGGTGAGGATATGCGTAAACAATACGGCGGCTATCCTATGAGCCGGGGAGTAACGCGGGATAAGCCTAAGCGTGTTTTATCAAAGGTTGTTGTGGCGGTTAATAGGCCGAAGGCAGCTAATGCTTAGATTATCTACCTCAGAAGCCCGCAAACTTGGAATAGTGGTCAACAAAAAGACCGGCCACGCCAAGATGAAGCGTAGACGGTCGGAGCCAGTAGTCAAGCAAGAGTCTGGTAAGCTAACGGTAATTATTTACGACATACCACCAAGCTTAAACGATTGGCAGGGAATGCATTGGGCAGCCAGGGCGAAGGTGAAGAAGCAGTGGGAAGACCTGCTGATGGTGCTACTTAGAGGCTGTAAGCGAGTCGAAAGGCCGGTGGTGAGGATTACATACTACCCGGACATAGAAAGAAGCCGGGACAAGGATAATACACGCCAAAGTTCATCATGGATGGGCTAAAAATGTCGGGTGTTATCATGGATGATAATGTGAAAGTGGTTGATTTAGATTGGAGTATAGGGCCGGTTGTGGAGTGCGGCCGGACCGAGATTGAGATATGGGAGGGGTAAGGATGGAATACAGCAGATTGCCGATTCAATACATGCAAAAACCGATTACGGAGTTTATACAGGACCAGGAAGAGTATTTTGCTACTCAGCATAGCGGGGTTACTGTTCATAAGGCCAGTGCTGACGATATAGCCAAGTTTGAGGCTGATGCGGCGGCAAAGGTAAAGCGAGAAGCATTGACTTGCTGCATTAGTGTGGAGATTGGAGGCAGCCCTAAAGCGGAGAAGAAGCCGGAAGTTCCGTTTGAGGATATACCACGTAGGCCACAGAGGTTAGAGCCTCAGTATGAGCCGGTGATGTTTGATAGGAAGGTGGCGGGGTAGGATGGCTGAGTTGGTTTTGAGAAATCAATTCACATCATTGAAGAGGTTCTTTTTCGATTCTTAGTATTTTTTCTAGTTTTTGCATTAACTCATAACGAGTCTGAAGTAGTACCTGATCATAAATGCTGTCTCCAACCTCGCTTAATATGGAATCAAGGAGATTAGACGCCTGAATCTCACTAAATTTGGAGTTGGTTTCTTTTAAAATGAATTCTTTAATGTTTTTAACTAGTTCATATTGTTTCTGCGTATCTAAATTGAGCTTGTTCATTTTTTACTCCTAAAATTAATATTCAACGTATTATAGCATGGAACTATTTGAAATGTTTTTATGTTTAAGCGCGGCATCATTAGTGAAAGCGAGAGAAAAGAGCAGCACATTTGCTTAATATTAGTCGACTAACCAAGCCTAACCAAACCAAGACAAATAAAGGGGAGCGGGAAATATAGAGTATGCTAATCGTTCCTCTCCTCATCGTTAGGCAATGGTTTTGCTGCTGCTGGATGTAGTTTCGGCGAGGCACTGATTCTTTCGGTTCGAGCGAATACATCATCCTGCCACATTTGATAACCGTAAATCACTACTGCATGCATTATAGTTATTGGCAATGACGACAAAGGGGAAATGTTAAACTCATATATACCTCTACTAGGTAAAAAGTAGTTTAGTAGAAAGAAATTAAACCCGATATCTAGGATTGTATTGGTAACCATATACAGCCAAAATCGTCCATAGGTGAACTTAAAAACCCATATTGTTAATACAGGCATTGTACCGAAAAAGTAAGGTAACATTTGATTGAATGGGAATGGCGCCTCACGGGTAGCCCAAAACCCTAGGGTAGTGCCTATATCATGAATTATCATAGTCAAAAGTACGGCAAATACAGTGACCGGCATCCAACGCTTTACTTCTTCCTTCTTCATGAAAAAGAGGGATATCCAAGGAATGAAAAACATTGACCACATAATCAAATTATTACTCAAAAGACTTCGCTCCTCACGGCATCGAGATAAGTTTAGTTTTCAATTAATTACAGAATTTATACGATAGGGGGAAAAATATGAAAGGTAACTGTCTGGTAGTTGAATCTATCCTTTGCATGCAGTCTTGCGGCTGTTGCATAGAGTGTAAGCGCCATGATACCTGCAATGAAGCATGCGTGTGGAAGAATGGTAGGGAGGTCAATCATGACAGTAATAGAGACACCGCAACAAGCGATTGAATACCTCAAAATCTGTGAAGTAGCAGAAGTTACGCAGCCTATACGTTCTTATTATGAGTGGTTGCGGGTGTGGTTAGAGAAGTTAATTAGGGCATAAAGAAAGGGCGGCAATATGTCGCCCTATTGGTGTTTATTAATATGGGGGTGGGGTACATATGAATAAGAGTTGTGGCAATTGTATCTATTGGAGTGCTAATCACGCAGAGCATAAAAGATGTAAGGATTGCAAGGATTTAAGAAATAATTTTGTACCCAGGGACATGCTTTGCCCAGTGCCTAGCTGTCAGTCTAGTATGATATATTACAAGAAGGATGCTTACCTGTGCTGCCCGGATTGCGGTACTGAGATATGGCCGTTTAATTCAGAGCAGAGCGATAGTAAGAGTATCAGGGAAGAGTTTGAGAAGCAGCTGCCGTGTGATCGGAATAATGATAAGACCCGTGGAACGCTAGTCACTGTGCATAGTAAGCTTAATGGCGGTAGCAAGAGCAAGGGTAGCAAGAAGCCAGCAAAAAAGAAATCAACTACCCAAATAGACAATGAATTAGCGGCTTCAGGGAACAAAATTAGGCTAAGGAAAATAGAAAATAGTTGAAATAAACTTGACAAAGTGGTATATTGGGCATAGAGACGATACCTTAACTAGTTTACATAACATACGCAAACGGCCATCCTTAATTGGGTGGTCTGTTTTTATTTTTGTTCGAAAGGCCAGGGCGTTCATTGAATATAGGCGACGCGATGAATGTATAGAGTATAAGAATGGCACGAACGGCGATATGGCTGGCCATTGACGGTAATTACCAGAAACATTATAAGATAATTCCAATAAGTATCTGATAACCTAAAGTATAAAAAATATGCAAGGAGCGCTGACATGCTGTATCATTTTACAATAGTTGCATTAGTGTTGCTTACGGTAATCACAATAACGGGTTATGCGCTTATATATTTGGATGAACGTAAAAATGATTGAGCCTTCGGGCTCTTTTTTCATGCCCAAAAACAGGTTATATGATTACCAGGGCCGCTGACTGGTTCCTCCTTTCCGGTTGGCGGCCAAATATATTGCAGAAATTTGTTACCTTTTGCCGAATATGTTAGAAAATGGGAAAGGGGAGATGCGTTATTATTGAAAAAGTTCTGGAATTAAGTAAAGGCGTTAAGAATTAGTCGTGGGGTAACTCAAGAAGATATAGCAATTAAATTTGGCGTAAGTAAACAGGCTGTTGCTCGCTGGGAAAGGAATGGATTAAGAAAGGTCACTGATGAACGTATAAGACAAATTGCACTAATTCTTGACGTTGAAATTAGAGAAATTTTTGAAGTTGAAGATAGAGTGCTTGAGAGCTATCCTGAAGAAGTTCAATATTGGCTTGGCAGTGACGAAGCGTATAATATCGTTATGAAAGCATATGACGACGCTCAAAACAATTAATAGTTCGTGTGCACTAAGAGCCTATATCGGGCTCTTTTTTTATACCTAAACAAAGAACATATTTCTATCAAGCAACATATTATGTAATGAAGGAGGCTTGATAGAAAAATGAATTATAATCAAGATGGTTGCCAAAAGTTTTGTTTCAAGAAATGTCCAAAATGTGGGCAAATGCATCCTCACAAGTGCCCTAAATGTCACTGGGAATGCAAAGAAAAGTGTGAAAAATGCCCTAAATGTGACCACTGGTTTGAAGATGAATGTGAATGTCCTAAGTGCCACAAAAAGTGCAAGCATGATTGGTGCGATTAATTTCTTAAAGCGTCCTTCGGGGCGCTTTTCTTATGCCCAAAAACAGGAGGCGAAGCTTTATGACCAAGAAGATTAAACCTAAGCCAGAGTCAACATCCATTGTTCACCCGCCTACGCCGCCAAGAGGCAAGAAGGGTAGTAGGGTGACGATGGTACTAAAATAGTAACGATACCAAAGATCCCGTGAATCCATGATACTAGCATAGCTAAACAAATGACAGAGGAAGTTAGGAGTACGTTAAAGCAGCCTAAATGCAAAGAATAAATAAATATTTATTTGCGATATTTATGGCAATTAATAATGGTAGTAGAAAACAAGGAGGGGAAATATGAGTATATCGTCTGTAAATAGTAGCAATTGGGCGTCATTATTAACATCTTCTATGAAAAGCAACGCAAGTAGTAGTACTACTACTGAAACATCAACTAGTAGTTTGGAAGGGGTAGTCAGTAGTAATTCTGATGGTGATACCTTTCAAATATCTAAATCGATGTACAAAGATCGGGACAAATTAGCAGCATACCTATACAGTAAACTGGATACCAATGATGATGATTCACTAACGGAAGAGGAATTTTTAGCAGCATGCCCCAGTGTTATTACTGAGGAAATGTCGGAAAATATCTACAAGAGTATGGATGCCGACGGTGATGGTTCAGTGAGCGAAGCTGAATTTGGAACAGCCTATGTAACGGCTCTGGAATCTGAGCATCCTCCGTTCAATGATCAGTCCAAAAAAGAAGAAATTACTACAGAAACAAGCATTACAAAGGCGAAGCTAACATATTTGCAAAACTTCATAAACATGGATACTGATGGTGATGGTTTAGTGAGTGAAGATGAATTTTCAATAGTACGTCCCGGTGATGTTACTGCTGAAATGTCCAAAAATCTCTTTAGTAGCTTCGATACAGATAGCTCAGGCTCGCTGACTGAATCTGAATATGAAACAGCCATGAGTAACGCACCTTCTGTAGATACAGCCGTAACTTCTGTGGAGTAGGTTTAGACAACTGGTTTTGAAAGAGACTCTTGGCATTTGCTGAGAGTCTATATTTTTATCAGGAGCTAAATTATGTAGGCTATTTGCGACACGTTAAATAAAAATATATGACGGTCTACGTTACTGTAGTGATACTACTGATCAAATTATATTGATCGGTTGGAGCAGATTAAGGGGTTAAGGGACACAATTAAGGCTATGGTTAAGAGTGAGAACCCGAGCTATTAACTTATTACTTATTATCTACCGGGGGTGGTGACCTTGTAAGTGGCGAGAATACGAAGCCCTGAACGTGATAAAGCGTTTGAGATATGGAAAGATAGCGGCGGACAAATACCACTTGTTGAAATAGCTACCACATTGGAAATACCTGATGTGAAAATTAGAAAGTGGAAAAACGTCGATAAGTGGGATGATCGTCTCAAAGGGAACGCCGTACCAATTGACGTACCCATTGCGAGAGGGAACGTACCACTTGAAATAGATAGAAGCGTACCAAAACCAAAGAAGACAGGTCCGCCATTCGGCAGTCAAAACGCCAAAGGACATGGCGCTCCCAAAGGTAATAAAAACGCAGTCGGTAATAGTGGTGGCATAGGTGGCATGCCGGGGGAGCGAAACCAGAACTTTAAGCATGGATTTTTTAGTAAGATATTTCCCGATGATCCTGATACGCAGGAGATTATAGAGAGCATTCAAGTCAAGAGCCCCATTGAAGTGTTGTGGGAGAATATAGTTATTCAGTACACGGCTATTGCTAGGGCGCAGAGGATTATGTTTGTTAAGGACCAGGATGATCTGACCAAGGTGCTGAAGAGTAGCACTAGCGGCGAAAAAAGCGATTCAGTAACATATGAGCTCCAATTCGCTTGGGATAAGCAAGCGACATTTATAACAGCGCAAAGCCGCGCTATGAAAACGTTAGAGGGCTTAATAAAGCAGTACGTGGATCTTACTGGCGATAAGGGCAAACTTGAAATAGAAAAGCTAAAAGCCGATATTGACAGGGCTAAATCAGAAGGCGACGGTGATACAGTTGCCCAAGACCACGCCAAACGGGTACAGGAAGCGTGGGCGAACCGATGACGACTGTTGAACCTATTTTACTGCAGCCGCACGTTATAAGATATTATGCCGACAACATACTAGACTACGTAAAAGAGGTTATAGGAGCCACGCCTGACGATATTCAAGCTGAGATATTGCTAAGCTGTGCCGGTAATAGATTGACGTCTGTACGAGCCGGTCACGGCGTTGGTAAAAGTGCGGTAGAATCGTGGGCTATAAAATGGTTTATATACAGCAGGCCATTCCCCAAAATACCGTGTACAGCGCCTACCAGGCACCAATTACATGACATTCTTTGGGCAGAGTTAAATAAGTGGAATCGACAATCGTCCGATGCAGACCTTTTTGAGTGGACAGACGAACGATTCTACCATAAAGCACACCGGGAAGAATGGTTCGCGGTGCCCAGGACAGCGGTTAAGCCAGACGCGCTGCAAGGGTTTCACGCGGATCATGTTTTTTATGTCATAGACGAAGCAAGTGGCGTGCCTGATAAGATATTCGAGCCGGTGTTAGGCGCTTTAACAACTGAAAATGTCAGGCTTCTGGCCTGTGGAAACCCTACGCAGATAGCCGGGTGGTTTTACGACAGCCACAACAAAAGCAGGGAATTATACAACGCATTTCACATAGATGGTCGCACCTCTCCCAGGGTAACAAAAGAATATGTTCAAATGATAATTGACATGTTTGGTGAGGATCGCGATGTATTCCGCGTTCGTGTTGCCGGTCAGTTTCCAAAGGCTATGCCGGATAGCTTTATTCCGCTTGACTGGGTCGAGCGCAACAGCGTTAAAGTGCCTTTGGTAGTTAAACCAGCCGCTATTGACATAGGCGTCGATGTGGCCAGATTTGGGGATGATCAAAGTGTCATTTGTCCCGTATTTAATCGCCAACACCAGCAAAAACCTGAAACATATAATCATAATGACACAATGGAGCTTGCCGGACGTACGATACAGATGCTTGACCGGTATACGGACAAACACGGCAGGATACCAATATCAGTCCGCGTTGACTGTGACGGTTTAGGAGTAGGTACATATGACCGTGTTAAAGAGGTTGTTAGACAGCGAAAAATGGCGCATGTTAAAGTGCATGAGGGCCATTTTGGCGGGGCTGGGCTGGAGGCAAGCTGTTTACCGATGATCCTGTAAGATATTCAAACAGTACTGGCCTGATGTGGGGGACATTAGAGAACTTCTAAGGTATGATAAAATTACGCTTTGGTACAATGACGCACAGATCAGCCAACTTTCTAATCGTAAGTACAAAGTTAATTCAGATGGTGAAATAGAATTGGAAAGAAAAGAGGATATGAAAAAACGCGGTTTAAAGTCGCCGGATTTAGGCGATGCTTTAGCGTTGGCAACATATGTACCGCAAGCCAGAAACTTTATTCCAGATATAAGCAGAAAGGAGGGTAAGCCTTGATAGTAGATATAATTGCTAATCCCGATTACAGGTTCCTAGAAGACTTCTACTACGCAACCGGTGGCTTTAAACATGGCGACTACATTGTTAAACGCCCGCGTGAAACGTTGGAAAACTACGAGGTGCGAAAGCAGCTTAGTTATTATCTCAACTACGTTAAACCAGTTGTCGACTCCCATGTTAACCCAATATTTAGGACAGAGGCGGCGCGGGACTGGGGCGGTAGGCGAGATACCAACAGTAGCAACCTGTTTTCGCTGTTTTGTGATAACGTAGATACTGTTAAAACTAAATTACCCAAGTTTATGAAGAGAGCCGCCCGTATAGCTAAACTGCTGTGCTACCCGTCAAGAGGACAAAGAAAAAATAGAAGAAGTGGATTGCTGCCTGCCGATATGGTGGGCAGCAATTTTTATGCAGCTTTCGCGTACTGTTCGTGGAATTCCATGGGCGTCATGAT
>NZ_LSLK01000118.1 GCF_002257705.1 Sporomusa silvacetica DSM 10669
AAGAAAATGAAACAATCGGCACCTATGCCGAAAGTGTAATCAATGCCAGCGGCATCGCTACTCTGAAGTCTGGTAACGATACGAACATTATCGGTTCTCAGGTCAAAGGCGAGAAAGTTGTGATCGACGTCAGTGGCAACCTCAACATCGCCAGCCAGCAGGATACTAATGACTACACCGCGAAAAATCAAAGCAGTGGGTTTGGATTTAGTACAGGACTAATAGGTGGCGTAACTGGTTCCATCAGCAAAGGTAAAACCGACTCTACTTACGCCAGTGTTAATGATCAAGCAGGTATTTTTGCTGGCAAGGGTGGCTTTGATATCACTGTAGGTAAAAACACCGACCTGAAAGGTGCAGTCATTTCCAGCGAAGCTACTCCAGATAAAAACATACTCTCTACCGATACTCTTACGTACTCGGATATCCAGAATAAGGCGGATTACAGCGCAAGCAGTGTAGGGGTAAATCTTGATACTAGAAAAGACGCTAAATTAAACGAAAAAGGTTTAACTCCTAATATTGGGGTAAAAGCATCAGGAGATGCAGACAGTACAACTAAATCAGCTATTTCTCCTGGTACAATTGAAGTGCGTAGCAATCCAGATCAAGACTTATCGAAACTTAGTCGTGATCCAGAAGGAGCATTAAATGCTTTAGGCAAGATATTTGATAAGAAAACCGTTCAAGAACAACAAGAATTAGCTAAGGTATTTGGTGAAGTAACATTTGATGTTATTGGAAATCTTGGATTAAAAGAAGGTAGTCCAGAAAAAGTTGCTCTTGATGCCTTTGCTGGTGGATTAATGGCTAAATTAGGTGGAGGAAACTTCGCCTCTGGCGCAGCGGGTGCAGGTTTTAACCAACTCCTAATGAACGAGTTGAAAAATATCAAAGATCCTGCTGCTATGCAATGGGCAAGTGCAATTGTGGGAGCCATTGCCGCTAAAATTATTGGCGGTAATACTATGACTGGGGCTAGTGTAGCTGCTAGCGAGACGAAGAATAATTGGCTAAATCACAATGAGCAATATGCATTTGAATTAAAATTGGCCCAAGCATTAGATAGTAAGGATGTATCGTTAATACATGACGTTCTTGCAGAATATTATGCTCTAAGTAATTACAAGTCGCAGAATGGTTTAAGTGGTGAGGGTGATGATGAAAGAATTGAGAAAGAGTTATACCCTCTGTTGGACTGTTTGATCAGTGACGATAATAAGGAATGGTTAAATCATGGGTTGAATTATACTCTGGATAAAATAATTAATACAAATCCAGAAATGTATGCATTAGCAAATAGCTATAGACTCCGGTTAGACCTTGGCCAAGAGTCTCGCATGTTACTAGCTGAACAAGATTTGTCAATAGCAGTGGCAGCAGGCATAGGGCGTGTTAAACTCGGGATTGGCAAAGGTATTGGCGGTAAAGGATGGAGAGGCGACCAAACTTGGAGAAGTAATGTTCAGACTGTGGGGAGTGGAGGAACAATAAGAGACCTAAAGGGACAAATACCTACAAAGCAGGAAGCTATGGACCTTATAATTGAATCAGGTGGTAAAGTAAATAGAATAGAAGGACCACATGAATCTCCCAATCCACATAATTTTAACCATATCAATTACACAACTGCAAGTGGTAAGAAAGGAACAATAGAAATACAAGCAGATTAGAGGAGGGATCTTGTGAAATTAGATGAATTTACTAAACAATTAGTAATTGTTCCAATAAATGAGTCTCAATACTTGAGGGAGAAATATATTAACTCGTTTATAGATGTAAATAGAGAATACTATAAAAAATATATTGAAACTTTAAATGAGTACTCTGACGGGACATGCTATACGGGCTATTTGTGGGATTGTCTAAAGGATGTAATAGTCACTGACTTACAGTACATTGAATCGAAATCATGTGTAATGAACAATGTATTTGTCTTTTGGGATATACATACAAAAGAGAGGATATTTTACAATGACTATTGGAAATTTGGTAAAAAAAGCGTATTAAAATTAGGCTTCAACACATTAATGAATAATTTAGAATTTTTACCAGAAGATGTATACATTTTTGACGAAAGCTTTAAATGGACTTTAGTAATTACCCATGAGTTCGTTGATGACAAAAGATGGTGCCTAAAAACAGGTAATATTTAGCCAATAAAAGAGAGGTCAGTGGACGTAAAAAATCCGCTGACCTCTCTTTCTCTCTGTATGTTGTCTAGTGACATCCAAATTATAGGTAATAAATTACTATTAATAATCCATGAAAATCAAATCTCGTGAATCAGAATGACTTCGACTCATTCCCTCCACAATAAGGACAACTACCACCATATCCATTACCCATACAACTACCACAATAAGTGCCACCACATTCCTTACATTTTCTCAAAGCACCCAGACAAGGTGCATCTTCATGACAATTAGGACATCTTCTCATGTTATCAAAGGGGACAAGGGGACAGGTTGCTTGTCCCGGAACTAAAAGAATGCTATACTAGTTTCGAGGTGATTTAATGCCAAGACAAGCTAGAGAGAAAAGTGAAAGTGGAATATATCATCTAATGCTAAGGGGAATAAATAAGCAAAATATATG
>NZ_LSLK01000119.1 GCF_002257705.1 Sporomusa silvacetica DSM 10669
CCTCCGCTTAGTCTTAACGTTACCGCTTCAGACCCAAGGCTGGATACTGGTGACTGGCTAAGTCTTTCCAGGCGGGATTCCCACCCACTATACACCGTGCGCTTCTTGGCGCACAGAACCGTCCCTTGACTCATTCTTGACTCATTTGAATCCACTCCGTCTTAGGCTAGTTACTTGTTATACCTACCTCGGCAGGCTTTACAGACACTACTTTCTTCCCTGCTGGCGTATACTCAATCACTACTTTTTTGCCTTGCAGACTCCGGTAAAAAGCCTCTTTGTTAAAAGGGCTGTCCACTCTCCATGTATAGCTGTTATTATCAAGTTTAATACTAAACCGCCAATTATGGGGATACTTCTTACGCCACAAACCTTCGTGCGAAGTGGTGTATTGCAATTCTCCCACGACTGATGTAACCTGCCCAGTGATTTGACGGGGACCGGCAAGCCAATCATAGCCGGTAATTGTGCCTAAATAAATTACAACTACCATAACTACCGCCCACATAATCCTAAATATCCTTGATGTCCATCTGTCGAACCGTTTGCTCAGATTCCAGTCCATGTCGCTGGCTGCTCCGGAAGGCAACGCCATCACTACTGAAATCATAGCCGCGAAGAACAAATCGCCCCGCAACGCATGATGATACATATCCAAGGGCTTATTCCACACCAATGCATTGGCCGCCCATAAAATAACGCAAATTGCCAGGGTGATTCGCACCCTTATGCTAGTCGGCTTAAGCATCGGCCATATATCTTTCCACATTCTCACCAAAACTGGTTTCTCGTTTCGTAAGTGTTTCGGAATATCCTCTTTGCGATATAGCAATACCGGCTGATTAAAAAAATCAGCCGGCAAAATATATTTCTTCTTACATTCCTCACATTTCCAGTGGAAGAAATAACTTTTGCCATTTAACGTCTTGGTAAACCCTACCCCGCAGTCTGGACACCATGTTTCAAGAGCCTGCTTACCGCAGTGGGCACACTCGACGAAATGGCATTCTTCCACGGCATCGGCAAAATAATAACCGTCGTTGCCGCATTTCTGACAGTAGCCCCTTATGCAAAGCTTATCCGCCGGGATGATAATGTCCAATATATCTCCCCCCTGATATTCACAATAACTTGATCCACTTCATATTTCTCCACCCGGTTGCCAGTAAGACGAGATTGTTGACAACCTATTAAAGATACGTACGTCAAGAGAGCTACTCTACTCATTCAGGCCGACTGTTATCAAACGCCATAATTGGCACTGTTACAGTAATGGCAAATTGAAGAATGCTAAAACTGCATGTAGCCAGAAATTTTTCCCTAACCCCTTGGCGATCTTTCCCCAAAGATATGCCGTCAAACTATATAAGATGAAATTTGCTAACGATACTGCCGGACTACTATGGTATACACCCGCCCCAATACTGCCAAGAAAAAGTACAACCAAATTAATAGTAATAAATTTTCCCGGAGCTACCATAACTTGTTTTGCAAGTAAATATACATTATAAATGGGGATTAGGGTTTCCATATAGAATACCTCTTGATCAAACTTTCTTATTACGCGGTATACTACGTAGCATCCGAAAGCATATATCCCCAAAATACTCAATACTCCAATAAGTGCTAACATACATAACCTCCATTTGGTAAAATTGAATCAGAAAACCTTCACCCAACTCATGAGTTAATGCAATTGAAATAAGTCTATAGATTTAATGCTCTTGAACTTCCATGGCAAATTTTATACGAACAGTAAAAACCAAATATTCACAATCATTATCATTTTTTGCTAAATTTAATTGTTTTTCGATTTGTAATAGTTCTGCATCTTTTTTATTTTTCTTCTGCAAAAATATGTCTATATTAGAAATTCCGACAATCTTGATTGAGCCACTTCTTCTTTCTAATTCTACATCAAAAGAATAACGCTTACCGTTTAACATAGAGAAAGCGGGTACTTTGATAATATTTTTATTATTTCTATATATGAAACCAATATTTGAAACCTCTATTTTTGTTAGGAAAAAGAACCAATTTCCCTGCGGTCATTATTAATCCCCCCAGTGCCCATCCTTCAAATTGTAAAGGTGGTTGTCCCGCTTTGAGTCAGGTGACGGTTCTTTAACTCATTTTATCAGTCACCAAACTTTACCATATATTTAATTATTCAAGCTAAATCCGACAAATTCCTTGTCTACAACCACCATTTTTGCTATTTTTAGTAAAATCATTTGGTTGGTGGAGCTATCCGAAACCTTTCAAAAAGCATACAGCAAAAAACCCGCGAAATTCGCGGGTTACAAGGCATTCCGGATTTGATTGGTGGAGGCGATCCGTGACCTTCTAAATCCACCCTTTCCTTCTAACATAATCTTAGAAAACCTTGCTTCAATTAGAATTGACTTTGACAGTTTCTTTGTGGGACGATGAGCCTGTTCCCATATCCCATCCAGCCAACAAAAGCAGCATATTTGATATTATATATTGACATTACTATTTTTGTTCTGTTTTATAGCACTGATCTTCGCATTTGCAAGGATCCAGATCAGGAGCATCGATTTGCATAAAACAGAGTTGACCGCCCGGGTACAGACATTGATCTTCGGATTCGGGATTAGCTAAATCCTTCGGAGTGGTCGCTTTATAATCATCGTGATTATGCATGATATAAAATTGTGGAAAAAACTGATTTGGTTCTTGTCCGTAGTTAAAGAAGCTAAAGAGTTTTTGATAAAGGCAATCTCCAGTAAATGTTCCTTCTTGGGGTATATTTTGCCAAAGTTGTTCGCCTGAAGCAATTTCGGCCTTTTTTACCTGCTCCATAAGTGAATTAATACTATCAGGAAACCCCTGACTGATATATTCTCCATACAACGGTTTTTTGTTATCAGCGGTTATGAGAAGATCATAGCTTTCTCCTGATCCTATAAGTTGAGTAAATCCCATCTGTGAATTCTTATCCTTCGGATTTGCTGGCATCGGATGAGCGTCTTTACCAATGATACGGAAATGCCAACCATGGATATGCCATGGTATAGCCTGATATCCCATATTAATTAACCGGATCAGAAATTTTTCTCCAGTCTTTACATGAACATAGGATTCATATCCTGGCGGAATAGAGTAAGCCCCTATACTATCCGGTACTTCAGTTGGTAAAAGAGTATCAGGAAAGGAACGTCCATTGACTAACCAAACTGTTGGTTTGAAATCCGCGGGGCAAAACTTTTTACCCTCAAGGACAGACTGATGCCATATTTGGTCAATATCAGAAAGCAATAAAACATACTCCTTGTCGAAAAAGGTATATTTGTCGGCATAAGCAAAGTTCCTATTGGTATATCCATGTGGTATATGGACTCCTGCATCTTTTAGATGTTCCATTGACGGATAGACGATTAAAGCACCGTACATACCCATTTGGACGTGCTCGGCAGCCTCTTGATGGCAATGATAAAAATACGTTCCAGGATGCTCTGGTACAAAATAATAGGTTATGGCCTGATCGGGATCAACGGAGGGATCAGGCATTGCACATTTGGGCATCATCATTCCATCCCCCATCTGCATGGGAACACCAAACGAGGTTTCGGGAACACCATCAAGCTGAGTAGCCACATGACCGCCGTGAATATGAATGCTGTGCACATCAGGAAGATCTGGTCGGTACTTCATACCAAGATTAACTAACGTAATAAATAAATGATCGCCGCACTCCACGTCAATTCGCGGGGAAAGGAAGCTGGCATTGCCAAAAAACTGGCATCCATTTTCAACAGCGAACTCTGGATTAATGACTACTCCATCTTTTTCATACAGACCACCAGCGAACCCCCATATATAAAGCTCGGTTCTTGGTCCACAGGGGTCCGGTGTTAAGGGGACCATAATCTTATTATCAGTAGCAAATAGATTATACTTAAAAATATGCATTTAAATTACTCCTCTTTAAAGATTTTTTTATAATATCCTATGCAGAAAATCGGTATTATGTCACTTTGCTGTACATATTCAGCTTTGTTGTCACCGCCGGGATATAACGACTCATAACGCCGGAAAAGAATTGACCCACTCCAAAACCATAGCTACCATTGGGATTGACGAGATCACCAGGAGGTAGCAGATGATAAGGATTGGGTTGATACGATTTCTAATCCGCATATCGCCGCTCAGTGACCGCTTATTGAGGCGATCCCAATCGCCTTCATGGAAGACCAAGGTATTGACGAGTCGGCCATACTCGCCTTGATTCTTCTCTACGACGAGCAGCAGCCCCACAAAGTCATTTTCATACGGCCTGCTTCCCAAGTGACGGGGACATATGGTGAAGTGTAATCAGAACCTGACGACTTTTGATTACTATGGGCGCCCAGTATGTGGCCAGCAGTTGATAGCCACTGGCCGTTGCATCCGGCGCAGCCAAATACAACGAGAAGATAAGCAAACAAAATAATCTCCACCAGCGTTTCAGCCGCATTGTTACCTCCTGCCTGACGTTACGGACCATCAATAATTTTGGGGGTAATAAATATCACCAGCTCGGTTTCCCTTTTTTCAAGACTTGTCGACCTGAATAAATGGCCTAGAATGGGTATATCTCCTAGCAAAAGGAAATGTGCCTTGGTGCAGTGCCGCAGTTGTGATGAAAAGGGTACATGAAAGGCATGTTAGTAAGTATATAAATAGATACTATAAAACCAAAAAGTGCGTATTGCCAAAATATAGATGGTCATTTATTGTTATATTAGAGAAATAGATCAATAAAAATCCTAAATTACTATTTTTAAGAAGGAAGTGGTGTCATGAAAAAATCAATAGGAGCTAAAACTTTTGCAATGCCCACGCCGGTTTGGGTAATAGGAACTTATGGGGAAAACGACGAGCCGAATATTATGACTGCTGCCTGGGGTGGTATTTGTTGCTCCGAGCCTCCTTGTGTGACTGTGTCTTTGCAAAAAATCCGCGCATCCTATGATAATATACTTAACCGCAAGGCATTTACTGTCAGCATACCCTCAAAAGCTCACGTAGTAGAGGCTGATTATGCTGGCATGGTCAGCGGAAAAAACACGGATAAGTTTACCGGCTCTGGCCTGACTGCCGTGAAAAGTGACTTGGTTGACGCGCCATATGTGCAGGAGTTTCCGCTTATTTTAGAGTGTCAGTTATTGCAAACAATTGATCTTGGTATGCATACCCAGTTCATCGGGAAAATAGTAGATGTAAAAGCAGAAGATGCTGTATTGGGAGAAAACGGACTGCCTAATTTGATAAAAGTAAGTCCCATTTCCTATAGCCCTCCCGACAGGACATACTTTGGTATGGGGCCGGAATTGGGACAGGCATATTCTGTGGGCTCACAATTTAAAAAATAATTGATATACAAGGGGAGTATTTCATGATTGTTTTAGTAGCCACTATGAAAGCAAAACCCGGAAAAGAAGCTGATCTTGAAAATGCTTTGAAATCGGTAATTCCTAAGGTAGAACTTGAAAAAGGCACACTACAATATATCTTGCACCGTTCACAGAAGGATGCAGGTGTATTTTTCTTTTATGAAAAATATGCCGACAAAGACGCACTTAATTTTCATGGCTCTACACCCTATCTGAAAGAATTATTCAGCACAATTAAAGAACTGTTATCGGAAGAGCCATCCATTGATTTATATCAGGAAGTGGCGGCAATTAATCGCTAATTTTTCTTTATTACACTGCTGACAGAACCGCTTTTGCTAACCACACAGCCGGAGAATATAATAGCGGCTACCGGTTAAAGATGCGGCTGTACTGATTAATAAAAACAGCCTGGGCCTCAGCATATCATTTTGCAGAGGATCAGGCTGTTTTTATTGACTGTAGATCCATTACCAAATGTTACTTTATTACATGTCACCAATGGCACGTCCGAAAAATAAAGTAATAGGCTTATATCTATGGTATGTGGTTATAATCATCCGCCTTCTTATCAGGTACCGCAGAAAGTTCGGTAAGGACGGGCTGATGGCTCATGCAGTGTGGAGTAATCAGCTGGTTCGGGAGTACGTGCGAAGGGGTTCGAAAGAACAGCAAGGAGCCGGTCCATCAGGCTGCAGTCTCCTTGTTTCACTGCAGCTTCTAGTGCGGCTTCTACCCGGTGGTTGCGGGAAATTAGCGCAGGATTGCTGCCCGCATCAGTTGATGCGAGGAAGCTTTTGATTCCTGCTGCCTGCCTAGTCTCGCCTGCCACAGCTCATTCCATTGATAATTCCCGAATTATTCTTGCTGAACTTAATGGTATTGCAAGTGTAAACTTATGACACTTGCAGTCTCTCTATGCTAAAAGCCCCACAAAAATCTCATATCCTATTCGGACATTTCAAGGAGAGGAATAGATATGGAAGGTCTTGATGAACATTAATTAACTTTCCATCATATTATGTTATATAGAGCTTAAAGGGGGGCTATTATTTATGAGACAATACGGACCTCCGACCTCTCCGCCACCAACAGTTATTCCCCCAAAACCATCATATTCTTATATCATTGATTGCTTGTACTACTACACGTATGTATGGTTGAAGAATGGAAGACAATTTTGGTTTTATCCAACAAGTGTAGAGTATGGCGCAGTTGCGGGTTATAGATGGACTGGAAGCTATTGGACTTTCTATGGTTTCGACTCAAGATTGATTGATGAGGTCGCATGTTTGGTTCCTACACCATATCGTAATTTATAAGCTAACTTTTGCATCTAGACACTGCTACTTTGTTGGCAGTGTCCAGATATTTATATGCCCCTAAAGAATTCTCCCTGGCACAGTATTCTCAGCTTTTTCAAACACCTTATCGCCAAATCGTATTTCAGAGGGTTCAAGGTCTCTATTTTTCTCCATATCCTAAAAGTAACGATGATACTTCGATTTGTTTAGCGGTCCATTTTTGATTCTCATACTTCCAGATAGAATAGATGTATGCAACCCTGTCGGCATACCCCTATAACACGTTGCTGACCTCTAAGTTCGTATGTGCCATCATGGTCTATCAACAGGGTTTAATTCCCCAAGAGGATTAACCGAACCGTTCTGTTGGCGTAGCAGCGTTCCACTAGCATCATAAATGTTTGCCTTAATATAAGTGTCCTTTTTATTGGTTAAATCTACAATTCGCATCTAATCGGCCTTCAAAGTAAATTGCTAACTGCGAAATACAGTCTGTCCAATTTCTGAGCGGCATAGTCCATTTCTTGGCAGCATCAATAGTCGCCAAGTAAATGATCTTACGCAAAGCCTCATCAGATGGAAAGGCTGTTTTCGTTTTTGTCACCTTCCGTAACTGTCGATGATAGCCCTCTATAATGTTAGTTGTGTAAATCATACGGCGAATTTCGTATGGATATCTGAAGTACGTCGTTAGCTCCAACCAGTTGTTTTCCCACGAGCGAATAACGATAGGGTGCTTTTTAGCCCACTTCTCTTTAAAAGCGGTAAAAGCCATCTCCGCTTCTTCTAGCGTCAGAGCTTGGTAGACGACCTTTAGATCAGCCATGATTGCCTTCTGGTCTTTGTATGAAACATATTTTAGTGAATTACGGATTTGGTGAATTTCACCTTCGATTTGCATACCAAGTTTTTCAGCAACTTTTCGGGAAGGTAAGTTAGTAGGTCTGATTTGGGCGATAACCTTGTCTGCTCGTAATTGCTGAAAAGCATATTCCATTGCCGCCTTTGCGCCCTCGACAGCATACCCTTTTCCCCAACACTGTTTATTTAAAATATAGCCAATACCATCCGCGCCCCACTCCCTGTCTGTTCTACGATCTACTTTTTAAAGTTGTTTCTGAGCGTTCTGAACGAGCCAGTATCATTGTCACCACAAACTTAGAGTTTTCTCGTTGGACGGAGATGTTTGAAAGTATAACTATGGTAGCTGCTCTTGTTGATCGACTCACCTTTAAGTCTCATTTATTGGATATGAATGGCTCCTCGTACAGAATGAATCATGCTATTACGAACGATTAAGTGGCTCAGCACAAGTGGCTCAAAATTTCATGAGCGAGTAGCTCACTTTTTCATTGACGTTTATACACAATCCCTAACAAGGTAAGCAGCGCCTGCAAGAGAGCCTAACCCTCCGCCCACAAAATACACTTGCGTATTTTCATATTCTTTCTTCATATCAAAATACCCCCAGGGGTTACTTAAATTACACCGAATAGGTTATCCGAGCAATCTAAAAAAATACTTTTGCATTAAAAATAGAAAGGCCGCAGGATGACAACGCTGCATAGTGCTGTGCTACCCGTCAAGAGGACAAAGAAAAAATAGAAGAAGTGGATTGCTGCCTGCCGATATGGTGGGCAGCAATTTTTATGCAGCTTTCGCGTACTGTTCGTGGAATTCCATGGGCGTCATGAT
>NZ_LSLK01000120.1 GCF_002257705.1 Sporomusa silvacetica DSM 10669
CAATGTCATTAAGTTAAGCAAAATAGAACGCTTACATCGATAAAAGTAGATGTAAACGTTCTATTTTTATATTTGCTAGTCATATAAAAAAACACTTGACAAATAGTCGAAAATTTGCGGCTCTGCCCTTGGAATATAAAGATTCGAGGGAGGAACGCATATGAAACCGACTGAAGTAAAAGAAATACTTTCACACATAATAAGTACTATATCAAATGATCCATCTGAGTTTTTGCAAAATCCATCAAAGGACTTTACAAGGAATCGAAAACTATCATTTGAAACAATCATTAAAATGATGATTGGCATGGGTGGAAATAGCTTATGTAAAGAAATATATGATTGGTTCAATTATGCAGAAGATACCGCATCTGTTTCTGCCTTTGTTCAGCAAAGGAATAAAATTTCATCTAAAGCTATGGAATATATTTTTAGAGAAATAGTTAAACAATGTGACGAGCAGATTTTATTTAAAGGATATCGTCTTCTTGCTGTAGATGGATCTGATATAAGATTACCTAAAAATAAAAATGACGATAATTCTCATATCAAAAATGACGATAATACTAAAGGATATAATCTTCTTCATCTTGATGCTATGTATGATTTGATGCAACATAATTATGTTGATGCTTCAATACAAAGTAAAAAAGGTATGAATGAACATAAGGCTCTGGTATCAATGATTGAAAAATCTGAAGCAGCTGGAAGTGTTATTGTTATAGCTGATAGAGGATACGAATCTTTTAATAATATTGCTCATTTTCAAGAAAAGAATTGGAACTATATTATACGTTCGAAAGAATCCTACGGTATTAAATATGAAAATCCTGATAGTGATGAATTCGATAAAGAAACCACCATCACCCTTACTCGGAGAAAAACGAAAGATACAATAGCATTGATTAAAGAAAATCCTGATAGATATCGTTGGATTCAACCTCATACAACGTTTGATTACTTACTGTCTAGAGAAAACAAGATGTATGATTTGAAATTTAGAATTGTTCGATTTAAAATTTCAGATACCACTTATGAAACGTTATTCACAAATTTACCTGCGAATGAATTTCCTGCTGAAGTTTTGAAAGAATTATATAAAATGCGATGGGGTATTGAAACTTCATTCAAAGAATTAAAATATGATGTTGGATTAGCCAGCATTCATAGTAAAAAGCAAGATTTTGTACTTCAAGAAATTTTTTCAAAGTTAATTATGTACAATTTTGCAGCTTTAATATCTTATCAAGTAGAACATCCAAAAGATAAAAGAATCAATTTCGCTAAAGCGATACATTTTTGTTATCAGTATTTCAAGGGCAAAATTTCTGAAAGAAGTCTTTTGAAAATTGTGCAAAAATTTATGTCTCCAATACGTCCTGGCAGAGTATTTGAAAGATATCAAAATATTAAAAAGGCTGTCGGGTTTGCATATAGAATTTCTTAACAACAACTCTTCATATCTGCGTGTTGTACAGATGGCTTATAACGTCATCTGCTTTTGGTATGTTTAAATCATAAAAATGGTGAACACTTATCATAGCGTTCACCATTTTTTGATACATTAACCTGTTCTTAACTACTAACTTAATGAC
>NZ_LSLK01000122.1 GCF_002257705.1 Sporomusa silvacetica DSM 10669
ATCATGACGCCCATGGAATTCCACGAACAGTACGCGAAAGCTGCATAAAAATTGCTGCCCACCATATCGGCAGGCAGCAATCCACTTCTTCTATTTTTTCTTTGTCCTCTTGACGGGTAGCACAGCAAACCCGGCAGGCGGCTTTAAAATTATTGTGCAGCTGTAGCAGTGCTGGTTGAGTCAGCAGTTAATGCTGTAATTGCGGTGCTTGCGATAGTTGCAATGGCTTCGTTTTTGTAGGTTATCCATGACGTTGAAGGATCCACGCATTTATTTGCAGCATAGGTCAATGCCAAAGCCGCAACGCCTTTAATAAAGTACTCGTTGTGCTAGAAGTTGCCATTTTACATTACCCTTTTAATTTTTATTTTTCATTACTACTCTGCCAAGTCGACGGTAACCACAGAATCCTCGGTTACTTCGAATACGTCAATACTGCCGGTTTCGGTGAAAGCGTACTGATCTGCCGCCAGCTCCACGCCATTTAGATACACAGCTTGCAGGAAACAGAGACAGGAACTATGTTTCATATGATTTTTCCTGAAAACAACTTATCTGTCCGTTTTCATGTATATTCTACTGACTTATTTTGAAAAAAGGGACATTATAAATTTAGCCAAAAATAAAAGGCGTACCAAAGATCATAAATCCTTGATACACCTGTTTTTCTCTGGTGACACACCGGGGAATCGAACCCCGAACCTACTGAAAATACGGATAGTTTCTTGAAAACCTGATAAGCCAGTTCTAGCGGAGCCATCCCTCCAGCAGTAATCAGATTGCCGTCACTAACCGCGCTCTCGAATCGATAGTTCTCTTCTCCTTTATAGTCTGGACAAACCTTTTTTAAATACGGAAGATCATTGCTTGTATGCCGGTATGTATCCAAAACGCCGGCTGCTGCAAGTGCCATAGTCGCACCACAAATTGCGGCGACAGGAATACCGCAGGCCAAAAATTCTTTCGCCTTTTCCAACACTATGGCATGAGTTGACTCCAGCCAAGTTTGGCCACCGGGTAACAGTAATAATTCGCAATCCTGAGGGCCAATTTCATCAACGCCTAAATCAGGTATTATGCGTAGTCCGCCCATGGTCGCAATCGGTTCCTTAGTTAGAGCAAAAGTCTTAATCGTAAATGGAGGAATTCCTTTCTTGAAAAACCGTCCGGTTTTCAATTCAGCAGTTACGTATCCCCACTCCCAATCGGCCATAGTATCAAGGATGTACATGTATACCGTGTTTTTACTCATGACGTCATCTCCCGTATTCTAAACTATCGTTTTTGGTAATTTCATTGCTCTTAGTTAGCATAAGCTTCAAAACTTCTCTCTTTTTTCTACTTTCCCAAATTTTGATTTTATCACTGTTAGTCTACCAACATTTTGCATTTATTCACCATCTATTTCTTCTTAATAGTAAGCGTCAACTAACCCCCACATAGTGTAAAGCCCCCAAAACTGCGATAATGTTTCAAGGGGGTATAATCATATTACTCAACAATTCCTTGATTCAACTTTTCAACTACCTCAAGGTAAAGGTAAATGCTCTTTGGGAGCGTATCTTTAGAGTGCTTCGCGATATATTCGTTAACAGCCTTATGTAGTTCTTCGACAGATATAAGCGGCTCGTAATGTTTGTATTCACCCATGGAAAATTCATATCTAATACCTGTTGAAGAGGACATACTCTTGCTAACCATAAGGTTCATAAAGTCCGGAAGTGTGTCTATATTATCTGCTAACAAATCGTGAAGGTAAGTAGCAACTCTCTCGTGCGAGCAATTATCTAACAAGGCCCAAAAATCCCGAAATTGTTCAGGTGGAATAAAAACATTATCTCTACTGTCTATTATAGAATCCAATCTCTGAGCAAATAGCCCCTTAATTTCATCAAGATTAACCCCTGACGAGTTTCCCAGTTCTTTAAAAGTCCCAAGCACACCTCTGATGAAATCAAGCTCCTGGCACTCGGCAACTAAGTCTACCATGATTTCTCGACACAAAGAAATATCTTTGCATTCCGATAAGAGACGTGCAATAAGTCCTTCAGCTCGCGAGTGTGGAGCAATACTCATAAACTCCCAATCATGACTAAACTTCATTGAATTTTGGTAAAAGGCTCTAACAATAGGGTGATAGGCTTTCAAATCGAACGTTGAAATGTTAGTCCTCAGTTGAATAATTAGATCGTCAATGAGTCCTTTCTCGTAAGCCTTGTAAATTATAGTGGATTGTCAACACTTAGTCGGACAATATTTATAAGGTCAATTGTCGAACTTGAACTGGCGTTAAGTAATTGAGAGAACCATGAATTCTAATATTGTTAAACCAGTCAATGTACCGGGCTAGTTC
>NZ_LSLK01000123.1 GCF_002257705.1 Sporomusa silvacetica DSM 10669
GTTTGTATTTCCAATTATACCAATAAACATAACTTACTCCTATTCGTTTCATTATGCTTTCCAACGACTCGTTATTCACTTTTATAATAAGGTGAACATGATTATCCATAAGGCAATAGGCAAAAACATTAAATCCACATATCTGCTTATAATGCTTTAAGGTATCAATAAACTTAACTCTATCTTCATCATCCTCAAATATAATTTGTCTGTTTATTCCTCGTAGCATTATATGATATATTCCGCTATTACTTTTCTTCCGGGCAGTTCGCGGCATTTTACTCACCTACTTTAACGCGTTTTCTCTTATCATATCATAGATAGTTAGGAAACACCAGAACCGTCCCCATGTTTCCCCCAACGACTCGTTATTCACTTTTATAATAAGGTGAACATGATTATCCATAAGGCAATAGGCAAAAACATTAAATCCACATATCTGCTTATAATGCTTTAAGGTATCAATAAACTTAACTCTATCTTCATCATCCTCAAATATAATTTGTCTGTTTATTCCTCGTAGCATTATATGATATATTCCGCTATTACTTTTCTTCCGGGCAGTTCGCGGCATTTTACTCACCTACTTTAACGCGTTTTCTCTTATCATATCATAGATAGTTAGGAAACACCAGAACCGTCCCCATGTTTCCCCCAACGACTCGTTATTCACTTTTATAATAAGGTGAACATGATTATCCATAAGGCAATAGGCAAAAACATTAAATCCACATATCTGCTTATAATGCTTTAAGGTATCAATAAACTTAACTCTATCTTCATCATCCTCAAATATAATTTGTCTGTTTATTCCTCGTAGCATTATATGATATATTCCGCTATTACTTTTCTTCCGGGCAGTTCGCGGCATTTTACTCACCTACTTTAACGCTTTTCCTCTTATCATATCATAGAAAG
>NZ_LSLK01000125.1 GCF_002257705.1 Sporomusa silvacetica DSM 10669
CCACTTAACCTCGCTAGTTACTGTAACTCGCCGGTTCATTCTTCAATAGGCACGCCGTCGACCACATATGGGTCTTCGACTGCTTGTAGACATACGGTTTCAGGTTCTCTTTCACTCCCCTCCCGGGGTGCTTTTCACCTTTCCCTCACGGTACTATGCGCTATCGGTCGCCAAGGAGTATTTTGCCTTGGAGGGTGGTCCCCCCTGCTTCCCACAGGGTTCCTCGTGTCCCGTGGTACTCTGGATTCTGACCCTCAAACTCTGCTTTTCGCTTACAGGGCTGTTACCTTCTGTGGCCTACCTTTCCAGGTAGTTCGACTAAGCCTGGTTTGATTGTTGTCAGTCCTCAACCCCAAAGAGCAAAGCTCTCTGGTTTGGGCTCTTCCCCGTTCGCTCGCCGCTACTTAGGGAATCTCAATTGATTACTTTTCCTCCGGGTACTTAGATGTTTCAGTTCCCCGGGTGCCCTCCTAACATAAGTTAGGTGACGGTGCATTACCACCGCCGGGTTCCCCCATTCGGAAATCCAGGAGTCAAAGCTTGCTTGCAGCTCTTCCTGGCATATCGGAGCTTACCCCGTCCTTCGTCGGCTCTTGGCGCCTAGGCATCCGCCGTATGCCCTTAGTAACTTGACTTAATTAAGTCTTGTTGCTGCATACTTTGTCGACTGTCTATAAACGGCCATCTGCGTTGTTGCTACTGTGCTCCGGTGCTCAACGTACAACTTGTACGCCTCTGCTCCGGTGCTCGCTGCGCCTAGCATCTGTCCATTTCTAGCCAGTCTCTCGGCACTATTTTACTATGCCGAAAGTTTGCTTACGTTTTGCCTTCAGTTCGTCCTAATTGCGCTTCGTTAAGTTCTCTTCTCAAAATTACTTTTAAGAAGCATTCTTTACTTTGCTTTCTTCTGTGCAGTTTTCAAGGAACAGCGGAACATCTACATTATCAGAACCACTTGTGTATTTCAACAGGTAAGTTCTGGCAACTTTCGTTCCAAAACCAGCAACTTCCTAATCTCCCAGGCCGTTTCCAACCAAGTACCTTCGGCGTTTGTGGGCTTAATTACTGTGTTCGGTATGGAGACAGATGGAACCCCACAGCTATCGTCACTGGATTATGGTGGAGACGAGCGGGATCGAACCGCTGACCCCCTGCTTGCAAGGCAGGTGCTCTCCCAGCTGAGCTACGCCCCCAGAATCGATATTAGACTTTCGACTTACGATGTTCGATGACTTGACTAATGTCGCATATCGAACATCGAATGTCGAATATGGTGGGCCTAAGTGGACTTGAACCACTGACCTCACGCTTATCAGGCGTGCGCTCTAACCAGCTGAGCTATAGGCCCAAAATTACGGCTGTGTGAAAACTCGCCCTCGCTGTATTGCTTAGCGATACTCGCTTATAACAGCCTCAAGAGAATTTTTTGCGCTCTTTATCCTCCGAACCACCATTACGAACGATGCAACCCGTTAACGCAATTTTGTCGGAGTATATTTTATGAGCATTCCCTCAAAACCAAACAATGTAAGAGTATTCGACAATCGATTTTCGGCCTGCAACTTTCAAAAAAGCCAAGCTTTCCATTTCTTGTCTTGCATCTGCCAAATGTACCGACCTAGAAGTAGCTCGATTTTTATGTCGAAAGACGAATGTCGCCCATCGAACATCGAGCAGTTCTCCCTAGAAAGGAGGTGATCCAGCCGCACCTTCCGATACGGCTACCTTGTTACGACTTCACCCCAATCATCGGCCCCACCTTAGACGGCTAGTTCCATTGCTGGTTACCCCACCGGCTTCGGGTGTTGTCAACTTTCGTGGTGTGACGGGCGGTGTGTACAAGGCCCGGGAACGTATTCACCGCAGTATGCTGACCTGCGATTACTAGCGATTCCGACTTCACGGAGGCGAGTTGCAGCCTCCGATCCGAACTGAGAGCTTGTTTATGCGTTTTGCTTAACCTCGCGGTCTTGCTTCGCTTTGTTTAAGCCCATTGTAGTACGTGTGTAGCCCAGGTCATAAGGGGCATGATGACTTGACGTCATCCCCGCCTTCCTCCGCATTGTCTGCGGCAGTCTTCGATGAATACATTG
>NZ_LSLK01000126.1 GCF_002257705.1 Sporomusa silvacetica DSM 10669
GGGACGGTTCTGTGCGCCAAGAAGCGCACGGTGTATAGTGGGTGGGAATCCCGCCTGGAAAGACTTAGCCAGTCACCAGTATCCAGCCTTGGGTCTGAAGCGGTAACGTTAAGACTAAGCGTAGGTAGGAGAGGTAGTAGGCCGAAAGCGAAAGTTGAAGATGTAGAGCCCCGAAATCCCCAAACGGGTATGGTCGATGCCGTAGAACCAGCAGAAGACAACACTGGATTGAGCGATAATGGCGAGCGTAATCCAGCGCCCCGGGGTCAAAGGTCTTGGCATGCTACACATCATTACAACGTGTGAACTTGGGAGACCCTGCAGTCTCGCCTAGAGAGTATGGCCTACAAGTCGAAGACGAGGAAGCCAAAAGGACGGCAGGGAGTCGGATTGCGCCATAGTACTGAGGAAGCAGGGTAATGCCTGCTGAGGGAAGGGCGTAACAAAACAGTGCCCTTGCAAAGGGAAACAATGCTACACCAGAGGTAGGGAGAAACATTGGAAACAAAACTAACAAGGATAACAGACTTAGCTAAAAGAAGACCGAGAGTAAAGCTGCAAACTCTGATCCATGCCATCGATGAAGAAGCACTAAAAGCCTGCCACACGAAGCTAAGGGGTGACAAAGCTACAGGAATAGACGAAGTCACAAAGCAGGAATACGATGAAAATCTCCAGGAAAACATAGATGGACTCCTCGCCAGAATGAAAAGACAGGCCTATAAGCCACAACCCGTCAGAAGGGTGTACATACCAAAAGCGGACGGAAAGAAAATGAGACCGTTGGGGATACCGGCCTACGAAGACAAACTGGTACAGAAAGCCCTAAATAATATCCTGACAAGCATCTATGAATGCGAATTCTTGGACTGCTCGTATGGATTTAGGCCGGGTAAAAGCTGTCATGACGCCATAAAAGCAGTGGGGAAAATCCTGGAGACCAAGAAAATCAGCTATATAGTGGAAGCCGATATTAAAGGGTTCTTTGATAACGTAGACCACGTGTGGATGATGAAATTTCTACAGGAGAGAATACAAGACCCCAACCTGCTAAGATTGATAAGCCGTTTTCTCAAAGCCGGAACCATGGAAGAAGGGAAACTGTATGAGACAGACAAGGGAGCACCGCAAGGGGGGCTCATATCGCCGACTCTGTCAAATGTGTATCTTCACTATGTACTAGACCTGTGGTTCACGGTGAAAGTAACAAAAGAGTGTCGAGGAGAAGCATATCTGATAAGATATGCCGACGACTTTATCTGCTTCTTTCAGTACAAAGACGAGGCAGAAGCATTTTATGGCAAAATGATAGAGAGGTTACGGAAATTCAACTTGGAGATTGCCGAAGAGAAAACCAAAATCTTAGAATTCGGCAGATTTGCAGAAAGCAACCGCGTTAAAAGAGGAAGTGGCAAACCAGGGACCTTCGATTTTCTCGGATTCACACATTACTGTAGTCAAAGCAAGAATGGAAAGTTCAGAGTAAAGCGGGCAACCATCAAGAAGAAACTCAAAACCAAAGTAAAAGAGTATGCTGAATGGATCTGGCACAACATGCATATACCGATTGAGAAATTAATCAAGATGCTCAATCAAAAGTTGATTGGGCACTTTCAGTATTATGGAATAACCGACAACAGTGGCAAAATCAGTCTATTTCGGTATCTCATACGACGGAAGTTGCACAGCGTACTCAACCGAAGGAGTCAGAAAAAGAGCCTTACTTGGGAGAAGTTTGCCAAGCTCGAAGAAAGATTTCCACTTGCCCGTCCAAAGATTTATGTGAATATCTATGGCTAAGGACACGTGAATACTGTTTTGAAGAGCCGTGTGCGTTAATAGCGCCCGCACGGTTCCGTGAGGGGGGCGTGTCGCGAGGCAGGCCTCTACTCGAC
>NZ_LSLK01000127.1 GCF_002257705.1 Sporomusa silvacetica DSM 10669
AGCCACGCAGCTTGCTCCCGCCTGCCTTGGGATCGTTACCCAGATAACGGAACCGAGTATCACCACTCACCCAAGTATTGGTTTTTGCTTCAACTTTAGCGACCCTAGCACCCAAACGGTTAAGTTCGCTGGCAAATTCAGCAGACAATTTGTCGATCAGCTGCTTATTGTCTTCATCGGCTGTCTCAAATTTGTCCAATACCCACCTTTATAATTTTTTTGTGCTTCTCTGGTTGCACGGCAAATGGATCAAAGCCTCTGCCGCATACTGTGAAACAATCCGTATCCACAAATATTGGCCGGTTGCACCCTCCAATTCATTTTGGGTCCTTGTATTGGTAAGATACCTTTTTAAGCACAGCAACATCCCTTCTCTCACTCTGTTTTTTCTATTAAACTAGCAACTACTTCCTTTGTGTACGGACCGCTATGCCCACCATAAAAGGTATGGGTCGTTTTTAGCAAGGTCCGTAAACTATCGCGCAGCTTCGCCTCGTCAGAGACAATAAGAGATAGGCAGGGAATATTAGTAAACGGAGAGTCAATTATCATGTCTCCCACTATTGCTTCACCTGAATCCAAAAGAACAGAGACGGAACATTCACTGTGTCCCGGCGTATATATTATCTTACCTGCAACCCCAAACGGAGCCAGGTCATAAGTTGAATCAATCACTATATCCGGAACTACAGGTTCCATTTGAACATTTAATTCATGAGCAATTAGTTCTAAAAACCGCTTACCCATTTCACCTCTTGGTGACATTGGGGAATTTTTGCCTGTTTGGATAGCCGGTAGTGCATTTTTGTGACATAAAACAGGAGCGCCTGTAAGTTCTTTTAATTCATTAGCCCGAGCATAATGATCCCAGTGGCCGTGAGATAATATTATGAGCTCAATCGTTTTTGGGTCAATACCGATTTCAGCAAATGCCGCTTCGTATTTTTCTTTCTCCTCAATACATCCAGTATCAACAATAATATTTCCCCGGTCTTCGATAATGTGCAGTTTCGACATTCCGAAAGTCAGTGGCGTAATCTTGCTCACACCAATCCCTCCAATACTAAGAATAATGGCGTTAATACTTCGTTACTTTCCGGTGGCAGCCGATATCATTGCCTTAACGTTTTCCACTTTCGCATTAGGTGGTATCCCACATCCGGAGGAAAGTATAAATCCATTGCCCATATCCTCAATTAATCGCCGGCTATAGGTATAAACTTCATCCGGAGTACCAAGGGTCAGCATGGCTGCCGGAACATCTCCCTTGATGCACATACGATCGCCCAGAACCTCTTTGATTTTATAGATATCTGTTGCACCGTCTGTTTCAAAGATACCTGTTCCTTTTGGGAAAGAGCGGAAAAATTCCAGATCGCGTTCCCAATTCGCATCTATATGGAAATTTACGACAGCACCTTCTTCGATGATAACATCGGCAGTTGCCTTAAGATATTTCCACACAAACCGTTGCCACAACTTGGGCACAAAGAACTCGCTTGCCCCACGGGCCGGAGAAATGAATACAACCCCTGG
>NZ_LSLK01000128.1 GCF_002257705.1 Sporomusa silvacetica DSM 10669
CAATGTCATAAAGCTTAACTTACATAATTTTACACGGAACGTTTTTTGTTAATCGGATATTTATTTTTTCTTGAAGGTTCTCTTCGAGGAAAGCTCCTGTCCGGTCGTACGGGGACAAGATTCTTGGTTATGTTACTCATTGTTTTATCAAATAAAATTGTTCGTTTTTTAGGATCGTCCTCATAGAAACACTCTATTAGTGTTTTCGTCATCTTTGATATTAATATATTCATGTTCACTTTATATTCGTATTTCAAGCCTTCTTTATTTAATTTTGCGGTTTCATTTGCTTCCGCTTTTGCCATTGTCATAATGTTTGATAAATATATTGTTGCATAAAAATCCTGCATGATAGCAATCGGGTTAACTCCTGAAAAGTTTTCAAGCTCATATCTGCTTTTTAGCTGACTGTATTTAACTTCAATTCCCCAGCGTTTAAAATAGAGAACTTTGAAATCATCAGTAGTTAGATCCACATTCATAATATTGGTAACTAGCTTTTCTACTTCGCCAGTTGGCAGAATAACGTTAATGATTCTCACTGTTAAAGTCTTATTTTTATGAATAAGCGTAATAAGTTGATCCGGATTATTTGCTCTGTCAAATTCCGGATGAAATTTATTAACCTTTACTCTCATCAAGTATTTCAACTGTTTGCTTTCTAAAAAATCAAACATATCTTTTGATGGATAACCCCGATCAAATAAAAATAGGTCATTTTGAAAGCCATTAAGCTCAAGCCTTTCAATAAGATATTTTGCTACATCTCTTTCGGCAGCTTTCCATGTGCGGATATCAGATTCAAGTATGATATCATTTTCTATATCATATATTACACATACCATCGCCCTTGCTTGCTTCCTATCGCTTTGGTTATGATAATATCCGAAATGTTCTCTGGTGTTAACTGTATTTGGAATTTCAGTAATGCTGCCGTCAATCGAAAGCAATCGATAACCCTTATACTTATTAAAGTCATCATCGCTGTAAAACCAATTTATATATTTTTCATTCAGCTGTATAAACGCATCTGGTTTAATTTTTTGCCTCAGTTGCGAAAAGGCTTGTTTTGTCATAGTATCTTCCCCGCCTAAAAATTCAAACCAATCATCTATTTCAATTTGTAGCGTTTTTCTTAATCCTTTTAAAATGAAATATATTGCATCCTTAAAATTCATTTTAGCAGTATCTTTTGTAAAATATGTGCTTTTGGTACGGTTGGTGAGCATAAAAAGAGAATCATTAATTTGCTCTCTGGCTATTTCAAGAGAAGTCATAAATTTTTTTAACATCATTATATCACCCAACAATGAGAGGATATACCCTAAAAAGGGTATTCATCTCGATTATTGGGATACTTCTAAAAAGTCAAGTGTTTTTACGATTTCTCTAAATTTTTCTGGTCTTTAATCATTTACCTATTTGTTACAGTTAAGCTTTATGACATTG
>NZ_LSLK01000129.1 GCF_002257705.1 Sporomusa silvacetica DSM 10669
CGTCAGACTTTCGTCCATTGCGGAAGATTCCCCACTGCTGCCTCCCGTAGGAGTCTGGGCCGTGTCTCAGTCCCAGTGTGGCCGTTCATCCTCTCAGACCGGCTACTGATCGTCGCCTTGGTGAGCCGTTACCTCACCAACTAGCTAATCAGACGCAGACCCATCTCTAATCGGTAGCATATTCAGAGGCCACCTTTCTTATCTTAGTCATGCGACCAAGATACCACATTCGGTATTAGCACCACTTTCGCGGTGTTGTCCCCAGTTTAGAGGCAGGTTGTCTACGCGTTACTCACCCGTTCGCCACTAGGAGTTATAAATAACTCCCCGTTCGACTTGCATGTGTTAGGCACGCCGCCAGCGTTCGTCCTGAGCCAGGATCAAACTCTCCATAAAATTTATTTATGAAGCCATTTGTTGGCTCTATATGATTATTTGATGTTAGATGCAAAGCATCTAACTAAGCGACCACATCGAAATCGCAGATTTCGTGTGTCTGCTTAAAGAAATTGTTTTTGGTTTTGTATGTCGCAAGCGACATACAACCGCACATCTGGCTTTTTGATGCATTACTTACATTGTTCAGTTTTCAGGGAACGTTTGTCACGGACGTACCATGGACGGTACGCTTTGTCCGGGACCGTGTTGTGTCGTCTATAATTGTGCGGCGACAGCTTTTATATATTATCACATCATATTTGACGTGTCAATATACAATTTTTTGTAGTTTTTGTCGTTGCTTGGCGCAATCGACTTTATATATATTAACACGCACATTACTGCGTGTCAATATTCTATTTTGTCTTTTTGTTGCCCCATTACCTATTCAAAAACGACTTCCTTATAGTACCACGATGATAGTATTATGTCAACAGTATATTCCCAAAAAGAAAAACATCGTATAAACGATGTTTAGCAATAGCATTCTATATATTCTTCTGACAGCATATCCAGTTTCATGCGCATTTCGCTGATTGTCCCTGCGCTGAAATTAAATTCCTGCAAGTCGTCACTATGAAGCAGAGATGAAAGTTTATCGATCTGCTCTAATAATTGAAGCTTTTTCATTTGTAATACTACACTCTCCCTTAATTTTTAAACTGCAATACCTATACTACCAACTCTAGCTATATTTGTAAATAGCTTTAAATAATCACAGAAGAGTAAGTTTATTCTTACTACTTTCCATCCCTACCCTTCACTAATTATTATTACTGGACTCTCGCCTTTTTGCATTCTTCTTAAAACTACCATGTATTACAACCGTTGAAATATTTATTGTAATATAAAAATAACACTGCATAAACTGTATAAATGGCATAACAAAAACCAGGAACAGGGGAAAAATCCCGTCGTTCCTGTTTTTTTTATTAACGCAATGAATTTTTATCGGACTTTACACATCACACAACTTCTACTGGAAGAATCATGATAATAGATTCTAAACTAATTGCTACATCCCCCGCTGTAAGTTGTGCAATAGTTAATGGGAAATCCTCTGGAAGTATAGCGTTCGAAACATCCATAATAAGAAATTGTTCTCTTTCGCGGACATCAGCATCTACATGAACCTTTCCTGGAATAATTACTGTTTTTGTATCATCTTTTCTTTCTAAATGTTCAAGCGCTATAATTCTTTCTATTGTTCCAATTAAAACTAATGGTGTTTCGCCAACATTTACTAAAACAGTGGCAGTTCCTAAAATAATATCGCCGTTATCGGTTTTGTTGCTCAAGATTTTCACTCCTTTTCAAAATTTGGGTTTTACATTATATATTATTCAGATGTTATTGCAAAGGTGATATGTAAAATAAAAATCCCACCCTCAACATGTGAGAGTGGGATCCGCATATTTGCTACCTGTAACATCGTTTATTCTAATAAATCAGCTAAATTAATTAACCCTATGAAAACTTTCTTACTGCTGAACCATTTAGATAGTTACAGTGCTTGCCTTGCCAAGTGTCCTGTAACCGTAATTGTTCTTCAATCGCCTCCCGAATCTTCCACCAGCCAGTCTGCCAATTTGTAAAAAGCGTATTTGTCTCCGGTGCGCGGCCAATAAGACGTTGAATAACAATATCTGGATGAAGATATTCCAGGAATGAAACCACTCTCTCAACATATTCTTCTTTGCTAATCAAGGTAATTTTACCCTGCTGATACCACTTAGCCATCACAGTATTTTTTACAATATACAACGCATGCAGCTTGACTTGTTCAATGCCTAATGCCGAAACAATTTTTGCACTTTCTATTGTATCGGTCATGTCGTCCCAGGGGAGATTGAGGATAAGATGTGCACATACATCCATCGACCAACGTTTAATGCTGAGTGCAGCATCAATAAACTCAGCAAGGGTATGACCACGGTTTATCTTAATCAAGCTGTGGTAGTTAACGGTCTGTAACCCCAGTTCGATACTAATATCAACGCCGCGTTCTTCCCTGATAGTTGCCAGCATCTCCAAATAACTGTCATTAATACAATCAGGCCTGGTTGCTATTGCAATAGCAACAATGTCTTCTTGACAAGCTTCCAGAACATGCCGTTTTAGCTCTTCTACCGGTAAATAGGTATTGCTAAAGTTTTGAAAATAAGGTATGAATTTTTTTGCTTTATACTTAGGGGCAATATGAGCTTTGTTGGCGGTCAATTGGTCACTGACGGTTAGCGATGCTGGCAGATTTTCGTAACCGGCGCCAATTTCACCGCAAAATACACATCCCTGCTGTCCGCATTGCCCGTCGCGATTGGGACAGGTTACTGGTAGACTCACAGGAAGTTTGTACACTTTTTCGCCATACCTTTGGTGTAGGTAGGCAGAATATGTATTATATCTAGTTCCAGAAATCATCATAATTAATCACCTGATAAGACGGTTTTGTATTCTGATAAGAGAAAAGTACGGCTACCTCGCGTTTATCCAAACCTTCAGCACCTTGCAAATATGCCGGAATATCCACGTTAAACACTTCTATATGATAAATCTTCTTAATCTCTCGCCAGGTAGTAAACGTAAAGTTAGGCAAATACCTGCGGACACGGTCAATATCCCGCCAAAAGGCCGTCTTATTCTCGGTCCATTTGTCGTTGGCGGCTTGATTAACCTGGTTCCAAGGTAAAAATTCAGGACGAACGGATCCGTGTTCGCTCATAAGGGCGTCAAACTTCAAAAGTTCATGATGTTCATGCATACCATGCGGATAAAAGACAGTGCCAAATTCAACCATATATTTATACAAGTTCTTGGTGCTATGGGCAACGAGCTGATAACCGTGTTGCTCCCAATAATTGGCTAATTTACTATAGAAAGCAAATGCACCACTACCAGTTAGCGCAATAAGCCAGGGCACGCTATATTGAAAGCGTCCGCTATTATACACCTGTTCAAACACCTCTTCCAAAATCTTGAGGTGCCTGATTGTAGCATAGTCCATATATTTGTTTGCCAATACTTCATAAGGCGCAGTCTCCATGAATACATAACCATGGCTGGCAGCACTCTCCCTTATGCCTGAGCCTTTAAGCAGCTTGAGGAAGCCGATCTGCAGCATATCAGGCTGGAGGCGATAAACATCATCAAATGACTTAGCAAATAGCATTACATTTTCATAAGGCAAACCAACAATTAAATCCAGATGCAGATGAATATTGCCGTAATCCCTGACTTGACTGACATAGTTCACGATTTGTGGCCAATTGTTGTGCCGTTTGCTGGCAGTTAGTGTTTGCTCATTGGTGGATTGAATACCTATCTCAAACTGAAACCGCCCTGGTGGTACCTGCCGCAAAAAATCTACTACTTCTTGATCCCAAATATCAGCGGCAATCTCAAAATGAAAATTGGTCCGGCAAGTTTGCTCCGCTAAAAACTTTAATATAGGAAAGTAATGTTCTTTACGGGCATTGAAAGTACGATCAACAAATTTAACCTGCTTTACATCATGCTCAATAAAAAACTGCAGATCATGCATTACCCTCTCCAGACTTAGAAACCGCACACCGGCAGTAGCACTTGACAAACAGTACTGGCAGGCAAAAGGGCAGCCTCGCATGCTTTCATAATACAATATTTTATCTTTAAGGGCTCCCATATCCTCGTGCGTATAAGGAAAAGGAATGTCATCAAGCTGGGCAACCTGTTGGGGCTGACTCATAACTAGTTCTCCCTTGTTCCGACATGCCACCCCGGGAATATTCGTCATAGTCTGCCCATCAGCCAGCATTGTCAGCAAGACTTCCACGCTTTGCTCGCCTTCCCCTAACACGATATAGTCCACTGCCGCATGCTCTTTCAATATGTCTTCAGGCTGATACGATACCTCCGGACCGCCCAGGACAACGATTGCCTTAGGCTGCACTTTTTTAATGAGTGCAGCAAGCTGCAGAGTTGCTTCTATATTCCAAATATAACAGGCTAGACCAATTACAGTAGCCTGACAGGTATAAAGGTCACTCAATATCTCAAGCAAACCATTGTTCACCGTATATTCACGAATAGCTACCGTACGTCCCTGCGCTTTACAAAAAGATGCTAAATAGCGTAGCGCCAAGGATGAATGAATATATTTGGCATTCAATGTTGACAGTACAACTTTCACAAGCATTCTCCCCATCCATAATCTCCCTGCAAGTATAGTAGTTTCGGACTATCTTGTCAAATATCCTTAGCGTGTCCAGGCAACTATTCACCATTAAAACCAGCTCCGCATAAACTAAAATAAGATAAACAGCTAAACATTGCCTTAAAGCCCACCTATACTAGTGTGAGGATGGTGAATACGATGCGGATTATGATTGATGGGCGTTATCTGCCTGGCAGCGCCCGCGTCAACCGTGATTTATTAATAACGCTCCGCAATATAGCCAAAGCTTTACAATTCGGAATCCGCTATGATGCGCAACGGGAATTAGTTATGATAAACTCTAAAGATCCCTCAATACCGCCGCTGCCAAGCGACAATGATACAGATGAACGGACTGAGGATGAAAATGCCCGTCTTGCCGGCAAAGTCATTTGCCTAGACCCAGGTCATGGCGGCAGCGATCCAGGGGCACTCGGTCCAACTGGCACTATGGAAAAAGATAATACCTTAGCTATAGCCTTGCTGCTTAAGGAAAAGCTTGAAAAAAACGGGGCTACCGTCGTCATGACCAGAGACTCTGATACCGAGGTAGCCGCTGCAGATGCAACCGTCCAGGAAGAGCTTAGTGCACGAGTAGATGTCGCCAACCAAGCAGAAGCAGATTTATTTATTAGTATCCATAACGATGCCTTTACCAGTAATACGGCAACAGGCACTACTGCCTTCCACTATGGCAACAAAGATTCCTTAAAACTTGCTAGTCTTATACAACAAAGCCTAGTAGAACGTTTAGATACTAAAAATAGGGGAGCCCGCTTTGCGAGTTTTTATGTGTTACGTTACACCGATATGCCATCAATACTAATTGAAGTCGCCTTTATTTCCAATATAGTAGAAGAAATGCTATTATCCAGTGTAGATGGCCGGGATAATGCGGCCGAGAGCATTTGTACCGGTATATTAAAATACTTCAAAGTATAAGAAAAGACTTGACTTGTGCCAAGTCCTTTAGGACGGCCGAATTGCTGTGCCATCCATGGCGCAATCGGCACTAGCGCCATCCGGGCGCGTCGCCGGCAGAAGCCTTAGTCGTTCAATCCAGGGAAAGTAATACTTTCCATCTGGATAAGAAATAAGACATATATACCAGAAAATATCACCATACTATGCTAATATATACTATATATTCTTACAAAAGGAAGTGGTTTTATGTCAGAAGCATCTACAGCTTTACCCACCCGTGATCAAATTCAGGCTGAGTATAAATGGCAAGTAGAAGATATTTATGCCAACGAAGAGTTGTGGCAAACTGATTTCACCAACATCAAAAAAGATCTACCTAAAATAGTTGAATACAAAGAAACGTTATCCCAGTCAGCGTCTCGCCTTGCAGCCTGTCTAACGCTGCGAGACGAGATTAGCATTGTGGCTGACAAATTATTAGCCTATGCCCGCCTTCACAGGGATGAAAATACCGCCAATGCTAAATACCAGGCTCTTGTCGGTAAAATTGAAGGGCTACTTGCCGAATTAGGCACAGCCACCTCTTTTATTGAACCAGAAATCCTTGCTATGCCTGATACTGTGCTAGCCTCTTTCCGCCTGGAACAAGCACTGGCCGATTACAACTTCTACTTTGACAACCTCACTCGTCAAAAACAGCATGTTTTATCACCAAATGAAGAAGAAATCTTATCCCGATCAACCGAAACTACTCAGGCAGCAGAAAACATCTTTAATATGTTGGCCCATGCTGATATGACATTTCCTGATATCACTGACGAAGATGGTAAAGTCATCACGTTGAGTGAAGGGCGGTACCGTTCCTTAATTATGTCAGCTGATCGCCAGGTTCGCAAAAATGCTTTTACAGGCTTATTTGGCTCTTACAATAGTTTACGTAACAGTTTTGCTGCCACTTTAACAGGCAATGTAAAGAAAAATATATTTTATGCCCGCACCCGAAAATATGCATCAACCATAGAATCTGCTTTATCTGATGGCAATATCCCGCTAAGCGTCTATACCAATCTGCTTACTACTGTCAACAACAATTTAGAACCACTACACCGCTATATTGCCCTTAAGAAAAAGGTACTAAAGCTGGATACTATCCATATGTATGACCTATATACCCCGTTAGCACAAGAAGTAAAATTCAACATAACCTACCCCGAAAGCCTACAATTGGTCCGGGACGGTTTGGCACCACTTGGCCCTGAATATACAACACTCTTAAATAAAGGTCTGACCTCCGGCTGGATTGATGTCTACGAAAATAAAGGTAAGCAAACAGGTGCCTATAGCTGGGGCGTGTATGGTGTTCATCCATTCGTACTTTTAAACTATAATGATCGCCTGGAAGATGTCAGCACCCTAGCGCATGAGATGGGTCACGCCATCCATAGCTATTACAGTCAGGCCACTCAACCATATGCCACCTCCCAATATACCATCTTTACCGCCGAAGTAGCTTCCACTACCAACGAAATCCTACTGAATGATTTTCTTTTAAAAACAACAACCGACAGACAGAAAAAACTATACTTAATTAACCAATACCTCGAAATGGTGCGAGCCACAGTTTACCGGCAAACCATGTTTGCCGAGTTTGAAAAGGGTATCTATTACAAATCTGAGGAAGGGGAAACTCTCACAGCTGACTTACTTGATGAAATTTGGCATACACTTAATGCCAAATACTATGGCCCCGAAATGGTGGTTGACGCTGAAATCGATGTTGAATGGGCCAGAATCCCTCATTTCTACATGGACTTTTACGTGTACCAATATGTTACCGGTTATGCAGCAGCTACTACCTTGGCCGAAAAAATGTTACATGAGGGCGCCAGTGCCCAACAACGCTATATCGAGTTTTTGAAAAGCGGCGGTGCCGATTATCCCATTACTATACTCAAGAATGCAGGTGTCGATATGTCCACATCACAACCTGTTGAGCTCACCCTTGCCAAGTTTTCAACAATGCTTGACGAGCTGGAACTTTTATTATCCAAGTCTTGACAATTGCATATATGCGGGTTATATTGAATATGACAATATAATTGCTCTCGATGGCTAGCAGCTTCGTGTCTTGACCAACCGACTAGCAATTGTTTATGTCAAACACATATTACGGAGGTTGGTTAAAACATGGAATTTCAAGACAAAGAGCTTTCCTGTAAAGAATGCGGCGCAACTTTTACTTTCACTGCATCTGAACAAGCTTTTTATGCTGAGAAAGGCTTCCAAAATGATCCTTCCCGTTGCCCGGATTGCCGTGCAGCCAGAAAACGTCAAAATGGTGGTCGCATAGGTGCCAACGCTCGTCCCCAACGCGAAATGTTTGATGCTACTTGTACTGCTTGTGGCGTTGCAACCCAGGTTCCTTTCCGTCCTACTGCCGGAAAACCTGTATATTGCCGCGATTGCTTCCAAGCCAACAGATAATTTAGCAATGCTTACCTAACAGGCCAGATTTATTCTGGCCTGTTTTTTGTCCAGATGGAAAGTATAACTTTCCCTAGATTGAACGACTAAGGCTTCTGCCGGCGACGCGCCCGGATGGCGCTAGTGCCGATTGCGCCATGGATGGCACAGCAATTCGGCCGTCCTAAAAGACTTGGCACAAGCCAAGTCTAATCTTATTGTAATAAATTCGCCTTCTCTGCAAAAACTACTACTAAACTATTTGTTCAACGAGGCTACTATACTATGGCAATCATCAAACCAATGTTAGCCAAAACTGGTCCGCTGCCTTCCGCCCAAACTGAATATAGCTTTGAAATTAAATGGGATGGTATCAGAGTTCTCTTTTACCTGGAAAAAAACAGTTTTACACTTATGAGCCGCAACCTTAAGGATATTACCCCTCAATATCCTGAACTTGCGGCGTTGGCGAAGGTAGTAGCCAACGATCATACTGAATTAATTCTTGATGGAGAAATTGTAGCTTTTGATACTGACGGCCGCCCCTCTTTTTCCCTGTTACAACACCGGCTGGGGTTAAAAAAAGCTATGGTTATGGCAGAAATGCTAACAAGGGTTCCGGCAAACTATATAATTTTTGACATCTTGTCTCTCGATCATTCCCCACTGTTGGAAAAATCGTATACTCAGCGGCGAGCTATATTAGAAAACCTAACTCTGAGCGGCCCTCACTGGCAAACCCCATCTTACAAAACAGGCGATGGAAAAACCATTCTAGCAGCCAGCCGTAAGCTAGGCTTAGAAGGCATTATTGCCAAACGCTTAGACAGCCCTTACCAAGCTGGTAAACGTACCGGAGCCTGGATCAAAATCAAAAACCAACGCCGCCAAGAACTAGTCATTGGCGGCTGGATACCCGGCCAAGGTGCACGCCAAGGACAAATCGGCGCTCTCCTGCTCGGTTATTATGATAGTACACCTCAGTCAGTTGAGGCCTGCGGCATACCTCAGCACTTGTTATATGCAGGTAAAGTTGGTACTGGTTTTACCGAGGCTACACTAGCGGTACTCGCCAAGTTGCTGGCACCGCTACGAAGAGAAACTAATCCCTTTTCTCACCAACCAACCACTAAAAATGCACGATTTGTCGAACCACTGTTGGTTGGTGAATTCGAATTTACCGAATGGACCCCCAATCATACCCTCCGTCATCCATCCTTTAAAGGGTTAAGAGATGACAAAGATCCACGACAAGTTATCCGTGAAGACTAAGCATTAGGAGGTAATGCCTATGCCCCGCCCGATGTGGAGCGGCTCAATCAGTTTTGGGCTTGTCAACATTCCGGTCAAACTGTATAACGCTGTCAAGAAGAAATCCATCCACTTTAATCAACTGCGGAAATCAGATGGTTGCCGCATTCGCCTAAAGAAAGTTTGCCCGTCTGACGGCGCAGAAGTACCTGCTGACAACATTGTTAAAGGCTATGAAATCTCGCCTGAGCAGTATGTAATTGTCACCAGCGAAGAACTTGAGGCCATTCAGCCCCAAAATGCCCGAACAATTGCTATTGAAGATTTTGTTAAACTGGAGCAGATTGACCCACTATACTACAACAGCTGCTATTATCTCACTCCAGACAAGGGAGCAGGTAAAGCCTATTTCTTACTGCTGGCAGCTATGCAAAATACCGGGAAAATTGCCATCGCCCGGGTAGTTATGCGCAATAAAGAATATCTTACCGCCATCCGTCCTACGGGAAAAGCGCTGGCGCTTTCAACTATGCACTTTGCTGACGAGGTTATTGCCGCAGCTGATTTAGAAGAGCTGCCAACAGATATGGCAGAACCTAACAAGAAAGAACTGGCCATGGCCGAGCAGTTGATCGAATCCCTCGCTACTGGCTTTGAACCTGACAAATACCATGATCAGTATTATCAGCAAGTTATGGATATGCTTGAGAAAAAGGCGGAAGGACAAACAGTCATTAGCCAGCCAGAAGTCAAAGAAGGCGGCAAAGTAATTGACTTGATGGCAGCTCTTGAAGCCAGCATCTCGGCCATAAAAGGCAAAAATGACAGCAGCAAAGCTAAAAAGCAAGGTATCGCTGAAAAGGCACCGACAACCGCAAAAAGGAAAAAAGCCAGTGCCCAGTGACAGCAAACTAAAAACAACCCTTGAAATAGCGGGACGTAAACTGAAAGTCAGCAACCTTGCTAAAGTATTTTATTCCGTTACAGGCTTTACTAAAGGAGAAATGCTCAACTACTACATCCGCATTGCGCCGCTCATCCTCCCCCACCTCGCCAACAGACCACTGACTATGAAACGGTACCCCAACGGTGCACAAGGCAAGTTTTTCTACCAAAAAGAATGTCCAGCCCCTCGTCCTGATTGGATCAAGACCATTCCCATCTGGAGTAGCAGTAATAATCGCACTATCAACTTTTGTAACGCCACTGATTTACCGACCTTAGTATGGGCGGCCAACTTGGCAGCGCTTGAACTGCATACCTCCCTGTCAGTAACCCCCAAAGTAAACCAACCTTCTTTATTAGTCTTTGACCTCGACCCAGGTCTGCCAGCTACTATTGTGGACTGCGCCCAAGTTGGCCTGCTTTTAAAAGATTATTTTGATAAGCATGGGCTGCAGAGTTTCCCGAAAACCTCAGGTTCCAAGGGTCTACAAATATATATACCCCTCAATACACCAGTAAGCTATGACATGACAAAAAGCTTTGCCCGAATACTTGCCACCCGTTTTCAGGAAAAATACCCCAACCTGATTGTTGCCAATATGAAGAAAGTACTGCGTACAGGCAAAGTCTTTATCGATTGGAGTCAAAATGATGAACACAAAACAACTGTTTGTGTCTATTCACTCCGTGCTAGGGAGCGCCCCACTATTTCTACCCCCGTAACCTGGGAAGAAGTTCTCGACGTCCTTGAACAAAAAAATCCTAATTTGCTAAGCTTTGAAGCCTCCCAGGTATTAGATCGAACTGACAAACTAGGCGATTTATTTGCCCCAGTGCTTACTCTCAAACAAAAACTGCCAGTTATCCAAAAATGAAAAGGCCGCCGTCCACTGTGGTATGCTGTGCTACCCGTCAAGAGGACAAAGAAAAAATAGAAGAAGTGGATTGCTGCCTGCCGATATGGTGGGCAGCAATTTTTATGCAGCTTTCGCGTACTGTTCGTGGAATTCCATGGGCGTCATGAT
>NZ_LSLK01000131.1 GCF_002257705.1 Sporomusa silvacetica DSM 10669
GGATTAAAAGCGTATCATCTAAAGCTGTTAAACAGGCAATAATGAACGGTGAACAGGCATTTAAGCGATTCTTTAAAGGCGAAAGCAAATTCCCTAGATTCAAGAAAAAGAAAAACCAAGATGTTAAGTCTTATTTCCCTAAAAACAATAAAACTGATTGGACGGTTGAACGGCATAGAGTAAAAATACCTACTATTGGCTTTGTTCAACTCAAAGAAAAAGGCTATATACCTACTAATGCAGTGGCTAAAAGTGGAACTGCATCCATTCAAGCAGGAAGATATTTTGTATCTGTTCTGATTGATAGTAATGAAAAACCAAAAAAAGATATTGAACCGACTAACGGCATTGGCATTGACCTAGGGATTAAGACATTAGCAACAATAAGCAATAACAAGGTATTCAAGAATATCAATAAGACAAATTCGGTTCGTAAACTCAAACGGAAGTTAAAACGTGAGCAAAGACGCTTATCGAGAAAGTATGAACACAAAAAGAAAAGAGGTGAAAAAACTGCTACTTACTCTGCGAACATAGCAAAACAAGTTAAGAAAATACAAGCCATTCATTACAAGCTAACTAATATCCGTAATGATTACACCAATAAAGTGGTTAATGAGATAGCGAAAACCAAGCCTTCTCATATTACTATTGAGG
>NZ_LSLK01000132.1 GCF_002257705.1 Sporomusa silvacetica DSM 10669
GTGCCATTGAGCAGATTGCTCCACTGTTTCCTAGTGTCCTCAACCCTGGATCGCTTACTGCCTTGACACTCGTAAGCAAGTTTCCGTCGCCTTGTGAGTGGATAGAGAAAGCCAATCACAAGGCCATCATGGACATGCTGGAGACTTTACCCCGCAAAGGTAAGAGCTATGCCCAGGAAAAATATGCGACATTGGTATCTTGCGCCGAAGATGCTCAAATTACCGGTATCCCGCTAGCGGCCTATGCGAGCACGATACGGTGTTTTGCCAGTGTCGTGCAGTCTTTAGACGTACAGATTAAGGTGATTGATGACCAGATTAAGGCACTTTCTGAGCAGTTACCAGAGGTTGCACTACTAAGGAGTATACCTGGCATCGGCGATACACTGGCACCTATTATTTTGGGTGAGATAGGTGATATTGAACGGTGAGTATTACCAACGAAAAATTGAAACAAAAACCCAAAAGCAAGCTTTAGGGGCTGTCATGAACAAGCTGTTGCGCATCATATTCTCGGTATTGAAGAACAAGCAGGCGTTCCGTTTAATTTCCCCTGATCAGCAGGTTGAAATGTATCAGCAACACTTGAAAAAATCAGCTTAGCGAAGATGAACATTGTATATGCCTTTTTCGAGCATTGTTCACGTTTGAGAAAGGCTTGTTTGCTCTGTCTTTGTTTCTTATCGAAGAACCCTTACTTATTAACGGCTTCTCGTAAAACCTTACCTATTTAAGTAGTAGTCAACTATAGAACTATTGATAGGAGCATAAAAGCCTGTACTATCGCTGATTTTCCCCTTGGCATTAACTATGGTATAACATAATAATCCTTAGCAATACTATCTGAAAGTATATACTTTTCCATCAGTCACGATTGTCAAAATGTTCACTGACCCCGAGGCAAATACTCTCTGCGACGAGAAGATCCTTGTATCCGCCTTAATTCCTTGAACATTTTTGTCTACCAATAGCAAATACTATATAACGAATAAATTTTACCATATAATATCTAACTACAAATTAGTAGGAGAGTGATGAAAAAATGGCCTACTGGCTTGCCAAAACCGAACCGGAAAGCTTTAGCTACGCTGATCTTCAACAATTGGGGCGAGATCGCTGGAACGGTGTAAAGAACTTTACCGCACTGAAACATATAAAAAACATGAGGCCAGGTGACCTTATCTTTATTTATCACACTGGTAAAGAAAAGGCAATCGTCGGTGTAGCTGAAATAGTCTCCCCCCCATACCCCGATCCTAATGAAACTGATAACCGCTTTATTGTCGTAGATGTTGTGCCTCGATACCCCTTGAACCGACCTGTAACCTTAAAAGAAATTAAAGCCACTACCACCTTCCAAAACTGGGAGCTTGTGCGCCAGTCACGTCTTTCAGTTATGCCTGTAATACAAGAACACTGGCAATTGATACATTCAATGGCTAAGATATAATCCCTGTGGTAGTTACTATATCGCCTTTGCCTCTGACGTAAATAGTATACGAATACTATCTTCTCCACCAAGACGAAATCCAAATCGATGTCAAACTCAGTTAATGGCTCGGCGCTCTAAAATATGCCTGTAAAGGCTTTACCTCAATAACCCCAAATTGCAATAATAAGTTGAACAAATTATTTCTGGTTAACTATATAAAATACTATTCATCATTTTAAGCTGCATAGATTCGATCCAACTCGATTTCTACGTAAAACCTGGAGATACAGTTTGGCAAATTGCTGCTGAATACACTACAAGTAAAGACGATGTTAGGGAATTAGTATATGAAATTAGGCGGATAAATAAATTAGATAATAATGCGAGCGTTTATCCTGGGTAGGCTTTGAAAGTACCGGTTAGGTCTTGAGGGATATAGACTTAGATTCATTGAAAGCGTAGTCTCTAAGGCTTTATTACAATAGCTACGGCCTAAAGATAATTTTTGCTACAGTTTTATCATCTGAATTAAGTAACTCAAAGGCATTTTTTCCCTCTTCCAATGAAAATTCATTGGTAATAAGAAAGCCGACGTCAATTTGCTTGGTAGCAATTAACTCGGTTGCTTTTTGTAGTTCCTCCGTAGTATAAACATTGCAGCCAACTATCTTAATTTCTTTGCTTACAATAATATTAGGGTCAATCGTAATATCCTTTTCAAAAATACTGACCATATAAAGACTTCCATGATCAGACAAGCGACTCAATGCGTTGTTAAAGGTGCTTTGAACGCCAGCAGCTTCGACAATTTTACCAAATTCCTTGCCTGGATTAGAGTCAAAATTCTTCCACGTAAGAGTGGCACCTGCTGTAACCGCTAATTTTAATCGCTCTTCAGAAAGATCGATCGCAGTAATGCTTTTTACTCCATATAAAGTTTTAGCTACTATAATCGTCAAAAGTCCAATAGGCCCAGTACCAACAATCGCAACTTCATCCTTTGTATTAAAATCAGCAATTTCGCAAATATGTAAGGCCACAGCCAACGGTTCTGCTAAACCAACCAACTTAATATCCTCTGTAGCCGGTACTATGATCAGTTTCGTTTGTTTTACAGCGATATATTCTGTAAAACAACCTTGCGATACCTCTCCCAAAAATCCTAATCCCGAACAAGTATTATAACTTCCTTTTTTGCAACTAGTACACCGTTCGCAGGGAACACGTGGATCGCCAACAACCAAATCGCCAATTTTAAAATTTCGAACAGCCTGTCCAATTTCTTCAACAACACCAACAAACTCATGCCCCATTGTTTCAGGGATATTGACGATAAACATTCCTTTGCGATAAATATGCAAATCTGAACCACATATGCCAGCAAAACTAACTTTAACCATAACCTCATCCGGTTTTAGAGATGGTTTCTCAATCTCCTCTACACGTACATCCTTAATACCATGGTATCTAACTGCTTTCATCACTAACCGCCTTCCTTTAGCTAACCAACCAGCCAAAATGCTGGCTTGGCCTGTAATATAATCAGAGGCACCGCTGGCCAAAAAGATAACCGTACCCACTAATTCATCGGTAGTACCGGCTACTTCCTTTCTTGTTTAGTTCACTATACAACCCTTCATTTTATCTTCTTTATCAGTCAAAATAATTTTACGAAATAAAGGCTGCAATATAAAATGCTTTATCAGTCTGTTGTAAAGATTTTGGAGTGGATATTGTTTTTCCTGGGTTATATCCCTAACGAATAGTAAATTTCCCGAAGGCGCAAGGCGTCGTGTCCGGGATTTTTCGCAACACGACGGATATCCGCAATCAGACAATCAAACGCCTCACTACAAATTTGAAAGAATACCTCTGCTTTATTGTGGAAATGAAAGTACAATGGGCCGGTTGAAAGGTTCACAGATTCGGCAATAGTCCGCATCGTGGTTTTGTGATAGCCCAGCGATAGAAAAAGTTCGCGTGCTCGTTCTAAGATGACTGACCGAGTATTTTGTGAATTGTTGTTTTCCGTCATAGCGCCTCCATCAGAATGTAATTGGTTGTACTCATCGCTATAACATTGTAACATTGTTATATTTTGAATTTCAATATGATTGGACTATTCCGTTGATGATCTAATATATGCTTATTGCCAATTTTGTTCCCTTACTACAGGAGCGCCATATTTTACCTTTTCGCGGCGTTGGGCAAAAATACCCAATATCAATCTCTATTACCTGTAGTGACCACGGTGTAATAAAGATGCGATAGTGTGTCCAAATAGGAAAACAGGGCTAATGTAGTATGTATTATCCATAATGGAGTATTAAAAAAATCATGCCCATAAGAATCTATTGATTCTATCTATGAGCATCATATATCAAAGAGCGAGCGACTGAGAGAGATACCAATTTTCGTAGGATTTAATGATTTAATATTTCTTACATCATGGCTCTAAAAGATTAACTTGCGGCTCCGCCGCTGCATATTTCGGTGCAACGGAGCCACGATTCCGTATTTAAGTGAGCCACTTGTCTGGTGTAAATTGAGCCACGACGATGGAGCGAGAGCCACTAATCTAATCTCTACTATTCAAAGGATTTTCTCGCAACAGCAAGACTAAGAGTTAACCCCAGCTTAAAGGCTGGAGTTAACTCTTTTATGCGCTCTTAAAGTGGTAATAACCTATCGATAGTATTTCGTTACACCATTACCTTGCCAACCCCGAAAGCAGTATTGTTTCGCAAAACTTTCTCTACTAAAGCACTTTGAGCTTGTTCGCAGCTAACTATTAGCACCAATTCTGATTCCTTGGCTTTTCTTTCCGTGGATATCTTTCGTTTGGTCCACAGATAATCCAAGATAAAACCTACTACTAAATAAGACAGGGGAAGACATAATACAGTAGTTGTGTCTTCGTCTTCTCCAGCAAGCGCCCATGCTGGCGCACGCAAAAAATCCGGTATTAGCCGGATTTTTTTTATACATAATCTTATCTATATATACCTCTCGCCTAGAAAATCAGATGGAGATAAGGTGCAATGAGTTTCGTAATAAGTCCGAGATCGCAAAACTCGATGTGCTCCGAGAGACCTTTTCACAATTCAATCACCGATTAAATAATCCAATAATTATTATGGAATATTACTTGTCTGTACGTATCAAATTTCATCCATATATTCAAAATATCCGCTTCTTCGCTTTCCTTACGGTTTCTGTAATCATGTAAAAATTGTTTTACATCCTCATCTGAATACACCTTAATTTCAAAACCTCGACCATTGACTACCGGATAGCCACTGTAACTATAATCCTCTATTTTAGCAATTTCAAATATCTTCTGATTGCGGATTTTTACAACAACCTTGTCCCGCAGTATAAGAATATCAAAGCTATCGGGATACTTATAACTCTCTCCCTTTACCGGAATGGTATCACCAACCGTATACCCGGAATGTTCCTTACTGTACTTAGATACATTTAGACTGTCAAGATTGTAGTAAAATTCTTCAAAAACATCGCCTCTTGCACTTAAATCCTTATATGTAAATACTGGATTCACTGCAAATTCATCTGTTCCATCTCCAATTTTCTCTACTACACCGCATGCAGAAGTCATATTGGTAATGCGGTCAATTAAGATAAGCTCACCCAAGGTCTTATGCTTGGCAAACTTATCAACAGCAATTTTTTCGGCTAAGACGATTTCACAGTATGCAATTTCATTTTTGGATAATTTTCCCGCTTTATTATGTTCTCCGCTGTTCACATCAATCCTATAATTAATGTCAGATACAACGGCCAGAATCAGTTTTGTCCCTAATTTTACCAGATAATCTTTTCCTACTCTTAAGTCATTGTCATCCATCCATAGAATTGTAGCCGACAAATGGTTGGCTGTTGATATTTCAGCATCGCGCAGCAATACACAGCCTCTAGAAACATCGACTTCCTTGTTTAACTGGATCGTAACGGGCTGTCCCGTGTAAGCTTCATTACTTTCCTTATCTCCAATGTGAATACTCTTTACCAAGGCCTTTTCATTACTTGGCAAAGTTGTAATTTCATCACCGACCGAAATTTTACCGGATTCAATCTGTCCTTGAAATCCTCTGAATTCATGATTGGGACGACATACTCTTTGCACAGGCATGTAAAACCCGTTTTCTTCAGAAGATGTATTGACACTCACATTTTCAAGATAAATCAGCAAGGATTCCCCGGTATACCACGGAATATTATTTGATTTTTTTGTTATGTTATCCCCTTCCGTAGCAGATACAGGTATTATTTTTACATTTTCCAGGGAAAGTTCCTTGACCAACTCTCTGATCTGTTTCTCTATCTCGTCAAATCTTGCTTGACTATAACCGATTAAATCCATTTTATTGACCGCAAAAACAAAATAACGAATCCCCATTAAGGAACAAATTCTAGCATGCCGTCTTGTCTGAACCAATACACCTTGCTTGGCATCGATTAAAATAACGGCTAAATCGGCAAAAGAAGCACCAACCGCCATATTTCTCGTATATTCTTCATGTCCGGGTGTATCGGCAACGATAAAACTTCTGTTATCGGTCGTAAAATAGCGGTAAGCCACATCAATGGTAATTCCCTGCTCTCTTTCAGCCATTAATCCATCAAGTAAAAGAGAATAATCAATAGCACCTTCTCTGCTCCCAACCTTACTGTCTAATTCCAAAGCCTTTTCCTGATCGGCATATAATAGCTTGGCATCATATAAGATATGACCTATGAGAGTGGACTTCCCATCATCGACACTTCCACATGTGATAAATTTAAGTAATCCGTCCATTTCAGAAATAGCCCTCCCGCTTTCTTCTTTCCATGCTTCCTGCTGCTTCATTGTCAATGACGCGAGTAGTTCGCTCCGACGAAACGGCACTCAAGGTTTCTTCAATAATCTCATCAAGTGTTATTGCATCGGATTCAGCACCACCGGTCAAAGGATAACAGCCAAGTGTTCTGAATCTAACTTTCTTATGCTTTATTTCCTCACCCGGTTTTAGCTTCAATCTGTCGTCATCTACCATAATAATATTACCGTCTCTGTATACGACCGGTCTTTCCTTAGCAAAGTACAGGGGAACGATCTCAATATTTTCTTTTTTTATGTACTGCCAAATATCTTTTTCCGTCCAGTTGGATATAGGAAATACCCTAATGCTTTCACCCTTATTAATTTTCGTATTAAAGAGCTTCCACATTTCCGGTCTTTGATTTTTGGGATCCCACGCCTGGGCTTCGTTACGAAAAGAGAAAATTCTCTCCTTGGCCCGTGACTTTTCTTCATCACGACGACCACCGCCGAAAGCTGCTGTAAAAGCATACTTATTTAATGCTTGCTTTAAAGCCTGGGTCTTCATAATGTCCGTATAGGCAGAGCCATGATCAAAAGGATTAATGCCTTGTGCCAAGCCGTCAAGATTGGAATAAACCAGCATCTCAATCCCTAATTTCTTAACTCGTCTGTCACGAAATTCAATCATTTCCTTAAACTTCCATGTTGTATCTACATGCAAAAACGGGAATGGGGGCTTTTCCGGATAAAAGGCCTTCAGCGCCAAATGAAGCATGACTGAACTATCCTTTCCTATGGAATACAACATAACCGGGTTCTCACATTCTGCTGCTACTTCACGAATGATATATATCGCTTCTGCTTCTAATTTATCTAAATAAGATAATTCACTCATTACTCTTCCTCCTTCATTCTCAATACTTATTGGAAGCCTTCCGATTCACAGTTATGACAGATACTTCCCCATCGGTTTTTTCCACGTGCCATTGAATAATGTCCCCTTCTTCACGAACAGTTAGCTTACTGCCTTTGCCGCCGATGTCAGCTCCCAGATAGAAGGCAATGGCTCCAACCTTACACTCTTTTACACAAGAAGAACATCCCCAGCAGTCCTGGGGATACTTGATATAAGCCTTCCCACCATCATCACTTTTGATCAGACTCCCTGGACAAACAGCTAAACATTGTTTGCAGCCTACACACTTATTTTTATCAATCAATATGCTCATAAGTATCCTGGCCTCCTACCAGATCTCTAACTATAATTTGAATGTCTCCATCTACGACCTTAGAATTGACATATTTTAACCCGTCATCGCTTTTTTGAGGATAATCCAGGTGTTCCGCAAAACTATGCCAGCGAGTCTCTTTTCTTGCTTTTAAATGGGCAATGACTGACAAACAAAGCGTCAGACGCTCTTTTAACTCATATACAAACAAAAGCTCATGCATATCCTCAGCAGCTAAGCGGGTGCTCAAGGTAATCAGATCCGTTATTTTCTCCTCCGCCAATTCCAACTGCTTTTCGTTGTATTGATAATGACTGCCAATTCCTCCGGCATAAGTATCCATGACTTTTTGCATGGCATCCTCCAACTGCTCTACGGTAAAGCTTTCATTTTTTTCATTTAACAGCGTCTCGATTTCCTCTTTTTTTATGGCGGTCAGCACATCGTATTCTATCTTAGCGAAATCAAGTTTACCTTCAGCCCTCATATCTTCAAGGGCTGCTTTTGCCGCTATTTCGCCTTCTACCAGAGCCCCTGTCACATATTTTTGTGGACAGCCTCCCGCCACATCGCCCGCAGCATAGAGACCTTTTATGGTTGTTCTTCGTTTCGTATCCACCCAATAACCACTGGCCGTGTGGCCACCCACAATATAGGGCTCGGTCCCTTCAATTTCCACATTCTGCTCACTTGGATTTTTTCCTGATTCTATCCATTTTAACGTTTGGCTCGGAGCCATATTCAGGTATGCCTTCTTCAGTTCCTCATCCTGCATGGCGGTAATGCCTTTGGTCTTTAAGTAACAGGGCCCTCTTCCTTCGATCGTTTCTCTTACGGTTCCATATACACGCTCTGAGGTGGTAATGCCATATTTTGTTTCATAAACTTCGTCCCGCGAATTAATCTGCTTGGCTCCGACGCCCTGGGCTATGGTCCCGGTAGGAGCAATCGTATCTTTACACCGCAGAGCAATGAACCGCATTTCGAAGGTGGTCATTTCCGCACCGTGGCGGATACCCATGGCATAGCCTGCACCGGTATTGAAGGGCGGATACCACATTTTATGGCGCGAAAATCCCGGATTGTTCGGCTTATATAAGCCTGCCGCACCGCCGGTGGCACAGATTACTTTTTTAGCCTTTATACAAAAGAGCACTTCCTTGTCCACATCAATCGCAAAAGCCCCATAGATACGGTTATCTTTGACAATATAATCAATGACATTTACATGATTTAATACAGTAACCTTATCGAGCTTATTGACTGCTTCTGCCAGAAGCGGCTTAATATTTTCCCCATTGATTTTAATATTGCGGTTACCGCGGGCAACATACTCGCCATGTTCATCCTTTAAAATAACCAGACCCATATCCTCGATCCTTTTCGTCACCTTGTTTAAGCCCTGCGACATGGTAAGGAGCAAGTCTTCCCTAACAATGTGGTCGGCGTCCTTTTTCGCATATTCCACATAATCTTCCGGCCTTCTGCCCTTTACAATATAGGCATTAATGGCATTTACGCCGGCCGCAAGACAGCCGCTGCGTTTAATATTGGCCTTTTCAGCAACAATGACGTTGACATCGGAATTCTCAGCAATTGTTAGTGCGGCAAAACAGCCTGCCGTCCCACCGCCAATGATGAGGACATCTGTTTCCAGCCGTCTTTCCTCTATACTCATTTCACTCACACTACTTTCCACTTATACCAATTGATTGTCAACAAAAAGGTTAAGCCAAACCCGCTGTACCTGCCGATCCTGCTTAACCACTGGCTTTTAGATAACATAATCTTCGGGAATGAATATTTTTAAGTCTTTAGGTTTTACAAATACCTGCTCACCTGACTTTAACGCGAGATCCCGGAATCGTTCCTTACTTAATTCAACTTCTACCATTTCGCTGGTATCTTCTCTTTTTAATTCAAGATGGACAATCGACCCCACTGCCCTGATAAATAGAATACGCGCCGGAATGAAATCCTGTCCCCTTGGTTCCCGTTCTACCTCAATATTATAAGGACGCACAAAACTTACAGCCTGCGTATCCAATGTGTTAGCATGTTCAGGCGCTTCTATTTCAATCGAACCAATACTGATCCGGCCTTTATGAATGCGCCCGCGAAAGAGGTTAACATTTCCTAAAAAATCGTATACAAATGGATTACTGGGATTTTCATATACCTCTTCTGGTGTGCCTAGTTGTTCAATGTGACCATCGTTCAGGATTACGATGCGGTCAGCCACGTCTAACGCCTCTTCCTGATCATGGGTGACAAATACACTGGTAACATTCAGTTCATCGTGCAGTTGCCTTAACCACCGCCGCAATTCTTTGCGCACTTTGGCATCCAGAGCACCAAACGGTTCATCTAAAAGCAGTACCTCAGGTTCAACAGCAAGTGCCCTGGCTAATGCTACTCGTTGCCGTTGCCCACCAGACAGCTGGGTTGGATAGCGGCCTGACATACCCTCAAGTTTTACCAGGCTCAATAATTTTTGAACCTTTTCTCGAATCTCGTTTTTTGAAGGCCGCAGGTGGCGTGGCCGAACATTTAGGCCAAAAGCAATATTTTCAAAAATAGTCATGTGCCGGAATAAAGCGTAATGCTGAAATACAAATCCTACTTGTCTTTGTTGAACATTTCGACTGGCTGTATCCTCACCATGGAAGAGAATGGAGCCTTTGTCAGCTACTTCTAAACCGGCAATAATCCGTAATAGCGTCGTCTTGCCTGAACCTGATGGCCCTAAAAGTGCCACAAGTTCTCCTGTTGGAATTGTTAGGTTAACATCTTTCAATGCGGTAAACGAACCAAACTGTTTATTTATATTGACAATCTCTATACTCATTACTTAACCCCCTGTACACTACTCTACCTCAGATTCCTGGCTTTGCTGCTGCACTTTCCACTCGGCAATATTCTTTACAACTAGAGTTATGATGGCCATCAGTGTCATCAGGGAGGCCACGGCAAACGCCGCGACAAACTGGTATTCGTTGTATAAAATTTCAACATGCAAAGGCAAGGTGTTGGTAAGACCACGAATATGTCCTGATACAACCGATACTGCGCCAAATTCACCGACTGCCCTGGCACTTGTAAGAATAACGCCGTAAATCAGCCCCCATCTGATGTTTGGTAGTGTCACATGCCAAAAAGTTTTCCAGCCGCTTGCGCCGAGTGTCAAAGCCGCTTCTTCTTCGGCTGTTCCCTGCGCCTGCATGAGTGGAATAAGTTCACGGGCAATAAAAGGAAAGGTAACAAAAACTGTGGCCAAAACAATCCCTGGCACAGCAAAAATAATTTTGATATCATGGGCAGACAGCCATGGCCCAAATACACCAGGTTTTCCGAACAAAAACACAAAAATCAGGCCTGCAATAACCGGAGAAACGGCGAACGGCAGGTCAATCAGGGTAATCAGAAAATTTCTTCCCTTGAATTCAAATTTGGCTATTGCCCAGGCTGCCGCTAATCCAAACAGCGTATTAAGCGGCACAGCAACTACTACTGTCAGCAAAGTAAGCTGTATGGCAGCCAAAGCATCTGGAGTTGTTATTGCCTTAACATAAAGATCAAGCCCTTGTTCAAACGCCTTGGAAAACACGGCGATAACCGGAATAATCAACATCAAACCAAGGAATCCGAGGGCAATTGTTATGAGCAGCCAGCGTACTAGCGGTAGTTCAGTTACTGCGCCTGAAGTCTGCTGTAAAGTTGCTGTCCCTTTCCGTAGTGCTACATTGCCAGCCATTATTATCGCCTCTTTCTATATTCATCCATGCCGTTTGCTCTGCCACCATTGCAATATGTTAATTAAGAACAGCAGGATGAACGAAACAATCAACATGACAGCCGCTATGGCGCTTGCACCGGTATAATCGTATTGTTCAAGCTTTGTCATTATCAGTAGCGGCGTAATTTCGGTACGCATAGGCATATTGCCGGAGATAAATACAACCGAACCATATTCTCCCAGAGCCCGGGCAAAGGCTAGGGCAAACCCGGTTAAAAGAGCCGGGAGTACTTCTGGAAAAATAACCTTAGTAAAAGTCTGTAAGCGGCTAGCACCCAAACTGGCCGCCGCCTCTTCTACTTCTCTGTCCAACGTTTGCAACACAGGTTGAACCATTCGCACTACAAATGGTAATCCAATAAAGGTAAGTGCAATAACAATGCCCAGTGGTGAATAAGCACCCTTAATACCAAGCAAAGCCAAATATTGACCAATCCAGCCATTCGGAGCATACAGTGTTGTAAGCGTAATACCGGCAACAGCAGTCGGAAGGGCAAATGGCAGATCAACAAGTCCATCAATGATCCGCTTGCCGGGAAATGAATAGCGTACAAGTACCCAGGCTACAAGTAAACCAAATACAGCATTAATGGATGCAGCGATCAGCGATGCCCCAAAGCTTAGTTTATAGGAAGCAACCAATCTTGGTGCTGTGATTACTTCCCAAAAATGTGGCCAGCCCATTCCGAAAGCATTAAGAATAATGGTCGATAACGGAATCAACACTAAAAGCCCCAGGTATAGCATGGTAAATCCCATAGTTAGTCCAAAACCAGGCAGTATGCTATGTTTAGTTATTGTCAGGGATTTAAGACTCATGATTATTCCCCACTTCGTTACTAATTGGCTTTCGGTGTATAAATCTGATCAAAGAGACCACCATCTTTAAAGTGTTTGTTATGAGCATCCGCCCAGCCACCCAAGTCAGTTATTGTAAATAGGTTAAGTTTGGGGAACTGATTGGCATATTTAGCAGCAACGGCTTCCGCCCGTGGCCGGTAATAGTTTTTAGCGGCAATTTCCTGACCTTGGTCAGTATATAGATACTCCAAATAGGCTTCAGCTACCTGACGTGTGCCTCTTTTATCAACGATTTTATCAACTACAGCAACTGGCGGTTCTGCCAGAATACTCACTGACGGTGCCACAATTTCAAATTTGTCTTTACCTAATTCCTTCTCTGCCAATAACGCCTCGTTTTCCCAGGCAAGCAATACATCTCCAATACCACGTTCAACAAAAGTAGTTGTTGCTCCCCTGGCCCCAGTATCAAGTACTGGTACATTTTGATATAGTTTAGCGATGAAATCTTTGGCTTGATTTTCATCATTATTATATTTTTTCAAAGCATAGCCCCAGGCTGCCAGGTGATTCCATCGGGCACCGCCCGAGGTTTTAGGATTGGGAGTAATGACTGCTACACCAGGTTTAATTAAATCATCCCAGTCTTTAATGTTTTTGGGGTTGCCCTTACGTACTAGGAATACTATGGTAGAAGTATAAGGCGTAGAATTCTGAGACAGGCGATTTTGCCAATCGTTTAAAATAAGTCCGGCCTTCTGTAATTCATCAATATCCTGCGCTAGAGCTAATGTCACAACATCGGCTTCAATCCCTTCACGCACTGTGCGTGCTTGAGCGCCTGAGCCGCCATGCGACTGTTGGATGGTAACAGTTTGGCCGGTTTTGTTTTTCCAGTAGGTAGCAAATGCTTCATTAAATTCTTTGTATAGTTCGCGGGTTGGATCATAAGAAACATTCAGTAGTTTAACCGGTTCAGTAGCTTGTTTGCCTGCTTTATCAGCGGTCGCCTCCTGTTTGCCGCAACCAGCAAGACTGGTAACTACCAGTGACAACGCAATCACAAGAAGATAGAATTTTACAGACTTTGACCTTTGCTTTGACATTAATTGAAACATGTTAATCTCCCCTCTAAATCGTTATAATTTAGCCCAGTGCTACTCAGGCTGTAAACCCTATTAGGCCACTTTTTGCCTTCGATGGAAAATAAAAATGGCTAACTACATAATTGTAGTTAGCCTCCAGTTTTCTGGTTAGCTTTTCTTATTTTGATATGTCCTTATTTTAAGTGGTTTATCCTGTATAGTCAAGAACTTTTTTCAAAATCCAAAGTTACCATTTCAATCATAGTATCTTTCTCGCTTATAGCTCAACTTTCTTAGCATATTCAATGAAACTTTTCACCAACAGCTTGATTTCCCGTGAAATAAAGTTCCATATCTTATTCACATCTTAACCTCCCACATATATTGCCTAGCTATAAACCAGCCGAATCCATCGACAGATACTTCCAGTTGGCTTTATCAGCATACCGCTCGATAATCCAGCGAACTGTTTTCCGGCTGGTTAGGAATAGTCACGTAACCTGGTCCAACCATAACCTCGCCTTGTGCCTGCTGAAAACAAAGAAAAGGCCAAGTTTAACCCCACAAGGTAAACTTAGCCTTCAGTTCTCTGATCAGCTGCTAATCTATATTGATAATTGTTATTTTATCATTCAGTTAGTTATCTGTCAAGCAGCAACCAGCCTGAACTTCTACATTAAAAACCTCTAAAATAGCGGAACGATTGCTCCCTTATATTTCTCGGCTTTGGTGCAAAAATCTCACTAATCTAAAATTTCCCAGACATTTACCAAAATGTTAAGCTACTACACCCATAATTTGATTTATAAATTCAACTTCAGACAGGGCAGATTGAATCTCTCCAACCTGCCCCTTTCTAATCATATGCATAGTCTCAATTCCGCAAATTGTTTTCTCTGCAGTTTGTAAACTATTAAATCCCAGCATTAGCTTAACCTTTCGTTTAATAAACCGATGGTCTTGCCACGGTGTTTATTAGCAAAAGCAATGCCTTTTAATGCCCAGTTGTCAGCTTCAGAACCGCCACCAGTAAAATAAATCTCATCTTTATTGGCATTCAGGGCTTTTGCCACCTGTTCCCTAGCGTGGTCGATGGCATTTTCTGTGACTCGTGACATCTCATAGATAGAAGATGGATTTCCAAAATAAGTGTTGCATTCATTAAGGTACTGAAAGAGAAATATTATTACAACAATCAAAAATCCAGGCAAAATTAAAAGGACTGAATCCTGTGCGATACAGAATCCAATCCTCATTAGCTGATTAATTATTTTATCTAACTTTTGGGTACTTCAATATCTAATATATTTATTTTTCCATACAACTACACGAAATCCCCTATAATTTGATGTAATTGTATAATTGTACTAAACTGCTACGCAGTGGCTCTCCAACTTCAAAAAGTGCTTCGACCCTGATATATCCTCAAGGGCCGAAGCACTTTTCATATTCTCCCCAGTGTTAAACTAGACTCGAGCCTATGCTCAATATTAACACAAAAGGAGACATTTAAAGAAATCACACAATTTTATTCTTCTAAATTATCATTTTTTTCCTTTTTACAGCAGTTAAACTTTGTAACTATCTCCGGAACCATATCAATCAGTTTTTCAAAACTGCCGCCTTTTTTTACTGGCAGCATTTCTACACTGTCACCTTTAATAACAAGTACAGCTGCCGGAGATATTTTTGCGCCGCCGCCACCGCCACCGCCAATTCCCTTACATCCTTTTTCATCAATGCCATCCCCTCCACCAGTACCAGCGCCAAAGCACACATCAATTAACGGCACTAATGTTGTATCACCGATTTTGACAGGCTCGCCAACAACTGTCTTGGTAGAAATAAATTTCTCAAAATTTTCGAAGATGACATTTAGATTTTCCTTAACAAAATTCTCAGAATTAGTGGACATAACTCTTATCCCCCTTATTTTTAATTAATTTTATTACTATATTTCTGACAGGTTTAGCTATCAGGAATTTAATAAACAACATAAGAAGCATACCGATTATCATTTTCCCTTGGATTTTTAGATGTCCTTCGATTATCTCCTCATCAAATATGGGCTGTATATTTACACTGGGTAGATTTATCATCGATATGATACCAATAGCTATAGCCGTATCATATGGATTATCTAACCCAATCTTTCCGTGAACTACAAAAGTTTGTGGTTTTATATGATTTATTGTTTCTTTTAAAAAATGAATGACTTTTTTAAGAAGAGCCGTATCCATAAAATATTCAATAGCAAATCTCTTTTTTTTGCTTGCGTCGGCATTCTCCTTACGTCTAGAAAAGCTAATACTTTTACCTAAAAGCTTTATATCGCTGTTAAAGCCGGTTTGGCTGTCATAAATGTAAAATGCCTTTACATAGCCCCACAGCCAGCTTACTTTGATTTTGCCGAAAGACATTACTTGCTTTTGTCCGACGATACAATATTTTATTGGTGCACTAAGCAGTAGTGCTAGCATCAGAATAAAAATTAGTAGTGTCATGTAGACAGCCTCGCTTGCAACATTTTAAAGCCACTCTTTAAAACACTGCCCGATAGTGAAACTGCGGCTGACGGCGCCTTCTTCAAACCTTGCCTCAGATAATGTTTTCCTGCTTTTACGCCAGGAATAAACTTTACAAACGTACTGGCATTTGCAAAGTTATTTCTCTGCAGGTGCAGTATTTTAGCTAATTCCATAGTGTCCTGATTGCCTTCAAATAGCTCATTAAGCACCGTTCCTCTAACTTTCGAAACTTCTGCCGGTATTTCCGGCTTTGCTTTCTTTATTTCATTTAGCTCCCACAGCAAAAGCTTGAGTACCAAAAGCTCGCTTTTACAGTTGCTGCAGGTTTTAAGATGCTCTTCAATAGTCACTTTTTCCAGGGACTGCACATTCCCCTCCAAATACTCCTGCAGCTCTATTTCGCTAATACAACTCATTTATTACACCTCCCAGACACCATATTGCCGTAATTTTGCTTTAAGAATGTTTCTGCCCCGATATAAGTAGGTTTTTATTGTACCAATGGGAGCTGACATTGCATTACTGATTTCTTCATAGCTCATTCCATCTATATGACGCAGTATAACGGCCAACTTCATCTCCGGCGGAAGTGTGGCTATTGTCTGATCCAGCACACTTCTTACCTGAGCTAATATTACAGTTTTTTCTACATCAGCAGAATCAGCCACCATATTTTCAATCGCGTTTCCTTCTTGATTTGCTGGCTGATTTAAAGATACAGTAGCAATTTTATTACTCCTTACATAATTAAGACAGGTGTTGACCGTTATCCTTTTAATCCAGGGCTGTAGCAATTTTCCTTCTTCATACTTTGCCATCCCTTTGTAAATCCTGATAAATACCTCCTGCACCAAATCAAGTGCATCCTCTTTGGAGTTTGTATAATGATAACAAATAGTATAAATATACCCTTCGTATTTTTTAAAAAGTGCATTATAGCTATCACGATCACTTTGCTTACACTGCTTTATAATTTTTTCTTCTGTTACTTGCACTGGCATCGCTGCCTTTCGAACATTATTTTATTTTTCTTATATAGTTTAATACACCAAATAACACAAAAAGTTTCAACAAAAATTTTAATAAATTTGATTACCGCTAAATATACAGAACACCTGATTATAATCTGATAGTTTATGACCTAACAGCAGAAAAGCCCCACCCCTGATTTCACAAGGGTTGAGGCCATTTGTCGAAGGTCGTCATCACTCACTTTGACTTTGATTCCCGAGATTTCAAGACAATGCACAAAACTCCTGCCAAATTAACGAAAATTTGACAAGAGTTCTACTTTTTTCGCCATTACCAATGGAACGTCTCTCCGTATCATACATACCTAACGACGAAAATACATTTAAACAAGTAAAACCTGACTCTCGGGCTTCGTTGATTAATCATTTAAGCGAAGCAAAATGAGCGTCCCTACGCTTCTTTCTGCTTTTATAATAAATCAAGTGAGACCATCAACTTGTATGGAACAAACAACCTGTCCCCCTTGTCCTCACTTGTTGCTCGCAACCATCGCCTTCGTGGCGCATGACAGGTTATTTGTCCCACTAGTGATCAAAGTGGAAATGGATATGGCAAGTGCCTTTATTGATGTCGGTTTTAATCCGGTCGGCGTAATTACGCATCAAAAACCCGGAAAGCTTGATGAAGGCCTTTTCGTCATGCAGTAATTCTTCCTCGGTCGGGCGCGAAGCGGGAAATTCCATTAGTGCTCCCTGGTAATGGATATTTACGTCCAGGTTGAATTCGTCAAAACTGACCTCCATTAGTACTTTTTCAGCAGTTAGTTCCAGCGTTACCACAGATTCCATAAATTCATTCATGGCTGAAGCCGCGCGGTAGACAACATCCCGGCGGGCACCCCATAATCCACCTTGAATCTCCATAAAATCGACTATCTTTTTATAATTACCTTCCCCTGGCAGGATTTCAATCTTTTCCCGCTTGGCTATGCCGAGGCGGAAAATCAGATTCAGGAGGAGAACGGTTACTGTTGCTAATGTTAGCGAAGAATTAACAACAGGCTGTAGGATCGGGTGAACATTGCTGTAGAATCCCGGCAGCATGTCCACGCTCATCCCGAAGATAACGGCTGAACCGATAAGAATTGTTTTTCGGGTATCGATCATACGGGATGTAAAAATCTGAATTCCTGACAACAGCATGAAGGTTACGCAAAATATCCCAGTTGCTCCCATGACCGGTTTGGGCATAATCGAAAACACTACAGACAATTTAGGAAGAAATGCCAGCAAAATGTAAATGCCGCCTGCAACATAGGCAATCACACGGCTGGTGGCCCCGGTGGCCAAAGAAAGTCCGATGTTGGACGAACAAGTAGTGTGTGCCATGCCGCCAATTAAGCCGCCGAACACTGTTTTTGTTGCTTCTGCCAGCATGCCCCCACTAATTGTATTCATATCCGGTCGCTTCCATTCGGCATCATTTATTTTCTGACAGGTGGTGATATCGCCCACGCACTTAAGCGCTGCACAGAGTCCGGCAATCAGAAACGGGACAAGTAATGCCATATCAAAAGACCAGCCGACATGTCCCATATAAGGCAACGCTATTATGGCGGCGCTGCTTAGTTGCTCAAAATCAGCAGGCGTAAACAGACCAAACATGTAGGAACAAAAATAGCCGATGATGATGCCGATAAGCATACAATATTGCCGCAAGCTCCCTTTACCCCAGATGCTTGTTCCCACCATCGCCGCGAAGGTGATGACAGCGACAATGAGGCTAGAGGGATCCATGGTGGAAGACGCAGTGTCGGCGCCAAAAAACAGGGTGACATCAATAGGGATAATGGCGACTCCGACCATAAATACGACAACACCGGCCACCTCTGGTGGAAACACCGTCCGTAGCCGGTGCATTATGCGTGACAACAGGGCTTCAAATAAGCCGGCGACGATGGTCATCCCGAACAGCAGGGGATAGCCTCCCGTTTTTAACGCCAATATTGCCGCAGGCAGAAATGGCTCGCTACCGCCTTCGGGGGCAAGATAACCGGATCCCACAGGGCCTTTCTTCAAAGCTTGCAGGATGGTTCCCGCGCCGCCGGCGATCATTGATAAGCTTACCAGGCTCTGCATTTCCGCCTGCGAGCCGTTTGCTGCCTTTACCACCAGCACGGGAAAAATCAGTGAGGCGGACATCTGCATAATGTGTTGAAGTGCAAGTATGAGGGTGATAAGAACCGGTGGCCGATCATCGACACCGTAAACAAGGTTGACAGGCTTGATTGGTGCATTGTTTGTCAAATGACTTTCTCCTTTGGTTTTTTTTAACTTATTCCGCACATGCGATGAAACTCCTGCCAATATGTAGGTTTTTGGACAACTCATAGCCGCAAGAGATAAGCAGATACAGGACTGTTCTGCTGTATCATTTTTCGCCATCACCAATGATACGGTTCACCGTATCATACCTAACATTTGCCCGCCAGGATTACCAGCAATAGATTTTGCAGCTTCAACAGCGGCTTTGTCTATTAGCGTTCCTGCATCGAATGCCATCTTTCCAGCATTAGCTACTGATTTTGCAGCTGCATCAATAGCTGTTTTACCTACTGCTTTAGCCGCCCCTTCAAGGCTGGTTGTTTTGGTCACGGCACCTGCTGCTTTGGACTCCGAGCTTGCTGTTTGAGCCACCGTACCAGCCATATTCGAAACAGTAGCAGCAGTTTCGGTCGCAACTGCTGAAATATTTGATACAGCTCCACTTACATTGGTAAATGCACTAGCAGTCTTTGCAGCCGTTCCTGCCGTTTTCGCTACTGTTGTAGCAACGGTGCCCGCCGTCTTGGCAGCACTTACAACGGCTCCTGCTGTAGATGTTACTGCTCCTGTGACCGCGCTTCCATCTGAACGAAACAGGGACAGGGATTTTATTTTAAAAATAACATCTGCTGGAGTTATCTCTTTCTGAATGAATCGATATTATTTTTGATGAAAACTACAAAACACGGTCCCTGTCCCACGGAAGATTTTTTCTATACCCATAACATAGACAATTCATCCATTTCCAAAGCATTTACGTTTTAGCTGGTTGGGAGTATATTCCCGCTTCACGTGCAAGGCTGTAATCTTTGACGATGGAATGGATAATCCTTCAAATCTATTTTTCAGGAGGTTGGATATGCTGGTTAATCTTCCGGCCATTGGTATTGATGTGGCTAAGAATTTTTGTTTTTACGCGGCAGTCTCCCCAACTTGTACCACCTTTTTAAAACCTTTTAGAGCCTTAAATACCAAACAGGGACTTCTGTTCGCTTTAGGACAAATAAAAAAAGTGGAAGAGGCGTTTAGTAGTAAGCCCGTAATCGTTCTAGAATCCACGGGTCACTACTCTCAGCGTATCATCCACTTTTTCTTGAAACAGGGTTTTGAAGTTTACCACATCAATCCCCTTATCTCACATTCTATCAAAAATTCCGTCGTAAGGAAAACCTTTTTACGGTAGTTTTTTCGATAGAGTTTCATTTTTTACCGAAATCTTCTCAGCCAGTAGGTTGCTGAAATGGAACATAATTAGTTAATCATAAAAGTCTATGAAAGTCGCCAGCATCCTTCGGTGCGGAAATGCTGCCGACTTTCGTCTATATAATAACGAGTTATCAATTTCAGAGTATTGTATTCGCTTTCTGGTTGTCAGGAAAAAAGCCTTCTGGGTTGAAAAAACCATGCATTGACTAAATCAATAGCAGCTATTCAGAAAAATTTTATTTTATTAATGCTTTAGCCATGATATACTGATTAAAAAATATTTCTAAATTGAATAATTCTAATAAGTTTGCTGATCAGAAAAACTGAAGGCGAAGTTTTATCCTTACGAGGAAAAAAACTTCGTTTTTTTATTTGCCACTTAAAATTTAAATGTGAGGAGTTAAATCATGAAGGTTCGTGATAGCGGAATGCCCGATCAGGCATACTGGGAAAGTTTATTAGACGTTACGCTTATTTTGGACAAGCTAGAGATTAATGATCAAATTGATTCCCTTGTAGAATTCGGTGCTGGTTACGGAACATTTACTTCCCCTAGTGCAGAAAGAATCCAAGGCAATGTGATTTCTTTTGACATTGAAGATCAGATGATTGAAATTGCCACTACTCGTACTGCTTCCCATAAATCCAAGGTCAATATAATTAAGCGTGATTTTATAGCAGACGGGACAGGACTCGACGATAATTCGGTCGACTATGTAATGCTATTTAATATCTTGCACCATATTAACCCGCTAGAAATTTTGAATGAAACTTATCGAATTCTCAAAACCGGAGGAAAAGCTGGGATTATTCATTGGAATTATGACCCAACTACCCCAAGGGGTCCAAATTTGGATATTCGCCAGAAACCCGAACAAATAAAACAATGGGCAATAAATGCCGGATTTAACCTGAAAGCGGATAAACCTATCGACTTACCCCCTTATCACTACGGATTTTTAGTATATAAACGGTAGGGCATTGCCTACTAATCTCTATATTTTTTGCACCAGAACCCGAGCTTCTTTACTTTCACAGAAACCACCTTCTATCCCTTCGCAACATATCATACATACCTGTTTATGATTAAAATATTATTTGCACCAAAACCATATAGATGATTGTTCCCCCGGCTATAGATAGAAGCATATTTTTCTTCCAAATGTGAAGCAGTGCGACTACCCCTACAGCAATGAGTTCGGGAATACCATGGCTACCAGACTGGAATTTTACATCTTTAAAACAATAAATCACCAGAAGCCCTAGCACCGCTGAAGGAAGCAATATGCCAAGATCCTGGACATATTTCGGTGTTGGTCTGCCAGATGGGAAAACGGCAAAGGAAAGCAGCCTTGTAATTATCGTACCTAAGACAACCATAGCGATTGTGATAATCTGTTGTATTAAAGTCATAGTGAGTCGATAGCCCCTTCCTTCTCCAGCAGTTTTCTAAGTGCGGTGAGTGTTCCTAAGATTGCAACCATAGCGGGAATAATGAATTTCTCACCACCGAAAACAACAAGGCTGGCAAACGAAAGCCCAAGCCCTATGAGAGCACTGTAGTGCTCTTTTTCTTTCATCCATTGATCAATAAATATGACAACAAAAAGCGCTGTCATAACAAACTCAAGTCCTTTCGTATTGAACTGTACAAGAGATCCGAAAAAACCGCCGATTGTAGCTCCTAAAACCCAATAGGAATGATTGAGCAGCGTGACAAAGAACATAAACCACCCCTTATCTACCTCTTTTGGAATATTAGCGGTGCAATTAATTGAAAAGGATTCATCGCATAGTCCGAAAATTAGGTAAGGCTTTTTCTTCCCCATTCCCTTGTACTTGTCCAACATGGATATACCATAAAACAAATGGCGTGCATTCACCATTAAAGTCAGAAGCAACGCGTTAATTGGATCAAATGTTCGCCTAATGAATTCATATAAATTCCGTAGGCTATCCCCAAAAATGTAAAGCCCGCAAAAATTGGTACTGTGTACGGGAAAGCCGCAAAAAATGCACTTTTTAATTGCTTACCTTTTTCCATATGTTTCTCATACCCCTAAATAATTTATTGATTTTTTATAATTTTACCATCGTAAATATATACAATCAACGTTATAATTGTATGTATTACAATTATAGAGGTGTAGTATGCCTATAAATTCATTTGACAATTACTCTATGTCATGGAAACCCGAAAGAAAAGCTTTAAAACGTCCGTTTTATCTATCTATCGCATCCTTGTTGGAACAGGACATTACTAACGGCCTGTTGGCGCCTGACACAAAGCTGCCTCCGCAACGAGAGTTAGCAGATTTTCTCGACATAAACTTTACAACCATTACCCGTGCCTATAAAATCTGTATGACCAAAGGGCTGATTTACACCATCACCGGAAACGGGACCTTTGTCTCTCCCAATGCTACCCGTTCCATTACCATTACCACAGATAAAATATCACACACTTGTATTGATCTTGGCTTTGTTGCGTCCTTTGAGCAAAGCAACGATATAGTGGCAGAAATTACCCAAAAGGTAGTTTGTAAAAAGTACTTGAAACAACTGTTTAATTACAATGACCCGACAGGTATTCCACATCAGAAGAAAGCAGGATTAAACTGGATGGAGTCTTTCGGTATCCATTCCGATCCTGACCATATGGCGATTGTCTCCGGTTCGCAGAATGCATTGGCAATCGCGATGGTCGCCTTATTTGAGCCGGGCAACCGCATTGCGACAGATATATACACATATTCTAACTTTATTGAACTTGCCAAAATGCTCCACATCAAGTTAGTACCTATCCCCGGCGACCAATTTGGCATGCTGCCAGAAGAACTTGAAAGTCAATGTTGTCTCACGGACATTCATGGCATTTTTCTGATACCTTCTTGTAGCAACCCTACCACAATTATGATTTCTGATTCCCGTAAGCAAGAGTTGGCGACTGTCATCCGTAAACATCATCTAATTTTGCTGGAAGATGATATTCATGCTTTTCTAACTGCTGGAATTGCTCCAGACTACAAGCAGCCTCTCTTCAATCTTCTTCCAGAACAAACCGTCTACATCTGCGGTACTTCCAAATCAATCTGTTCAGGATTAAGGGTCGCTTATATGGTATATGGAGATGCCTTCCGCCAAAAGATTTTACAATCCATTTTTAATATCAATGTTAAGACTTCATCTCTGGACGTAGAGGTTATTACGGAACTCATCCTATCAGGTAAGGCTTTTGATATTGTTTCTCAAAAGAAGCAATTAGCACAGTCTGCTAATGATATCTATAAAAATTGTTTTTCAGATCACGACTTTATCGGTCATCCCCTCAGTTTTTATCGCTGGCTCCCACTGAAACGTCAATATGATGCAATGCGGATGGAGTCAGACCTGGAACGGTTAGGTATTCGTGTTTTTCATTCAAATCGATTTCTTACTGGAAAAGCATCGCCAAAACAGTATCTGCGTATTGCACTTTCATCTACAACTACATTAGATGAGCTAAGAGTAGGATTAAAAATTCTAAAACAGTATATTGAAGGTTAATAGGGGTACGATATTCTAAACACTGCGAAAGTCCTGTATTTTTCTATCTACAGAACTGATTATTATCGGACCTAATATCATATCTCTGACTCTTATCCTCAATAACTTACCAACCCACATCCAAAAACAAAGTGAGCCGGTCAAGGTGATACACTTCGCCCTGACCGGCCTGTTTTCTGTTTCTATTCAATTACACGATATTTGCCGTTGCACCGCCAAATGATCCTTCTACGCCTTTCGTCGGTATAATTCCACACCTTAAAATTTGGCCGCAAGAGCCAAAGATGACTCTGCCTGCAAAGGGGTTGCTGTTTGTAGCATACTCAAACTTCTGAATGCCCTACTCTAATGCGAAATTCCGCCTACATCTAATCTCAAGCTGCACCGCTTACTACATCTCTTTATCTATAATCGTCGGGCGGCTGTCTTCCACATAATAGCGGCACTTGTCCAGTATAATCTACCCGCTTCTTGGTTAGGAAGTCACTGTGTAGGTCTTTGGCAGTAATGTATCACCTTTATATTTTGTTCATTGGTCAACAACTTTCGAATGCTGCTTTCATACCACCTAAAATTAAGGTAGCTTTTCGATATTCGAAAGCAAATACTCAATGAAATATTTGCTTGCAATCGGCAAGCTGTTTTTATCTTTATATCCGATAGCAAGTGTTCTGATAACAGGCGGATCAACCGGAAGCGAGACAATATTATAATTCGTGCGACGTAGAACAAGCTCTGCCAAAACGCTGATACCCAATCCCGCTTCTACCATTGTCATAATAGCATAATCGTCATGCATACGAAATTTTATGTTTGGTTCTAAATTGCATACATGAAACGCTTCCATAGGTTCACTAAAATGACCTTCTTCTAACAAAATGAATGGCTCGTTCACTATTTCATGCAAATTGACAGTACTTTGGGAAGCCAATTTATGATTTGATGGCAGAACCGCTAACATGCTTCCTTCTTTTATAGTAATTGTCTGTAAGCCAGTTACGGCAGGGGGCGTGATAAAGCCGAAATCTACGGCCCCAGCTTTGATCCATTCCTGTATAGAACTATAATCTCCCTGATGAAGAATAAACTGCACATTGGGATAAAGAGCCTGAAATTCTTTTATTAGCTGTGGCATCCAGTGGCAGGTAATACTTGAAATCGTACCTACGCGAATTACTCCTGTTTCCAAACCTTTTATCTCGTTTACTTTTTGCTGCATGGCTTGATATTGAAGAATACTTCTCTGAATAAATGGGTATAAATCCGCCCCCTCTAATGTCAGCTTTACTCCCACACGGGAACGATATAGCAATTTAATAGACAACTCATCTTCCAAAGATGAAATCATCTGGCTTATGGAGGATTGTGTGTACCCAAGGGCTTCAGCGGCTTTTGAAAAGCTCCCAAGATCAATAATTTTTTGCAGTGCAATATGTCGGTGCATGCTTGACGTATCACCTTTCTTAATATTTAAATAAGATATATTTGTTTTACTTATCTCAAAAAGCAGTATATACTACGTATAATAAAAACACAAGAAAAGGTGAAGAAAATGTCTTTTGAAAGAGTAAAAAAATATTTTGACGGAGTTTGCTTAGGTCAGCGCGTCGTGGAACGGGAACAAATTGGTGCCACAGTGGAACAAGCGGCGGTGTCGATTGGTTGCGAACCGGCGCGGATTGCAAAAACAATGTCTTTTTTCTTGGACGCAGAAGCTATCCTGATTGTAATGGCAGGTGACGCTAAAATAGATAACACAAAATATAAAGCCTGCTTTCAGCAAAAAGCAAAAATGATACCTGGCGACCTGGTCGAAGCCTATATAGGTCATTTTCCGGGCGCGGTTTGCCCTTTTGCCGTGACCGAAGGTGTACGTGTATTTCTGGATATATCCCTCAAACGCTTCGACATCGTATATACAGCGGGAGGCAGCTTAACCAGCACAGTGAAATTATCTTTAGAAGAGCTTGAAACCCATTCTGCATCTGCAGGCTGGATAGATGTTTGCAAGGCATGGTTTTTAAATTAAAATGAATAGTAAAAAAGCAGAGCTACTTATGGCGAGCGTCTCCCTCGCATGGGGTTCTTCCTACCTGCTGATGAAAATAGGACTGGATAGTATCAGCCCATACAATTTGATTGCTCTGCGGTTTGGAATAGCTTTTATCTGTATGGCGCTAATTTTTTTGCCCCGCTTTCGTACGCTTTCTGTGTCCATCTTGGCAAAAGGCGTCTTGATGGGAGTACTGCTTTTTCTGCTTTTCTCGGGGCTGGTTTATGGTGTCAACTATACGACTGCTTCCACTGCAGGATTTTTAGCCAGCACCACCGTGATAATCGTTCCAATCCTGGAGAGCATCTTAAAACGAAGGCTTCCTAACAAGTTAATTATGCTGAGTATTCTTCTGGCCGTCATTGGTCTATATCTTTTGTGTTTTCAAGAGATGAAATTGGACCTCCACGACAGATTGACCTTTATAAGTAAAAAGTACTGCTTGATCATCCATGGTAGTCTCAGGCACATTGGTTATTAGTACAAATGTCATCAACTGTCGGGTCTTTTTCGCTATATTCTCCTGATGTTGTTCGATCCCATCGCTTTTGATATGCCAAGTTATATTTGTACGATCAACTTGTGGTGGTTGATTGGCAGGACGCCGTCCACGCTTGTATAAAACCTGAGTTGTAGAATTGATAGACCCCTTCAATGCCCAGAGCTTTTTCTTGTTTTGAACGTGAAAAGATGCAAGGGCTTGTTCAGCATCTTTCTGGCAGGCGAATGTCTGCTCCAGCAAGCGTCTGACTGCTTTCTCAAAATCCTCTTTCTCGCGTTTCACAATAGATGCAATGGCCTGTTGTTGGGACGTGGTTTCTACGACTTCATTTTGAGCACAGCCTCTTTGACGTCAAAACTGTTTAATTACAGCTGCTCTATGGGCGATTTCAATAGTCTGGTGGACAAGTTATCCCAACGTATTGAGTGCCTGTGATGGGTTATGGAAACTACAGTGTCGAGTAATTACTTTTTCAAGCCTACTTCATCGGCCATCCAAGGAACGGAATGTGGATAGGGCTTGCTCTGGTTTGAAAAAATCTTGATAGAAATGGAACTTTCATTCGTCACCTCCTTAAAGTATTCATAAATAACTCTTCAGTAAAGCTCTTTTGCCTAAACTCAAGTTCTGTTTGGAGAAGAAGGATTTGCTATGCTTTTGAAGAAATGGAATTATATGCAAGGATAGCTTGGGCGAAAAAGTATCAGATAGCACATAAGAAATACCAACCCGCAAATCATCTTCCGGCATCGGCGTTTCTTGTCAAAACAATTAATGCTAGATAAGAGTTAAGGAGATATTGAAAAATGGTTTCAATAAGACGAGCTGCAGCCTCAGACTTTACTGAGATTTGGCCAATACTGCATGATATCTTTTCTCAATGGAATACATATGTTTTCCCCCCTGATATTACAGTAGAAGAAGCCTATCATATATGGATGGAAACCCCAGTAGCAATTTATGTTGCACTAGAAAACGCACAGATAGTAGGTACATATTTCTTAAAACCAAACCAGCCCGGTTTAGGCTCTCACGTCTGTAATGCTGGATATGCTGTAAGTTCTAAAGCACGCGGAAAAGGAATAGGTCAGGCGATGTGTGAACATTCCCTTAAAGAAGCGAAAACCTTAGGATTTAAAGCAATGCAATACAACTTTGTAGTATCAACTAATCAAGCAGCAGTTAATCTTTGGGAAAAGTGCGGTTTTAACATAGTAGGCAGGTTACCTAATGCCTTTAATCATAAGGAAATAGGATTTGTAGACGCCTACATAATGTATCAGCAGTTAATTGATTAGTAACACAAAATGAAAAAACACCTTAAAAATTACCATACGCCAAATCATCAACCATAAAATACCATCTTTTGATGAAAGGTAGGCATATCTGATGAATGAAAAACTACCAAAAGAAACCGCCTTGATTATTATTGATGTGCAAAAAGCTATTGATAATCCGGTATGGTTCCAATACGGAGCGCGTAACAACCTTAATGCTGAAAATAATATGACGGAAATATTAAACTTATGGAGAAAGTCGGGACAACCTATTTTTCATGTTAAGCATGAATCAATTGAACTAAATTCTACATATCGTCCTGGCCAGGCAGGATGTAATTTTAAAGAATGTGTTGCCCCCTTAGAAAACGAGCAGATTGTTGTAAAACATGTTAATAGTGCTTTTATAGGAACAGGGTTGGAGTCCATGCTGAAGGAGCTTGATGTTTCTTGTGTAGTAATTTTTGGTGTAATTACAAATAATTCTGTAGATGCAAGTGTTAGAATGTCAGGTAATTTAGGATTTATAACCTATTTAATAGAAGATGCCTGTTTTACTTATGCTAAGCCTGACTTCTGTGGGCGCGTACGTACAGCCGATGAAGTTCATGCCATGACATTATCGAATTTAGATAATGAGTACTGTCAGGTTATTTCTACCTACAACTTAAAGAAAATATTGACTGGCAATACTACAAAAATACCTTAAATTAACCCAAGCATCGGAATCCTTCTTAGAGAACTAAAATTCCCCTTTCATCATGCACACTCGCCTTATTCACATTCCTTATCGCCCGATTCAAAGCCATAATAAGAGCCACAGCACCGTCAATATGCTCGGTGCTTTTTCATTCAAATTCTACACTTATAATTAGAAGGATATTACTATTTTGCTAAAGAACATTATTGCGTATAGGTCATAAGGAGATGAACATTATGAAAGTACTTGGTATTAACGGCAGTCCTCGCAGGGATGGTAATACGGCCATCTTAATTCGAACTATATTTAAAGAGCTGAATGCGCAAGGAATTGATACAGAACTAATACAATTATCAGAAGTTGCAATTGATGGTTGTGTAGCATGTGGCGGCTGTACGAAAGCCCAAAATGAACGGTGTGTTAAAACTAATGATGACTTTAACAATTGTTTCTCTAAGATGGTAGCTGCCGATGGTATTATATTAGGCTCTCCCGTATATTCGGCTGGAGTCACTTCACAAATTAAAGCACTGATTGATAGAGCTTCTATAGTTTTGGCGACTAACAGAGGACTGTTTAAGTATAAGGTGGGTGCTGCAGTAGTATCTGCCCGACGTGGGGGTGCTATCAGTGCAGTAGATACTCTGCACCATTTTCTTCACAGTAAAGAGATGTTTCTGGTTGGTTCAACTTACTGGAATATGGCGTATGGCAGAGAAATTGGTGAAGTCGAGAACGACATGGAAGGAATGTCCAATATGAAAAATATTGGTGAAAATATGGCATGGTTGTTAAAAAAAATTCATAGTTAGGACGAATATCTCTTAAATCTGTTAGATTTAGGTTGAATATCTCATAGCAGCAATATCCCTTTCTCGTCATAAACACTAGCTTTATTCACATTTCTTATTGCTCGATCCAATGCCATGATAAGGGCTACAGCACCGTCAATACGCTCGGTGCTTTTTTCTTTGTCCGGCTTGATATTTCCAGCCGGATCAGTTTTTACATAGATATTGTCCATCATCCACTGGAGCACCGGGTTACCGCCATGAGCTATATTTTTTTCTAAAGTTAGCTTCATGAGTTCCTTGGAAGCAGGCGACATATCCTTGTAGCCTTGTCCAAAAGGTACAACGGTAAACCCCATGCCTTCTAAGTTTTGCACCATTTGCACAGCGCCCCATCGGTCGAAGGCGATTTCTTTGATGTTGTATTGTTTTGCTGAAGTATACAGTATTAGATTTACCTGATAGACTTGGCTTATCAGTTCATTCTTATAAATCAACTGGAATATCCAATACCATAATTTTGCACTATTTAAGTTGGTGTATCTTTAGCAAAAATTACTTCGTCTATATAATTAAGAAGAAAAGGGGATTGTTTGAAATGGAATCTGTCATTTTAGCCTTATTGTGGTGTCTATGGTGTACGCTTCATAGTGTAATGATCTCAACGACCATTACAAATTATCTAAAAAACAAAATGAGAAGTAAATACCGATTTTATCGACTTATTTTCAACCTTATCTCACTAACAACTCTAATTCCGGTAGCCCTTTACAGTGCAGGCTTAAAAGGGCAGGTGTTATTCCATTGGGACGGATTTTTGCTGATAATTCAGTCATTACTAATGATAATAGTATTAACACTTTTCTTTTCCGGCTTAAAGAAATACGACATGTTACAATTGTCAGGGATTAGGCAAATTAAATCTGGAAACTCGCATGCCATTTTGTCTGCGACTGGCGATATAGACACATCAGGAATTTTTAGAATAACACGACATCCCTGGTACTTGGCGGTTATCATATTTATTTGGATACGCGATATATATGTTTCAACTTTGATTATTAACCTCATTCTTACAGTATATATAGTAATCGGAACAGTTCTTGAAGAGAATAAAATTATTGCAGAGTATGGAAATGGTTATCGCGATTATCAAGAAAAGGTATCGATGCTTTTCCCGTTTAAGTGGCTATTTTCGAAAAAATTGTTTTAATCCCATCTCTTAAAAGAAATACACCGTCTGACGAACCTACCTGTTGAATGCGCCGCGTACATCCCGAAAGTATAAGCGAAAAGAGTCCTGTGAAATTTCAATCAATTTATCACCCTCTTTTCCGTCATTATTGGTTCCGTCTTAATATTATAGGCATCGCAGCATCATATTTTACATAATAATTGATGGTAAATTTTCTTGTTCTATGCTGAGGCATAATATACACTTTTGTTCCAATGTGTGGCATAGCATAACTCACTTTTCTTTTATACTCCCCTCTGGTTTCATACCTAAAGATAACCTTCCACAGTCTGTAAGCCGTTACATTTGTCAATGACTTGCCATAGTATGTAACAAGTGTAAAACACGGGGAAGAGGGGTTTTAAATGAAAAGGTTAAATTCGAAGAAACTAACTACAACATTTAACGGCGTTACTCAAAGGAATCCTATTATACCTCGCAAATATACATTAACCCATTCAGACATTACTGCTGAATTATTTCTCACGGTGGGACGGCAAATTGCATTCGAAAAGATCGGTCCCATGCGAGAAGAAGTTGTGGCTACATGGCAGCGATTTCATAATGGTTATGCTTTGTACGGTCTTGTGCGGGTAGATGCTCCTAAAGAACATAAAACTATATCCGCCGCTCGGTACAAAATATTCCAACAGGAAATGCCCTTAGCTTTAGAAGCTATTCGCTTCGGTGATAGAAAGTTCTTTGATACCCATCCTTCACTAGGCAATGCTCCCATTTGGATAGTCTTTGCATCCAGATATCGAGAATATAACGAAGTACAGTATTGGAGTACACCTAATAAATATTTGTGATCATCCCCCAACGAGTAATAATTTGGAAAGTAGCAAGTAGAAGTGCTATATCTTAAAGCATTCGGTAACCTTAACTTACTTTTCCAGAAACCATTTACCTTCATCACAAAATAGATATACTTCCTTACCGGCAATACGACAGGTATATCGCATACCTTGTAAACCTGCCTTTTGTGATGCCGCTTGGCGGATGTCGATCACCAGCCCAACCCGGCAGAAGGCAAAAAAATACCCAGCTTAGTGCTGGGCCAGAGAAAGTGATTTGGAATTTGACATATAAATTATATATCTTCATGGTTGCAATTTCAATCATGATGTACTTTTTTCAACTTTACCTTGTAGTCCGATTCACAATATTTTTAGCCTTGTTATATTGGCTATTACACCACTGGCTATTTCTCTTGCTTTTGTTGATACCACTAAATATGACACCGTCTACGTAAAATCCGGAGATACTGTTTGGTAAATTGCCTCTAAATATATAAAAGATAAAGACGATGTCCGGGAAGTTATTTGCGAAATTCGGCGGATAAATAAATTAGATAATAATGCGAAGGTTTGTCCTGGGCAAGCTTTGAAAGTTGCGGCTAGATCTTGAAGGATATATTCTTATTGGCACCTAAGCAAAAAGCATGGCATTTGTAAAATTGGCCGTGTTTTATTTTTTTAAGCAAAAGGAAACAAACCGAACCGTCCCCCTGTATCCTTAACCGGCTATTACTTTGCGGTGTTTTATTTCTGCGTATTATTGCTGAGCAAAATTGTTGCCAACAACCCCATCACAGAGAAGCTTTTTTCCCTGTCCCCTTTTCACATCATTACTGATACATCGCCAAATATTCTTTTTCAATATAGTGAAGCAATTCCTGGGCAATCAAATCATACAATTTTACATTGGCAAATTGGAATCTCTGATAATACAGATTGGTATATAGCAAAAACCATCGATTTTTTGTGCTAATGTGCAATCCGCTGAAAAAGTACTTGTTATCCTTTAATACCTTACCGATTTCGGCGGGGAGTGCCTTGTCAGCCGGAATGGCCAATAGACAGGTTACAAAGCCATCCTGCTGTATAGCAAACGTTTCTTTTTTTAACACGGCTGCAAAGTCATTACCGATTTCATTCACCTGTATTTCCATGACCTTCTTTTTCTCATTGCCAATACGGGTTATATTGGTACAAACACACGTGGCATCCGCCAGCTCTTCCGCCGATATCTCTGCAGCAATACCGGTATTGGCAAATAAATCCCTGACCATCTGCCTATGTTCTGGTGGCACGTAGAGCTGCAGCTCCCTGCCTTTCATATTACTGCTAAGAATCCCGAAAAGAAGACTCTCTCTGTACTCCTGCTCAGTGGCAATTCCGACAAAGCGGGCATGTTCATAAACTGACAGGCGCAGCCCCAGCGGTGCGAATTTGTACAATTTATTCAATTGCTGCGAGTAGGTATGGCTGGTAACCGTTCTCGAATAGAACAGGGTATTTTTAAAGGCTTCCTCCCCAATCAGTCTTCTACATTGCCTTGCTAACAGCATTATTCCCGGACCGGAACGGTGCCCAGGGTCAATCATGGCTCCTCCGATTTCCGCAAGCTGTGGAGAATCGAAAAAGGCAATTATGCAGCCAATTGCCTTTTCTTCCCCGTCTTCCGCCACCAGCGCAATAAGCTTCTCCTCCTCGATTGCTTTCTGCAAGCCGGCCTCATTGTAAAAATAGTTTTTGGCGTAAGAATACCGGTAGGTGCGATACACCAAATCCATGAGCTGTGGAACATGCCTACTGACAGCCCGGGTTATATGCAAGCCGCCGTCCTGCTTCGTATCAACGTCTGCTTTCTCAGGTTCGGCCTTGCTATGTAAAACCGATTGAAACTCTCCAAGCCGTTTGGTAAATACAATCAACCAGCCATCGCTCCCGCAGTTAATGCATTCGAAGCTGTCTGTCACCCGCTTCGCTAGGCTGAGACCAAGACCCTCCAAGGTTGTCTCTATATCGCTTACCGCAAACTCCGGCGTCGCCCGGACATTAATAGGTGTACTATGATAGCTAAAAGTGAATTTAACCGCATCGCCATCTTCTTCGCCGCGCAAATAAAAAACCTCTGCATTCTCTGAAGCGGGAAGGGCCTCCATGATATAGTTAAAAACCTCTTCGGCCGCTAAACGCAAATGCCCCTTTTCCTTTTCGCTGGCCCCCAATGATTGCCCTATCTCAGCAACAAATGCGACTACAACATTCAAAAATTCCATTTTGTACGGTAATACCAATGAAACTATCGGATTTGCATGATCAAGCAAAACAAAATCCCCCTTTTCCAAGTTGTACTATAAGCCAATATATGCCCGACGTTGTCTTTTACTCGCTTCAAACGTCATCATTCCCGGCGAATGGTGCCTTATTCTTCATACCATGTGAGAGAAGGCTGTTCTTTGATAATAAACGGCAGCTTAATCTGCGCGATTGTCATACCTGGCTTAAGTTTTTGTCCGTATAAATATTCCTGCCAACCCTGCTTCATAATCTGCAGAGCAGGGGCATGCAGCAAATTCTGGCCGCGGGAACAGGAATACACCACTAGACTTTTAGTCAGAGTATTCTCCAGATTTGTTAAAAATTCTTTAGCTGGGAAAGCCATCTTGGCTTCTTCCGGTTCAATGTAACACACATACCGCCTGGCCTGCTGGTCAGGATACAATTGACACTGGCGTAGCGGCAATCCTAATTCAGCTGCTACTTCCCGGATATACTGATAGAGGACAGCCCCAGGTATCTTTTCATCACAGATATTGGCAACCTCAGAGCTTTTGCTGACAAATTCGATGTTTGGTGTATTACCAGTAAATCCGTATACTTTGACAAGATCATTAATATTATAACGATACAATCCGGAATAAGTAGTAACAATTAATTCATATGTTTCTCCATCCTTAACCTCATGGGCAAGTAATGGCAGTCCTCCATCCAACGGCAAAAATTCGAAAAACGCAGTAAACGGTGCAATGGGACCATAAGCATACCCAGGTTTGAGCGGGATATTGATTTTTACCTCACTCGCTCCATAGCCCGCATCCAGGTAAAGAGTATCTGGATTAAGAATGTTACGCACATCCTCCACATAACTTCCTACCGTACTGGACAACCAGAACATGCCAATTAATAGCTGCGGCCAGTAATGTTTGGGCAAAAAGTCGCCGTTTTCTGCTACTCGTATTTGTTTGAGCTCTGCCGCACGTTCAGGATTGGGCGCCAATTTCCCCTCTAAAATTCGACGAATGTCCTTCGGAATATCTAACTGTCTACTAATTGTTCCGGCTTCGATATCGTCAATCAGTTCTTGTGCATTTTTTTTGGCAAAGTCAGCCAGTACTTTCAGCCGTCCGGCATTATTACCGATGACAGCCATCATGTCCTTATGTAAAAGTGCAAAACGCATAATTAAATAATCCACGACTTGATTATTGGGTATATCCAGGATTTCGGCAGGATAGGCATCTAATTTGGCTACTTCTGGGTCCGCCTGTGTACGCGTAACACCTGATGATGATCCCATCGGAATTCCGCCCGGTGTCAATCCAAAAGAGGCTGCATTGACTAGAGCTAAAATATGCCCCCTATTTGTTAGCCCACGGCGGAGGAAAACGGCGAATCGAATATTAGTTACTACCTTCTTGGCTGCGGCTCCGATACTGCTCTCCGGAACGCTCTTTAACTTACTAGATGTAGTCCCGGATGAATTAATAAAATACTCCGCCTTCCCCGGAAAAATAAGATCTTGTTCACCGTTCGCCAGGCGATCCCCATAGACTTCATAATCTGTCCAGCTTGAAATAGGAACCTGTTTACGGAAGTCCTCAATCGAGGCAATGGCAGAAAAATTGTGTTCTCGACCAAACTCCGTATTCTGACAACGGTTGATCATTTCCAGAAGTACTAATTCCTGTACTTTGGGGCATAACTCAAACATCGATCTAACGATACCGGGAAATACGGTACTCGGCAAATCGAGCAAGAGATTGGGCATCGGAGTTGTGTGAGATGCTTTTAGAAATTTTTTCATGCGCCATGATGTAGCCGGCCGTTCAGATAGTTGCGCAGCAATACTGCGCAAGGCAATTGCGGCAACATTAAGCCCTGTTGCTGCTTCGAGTCCCTGAAATCCAGGCAGCGAATTGGCTTCACCTACGATAAATCCATCAGTGCCAAATAATAAATCAATTCCACCTATATTCAAATCGAGAATACCAGCCACTTTTTCCGCTAGAGCTTTTATTTCCTCATTCATTACATAAGCGTTGCCGTGGCCGCCATCGGAGATATTGGACTTGAAACCATCACCGGAATTTTGCCGCATAAAACAGCCAATCGCTTTGCCGCCAAAAATGAAGACCCGTAAATCCTTGCCTTTGGTGGTCGCAATATATTCTTGAATCAACACCTCATCCTGGCATCCAGCGGCTTCGTAAAGCTCAACTAGATTCTTCAGTTCCTCAAAAGACTGTAGCAACATCACACCTTTGCCTTTACTTCCGTGCAGTACCTTCATGATCAACGGAAACCCAAATTCACTTTCGATCCGTTTTAGGTCATATCCTGGCCGTAGCAGTGCCGTTTTTGCAACAGGTAGACCTTGCTGTATCAATATTTGCGAAGTAATTAACTTATCACCGGTTTTTAAGATCACCTCCGCGGTATTGAGACAAAGCACGCCCATCGCGTCAAGCTGACGAAGAACAGCAAGATTATAATAATCCACTTCATTGAAAAAAGCAGCTAGGGCAAATTCCGGTAATTCCTTTTTTATTCCTTTGACATAAATTGTCCCGGTATTGTCATTGTCCAAGAGTAATTCAATATCTTTGGGATATACCAGTTCCAAACATACTTTCGCTTTAGCCGCTTCTTCTGCGACCCGTTTCAACTCATGTATTTCTGTATTATCATGCAAAATCCATCCGTGCATAGGACACCTCCCTAACTTAATACATACTTTAATACGTTCTTCTATATAACCATATAATTCCTGGGTTTATTGGAACTATTGGCCATGCCTATAATTCATGTTACAATGACAAGAGTAATCTAGGACTTCAACATTGCAAATATTTAATTTGAAGGTGTTATCATGCAAGATTTGACCAAAGGAAATGAAGTAAAACAAATAATTTCCTTCACTATTCCCATGTTTATTGGCAGCTTTTTTCAGCAATTTTATAATATTGTGGACAGCATCATAGTAGGTAATTATGTTGGTGCCCATGCGTTAGCTGCAATAGGAACAAGTACACCAATTGCCTTCTTTTTTGTGGTAACCATGAATGGGTTTGCGTCCGGAATGGCTATTGTAGCTACTCAGTTGTTTGGCGCGCAGCGACTGGATGAACTGCGCAGCGTAGTATTCTCGACTTTTTCGACACTGATTGCCATTTCTCTGGTCATATCCGCAGGCGGAGTATGGGCGGCAAACTCAATATTGAAGTATCTATTGAAAGCACCCGAATCTATCCTCCAGGACGCCACTACCTATCTACAAATTTATTTTGCCAGCTTAATCTTTATTTTTCTTTATAACGCAGTCTCCTTTCTCTTGCGGGCAATTGGAGATTCGCGAACCCCAGTGTACTTTTTAATCATCTCTTCTGTTATCAATGCTTTGCTTGCCATTTTCTTTGTAAAAGAGATGGGCTGGGGAGTCGCCGGAGCTGCCTGGGCTACTTTCATCGCCCAGGGCCTCTGTAGTATAGGCCTTATAACCTATACTTACATTGCTATACCTGTTTACCGTCTTAAGTTGGGTGAAGTTGCTTTTGACAAAAAGTTGCTATATATGACTTTATCACAAGGACTGCCTAATGCGCTCCAGCAAGCTTTTCTCGGAGTAGGCGGATTAGCCTTGCAAGGGCTTGTCAATAGCTTTGGTGAAATTACCATTGCGGCTGCCAGTGCCGCCTTCAAGGTCGAACAAATTGTTAATCAAATTTCTTTAAACCTTAGCAGAGCTATCAGTATTTTTACTGGCCAAAACATTGGTGCTGGTAATATTGATCGGGTAAAGCGAGGCCTGCGGCATACACTGGCGGCAGGAGCTGTTATCGGGCTTCTCTGCAGTGCCATTGTTATTTTGTTCGGTGAATCGATTATTGGTATATTTCTTGATTCCAATACTGCTCATACTACCATTAACGAACAAGTCCTCTTTCAAGGACAACAATATTTATCTGTGACTGGGTACTTCTTCCTGTTTGTGTTTGCTACCAATATCCTTGCTGGCATGCTCAGAGGCAGTAGCGATACAGTATATACAACTGTTGGCACTTTAGCCATTTTTATCATCCGGATTGCAGCTGCCTATATCATGGCAGGTATACCAGCCATCGGCTATCAATGCATTTGGTGGTCTCAACCATTTATGTGGGTTATTGGTGTCGCTGCATTATGGCTGCGCTATAAAGGCGGGGCCTGGAAAACCAAATCCGTCATTTGCCGACTACAGAAGCTAAAACAGGCAAATTCGTAAGGGGATAATCCTGTGCAGCATTTATAAACTCTTTATTTCACATATAACTAAAAAAAACCTGCCAAATCCTACAAAATTGGCAGGTTTTTTTAGTTATTGCCAAGAGTACGGTTCTCCTCGACTAATCTTAAACAGTAATTTTAATAAACCTATGCATTATCTCAATTCCACAAATTGCTTTCTCTGCAGCTGGTCGTTGTCCCATTTTCGTTTCTTTTTCTATCCCTTCACTGGGACACGAAACCTGCAGTCCATCTTTTCCAACACTCCTGCTCTTCTTCTACCGACGTTACATTGTCAATATAGGTGAAGTCCAGCTGTTCCCCTTCCCTATGTTGTACGGCAAACAGGTGTTGCCGACCTAAATCGTGCATCAGCAGATACTCTTGCCCAGCTCCGTCAATGAGCAGTTTAAACTGGACTGGTTTAATCTCTACACATTCATACTTTTTACCCGGTGTATACACCATTACCATAATGAATTACCCTCCTTGTTTATACGGCGGGTCTATGCCCTCCTGCAAGTACCCATAAATGAGAATTTTGCAGGAGGAAATTAAAAAGGATCACAAATGCAGGATTATTTCTACCCTACACATGCGATCCTAATCGATCTCTGCAACAGTATCAAGCTACAGGAAATACCCTAACTAACAGAACCCGTAAGCGAGTCCTGCCAAACCTGTATCAAGATATGATACCAGCGAATATTGGATGCAGTCGCACAGCTTCCTGTTTTTACACGCCAATCCATACACCATAATTACCAAAACTTGTAATCAAGCTGGCAACCGGGTATAATAAGATTGTCGTCGTGAACAGTTCGCTGTTACGTGTAGGTGCTCGTCCACCTGCTCGTGCCTATAGGTGTCTCACCACCTATGGGACACGGCGACTCTACTTTTTAATTTCCATCCTTTTCTAATAATAGTATGTTTTTAGTCGCGGTAGGTAACAGATTGCTCCGCTTCCCCCGCACAGATCCCGGCGTGCAGTTTTCCCGCACCGGGCTCTTCAGGGAGTACTCGCTTCCGTACTCAGGGTTAGAAACTCATCACTGTCC
>NZ_LSLK01000134.1 GCF_002257705.1 Sporomusa silvacetica DSM 10669
TTCGGGCACTTGCTACTTTCTGCCCGGGTTCAACCCTATAGTCATTCGGTATGGTGGGTATGGTCACATCATTGATGGAGTTTATCTCAAAAAGAAGGTCACGCTCAACTTTAAACAAACCTTTATGAGCCGCTTGCAAGACAGACTTTCCTTCCTCCGGTTTCGTAAAACAAATGTTCTTCCCCATGATGGCTTTGGCAATCCTGACCGCTGCCTCATCTTCATGAATTTCTCCGGCATTTTCTTCCCAGACATAGATATGTTCTTTGCCGCTGCTTAACAATTCCTCGATATCTTCCTCTTTGATGACATGTCCTCTTTTAAAGGCCACCCCCTTGAATTCTCCCGGAACCACTTTAGTAAGATCATGACAAAGCTTCAACCCAACAGCATTTTCTACACGAACTTTTCTCATCCTTATCCCTCACTCAACTATGTTGTATTCCACTTGGCCTTTGTTGCTGTTCTCTAGTATCCAGGATCATCCTTTTTGCCGTACCTTTGGATATAGGCATAAATTCACAGGATTCCCCCACAATAACCTCAAGCGTGCCTCTTTCAAGTCCTTGTTGT
>NZ_LSLK01000135.1 GCF_002257705.1 Sporomusa silvacetica DSM 10669
TTTCTTGTCTCACAGATACCATTAGCCGTTTAACACGGCTATTTATTTTTGTCAAAAGCAGGAATTTAATGTTATTTTGTGGTAGTATATATAATATTACACAATTTTACAAAAAATAAACAACCTATAAGAGGTGATGCCAACTGAGTGAATCCCAAAGAAAAAGCATCGTTCCATGGTGCCATTATGAGAGGAGATGGAATTAGGATATTGAATTTAAAACGGGTTTTACTTATTGGAATTACCAGCCTATTAGGCATGACAATTATGTTAGGAGGTTGTGACATGGGAGCAAAAGAAAGTATGGTTTCTGAAAAATATCCGACAAAACCGATTACGATAATTGTGCCATATGCCGCTGGTGGAAGTGCAGACATGATAGCACGGGCGCTGGAAAGGTCAGCCCAGAAACATCTGGGGCAGACGTTGGTGATAGTCAATATGCCTGGTGGCGGAGCCACCGTTGGCATGAATGAACTTGCTGGCGCTAAACCAGATGGCTATACAATCGGGATTGTTGCCACGAGCGTGATATTGCAACCGCTTTACGGGGAGACAAGGTATCATTATCCTACTGCATTGGAGCCGTTAGTTAATGTTGTATCTTCACCTGTAATGGTAGCTACCCTTGTTGATAAGCCCTGGAAAAACTTAAGCGAAGTAGTAAGTTATGCCAAACAGCATCCTGGTGAAATCAAGTTTGGACATTCAGGGTTGGGTACGTCAACACATGTTACGGGAGAAATGTTTGCTAAAGAAACTGGTATTTCTATCAAACAAGTTCCTTTCCGGGGTGGTGAACCAGAATCTTTGGCGGCTCTCTTAGGCGGGCATATTCAGCTTATTTGTGTATCTAACCCATCAGTCTTAAAAGAACATGTAAAAAGCGGTACTATCAGAATACTGGGAGTCGCTGAGGAAACTAGACTAACCATTCCTAGCTTTGAGGATGTGCCAACCTTTAAAGAACAGGGAATCAATATTGCTTTCAACTTTTGGAACGGAATTGCAGCCCCCAAGGGTCTGCCGCTAGCGGAAAAGGCTAGGCTTACAGCAGGACTAAGGGAAATGGTCAATAACCCTGATTTTAAAGAAAATATGGAGAAACTGGGAATGTCAGTCCATTATCTGGGGCCTGAGGATTTTAGTGAAAGATGGATAGAAGATAATGTAAAATTGACGAAAATAGTAAAAGAGACCGGAATTGCAGAACTTATTGCGTCTCAGAAAAAATAATCGTTGGCGGCTTTCGTGAAGAGATATAATCTATAAAAAATCTGATTACCGCAAAATAGTAGCCATATCAACTGGCCATTACTTTGCGGTGTTTTATTTTGCCGTATTATTGCTGAGTAA
>NZ_LSLK01000136.1 GCF_002257705.1 Sporomusa silvacetica DSM 10669
TGGATTGTCAACACTTAGTCGGACAATATTTATAAGGTCAATTGTCGAACTTGAACTGGCGTTAAGTAATTGAGAGAACCATGAATTCTAATATTGTTAAACCAGTCAATGTACCGGGCTAGTTCATGGCGTAAATGATATAAGCTATCGAAGTTTCGCCCATACACAAATTCGGTTTTGAAGATCTTAAAGGTTGCCTCTGCCACTGCATTATCATAAGGGTAGCCCTTCATGCTAAGAGAACGTTTGATTTCAAAAGTGGAAATCACCTCATCAAGCAGTTCGTTTTTAAACTCACTGCCCCGGTCTGAATGAAACATCTGAATGTTTCTCAGATCCGTCTTTACTGTTGCAAATGCATCATATACTAATTGCGCATCTTTATGAATTCCGGCACTATAGCCGATAATTTCTCGATTAAACAAATCTACAAGAATACATACGTAGTTCCATTTGTAATTTACCCGAACATACGTTAAATCACTGACAACTACTGCATAGGGAGCTTGTCCGGTAAATTGCCGTCTCAGTTCATTTTTAACAGGCTCTTCATTACATTTCTGCTTATGAGGCTTAAATTGTGCAACTGTATATTTTGAGACTAATCCGTTCTTTTTCATGATTCTTCCGATACGGCGACGAGAAACTTGATAGTCTAATTTTTGCAGCTCTTTTTTGATCTTTCTTGTTCCGTAGACATCGTGATTCTCATGAAAAATCCAGTCAATTTTTGTTTCTAAATCATTTTCATCCGGCTTGCCAATTGTCTCGTAATAATAGGTACTTCGGGCAATATTTAAGCATTTACACATCGCTGATATAGAATATCTATGAGCATTTTGCCGGATTACAATTATTTTTGTGCCAATATCAGCGCTGCTTGCTTTAAAATATCATTTTCCATCTTCAATTTCTGATTTTCTTTACGAAGCTTGATTAACTCTATTTCTTCCGGAGTACGATTATCACATTCTTTTGCTGATCCAGTAGCATTGATTCGGCTAACCCACTTGTCGAATGCGGAAGGGGTTAGATCATATTCCTTGACAATTTCTGAACGGGATTTTCCGCTATTGTAAAGTTGGACCATTTGTTGCTTGAATTGATTGGTAAATTGTCTTTTAGCTCGTCTGTCCGTCATGTAAATCTCCCTTTTCTTTTCTTATAGTTTTACATGACCTTATTAATTCTGTCTAGTTTAGTGTAGCCGATCCA
>NZ_LSLK01000137.1 GCF_002257705.1 Sporomusa silvacetica DSM 10669
AGATTTGCCGCCGGCTTCCTTCAGATTCCATCTCACGATGGACACCCTTGCCTTAGGCTATGTACTTGGCACTATTAACCCGCACTCGGGACTTTCACCCGTTAGACTGCGCCCATGCCGGGCGCACAATACCAAAACAAACAGCACTCGAAAGTGTGCTGTTTGTTTTATCAGCTACGACAACAAGAAGTTATTACGCCCCTGAAACAACTAAGTTTTTAAAAAATAATATTTTTTCTAACTTCAGTGTTAGTTTATTATATGTTTGTGTTATATCGGGGTGGTAGTATACAGTAATACCGTCTACCGTGCTTTCAACGTAATGAACTACTTTATCATTTATGCCCAATCACACGAATGGGCGACGCCGAGTTGGCCCGCTACAGCTTCAACCTCCACCAGGGAGCTCCACCAAACTAATCATAATGGCATTATCTTTGGATTTCCACTTAATATACTCCCTAGCCGCATCTTCGAGGACTATTTCCATTGAAATCCTCTCCCCCCTTATTGTTGATCCTGCCATGCCTGCAATTCCTCTCGACACCAGCGAAATTATTTTAAAAATTTCAATATACTCTGACTAGCACCAATCTGTTCACTTAGTGTTTTTTCCGCAGCACTAACTATTTCAAGCACAGAGTGATAAACGATTCGATAAATTACCTTTTGACCATCTTTGCGAGAGTCGATTATCCCTTGTTTCTTTAAGTTGCTCAAATGCTGTGACAAATTTGACTGTTCAATGTCCAATTCCTCAATAATCTCGCACACACAACGTTCACCCTGTTCCAGGGTCCGGAGAATTCTAAGTCGTACAGGATGGGCCAGTGTCTTAAAAAAATCAGCCGTCAACTTTACTACTATATCTTCTGCCACGCGTATTCCCTCCTTAAAATATAACCAATCTTATCTTATATATCAAAACTTCGCCTCAAAGGTTCCTAAAGTAAAGGCTATCCTATATAATCAAAATAATATATTAGTCCTTTATCATATAAAAAATCATTTCTCTTCAACATACAACCTTTACAAAATTAAAACCTCCTACAGCGGCTATTTCAACTACCATAGGAGACCTTCTTCATGGCTTTCATAACATTTCTCCGGTTGACTGACTACCAAAAATAAATCGCACAAAAGCGCCCGGGTCTCATACACCACTTCGGCAGCCTTCTTGGCTCCCAGGTATGAACCGCTCCCCGGGTCACAACCGTTGCAAGTCAATATTCGCTTATCGACTCAATGACAGTATGTGCTTAGGGAAAGATGTTGCCGCGTAAAGAGAATTAAAGGATTTCAATGAATTGTCACCATTAAATAGGACTGGTGTAAATTCACACCAGTCCACATATCTCCCTATATTTCAAGTTTTGAAACGGTATAGAGTAGCTTCTATTTTTTCTTGTTTCAGATATCAACTATTCTGTACAAACCTAGTTACTTGGTTCTTGGCATACTTTTATTGATAACATCTCCACGATTACCAAGCATATCATTAAATACAAATTTGTAGTCAGGTAAAGCTTTTATTACTAAAATTCCCCCTTGTGGTAGATTCAAAATCCTTTGGCTCAGTTCTTCTCCCATTTGTTCAACTTTATCGATATCTTCGGCCAATACAGGCTGTCCTTGGCTTCTAAGCTTGCGAATTTTACTCTCAAGCTGCGCTTGTTCTGTAAGAAATATGCCTGGCTTTAAGTGAACATCGTATGCTTCGCCAGTTGATATCCGCTGAATAATAAACCCGTCTCCAACTGTTGAATCAATCCGCAGTGTCTGGAAATTTATACGAGCACCAGTCATCATAGACGATGCATCAACCCAGCACGGCCCGTTCTTTGAAACTGCTCGTAAGTCAGTTCTATCGACTGTACCATCAGGAAATAGTTTATCTAACACGGCTTTAATTTCAACATAACTAATTACTAATCCATCACATAGGTGCCCATGTATACGGGCGAGATCTTTAAGGCTAATCTCCTTTGTATGCAGTGAATATCGCCCTAATCCAGTATCTGTATCTAGTACAGTAATAGGTTGATTATATTTGGCTTCTGCTGCCCAAGAAGGATAAAACCAATCCACCGAATTATCAGCCTTTCCTTCAGACGCAAATACTGATCCTGTACTGAACAAGAGAAAAACACTAACCATAAAACTCAATAATACTTTCCTCATTTCTAATACTCCTCCTTAAGCTTAAATAACATCGATAAATTCTTTATTTGTTATAATTTCTATATATATAAAACAATTCCTCCCCAAGTTAACTTGATCAGGTCATTTCACTTAGAATTACTCCCTACCTCTTGTCTATTTCTGTTACGTCAGGTTTTTTCCCGTGCAATAAAAAATTTTAATAAAAAAAACCGGTCAAGGCGATCAAAATTCACCCCAACCGGCCAGTTTTTCAAAATCCTGTCAAGACTGATTTACGCGGAAAAACTTTTTTTCTCCACAGTAAGCAGACTCCTAAACATACGTTTTGCATCTTCAAAAAGCGTAAAAAATATTGGCACATAAATCAATGTAAGTAAGGTTGACACTATTAAACCACCCATAGTTACCACTGCCAACGCCGATAACCGTTCCAACCCAACCGCCCATTCCAAGGCAATGGGTAACATGCCGGCAGCTGTACCGCAGGCTGTCATTAGGATTGGTCTTGTTCTCATTCTTACACTGTCAATAATTGCCTGCTCTGTCGAACTTCCCTTGGCGCGAGCCTCAATAATAAAATCGATTAGTAAAATTGAGTTTTTCACTACAATTCCATCCAAAAGAAGCATTCCCGTAAAAGCGGCCATTGAGGAATGCTTGCCAGCAGCCAAGAGAGACCAAGCAACGCCGATCATGCCTAGCGGTATGGCAGACATAATTGTTAACGGATGTATAAAGGAACGAAATGTAGGCACCAAACTAAAATAGAGTAAGATAAGCCCAACCGTCAAAGCCGCTCCCAACGCGGCAAAAGATCCCATCATCGGCTTTAAATCGCCTTCTTGGCTAAAGGAGTAGCCGGCTGGCAACTTAATATCACTCAGTGCTTTCTGCACACCATCATCCAAATGGGTTATGGTTGCTTCTTTTTCACGATAACCGTAAATATCCAGCGTATTTTGCAGTGTCTGACGGGTAAAGAGTGTCGGCGAACTTTTATACGTCAAACTGCCTAAGGATGTCAGCGGAATATTCCCTTTTGCCGTGTTGATTAGCATATCTTTCAGCTTTCCTGCATCATCCCGCTTTTCCACCGGATATTGGACGCGAAACCCAATACCGTCTTCCTGGTCAATACGATAAACCGATGCAGCTGTTCCATGTACCGCTTCCGCTATTTGCCGAGACACTGCCAAGGGCGAGATTTCATAAAAAGCACAGCGCTCTTTATTTGCGGTAAAAATCACTTCTTTTTTATCATAACTCCAACTACGTGACACGGTAGTCAACCCTGGAACTTGCAGCATCTTTTGGTAAACTTCTTCACCAATCTGATTCAGGACTGCCCGATCCGGTCCGGAGACCATGACATCTACCGGTGCTTTAATGCTGGATAAGGTGGTAGCACCAAAGCCATATACATTTACATATTTCACTCCTGGGATAGTACTAAACTCTTGCCGCAGATTTTCTTCTATCTGCCAAGTGGTTTGCGGCCGGTGAAATCGGTCGACTAGGCGGACGGTCATGTTGCCGCTCTGCGGCAGTTTGCCGCTGCCAAAACTCACAATGCCAGGTTCTGAGCCAATAATGGTCGAAATACTTTCGAGGCCTGGCGTTTGCAAAACAAACGCTTCCATCTGTTTGGCAATCCGATTGGTTTCTGCAATTGAAGCATCGGTATCGGCTTCAAAATCAATTTTCATAATGCCCGTATCCATGGACGGCACTAACTCTCGGCCAACTAACGGCATTTGCCGGACACTGATACCAAAGACAATAACCGCAACAAGCAGAAAGACCAACCGATGCTTCAAAGCAATGCCCACAGCCGTTACAAAAAAATCCCGGATGGAGCTGATAATGGTATTATCAAAACATAGCGCTAGCCGCTCAATCACATTGGGCTTAAATTTGGCTTTCAGTATCAATGGCGCAGCAATGGGTATGATAGTCACCGATATAATATAGGAAGCAACTAAGGCAATCGACAGCGGCACGACCATCGGTCGCATGACAACTTGCACATACCCGCCAATAAATATAATCGGCACCAGTACCATCGCCGTCGCATAGGTTCCGGAAAAGATTGCCAGCATGACCTCTTCTGTACCGCCGACTACGGCCTCCCCCAGTTTGTCCGGATACTCCTCATAATGGCGGGCGATGTTTTCCACCACCACAATAGCATCATCCAGTAACATGCCCACCGCGAGAATAATTGCAGTAAGGGTTACCATGTTAAATTCATAACCCGCCAACCACATCACGGCAAAGGTCATCAAGTACGTAAAGGGGATGGATATGGCCGCCAGCATAGTGACACGCATATTGCCGAGAAACAGGAATACCACCAGCATCGTCAAAAGGATGGCGTCCCGCAAGGCATCCCGCATATTGTCAACATTTCCCCTGATTAACGGCCCCTGGGTATCGCTGATTTCAAAATGTATGTCAGGGTAATGGCTCTTTAGTATCGGCAAATACTGTTCAATTGCCTTGACCCCGTCCATGGTTACACCGGTCGACGCACGCAGAATGCTCATTCCCACCGCCTGCTGGCCGTTGCCCCGATACACAGATTGCGGCTCCACCATGCCACGCTTTACTTGTGCGACATCACGCAGATAGATGTCACCGGCCTGCCGGTGGGCTACAATAACATTTGCTGCATCCGCCGGTTGCTTAAATTCACCTTGGGTTTTGAGCAAAAATTGACTACCCTGCTTGATAATAAGTCCGTTAGGTACGTTGACATTGTTGGCATTGAGCGCAGCGACCACATCGCCAATCGTAAGACCAAAACGCGCCAGCGCGTCAGGATTGACGGCAATGCCAAGTTCTGGCTGATAACCGCCAAATACCTCAGTCTGAGCAATCCCCGGAACGCGCAAAAGTTCTTCTTTAATTTCATTTTCCGCCAATTGTCTGATTTGAACCATATCCAGCGGCGAACCGGGCCGGGGAGAAAGAGCCAATACAACCGTCGGCTGAGACGCTTGACTGATTTTATAAATCTGCGGAGTCCGAATATCATCCGGCAACTGTCCGGCAATTTTATTTAATGAATTAGCAACATCCGTCGCGGCGGCGTCAAGTGTCTTTTTATAGTCAAATTCCACAGTAACTACCGAAACTTCATCTTTGCTAGTGCTACTAACTCGCAGCACATTGCCGAGGGTCGCCAGTTCTTTTTCAATTGTCCGGCTTACTTTTGCTTCCACATCGGCAGCAGCAGCTCCAGATTCCACAGTAATAACTGTAATTTGCGGACGGTCGGTGTCAGGAAACAGATTAATCGGCAGTTGAAAATAAGCAAGGATTCCAATAATTGCCATAAGAACAACCAAGGATAGTATAAGATGCGGTTTAGCTAAATATTTGCCGATCCAGTCACTCATGGTTGCTCACTCCCGTCAACGACAACCATCACGGGTATACCGTCCATCAATTTCATAAGCTGATTTTCTTGACCAACCGCGACACTCGTTCCCGCTTCAATACCACTCACCACTACCTGCTTGTCATTTTCGCCAAGTATATCTACAGGTACGGGATGAGCGGTCCCACCAGTTACTGTAATAACAAAAGCCCCAGTTGTATTTTTCACGACAGCCGTCGTGGGAACAACAACCCCTTGTACGTTTTGGAGGATAAAGTCAACCCCTAGCGTTGAACCGGGCGGCAATTGGAACGGCATATTATCGAGACGAATTTCCGCAGTGGCAAGACTATTGGCGGCCAGCGCCGGATAAATCTTGGTCACAACGGCCTCCATTTTCCCGTTGCCATCTGAAATCAATGCCTGCGTACCGACAATAATGTTTCGGGTTTGTTCCTGTGGTACTTGCACAATCACTTTATAACCTTGGTTCATTCCCTGTAAGGTCAGAAGTGACTTGCCTGGCACCGCTATGTCTCCCGGCTCGGCGCTGCGTTTCACAACAATACCGTCAAATGGCGCAACAAGCCGGGTGTAACTCTGCTCCGTAGCCGCTGCTTCTCTGTTCTGTGACAATAGCGCCACCCGTTCCCGGGCAGCCTTGACCTGACTTTCTGCCATGTCAAGTGCAGACTTGGCATGCTCATATGCCTCCTGCGAGATCGCTTTACTCTGATATAGGTATTCATCACGATCAAAGCTGGCTTTTTGCGTATTATATGAGCTTTCAGTCGCAGCCAAAGTGCTTGCCGACCCACGCTGGTCGGCACTGGCGGCTCGAACTTTGTTGGACAGCGTAGCATCATCCAGTTCAGCCATCAACTGCCCGGCTTTCACCGTATCCCCTTCTCGCAGGTGAATGGCTAAAATGTTTGATGTAATCCGGGCAGATATATCCGCCGTTACCAGCGAGTCCGCTTTTCCCAAGTAGTGTACAGTGACCGGTACTGTTCCGCTATAACTTTCCGCCAGTTGCACAGGCGTTGGGCGGACAGCTGGCTTGGCAAGCCCTGCTAAGTCCTGTTTTTTCTTAACAACTAGTCCGGCAGCCACTACGACAATTAGCAATGCAATAACGCCAACCAGCCATTTTTTCGATACTTTTGCCATGAGTTTCCCCTCTTTTCTTCTTCATTTGGCATTACCGCACCGGATACGCCGTTTGTCCGTACACCGTTTTTAAATCAACCACAGCACTGATTTCATCAAAGACAGCTTGATCATATACAGCTTCAGCATTGGTGGCAGCGGACTGGGCAACCAGTGCATCCGTTAATGACGTTTTACCGGTCTTATAGGACAATTCCATAATACGATAAGCTTCCTGGGCGCGGTCCCATGCTAAATGGGCTGCCACCACCCGGACTCTAGCAGCGCTAACGTTAGCCTGAGCAGTGGCCAACGTTGCTTGGGCGTCTGCTACCGACTGCGCATAACTTTCCTTCGCCCGGTCAAACTGCATTTTTGTCTGACGGATATTATTATTAATCACCCCGCCATCGAAAACAGGCAGGCTTACTTGCAGGCCCAGTGTCCACATTTCGTCCGATGATGCATCTGAACGTCCCACCGCTGTCATCCGGTAAGTGCCGTTTAAACTAAGTTGAAGGTTATTCTCCGCCTTGGCCGAAGTAATCAGTTCTTTATTTTGCGCCTGTCGTATCCGATTCTTTTCCACCTCGGGATTGTCTTTTATATCGCCGTTTACCGGCGCAGTCACATCATAGTCGCTCATGGTTCCCTTCACAGTAAGCGGCTGACTTTGCTCATAACCTATGTAAGACTTTAATAACGCAAGCTGGCAGTCATAGTCACTCTGATAGCGGGCCAGCTTCTCCTGCTCGGTCGCCAATTGCGACTCAACCTGCAATACATCAACACCAGCTACGCGTCCCACTGCATATTTCATCCGGATGTCATCCGTCAAACTGCTTAAGGCCTTCACACTATCCTCTTCCGCCGTAATGGTATTGTTTAACTGCAAAATCCGGTAAAACGCTTTCACCACAGTATTCACAACTGTCGTTGTCTGGTTTTTCAGTTCCACCTGTTGCCAATTAGCAGCTTCTTCATTATATTGAATGAGCGACTTCGTCTTGCCAGCATCATAGAGATTTTGTTTTAGATTCAATCCCCATTGCTTTTGCCGGTCATCATAGACCGCCGGAATATTCGTGCCATGAGCCGGAATCATCGCCGTGGGGTCTTCCTGCCATTGATAATTACCGACAAAATCGACTTTCGGTCCGGCCAACCCCTGCGCCCCCTTGGCTTGCAGTTGTTTTGCAGCAAAATCCAGTCTAAATCCTTGCAAGCCGTGATTCTTCGTTAATGTTAGTGCAACGCACTCATCAAGGCTCAGAGATTCGGCGGCTGATATTGTCATCGGCATTATTAACAAAACTAATACCACCAGTGTTAGACCTCTCAACAGAATTCTGAGGTATCCGTTCATCTGTTTCATAGCTGTTTCCTCCTTTGCAAAGTTCCTTCTATTTATAAATTCATCAGCCAAATTGTGCTGCGCAATAATGATAGATGTTATTTCACCTGTTTAAAAGGCCCCTGCAAACGGAGAAAGTTGTTGCCTGATAAGGTTATATTGGCATAGATTATGCCTTTTTCAAAATCCTCAATGGAATTACTGTTGTTTGATTTTTCTCCTGCCAAGCCACCATAAACACCCCGGTGCGAATAGGCGTTACGCTGATTTCAACCTTTTCAGTAAACCCCTTGTACTTGCCCTTCATACCAAAAATTGTCATTGAGCGTACCGAACGGAATTCGAACTGAACGAGATAGTCTCCCCCGTAGTCAACTTCATATGTATGACCTATAGCCGGAAAACGACCGGCTTCAGAAGTTTCAGGTTTAAGGTAATCAATTTCTGACATCTTTACATCCCCCCAAATATAAGAAATAAATAATTTAATGCATTATTGCGTAACACAAACTGGCTGATGTACCTTACCGACGAACACTAGAAACTACCGGCGCTATCATTTTTCAGGCAACGTAAGCACCAACAGCATCCCTCTTTATTATGAGATCGCCAGCAAGGCTGGCGATCTCATAATAAAGACAGGGTATCAACTTTTTTCATATCAACGACTGGGCTCCACTCTCAAGAAAAATAATTAATTGTTGCTGCGAGTCTCATAGAAAGGCTCTGTAAAATTACACTTCCTGTTAAGTTCCTTAATCACCATGCCTGTATTTATATCAATTAATTGAGTGTGAGCAATCGTTTCCAGTGTCGAAAATCCATGAATGGGTGTGGAATCCCCATTCCGGATATTCCTGGCCAAAAACGATTGGTTTAGCGAGCAAGTCTTACTCCTCGGCATAGCTCTGAGAAACGTCGCCATTTCCAGCGAAGCAAATGCAAATCGTTATAACATCTTGTTTCTTGTTTACAATGATTGTTGCTGCACATTTTCTATAGTAAAACCCTTTTTGCTTATAATGATAGCAACCAACAATAACAACAGTCCTCCACCATAGATGACAAACAAGTTTATAAAACCCCCATTTTCCATAATCCTGCTTCCAATCGCGGTACCAAGACTACCGCCGCACATAAAACAGAACGCGACCAAAGACATGGCAATTCCTCTGGCCTTAGCGGCAAATTCAGTAGCAATAGTAAGGATGCTTGAATGAGCAAGCATGAGCCCTAAACCCGATAACCCTATACCAAAAACCAGTATGGGAAGTACATTCCCCCAAATTACATACGCAATATTTGCCAGCATTGTACCTGCAAACCCGATTATTATCGTTTTTTTACGCCCTATCTTAGCAGATATCTTTCCGGCAATACGTCCTCCCATAACCGCCATAACTCCAAAGGCTGACATGATAAGCCCGATCAAAAGATTATTGAAGTCATATTGGTTTTTAATGAATTCTCCCAGAAAGGAAAATGTTCCCATAATAAAGATACCCTCAAAAAATACAGCCAAATACATACTACGGCTTGCTGGATTCTTTAATAAATCCATTAACGGCGCAAAGAACTTGCTGTCATTATTCCTGATAATAGGTACGTTCTTGCTTATAGTGAACAATAGTACAGTCGAGAGAACAGCCAGCACAGCATAAACCGCAAATACGCCTCGCCAATTAAAGAAATATGCGATGAAACCACCGATTACTGTACTTAATCCCTGCCCCAGGAAAGCGACACCAAAAAATGTGCCTATGGCTGTTTGACGTTCATTCAATGGGAAAAGATCACCAATCAGGGCAAACGAAACCGGCATTACCGAACCCGCAAATATACCGGTCAAAGCTCTGTATATGGCAAGATCGGTGAGCCCTGCTGCAATAGCACATAACCCTGTACCAATTGTAAAAAATACCATAGCCACACTAATAACCCTGATTCTGCCAAACTTATCACCAAGATAACCAAAGACGAGTTGAAATAGGCCGAATGGCAACATGTAAGCGGAAATAATCAAGGCTGCACTTGCCACATTTACACCAATATCCCGCGAAATAGCCGGGAGAATAGGGGACACAACCCAATTATCTGCCATAACTACAAACGCAGCCAAGCTAAGTACCGATAATACACGATTTTTATTCATGACAAAGTCCTTTCCGAGCAGTTGTACCGCCTTTTTTTGCCCTGATAAATGCACTGACCAGTGAGCCGTTAAGTTGTTCAAGTTCAGCGGCCGTTGCCTCAGGTACGATACTGCGAGCGCGCGGACTATTTAAGTCGAACACCCTGGTGACTACAATTTCAACGTCTTCAAATCCAGCCTGCACCAGTTTGGTCGTGTATTCATCCTGAGTTAATGCTCCCGATACACAACCGGCCCAGGCAAGCAAGCTTTGCCGGACGCCTTCTGGCATTGGCCTGGTCGTAACGATATCAGCTATGGCAATCCGCCCGCCTGGTTTTAAGACCCGGTAAATTTCCTGAAAGACCTGATCCTTATCGGCAGACAGGTTGATGACACAATTGGAGATGACGACATCGACGGAACCCACCGGCAGCGGAATATCCTCAATATGGCCTTTCAAAAACTCGACATTGGTTAATCTCGCTTTCACCTTATTGGCGTTAGCTTCTGCAAGCATTTCGTCCGTCATGTCCAACCCGTAAGCCTTACCGGAAGGACCTACCCGCTTTGCGGACAGCAACACATCCAACCCGGCACCGCTGCCAAGGTCAAGGACGGTCTCACCGGCATAAAGATTGCCTAGTGCGGTAGGGTTGCCACATCCCAGTGAAGTAGCAAGAAGGTTCTCAGGTAGACCTTCCACCTCTGTGGCTTGATACAGATTGCCGGTTACAGCGCTGGTAGCATCTTGACTCTCTCCACAGCATCCTGTTGAACCGCAGCAACCCGATTTCGACTTTATCGCCTGAGCATATTTTTGTCTTACTTGTTCCCTAATATCTTCGTTCATTACTTACCTCCCAATATCCAGCCGACTACTTCTTCGTATTCTGGTACACGGCCAGCGCACACTACTTTGCCGTCGATAACCAGGGCCGGAGTGCGCATAATACCCCGTTTTATGGCCTCCATCGCATCACTAGCCTTTGTCACTTCTGCGTTGACACCGTTTTCGCTCATAACCCGTTCAACCAAACCATAAACATTAGTGGGCTTACAACAGCTCGCTTCAAAAACCTCAATTTTCATCTTTTTTTCCTCCTAATTTTTTAAACTATCGCGTTAAAGAGATAACCTGTAAGTATGATCGCTACGGTCAGGACACTAACGTATATAGCGATCAGTTTTACCTTAAGCACCCTGCGGAGAATAATCATTTCTGGAAGACTAAGTGCCGCCACGGACATCAAGAATGCCAGCGAGGTTCCTAACGGCAACCCCTTTTCCATTAATGCGTAAACGATCGGCACCATACCCGCGACACTGTTATACATCGGCACGCCGATCAAGACTACTAACGGTACCGCGAGCGGGTTATTTCGACCCGCATAGGTTGTTAGAAAATCGCTTGGTACATAACCGTGAATAAACCCGCCGACGGCCATCGCTCCCGCAATGTATAGCGCAGTCCTTTTTACAAAGTCAGCAGTAAATTTCTTTGCCTCCCGGCACCTTTCGGCAAAGGTGGGTTCATGCAATTCCACATCGCTGCTTTTGATTTGGTACACGTAATCTTCGACCAAATGTTCAAGCTTCAATTTACCAATAACATAACCGCTGATAATAGCGATAACAACGCCGCTGATCACATATAACAGGGCAACCTTCCAGCCAAACATGCCGAGCAACATAATCAAACCAACCTCATTTATCATGGGTGACGACACTAAAAACGAAAATGTTACACCTAAGGGAACGCCCGCTTCCATAAAACCAATGAATAGCGGAACAGCAGAACACGAACAGAAAGGTGTTAGTATCCCAATTAGAGCAGCCAGGATATTCCCGACAAAGGTCCGTCGATGACTTAAATACTTCTTCGTTTTTTCCGGCGGAATGTAGGAGCGGATAATGGAAACGACGAAGACCGCCACCGTCATCAGCACCGATATTTTCGGCACACCGTACACGAAGAAGTTGAGGGCGGTGGTAAAAGGATCGCCTGCTGGTAGCCCCAGCCAATCAAACACCACCAAATCAGCAAAATACTTGAACATGACACCATCTCCTTGCAGCTCCCGCTACTACCCGGAAGCTTATCAACAACACCTAGAGCCTTTTAACGCCTGAACCAGATATTGCAAGCTTTCAATAATCTGTTTCCGCTTATCATCAGGTATGTCAGCAACAACCTCCGCGAAATATGCTGTCGACCGTTTTTCTACTTCTTCAAAAACTGCTTGCCCCTTGTCGCTTAGGCGCAGAGTAACTGATCTCCGGTCTTCCGGATCAGTATCCCGCACCAGAATTCCATTGTTTACGAGCTTATCGACCGATCTACTGACAGTGCTTTTGTCAACCCCGAGAATCTCCGTCAACAGGTTTACGGAAATAATCCCTGCTCTACCGATCTCAACTATGGAATAACTCTGACTCAGTGTTATTCCACAACATGAAGCCTCCCCCCGATCCAGAACTCCTAATTTACGAACCAAAGTCCGTAAACTTTCTCTCAGTAATTGCGTTTGATTGAGATTAGACATTTTAAAATTATCTCTCCTTTTAGTTGCATTGTATTTTACTTGGTTTATACATGTATTGTATCATGAAATAGATGTATGATGCAACTATATTCTTAAAAAAATATTCCCTTCTTTTGTTGACCCAGTCGTTTGGACAGGATACGGGACGTTTGCCTACCTTCCCAACGATCCTAACCCCGCCTGCACGCTCAACGGTACTACTATTTATCACATGTCTCCGGATTGCGCAAGATATTATCCCGTTCCCCCGACTTATGCATGATATATTTCCATCTTCAGTTGTACCGCTTCCCAAATTTCTTTATCAATAATGACTGGGTGGCTATCCTCCACCAAATATTGTGGTACCTGCCCAGTGTTTTCAGCACGTTTTTTGCTCAAAAAATCCACCTTATATGTCTTTTGCAGTAAAGCCTCGCCTTTATATTTTCCATTGCTGAGCATTTTTCTAATGCTGCTTCGTACCACTTAAGTTTTCCATTCCAGTTAGGTATGTCGCCAAGTTCGGAGTCTTTGGCAATTCTATTGGCACCTTTCCCGTCAAGTATTTCTCTATATATCCGCCTGACGATTTTGGCCTGCTTATATTATACTACTTGACACTACTGTTATTATTTGTTAAAATTGCAATTAATTAAATATTTGGCTGATCAAACAGATTGAAGGCTAAAGAAGGCTTCTGAAAAGAATGCTTTCTTTAGTCTTTTTATATTTTCCAAAAAATAATTTCAGCACAACTTGTGCCAAGTTGTGCTGAAAAAAATCTTCAAAAAATTAAGGAGAACTTAGGATGGGTACACTGATTCAAAAGATAACTGACGAATGTCTCCAATGCGGGTCTTGTGTTAAAAAATGCGAGTACCTTAGCCATTACTGTAAGGAATCTCCGTTAGATATTGTCTCAAAATTCCGTTCTGGCGAACTTAAAGACAATATTCCGGCTGTATTTACCTGTAATATATGCAGTTTGTGTGAAGAGGTATGTCCAGTGAATTTGAATATCGGAGAACTTTCTTTAGAACTAAGGCAAGAGTACGTAACTCGAAACTGTGGAGTTAGTAAAATCCACAAACCCCTGCTTGATGACGTGCAAAATGTCTATGTAGCTACAGAAGCTAAGACGGCTCTCCGTGGCTCTCAACAAAATGAGGAAAACCTAAAGGGTGCAGAGATGATCTTTTTCCCAGGCTGTTCCCTATCACTCAATTCTCCACACCTTGTAAAACAATCATACACCTTTCTACGAGAACAATTTCCTGGAATTGGCGTATTAACTGGCTGCTGCGGAGCTCCTGCACACCTAATTGGTGAGCAATCGGTTTCAAATGACATCTTTTTAGATATTATCCAAAGCGTTAGAGACATGGAAGCAAAAACAATCATAGCAGCCTGCTCTTCTTGCGTGAAACTGTTAAAAAGCAAACTGCCCGAAGATATTGGTGTTGTTTCTCTCTATCAGCTATTAGGTGAGTTTAAGTTTTCAAAACGCTCCAAAGTATCCCATGTCTTCAATATTCATGATGCCTGCTCATCTCGCGGGGATGACTTGACACAGGCTGCTGTGCGAAAAATTGTTACTGGCCTTGGCTACACTGTTGAAGAAATTGAGCACTCCAAAAACCTTACCCAATGTTGTGGCAGGGGAGGCATGGCCGCTGTTGTAGATGATCAATACAGCGCGACAGTTGCTAAACGTACCTTGAATGAAGTTAATCAGGATCTGATTGTTTATTGCGCTACCTGCCGCGCCAATTTTTCCGATCAAGGTACCAGAGTAATACATCTTTTGGAGCTTTTATTTAATGAAAATTGGGAAGATGAGTTGACTAAAGCGCCATTACCATTCGAGGAAACTGTGAAGAATCTTACAAACCTAAAAATTTATTTTGAAAAAAAATGTTACTCTTGAAATAAAGCAGAATCGTTTTCGACAAAAAAAACACAAAACGCAATTTAGGGCAGCTTTCTATTGCCGATGATCTAAAGTTCTCAAAGTTCAGGTGAACTCTGAGAACTTTTTTTCTAGTTTAAGTATTCTTCATCTTTGTCGTAATATGCGTAAATTTTTCTAAAAGAAAATGTTTTTCCAAATCAGTCGTCCTCATGAGGTTTTTCTGTTCGGGCATAGCCATGGGTTTCCAGAATTAACTCCTTAACCACTACTTCACTCCTGCATACCTTGGCTTCTAGGGTACTAATCTTTTCCAGAATAAGCTCTAACAATTAGCTAAAAATACAGTATAGCCGCCAAAGAGGATTTTAACCTTAATTGGTTAAATGTCCCAAAATATTATCTTACATTATTATAGGAGAGGAAGGTGTCCCTATGAGCAATGGGAAAGAGTCGGAGAGTTTTCCTCTAGCACAGACTAACTTTGAGAATCTTTATTTAGCTTTTTGGCCTAAAATACATCGTTATGTCACCCGACTCGTCGGCAGTCAAGATGCCGAGGACTTAACTCAAGAAATCTTTATTAAAGTTGAGCAGGCGGCTGCTACCTTCCGAAGCGAATCAAAACTTTCTACTTGGATTTACCGTATTGCAACAAATGCCGTCACTATCGACAAAATGCGTAGTGCCTCTCATAGTCGGGTCAATAAAAAAACAATAATTGCTGTTATTAATTTGGTCTCTAATTTCCTGCGCTATTAACTCATCAGCATAAGAGGCATCCATTTTCGTATTGTATGAATTATCAAAACCATATTCTCTTAAATTTGGAGAAAGTCCATTTTCATCTTCTATTCGAAAATACAATTACAACACCTCACTTAAATAATATAATTGGCTCTACATTAAATACTTATTTGTTCTACATACGGCCTAAATTCCTCACAGTTTTCAGGTTTATATAACATGCAAGTGTGGCCTAATATTTCATTCTCTAGCATGTATTGATAGAGCTTCCAGCACTTACAATTATCACTTTGGGGACATTTCTCACCAGTGCCGCAGGCCATAAAATTTTCCTCTCCATAGGCTTGGTGATTTATAATTGCTTATTTGCAAAGCAAGGGATATAAAACTAAACGCGGCGGTTCATTCGGCAAAAATTCCATCCATGATATGCTAATGAATAAAAAATATATAGGCATTTACACATTTGGGCGCGTCAGCGGCGGACATTCCGAAAAGCGAAATAGCCATAGAAATAGCGAAAATGTAATTGAACTAGAAGGAAAACTTCCGGCCATAATAGATGTCGAAACATTTAATCTAGTCCAAAGTCAATTTACCAAGCATGCCCCCGGCTCATATACAGCCAAAGAGATTTACTATTTGAGCGGATTAATCCATTGCGGTGAATGCGGCGCTGCCATGTCTGGTTCACGTGTCACCTCGCGCGGAAATAAATACTCCTATTATCGCTGCGATCACCAACAGCGAAATAATTCTTGCGGAAATGCCCGTATAAAGAAAGATGATATTGAAAAATTGGTATTTGATTATGTTACAGAAAGATTTTCAGCAGAAAACATCCCCATCCTCACACAAAGCATTAATCAAGCCATTGCCGAATCAAGTAAAGAATCAATTCAAGAGCTAGACGCATTGCAGCACAATAAACAAGATCTTACCAGAAAAATTAATAATTTAGTATCTGCAATTGAAGAAACCGGACTTAATCCTATAATAAAAGAAAAACTTGCTGAAAATCAGGCCAGACTTAACGAAGTCGAAAACCAGATCCAGCAAGTTTCTCAGCGGTATGCCTACCGCAATATGACCAGTGAACAAGTAACAGCTATTCTTCAATCTTTCTCACTAAAAGAAAAAGACCCTGACGAAGTCAGGGACATTCTACGTACTGTTATTGAATCTGTCATTGTTAAGCAAAACGAAATTGAAGTTATATTTCGTTTTGCGCTTGAATGGTGGAGGCGAAGTTCATCGAACCCCTGTCCATTATAAGCTGTAGTTACCCACGTCATAATACTCAACAAACTCGCACATTTAGTGTCTCACTAAAAGGGAAAAATATTGCATATTGCTATATTTACCTGGAATTTTGATCTAAAAATCCGAAATACTATAATTAAATAAAGTTGAGGAGGTGAAATTAATGGGAAAGAATTCCGTTAAACGCAGGCAATTGAGACTCAAATGCAAACGTCACGCTGCTGCTTTAATGGGCGCCGCAATCATGACAGGTGCAGTATTGTCTGGTATCCCAGCCACTAAGGTTCTCGCTGCTGAAACCCCAGCAAGCCCGCCTCCGTTAAAAACCGAACAGGCACTACAGATTACTGAAGATTCGCGCCCACCAGGACATGGTTGGCATCAACATAAGTATAGCTGGCCAAGCCCTGACGAAAACCAGGCCTGGTATCAGGACGGAAAGATTTATTATCGAAGTGACAATAATCGTCATGAATATGCCTACGCGTCCAATGGTCCTGTAGATTATGTGAAGGCCAGTGCTGCTAACTACGGTTTTGATTCTTCCCTTGATTCTTTTTCTCTGCTTACCGTTTCCCATCGAAAAGCGCTTGTTGAGGTCCGCAAATATGAAACTGGCAAACTATATAATGTACTATTGGAGCGAACTTCCGGCCATGAATGGACAATTATTGATGTTCGCGCCCTATAGACTGGACTGCAGGTTTATTTCCAGGTGCACCCCAAGAATAAAGCCACCCTTCAAAATTGGGTGGCTTTATTCTTCAATCACACCTAATGAATGCAAGCGGGTTCTTTCTTGAATTAGCTTCTACCTCTCTTTCTGTGGACTTGTATGCAGGATTTTTCGGTTCCTTCTCGAATAGTTGAATCATTTGATCCTGTGCTTTATTATACTTTTTTAAAAATTCTATAGCCTGATCTAATTCTTCCGGACTAATACTAGCATCCACAGCTTTATTCACTACGACAAAATAGTTAACATACTTTTCATCATTTAGCATTGCTCTGAACTTTTCTTCAAACCCAATTTCCTCCAGAGTATTCAGGTCATCACGTAAGAAAAACTCTACAGGAGTGTTGAGTTTCCTTGCCAAAATTACAATTTTATCACGACTTAACTGCCGACGGTTATTTTCAATATGTGATATGTACGACTGAGTTACATTCAAGAGCTTAGCTAATTGGTCAGTTGTAAGAGAAAATCTATTACGGATATATCGTACTTTATCACCAAACTTCATCCGTTGCTTTCCTCCCAATATATCTACTTCTCTTATCTTTATACTATTGTTTAAATCTTTGAGAATCTTTTGCACTATCTTCCCCGCCCTAGTTTTTTTAGTGCACCATCCACCTGTACTTCAACTTCATTGATTGTATAGCCAAAGACTAAAACATTTACATCCAGTTCTATACAACCTATGCTAACGCCACTTACCATAGGCCAACACTTTGATGGAATTACACTCACGTTATCCAACGTGGTAAGCGATAAAAAGAGATAATGGTCTACCGCTAGTTCCGATAATTTAGCAAGAAGTTTGATATGCCCCAAAATAATCCCATAGCGGGATAGTGTTCTACCAATTGACATCATAAATTCTCGCAATAGATTTTCCATTTGCAAGGTTGTTATGGATTTTTCGAAAAAAACGCAATAGTGCCGGCTAAAGATTGTAGCTTCATTATTCAAAACGAACAACCTCCTCAAGCACGGCAACAGATAAATCCTTAGCTGCACTAGTAATTACAACCTTCATACGTTCATCAACTTCGTGTAAGTCTCTTTCAATTTTTTCTATATCTTCACCGGCAAGATCAACTTTATTCAGAATAATGAGATCACTTCCCGTCACCTGTCCAAGAACAAGCGGCTTTAACGTAGCAATCAGCTCCGCCCATCGGCCACGGTCAACAATAGTTACGGTTTTGAAAGCTGAGTAAACTTTACTATATTTTTTAAGTGAATTCGCAGTCTTATCTGGATATGCCAGACCTGTCATTTCAATCATCACCCAGTCCGGGTTCAGCGTCTTATGAATTTCATCAATGGCACTTATCAGTTCACTGGTAATCTGGCAACATACACATCCACCAAATAACGACTTTACTTGCAGACCACTATTGGCAAAAAGTTTGTCATCAATTCCCGCTGCACCAATCTCATTTTCAACAATGACTACCTTTTCCTGGCGTGTGGTAGTTAGGTATTTGGCTACTTGTAAAATAGTTGTAGTCTTACCAGATCCTAAAAAACCGCCAAAGAGCAAAATACGCATAGGTTTCTCCTCCCATAGACTCGCGGAATCTGACAGAAACTAAGGTTACCTGGCTTATCCAATAACCAAGTTGCTCTAGACTCCCGCTTGGTGGTAAGTGGGAGTTTAGAGCTACTTTCCTGGAAGTTGTTCGACTAAACTTCAGATGGGGAGGGGTTGAAACCCCACCTGAAGCTAAGTCTTACTTTAACCTGCAAAGGGGCTATCCCCATATATTGGAGACAACCCCCATACTTCTCTATATGGCTACCAGATAAAAGCATCCCGGCGATGAGCCTCAAGATAGTTGCAGCAAAAATTGTCCCGGCCAGCCAGTGTTTCAGCTGTAACGATACTAGCCATCATGGCCTTATCCAGCGGGTTAATAATTAAGCCATCCAATCCTTTAGCAATCCCCATAACCGCAAACATTTGATTCATGAATTTACGGTTAGGTAATCCGTAAGAAATGTTTGATAAACCGCAGATAGTATGAACTCCCGGAAATTTGGTAGTAATCGCCTGTATAGCGTCTATGAATTCAATTCCGAAAGAATCATTAGTGGCTACAGGTTGAACCAAGGCATCTACAAAGATATTCTCCAGGGGGATATTGTTCTGAACCAAACTATTAATTAATTTATCCGCAATTTTTAATCTGGCTTCGGTGGTTTCAGGCATTCCTTCGTCACTCATGCATAAAGCCACAACTTTGAGATCAGTTCCGGCGACAACCGGCAATAACGCATCATATCGATCTTTTTCCAGAGAGATTGAATTGACCATCGCCGTTCCCTTATGAACAGCAAGTGCCTGTTCAACACACTTCGGATCAGGACTATCAATACAGCAGGGTGCATCTACCGCCTCTTGCACGGTTGTTACAAGCCATTTTAGATAGTCTGCTTCTTTGCCTACAAAAATACCAGCATTAACGTCAATATAGTTTGCCCCAGCTTCCAGCTGATCTTTGGCTATTTTTTGAATAGCTGCAGCATCTTTAGCTTCAATAGCCGCCGCGATGGCTTTGCGACTGGAATTAATTAACTCACCAACAACTATCAAGATTTATTGACCTCCTTCTGCTACATTTTCAGCTTTTAGCTGATTTCTGATACTATTTCAAACAAAGCAATCAGTTATTTAAGTCCGTATTCAGAAGGAATAAAGGTATCTAGATCTAACTCGCCTTTAATTTCATTCCAGAATTTCTCTTCGTCATCAGGAATAGCTTCAACTTGGCTATCCATAATATCCAGCCAATTTTTCTCGCGTTCGGCAATAACAACCTCTTTAGTGTCAACAGCTTTTCTGATGGCATCAATAGCCAATTTAGCACCAAGTTTTGTTCTCAAGAAAGGACTCTTGGCTTTAACCAATTCCTTACTAAGATCAAAGACTACATCAGGACGCAACACATAAGCTTGTGGATCTAATTTGGAATCAGAGTCGGCGAGGAAATCTCTAAAGGTAACACCATATCCTTTTTGTTTGGCCACATTCATCAACCGGCAATCATAAATCAATTGCTCAATTGAAACAACTGGTGCAATATCAGATAACATTCTTACCGGGGTAACAGATTCATTACTCCACAAATCAGCTACAGATGCGGCAATATTACCAACAGCACTTAAGTGAGCACAGGCTGCTGATTTTCCTTCCATAGCAATAGGTACACCAGCAATAGCTTTACAATATACGCCTTCATAACCACAGTCTTTATTTGGACCAACAGCACCGGCTTCATAAGCGGCTAGAGTTCTAGCTACACTTGCTACCCGTACTACTGCAGAAAATACATTAGGAATAAATCCTTTATGGGCCAAAACCATCGCGGTATTAGCAAAACCGCAAGCAGTATCGCCAGCTGCTATTGAACCAGTTTCTCCTGCTATCCGTACGATATGTTCCCAAATGAATTTCATATCCCGGCAACCCATAATGCCTAGAGCAAAAATTACTTTGGTCAAATCGGCATTTACAAGAGCGTCATCATGGATTTCTTTACCGCCAGTTGTTTCGATGGCAAGGAAATCTGCGCCGGCTTTAGCTGAACCTTCAAATGTTTTGAGAACATTATTAAAGATTTCACCACTGCGCATCATTGGAGGACGTTTAAATTCGCGTACATCGCCTGGGGTAGCACGTAAAGCGGTTTTTAAGCCATGTTTAGCTTCAAATTCAGCCATTGCATTGTGGAGAATGCTGGTGACTTCTATGCCCCATTCAGGTACAAGAGTCATTTCTGGTAACATTTCGAATTCCACAACAATTCCGGGTGCATACAACTCTTTGGCTCTTTTTAAAACTCCGTTAATCATTTCGGTATATATTTCTTTGACCTCTGGCATAGTGGCTGCAGTAAGTTCCATGGGCGGTAATGTAAAGTTAAGTTCCGGATAAACCTCGCCGCCGCCGATAACCATGCCGTTTTTGCATTTAACAGGATTAGGTGCGCAACCATATACAAAATCGTTTAACGAATTGTAAGCTATTTTGTCAAAAGTCTTTGCCATTCCGATATACCCCCTCATAAATTTTATTATTTATTTAGCCAGCAATTTTTTAGCAACATCAACTGCTACAACAGCATCGTCTGCATAACAGTCGGCATTTATGCTCTTAGCATATGCTTCGCTAACAGGAGCTCCACCAATCATGAATTTATACTGGCTACGTACACCGGCTTTTTCGAATTCCTTGATTACACTATCCATATAAGGCATCGTTGTAGTTAGCAAAGCCGAAAGACAAATCATGTCGGCACCAACCTCTTTGGCTTTGTCCAAAAATGCCTGGGCAGATACATCGATACCCAAGTCATACATTTCAATACCAGCGCCTTTGAGCATCATACGGACTAAGTTTTTGCCAATGTCATGCAAGTCGCCTTTAACAGTACCGATAACTGCCTTGCCAATTGGTTTAACGCCAGTGGCGGTTAAAACTGGTTCTAAGATCTGCATCCCTTGATTCATTGCCTTGGCGGCCATCAACATTTCTGGAACATAGATTTCATTATTTTTGAATTTTTCCCCGATTACAGCCATAGCCTCAATTAAGCCAGCATTCAATATTTCAGTAGGAGACGCCTTTTGTGCTAAGCCCTCTGATACCATTTCTTTTACCTTGGCACCATTCCCTTTTTGTACATAGAGCGAAAGTTGATTGTAATCCATTTTTCTTCCCCCTCGTTTTTTTATGGTTTTGATTTTTAACTATTTCTACATACTCCCTTTGACTGATTTCATTATATCATTGCCATCATTCTGAAAATTCGCTCCATTACTGCTCTTTTGAAAACAATCCGTGCATTGTCCAATATGTGAATAAATGGACTAGTTTAATAACTTAAGTCATCTTAAACTAACTCAAACTAAAAAAACAAAACAGCCAGCCCTATCGCTAAGGCTTAGCTGTTTCCATATCTTTGAAATTGTAGGCGCAGAGCTACGGTTTCTATGTAGCTAATTTCCGTCGTAGTACAATCTTATTTAGATTATGGTCAAGAAAGCTTTTGGCATCTTTGGCACATTTAAAATAGCAATCAGCTCCAATCACCCGGGCAAAGGCTTCATCCACGGGAGCTCCGCCTACAGCAACAATCAAGCCTTTGCGCATACCAGCTTCCTCCAACGCGTTAATAACTTTTTTCATACCAGGCATAGTTGTAGTCAACAACGCTGCCATCATCAAAATCTCAGCTTTGTACTTTTCTACAGCCTGTAGAAATCTGTGCGGAGTTACATCAATTCCTAAATCAACAATATGGGCACCAGTACTCATTACGGTTAACTTTACCAAGTTTTTCCCAATATCATGCAAGTCGCCTGCCACAGTACCGATTACAATAGTACCTGTCTGCCGCTTTGCTTTGTACTTCAGATGCGGTTCCACGACAGACAGACCGGCATGCATAGCTCGCGCAGACATTAATACCTCTGGCACAATAACCCGCCGATGACTATATTTATCGGCAACCTGATCCATTCCCAAAATGAGTCCTTTTTCGAGAATAGCAAGCGCAGGATATCCTTGCGCTACAGCTTTGCAACATAATTCCATTACGGCTTCAGCCTCGCCGTTCTTGACTTTATCGGCAATTTCGGCATAAATCATGGACATCCCTCCAGTTAAGACAAGCTGTTACGATAAATCAACGGCGCAACACCAATATGTTTTGAAAACACCTTGGCAAAATAGCTTTGGCTTTGAAAACCGACTGCCTGTGAGACTTGGGCAACGCTAAGTTCTGGCTTCTTCATAAGTTCAACAGCCTGTTCTACCCGCACTCTGGTGATGTAGTCATTGACAGTACAGTTAAGTTCTTGGCGAAACAACCGCGATAGATGCGAGGGGCTAATAAATAGTTGTGCTGCCACATCGTCAATTTTAATCGACCGTGAATAGCTTTCCAGGATAAAGTTTTTGGCCTCATTCACCAAACCGCCGTGTTTCTTATCCTCTAATGATACACTTCGATTCAAAAATACAGTAACCAAATGTTGCATGTGGAAAAAGAATTCCTCCATCCGCTGGCAATCATTTATCTTTTCGTTAAATTTATCTAATAACACCATTACGGTCTCGGCTACAGCACCACCTTCTACAGCAGCCCGGGACGCTAATGTCGCCAATTCACTAATACGTAGTTTTATCATGGCCTGATCACCGCTGGACTTTACAAACAGCTGTGTCAATAACGTATGCAGGTTCTTTTCTGCCCTGGACTTATCACCAAGTCGAATATAGCGCAGAAAGCTCCGCTCGCTATGTAGATAGGCTCCATAGTCATCGCCTTCCTTTGCTGCAGAGAGTGGCTTTAATTTACGATTTTCCAACTCCTTATGGATACGCTGCTGCATCTTATATGTCTCAACATTCTCCAAAACAAGCAAATCCCGTTTCATCAACTGATTGACAGTAACGTACAAAACATCGGCCGCCGCCTGGAATCGGACAGGAGAAATAATATCCAATTGCCCTGCTTTTTTCTCCATTTCGGTGAAATCATCCACTTCCGGGTTCAATTCTCGCAGCTCTTGATAGAAAAACCGATCTGGTTTCCATAATAGCACTTGACTGCAAATAATACTCCCCAGAGAAATACCACGTAAGCTGATTGGCACTGCCCAAATAACCAGTCCTGCACGGCAGCGAAAAAAATACGGTTCTTCCCATTTGGATGCTTCCTGAGTAGCTTGCTTATAAGAAGCCCGGCATTTGGCAACCCCACTGGGCTTGCTGCGAATATAACGACAAAAGCCGCAACGCTCGGCTGTATCGAAAATTCCAAAAGACTCTCCCTTTTTATTTACAATTGCCACATGTAGACCGGTTGCTTTGGAAAAATTATCTAATACATCTTCCAGATATTGTAGATCAACCAAGTTTCTGTCGACCATCGATTTCCAACACCCCAATCTAAAAAAATACGTTTTTCATTCCTATTAATTTGGCAAACTATATCTCACATGGTTCTATGCACATGCTATCCATGAAATACATACTAAAGGTGGCACTTCCTCCCAATTCGACGTGTTCAATCTTATTAGCCTGCTGCCGCAAGCCAGTAAACGCTCTTTGATCAAGCAAGGCCTTAACTGCCCCGGCGTGAGCGGCATTTCCTGCCGTCTTTAGCTTATGCAAGCTCAAGTGCGGAATAAGACCGATATCCACCGTGCTTGCTAAATTAAGATGGGTAGCAAAGGTTCCCGCCAGCACTATCGAATCTAAATCTGCCACACTCAAACCGGCGATATCAAGCAATGTCCTAATACCGGCACAAACTGCTCCTTTAGCCAATTGCAACTGACTGATATCGTGTTGGGTTAAAACAATATCCTCGCCGTCTGGATTATAGGCCAAGACAAACTCCCGTTTCTGCTGACCATCACGAATACGGGTTAGCAGTTCTGGCACCAGCTCAGCTTGCACCTCCAGATCATTAGGGTCATTGATTGTTCCTGATTGACTGATGATCCGGGCCTTACGCATTTGCTGCACTGCTTCAATGAGTCCAGACCCGCATATGCCAGTGGCTGCACCGCCACCTATGACTGCAAGCGACACACCCTGTTCATCAATAGCCACCCGCTCAATCGCACCCGGCTGAGCCCGCACGCCATGCGTAATTCCCGCCCCTTCAAAGGCAGGGCCGGCAGCCGTGGAGCACGCCCACATTTTTGTTCCGTCTTGTAAGTATAATTCGCAGTTTGTACCGATATCGATCAGCAAATGGCGCCCTGTCGCCAGGAGTTCCTCTGACCCCAGAATAGCACCCAGCGTATCTCCGCCAACGAAACCACCTACGTTGGGGAACATGATGACTTTAGCTTGCGGGTGCAATACAAACCCCACCTCGCTAGCATCAAGCTCCAAATCCGCATTACACACCGACACAAAGGGAGAGAGCGCCAAATAAGAGACATCCAGCCCTAGAAACAAATGATGCATAGTAGTGTTGCCCACCACAACCGCCTTGTAAATTTGGTTGCTCGCAATCTCTGCAGCATTACATAATTTGTTTAGTAAACCATTAATGGTACCGGTAACCGCTTCCCGTAGTAAGTTACGGTTGCTCACCCCCTTGTTGGCAAATTCAATACGTGAAATGACATCAGCCCCATAACGCGTCTGACCATTCTCTGCCGCCGCCAACCTGACCATAGCTCCGGTCTCTAAATTATACAATGCAACAGCGATATTGGTTGTACCAATGTCAATGGCCACACCATAAACAGGTGCTTTCTCCGCCCCTGGCAGAACAGCCAGAATTTGATCTTTCCACATAACAGCCGAAACAGCAAGATTCTCTTGTCTTATCACCGGAGACAAGGTTTGTAATTGTGACAACCCTATTTTCAAGTCAGTAATCGGACAAGTCTCCTGCAATTTCGCCAGCAATCGGTTCCAGTCGCCCCGCTCATCTTCAAGCGTTGGTAGGTCAAGGTTAACCTGCACCTGGCTTACACCACAATACTCACTGCTTGCCTGCTCAATAAACAAGAGTCCTTCCTTCCTATCGACATTACCGCTAGCCCCACAGACTAAAGCCATTTCTGGCTGGGGTTGAACCAGGCAAGCAAGCCGGACTCCAGTCGCAAGCTCGCCGGCACTAAGTTTTTGGTATTCCAGTTCCGTCGGTGCTGGTGCGCCAGTTATTATTTGCACTTTACATTTCCCGCATGACCCCTGCCCATTGCAAATATTAGTTACAGGTTGGTTATAACGGAGTAAGGTTTCCATTAGGTTTTCGCCTTCTGCCACAGCTAACGATTCCGAGTTGACTTTAATCTGCATAACTGTTCTCCTCCTCCAATACAATTGGTGTACCAGGAGCCACCCTGATAACATCCGGATGCCGTTTCCTGGTAGTAACTGCGTTCAATAGTGCAAGATTCCCTACGATCTCGCTGACCTTCCAGCCAAAAAAGCCGGCAATTTGCCTGACCCTTTGCCTGTATTGCTCCAGTTTTTTCGCCTCACAGTTGGTTCGGATAAACACGGCTTCCTGGTACGTGCCATAGAGAGTCTGAATTAGGTATTGCGCATCATCTTCCCCGTACTTATCAACATATTCCAGGTATTCCGCATAAGGATCCCGACCATATTCCAACCAGCCTTGACTAAAATAGTAGACTGCCGGATTATCCTTAGACAACTCTTGCCGCCGCAAATCTGAACCTAGCAATAAGCTGATACAATCATGTGCCTTTGGCAGTACCAAAGGCACCGTGACAGATACCAGTCCCTCTACGGCATGTGAACATCGCCCATAGGTTAGAATAATCATATCGTAGTCCTGGGACGCATTAATCCTACGCTGCAGCTCCTTATGCAATTGGTCTGGAAAAGCATGCAAGGAAAATTCCAAAAATTCACAGTCAACTGCGGAGGAAACCCCCATCTCTACCACTTCATTCTTAGTGGAAAGACAACCAATCAGCTTAATTCGCACTTTATCCCTCCCAGCAACTGGTTAGATCCCTAAAACATGACTTCTGTTAGGGCGCAAAAAAATCAAATAGTCTTAAAATTACATACTATAATTCAATAATATATACATTTCCTTTTAATGTCAAAGGTTTGTTATGTACTTAATTTTATTTTAAGAATAATAAGGGGCGGTTATTGTGTGTTCTCACAATAACCGCCCCCTGTATTTACCTTACATCAGCGCAATTCAACACGCCCCAGTGGACAATCAATTGTCACAATAAATACCTTGCCTTAGTGCTTTTTCTTATTAAACTCTTCAATTAGATGTTCATTGAGAATTCTAATATAGGTGCCTTTCATGCCCAGCGACTTAGACTCAATCACGCCGGCACTCTCAAGTTTTCTCAAAGCATTGACAATGACTGACCTAGTAATTCCTGCTCGATCAGCAATTTTACTGGCCACAATCAAACTCTCATCGCCATCAAGTTCGCTTAGAATATTCATTGCCGCTTCCAGCTCGGAATAGGAAAGCGTACTTAAAGCGACCTGTACAGTAGTTCGTTTGCGGGTCTCGTCCTCCATTCTATCCATCCTGCCCCGTAGTAAATCCATACCAAGCATTGTGGCACCATATTCAGCCATCACAAGATCATCTTCAGTAAAGTCCGCATCAAACTTTCCAATAACTAAAGACCCCAGACGTTTACCAATTCCAACAACAGGAACTATCAATGTATACTTTTCACTAACAAAAGGACATTGCAATTGCTCATTAAACACACAACCACCATTCTTGGGACGAATATTGCAGGTAGTTTCACGCACACTGCTCAGTACTTTGGTATACCCTTCCGGAAACTGACCTTGTTCTAACAAGTCATCCAGCATGACTCCACATTCAAATCCCTCATGCAAAGCATGTCCGATAATTGCGCCTTTTTTCCCAATCAGATAAACATTAGCTGCCATACATCTACTGAGAAGCTTAGTAACCTCACTATAATCCACTTTTTCCGTTTTTTGTAACAGATGATTTATTTCCCGCGTTTGTTTCAACAATGTTGTCATTGTATAATCCCGCCTTTCCAAAATTAAGTACCTATATTACAACAAAACATAGACCATCTTCTAGGACAATCTATATCAATTACTTGAAAATTCCGTAAAATAATCCTGGGTTGCATGCTAGAGACAGCCCACGACCTTACACCTTCAATTACTGTGCAACTCTCAAGTACTTACAATACTATCCCTACTTTATCATTATACCATGAGTTTTGCGGAAATTCAAAATCATAATCCGTTACTTTCTTTATTTTTGTCCATTATCAGGAAAATAGTTCATGTGTCAATAGGATTCATGTTGATAATTTATGTCAAATTTACTGAAAAAAATGCAGATTACCCTTGTTACATTGATAAGTCTTATATGCAAATAAATCGGTAAGCTATCAATTAGTAGCTTACCGGTTTATTCTTTAACAGGTACATCTCCATACTTGCCAGCCACTGTTTTCTAGTGGCTAGCGGTGACTGTTGCCCGCAAATTCCAAAACTATTGATATATCCGAACCTGATCTAGCCAGTCATGGATTTTTTCGAATAATAGGCCCGCAACAAACCATGCTGGAGCATAATCCAAGCGAATTAGCCCGTGAATATTGAAGACATCCTGGGAATAATCCCAAGGTATCGTGCCAATTATAACGTTTAGTATCCAACCAGTAAGGTACTCGACGGCAAAATATAGTAGCATCCAGACAATGCCGCGCCCCCACATCGGCCAGATCCTGATTACGTCATGCAGTGGCTCAAATAACAATGCTAAACCATATATCGGAAACATCCATAAGTAGGTTTTGGCTGTCAAGCAAACATCTCCGTTTAATAACGAACCCGCACCTGTCCAGATAATTTCGAGACACCAGCCTACTATTCCGTAAATGACAAAGTGTACCATATTCATAGTGTAAACCTGCAACAAGTAATTATTCACGGTTTAAGAAGATCGTGATAACATACTAGCGCGTGGGTATTAGGCTATCTATTATTTTGCCAGCGTCTGATAACTTGGATGGCCTCTGTACCGTAGGGGGATAAACGCAAGGTCAATCATGCCATTTATTACTACAACTGATTGAGCAATGATAACAGGAAAAGCTAGTTTACCAATTTGTTTGTAACTGATGATATGTTGCATAGTATTCCTCCTGTGAAAGTCAATAAGACGCCGAATAACCGGCGTCTTTTCACAATGGATTCATTTTACATTCTATGAAGTAAACAAACCTGCTGCAATTCGATATACTGCTGGTAGCTAACAGCCTTCACAATACTGGATTTCATTGTAGCTTAGCAATAACTGCTCATATAGTTTTTCTGCTTCCGCCTTGCCTTGAATAACCAGCCAGATATTTTTGTATCCCAGCCAACTTCCCGTTATAGATTCAGTCGTTCCATCTTGAAAAATAATAGTAGTTGCGTGATCACTCGTTTTAGATACAATGTCTTCGGCGATGCCCTGAATTTCAGATTCCGTCATTTTACGCATTTTTCCCTCCAGCTAAGCTTTCTGTTCATAAAGCCAAATATTTCGTGCTTACTAGCCAAACCCCACTTTTTCTGAACCACTAGAAAGTTTTTCACCTCCACATGCACGTTTTTACGGTATTGACCCTTTTCCATCACATATATTCGACAAAAACGTCCGCAAACCCTCCAGTTATCTGAATTTATTGGATATTTGAGCAAGCCCTGTTTAACTATATTGAAAAAGTAGTCTTAGAACCATAGAAATATATAAGTGGATCTGCTGAAAATAAAAAGCCGCTACCAATCTACAGGAATGTAGATAAATAGTGGCTTATCAGGCTTCTATCCTGAACCTTAGGAAAGTGCTATTCCATTGCTAGAGCCCAAACTGACCGGTATCCACCCATTCCATAGTTAACAAAGACCAAAAGTCACTTGCTAACCCGTAATGAATATAATCATATGGTAACCAACCGTAGCCATTGTCTCCCCAGTTTGGTCCCCACGAGTTACGAATCAGAAGGGCTCCTTGTGAAATTTGATTACATGTCGTGTTTTTTATTTGAATACTATCATCATATCCAACCGCTACGATCGCATGACCCCATTGGGGAGATTCTCCGTTGCAAGGGAATGGAATTCCTCCTGGAATGTCTGTATGTTCAAACGAGGGGAAGCCATAGAAACCAAACATTGCAGGAACTCCTGCCGCAATATATGAGCGTATACTGTTAAGCACCGTATCAGTATCCGGACGAGCTGTAATCGGGTCATGGCAAAAATACTTGATTGCCGTGTATTTATTGGCTATAGAATAGACAAACGGTGGCGGCTCTATATCAAAATCAGGGGCTTTGTCTGTGTATCCCCAGTACTCCTCTGGCGCAACGCCACATAAAGCTATTGCCCCCATTGTTGTTCTCAGCCACGCCCCGCTATCCCCAGTTGATCTCATGAGGTTACGGGTAGTCTTGTATATAAATAGGCGGGAGGCTTCGTTGTACTTGCCAAAAGCTCTTTGCTCGCAATATTCGATAACGCCTGCGGCTGCATTAGCTGTGCACGATCCTAAATTACCTTGATCTTCCACAGGCGGAAACAATGACTTTAGATCTACCTTGTCAGGCAGCGTATCACTCCTATCCTCTGGCAAACGTAATTTACGGGTAACTGTAATCACATCTGGATGCTTGGGAGAATAATCGCGTAAATCCGGTAATGGTAGAAGCCACCCCGTGTGTACCAGTCGTTTACTATCTGTTAGTGTTAACCGGTTCACTAAGCCAAGCAATTTTATCACCTCTCACTAAATTTTGTGTTGATCTTCCTTCGGGCGATTAAGGGGCATGCTGCCTAAGTTATCATACCAGTCGAAATACTTTAATGTATTTTCACGACCTGATTTTACCATTTTTCCTATTTCCATATTGTCGATGCCAAAATCCATAGTTCTAATTCCTGGAGTATTAATGTAAATGGTTCGATGCCAATCCTCACTATGCAGATGCTGATTTTGTTGGCTTTCTATTATCGTGGCGATCAATCTCCAGCTATAAGAAAAGAAATCATTTATTGTGTACTGAAGAGGCTCCGCATGATCACGATACACAGCAATTTCATCAGTAGAGTCTAAACGGAATCCAAGTGTTTCTTGATTGTACACGTACGGACTTGTTATCTTGTCTTGAAGTTGCAAGCTAGTATTTACTATATCGTAGTAGCTTGGAATGGTAGAGAAATGATTTACATATTTTTCTTGATCAAAAAGTCTGATTGGATAATTATCTAATAACCCTCCATCAACATAAAGATGATCACGTTTATCACGGACAGCAGTAAAGAATAGAGGTACTGACATTGAGATGCGTACAGCTTCCGCAATGCTCATATCCGGGGTCGTCTCGTATGAAAAGACCTCCGAAAACCCGGTAGATAGGTTTGTGCCCGTAAAGTACATATCCTGGTATTTATTCGTCTGTCTTAAATCGAATACGTCTGTGAATGTTGCGTCAGCATTTCCGACCTTTGCTGCAATAATGCTAGATACCCAATTATAAAAAAAATCGCCTTTATACCATCCATATTGATACACTAGTCTTTGGACTTCCCTGATAATTCCCCATGAATCATCTAAAAAATTTCGAAAGTCCAGCTTACTAAAGATATCTTTGATTTCTTCCGGGTGATAATTCAAGCCAACTAACAGTGCTGTTATAGCTCCTACCGACGAACCGCCGACGCGCTCTATATTATCGAGAATCCCTTTTTCACTTAGTACTTGCAGGGCGCCTACGTAGGCTATACCTTTTACCCCACCGCCCTCAAATACAAGATTCTTGAAATAATATACCATGGATGGCATTTCCCCTCCTTTAGATAATGCCTGTTGTTTTTTGTAAGCCTGTATTAATACACCATAAGATGTTCGATTATATTTTATGCCTTTCATGCATATGATGTGCTTGTTTCCCAGTCCGTGTGTGCTTAGTCCAGCTCAAAGACACAGCTAGTATCATTATATTTTATTTTGTCATTCCACTCTTTTTTTGCTAAGAAATCGATGCTTTATTTTCTTCCTTGCATATACATATAGTAAGGGCAAAAAAATGGCAGCATTTTTTTGCCTTAATAATGAGGAGGAGAGCTCAAATGAAAAAAACAATTGCCGGGATCGTATTAGTTTTGATGATATTTTTGGCCAGTACATGTTTCGCTATGCCAAGCTATAGTGTTGTAAAACTTGATGACATAACCTATGAAATAGTTACGTGCAAAACCAATGCTGGTTTAACCATTATACAGGCAACAGAGCATCCGGACAGCTGGAATCTGTCTTTCATTCCGAGGGGAATAAACGGCAGATTTGCTGACTACAATTATTTTGTTGACAATGGCACGTTGTATCTTCGCAATGTTGCTGGCGTTAAGTTGCCAGAATCCGCAGAATACATTGGCCCTGTTTCTTCTTTAGAGGATGCGTTAGAACAAGCTGCCGCTCATTGGATGAACAATTGTTTCAGAATGATCCCGCTTCCGTAACATAGTGACCACGACGTAGATATTCTTTCGTCCGATAATAGACAATACCCTCTAGTTCATCACTTCTGAACTAGAGGGCATTTGTCACTGCGTGTCACCGGGACAGGTCCCTTGACACCATTAATCACGTGTAGCATTTCCCCACTAAAAGTAAGGCAGTTCGATAGCTGGAAATGTACTAACCCTAGGGTGACAAATAATCATATCTACATGACAGTTACATTGATTTATCCCTAGATTATAGCTGTCGCCAAGAGCGAAATGCACGGTGCCGGCTGCCTTTTCATCAACCGAAATGTTGTGCATGTTTTGTCTATACGCTGGATTAAGCCCCAGTGCAAACTCACCAATCAAATTGATTTCCGGCTCGAAAGGTGCAATATATTTGCGAAACTCTGGCGAACACTCACTAAGCCGCCCCTGCTCAAACACGAGTCTTTGTGGCTCGGCCGGCAGCCAGGAGCGAGTAATTGTACCATCAATCACCAACACTCCATTGAACGATTCTTCAATCGGGCAGGTATAAATTTCGCCATCTGGCATTTGCGCCAAATGATTGCTGCTGCAGATACCATCAGCAGCAATCCATTGCCGTCCAGTGACACCAAAGGAAATGTCGGTACCCAGCGCTGAGGTAATATGGATTGTATCCACCCCTTCCAGCGCTTTTTTAATTTGTGTTAACTGCAATGCCAGTTCACGATAGTTGGTCTTACCCCAGAAAGCATCTGCCAAATAACTTTTTTGCCAGTCAAATAAACTCAATATTCGACATCCCCGCTGAAGCATACCAATACGTTCCAATTTACATTTTTCATACCCCGGCTTATCGGGTTCATATACCTCAATAACATGACTCACAACATCATACCATTCCTGCTTTTCAAACGATGTTGTCCTCGCATTTACCACATATGCCGGATAGGGCAGCAGCTGCGCTATAGCGTGTGCTAACTCCCGCTCTGATTGATAACATACTACTACCCCGGTGACAGGGCCGCCCTCGTTCAGTGAATTAATTAAATTCTGTTGCAATATACTCATAATAATAGTCCTCCACCTATTTTGCCGTTTGTAAGTAAAAGCGCTCGTCACAAAGAACGAGCGCTAATTTTCCTTTATTTTGATTCTTCCAGGCTGATACCGTAGTACGGCATATCACCCCAGCCATTCCAAGCCACTTTAAAGTTCTTCACTCTTGGCTGAACCACAAATAGATGTTCTGGCGAAAAGAGTGGTAACCAAGCAGCATCATTAATGACAATCTGATTTTCCATTTCTTGATACAGCTTATAGCGTTCTTCCTGATTGGTCATTTTCCGTGCTTGTTCCAACTGCCCAGCTACTGTTTCATTTTTATAATTATAGGAGCGTGTTACCGCATTACGGGGCGCAAAAAATGTATAAATGAAATTATCCGGATCATTAAAATCGGCTGACCATATATCCATATACATTGGCAACTGGCCTTGTTTCCTGGTAGATAATAATGAGGCTCTATCCATTTGCTTAATTTCTACAGTAATGCCAACTTGCTTCAGCATCGCCTGGACAGCTTCATTGACACGGAGTGTCTCCGGCCGGTCTGACGCGCTTGCAATCACCATACTAAAACCATCGGGATATCCCGCATCCACCAACAATTGTTTGGCTTTTTGCGGATCATACGCAATTTGCGAAGCATTCGGATTATAGCCTAGCAAACCTGGCGGCATAATGGTATTCACTAATTTTCCTTTGCCAAAATACAGTTTATCAAGCAGTTCCTGACGATTAATCGCCATTTGAAAAGCCTTTCTCACGCGTACATCATCAAAAGGTTTGATATTTTCATTAATACTATAATAATAGAGACCTACTCTTGGACCTTTAACAATTTGATTTTTCCATTTATCACTGCCCTCAAAATAAGGAATCTGCGTTCTGGCCAAATCACAGTTAAATACATCTAGTTCGCCTGTTTCAAACAACATTTTTTGCGTATCCGCATCTGGCACAATTTTTATGATAATCCCGTCCAGAGCTGCTTTCCCGCCCCAATACTGGTCATAGGCAACCATCGTAATATGATCGTTAACTTTCCACTCTTTGATTTTAAACGGCCCTGTACCCACCGTTTTTTCGGGATCTAACCCAAACTGTGTTCCTGCCGCCTCGGTAGCTTTGCGGTTATAAATCGACGCTGCCGGTGTAGCTAGATTGGCTAAAAATGGGGCAAACGGCTGGGCTAAGGTAATTTCAACAGTATATTTATCGACAGCTTTTATGCCAGCGGTAGTATCGGCTTTACCCTCCATCCGTTCTTTTGCACCGGCAATCATATCAAAAAAATCGGTATTTAAGGCTTTGGTTTTCGGATTGAGCATCCGGTCAACAGTATATACTACATCATCAGCGGTAAGTTCTTCACCATTATGAAACTTAACTCCTTGACGCAGGTGAAACGTATATACTTTGCCATCAGCAGAAATATCCCATTTTTCTGCCAGCCCGGGAACCATTTCTGATACCCCTGGTGCACTCGTTTTTATTTCCACCAGTCGCTCAAAGATATTTAGCGGCAAATTATATTCTTCCGTATTCATCTGAGTATCGGCAGTCCCTGGATCATTTATGGCAGCCACTCTTAGTGTGTTTTTGCTAGTGGATTTATTCATGAGTGAACAACCTGTCATAAATACAAACGAAAAACATAAAACAATAGCGATCGCGATCATCTTTTTACAGTAACTCACTAAAACCCCTCCCTAAAATTTCTAAATAGACATCTATAAAATCCTTAACCTAAGTGCCTTTTTGTTTAGGTTAGAGAAAAATGACAAGCACATTTTCTCCCGCCATAGTCCGCTAACTTTGGTTCCTCTACCCGACAAATTTCTTGTACATAGGGACAACGAGTGTGAAATCTACAACCCGGCGGCGGATTCATGGGACTAGGCACCTCCCCTTCCAACAGCAGTCTTGCCCGATTGCGCAGCTTAGGGTTTGGCACTGGTGCCGCATTCATCAAAAATGATGTATACGGATGCAGTGGCTGCTCAAATATCTCTTCACAATTTCCTAGTTCGACAACTTTCCCCAAAAACATCACACACACACGGTCAGCCATATAACGTACCACACTCAAATTATGAGAGATAAAAAAGTAAGTCAACCCAAACTGTGCCTGCAAATCTTTGAGCAAATTGAGAATTTGTGATTGGATCGAAACATCAAGCGCCGATACTGGCTCGTCACAAATCAACAATTCCGGATTTAACGCCAAGGCTCTGGCGATACCGATGCGCTGACGTTGTCCGCCGCTAAATTGGTGAGGATACCGATTCATAAATTCTTGTCGTAGTCCCACCAGATTCATTAATTGTTCGACCCTAATTTCCTTGTTCTTACCTACTGCCAGTTTATGTGTTGTCAACGGCTCGCCAATAATATCGATAACCTTCATCCGCGGATTGAGACAGGCATACGGATCCTGAAAAATAAATTGCACCTGTTTTTTGAACTGGTTAGCTGCCTCAGCTCGTAGATTAAAGATATTTTCGCCTTTATAAAGAACTTCTCCGTCTGTCGGCTGCAATAGATTAATCAACAATCGCGCCAACGTACTTTTACCGCAGCCTGATTCACCTACCAAGGCCAACGTTTCATGCTGAACTATTTCTAAATCAACATTATCTACAGCCTTAACAATATTTTTCTGTTTACTCAACCAGCCGCCTGTATCAAAAAAGTATTTTTTTAAATTCTTGCTTTGAATAAGTATATCGCCCACAGTAAGCACTCCCTAACCACGATACTTTAAGCAGCGAACCAAATGTCCCTGGCCAACATCCACCAAGTCTGGTTCTTGTTCCGCACAGATAGCCGAGGCAGATTCGCAGCGGGGAAAAAACCTACAGCCTTTGGGCAACTGCAGCAAGTTTGGCAACATACCTGGTATGTTGTAAAGCCGCTCGCCGTTTTTCCGGAGGGTAGGCAGCGCTTTTAGCAAACCGGCTGTATAAGGATGCAAACAATTGTCAAACAGTTCAAAGACATTGGCCTGTTCTACAATTTTTCCTGCATACATAATTGTAACATCATCACAAACTTCGGCCACAACTCCCATATCATGGGTAATCAGCACAATTGCGGAATCAAGTTCGGCCTGCAATTTTTTCATCAATTGCAAAATTTGGGCCTGCACAGTAACATCAAGAGCTGTAGTTGGTTCATCCGCTATTAACAGCTTCGGCCTGCAGCAAAGCGCCATCGCAATCATCACTCGCTGGCGCAAGCCGCCAGAAAGTTGATGGGGATACGTGTCCAGTCGCTTTTGTGGCTCTGGTATACCAACTAACTTGAACATTTCAAGAGCTTTTTCTTTCGCCTCAGCTTTACCTAACTGTTGATGGAGGATTGCTGCTTCCATCACCTGTTTACCCACTGTATAAACAGGGTTTAACGAAGTCATTGGTTCTTGAAAGATCATCGACATCTCATTGCCTCTGACTTGGCACATTTCTTTTTCGGTCAAATTCACTAAATTTTTTCCATCAAGAACAATACTGCCAGCTACAATTTTTCCTGACGGAGCAGGCACCAAGCCCATGAGGGACAACGCTGTCATGCTCTTGCCACAACCAGATTCGCCGACAATACCAACGATTCGTCCTTTTTTTACTGTAAAGCTTACATCATCAACCGCAGGAATTACGCCTTTTTTGGTAAAAAAATAGGTTTTAAGGCCTGTTACTGCTAACATCATATCCTTTTCAGCTATAGCTGTACCATTTATCTTGTGCTCATCAATCACTGCACTATCTTCTGCCATGATAATTGCCCCCAAATGCTTACTGTTTTAGATATGGGTCCAGAGCGTCTCGCAAACCGTCTCCCAGGAAGTTAAAAGCCAATGCCACTAATAATATCGCGACTCCTGGTACAATGGCTATCCAGGGAGCCATAAACAAAAATTCCTTTCCTGATGAAGCCATGAGGCCCCAGCTGGCCATAGGCGGTTGTGCGCCCACGCCCAGAAAGCTCAAGGTTGCTTCTGCCATAATAGCCTCAGGAATACCCAAGGTAAACAGCACCAGCAAAGAAGGAATACAATTAGGCAACAGATGCCGTACCAGTATCACCCAATTCTTTACACCCATTATTTTAGCTGCTTCGACAAATTCTTTTTCTTTTAATACAAGAGTTTGCGATCTGACAACCCTGGCTGTTCCCGCCCAGTTCACCAGGCTTATGGCAATGAAGATGTTCAGCAGACTTGCCCCTAATGTATACATTACTACCATCGCCAACAGCAACGAAGGAAATGCCATAACAACATCGGCTGTTCTCATAATAATATAATCAGTCTTCTTGCCATAATAACCGGCTATCAGTCCCAGCATTGTACCGATCATCATGGAGATTATTGTTGGCACCAAACCAATCACTAACGATATTCTCGATCCATAGATAATTCTACTTAAAATATCACGGCCAAACATATCTGTACCCAGTAAATATTGGGCAGAAGGCTTCTGAAATTGCTGACTCATATCCACATGGTAAGGATCGTAGGGCGCTATATAGGGAGCCAACACAGCGGCGCTAATAAATATCAATAATACTATGCAGCCAGCTAAAGCGCTTTTATTTTGCTTTATTGATTGAAATAATTCTGTCAAAAACGATTCCTCAACATATTGTGGTTGCTCTATTGCCTGTAGTTGCGATTCCATGTGTTCACCCTCATTTATTTTTAATGCGTGGATCTAAGAAAAAATACATCATATCAGCTGCTAGATTACCCAAGATAACCAGAATGGTAGTAAAAAGGATGGAGCCCTGTAATAGCGGCAAATCTCTAGTCTGAATAGCATTAACCGCAATACGCCCTATTCCCGGAATGCTAAAAATAGTCTCAGTTATAACTGATCCCGAAAGCATGGAAGCCACTTGGATTGCCATAACTGTGACTACCGGTAAAAATGAATTTTTGAGCGCATGGTTAAACAGAACAGCAATCGCTGACAAGCCTTTGGCTCTAGCTGTTCGAATATAATCATTACCCATAACCTCCAACAAGCTGGAACGAGTTAGACGGGCAATCGTCCCTGCTGCCCCCCACCCCAAGACCACTGCAGGCATAATAAGACAAAGTATATTATCAAAACCCGAAACAGGCAGCCAACCCAGTGTAAAGGCAAAAATGTACTGCAATAAAAGGCCTGACCAAAAGACAGGCATTGATACACCGAGCAACGCACTACCCATAAAAAAATAATCAATAACAGAATATTTTTTAACAACAGACAATATTCCTGCCGGAACTCCTACTACCCAGGAAAAAACCATAGCCGCTGTTGCCAATACTAAGGTATTAGGAAAAGCATCCCATAGTAACGTAGCAACAGGCCTGTTCATCTTATAGGAAACACCAAAATCGCCATGCAGTGCGTCCCATACAAAATTAAAATACTGTATATATATTGGCTCATCCAAATGCATTTGCGCCCGCACCCGCGCTATAGTATCTGGATCAACATGGTCATTCATCATCAATGTCACCGGGTCACCAGGAACAATATGTAAAAGTATAAAAATAAGTAATGTTACTCCTAATAATATTGGAATGGAACTGATAATACGCTTAATAATGAATAGTACCACTTAGTAATCCTCCCACCAAAGAGCAAATAGATTCAAATTGCAACAGCAAAAAATAAAAACACCGTGTATTCGCATCTACTACTATTCGAACTTTCACGGCGTCTTTGCCTAATTTAATAATTTTTCAATTTATAATCACACTTTTTACATGCATCAATTTACCATGTAAGATTATACCATGATGTCCAACTTGAGTCAAACAAACTCGTAACATTGTTTATTTTAGAGAAAACTGGTACTTTTAAGGACTAAACCCAGCGAATTCTGCAGGATTTAGTCCTTAAAAATTAATCACTTACGCTTTATAGCCTTTTGCAAAATTCTCATAAAAACGCACCGCAGCCAAATACTTTTCGATCACTACATACTCATCTGGCTGATGAGCCTGCGCATCATCTCCCGGACCATAAAATATAACCGGCAAATTTTTACCTTGTAACAAAATAGAAGCATCTGTGTAGAAATTTACGCCTCTGACAGTTACCGGTGCTTGCGCGTATTCCTGAACACACCGCTGCGCCAAGCTGATCACCGGATGGTCTTCTGGGCACGCTACTGGATCACAGGAATGCAGCAACTTTACCTCGGCAGCAAAGTTGGGTTCAGTTTGTTTGAGCGCGAGAATGATATCCTCAATTATTTTTTGCGCATCGCTGGCTGTTTGACCTGGTATTAAACGGAAATCCACCTGACAGGTACAAGCATCTGGTACCACATTTGTCGCAACTCCGCCCGCAATCTGGTTGATACTCAAGGTAGGCATACCCAGCCATTTATTTGGCGGCAAATCAAAAGAAACTGCAGTCAATTTCGTTATAATTGCGTTCATCCTTACTATCGCATTTACTCCCAAATGCGGCATTGAACCATGCGCCGTAGACCCCCGAGTAGTGATTTCCAACCAGGCAGCACCTTTATGTGTCACAATGACATCGCCGTTGCTAGGTTCACCGACCACGGCTGCCGCTACCTTTTTCATACCGCCAGCTGCAACAAAGGCCTTGGCCCCAAGACAACTTACTTCTTCCCCGGCAGTGGCCAACAAGATAACATCCTGTTCTGGCACAAACCCTTGCCGTTTCAGCAAGACTAATGAATAAAGCATAGCCGCCAAGCCACTTTTCATATCAGCGGCACCACGACCATAAAGCCGGCCATTGACAATCTCGGCAGCAAAAGGATCGTACAGCCACTTTTGCTGGCCTGGGGGCACCGTATCCATATGTCCTGTATAAAGTAGTGACGAATTGCTGGTTTTCCCCTTAATGGTTACGATAAGATTGCTGCGGCCACTCTCAATCTCAATAATTTCGCTGTCTATATTGCGCTCTTTTAGCCAGTCAGCAAGCCATTTTGCCAAACTGTCTTCATTGCCTGGCGGGTTTGTGGTATTCATGGCGATCATATTCTGCAGCAATTTAATCGCTGCCGCAGCATCCCATTCACTCATTAGACTCACTGCTATTCCCTCCTTTGCCATGTTTTAGGTATACTTCTTTTATTTTCTCTTTGGAAGCCGGATCAGACTCCGTACTTTCCAAGATAATTCTTCCCTTTTGCAACAAATAGGCGTGATGGGACATTTGGATAGCTTTGAATCCATTTTGTTCAATTAATAAGACAGTGGTACCTTCTTTACTAATCTCATCAATAGTACGGAAAATTTCATTGACCATGAGCGGTGCCAAACCCAGCGAAGGCTCATCCATCAGCATAATTTGCGGTTGACTCATCATTGCTCGGCCCATGGCCACCATTTGCTGTTCACCGCCACTCATCGTGCCTGCATTCTGGCTGCTTCTTTCGGCCAAACGCGGGAACAGAGTGAATACTTTATCCAGACTAGAACGGACCTGAGCTTTATCTTTGATATTACAAGCCCCGATTTGCAGGTTCTCCCAGACTGTCATTTTCGGAAAAACCCGTCGGCCTTCCGGAACCACTGCAATACCACTTTTAACAATGTCCTCAGTAGACAAACCGTTAATCTTCTTACCCCCAAAAACGATTTCACCGGTTAGCGCCGGTACCAAGCCCAAAATGGTTTTAATCATCGTTGTTTTACCAGCGCCATTGCTGCCCAACAAACAGGTAATCGAGCCACGCGGCACCTTGAGCGACACATCCTTAAGCACCGGAATAGAACCATATGCTGTGGAAACCATATTGATTGTTAGCATGCCGATTCCTCCTGCCCTAAGTACGCTTTAATAACTTCCGGGTCTTGTTCCACTTCGTCAAAAGAACCGCAAGCAATGCACCGTCCATAGTTTAATACCATTACCTGGTCAACCAATCCTTTAATAAAATCCATATCATGTTCAACCACGATGATCGATAAATCAGGTAATTTAGCTTTCACTTTATTGAGATCACTCATCAGAGTTGCCGTTTCTATGGCGTCCATCCCTGCCGATGGTTCGTCTAGAAGCAGGATTTTGGGCTGAGCCGCCAATGCCCGGCAAATTTCCAATCGACGCCTATCCGCATACGATAGATCTTTCGATAATTTATTACTTTGCTTAATTAACAGATCGCCAAAAATACTCATGATCTCAGTCGCCTTGTCAATTGACTTTTTATATAATTGGCCACTGCGGCCAAACAAGGTACCTCTTAGCGATATAGTGCGAACTTCTTCAAAACCCATCATAACATTTTCAATGACATTCAAGTTCCAAAATAGTCGACCGTTCTGGAATGTCCGCGCAATCCCCATACGGAACACCTGATCTGCACTGCGGCCTTGAATTGGCACATCATTGAGCAGTATGCGGCCACTGGTGGGTAAGTAAATCCCTGATAACAGATTAAACAACGTCGTTTTACCTGATCCATTTGGACCGATAACCCCTAGGGTCTTGCCTTGCTTTAAGGACATATTGACATGATCTACCGCAACCAAGCCTCCGAACTGAATAGTTAGTCCCTGCACTGTTAGCATAATTTTATTCCTCCTGCTCTTTGGGCTTGGTAGTAATGATACGATGCTTAAAAGGCAGTAGTCCTTGCGGCATAAACAACAGACAGGACACAATAATAATGCCATAAAACATCAAGCGAAAATCATCAAATGCCCTGAACTTTTCCGGAATTACTGTCAAGATAATCGCACCAAAAACAGCACCGGGAATTGAGTCCAATCCCCCAAAAATCACCATACTAAGCACTAGTACCGACTGCTGAAAACCAAAATTCTCCGGAGCGATAAAATTAATCATACCTGCGTATACGCCACCTACTATCCCACCAAAAAAGGCACCAATTGCAAAAGCCAGCAATTTGTATTTCGTCAGATTTAACCCATAGCACTGTGCCGCCAGTTGATCCTCACGCATAGCATTAAGGCACAACCCAAAAAAGGAATGGCTTAATCTATTCACAAAAAACACGGATAAGGCTAGCAAAACGATAATTACATAATAAAAATTGGCTTGAAAGGGCAAGCTGGTGAAACCCAAATTCAACGGAGTGCTCAAATCAAAACCAAATAGTTGCGGTGAAGGAATATTAATTAGCCCATTGGTTCCCCCTGTAACGCTTTCAAAATTCAATAATAATTCTTGCACAATAAGCCCAAAGGCAATAGTGACAAGGGCAAGATAATGACCTTTTACTCGCAAGGCTGGCAGACCAAGCACAATGCCAAATAAACTAGCTACCACTCCTGCCATAATCAATGCCAGCCAAAAAGACACGCCTACTTTTAATGTTAAGATGCCTACTACATAGGCCCCGATAGCAACAAAAGCTGCATAACCGAGACATACCAACCCTGCCCGCCCAGTCATCAGATTTAAACCTAATGCCATCATAGCGTACAACATTGCTAAGTTTGTAACTTGAAGCCAGTACGGATTACCAGCAACGATTAAAGGAAAACTCAAAGCGATAATAATTGCCATTCCAAAAGCCTGACCCATATTTTGACTGAACTCGGACTTTAATTGCAGCCAAAAATCCTTTTTATAACGCAGCATGCCTATTGCCAGCATAGAAATAAGAACAGCAACCAGCAACACAAGCAAAGGATCCTCAATCATCACAAAAGGCAAAAATCCCGCATAACATATAAGTTCTGCCACAAGGATTCTTAGCGACATAAACGTCCCTCCTTAAACCTTTTCATAAGTCCGCTCACCAAAGATACCTCCCGGCCTGAAGACTAAGAAAAGAATTACAATAATGAAACTAATGCTTTCTTGAAACCTTGAACCATCAGGGATAAAGGCCACTGCCATGGTCTCTAAAAAACCTAAAAGCAAACCGCCTGCTACTGCACCATACACATTACCAAGGCCACCAACAACCGCAGCAGCAAACCCTTTGATACCGACGATAAAACCCATCGTGAATTTAACAATACCATAAGACATCCCGTTCATCAGCCCGGCAACCGCCCCTAAAGCCGATCCTAAAACAAAAGTAATTAGAAATACTCGATCTACCCGTATCCCCATCATCTTTGCTGCTTCCCGGTCCTGTGCCGTAGCCCTGATATATCTGCCAAAAGCCGTTTTTTGAATCAATAGATGCAAACCGGTTATTAACAGCGTAGCCAAAACGACTGTCAATACTATGTCAGGTTTTATAAGCACACCGCCGATTGAAAAGCTTTTCAGGGCAATTAATTGAGGAAACGGCTGCGGATTGCGACCATTAGGGAAAAATAGCATCACCGCTTCCCGCATGACAATCGAGGCACCCAGCGTAATCAAAAGTGTCATGATCTCCGGTGCCGACCGCATAGGTTTAATAATTGTCCGCTCCATTACTGCACCAATTAATCCACCGACTACTAAAACGGCTAGTAAAACCAGCACAAACAGTCCAATCGAACCGGGGGCTACGCCAGCGGAAATAAAGATTCCGCTGGCTGCAAGCGCACCAAAAGCACCCAACATAAATACTTCACCATGAGCAAAGTTAATAACTTCTATTACCCCAAAAAACAGTGTAAACCCTACGGCCATCAAGGAATACATGACTCCCAGGCTTAGCGCATTGAGTAACTGCTGAATAATAAGCTCCCCAGTCAATGCTATCCCCCCCTGTTACACGAAATTACGTTATTGCTTTTGAATTTTTTTATCGATAACCTTCATGCCTGAGCGATAGTACGGAACCCATTTTCCGCCTTCGCTGATGTAAGTAGTAATAATTTTAAGACGCGTCTGGCCTTTATCATCAAACGTTGTTTCGCCAAGTATACCCTCAAAGCTAGTAATACCACGAATAGCTTCTGCCATTTTCACACGATCCGGACCAGCTTTTTCCAATGCTTTAATAATAATATTTGCAGCATCATAGGCAAAAGGCGCATAAGCTTCATGCGGCTCCGCGTATTTTGCATCTGCATATGCTTTCATAAAGTCTTTTCCACCTGGCAAATCCTCCAACGGTTTTCCTATACCATGGGCTAATGTTCCATCCGCAGCAGGCCCGCCTATTTTATTGAAGGTCTCCGACAAAATTCCTGAATCGCTCATGAAAATTGCATTCATTTGTAACTCGCCCATTTGACGTTTAATCAGCGCTGCTTCAGTTGCAACACCACCGAAGAAAACCATGTCCGGATTATTACTCTTAATAATAGTCAACAGAGCAGCAAAGTCTTGCTGTCCTACAGATATGCCATCAAAAGAAACGATTTCACCGCCATTATTTTTCACCGAAGCAATGAACTGCTCGGCATTCGTTTTGCCGTAGTCTGTTTTGTCATGGATAACAGCAAACTTCTTTAGGCCCCAGTCTTTAGTAGCTACATTACCTGCCACTTCATTCTGTACATCGGCTGCCGTAATAACTCGGGTGATTTCCTTAAAGCCACCTTTGGTTATGTCATTATGTATCGCCGCTGCAATAACAGTTGGCATTCCGTTTTTGTGAAATACCGGCACTGTAGCCAATGCGGCACCACTGTTAAAATGAGCTACTACTGATATAACGCCTGGATCTGCAATAAGTTTATTTGCAGCATTAACAGCCGTGGTAGGATCGCCAGCATCATCCACCGCCACCAATTCAATTTTGTATGGCAGTTTTCCTGATGCATTAGCTTGTTTAATAGCTAAATCCACCGAGTTTTTCATACCAATACCAATAGCCGCATTACCACCTGTTAATGGGCCCACGAAACCGATTTTTACAACTTTAGAATTGCTAGTGCCACAGCCTGTCAACACCCCGGTAATCACAAACATTACCAACATCAGATATACAAAACCTTTTTTCATCCTAACTCTCCCCTTTTGTAATGAATAGTATTTATAAAAAAAAGAAACATCTAGGTATGTAAACTTTACATACCTAGATGTTTCCTCTTCGAAACACAAATTTAAAACTATCACTATTATAAACACAAATCGACAAACAAGCAAACCAACTATTCCCTTTTTCGGTGAAAATATATTTACCACACGTGAGCACTAGCACTGTTCCTTTGCTCCCTCGCTTAACCTATCTTACTCTGACACTTATTTCATATAAATCAGCAATTATTCTACCAAGCACTTATCCAAACAAACAACACAGGAAGTTCGACACCGATAAAAACTGCTGTAGTCAAAACAAAAGCAGCTGTAGCAATATTAACGTTTAGTTTATGAATTTGTGCTGCTATCACCGTGTTTATCGCGGTAGGCATCGCTGCAAGAATAACAATCGTATTTAAAATAATTTCATCTGTAATCAATATGCTTGATACCATATAGGCAGCTAATGGGGTCAAAATAAATTTAATAGGAATTAAATCGATCAGCTCTGCATAGCATTCGCGCATACCAGCAGTATCAATAGCATAGCCAATAGGTAGTAAGGCTGTCCATGCTCCGATATGCACTAAGGGGTCGACCGCTAGCCCTGCAAAGCCGGGACGGATGGTACCTGTTATGTTCAGAATTATGCCGAGCGCCATCCCCACAACCGGAAGCTGATTCCGGTTAATAAACATCTTTACTAAGGATTGCTTACTAAAGCCGGTGCCGACACTTTTTTGATAGTAATATTGCGCCAGCGGAAAGCAGAACATGAACATCACAACACTTTGCAGCATTACTATCATTTGGGCGTAGGCAAACCCACTTTCACCATACAATATATATGCACATAAGCCGCCTAGCGTGGTAGTATTAGACAATATCGCACTAAGAATATAGCTGCCTTTGTCGAGTTCACTTTGGAATTTGTTTTTCACACGCAAGTAAGCCGCTATCCCCGGGATAACGCACAGCAATATACCAATAGCCGGCAACCAAATTAATGAGTAATCCAAAGGTAGTACCCATAAAGTTAGTATAGACAAAACCGGAGATATTCCGCATATATTTAACACTACCAGTCGCTGGAAGAACTCTTTATCAAGCCTTGATTGAGAACGACATAAATATCCTATAGTAAGCGGCAAGATCAAATCAACAAATAAGTATAATAACTTAGTAAGTATATCCAAGATAACCAACTACTCCCTAAACCATATTTTCTATCATATTTTTCATTATATCATCGCTAGTCAATCCAACAATATTTCTTTTTTCAACCCAAATTAGTAAAAGGTATTTTTCTATTGAACAAACATAAACCTGGCTCTTTGCTGTAATAATGTATTGCACATTATACAGCAAAGAACCAGGTTTTCTGATGCAAATAATCGCCTATTCTCTACGAGACCCAGCAATATATCTGAGACTTTGAATCCTAAAGCGCAGGAATACGCATGGGAATTATGCACTGCACCGCGTTTGGTTAAAATTTAAAGGTTGCACCAACTTCAACTTGATCTTTATCATTGCCTTCATCAGGCATAAAATTGGTATATGTAACATTGAGATCAACATTGGTAGCTAATTGAATACCAGCACCTACCTGTACTTCCTTAAATTCATCGCCGGCAATAAACGCAGCAGATCCATCGATTTTCGGCGCTAATGCCCCCTGCAGACCTAACCCCAGATACATCTCTGAATCATGATAATCAAAATTCCGATTGCCGACTATACCCCGGACATTCTGGGAAAACTGATACTGCCCGTATACGTCTTTCATATCACCATAGTAATCACGGTCGCTGGCTTGATACCCAAGCGTAAAGCGGTCACCAAACTTATGTTCAATATAAACCGTGTCACCAGTTGCGCCAACCGCCGTTTGTTCGTTAGCCAGGTTATTGAGTGGAGCAGCAAAACTTGTGCCTGTACTCAAAACAAGGAACGACCCTAAAATAAGTAAACTCTTTTTCATCGAAAACCCTCCATCACATTGTAATAGTTCTACGTTCTCACTTTGATAAAACTTTTAGGTAAAGTAATTTACCTGTGTAATTATTTACCTAGGATGAATATACCACACAATTTTTAGAGTTTCTTTAGAATTTGTTTAGAATTTGCGTAGTTATCTAATATTGGAATAAACTCAGTAGAATCTGGTCTCAGCGTACTGCCTTGAAAAGGCGGCAACTGCTCACTGGTGATGGCGCAGAATAAAAGTCCCCCCTAAACCTTGAACTTACTAACAGCTTCCCTTAGTTCCATGGCCAATTTGGCTAAAACCTGACTTGAAGATGCGATTTCTTCCATAGATGCCGATTGTTCCTCGGTTGCGGCCGACACTGTTTGGGCTTCGCCTGCTGCCTTTTTACTCAGATCATTAATCCGTTTTACCGCCCCGACAATTTGCTCACTGTCACTAGCCATCTGCTCAATGGCCGAGGATATTTCACTTACCTGATCTGATACGTGGGTTACCAGAGTAGTTATCTCCTGAAAGGCTTGTCCAGAAGCGTTGACTACTTCGGCTCCCAGCTTCACTTCTCTAGTTCCGGAGTCCATAGCGATTACAGCTTTGTTGGTATCACCTTGAATTTCACTAATTAATATGGCAATTTTCTTGGCCGCTTCCTGAGACTGCTCCGCCAATTTACGGACTTCCTCTGCCACGACAGCAAAACCTCGTCCCTGTTCACCCGCCCGCGCTGCTTCAATGGCAGCATTAAGTGCTAGCAGATTGGTCTGTCCGGCAATACCAGAGATAGTATCTACGATCTGGCCTATTTCCTTAGAGCGTTCGCCCAAATTAGCTACAACACCAGCAGAACTAAGAACAGTCTGTTCAATACTGGCCATTTGACTTACCGCTTTATCGACAGATTTGTTGCCTGCATTGGCCTTAGTCGCAGCCTGCGCCGATTGCGCCGCTACTTCACTAATATTCGCGGCAATCTGCTGGATACTGGCCGACATTTGTTGTACCACAGCCGAAGTATCATTGGCTACAGTCAACTGCTCATCCATACCTTTAGATACATCGGAAATAGAACCTGCCACCTGATTCGCGGCTTGAGTTGACTGGTCAGCACTGGCGGTCATTTCCTCGGCCGATGCCGCTACCTGCTCTGACGATGTGCTGATCTTACTTACAAGAGTGCGCAAATTGCCTACCATTGTTTCAAAGGCCCGTGCTAAACGCCCCAGTTCATCCTGTGAGGTTACATCAATATGAGTTATGCTGAGATCGCCGCTAGCAACCCGGCCTGCCACTCCTTCCAGCAGTTGTAAGGGTTTCGTGATACGAACTGCTGTCAATAAGATCACAAAAATGGCTAAAATAAGTACCACAACAATTGTAATTAGTGAAGTCCACGCAAAGGTTGTCAATTGCGCCCTGGCTTCAGCAACAGGAACACTTGTTCCAATAGCCCAGGAAGTTCCAATAATCGGCGCGTACGCCAAGTACTTTTCTTCACCCAAATAGTTGTAACTGGAAAGCCCCTTTTCACCGTTTATCATCTTCTCAACAGCTGCTTTTAGTGCGAGAGCTGCATTCGGATCGTTGGTAAGAGCATTGCTTTTGTTCACCACTAATTCTTTATTAGGATGAATGATTACCGTGCCATCTTTCCGCAAAACATACGCATACCCGGTTTGGGCCACTTTTATACCAAGAATGCGTTTTTCTACTTCATCAATACTGATCGATCCTGCTAGTATCCCAACAATGCGCCCCTCAGCCTTGATTGGGGTAGCAATAACCATGACAAGCTTACCACTAACCGGGGATAGTATCGGATCTGTGATGAACGTGTTCCCCGCAATTGCACTTGAAAAATAGGGTCGGTTCGTTGAGTTTCCGGCTACGCCGTGAGTATCAAGATAGTTACCTTGAGCATCAGTCCAAAAAATATTTTCATAAAGCTTGTTATTGTTTAGCTCTGAGATAATATAAGACACCATGGCTTCACGATTACCGCTGGTCATAATCGGTGACCGTGAGATTGCCTCCAATTCTTTCTTATGTCCCGCAATCCACAAACCGACTGCTTCGCCGTTGGTTTGTGCCACGAGGGCAAGTTCATTTTCAACATCCTGTGTTAACATTTTTTGTGATTGCCAATAGTTTAGTCCTGCCAGCACACCCAGCGCAACCACAAATAAAGTTATTACTATTACCGCAAGTTTTGCTCTTATAGTTTTCACCAAGCATCCTCCTTTATGTGATTTGGCATTGCTTCTATATCATTACTTATAGTATACTTTCGATTTATATATTAAAAATTTGTAATCAGGCAATCATCGGCGTTAACGGTCTTTAGACCCATAGTTTTATGTCCTTACCCCTCGACAAGGCAAAAAAGGCAACCCCGACAGACAAGTCGGGGTTCCTAAGTAGCCTAGTGGTTAAGTTGATTTGCTCTGTTTTTTTTACGTATTATTTACCGGTAGCGGCAGCAACCATAGCCTTAACATTTTCAAATTTTGCATTTGGCGGTATCGTACAACCGGAAGCAAGAATAAATCCTTTTCCCATATCCTTAATCAATTTGGTGGAATAATTATATACGTCGTCAGGAGTACCAAGTGCTAACATAGCAGCTGGTACATCTCCTTTAATACACATGTGGTCGCCAAGAACCTCTCTCACTTTATAGATGTTGGTAGCGCCATCGCACTCAAAGATGCATTTTTGTTTAGGTAAGGTTTTGAAAAATTCCAAATCGCGTTCCCAGTTACCGTCAATGTGAAGGTCTGCTACCGCACCTTCTTCAATAATTGCCTCAGCAGCTGCCTTTAGATACTTCCAGACAAAGCGTTGCCAGATTTTCGGAGAAAAGAATTCACTAGCTCCCCGAGCCGGTGACATAAAGACAACTAAAGGTTTAATGACTCGTATTTGCTGACGTAACTCTGCTAAATTTTCTTCAAGAATAACATCTAAAACAGCCTCAACCTTATCAGGCATTTTAAACATATCTTTCATGAATTTGGGAAATGATCGCCCGCCGCCCAAAAATTCATTAACTGTGGAGGATGCTTTGGGGGAATATACCAGATAGCCGGCATCCTCAAAATTTTTGATAAATTGCGGGACATCTGCCAATTGGGCACGGATCGAATCAAGATCAAAGCCAACTCGATTTTTCAAATAATCCTCGCTAAAAGCTTTCCAGCCTTTATTCAGAATGGTATCATAATCTTCCACTGTCATCAATTCCTGCTCATCAAGCTGCCACGGAGTATCATCAGGAAGCTCACGCCCAGGTAATTTAACTTTTGAATAAAAAATTAACGGAAAAATTGTGGCTGTCGCATAAGTGCTACCTGTTCCATCCACATCCCCTAAATCTTTAAATGATGATAAAATTGCTTGATGGGAGGCTTTCATGTTTGAGACAAATTCTGATAGCTTCATGCCTACATGCCTAGCAAAAACGGCATCTCCCGAAAGTATAACCGGTGCACGATCGGTTTTTTCAAAGGCAATCGTTTTTTTCAATCTTTCAGTACGTTCCGCAAGTAATTGTTGTGCTGTTTTCATTATAATCTACTCCTCACTTATCCAAAATTATATTTTCATATTTTTACGGTACCATACGACCGAACACCAACGTACACGTTCCCGTTAGAGCGAACCTTTGACACCCTGATAGTTTAGCTTTTACTATTACGTTCCGTATTTCTATAAACTTTCAGAATACTTGGCAGTCGGCGGCTTAGGCATGGTTGCAAAGATCAGACAAATAATCCCTACCAGGCCGATAGCCGCATTAAGCTGAAATGCTGGCGTATAACTCTGAAAAGAATCAAACAATTTTCCCCCAACTACACCGGCACCGGAAACAACAACAGCAGAGATTGCCTGCAGCATGCCATTGATTTTAGGAAAGGCTGTCGGCCCAAAAAAGTTGCCCAGCATGGTGTTTTGAGCCACAAAAGACCAGCCAAAACCTGCACCATAAAACACAGCTGCTACATAGGCTGCCATCAGCATGCCAGGAGCAGCCTGAACAGCAAGATACGAGCCGATAAAGTAACAACAAATACCTAACATGAAGACATAGCGAGCCGCCATTCTATCCATGAGCCAGCCGCTGATCAACCGTCCAAAGATTCCCCCCATGGTAAACATACCCATGGCAAACGCCGCATCTGCCGACGAAATCCCTTTGCCTTTCAAATGCATAATCCAGTGAGCGGTAAAGAAGAAAAACGGCCATTGACTAGCAGCCGCAGCCAGCACTGTCAACCAATAGGTAATCGACTTATATACATCAGCCGGTTCCCAGACATATTTCGTCACTAAGGCGTTGGTTACAGGCGTTGCTGCTACCGTTACCGCCACTTCTTGCCCATCAGGGATTTGGCCAATATCCTGCGGACGTTCTTTTACAAAAAACCAGGCAATCATAGCGCTAATAACAACAATCGCTGTTACTACCAGCCAGGCTAACCGCCAGTTGCCCCCGTTAGCCGCGATCAGTTGGTTCATGGCCGGCGCACCAATAAAGCCAGCGAACCCCGAAGCGGTCATGGCCAGAGCCATAGCTCTTCCCCGGAATTTAACAAACCAGCGCGTGACGGTTGTCGATAATGCCACAATCGTGCCAAAACCCAGACCACAACCAACTATAAAACCAAAACCTACTAAATAATGCCAGGGTTGCGTGGCAACCTGCGCCATCCATAATGTTCCGACAGCCAGCAAACCTGAGCCAATTACAAAGGTCTTGCGAACTCCCCACTTAGTAATTGTCATCCCAACAAAAATGGCCGACGTACCAACAAATAAATTCATCAACGAGAAACCTAACCCGTAAGTAGTGCGATCCATGGGTATTTCCTTTAGCATGAAGGAATTGATAACAGCGCCGCCGTATAGCGGAAAACCCATATTGAGCAAGTACAAGGTCCATAACACCCCAACCAGCTTCCAACCATAAAATTTTTGTTCATTCGCCATGTATACCCCTCCTATTTTTATTTCCGCATTACTATAGAGCAATTTCCATGCCAATAATTGAAAACCCCCATCACTACTGCTTTCTTCAGTATTTACAAAGTGAATTAACACAATATATTGACTGTTTTGCAACACCATTTTCTGAAAAGTGACTGTTTTGCAACATTATCTTATATTCTGAACAATATAACTTTTTCGCAGTAGAGGAAGGAATTTGTCTATACAACGTCGTAACTTATAGGTACTTGGTATAAAGCAATATGCGTTTTGACGATCTCATATTGGGAGGGAGGTGTATTATGCCTCAAAACTCAATTTGTTTCATGCCGCAAGAGGTTGACAAATCTGCTAACCTAACCAAAGAAAAGATAATCTTCGTTACTGACAAAAAAGGATATCTGCTACTTTGCAATACCAAAGCGGCTTTAACTATCGGCGTACCCATGGAGCAATTACTGCATTTAAACATGCGCGAACTTATCCGTAATGGCAATATCAATACTTCTTATACATTGCAGGCCGCCGAAAACCAGCGTATCGAACGTGGCTTGGTTACAACTAAATTCGAAGCGGAATTATTAGCGATAAGTACGCCTGTTTTTGACAACAAGGGAGAACTCCTCTATCTGTTAACTTCCTGTGTACCAAACCCATCCCGCAAGGTGACCCCTTCGAATAACCCCGGCCTGAAAAGTGTCCAGACCGGTACTTTCCGGGGTTTGGTCCTAGCCCCTGAAAACATTGTCGCTGAAAGCAGCGCGATGAAGACCATACTGCGCATAGCATCAACAGTATCCCAGACCGATAGTCCAATTGTCCTGTATGGAGAATCAGGCACTGGTAAGGAAGTACTGGCGCAGTATATTCACCGTCAAAGCAAACGTTCTGCGAGAGCTTTTATTGCCATAAACTGTGCTGCTTTATCAGAATCATTAGCCGAAGCAGAGCTCTTTGGTTATGACAAAGGGGCCTTTACCGGTGCTCAAGCTCAAGGAAAAATCGGCTTGATTGAAGCAGCCGATGGCGGAACCTTGTTCCTGGACGAAATTGCTGAATTGCCCCTTGCACTGCAGGCTAAGTTACTACGTGTTTTAGAAGCAGGCGAGATTCGCCGCGTTGGCAGTTGTGTAAATCGCACAATTGATTTCCGACTTATTGCCGCAACAAATAAAAACCTAAAACAGATGACCGAAGAAGGAACCTTTCGCCAAGACCTTTTCTATCGCCTAAATGTGCTCAACCTGGTACTGCCACCTTTACGCGAAAGACCAGAAGATATTACCATGCTGGCCCTAAAGTTCTTGAAAAATTTTAATATAAAATACAATCTCAACACCAACCTGGACATAAATACGTTAACCACTTTTCAACAGTATAGCTGGCCAGGAAACGTGAGAGAACTACGCAATGAGGTGGAAAAATACGTAATTTCCAACATCCAGGACAATTCCAATCAATTCTTAGCGGCAATGTCCGGAATGGCAAAACAGATTTCACAGCCCAACTGCGACTATATTGACTCACAAGAAAACTATGGTCCACTAAAACAGGCCATGCGTCAATTTGAAGAACAATATATTGATAGTGTTCTAAGGGTATGCAATTTTCAAATGGGCAAAGCAGCCGAGCGGCTAGGCATTTGCCGAACAGTACTGTATCGAAAAATGAAAGCCTTTTCCGAAGCAAAAAGAACTCATCTGTAAATTAAGCCAAAAAATCCGTACCTGCTGTCAAAAGCAAGTACGGATTTTCCATTGTCAATATTTTCGCCATGGCCAGGCGGTTTGATTAAATAAACGCTTGCGGAAAATCTGCCATAATTCTTTGAAGGCTTCTTGAATATTGTCTGCATTACGTCCTAATGCACGAAAACAATAGGCCTCTTTGGTGAGCTTAGTACCTGCTAATAGCACACCATATTTGTTAGCTATTTTTTCAAGATAGCCTTCCTCTGCTTCCGTATTTCGCTGCACCACATAGCCTAGTTCCTGCTCGGCGTTAGGGTTAATAACCCAAAAAGTACCAGTATGCGTATAGTCATGTACAAGGCCAAGATGATTGTTCCACGACTGTAGCTCAGTCGGAACGATTGACGGCTCAAGCACAAACCGATCACTGAAGATAAGCTCCCGGTCAATATAGATATTGGTCTGCTGGTCCAGTTTGCTATAGGCGAAAAGCTCCTGCCGCGCTGAACGGCCGGGAGCATTAATTTCCCAAAATAGTACCGATGCCTGGCTTGAAACCAGTATATTTGTTCTACTTAACAGGCAGCTTTCCGCAAAGGGAATTATAACCTCCGGCATATACTCCAGCCGCGCACCAGCCTCTACACATATTGTTGTAAACTGCTTGGAAAAGTTGCGTTCTGGAGAACGAAAAACCTTCGTAGCGCCTTGCCCCATTATGACAGCTTGTGCATTTTCTTTAACACGTACATAAATAGAATGCTGATCTCCTTGAAGAAGACCAGCAGCAGGATTCATGATAAAAAAACTTACTGTCTGTTCACTGACAGGATAAAGCGGACTAGATACCCGGAGCGGCATACGCTGCCTTAAGGAACTAAGCACACTACAGCCATTTATTACCGCTACCTCAGCTTGAACAATTCCCTGCTTTAACTTGGCTAACATCAGGCAATATCCTCCATAATGACATTGTGACGAATCCAAGACAATACTTGCTGAAGTCCCTCTTCGGTTTTTAAATTTGTAAACAAAAACGGTCTCTCACCGCGCATGCGTTTAGAATCGCTGGCCATAACTTCCAGGCTGGCACCAACATACGGGGCCAGGTCAATTTTATTAATAACCAACAGGTCTGAGCGCGTAATTCCCGGGCCGCCTTTGCGGGGAATCTTTTCACCTTGCGCGACATCAATAATGTAAATGGCCACATCGACAAGTTCTGGGCTAAAGGTTGCAGCTAGGTTATCACCGCCGCTTTCCACGAAAATAATCTCCAAGTCAGGATGGCGCTCTAGTAAAGCGTCCATTGCTTCCAGATTCATCGAAGCATCTTCCCGTATGGCTGTATGGGGACACCCGCCTGTCTCGACACCAATAATACGGTCAGGCGGCAAAATACCGTTATGACAGAGAAACTGCGCATCTTCTTTAGTAAAAATATCGTTAGTTATAACAGCTAAGCTAAAATCGGCCGCCAAATAGCGGGTTAGTTTTTCTACCAGCGCTGTTTTCCCTGCACCAACCGGACCACCTACTCCAATTCGAATGGGTTTCATACCCAGGCCTCCTATGACATAAATATTCGTGAATATAAGCATTCGTGAGCCATACCAGCCCAGTCAAAGGCAGGGGCACTACCGCCCCAATCCTGTTCTGTTGCCGTTAAAACCCACTCAATACACTGCTCTAAGAGTGGCTGAAGCTGAGCAATGACTTGCTGGCCGCTAGTCTGTCCCAGTGGAATGGCCCGTACTCCATTGGCAACTAAAGAAACAACAGTAGCATGAGCATAGGCTGCCATCAACGGCACGAGCTCCATACCCATTGCCCCATAGTGGCCAAATACTATCGCATGATGGCACCAAGGCAGCTTACTATCAAGCTGATACGCTGGATCAATTTCGCCTAAAATTTGTCTTAGGCGCTTACCCATTTTAACACTGCCGTCCCGGCTTTCATAAGGTAGTTTCATCGCATGAAGCCGTTTATCCAAAGCAGCCAGCTTGTTCATATTCAGCATCCTGGCTGCCTGCCAGGCAAGCTTAACAGCCAGTAAGTCTGTGGCTCGCCAAGTATAGTAGAGGTAAGTCTGCATATATTTGGTCAAATGTTGTCCGTTTGTAATATCACCACGCTGAATAAAGGTTTCCATCCCAAAAGACTGAGTAAAACTTCCTGAAGGAAAAGCGGAATCAGCGAGCTGCATGAGCCTCAGTCCTGCTTGTAATGAAGGCTTGTTCATGGGGCAAAAGGCCGATTTTCTACTTGTGTTACTAAACTGAGCTTTTGCAGTTGATCCTCTAAAACTGAATTATATGGTGTAATCACTGTTTCTGTAGTAATTTCGATCGGAGCATGCATGTTACCGATTGCGTGGGCTGCTAACCCCATAGTACGCATAGTGCTGACAGACACAACTAAAACAGCTTCTTCTTTGACTTCCACAATAATGATATGATTACCCTCGCGGTGCAAAATATCGCCAGGGTGTAAATATCCGGTCTCCAGCTGTATGCCAATATCCCGGCCCACGTCAGTAGTTTTGCGCAAGATTCTTTTATGAAGCTCATCCCAGGATAGTACTAGCCTTTCAATGGTCAAGTCCGTACTGTCACCGTGATGATCAAGATTTAAGTCAGCTAGTTTACCTACAACTTGACGAATCATCATTTCGACTAACTCCCTCTTACATTAACTTCCATTAAAATAGAAAATACCGCTGCGCCATAGGCAGTACAGACAGTGGTTCACAGACAAGTGCCTCGCCATCAGCTGTAACCTGATAAGTTTCTGGATCTACTGAAATATCAGGTGTTGCAAAGTTATGCTTCATATCTTGTTTGCTAATATTGCGGCAATTAACAACAGGCACTAGCGTTTTCTCCAGCTTGAGCTGCTCTGTTAGCATAGCAGTATCGGCAGCTTGCGAAACAAAAGTAACTGCACAACTAGCAATAGCCTTACCAAAAGCAGCAAACATCGGCCGCTGGATTACAGGCTGTGGTGTCGGAATAGAAGCGTTAGCATCACCCATAGCAGCATTCATGATCAAGCCCCCTTTAATAACCAGGGCAGGCTTAACACCAAAAAACTTGGGCTGCCACAATACCAGGTCAGCTAGTTTTCCTGGCTCTACCGAACCAACCATATGACTAATACCGTGAGTTATAGCAGGATTAATAGTGTATTTGCTGATATACCGTTTAATACGGTTGTTATCACTATTTGAATTGTCTCCTGCTAATGCTCCTCGCTGCAACTTCATCTTATGGGCTGTCTGCCATGTTCTGATAATGACCTCCCCGACCCGCCCCATGGCCTGAGAGTCTGATGACATCATGGAGATAACACCCAAATCGTGAAGGATATCCTCTGCAGCTATTGTTTCAGGGCGAATACGTGAGTCAGCAAAAGCAATATCTTCCGGAACGTTTTTATCAAGATGATGACAAACCATAAGCATATCTAAGTGTTCTTCTAAGGTATTTACTGTAAACGGTCTGGTAGGATTCGTTGAAGATGGCAGGACATTCGGCAGTGAAGCTACCGTAATAATGTCTGGTGCATGCCCGCCGCCAGCTCCTTCCGTGTGAAAGGTATGGATTGTACGACCGCCAATAGCTGCAATCGTATCTTCTACAAATCCGGCTTCATTTAGCGTGTCGGTATGAATGGCAACCTGGACATCATATTCATCAGCCACCTTTAGACAACAGTCAATGGCTGCCGGAGTAGAACCCCAGTCTTCGTGTAATTTGAGACCAATTGCTCCCGCTTTAACTTGGGCTATTAAAGGCTCAGGACACGAATTATTTCCCTTACCGAAAAAACCAAGATTTACCGGAAACGCTTCTGCAGCCTGAAGCATGCGATACATATTCCACTCGCCTGGTGTGCACGTAGTGGCATTGGTACCTGCTGCCGGGCCAGTGCCACCGCCCAGCATGGTAGTGACTCCTGAAGCAATGGCTGTTTCAATTTGCTGGGGGCAAATGAAGTGAATGTGTGAATCTATGCCGCCAGCTGTAACGATGTGGTTCTCGCCGGCAATCACCTCTGTGCCTGCCCCGATAGAAAGATTGACACCAGCCATAGTTTTGGGATTGCCAGCCTGACCTACTCCGTAAATTCGACCGTCTTTAATTCCAATATCGGCCTTGATAATACCCCAATGATCAATGATTACCGCGTTGGTGATAACAAGGTCCATGGCTTCTGCGAGAGCCTCTGGGTCTTGTCCCATACCATCACGTATGACCTTCCCACCGCCAAATTTGGCTTCATCACCGGGTTTTGTCAGGTCGTTCTCAATTTCAGCCCATAGCTCAGTATCGGCTAATCTTATTTTATCACCGGTAGTCGGGCCATACATATCGGCATGCTGCCGCCGTGTCATTATTAAACTCACGATAGTCCCCCCTGGCTCTCATAAGATAAGACTTGGCTTGTGCCAAGTCCTTTAGGACGCCGGCAGAAGCCTTAGTCGTTCAATCCAGGGAAAGTTATACTTTCCATCTGGACTAAAAGCTATTTCACAAATCCTTTTTCTCTAGCCCTGTCAATGCATTGTTGCCGGTCTGTCGAACCTGCAGTTAAGTTATTCGCACCAAACCAAGGGCCGCTGCCGGAAAACTCTACAAGTTCTACTGTGCGGCTCTCGCCAGGTTCAAAACGAACAGCAGTCCCTGAGGGAATATTAAGCCGCATCCCCCATGACTTAGTTCTATCAAATACTAAGTAGCGGTTGACCTCAAAAAAGTGAAAGTGAGACCCGACCTGAATTGGCCGGTCACCAGTATTTTCTACAGTTATTCTATCTACTACAAGATTACAGTTAGCACAAATGCTCTCATTTTTTAACTTGAGTTCGCCTGGTATCATAGTTAAGGCCTCCTTGCTAGACGAATGGGATGATGCACGGTAACCAGCTTTGTGCCATCAGGAAAAGTTCCTTCTAGCTGAATTTCATCGATCATTTCCGGCACGCCTTCCATAACCTGATCACGTCCTAAAATTTTAGTCCCCATGTCCATAAGTTGAGTCACACTATAACCATCGCGAATGCGTTCCAGCAATTCTGCTGTTATCAAGGCTACAGCCTCAGGATAGTTGAGCTGCAGCCCCCGGTTCATGCGTTCACGTGCTACCTGCCCGGCAACATAAATTAAAAGTTTATCTTTTTCCATTGGACTCAGATGCATTATCTAACCCCCTATCAACACTTCACCTAAACAGCCATTCTTTTTTGAATTTCTTCTTGATTAATGTCTTTGGTCAACCCTTCTGCCACAATCTGCCCTTTTTCCATGACATAATAGTAGTCAGCGACATCCATGATAAATTCGAGATACTGCTCAACAATAAGAATAGTTATATTCCCTTCCTGCCTTAGCTGCTTAATAACTCTGCCAATATCCTTAATAACTGACGGTTGAATCCCTTCTGTAGGTTCATCTAAAATAAGCAGTTTAGGATTGGCTACAAGGGCCCTGGCAATAGCTAACTGCTGCTGTTGGCCGCCGCTTAAGTCACCGCCTTTTCTATTGAGCATAGTTTTTAAAATAGGAAACAAGGTGAATATTTTATCACAGACTTGACTTTTACTGCCAGCCATTTCAAGGCCTATCAGCAAATTCTCATAAACAGTTAATTGCGGGAAAATATCCCGCCCCTGCGGTACATAGCCAATCCCCTGCCTAGCCCGCTGGTAAGTAGCGCTATTAATAAGTTCCTGGCCGTTAAAAATAATACTACCCCTGGGAGTATTTACAAGCCCCATTAAACTTTTGAGAAAAGTTGACTTACCAACCCCGTTCCGGCCTAGCAGGCAAACAACGTTGCCTGCCGCTACCTCAATATTTACTTTGTTTAAAACATTACTTTCGCCATAAAATGCTTCTAAATTTTTTACACTAAGCATCACGCTCTCCACCTCGCCCTAGATAAACGTCTATGACTTTGGGATTGTTTTGTACATCGTAAACACTGCCTTCATCAAGTACTGCGCCTTCATGCAATACCGTGACTTTAGTTGCAAAGTCTCTGACGAACTGCATATCATGCTCAACTACTACAACGGTACAATCATTACAAATCTTTTTAAGTAATTCCCCGGTCTTCTCAGTTTCTCTTCTGCCCATGCCGGCAACAGGTTCATCAAGCAGCATTAACTTGGGCTGCTGCGCTAGCAGCATACCGATTTCCAACCACTGTTTTTCCCCATGCGATAAGGCAGCTGCTTCGCTGTGGCGTTTTTCATATAGACCAATGGTGTTTAATATATCATCATTACACTCTTGCTGCGCTTTGCTCACACTACTAAATAGGGAGGAATACAACGAACGATCTTTTACTACCGTAAGCTCCATGTTTTCATCTACAGTAAGACTAGTAAATACTGACGGTACTTGAAACTTGCGGCCAATACCGATATTAACAATCTCATGCTCGGCATATCTTGTTACATCAAGATTTCCTTTAAACAAAACCTGACCATCTGCCGGCTTTACCCGCCCACAAATTGCATCAAGCAATGTTGTTTTACCTGCGCCGTTAGGGCCAATAAAAAACCGTATTTCACCTTTAGCAATCTCGGTATTCACACTATTTACAGCCTTAAAGCCATCAAAACTAACAGTCAGATTATCAATCTGCAAAATTGCTTCCATTTGTCCTGCCACCTTTCACCGTCATGCTGCCTCACTCGGCCTTACACCTTTACTTTTGGGTACACCCACGCGCTGGGCAAGCTTCCTGACAAGTCCCACAAGGCCTTCAGGCATAAACAAAACTACACCGACAAAGGCAAAACCAATAAAGTATGACCACACATCAGGGAAGCTTTCACTTACACCGCTCTTGAGAGCATTGACAAGGATAGCTCCGATAACAGCCCCGACTAAAGTTCCCCTCCCGCCGATGGCTACCCAAATGATCATTTCAATGGAAGGAACAATGCCCATCTCGGCTGGAGAAATGATGCCCACCTGCGGTACAAAGATAGCACCGGCTAAACCCGCGAAAGCGGCTGAAAGGCAATAAACGAAGATCTTATAGGTGGCCGGGTTATACCCGGAGAATCGGACCCTATTTTCACCGTCGCGAATCGCGATAAGTATTTTGCCGATCCGGCGTTCCACCAATACCCGGCAGATAGTGTAGGTCAAAACCAGCAGACCTACTGTCACATAATAAAGAACCAGCTTGGTTGTATCATCCGCTAAAGAAAAACCCATTATACTCTTATAGTTTGTTAAGCCGTTTGTACCGCCAGTATAGGCTTGCTGACCAACAAAAAGTACGACAAATATAATAGCTAAGGCTTGTGATAGTATCGAAAAATACACGCCTTGTATCCGATTTTTAAAAGTTAAATAGCCGATTACAAAGGCTATCAACGTTGGAATGAGTATTGCTAAGACCATGGCTACCGCCCCATTGGAAAACGGTGCCCAAAACCACGGCAAAACCTCAAGGCCGCTCCAGGACATAAAGTCTGGTAATTTACCTTTTGCCGCTTCCAACTTTAAATACATGGCCATAGCATAGGCCCCAATGCCAAAATATACCCCGTGACCAAGACTCATAATACCTGTATAACCCCAGATCAAATCCAGTCCAATGGCCAAAATCGCATAGGCCACAAACTTTCCCAACAGATTTGTTCTGAATTCTGATAAAAACAAGGGCGCCAAAACCAGCCCGGCAACAATAATCAGAAAAACCAGTTTTTCTTTAGATTTAATCCTATGTAAAAGGTTCAAGGGTAGCCCTCCTTCCTTTGTATGCTGCTTAATCTAACGAGCGGCTGTTAATGGTAAATAGCCCTTTAGGCCGCCATTGCAAAAACATAATAACAAGTGTAAAGACTAACACTTTGCCTACTGAAGTATTTGTGAAAAACTCAAATGTGGTGTTCGCAGTGCCGATTACCAGCCCCCCTGCTACTGTACCAAGCAGTGTTCCTACACCACCAAGCACAACAACCATAAAAGTGTCCACAATATAGTACGTACCAAGGGTAGAACCAATTGAACCGAGCAAGGTTAACGCACAGCCGGCAATACCGGCAATACCTGAGCCTACAGCAAACGTGTAAGCGTCAACAAGTCTGGTATTAATACCAAGGCTAGCCGCCATTTCTCTGTTTTGCATAACAGCTCTTATCCAGATACCATATTTGCTTTTGTAAAGCAGCACAAACATCCCGATGATACAGGCAATAACTAAGGCGATGATAAATAGCCGCTTATAAGGTAACTGCACGCCTTGAGTAAGTAATAACGCTCCGTCTAACCAAGCTGGACTTTTTACATCAACGTTTGGCGCTCCAAAAATACTTCTAGCTAATTGCTGGAGAATCAAACTTATACCCCACGTAGCTAACATACTATCCAAAGGTCTGCCGTAAAGATGCTTTATCACCAAACTTTCGAGTATGAAACCCATAGCACCGGCAATGACAAAAGCTACGGGAATCGCGACAACGAAGTATAAACCAAAAAGACTTTTATCAACATAGCTCAAAAAAATATTCTGAATAACATATGTTACATAGGCACCAATCATAATGAATTCACCATGAGCCATATTAATGACCTTCATTAAGCCGAAGGTAATGGCCAGCCCCAGGGCGGCCAGCATGTAAATTGAACTGACGCTAATGCCATTAAAAAGCTGCAAGATATACGTTTCCATCTGCCCACCACCTTGTCTTATTATGCCAGGCGATGCAGACCAATCACCTTCTGCACCGCCTGACTACAAAAACCGTCTTGGTACTAGTTGCTTATTCCTTTGGCCCAATCATATGTTTTGAGATAGGGGTCAGGTCGTACAGTCTTGCCAGTACTCCAAATTTCTTTAATTAAACCATCTTCAGTAACTTCACCAATTCTAACAGGCTTCCAGATATGTTGATTCTCACCTTCGATTTTTACAAGTCCTTCAGGTGCTTGGAATTCAATACCTTTTGCTGCCTCTTTTACTTTCTCGATGTCAGTTGTACCTGCTTTAGTAACAGCTTGGGCCCATAAATGAACGGCAATATAAGCTGCTTCAATCGGATCGTCTGTTACCCTGTCGGCACCGTATTTGGCCTTATATTTCTTAACAAACTCTTTGTTTTCTGGCGTATCAGTAGTTTGATAGTAGTTCCAGGACACTAGATGGCCCTTCAGATTGTCTGCACCAATCCCACGAACTTCTTCTTCTGCTACGCTTACAGAACAGGTTGTAAGGTCTTTAGCAGTAATACCAGCATCTTTAAGTTGTTTAAAGAAAGCCACGTTACTGTCCCCATTTAGCGTATTAAAAACAACATCTGGCTTGGACGCTTTAATCTTATTAATAATTGTGCTGTAATCAGTGTGGCCGAGAGGAGTATATTCTTCGGCAATTAATTCGCCGCCCATGGCTTTGAGCTGTTCTTTGATAATTTTGTTGGCAGTACGAGGGAATACATAGTCAGAACCTAATAAGAACATCTTTTTGCCTTTGTTTTGCAGCAGCCATTCTACAGCCGGAACTATTTGCTGATTAGGAGCAGCCCCAGTGTAAAAGATATTAGGCGATGCTTCCATACCTTCGTATTGGACCGGATACCAGAGCAGTCCTTTGTTTTCTTCGAATACCGGCAGAACAGCCTTACGACTTGCCGATGTCCAGCAACCAAAAACTGTAGCAACCTTATCCTTTTGTAACAACTTTTTAGCTTTTTCCGCGAAGGTAGTCCAGTTAGATGCACCATCTTCAATTACAGGTTCAATCTTTTTGCCTAATAGACCTCCGGAAGCATTAATTTCTTCGATAGCCATTAGTTCCGCATCCTTAACAGATACTTCGCTGATTGCCATTGTGCCGCTAAGCGAATGCAATATACCTACTTTAATTGTGTCACCTGATGCGGACGCAGCTTGTTTGGCAGGCTGGTTTGATGAACAGCCTGTAAGCATTACGCTTGCCACTAAAGTCACCGCCATAGCTGAAGCAAAACGTTTCTTAAATTTTTGCATAACTCCCTTTGTCATGAAACTTCCACCTTTCATACCTTTTTAGTTACTCTAACACCGAATTGGCCATTTCAGGTGCTAATAGATTGCCATAGCGCTAGGTCCAAACAAAAAGGCACTGTAAGAAGGGAAGCTCCGTTAACCGGATACTTTCTTCTCACAGCGCCTGTGCTGGTGGATTACTTTTTCTATTGATGTCTCTATTTTATAGTGTTTAACAATCATTTAAAACAGCAAAATCCCGTTATTTTGCATTAAAAAACCGCTAAGAAAACTTTTTGTCTGTCAGTAACCATTCTGAAACGTAAAAAAAGACTTGTCACAAGCCAAGTGTTTTCTTATCCAGATGGAAAGTATAACTTTCCCTGGATTGAACGACTAAGACTTCTGCCGGCGACGCACCCGGATGGTGCTAGTGCCGATTGCGCCATGGATGGCATAGCAATTCGGACGTCCTAAGGGACTTGGCACAAGCCAAGTCTTTTCTTATACTCCAGCGGCGTCTGACGTGTGTATTTTTTAAAAAGGCGACAAAAATAATCCGGACTGCTATAACCAAGCCGCTCACTTATTTCATAATTTTTATACTTGCCCATGCCTAGAAGCTGTTTAGCATGCTCCATTTTGGCCTTTGTCACATAATCATTTAAATTTAAACCTGTTTTTTGCTTAAACATTTTGCTTAAATAATCTTTATGCAACAATACTTCATTGGCAATCACCTCAAGGGTGTTGCTTTCTTCAATATGTTCCATAACATATTGGCAGGTTCTGCTGATAACACTGTCTGTGTGATGTAGTTCATATTTTCTGATAACTTTGATCCTTGAAGCAACGCAGGTAAGAAAACTAGCTTTAACAACTGCTAGTGAGTTACTACGTTCTATCTTGTCTTGATATACTGTATTTTCAAAGTTAGGCAACCACGGAAAATGTTTGGCTATTACTTGATTAAAATTAGCAAGAATAATTGCCAGCAATTGCTCTAATTTTAAGGTATCCCGCCCCAACATTTCGGCTAATTCGTTAACGGTTTCTTCAGCTACCACCATTGCTGCGGCATTACCTGCTAATATATATGTCATTATTTCTTTTTCTTTATTTACAGGATAATGTACGGCCAGGCTCTCTTCTATCAGCCTATGCTCTTCCTGTATTTTTATCCTGCTACTCTCTTTTCTTGCTAAATGCAGTCTGACTCGTTCCAATACTTCGCAAAGTACTGCATCATCAACAGGTTTTGTTATATAGTCAAATACACCAAGCCTTATGGCTTGTTTAGCATACTTAAAGTCACTGTGAGTACTAAGAAAGATCAGACAAATATCCACATTGGCCCACTTTAGTTCGTTCGAAAATTCGATGCCATCCATTCCCGGCATCTTAATGTCGGTAATAACTAGATCAAAGCTGTCATTAGTAAGCATTTGTAACGCTTCTTTTCCATCACTTGCCTCACCGGCAATCGTAAACCCATATGCTTTCCAGTTGAAACGCTTAAGAATGTAACGGGCAGTCTTATCATCATCGATTAGCAGCACTTTATACATAATTTTCTCCTCCGGTTCATGACTTGTTTTATTCTTTGTCTAGTATGGCTTTAATTTGCTTTGACGCTTCGTCAAAAGCATAAGCTTTTATCGTACTATGAATTTGCCAATACGCATCACTGCAAATACCTTTTTGAAGAATATCCTGCGACTGTTCAAGTAAAATAACTGCCTCAGCATCACCAGCTTCAAGCAATTCCACGATCTTTTCCAGCACATCACGTGCATCAGTGATTTGATTAACAAGCGGTGTGTTCACTGCTTCATCAGCAATACCGGCCTCATATTCCAGCGCACACAGGCAGGTTTCATCTAAAGCAATTGCTAAATTTGCTGTACCCGCCAGTACCGCGCGGCCGTCCTTTTGCTCTATTGTCTGCTCTAATTGGCGGCAAACCTGAGCTAACCTGTTGGCACCAATGTTAGCTGCCGTGCCTTTAAGCGTATGCAGCAACATTTTTGCGCGATCAGACTCACCTTTAGATAATCGCTCTTCTATGTTTCTTGCATCCTCACCGTGGCTTATAAAACGCCGTAGCAGCTCTTTATATACTGACTTTTTACCGCCTAAACGTGTAACGGCACTTTTAACGTCCAAACACGTATCGTTGTTAGTCACATCGGCAGCTGTTTCTTCTGCTGACCCTAACTCTTGCGGCAAACAAAGATACTTTTTAAGAACGCCGACTAATTTTGCTGCTTCCAATGGCTTGGTCAGATAGCCGCTAAACCCAGCTTGTTTAGCTTTTTCCTCTACCCCTTGGACAGCATCAGCCGACAAAGCCACCAACGGCGGACATCCCTCTTTTTTTGCAGCTATTATCTGTCTGGCCGTTTCATAGCCATCCATTTCCGGCATCCGTATATCTAACAAAATGGCATCATACTGAATTTTCCTTATCTGTTCTAACGCCATTCGCCCGCTTTGGGCGGTATCAACTGTCAAACCAAAGGTTTCCAGGATTTCCTTAGTCATCTGCAGGTTAATCAGATTATCCTCGACTAACAAAACCTGCTTTTTTATCATATATCTCTTATTTATTTCATCATCTGTTAGGTGATAGGAAATTTCATCAACAGTTTCAAGTGGTACAGTAAAACCAAAGCAAGATCCTTTGTCTACAACACTCTGAATACTAATGCTCCCTGACATAAGCTCTATTATTTTCCGGGAAATAGCCAACCCTAACCCGGTACCGCCATATTTTCTTGACGTTGAGGCATCACCTTGTGTAAACGCATTAAATAGCCGTTGCTGCTGCTCTTGACTAATTCCAATTCCTGTATCTGTTACTTTGACACCAAGTATAATTTGACTGCCCTTACTTTCAATAACTTCTACCAAAACAGCAATACTGCCATGATGAGTAAATTTGACACTATTAGAAAGCAAATTCAAAATAACTTGCTTCAGCTTTACTATGTCGCCTTTTACATATCTTGGTACATCAGGCTGAATGTCCCGATTAAAAAGCAGGCCCTTTTGCCTCGCCTCCACCTCTACCATACTGCACAGCTCATAAACGGTATCATATAAATCAAATTCTACTGATTCTACTGTCATTCGCTGCGCTTCAATCTTCGAAAAATCAAGAATTTCAGTGATAATAGTCAACAATCCCTTGGCAGCCTTACTCATCCTGTCGATATATTCCTGCTGCTTCGTTGTAAGCGTTGTGCTGCCAAGTAAGTAATTATAGCCAATAACAGTATTCATTGGCGTACGTATTTCATGACTCATATGAGCAAGGAATTCGCTTTTAGCCCTGTTGGCCTGCTCTGCTTCTTCTTTGGCCGACTTCATAGAATTAAACAAATTATTGAAGGTGTCCGCAAGGAGCCGTAATTCCTGTGAGCCTTCAGGCACAAGCCTAAAATGTTCGTTATCAAGAGAAAAAGCTTTTAATACTTCATTATAGTTTTGAATTGGACGATTGACTTGGGTAAAAAAAAGTCTCATCAGTGTAGCAACAGCCCCGATAATAATTGCTGCTAGTATAGCCTGTACTAGTGCAGCCTTATTTGTTCTGTCACGGGCAGCTGATAAGTCTGCTTCTAACCGGGCATTCATGATATTTTGAAACTGAGCGATAGGACTCATTATACTGCGCTTGTCTAAGTCATATTTACTGTCAAACATGATACTCCGTGCTCTGGCTAGTTTTTCTTCCGGACTTGACCTTTTTGCCTGCTCATCTAGTTGAAAGACTGCAACCTCCGGGGGCATCTCACTTTCAAGTACCCCTTGCGCTTCAAGTATCAGCCGCATGGACTCCTTCTCTGTTTCTACTAGCGCATCCGAATTTCTTTTAGCTTCTGCCAGTAATTCCATTTCGGCGCTAGGTGCATTCAGTTCGCCTAACCGCGCTATAACATAATCCCTGGTTTTTGTCAGATTAATTTCTTCCCAGTATTTATACATATGGATAGCTTCTGTTGTGACAGCGTACTTTCGTGCTTCATCTGTCAAATAGTCGGAAGCAGTTGCTAGATTAATGCCTAACTGCTTAAATTCAGTTCGCCTTTTCTCTGCCGTCTGCTCGTCTTGAATACTAATGTTCATATACATAACACTCCCCCCAAGCAGCAGCGCAATGACAAGAAAAAGCACAAGCATTAAGGCACTAATTGTTGACTGTTTTACAATAAATTTGGCCGACATGAATACACCTCCTGGCACTGAAAATAGCAAAAAGGCATAGCCGGCAAGTTTGATTGCTCAAACGGCCACTATGCCATAAGAAACTTTTTTCTTCTATTGTAATGCAAATAAATACAATTGACAAATACTTTTTTGGTTTTATATAAACGGAAACTACTTGTATTCAGTTTACCACTACTTTAAAATTAGATATCGACATTTGACTTTATGGAGATGATCTATGGTGAATTATAATAAGCCTGTTAATCAACCAACGATACTAATTGTTGATGATACACCTGAGCATATAGAAACTGCGGTAGCCGTACTTCGCAATAATAATTTTCACGTTCGCGTTGCTACTAAAGGTAATATAGCTTTAAAATTACTGGAACAACATATGGCCGATTTGATTCTCCTTGATATTTATATGCCTGAAATAAATGGTTTTGAGATTTGTCAGATGATCAAAAGCGACCCCGCGTTCCGTTCGATTCCGATAATCTTTTTGACCTCGCTCAATGATGAAGCAAGTATCAGCAAAGGATTTCAGCTTGGTGCACAGGACTATGTGACCAAGCCCTTCAATACTTCTGAATTGCTTGCCAGAGTCAACACCCATATCAAATTAAAAAAGCAGGCCGAGTCCCTGCAGCATGCTAATAGCGAACTAGATAGTTTCTGCTACTCGGTTGCCCATGATCTAAAATCACCTTTACTATCTTTAAATAAACTTACCGAATATCTTGCTGCCGATTACGCAGCTAAAATTGATTCCGATGGACAGGAACTAATCAGCAACATCCAGGAAAAATCTCAGGAAGTCATCCAAATCATAGATCACCTGCTTGATTTATCACGTATGTGTGAAAGGAAGATGAATCTGACTACTATTGACTTAAGTCAGTTATTTTCCAAGACCTATACTGAACTAGTTGCACTGGAACCGGTGCGAGATATAGAATTTACACTTGCGCCTCTCCCCACCATTCAAGGCGATGCTCTAATGTTCAAGCTTCTTGTACAAAATATCCTTTCCAACGCCTTAAAATATACGCGCCATAAAGCAACAGCGTCTATCAAGGTTACAGCTACACAAACTGATACTGAATTTGTTATTGCAATTCAAGATAACGGCGCAGGTTTTGACATGAAATATTCATCCAGATTGTTTAACATATTCCAAAGACTTCACTCCAATAATGAATTTGAAGGTTCTGGAGTTGGGTTAGCTATATGCCAAAAAATACTCAAAAGACACCATGGCACGGCATGGATAACAGGAAAAGTCCATGAAGGCGCCAGCTTTTATTTTAGCTTAAGAAAAAATCTGTCTACAATTGTTAAATAGTACAGCACCTTTAACACTCTTCTTGTATGATTGATAGGCAAAAGAGGTTACCCCTTAGCCCGAATGATCTTTGAAAATTCATCTTCGTGTCAGAAATGATTCTTAGCATTAGCGTGTTACTCCACCGGAATGATTCGATGTTTGTCTGGTTGGGTCGCCTTCAGTAGGCGCACCCCGTATCACACGCAAAGCTGTTTGGCATTGGTGTGTGTTGTGGATACTCTGAGCCATTTCTGTTAGATTTATTGCATCGATATTGGTATTTTTGCACCAGAACCCGCATCTATACTGTTTCCTTGAACTGGGGGTGCAACGTAACCCACTTGCAGATAATAACCTACGCCGCGCACAGTCTTGATGTTCAAGATGTTTATTTTTTTGCGCAAGAGATGAATATATATGTCAATACTCGCAAAACCGCTGTCTGAATTATAGCCCCAAACTTTCCCCATAATGCATTCTCTTGTTACGACTTGGCCGCAATTGATCATTAGCAATTCTAAAAGCAAAAATTCTTTTCTAGTCAGGTCAATTTTTTCTTTTCCTTTAATCACTTGTTTATGAATAGGATCTAAGATTAGTCCGGCAGCTTTAATTAAATGGTCGAATTGCCCTATGTTTTTTCCCCGGATAAGAACTCGCAATCTTGCTAACAGTTCCTTTACCGCGAATGGTTTTACCAAATAATCATCGGCACCAGCATTCAAACCTTCTGCTCTCTCATTGGGGTCATCCTTCGCCGATAGAATTAGGACCGGAGTATTAATCCCCTGCTCGCGGAGCTCCTTTAGTACAGAAAGACCATCCAGTTGGGGCAGCATGCGATCAAGTATAATAATGTCGTAAATTTCCATGACCGCCACTTCGGCTCCTGTTTTACCATCAGTAGCGGTATCTACTATATAACCTGTATTTTTCAATAGGTGTGACAAAGCATCAAGAAGTTTAAGGTTGTCTTCAATTAATAATATTTTCATTGGAAAACCTTCCCAGATACATCCATGTTAATTTTTTTACATCCGTGTTAATTTTATGCATCGCTGTTTCTAATACAATATCCATCATTGTCAAACCACAGAATCGAAAAGTCAAAATCCTTTACCTTTTCGTGCTTTTGATAGTTGCATTATCTAGAATAGATAATGCTTAAAAACCCCTCTCACGAATGACTGGAGCAGTCCATATCACTTGCTTATTAAGCAGAATCAGAATAAACGATATAATCCAAATTTGCATTTTTTTTACAGAATCACCTAAATCTCAGCTATCTAGAGAGACTTAGGTGACTCTGTTCATAATACTGTGTTTATAAAAATATCTGTAGAAACGATTTCTTTAATGAATTATTAATATTATGCTTCGATAATTTTTAAAAATAGGGCTCTATACGTGTAGATTTGTTATAAATTATTCTTTAAGTAGTTTGTGCCTAATTCCCATAGTAATTAGGATTGGAAAATGTCTATAACTTCATCAAGCCCATTTAGACCATTCACTCCGCTTTTAACAATGAATATAGTTTACACATCGTAATGAAAATTATTATTCTGTTAATACAGAATTCACTGGCTCTATTTTTTGTAAATACATAGATTGTACCAATGTTATAGTTTTGTAGGGTATAGTATACTCTTTAACCCGATCACCATCGGGTGTATTATAAAAAAGCCTTACTAAAATAGCTTTTTTCGTTTCCATTAAAGATTCGATTACAGTATCAGGAAAAACCCAACTAAATTGAGGAACACCAGCGCTGGTAATGGTACAGTAGGAGGTTGATGATAATTGCCATATTTTGTCATCAATAATAAGATTTATTGTAGGTCGAATTAATATGATATCATCTTGATCCGTATAATATTGTAAAGTAATTTTTTTTACGGCTAATGTACTATCTTTTTCATAAATTGAATTGAATATTGTAGTAAGCTTATAGTGATTGCTGAAATTAAAAATGCTAGATGATTTGGTGTAGGTAATTGAATATGTTCTTTTGCCTGTGTAGTCTTCGTAACTTTTAATTTTAGCCGCAACTGTTACTGAAGTTGAAAAAAATAAAAATAGGATTAAAATTAATAAAATTTTTTTTTCATAGAACCAACCATCCTTATAATTATTCGGACAAAATTTCGTTTTAAATACGGCAGCCTAGTCCGATGCCAATACCTTGGTCAGTGCCGTGATGTTTTACTAAACGGTAATTTAAATTCATGAATACAGATTCATTTATATCACTGGTAATGCCCACTTGTAATTCCTGAAGTGACTTTCCAGCAAGCACAAGTGCATAACCGTCAAGTCCATCTGAAATTGGAGCTTTTATAGCAGCGCCTAAATATGTTGTCGACCCAGAGTCAAAATTTCTATTGCCAATAATCAATTTTGGACTATTTCCTGTATCATTTGAAAAATCCAATTGCCCATAACAATCAACATCACTATCAATATATTGAATTCCTAAAGTAACATTATTGGTAATCTTCTGTTCAAGATAATAAGTATCCGTGACACTGCCACCCACAATACCTATTACTATTTGCTGTTGATCTAAGGTGGTGATTGGAGCTGCAAAGCTGTTGCCGACAGTAATAAAGAATAATGCACTCAGTAAAACCATTATTTTTCTCATATAAACTCCTCCGTTGTAATATTTTTTTTAAAAAACTATGAATATATACATTATTTTTTATATGTATTAACATCATTTCGTTAATCTTCTTCCCTTAAATAAAAGGGGTGTTCATAAATATCACCACTCATCATGAATGGTTGCCTTTTTTGCTTTTTCCCAGCGGCTTTTTAATTTTTCAATTGAATTTGACTTCATATAAAAGTGAACTACATCATCATCCCCTGCCATTGTAATTACTATTTCAGCTTTGGAATTAATCCAGACAATTCGCTTGCAGTATTGATTTTCTTCAATGTAATTTGGTCGTCCAAATTTTTTTCGAGTTGAATCAGCTAATTGAGCAAATTTATCACTTCCTTGAGTATTAGCGGTTATGGCTCTAAATTTTTCACGCCAGAAAATGTATGTAATATCGACGAAATCTACTCCGCCAATTTTATTATCATTATTTAATCGTTTATATGCGGATTCATCTTTTCCTAATATCTTAGATCCTAGAGATGTTGATACATCCCTCATCATTTCCTTTTCCTGAAAATCGTTGAGGGTTTGTCCCCAGATTAAACCTTTGAATCCATGTGGTAATGACGTTTTAGCATCTGCAGTTGTAATTAAAGATAGCGTCAGTATGAGACAAAGAAGTAAGGAATGGCGAATACGTCTCACTAAATTATTCCTCCTTGTATGATTAAAATAGGCAAAAGAGGTTACCCTTTAGCTCAAATGTCTTTGAAAATTTATCTTCATCGTTCAGAAATGGTTTTTAGCAGGAATTTGTATCCATTATTATACTTTTAAAGATCATTCTTCTACTTCTTGTGGAAAAAGAAATTATTAAAACCAATAGACTATTCCACCATAAGGAACTTTTACAGTGATATCCTCTGTGGCTAAATCTTTATATCTCATATTGCTGTAGTCTAGTCTAAGTTCAGTATTCGGGGTGAGGTTGTATCCAATACCGACTGCATAGCCCTCAACACTATTACCGGTAGTCATTGCAGCATAGGCGTGAGTGTTTGGCGCAATAGAAACACGACCTTGAATTCCTGCAATGATGCTGGTATGTGAAGAATAGCCCACAAGTTCATTCTGGGAAGATCCTAGCAAGAATGAGATCCCGTTCCGTTCGTTTTTAAGTAAATTTATTTGTTTTGATTTAATGCGTTTATTTCCATCTATTGTTATTTTTGTTTCCAAATCATTATAAATATATTGTCCGGTAAAGCCTGATCCCAGATCTGCGGTAATACTATAACTAGCATTTAGTTGATCCGCTGTTCCTTCATTATCCATAACACCAAGATTCACGTTAAATGAGAAATTTTCTGGAGAATAATCATCAATTATTAGACTAGCTAGGCAAATAGCAGAAGGAAACATAAAGATCATAAAAAATAACATAAAGATCTTTCTGAGCATAGATCTCACCTTTCCGCAATTTATTATCTTTGGTATTTTATTCTAACGGCAGTTGAATTCCGAAATTTTAGACTGCAAAAAGCATCCTTTATCAATTTACTTGTTTTAAACTTGTCTTTGATTTATGTGCTACTCTACAAATCTCTCTTCTATTACCGCGCAAAAAATTCATAAAATATTCTAATTCTTCACATAAAATAAGTTGTTCTTCCATCACTTCTAAAGCACGAGAATAGCCCAGTCCTGATAGATATAAAATTTTGTAAGCATTTTTTAAAGTTCGCCGTTTATTTTCATTTATACCCACACGTTTCATACCGATACTATTAATACCAAAAGCTTTTGCAGGGTTACCATTAACCATAGTAAAAGGAGGTACATCTTGAATCACTTTAGAAGCGCCACCCACCATAGCGTTTTTCCCAATCTTTGTAAATTGGTGAATTATTGTTAACCCACCGATAACTGCTCGATCCTCAACTTCCACATGAGCTGCAAGATTTACAGCATTCGACATAACTACATAATTTCCAACAATACAGTTAGGATCGATATGACTATATGCTGATAGTAGACAATGTGAACCAATCTGTGTTTTTGAGTCCGTACCAATTGAACCATTAATAGTAACAAATTCACGAATTTGTGTGTTGTTGCCTATAATAACAGAGCCTTTCTCCCCATGCTTATTTTTGTGCGGCTCAGAAGCAATCGAGACATGTGGGTGAATAATACAATTATTTCCTATTGTTGTCCAACCATTTATAGTTGCATATGCCCCAATTTTAGTACCCTCCCCGATAATAACGTTCTTGCCGATGACAGCACCGTGTCCAATTTCAACATTTTTACCGCAAGTTGCGCCAGTTAATAGTATCTCTGTTTCACGTTCTTTAGGAAAAGGGAATGTCTCTTCCATATAAAAATACACCTCATTTTATGATTTTAAAAAGCTAATTTTGTGCTGATTTTTTTATCAGTCAGGCATTTTTCATGGTGCTGTAGTAAGATCAGTTAATCCACTAAAATATAACTACAACTCCTCTCTTTTGAATCGGCTTAATAAATCAGACCACGATTTTAATTTAACTTTTTGTGTTTCTGTTAGTAAACGGTATAATTTATCAATTGCATTTACTTGTTTTATTTTCTTTCTTCTTGCTTCCCAGGAAAGTTTTTCATCTGAAATAATAGACCAAACCTGTTTTTGAGATTCTATTAACGAATAAAGTACCACTGGTTGTTGTTCTTCTGTAAGATCTAAACTCAATAGATACATTGTAATTAGATCCTTAGATTCCTCTTGCTTTCTTAATTGACTATCAAATATGCTTTGCTGTTCTACTGTTAAAAGCTGTGAAATTTTTTCATTTGCGTTTATTCGTCTATCATTTACGAGACTCTCATGTTTCAACATGTCAAGCATATTAATATTCGTATTTTTTATTTTTTCGTGATTTTTAAGCACACTTATAGCTGCCGTTTTAATTATTGCGTCGATTTGTTTTCTCTGTTCTGTAGTAACATCTAATTCTATCCACAGTTCTTCCGGATATAGTCTATATGTATTTTCATTTGCTAAACAAACTGCAGAATCTATACCCAATAAACCGCTTGAAAGAATCATACAAATCATACAAATCATTATCCTCGCCTTAGTTGACATGAAGATGCCATCCCCTTTTTCAGCAAAATATTCCAAAAAAATCTTTTATTGGAATATCTTCCAATAACTTTCGACATAATAAATAATAATATATCATTATTTATTGTATCTTAAAAAATTAAGTTAATTTAATTAATGTGTACTGAATGAATCGCCAAGCCTTGCTAATACTGAGTTAGCAAGTAAAATGCAGTATAATAAGTGCAAGGAAATAGATAAAAAAGGCTTGAAAACCTTGTCTAATGGTGATGAATATGTACAAATTTACATCAAAACAAATGATTCCTTGGGACGAATTGGAAAAAGAATATGCGACTCTTTTTACCGGCAAAAATGGTCAAGTTGCCAAACCGTTACGACTGGCATTAGGAGCCATGTTGATACAAATTGAATATGGCTACTCTGATGAAGAAACAGTACTGCAAATACAAGGAAACCCCTATTTGCAATTTTTCTGCGGCTTATCGGGCCCGGCACTCGGAAGGCCGAAGAAAGATGCGGTTATTGATAAAAACAAGAATATCAGGATATTTGTGAAAGAGTAGAAGTAGAGAGAGCCTTTAGCCTGACAAAACGAAAATTTGGGATGGGGTTGATTCGTACCTATTTGGAAGAAACATCAAAAACAGTGATCGGACGGTGCGGAAAATTTTGTGTAAATAGTATGGAATTCCTAAATGGAAAGAATAAGAATAAAACTATTCAAGTCAGAAAGGAAGATTTTTTATGTCAGCGATTCCAAAGGAAGTAATTAAAGAGCTAATTGGGGAGCAAAAGTTTAGCAATACTACCGAAGTCATGAATGCCATAAAAGAGATGTTTAGGGATGTACGGTGTATTGCGGCTCCTTAGAACCAACTTTACGAGGATTCGAGTGACTCCACCGAAGAAAGCGAAGGCGTTACCGTGTGCTGCGATCCAGCTTTTCCTGATTTTGCGAGAGGAAGCCCTCGACATAAGCGTACTGACTACTGGATAAGGCTGCGACACGGATACAGGCAGCAGTTCCCCCGTGTCTCAGTCCACAATAGCTGCTGTCTGACCTGCCCAGTCTACCTCTAGCTGTTCACCAGACTTTCGATTAATGTGCATGGTCGCCTTCGTTGTCGCTGCGAATTTACGGTAGTAATTGCAATATTGCGTATACTTTAGAGGGATCTCATTACTCAGGCGACAGACTTCACAGTATTCACTCCATAGCAGACTGAGAGTAACGCCGCTTTTTGCCAACTCTCGATGAATATGTTCACAGTCTGGAATCCTGCGTGGTGATGTCTGAAGCCTTTCCGGGAATAACATAAGCTGCAGGTCTGGATCGCCAACATCGTCTGGAAGCGGCCATGCTAGGCCCTTATGCTCAGCACGACTTAACACATCGGCAACGGGCGGGAGCACTGGCAACTTGATGCGATGCTCCTCTGGCTTAAGCCCATGCTTCTTAGCCTTAGGATGTCTCGATACTTTGTCATTCTGGGTCCTCCCCATGTTTATTTGTGCTCTGCTTTTTCAGATGCACATATCTCTATTTTACTGGAGATAAACATGGGTGGCTCTCAGATTAACATAGTGGCTCTATTTCTGTAACAGGGTAGCTCTCAAACATTAACTCAGTGGCTCAGTAGACATTAATTATTCATGAAAATTGAAAACGAAAAGCTTTCTTATAACTTCACTAACCAACTTAACCTACATGGGGCTGTCGCATTAGTGATATAAATTTATCGCTGGCGACAGCTCTTTTCTTACTCTTATAATTTTTCAAATTACATACAATGTAATTTGAAGCAAAAAAGGCACACGAAAACAGAGAAACAATTTCCTCAAGTTTTTGTGTGCCCTTATACAGTTTTTATGCTACTTTCAACGGATGCAAATAGCCCCTGCATCTGCCAGCTTGTATTTTATTATGCAGTTTATTCACATTATGCGCGAGTCCTAGTAAGACACAACGGTTCATATAAGCATAAAGAAGGATCTTGATCATCTGTTTTGGAGTTGCTTGATTATTCCTGAAACGGGAATAGGACTGGTAAATTTCTGTTAAATCCATCTGTGAATGATATTCTAGAAGTGAGCCAAAGTGGCTCAAAATGACAATGTCAAAATGAGCCACCCCGACCATATTAAAATCCTGTATGCTAGAGTTGCTGAGACAAAAGCGACAGGAGGTTTTAGAGG
>NZ_LSLK01000138.1 GCF_002257705.1 Sporomusa silvacetica DSM 10669
TTAACATCTTGGTTTTTCTTTTTCTTGAATCTAGGGAATTTGCTTTCGCCTTTAAAGAATCGCTTAAATGCCTGTTCACCGTTCATTATTGCCTGTTTAACAGCTTTAGATGATACGCTTTTAATCCACTGGTATTCTGGATTATTCGGCAAATATTCGTTGTTCAACCACTTGGAGAAATCCATACCAGGCACAAACCGCTTTTCTTGCTCATATATCTCTTTGTTGTGTGCAATGTAAAAGTTATAGACATATCGACATGTACCAATAGTTTGACGGATTTTAGTTTTTTGCTCTGTCGTAGGATTTAGTTCAGTCTTATAGGCTCTTAGCATAAATCATTGTCCTCTTTCAATTTTTTTTTATACTTTCTGAGGCCATAAATTCTGCAAGAAAAAACATGAGTTATGCTAATTAAGTCCTGAACCAATTCCTGTTCTGGTGATAATTTTTCATTATTTACTACAACAAGTTCAACTCCGCATGATTTCAAAAATTCATCAAACCAACTATAGCCAAATCGAATAAATCTATCTTTGTGTGCAACCAATATTTGCTTTACTTCCCTATTTCTACACATTGCAAGAAGGTCATTCCATTTTTTGCGATTATAATTCAACCCGCTACCAATGTCCTCTAAGACTTCATCTACTATAATCCCTTTAGAATTAGCATATTGTTTCAAAAACTCAACCTGATTAACCAAATCGTCTTTTTGCCCACGATTAGACACTCTAGTATATATAACTACTTTTCTTTTATTTTCTTCATGTTTAGAAGAATGACCAATATACGCTAAATATTGATTATGCGTATAATACCTCCTGTTTGTTGGTGAACGAAAAGCGGTTAAAGTACCTTCGTTATCCCATCGTTGCAAAGTTCTTACTGAAACATTGATAAGTTTTGCAAACTCATTAGGCTTGTATTGTTTATCCAT
>NZ_LSLK01000139.1 GCF_002257705.1 Sporomusa silvacetica DSM 10669
GGGAACTCAAGGGAGACTGCCGCAGACAATGCGGAGGAAGGCGGGGATGACGTCAAGTCATCATGCCCTTTATGTCCTGGGCTACACACGTACTACAATGGGCTTAAACAAAGCGAAGCAAGCCCGCGAGGGTAAGCCAAACGCATAAACAAGCTCTCAGTTCGGATCGGAGGCTGCAACTCGCCTCCGTGAAGTCGGAATCGCTAGTAATCGCAGGTCAGCATACTGCGGTGAATACGTTCCCGGGCCTTGTACACACCGCCCGTCACACCACGAAAGTTGACAACACCCGAAGCCGGTGGGGTAACCAGCAATGGAACTAGCCGTCTAAGGTGGGGCCGATGATTGGGGTGAAGTCGTAACAAGGTAGCCGTATCGGAAGGTGCGGCTGGATCACCTCCTTTCTAGGGAGAACCGTTCAGTGTAACAACTGAACTACTTCCAGGTCGGTACATCTTGGCAGATGAACACTCTTACATTGTTTAGTTTTGAGGGAATGCAAGTTACCACAAAGTACCTGTTGAAATACACAGAGAACTGTGATAACATTAGTATTCCTGAAAACAAAATATCCAGTGACGATAGCTGTGGGGTTCCATCTGTTCCCATACCGAACACAGTAATTAAGCCCACAAACGCCGAAGGTACTTGGTTGGAAACGGCCTGGGAGATTAGGAAGTTGCTGGTTTTGGAACGAAAGTTACCAGAACTTACTTGTTGAAAAAAACAAGTGGTTCTGATAAAATAAATGTTCCGCTGTTCCTTGAAAACTGCACAGAAGAAAGCAAAGTAAAATTACCTCTCATATGCAAATATGTGAAGTAACTTAACGAAGCGCAATTAGGATTTAACTGAAGGCAAAACGTAAGCAAACTATCGGCATAGTAAAATATAGCCGAGAGACTGGCTAGAAATGGACAGATGCTAGGCGCAGCGAGCACCGGAGCGGAGGCGTACAAGTTGTACGTTGAGCACCGGAGCACAGTAGCAACAACGCAGATGGCCGTTTATAGACAGTCGACAAAGTATGTAGCAACAAGACTTAATTAAGTCAAGTTAGTAAGGGCATACGGCGGATGCCTAGGCGCCAAGAGCCGACGAAGGACGGGGTAAGCTCCGATATGCCAGGAAGAGCTGCAAGCAAGCATTGACGCCTGGATTTCCGAATGGGGGAACCCGGCGGTGGTAATGCACCGTCACCTAAC
>NZ_LSLK01000140.1 GCF_002257705.1 Sporomusa silvacetica DSM 10669
TGCTGTGCTACCCGTCAAGAGGACAAAGAAAAAATAGAAGAAGTGGATTGCTGCCTGCCGATATGGTGGGCAGCAATTTTTATGCAGCTTTCGCGTACTGTTCGTGGAATTCCATGGGCGTCATGATGGACAACCGACGTTGTAAGCGGCGGTAGTTGTAATAGAAGATGTAACATGAGACTGCCTGAACAAGCTGCTCGCGGCTGGTAAATTTGTGACCGTAATACATCTCGCGTTTCAGAATGCCCCAAAAGCCCTCCATCGGCCCGTTGTCAATGCAGCGGGCTACTCTGGACATGCTCTGCCTCATTCCGGCTTGCTTCAGCTTCTGGTGAAATGAGCGGCTGGTATACTGAAACCCGCGGTCACTATGAAATAGAGGATGCGCTTTAGGGAAGGAGACCACGGCAGCATCAAATGTATCGAATACAAGCCGGTTGTCATTGTGATCGCTTATGGCATATGCGACGATACGTCGATCATACAAGTCTAGAATGGCGCTCAAATACAGTTTATGGATTTCCGGCCCAATGTAATATTTGAACTCCGTCACATCCGTCAGCCACTTCAAGTTCGGCGCATCAGCATGGAACTGACGCATCAG
>NZ_LSLK01000141.1 GCF_002257705.1 Sporomusa silvacetica DSM 10669
CCACTTAACCTCGCTAGTTACTGTAACTCGCCGGTTCATTCTTCAATAGGCACGCCGTCGACCACATAAGGGTCTTCGACTGCTTGTAGACATACGGTTTCAGGTTCTCTTTCACTCCCCTCCCGGGGTGCTTTTCACCTTTCCCTCACGGTACTATGCGCTATCGGTCGCCAAGGAGTATTTTGCCTTGGAGGGTGGTCCCCCCTGCTTCCCACAGGGTTCCTCGTGTCCCGTGGTACTCTGGATTCTGACCCTCAAACTCTGCTTTTCGCTTACAGGGCTGTTACCTTCTGTGGCCTACCTTTCCAGGTAGTTCGACTAAGCCTGGTTTGATTGTTGTCAGTCCTCAACCCCAAAGAGCAAAGCTCTCTGGTTTGGGCTCTTCCCCGTTCGCTCGCCGCTACTTAGGGAATCTCAATTGATTACTTTTCCTCCGGGTACTTAGATGTTTCAGTTCCCCGGGTGCCCTCCTAACATATGTTAGGTGACGGTGCATTACCACCGCCGGGTTCCCCCATTCGGAAATCCAGGAGTCAATGCTTGCTTGCAGCTCTTCCTGGCATATCGGAGCTTACCCCGTCCTTCGTCGGCTCTTGGCGCCTAGGCATCCGCCGTATGCCCTTAGTAACTTGACTTAATTAAGTCTTGTTGCTACATACTTTGTCGACTGTCTATAAACGGCCATCTGCGTTGTTGCTACTGTGCTCCGGTGCTCAACGTACAACTTGTACGCCTCCGCTCCGGTGCTCGCTGCGCCTAGCATCTGTCCATTTCTAGCCAGTCTCTCGGCTATATTTTACTATGCCGAAATTTTAGCTTACGTTTTGCCTTCAGTTCGTCCTAATTGCGCTTCGTTAAGTTTGCTCTTCATATTTGCATATGAGGCATTCTTTACTTTTGCTTTCTTCTGTGCAGTTTTCAAGGAACATGTTTTCAGGAATATCAATGTTATCATAGCTTACTGTATATTTCAACATGTAAGTTTTGGTAACTTGCATTCCCTCAAAACCAAACAATGTAAGAGTGTTCATCTGCCAAGATGTACCGACCTGGAAGTAGTTCAGTTGTTACACTGAACGGTTCTCCCTAGAAAGGAGGTGATCCAGCCGCACCTTCCGATACGGCTACCTTGTTACGACTTCACCCCAATCATCGGCCCCACCTTA
>NZ_LSLK01000142.1 GCF_002257705.1 Sporomusa silvacetica DSM 10669
TTTTTGTATGTTCATAGAGCGAATAAATGTCTATAATGAAATTATTAATTACCGGAGGCGGAATTTTAGTGAGTAATATATTCTATAGCGAATCGGATCAACACATCCTTCTGAGAAACCCCAATGTAGAGAAAGTAACTGACCGCTATATCTCGTATCATCCCGATTTTAAAATTAGAGCGGTCAAAGAATACTTATCTGGAAAGAAGCCTAGACAAATTTTTATTGACAATGGCTTCAATCTTCAACTAATAGGAGACGATAAACCATTTGTCTGTATCAAAAGATGGCGTATCATTTTCAAACAGCGTGGCGAGCAAGGTCTGAGAGAAGCGGGACGAAGTTCAAAAGGTATCCGTTTAACAGGTAGAGAGTCGTCCATTGAAGATAAGTTAAAAAAGGCTGAGGCCAAAATTAAATTTCTTGAGGCAGAAAACGAATTGTTAAAAAAGATACGGGAGAAAGAAAGAGGGCGTTAAATGCTGTAGAAAAGTTCCAAATCATATATCGAGTCATACGAAAGTATCCGAAGTATCGTATGGTTAGTTACTTATGTGAGATAGCACAAGTTAGCCGTAGCGGGTTCTATGCCTGGCTGAAGGCAGCACCTGGTCGATACCAGAGAGAAGAGCATGACAGAAATGATTATAAACTGATTGAAGAAATATTTATTGCTACTAAAAGAAAGGGTGGCTGGCGCACGATAAAGATGAATCTAGAAAGAGAGTACGCAATTCTCATGAATCATAAGAAGATTTTGCGTATTATGCGAAGGTTCCAATTGGTTACGGTGGTGAGACGTAAGAACCCGTATCGAAAAATGGCAAAGGCAACTCAACCTCATAAAACGGTGTGTAATCTGCTAAAGCGCAAGTTTGATCACCACGAGCCGCAAAAGGTCATGTTAACCGATATTACCTATCTATATTACGCCGAGGGGCGTAAGGCTTACTTATCGGTCATTAAAGACGGATCAACAAGAGAAATTTTGGCTTACCATCTATCGACTTCTCTCGAAATGGATCTTGTGATGAAAACGCTGGACCGATTACAGGAAACTTTGGGCGGAAACATCCACCCTGACGCAATTATACACTCGGATCAGGGATTTCATTATACACATCCTGAATTTCAGTGCAGGGTGAAAA
>NZ_LSLK01000143.1 GCF_002257705.1 Sporomusa silvacetica DSM 10669
CCAACGACTCGTTAGTCACTTTTATAATAAGGTGAACATGATTATCCATAAGGCAATAGGCAAAAACATTAAATCCACATATCTGCTTATAATGCTTTAAGGTATCAATAAACTTAACTCTATCTTCATCATCCTCAAATATAATTTGTCTGTTTATTCCTCGTAGCATTATATGATATATTCCGCTATTACTTTTCTTCCGGGCAGTTCGCGGCATTTTACTCACCTACTTTAACGCGTTTTCTCTTATCATATCATAGATAGTTAGGAAACACCAGAACCGTCCCCATGTTTCCCAGAAGCAAAATAAAGAGGGACACTAGGGGGCGCTCCCTTTTTGTCAGCATCTCGCTACAATGCCACGAAATATTCCAGTCGCCCTCGCAATTGAGAGGAAACATGGGGAGGGAAACACTTTTTCTCTTGATAAAGCTGCCAAAAAAGAAGCATCCCTACTGTCCACCTATGGTTTAGGGTTTGACTTAACTAGCGGGCCTTTGCCTCCCTGCTGCCTGAATAACAAAAATTCCTCCAATACCTCCCCAAATCTCTGGATAGTGCCGGTTGCATCTTTTCCCTCTATATACAACCGATCAAGTTCTTCAGATAGTTCCCAAATTTCATTATATAGCTCAGTTTCTTGTTTCTTACAATCCAGGTATCTGATATTCATAGTCAGTTAAACTCACCCCTCCTTATTTTATCTGGAGGCTTCTATGCCCTCCTGTAATCACCCATGAATGGGAGTTTTACAGGAGGAAATTAAAAAGGATCACATCTGCAGGATTATTTCTACCCTACACATGCGATCCTAATCGATTTTTGCAACAGTATCAAGATACAGGAAACAACCCAAATAACAGAACCCATCAGCGTGTTCTGCCAAACCTGTATCAAGATATGATACCATCGAATATTGCATGCAGTCGCACAGCCATCTGCCTTTCGCGTCAATCATTACACCCCAATTGTAAAAACTTGTAATTCAGCTAACAACCGGGTATAATAAGATTGTCGTCGTGGACAGTTCGCTGTTACGTGTAGGTGTCTCCGCACCTGCTCGTGCCTATAGGTGTTCCACCACCTATGGGACACGGCGACTTTACTTTTTAATTTCCACCTATTACTAATATTAGTACTCTTTTACATAAATTGCAAGGGCATAAAGGTAAAAAGATTGGTTTTTTATTAAGAAACTTACACCATCCCTTGTAAGTTAAAAAGCAGCCGGTTAGGCAGAATTAATTCCCGTAACCGGAAATGTTCATAGGGACGGTGGTACTGTCATTTCAGATAAGTCAATTTTCCTAATAAAGCAAGCCTGACCCCCAAAGTTCCTTAGAAAGTCAAAAGCAATTTGCCAAAAACAAGCGAATTTATGATATATAGGCTTTGAATATTTCTCTAACTTTATTAACCTTAAAAATAATAATTGTTATAAAGAAAATAATGTAACATAATAAAAATAATAATGGCACTTTTGTTTCAGATTGGGTAAACGATTTATACTTTTTCTTGTCTTTACCTTCTCCTAATGCAATCCATTCAGCAGAAAAAATTGAAACAGGTAAATATTGTTCTAGTTTATTTAAAACTGCAAACTTTCCTGTGTTCAATTGACCATAAGAAACTAATAAACTTCGCCAAGAAGTACATAATAGAATACCTACCAGAGCTAACGCACACGGATATATATACAAATAAGTGTCTTCAATTTTTACTCCCGCCGTTAAGCCTAACATCGATATTAACACTCCATTTGCTGTCAAAAAGAAGGTATTCACAGCTTGCCTTCGTATAATAAGACTTTCCGATGTCTGGAGTAATAACTTATATTCCTCCAACAATAGCTTTCGGGTTTCAATATCATTTATTAATTTTGATGGTTCATTTTTATTAAAAAGTGTTTCTTTAAATTTTTTTTTATTACTGTCTAACTCCAAATTAATAATAGCGTCTAGCTCTTCTTCAGCTATAGTTTGTCCTAAATTTGGTTCGTTTAAGAGCTCAAAATTTTCATTAAGTTTAATAGTGTAAACTGTCTTTTCGACCTCTTTAGCCTTCTTTAATTCCCAATTTATGTTCTCACTTTTTTGTGATTGTTCGCCAACTAAGAATATGATGAAATCTGCCGAATTAATTTTTCTCTCTGAACAAAATTTCCAAAATATATTATATTTCCACTGTAATTTTTCAATCTGCAACTTTTTATGCTTACTGAATTTATCAAACATAAATCTTTCGACTTTTTCTTTATCAGAAAACGAATATATAAGAAATGCTTTCATTATTCTAGTACCTGCTATTTTTTCTATATTAGCTATCTCTATTAGCTAACTTGCTATGTTTTTCCCTTCGCTCATGACTTGTTTTATTGCACTCGCTATTTTATCCCAATCCCAGCTTATAGTACGATTACGTTGGAGACCACTAGGAAGATTACTACTAGTATTAGCTCCTCCAACATATACTCCAAATATTGGAACACTGTGTTTCTTTGCAAATCCAATCTCTTTAACAACCCCTGTAGCACTTGCCATATATTTGCCGACCAGCACTATTACCATATTACATTTTTTAATTTTTTCTTCAACTATTCTCTCCCACTGACTTTGAGGCATTGACGACTTCGCTGACCAATCCTGGATACTAAAGGGCGTCTTAGAGTTTTTACTTTGCCCTGCAAATAAAGCTTTTTCAGTTGAATTGTGATCAAAGTCAAAACTTATAAAGGCTCTCGGATCTGGCATATAGTATTCCTCCCTCTATCATCGTTGTATTAAGGATTATTATTCTACACATTTTGGGAGTTTCCTTCAAAATTTAGCATATTATACCTTTATGATTACCAGATGTCACAGACCAGCTAATTAAAGTCAGTCCCCATCTACAATTTTCGTTTAAAGAAAAATATGTACAGCAAACAAACCCTTCTCAATATCGAACTATGTTCGATAAAGGCGAGCCGTAACCTTGGATAGCCACCTATTTTGATATACTATCGACATATTTTTTTACCCAAGCAAGTTCCTCCACCATAACTGAAGATGTTCCTTGTCCCGGTAATCTTGCTAAACAAACATAGAATGCCACCCAAAATCAAATTTTGGGTGGCATTCTCTATTATCTTCCCCTACTCCACAGTAACGCTCTTAGCCAAATTTCTTGGCTTATCAACGTCACAGCCGCGAGTAACCGCAGCATAATACGCTAAGAGCTGCAACGGAATGACTGATAAAATAGGCGTCAGGAATTTATCAGTAGCTGGAATATAGATGGTATGGTCAACATATTTTTCGATTTGATTATCGCCTTTGAGGCCAATGCCGATAACAACAGCATCACGTGCCTTGACTTCTTTGATGTTGCTGAGCATTTTTTCGTAAACATCTTTCTGCGTGGCTAACGCGATAACAGGCACGCCTTCAATAATTAGCGCCAAAGTGCCATGTTTGAGTTCGCCGGCAGCGTAGGCTTCGGCATGGATATAGGATATTTCTTTGAGTTTGAGTGCCCCTTCGAGTGCTACGGCATAGTCTAGGGAACGGCCAAGGAAGAATACATCTTCATTGAAACCATATTGTTGGGCAAAGGTTTTGATGGGTTCAACATCTTCCAGCAGTTCATAGATGTGATTGGGCAGTTCGCGTAGTTCTTGGCAAAGTTCTCGGACTCTTGCTGGCGGCAGCTTGCCTTTAAGTGAGCCCATATAGATGGCCAGCATAGCCATAATAATCAGCTGAGTCGTATAGGCTTTGGTTGATGCTACCGCGATTTCCGGGCCAGCCCAGGTATAGATAACTTGGTCAGCTTCGCGGGCGATAGAGGAGCCGACAACGTTAGTAACAGCTAGTACACGCGATCCCAGCTTTTTAGCTTCTTTCAATGCGGCTAAGGTATCTAGAGTTTCTCCTGACTGGCTGATAACAATGGTGAGCGTCTGGTCGTCAATAAGCGGCGAACGATAACGGAATTCGGAAGCCACATCAACTTCTACCGGAATGCGGGCTAGGTTTTCGATCAGATATTTACCGACAATACCAGCATGATAAGCGGTGCCGCAAGCGACAATCGCAATTTTTTTGATAGCAGTAACATCCTCTTTGATCCATTTTAGTTCTTCAAATTCTACGCCACTGTTGTCTTTTTCAACTCGTCCGGTCATAGTTTCGCGGACAGCCTTAGGCTGCTCATAAATTTCTTTTATCATGAAATGCTCATAGCCGCCTTTTTCAGCTGCTTCGGCATCCCAGTTTACTTCAAATACTTTTTTAGTTACCGGCACTCCCTGACGGTTCATGACCCAGACGGACTCTTTGGTCACTATAGCCATTTCGCCATCACTCAAGATATAGGTTCTCCGAGTGCGGCTGATGATAGCCGGAATATCGGAAGCGATAAAGTTTTCCCCTTCACCAAGGCCAATAACCAACGGATTATCCTGTTTGGTGCAAATAAGCTTATCCGGCTCATCCTGGCACATAAAGACCAACGCATACGAGCCTTCAATAGTTTCAAGTACTTTTTTTACAGTGGCTTCAAAATCACCTTCATAGTACTCTTCCACCAGGTGAGCTACCACCTCAGTATCGGTTTCTGAAGTGAATTTATGGCCTTTGGCAATCAATTTCTCTTTGATATGCATATAGTTTTCGATAATGCCATTATGCACAACGACAAACTTGCCTGTGCAATCAGTATGCGGGTGAGAGTTAGCGTCAGATGGACGGCCATGTGTCGCCCACCGGGTATGGCCAATGCCCAGATTGCCTGTAAGCGGCTTCATTTCTACTTTTTTGGCAAGAACATTCAAACGGCCAACACTTTTATCAACATTTATTTTACTACCATCAAAAACGGCAATACCAGCCGAATCATATCCCCGGTATTCAAGTTTGCTCATTCCTTCTAATAGAAATGGTGCCGCCTGATCGGGGCCGATGTAGCCTACGATACCACACATATATAATCCTCCCTAATTACGGCTACTTATAAACGCTCATCTGCGTCGTTGTCAGTCCGGGCGTTCTCTGCGGCGTACTTCCCAGTACGACTTGTTCACGTCCTCCTTCCGCCTAGCATCTGAACATTTCTAAGCAGCCTAAGCCTATAATACGTTTTGTCATTATTAAAATTTTTCTTTTCTGCATGCTGCCGTTTTGTTCCGCAGGTCACCTTGCGGTTTTGTCGGCCAGCTTACGACGACAGTCGCCGAGAGGCATCCGCTGACTGCTCGATAAACCTCTCCCTCGTCTGCTTGGTTCTCCCCAAGCACCAGCGCTTTTTTCCAACTAGCTTTTGTCATAAATTCAGTAATTATTCTGCTTCCACTGTCATTTTCACCTCCAATAATAATAATAACTATACATATGCAAAGGAGCACTATTTAGTGCTCCTTTGCTGTATCTATCTTATTGTAATATAGTTTACTATATTGGTCAATCATGTTTAGGATTGTTCTTGCGTAATTACAGCGGCAATGGTAGTAACAATGCGTTCTAAATCAGGCAACGTAGGGCCTTCGGCCATTACGCGAATGAGGGGTTCAGTGCCTGAAGGCCGCACCAGTATCCGACCATTATCACCTAATTCCTGCTCGCCTGCTTGAATAGCTGCCGCAATCTTAGTGTTATTCTCCCAGCCTTGCTTGCTCTTAACGCGAATGTTTTCCAAGAGCTGTGGGAATCGAGTCATTACATGGGCTAATTGTGACATTTTTTTGCCGCTTTGTTTTAAGGCCGCCGCCAGCTTTAGGGATGTGATCAGACCATCGCCGGTTGTACTGTACTGACTAAATATGATATGGCCTGATTGTTCGCCACCAAGCACCAACTGATGTTTGAGCATAGCTTCCAGCACATAGCGGTCACCTACTGGTGTAACAAGCACTTTGCCACCAGCATTTTTCATAGCCTGGTGCAGACCCAGATTGCTCATGACAGTAGCTACTAGTGTTTTATCAGGCAGGGTATTCTGCCTGAGCATTTCTAGTGCACAGATAAGCATGATTTGGTCACCGTCAACAGCCTCTCCGGCTTCGTCAACAGCCAGGCAGCGATCAGCATCGCCATCATGGGCCAGTCCGATATCGGCCTTATTCTGAGCTACTGCGGCCTGTAGTTGTTCAAGATGGGTTGATCCGCAGCCAGCATTGATATTACTGCCATCAGGTTTATCATTGATAACAATAACCTCAGCGCCTAATTTTCTAAAGGCAGCAGGAGCTGCCTCATAGGAGGCACCGTTGGCACAGTCGATAACAATTTTAAGTTCACTTAACGAACCATCCACTGCTTCTAGGGCGTAATCCACGTATTCTTGTAATAAATTGTGCTTATAGGTAATAAAGCCAACGCCGTCAGCAGTAGGCCTAGGCATAGTATCTGGCTCAGCTTTGATCAGTTTTCCCAGTTCATCCTCAACAGCATCAGGCAGCTTATAGCCTGTACCTGCAAAAAATTTGATGCCATTATCAGGATAAGGGTTATGTGATGCTGAAATTACAACACCAGCTTGCGCGCCATGTTGTTTGGTCAAATACGCCACTGCCGGGGTCGGTATAACGCCCAAGAGCACAGCTTCACCGCCTGCTGAGCAGATACCAGCTGCAAGCGCAGCCTCCAACATATGCCCGGAAATACGGGTATCCCGCCCAATATAAAATACCGGACGTTTATGTTCTTTGCCAAAATAGTAGGTTGCCGCCCGGCCCATTTTAAAAGCCAATTCTGGTGTAAGTTCAGCGTTAGCTAAGCCGCGCACACCATCAGTTCCAAACAATCTTGCCATGTATGTAGATGCTCCCTTCAATCTTCAGTGCGAATAATTACACCTTATATTCTTTAATAAAACTGATAGCCGCATTCATCCCGTCAAGGGCAGCACTCATAATGCCGCCGGCATAACCGGCCCCTTCACCAATAGGATAAAGCCCAGCCGTGTTAACAGAAGTAAAATCCTGCCCGCGAATAATCCGGACAGGCGCTGAAGTTCTTGTCTCAACACCGGTAAGCACGGCCGATGGATGATCAAAGCCTCTGATCTTCCGGCCAAATTCCGGCAAGGCTTTCGCCAACGTTGCTGTTACGAACTCTGGTAAACATTCTCTAAGGTCTCCTGGCGTTACACCAGGACGATAGCTGGGCTTAACAAGATACTTACTACTACCGCTTTTACCAGTTAAAAAATCACCGACGGTCTGCACAGGTGCCTGATAGTTATGACCACCTACAGCAAATGCCAGTTGCTCATAGCGGCGCTGAAATTCAATGCCATCAAGTACATTTGGCCCGAAATCAGCTGGATTGACGGTTACAGCCAGCGCACTATTAGCAATCTTTGAATCGCGATTGAACAGACTCATACCGTTAGTTACTACCCCGCCGACCTCGGAAGCAGCCGCAACTACCAAGCCGCCTGGACACATGCAGAACGAGTATGCGGTCCGGCCGGCTGCCCGGTCTTGATACACCAAAGCATAATCAGCCGCTCCCAGCTTGGGGTGACCGGCGGCACTGCCGTATTGTGCACGAGCAATTAACTCCTGCGGATGCTCAATACGAACACCGATAGCAAAAGGTTTGGCTTCCATCGCAACGTTCGCCTGGTAGAGCAGTTGATAGGTATCGCGGGCGCTATGGCCGATGGCCAGAAATAGCGCTTCACACGGCAGAAAGCGGTTATCATTAATGGTTATGCCGGTCAGACGGCCATCCTTGTTTTCTATGGCTGTTAGTCTTGCTTCAAACTCAACGTGCCCACCCATTTCTATAATTCGGGTGCGAATATTCTTGACAACCTGCCTTAGTTTATCTGTACCAATATGAGGTTTATGGAGATATTTTATCTCAGGCGAAGCACCAGCAGCTATCATCAAATCGACCACCAGCGCCATCCGTGAGTCATTCACCCGGGTGGTAAGCTTACCATCAGAGAAAGTGCCAGCACCACCTTCGCCAAATTGAACATTACTCTTTGCGTCAAATTTGCCTGTACGCCAGAAATCAGCAATATCCCTGGCTCGCTGGTCAACATTCCGGCCGCGTTCAATTAATAGCGGTTTATAACCATGTTTTGCTAGCATAAACGCCGTAAATAAACCAGCGGGTCCTGCACCTACCACAATTGGACGGTTTGTTAGCTGCTTACCCCCGGGGGTAATATCCTCTGAAACCATTGGTGTTACCTGAATAACATCCTTATCACCTGATAGGCGGGCCAAGACCTGGCCTGCGGGAACAGCTGTTTCCACCTCCAGGGTATATACAAAAGTAATCGCATTCTTCCGGCGGGCATCAACGGCCTTCCGGACGACGGCCACTTGACATATCGTATCTGCCGCCAGTTTAAGACGTCTGGCAGCTAATTGTTCCAGTGGTGTATCATCAGTTAATGGTACGCGAAAATTGCTGATTTTAAGCAATAGTTCTATCTCCTTTAGCGTGGTCCAACTTTTATCTTCACAATGACTGCCCTTGTCGTGCCAGTCATGCCTTCTGGCAATTGAAGCTTAGCTTCTTTGTCGGTATCTTTGTTGATATCGGTTAAATTGATTGACTCGGTATAAATAGCATCCAACTTGTCAATACCCTTATTGGGCGCTGTTTCTGTTATTTCTACTTTATTCGGCTCTGTAACAACACTCTTAATGACTAAGCCTGGTGGTAATTCACCCTGAGTAACCGGCTTGATATCCAGTATTTTTTTCTTGGCTGCAGCTGTCAGGTTAACGGTTATTTTGACTCTTTCCGGATAAATAGTAAGACCTTCTACTTCTTTATCAGCACGGTTAATCGGAGTAAGCACTGCATCTGCCGTAATATCGTTATTTTTGCCTGACAGATCCACTATTGCTACTACTTTTCCCACTGTGCTTACGATATTTTTGGGCCCTTCAATAGTAACCTGTTCATGGGCAGGCACTGCCTTACCAATCACCATACCCGGGGCAGGAGTACCAGTTAAGCGCACCTCAATAGATAGCTGACGACTGATAACGGGATCAAGCCGCAACTGCACTTTATCTGGACTGATTTCGACCAGTTCCAGGCTAGAAGGAATCACAACGTTAACGGTGATGCTGTGACTGCCTTCACTTAGACCCTTGGCATCAACAAACGCCTTAAGGTCTTTGGTACGTACTCCCGCCACCATGTTGCGTGGACCACGAATTTTTACCTTGACTGTCTCAGGTGCGTCCAAAAGCACGTAATCAGCCGCCACATTGCGCACCTCCAGGGGAATAATGAAGGAAGATTCAAATGGCGGGTTTTGCTCATTCATTACATACATCCATAAGATAATAGCCATTATGATAGCCAATATCTTGGGTACTATATTTTTAGTTTCCCCGGGTTTCTTAAAATAATTGTCAATCATTATGACGGCCTCCAGCTAAACAGATCGCTAAGAGAAGAACTTCTCACCACAAACAGCGGTGCAAGCTGCTCTTTTAGACTCTCAGCATCCATATATCTGTGCAACCGTCCACCACGGGCCAGTGAAATAATCCCCGTCTCCTCACTGACAACAACGACGACCGCATCTGTCTGTTCACTGATACCAATAGCCGCCCGGTGTCTGGTTCCCAATTCTTTGGTCAGGCTCCTGTCATCCGATAGCGGTAATAGGCAACCTGCGGCTTGCACCCTATTGCCGCGGACAATAACTGCACCGTCATGCAAGGGTGTGTTCGGGATAAAAATATTAATTAAAAATTCACTTGATACTAAACCATCCACTTTGATACCGGTTTCAATATAATCATTTAATCCGGTCTCCCGTTCGACCACAATTAGTGCGCCAATTTTATTTTTAGACAGCGCAGTAACTGTCCTGGCTAGTTCTTGAAAGAGGTTTTCCCGTTCTTCCGCATTCAGCTGGGTTCTATTTTGAAAAAAGCGCCCCCGTCCCAGGTGCTCCAGTGCCCGCCTGAGTTCTGGCTGAAAAACAACAGGCAAGGCTACTAATACTACCGTCATTGTCTTTTGGAGCAACCAGTTAATCACATTGAGTTCCAGCCAACGACTGACCATGGTAGCCAATAGCAGAACAACAAGGCCCTTTAAGAGCGCCACCGCCCGGGTATCTCTTATCATGACATATAATTTATATAAAAAGTAGGCAACAATTACAATATCAAGAATATCGAGAAACCCAATTGTAGAAATTATGCCCTTTATTTGTAATAACATGCTGTACACCTCAAAAACGGAGTAAAAATTCAGTATAACTATAGTTTTATTCTACCCACTATTAGGAAAACCTTTTAAGAAAATGGTATTTATTTAAAAATTATAATGGCAGTTTGTATAACTGTAGGAAACTCTTTATTGGATACTATACAAATTAGGCTTGCGCCTGGTGGCACAAGCCTAATCATATTCTGGGTATATGCAGTAAAATCAGTTATAATTTCGTCACTTCTTCAACCCACCCAAATTTATCGGCTACACGCCCCTGTTGAAGACTGGTTATATAGTCGAATAATTTCTGTGAAGTTTCGCCGATCTCACCATTGTTGATAATGATTTTCTTTCCTTTCCAGCAAAGCTCACCAACCGGCGAAATGACGGCAGCCGTACCAGAGCCAAAGACTTCCTGCAAGCGGCCATTTGCATGTGCTTCGTATACTTCCTCAATGGAAATACGGCGCTCAGTAGCTTTCATGCCCCAGTCTTTAGCAACTGCAAGCACCGAGCGACGGGTCATACCATTTAGGATGCTGCCGTTCAGTTCTGGCGTAATGATCTCATCATCAATTTTAAAGAAGATGTTCATTGTGCCAACTTCTTCAATGTATTTTTGTTCAATCGCATCAAGCCACAGTACCTGGGTGTAACCATCTTTTTTAGCTACTTCGCCGGCCTTAAGACTAGCAGCATAGTTTGCCGCAGTCTTGGCCTCGCCCAGACCGCCTTTTACAGCACGTACATAATGATCTTCAACCTTAATCTTGACAGGTTTAAAACCAGAGGCGTAGTAAGCACCAACCGGGGAAAGAATGATAAATAAGGTGTACTGAGAAGCTACTTTTACGCCAACATAGGGATCAATCGAAATGACAAACGGACGAATATATAATGAGGTTCCCAATGATTTGGGTACCCAGTGCTTATCCAAGTCAATAAGCTTTTTCAAAGCGGTATGTACTACGTCAACATTCATCTGCGGAATGCTTAGGATATCCGCCGAATTATTAAAACGGTTCAAATGGTCTACCGGCCGGTACATTACAACACGGTTATCTTCAGTACGAAATGCCTTCATTCCCTCAAAAATAGCTTGACCATAGTGTAACACCATGGCCGCCGGGGAAATGTTGAAATCTCCGTAAGGAATAATACGGGCATCATACCAGCCTTTGTCACTGGTATAGTCCATTACAAACATATGATCAGTAAAAATTTTACCAAACCCTAGTTTGTCATCTGTGGGAAGTGTGCCGCGTTTATCAGCCAGTGTAACAGCAATATCTGTCATGTCAACAGGCCTCCTTGGGTGTATATTTATAGTTATTATAGAGTGATTTTTGTATACATGTCAAGGCGTTTTTGTTGTTTGTCCATGACGGACATAGCAATAAGCAGTGTTTGTCCAACCTGAGTGGGCGATGTTCCCCCCAGGGAGTTACGGGCGGCTACGCAGGTCTCTATTGAAATGGCATCTGTAATGTCGGCCGCAAACAATGGCGAGAATTCTTTAAACTGTTCCAGCGTTAAGTCTGTCAATGTTTTTTGCTCACTTAGACAATAGGCCACGCATTTACCGACAACTTCATGCGCTTGCCGAAAGGGTAATCCTTTTTTTACCAGATAATCTGCCATGTCGGTTGCATTGGAAAAATCGGTTTTTAGTGCCTGCCGCATGGCACCCGCGTTGACCTTCATACCGCGCAGCATAGCAGCATAGACTGTTAGACTAAATTTAACGGTATCGATGGTATCAAACAGTCCCTCTTTATCCTCTTGCAAATCTTTGTTGTATGCTAGCGGCAAGCCTTTAGTCACTGTCAGCATTGCCATTAAGTGACCAAACACCCGGCCAGTTTTACCCCGCACTAGTTCAGCAACATCTGGGTTTTTCTTTTGCGGCATAATACTAGAACCGGTGCAGTGAGCGTCATCCAGTTCAATAAAGGAAAATTCAGTTGACGACCAGAGGATAATTTCTTCACTCAGGCGACTCAGGTGCATCATCAAAATTGACGCAAATGACAAGAATTCCAAAATATAATCACGATCACTGACGGCGTCCAGACTATTTTCATAGACACGGCCAAAATTGAGTTCGCGCGCTACCTGCTCCCGATCAATGGGAAAGGTCGTACCTGCCAAGGCCCCTGCTCCCAACGGCATGATGTCGGCAGATTCCCATACCCCGCCCAAACGTCGGAAATCCCGTTCAAGCATAAAGAAATAGGCCAGCATGTGATGGGAGAATAAAATAGGCTGCGCCCGCTGGAGATGGGTGTATCCGGGCATGATCACCTCAGGATACTTGTGGGCTGTATCGAGAATAGCCTGTTCTAAGTCAAATAATAGCTTGGCAACCTCAGCGACCTGGCCGCGCACATACATATGAGTATCAAGTGCCACTTGGTCGTTACGGCTGCGAGCTGTATGCAGCCGTCCGCCAGCCGCTCCGATACGTTCGGTCAGACGTTTTTCAATATTCATATGAATATCTTCTAATGATACCTCAAAGCTGAAATTACCAGCTTCAATATCAGCAAGTATACCTTTTAGACCATCAATAATAAGTTTAGCATCTTCCTGGCTTATTATACCGCAGGCAGCTAACATGGTGGCATGGGCAATACTGCCGGCAATGTCCTGGCTGTACATACGACTATCAAAAGAAATGGAGGAGGTAAACTCCTCCACCATTACATCCGTACTTTTGGCGAAACGTCCGCCCCATAGTTTACTCATTGTTTTTCTTAGCCTCGGCTTTCATCATGGCCCGGACTTTGAGTGGCAGGCCAAAGAGATTAATAAAGCCCTCTGCATCGCCATGGTTGTACAATTCTTCACTGTCGCCAAAGGTTACGATTTTTTCGTTATAGAGAGAATACGGCGATGTAGCGCCAGCACTTATGATATTGCCTTTATATAATTTCATACGAACAGTACCACTAACTGTTTGTTGGGTAGAATCCACAAAAGCATCCAGGGCTTCTCTGAGTGGGGCAAACCACATGCCATCATAAACCAGTTCTGCATATCTGATAGCTACTTGCTCTTTGTAATGCAAAGTAGCCCGGTCAAGTGTCAGATATTCCAGTTCCCGATGTGCATAATATAAAATCGCGCCGCCGGGATTTTCATATACGCCGCGGGATTTCATCCCCACAAGGCGGTTTTCTACAATATCAGCAATGCCGACACCATTAGCAGCACCAATATCATTAAGCTTAGTTAAGAGGGCTACGGCATCCAGCTTAACTCCGTCAACGGAAACCGGAATACCTTTTTCAAAGCCAACTTCGATGTAAAGCGGTTTATCAGGTGCTTTTTCCGGTGGAGTCGTAATCATATATACGTCATCTGTGGGCGCATTGGCCGGGTTCTCAAGATCAGCACCTTCATGGCTTAAGTGCCAGATGTTGCGGTCCATGCTGTAGGGACGTGCTTTGGAAACAGGTACAGGGATACCATGTTTTTCAGCATAATCAATGGCATCCTCGCGGGAGCGAATGTTCCATATCCGCCAGGGAGCAATGATTTTGAGATGAGGAGCCAACGCTTTGACGGTAAGCTCAAAACGAACTTGGTCGTTGCCTTTACCGGTTGCACCATGACAAATAGCATCTGCGCCTTCTTTAATAGCAATGTCAACAAGTGCTTTAGCAATAATCGGACGGGCAAAGGAAGTACCTAGCAGATATTTACCTTCATATACAGCACCGGCTTTTAATGTCGGCCATACATAGTCTTCAACAAAGCCAGCCGTTAAGTCTTCAATATATACCTTGCTGGCACCTGATTTGAGAGCCTTGTCATGAACAGGATCCAATTCATCCCCCTGACCAACGTCAGCGCACATGGCAATGACTTCGCAGCCATAGGTTTCTTTGAGCCAAGGAATAATAACCGAAGTATCCAGGCCACCAGAATAGGCCAGTACTACTTTTTTAATGTCACTCATTATGTAGTTCCTCCTTGATTATTAAGTAGTGATACGTTATAAACTTATATCTTATTCGTTTATTTGCTATTTTGTTCCTGCAAGAAAGGTAGCAAAGATTGAGATTGGCATGCTAACGCAAGCAATGGCTGGGATAAGGGCCATCGTACTCTCGTCCCCAAAAGCAATGAATAGCCGGAACTTGTTAGAAATGTCCAGATGCGAGGCGCACCGGAAGAACATGCAGCGCCGCGTACTGGCGTACGCAAGCAATTGTTCTGAGGAGCAACGAAGCAGGTGGGCGTTTATAACAAGTTCTAATGTATTGGCCTCCTAATCAGCCATTAATAGAGCCATGATGGCCTTTTGCACATGCAAGCGATTTTCCGCTTCGTCAAATACCACAGAATTAGGGCCTTCAATAACATCATCAGTAATTTCCTCACCGCGATGAGCTGGCAGACAGTGCATGACAATCGCATCTTTCTTGGCTACCTGCATGATAGCGTTATTAATTTGGAAACCAGCAAATGCCTGTTTGCGGATAGCCTGTTCCCCTTCTTTACCCATACTGGCCCAGACGTCAGTATAGAGCACATCGGCATCTTTTGCAGCAGCAAATGGATCGTCCAGAATAGTTATCTTACTGCCAGACAGTTTGGCGGCAACGGCGGCTTGTTCGACAATGGTGGCATCTGGGGCATAGTTAATCGGCGTAGCCACACTGATATCCATACCTACTTTGGCACAGACATGTAACAGTGAGTTGACCATATTATTACCGTCGCCAATATAACACAGTTTGCGCCCTTTTAGATCGCCTTTATACTCGATAGCAGTAAAGATATCAGCCATTGCCTGGCAGGGATGCAGTAGGTCTGTCAGGGCGTTAATAACAGGAATATTCGCATACTCGGCCAGTTCCTCTACTTCCAGATGGGAAAATGTCCTGATCATAATGCCGTCCAAATAACGGGCTAATACGCGAGCAGTATCTTTCACCGGTTCGCCCCGGCCGATTTGCAAATCGTTGGAAGACAGGAACAAGGCCATCCCGCCTAGTTGCCACATGCCAACTTCAAAGGAAACTCTGGTACGGGTGGATGACTTTTGAAAGATCATGCCCAGCGTTTTACCTTTTAACAGCGGATGCGGCTCACCTGCTTTTTGTTTTGCTTTTAATATTTTGGTGAAATCAAGAATTTGATAGATTTCCTCAACTGTTAAATCATGTATTGATAGAAAGTCTTTTCCTTTAAGACTCATTCCTAACACTCCCCCAGTTTAAAGTTATACAGCCGCTAACGTTTTATCTAAAACGGCGATCATTTCATCAACATGGTCTTTTGTTATGATAAGCGGCGGTACAAACCGGAGTATATCGCCAGCGGTGCAGTTTATAATAGCGCCTTGACTTAGGCAGTTATTAACAATATCCCGCCCCGGAAGGGTAAGCTTGGCGCCAACTATCAGTCCTTTGCCCCTCACCTCGGTAATCAGTGCCGGATATTTGCTCTTAAGAGCATTGAGTTTATCTACAAGATAATCGCCTATTATCTGAGCATTTTCTAGCAACTTTTCTTCATCCATGACTCTAAGTACAGCATTCGCTGCTGCACAGGCAAGCGGATTGCCACCGAAGGTGCTGCCATGATCGCCAGCAGTAAAGGCTGCGGCTACTTTGTTAGTTGTAATAAAAGCACCGATCGGCACTCCGCCTGCTAGGCCTTTAGCCAACGTTACAATATCAGGTTTGACGCCAAAGAGTTCATAAGCAAACATTTTTCCTGTCCGTCCCATACCTGTCTGAATCTCATCCAGGATTAAAAGTGCCCCATATTTGTCGCACAACTGCCGGACCTTTATCAGATAATCCTTGTCAGGAATATTTACGCCGCCTTCCCCTTGGATGGGTTCAAGCATTACGGCACAGGTCTTAGCAGAAATGATTGCCTCTAGCGCTGCAATATCATTAAACGGAACATACTTAAACCCGCCCGGCAGCGGTTCATAGCCCTTCTGGTATTTGGGCTGGCCGGTCGCTGTCAAGGTAGCCAATGTCCTTCCATGGAAGGAATGTTCGGCGGTAATGATTTCAACTTTGTCGGCAGCAATCGTTTTGCCGTATTTCCGAGCCAGCTTGATAGCTCCCTCATTGGCCTCAGCACCACTATTACCGACAAAGACTCTGTCAAGACCACTTAATGTTGCAAGCTTCTTGGCAAGTATGGCTTGCACTTCGGTGTAATACAGGTTGGAACAATGAATAATTTTACCGGCTTGCTCAGACACTGCTTTTACAAGCACCGGATGAGCATGGCCGAGAACATTGACAGCGATGCCGCCAAGAAAATCTATATATTTTTTCCCTTCATTATCATAAACATAAGGTCCGTCACCATGGCTAAGAACAAGGTTATATCTGGCAAACACCTGCAAATAATTTTCTTGATCAATGTCCTCTATTGTCTGTTTATCCATTGATGTACCTCCTGTATTTTACCACTTCGGTACCAATACCTTCGGTGGTAAAAATCTCTAAGAGTAATGAGTGGGGGTTACGGCCATCAATAATATGCGTTTTGGCTACTCCGGCAGCTAATGCTTTTACACAAGCCTCAACTTTGGGAATCATGCCGCCGTCGATACCGCCTGTTTTGATCATTTCCTGAGCTTCTGCCAGCGATAAGGTAGAAACAAAGGTGCTCTTATCCTTGTAGTCCCGGTAAATTCCTTCCACGTCAGTAATAAGCGCCAGTTTCTCGGCCCCTAATGCCGCAGCCAATTCTCCAGCCACGTAATCGGCATTAATATTGTAGGTAGCACCATCTTTGCCAACACCAATAGGCGAAATAACGGGGATATAGCCTTGGTCCAAAAGGCTCTCAACAATACTGGTGTTTAGTTTGAGCACATCGCCGACAAAACCGATATCCACTTCTTTGACTTGACCATTCTCGCGGACTTTAGCCAAATGTTTGGCGGCAATAATTAGGTCGGCATCTTTGCCGCTTAAGCCGACAGCTTTGGCTCCAAGGAAGTTTAGTAACTTTACGATTTCGCTATTAATTTTGCCGACAAGAACCATTTCAGCAATAGCCACCGTTTCGGCGTCGGTTACTCTGAGTCCGCTAACAAAGCTTGACTCTTTACCCAGTTTCTTGAGCATACCGGTAATCTCCGGACCGCCGCCGTGAACAACAACTGGGCGAATCCCCGCATATTTAAGGAAAATAATATCCTGGATCACATTTTTTTTGAGTTCGTCATTAAGCATGGCATTACCGCCATATTTGATAACAACTGTGTTGCCGGAAAATCGTTGCAGGTATGGTAAGGCTTCAATAAGCACAGACGCTTTTTCTACCGAGTTTATCATAGAATCATTCCTTTCCCCATTTGAATCTAACTATCAGGTTGTATATTCCCCATTGATTTTGACATATTCATAGGAAAAATCGCAGGTCCAAACAGTAGCCGACGCTTCACCCTGACCTAAGTTTACCGTTATGGCAATATCTTTGGCAGCCATAATCTCTTTGAGCTTAGCAGTTTCAAAGCCTGCAACTCCCTGGCCATCTACAACAATGGTTAAATCGCCAATTGCCAGTGAAGTCTTGTCAAGCTGCGTTTTAGCGCCAGAATAACCAACAGCACATATAATGCGGCCCCAATTGGGGTCCTGACCAAAGAATGCCGTCTTTACAAGCGGTGATTTGGCGATGGCCATCGCAGCACACTTAGCATCAGCAAAGGATACTGCGCCAACCACGTTGATCTCCAGAAATTTGGTTGCTCCTTCACCATCACGAACAACAAGCTGTGCTAATTCCGTGCATACTGTTTTTAATGCTATATAAAACTCCTGATATTCTTGGCTGCCGGCAGCAGCAATGAGTTTGTTGCCTGCCTGGCCATTAGCCAGAACAGCTACTGTATCATTAGTACTGGTATCACCATCAACAGAAATCATATTATAGGAGAGTTCAACGGCTTGACTAAGCGCTTGGTTGAGTAAATCAGGCGCAATGGCAACATCGGTGGTTATAAAGGAAAGCATTGTCGCCATATTAGGATGAATCATGCCTGCACCTTTGGCAATTCCGGCAATTTTGCAAGGTTTGCCGCCAAGTGTAAACTCATAGGCACAGGATTTAGGGAAAGTATCTGTTGTCATGATAGCAGACAGCATAGCTTCATACCCATTCTCGGATAACGCAGCTGCCGCTTGGCTAATGCCAGTTGTTATTTTATCCATCGGCAATGGGACGCCGATTACACCAGTAGAGGCCACTAACACTTCATAATCGTCCAAATTAAGCATCTCGGCCGTCTTGTGGGCCATTGTCCGGGCATCGGTAAGTCCCTGATCGCCAGTACAGGCATTGGCACAACCAGAATTAACAACAATGGCGCGTATCTTACCTCGGTTAACGGCCTCCCGTGAAATAAGCACAGGCGCAGCAGCCATTTTGTTGGTAGTAAACTTAGCGGCTACTGCTGTAGGAACCGTGCTATAAATAATGCCAATATCTTCTATACCATTCTTTTTTATACCGGCATGCACGCCAGCGGCCTTAAATCCTTGCGGTGCCGTAATGCCACCCGTGATTTTGGTTAACATTTGTTTCCTCCTTACGGATACACTGGGGCATTATCTAGCCCTGTCTTCTCATCTATATTAAACATAACGTTCATATTCTGTATTGCTTGACCAGCAGCGCCCTTGACCAGATTGTCAATGGCAGAAATAGCAATTACCCGCTTGGTACGTTTATCAATATGCCAACCCAAATCGCAGAAATTGCTGCTGCGCGTATTTTTGGTCACTGGATAGCCGCCCCGCCCTAACAATCGGACAAAATATTCGTTGCCATACTGAGAGTTATAGGCCTCATCAACCATTTCTGGTGTTACTCCTGCTTTGAGATTGGCATAGCAGGTACTGAGTATTCCTCTGGGCATAGGAATAAGATGGGGCGTAAAGTTAATTGTCAGCTCTTCTCCAGCCAATCCGCCGAGTACTTCCTCGATCTCTGGTGTATGGCGGTGGCCCCCCACATTATATGCCTTGACACTCTCAAATACTTCGCTAAAATGCGAACCTAGGTTTAGACCACGCCCGGCACCAGATACGCCAGACTTGGCATCAACGATAATAGTTGTCAAATCAACCAGATTGTTTTTCACCAACGGTGCCAAAGCTAGGATACTGGCCGTTGTATAGCAGCCAGGATTACCGACAATGCTAGCCTCTCGCACTTGGCTGCGGTTTAGCTCAGTCAGGCCATAAACAGTCTTAGCCTCGCGGTGCGTATGCGGCACTTTGTACCACTCCTCATACACATCATGGTTTTTAAACCGATAATCAGCGCCCAGGTCAATAATTTTAATGGTAGGATTGATGGCCGTTGCCTTACGTCCTACCTCCATAGCATGACCATGAGGCAAACCGATAAAAATGACGTCACTCTCAACGGCGAGTTTCTCCAAATCGACCAAGCTTGTTAATGTCTGCGGATAAAATCGTGTAAGATGAGGGTATATATCAGCAATGGCTGTTCCCGGCTGACTTTCTGAAGTAATATATTTTACTTCTGCAACCTGATGGGATGCCAATAAACGCAGTAATTCCGCACCGGCATAGCCGGTAGCTCCGACAATACTTATTTTCATAGTCCTCGCTCCTTTTGTAATATTATACATTAGTCGTGAATAATAATGCAAGCATTTTTGTTTCATGTATACATTAAAATTTTATAAACATCTGCAAAATTCTTAATGCAAATTAACTATGTAGTCCTGCCGATCGATATTATAAGTGCAAAAGAAAATAGAGGCTGTTGTTTTTCGCATCAGCCTCTGTCCGACAACCGAATTTCCCCCTTAATTGGTATACTTTGCCCACACTGAGGGCATTTTTTCCCCGGCTCAGTAAGACAGCTGTAACCACTGAGGCGGTCAATTACCATGTAGCCACATTGTGGGCAAAAGGTATTCGTGCCATTGCCACCGACATTGCCTAGATATACATAGTTAAGATACTCACGCGCCACCGCTGCCACTGCCTCCAAGGTACTTACCGAAGTCGGCGGCACCTCCATTTTATGGTTAGGAAAGTAGCGGGAAAGGTGCAATGGTATATCTGCATTGATGCCTGATAACCATTTAGCCAAGCTGGCAATTTCCTCTACAGAATCATTAAGGCCTGGTATGATTAAGGTGGTAATTTCAACATGGCACTGCCGAGCCGCCTGTTCTACGGTGCGTTTGACATGAGTAAGCTCTCCGGCACACACCTTTTGGTAAAACTCATTGGTAAAGGCTTTAACATCAATATTCATGGCCGCAATGTAGGGCAACAATTCCTGTAAGGGTTGTTCATTAATAAACCCATTGGAAATCAATATATTACTAAGTCCTGCTGCTTGTACTAACCGCGCTGTATCTAAGATATATTCATACCACACACTGGGCTCAGAATAGGTATAGGCAATGCCGATATTACCCTGGCTGACTAGCTGACTGGCCAGTACCGCTGCTGCCTGCGGCTCAAGCAAGGTAAATTGCGGCTGCGCCTGGGCAATGTGCCAGTTTTGGCAAAATTGACAAGCAAAGTTGCAACCCCAAGTACCAAGTGACAGGATGTTGCTGCCAGGGTGAAAATGATAGAGCGGCTTCTTTTCGATAGGGTCAAGTGCTTGGGCAGTAGCTTGCGCATAATTAAGATTGTACAGTTTACCGCCCGTGTTCTTGCGTACCCGGCAAAACCCGGTCTTCCCCTCGGTAATAACGCAGTTTTTAGGACATAATTTGCAGGCGACGGCTTGTCCCTGCTGCTCATAATGGAGTGCCTCACGCACTTTTGTTCACCTACTGTATGCTATTTATATCGAGTTACGGTAAAACGGTATAAATCAATTTCTTTTCCCGCCTGAATACCTGCCTTTTGCATAGCAATACTTACCTGTTCAGTGACAGTATCCACACCTTCGAGGTCAGGTAAGAGTAAGCCAGAACGGTGTCCGTTACGGACAATTACCCCGTAGGTTTTAGGTTCAAGGTCATCAATGCTATCAATCTGCTCAGGTGTTTCCAGCACATCGACCGAAGTTTCCAATTCTGCTAGTTCGTTTAGCTTAATTGGGCCAAAGCGCGGATCCCCAGTCCCAGCGCTAACGGCATTCTGAATAATTTCTTCGGCAATACTCGGCTGAGTAGGCTCAAAGGTACCAATACAGCCACGCAGTTGACCTTCTTTTTTAAAAGATACAAAGACCCCCGCCTTCCCCTGTAAATTCTCAGGGAGTTCGGCTGGCTTATCCATAAGCTGACCATGTTCCAGGTAATAGGTAAGACTTTCCCGGGCAAGCCTTACCGGCTCACTTTGTTTATCCATCGTAGTGCCTCCTACTTCTTACCCTTTATTTTATAAGCAATAACCGCATACCCAACACCAAAGGGGCCTTCATACGAAGTGGTCACCACTTCGGCATCCAGTCCCCCCATAACGCCCATAAGAAAAAACACTGACCTGAGACCGCATTGCCCGGCTTCCTCAATCAAATTTTTATCCATATTGAGTAAAGCCTTAACGTCAATATTGGTAAGAGCAGTAACTAGCTGCCGGTCAAACTCGGCGCCTTTCGGGCTATAACCGGCAGGAGCGTCTGGTGTCAGACGATGTGACAAGTCACCTGAGGCAATTACCGCTACTCGCTTGCCCACATGGCTGATAGCTGCCTGCACGGCTTTGCCAAAGGTATACATTTCCTCATAAGCCAACATACCCACAGATAGATGCACAATTTGCCCTTTGAACCCTGCTTTAACTAGGTAGTAGAGCGGGACAAAGGCTCCATGATCAAGTTGTAATGGTATTCGATAACTTTTGGCAACATCATCGGTCAGTTCGGTTAAATTAATACCGAGTCGCTGACAATTTCGAATTATATTTTTTATTAATAGATTATCGGTCTCAAAACCAAGAGTTACATCCGGAGCACCAAACTGGGCCATACTCCCCCTAAGGCGGGGGTGAATACTAATGGCAACAGCATCTTCAAATACCGGACCATGTGGTGTAATAATAACAACAGTTTGGGGATTTTCGTCTTTTAGCATTTCTGACACTTGCCTTGCGGCTTCAACTGTAATCTTAATATGTTCGAGTTCCTGGTTTCCTACTTCCGGGATCATGATCGGGGGATGTGGCATGAGCGCACAGCCAACCAAATTATCCATAATATCGCTCCCTCCAGCTAGTGGTGCGTGGTGCTTTTTATCGTTCCACATTGTGGCTAAAATGATACGCCAGCGCTTTCGCAATGGCCTCAGCCAGTTTTTGTTGATAAGCTTCACTGTTAAGCTGCGTAGCCTCAGCTGGGTTGCTAATAAAACCGGCTTCAATGAGCACACCTGATATAGTTACAGATTTCAATAAAATAATGTCAGAATCCTGCTTGACTTGGCGTCTATTACCAGGGGGAAAATTTTTTAGTGCTTGCTGCATAATTTCGGCTAACTGCTTATTTTCCTCCTTGTTAGGATTATAAAACACCTGAGCCCCTGACCAATTGGACCCCTTAATCGCATTACAATGAATACTAAGATAAAGGTCGGCTCCTGATTTTTCAATAATTTCTGCCCGTTTTAACAGATCATTGCGTTTCCCACCTTTGCCTTTGGTATAATAATCGACATCTTCCTCACGAGTAAGCACAGTTGTAGCTCCATTGGCTGCCAGGGCGGCGGCTACTTTGACTGCAATCGCCAAATTTATATTTTTCTCATCCAGTCCATTCCATTTTGCCCCATCGTCAATCCCACCATGTCCGGCGTCAATCGCGATCGTTTTACCACTAAGCACGGCCAAATCGGCACTTTCAATATCTGCCAGCACAAGATAACGTAACGTCAGGAGGTTTAACACCACCACCGCTATACTAAATACGACTGCACTCACCACTCTATGCCGTCTTACCGCCAGTATCCGCATACTCATCCCACCTTTTTTCCTGTTGCCATTGCTACTTACACTGTATTCTCTATTCGGCAATTAAATGCTAAAATAGGAAATGAAGAAGTTTGCAATAATAGAGGTGATTTACGTGAAAACCAGGCGTATAAAAAAGAGCCGCCTCCTGGCCTTATTAGTTATTGTATTTATTGTTGCCTTTTTATGGGCAGGCGGAGAATCCGTATTGCGTTCATCTATATCGAAAATCAACCCACTACCGACACAATCACCTACTACAGCTATTACATTATCTAGTGTTACCAGCACCTGGGAGCGAGTACACCGGGTAATTTTTCTAAAAAGCGCCATTGATGCTAAGCTGGATAAAAAAAGTTATGTACGGCTGTCAGACACTCCCCTAGCCTTGCAGCAGGCGATCATCGCCGTCGAAGACAGTCGCTTTTATCACCATGTGGGGTTTGATATTGAGGGTATTTTGCGAGCCACCTTAGTTAATGTACAGACAGGCTCTTATATTGAGGGCGGCAGTACCATTACCCAACAATTAGTCAAAAACCTATTTCTCTCCCAGGAACGAACGCTGGGACGAAAAGTTGAGGAATTTGTCCTCGCCATTGATATTGAGCTTCGCTATTCGAAAGAAGACATTCTGGAAATGTATTTGAATACCATCTATTTTGGCTCAGGGGCTTATGGGATCGGGGAAGCTTCCACCATTTATTTTGGCAAACCGCCTTTTCATCTTAATTTGGCCGAATGTGCCATGGTAGCCGGTTTGCCTAATGCACCCTCGCTCACCTCTCCCTATGTCGATTTTGCAGCCGCTAAACAGCGACAAGCCGTAGTACTTGCCGCTATGTCCCGCAACAGCTATATTGGCCCGGCACAAGCCCAAGAAGCCAAACTTACACCCATCTTGTTGGCAAAATAAATTAGTAAGGCCCGGCTAATGGCCGGGCCTTGCTTTTATACTCCGAGTTGCTTGTCCTTTTCGGTTTTGAAGGTTGGTCCGTAAACCAAAGTACCTAACGCTGTTAGGGTAATGTTTATTGAGCAGAATTCATCATGATCCTGCAGGCGGCAACCATCACAGATTTTACTCACAGCATCATAAGCTGCCAATGCCTTGAAATGTTCAACCCGTCCGTTAACAACCGGTAGGGAGCGGATTAAATCTAAAATATCTTCAGGAATCTCATCATTAAATTTCGTACCTGTCTCCGACATATACATTAATGTATCTTTAGCTAGCCCAATATGGCAGCTAGTCTTGGCACATTTCTTACAGTTACCGCATGCTTTATTGGTGCTGACAAATGCCATAAACGCACTTTCTTTGGAAAAACTCATGCTTCAACCTCCTCTTGTACTACAGCAATAAAGCGCTCTACGCCCGCTTTTGCAATAACATGATATAGGCGGGGATGTTCTGGCAATTCGCCAGTTGCGGTAAATTCAGCGGCCAACGTGCTATATAACCCCAGCAACCGCACAATTACCGGCACCACCTTTTCCCGCGGAACTTTCACAGGCAATACTACCCCATGAATCGGTGTTATGCCGCTTTCTTTGCCACCTAGCGCAATAGTAAATTTGCCCCGTGGCTCACCAATTAGGCCAATACACTGGCACAAGGCCGCTGAACAATTACGCGGGCAGCCGGATAACCCGATTTTAAAATCCCACGGCAGTTTAGCACCATACACCGCTTCGTTAATTTCCTTGGCCAATCCCAATGTTTCCTGGCGAGCATGTACGCACAAACCTTTGCCTGGGCAGGCTACAATATTGCGGACACTGCCATGAACGCTGGCCACTCTTAACCCTCCAGCTGTCAATTTTTCTAATGCTCCTGTCACCTTATCCTTGGGCACTAACAAAATTGGCAGCTGACGTCTGGTAAATTTAACGGCAGCACCACCGTCAGCCATAATGTCCGCTAGTATAGCAAACTGCCCAGCTGTCAAAACACCGCCCGGTGTATCGACTAAAATCGCCCAAACTCCATTAGCCTGCTCAACAACTCCCCATAAGGCGTCTTTCCCACCGTCAACTACTACCTGTTCTCCATCCCAGTTCCAGCTATTTGTTTTAGTTAGTACGGTCATTCGTAGCATCTCCTTAGTAATAAATGTTATCTTTGAATTAGTATTATACTTTAAATGGAAAATTCCTGCTCGTCCTGAAAAAAATTATTTATTAATATTATTTATAGAATTAGAATGCAAAAAACCGCCAATAAATCTGGCGGTTTTCATTGCTATTATTAACGTTTGAGAACTGAAAAGCTTTATATGAAACTAAAACTTAGTATTTAGCATAATGAACTTTTGTAAAGTTAAGGTTCGACTCGTCATAAGCCTTTAAAGTCTCATCTTTATGGCCTACGGTTATAATGTTTAAAACACCATAGTTTGCTGGTATGTCCAGGATTTTTCTTACAGCATCTTCGGAATTTTCGCCGGTTTGGCTTTTTCTCTTGCTACTTTGTATCCAACAAGAGCCAAGGTCTAAGGCTTCTGCTTGCAGCTGAATTAGTATTGATGCAATGGAAGCATCTTCAATCCAGGTATCGCTTTTTTCTGTATCGCCAATAACAACAATAGCCAGTGGTGCTGTCTTTAGCGCAACCGCTCCGGGATGCTTACAGGTTTCTAATTTTAGCAGCGTTTCCTTATCTTCAATAACGACAAACTCTAAAGGCATTATATTTTTTCCGGAAGGCGCAAGCAAAGCGGCTTTTAGCATTTTATCCAGATCGGCTTTTTCCACCTGCAAATCTTTATATTTTCGAGTACTTCTTCTGGTTTTTAGTAATTCTAGCATAGCAATCATCCTTTCAAAATATAATTATTTTATATAAAAACCCTGCCAGATAACCGGCAGGGTTCTTGTACAATATTAACGTTTGGAGAACTGAGATGCTTTACGCGCTTTTTTGAGGCCGTATTTACGACGCTCTTTTTCGCGTGGGTCACGAGTTAACAGACCTGCTTTTTTCAGTGGTAGACGGAATTCACCATCAACCTTTAACAGTGCACGAGCAATGCCGTGACGAACTGCGCCAGCTTGACCGGATACACCGCCTCCCTCAACCTTGGCCAAAACATCATATTTACCAACAGTATCGGTGATGTTAAGCGGCTGAGTAACGATAAGTTCAAGGGTTTTCAAACCAAAATATTCGTCTAGGGGACGTGTATTTACGATGATCTTGCCTTCTCCCGGAACCAGACGAACTCTGGCAACCGAGGTTTTTCTGCGACCTGTGCCGTAGTAAGTAACCAATGCCATATATATGTTCCTCCTTTCCGGTATTACTTAATATTAAGTTCCAACACTTCCGGCTGTTGCGCGGCGTGCGGATGGTTCGGACCAGCGTAAACATTAAGCTTACGATACATTTGACGACCAAGTGTGTTCTTGGGCAACATGCCTTTAACGGCCGCTTCAATAACACGCTCAGGTTTAGTTGCTAACATTTTGCCAGCAGTAGTGAAAGTAGTGCCACCCGGATAACCGGAATGACGGAAATAGGTTTTTTGCTCCAGTTTTTTACCAGTCAAAGCAATTTTTTCAGCATTAACCACGATTACATGGTCGCCGGTATCAACATTTGGAGTAAAGATTGGTTTATTTTTGCCGCGAAGAACTTTCGCGACTTCAACGGCCAAGCGACCAAGGGTTTGACCCTCAGCATCGACAACATACCACTTGCGCTCGATGTTGGCCGGGTTTGCCATAAAAGTTTTCATTGTCTATCCTCCTCGTGAAAGCTAAAGGACTATAATATCGAAAAACAAACTATGATGATCAACCTTGAATTCCGGGGCTAATGGAAGTCATGGCAAAATTCTCATAAAGCTATTGTAATAAATTAGTTAACTAATGTCAAGCGTTATCCCTTGCCACTGAAAAAATATTTTCTATAACTTAATATTTAACTTCCACTAAGTACAAGCCTTGCGCTGGCGCTGTCATCCCTGCAGCATGGCGATCACGGCCTTGCAGTATTGCTGCAAAACCAGCCGGAGTTAAACGACGCTGGCCGACTTTGACAAGGGTTCCCACTAAGTTACGTACCATATGGTAGAGGAAACCTGTACCCCAGAATTCAAACTCAATCAAAGAGTTACCTGTACTGCGGCACTGTGCAGCCATTATGGTGCGCACCGGGCTTACAGGTGCTCCCCCTGTAGCCCGAAAAGCCGAAAAATCATGAGTACCCACAACAGCTTGCGCTGCTTCGTGCATTAAGGTTACATCAAGCGGTAGCGGAAAATGCCAGGCATAATTACGCTCAAATGGGTTAGCTATCCGCGTATTTACTAGCCGGTATCGGTAAATTTTACTTTTTGCTGAACAACGGGCATGAAATTCGGCGGCCTCTTCTGCGGCCGCAACAACAACAATATCATCAGGCAATAAGCCCCTGGCCGCCAGTGGGATACGGTCTGCCGGTATTGTGCCTTGGGTGAAGAAGTTTACAACCTGATAATAGGCATGCACCCCGGCATCAGTCCGAGCTGAGCCATATATAGTAAGTGGATGCCCAAATATTTTTTGCAATCGTTCTTCCACTAGCTGCTGAATGGTCATGGCATTGGCTTGGCGTTGGAACCCATGGTATGCATTTCCGTCATATGCGAGGACAAGCTTAATGTTTCTCATATGACTAGTTTATATGCCCTGACGGTTATCAATACAGCAATCAATACCATAAGAATCACGGCTGCCATTACGTCAGGCGCACCCATTTTTAGTTCTTTCATCCGGGTACGGTTTTCGCCGCCCCGGTAGCATCTGGCCTCCATCGCTACAGCTAATTCATCTGCCCGGCGAAAGGCACTGATAAATAACGGTACTAGTAAAGGTACCATGCTTTTGGCTCGTTTTAAGATGTTACCAGATGCAAAATCTGCGCCTCGAGCCATTTGAGCCTTCATAATCCGGTCAGCTTCCTCCAGCAGTGTCGGAATAAACCGGAGCGCAATGGTCATCATCATCGCCAGCTCATGCGCTGGCACCCCTAATCGCCGGAAGGGATTTAGCAGTCTTTCTATACCATCAGTAAGCGCAATCGGTGAGGTGGTAAAGGTTAATAGTGAGGATACCACAATTAATAGCACTAGTCGTAAAGACATAAATATGCCCATACGAGTGCCTTCTTGGGTCACAGTCAGTGGTCCCAGGTTATATAGTACGGTCCCCGGGGTACTAAAAACATGAATAGCCACTGTCAATAGAATGATGATCCACAATGGTTTAATTGACCGCAGCACCATTCGCATGGGAATCCCTGACACAGCCACTACCATAACAGCAAAGACAGTAAGTATAGCGTACGCCAGATAATCCTCTGCCAGAAATATCGTACTAATATATGTGATTACGCCCAATATCTTGGTACGGGGGTCAAGCAGATGGATGGGTGATTTCCCCGGAAAATATTGGCCTAAGGTAATATCAGTGAGCATTGGTCCGCCCCCTGACAGCTTGATAGATTCCCTTAGCTGCAGCCTCAGCCGTCATCGCATCATTACTAATAGCCAAACCCTTAGCTCTAAATTTGTCAATAAGTGCTGTAATCGGCGGCACATCAACGCCAGCCTCCTGAAGTTTTTCACGGCCACTGCTGAAAATTTCCTTTGGCAACCCATCAAGACTAATCTGTCCGTTATTCATAACCAATACACGGCTGGCAAAACGCGCAATATCTTCCATGTTATGGGATACAAGGATAACGGTAATTCCTGTTTTTTGATGTAGTTGTACAATTTGGCCAAAAATTTCATCGCGCCCACAAGGATCAAGTCCAGCAGCCGGTTCATCCAGCGCCAGATAGTCCGGTTCCAGGGCAATTACTCCGGCGATAGCTACCCGCCGCATTTGTCCGCCACTTAAGTTAAAAGGTGAGCGATCTTTGAAGGTATCATAGTCAAGCCCGACAAACTCCATCGCCCGTCTGATGCGATTTTCTATTTGGTCTTCTGGTAGACCGAGGTTCTTAGGGCCAAAGGCAATATCCTGATAAATAGTTTCTTCAAATAGTTGATGTTCAGGATATTGAAAAACCATACCTACCTGGCGCCTAACCTGCCGTGCCGCCTGACTTTTCATTTTTAGGTCAATACCATCAATGGTTACTTGACCAGAAGTTGGTGCAATCAGACCGTTCATATGCTGAACCAACGTAGATTTTCCTGAACCAGTATGCCCGATTATGCCGACAAATTCCCCTTTGTTTATCACAAGGTTAATATTTTGTATGGCTGTTCGCTGATAGGGGGTTCCTGGCATATACGTATATGTAACGTTATCAAAGTTTATGGACATAACGCCACCACCAATTGCTCATCGCTTATTATGTCTTGGCTAAGCTGTATTCCTTGTTTCCGTAAATAGGCAGCAATCTCAGCCGCTACCGGAACATCTAATCCCATAGCCTTGAGCCGTTCGACTTGACAAAAAATCTCCGCCGGTGTTCCCTCCATGGCAATTTTCCCCTGCTCCATCACTACTACCCGATGAGCAGTCACTGCTTCTTCCATGAAGTGCGTAATATAGACAACTGTGATCCCTTCCTTATTTAATCGGCATACGGTGTCTAAAACTTCCTTACGACCGCGTGGATCAAGCATGGCTGTCGGCTCATCAAGAACCAGGCACTTGGGTCGCATTGCTAGCACGCCAGCAATAGCCACCCGCTGTTTCTGACCGCCGGAGAGCAGATGGGGGCCATGATGGCGATATTCTTCCATATTGACAAGTGCCAGGGCCTCAGTTACTCGCCTAGCAATTTCCTGGGGAGCTACGCCTAAGTTTTCCGGGCCAAAGGCGACGTCCTCTTCCACAATTGCAGCCACAATCTGATTATCCGGATTTTGAAAAACCATACCTATTTGCTGCCGGATTTCCCATACCTTCTCAGCATCAGCAGTATCAATACCGGTTATAAGACATTTGCCGCCTGTCGGCAGTATCAAGGCATTAAGATGCTTTGCCAAGGTTGATTTGCCTGAGCCATTGGTCCCAATGATAGCAACAAATTCTCCTTGATTGATTGTCAGGTTAATATCAGTAAGCGCAACTACCTCCTGGTTATCATAACCGGGGTATGTGTGACGCAAATTTTCAATCTTAATAAGTTCTCCCATGTGAGGCTACTGCACCCCCGTAAGAATAAAGGCGACCCGTTGGGCCGCCTTGTCTCTGTACTTGTTACACTAATTCGATGATCGCCATCGGAGCAGCATCACCCCGGCGCGGTCCCAGTTTCATGATCCGGGTATAACCGCCATGACGTTCGGCATATTTAGGAGCAATCACGTCAAACAGCTTTTTAACTACTTCTTCGTCGTAGAGGCTTGATAACACTTGGCGGCGAGCATGCAGATCGCCCCGCTTAGCCAAAGTAATCATTTTATCGGCAAGGCCGCTGATTTCTTTCGCCTTAGCTTCCGTTGTCTCAATACGCTCATATGCAAAGAAGGAAGTTAACATGCTGCGAAATAACGCTTTACGTGCACTAGTGTCCCGTCCTAACTTTCTGTAGGCCACAACTCTTCCCTCCCTTTACTCTTCTTGTTCTGCGAGTGCCAGACCCATTTCAATAATTTTTTTCTTAACTTCTTCCAGTGACTTGCGTCCCAAATTGCGAACTTTCATCATATCATCTTCGCTCTTTTGCACAAGCTCAGCCACTGTGTTGATTCCGGCCCGTTTCAAACAGTTGTAAGAACGTACTGAGAGATCCAGGTCTTCAATGGTCATTTCCATTGTCCTGTTTTTACCCTCTGCAGGTTCTTCAGAAACTAAATCCTGATCCTCATCTTCTTCTGGAGGTTCTCCGGCAATATTTTGAAACAATTTCAGGTGCGACACCATAATTCCAGCAGCTTTGCTAACCGCTTCTTCAGGACGCATACTGCCGTCAGTCCATACTTCTAATGTCAGTTTGTCATAATTAGTTACGTTACCAACACGCGTATCAGTAACGTTATAATTGACGCGTACAATAGGTGAGAAGATGGAGTCAATAGGAATAATCCCGATTACATGGTCGGGTTTTTTGTTTTTGTCAGCCGGTATATACCCTTTGCCTTTTTCTATCATGATTTCCATCCGGAGCTGACCACCAGCACCTACTGTCGCCAAGTGCAGTTCCGGGTTTAAAATATCAATGTCGGCATCGGCCTTAATATCGCCTGCTGTGACTTCGCCTTCTTCAAACGCTTCAACAAGCAAAACTTTAGGCTCGTCACTATGCATTTTAAGACACAGTTCTTTTAGGTTTAGTATAATGTCGGTGACGTCCTCCCGAACACCGGGAATCGTAGCGAATTCATGAAGCACACCATCAATTTTCACTGAGGTTACAGCTCCACCTGGTAAAGATGATAAGAGCACCCGCCGTAGACTGTTGCCCAGCGTAATGCCAAAGCCCCTGTCGAGCGGTTCCCATACAAATTTGCCATAACGGCTGTCTTCACTTATTTCTACTATTTCGATCTTCGGTTTTTCGATTTCAATCATCCGGAAAAACCCTCCTCATTTGGCCAAACTCTTACGTTACGCCATCGCCACGGTTGAGGGCAACTTATCTTGAATACAACTCTACGATGAGATGTTCCTGGATAGGAATATCAATTTCCTCCCGGGTGGGGTAGCGCATAACTTTACCGCTCATATCGGCAGCCGTAAGTTCAATCCAAGCTGGAGCTTGCTTATGACCAATCGATTCAGCGATTTTTTTCATAATGGGTGATTCTTTGCTTGTTTCCCGGACGGCAACAACATCACCGGCTTTTACCAGGAAGGATGGAATATTTACGCGGCGGCCATTTACATTAACTAAGCCGTGACGTACAAATTGTCTTGCTTGGTTGCGGCTTTCAGCCATCCCCATGCGAAAAACAACATTGTCAAGTCTTCTTTCCAGCATAACCAACAAATTTTCACCAGTAATGCCTTTTTGGCGTTCCGCTTTTTCAAAGTAATTCCGGAATTGACGCTCAAGTACGCCATAGATACGGCGGGTTTTTTGTTTTTCCCGGAGCTGAATACCATACTCAGAAACCTTTTTACGGGTTTGACCGGCACCATGTTGGCCGGGAGCAAAGCTGCGCACTGTAAAGGCGCATTTATCGCTATAGCATCTGTCGCCTTTGAGATACAGTTTTGAACCCTCGCGGCGGCATAATCTGCAAACAGGACCTGTATATTTTGCCATTCTTACCAAACACCTCCCAATTCCCTAAACTCTTCTTCTTTTTGGCGGACGGCATCCATTGTGCGGAATGGGTGTTACGTCTTTAATTGCATTAACTTCAAGGCCTGCAGCCTGGAGTGAACGAATAGCAGCTTCTCGGCCGGCACCAGGACCTTTTACAAATACTTCGATTTGTTTAAGGCCATGTTCCATAGCGGCTTTGGCAGCGGTTTCAGCAGCCATTTGAGCAGCAAATGGGGTACTTTTCCGTGAGCCTCTAAAGCCCAGTCCACCGGCGCTTGCCCAGGAAATGGCATTGCCTCTGGTATCAGTGATGGTAATGATGGTGTTGTTGAAGGTCGAACGGATGTGAGCAACACCATGTTCTATATTTTTACGTTCTTTACGTTTTGTTCTGACAACTTTTCTTTGAGCCAAAGGTTATTCCCTCCCTTACTTCTTCTTCTTAGCGCCGACAGTTCTTTTTGGGCCTTTGCGGGTACGGGCATTGGTCTTAGTACGTTGACCACGTACAGGAAGACCCATGCGATGCCGCTTGCCACGATAAGAGCCGATCTCAATGAGCCGCTTAATATTTAATGCTTCTTCCCGGCGAAGATCGCCTTCTACGCGATAGTTTTTATCAATGTTTTCACGCAGTTTGGCAACTTCTTCTTCGGTCAGATCCCGGGTTCTGGTATCCGGATTGATTCCGGTACTAACCAGAATTTGTTTTGATAATGTTACTCCAATACCAAAAATATATGTTAAGGCAATTTCAATGCGTTTGTCACGCGGTAAGTCTACACCGGCAATACGTGCCATGTTTTAATCCACCCCCCTCTTTTAACCTTGTTTTTGTTTATGTTTAGGATTTTCGCAAATCACCATTACTCTGCCATGCCGTTTGATGACTTTGCATTTTTCACATATAGGCTTAACCGATGGCCTTACTTTCATAATTAAACCTCCTTATCGTGCGTCCGCCGCTCGCCAGTCCGTGTTCGCTCATCGACTTGACTAACGAACTTACGAACCCACGAACACAAGCTATTTAAACCTATAGGTAATACGGCCGCGTTTTAAATCATACGGTGTAAGTTCAATAGTAACTTTATCGCCTGGCAAAATTCGAATAAAATTCATCCGAATTTTCCCTGAGACATGCGCCAGCACAATGTGACCGTTTTCCAATTTTACCTGGAACATAGCATTAGGCAACGCCTCAACGACCGTACCTTCCACTTCAATTACATCTTGTTTGGACATATGAGCTATCCCCTCCTCGTCCGCTTTTAACAGCTTATCTGGTCGCCTCGATGTGGGCGAGGTCCTGACGGATATCTTCGTCGGTGATTGGTAAACCCCCTGCTAAAGCATCCGCCACCTTGTTAGCAATAGAGTTAAGCGTCTTAACATGCTTAACATTCTTTTTTTTAGGATTGCTGACTTTACGTCCGCGTCCGTCAGCTACCAGAAGAGTTTGCGGCTTATACCACCCAAGTACTACATATGCGTGACCAGTATCCCGTCCGGTTGCTGAAATCACAATAGTTCCTGGATTACTATTTCCATCTGGCACAAGCCGTCTCCTCCTATAGTTTTGTTAATATTTCCGGACCATCAGGCGTAATCGCAATGGTGTGTTCAAAATGGGCTGACGACTTGCCGTCAACAGTCACTACTGTCCAGTTATTGCCCAGAGTCTTAACCTCGTGAGTCCCGGCATTAATCATAGGCTCTATTGCTAATGTCATACCAGATTTTAATCGCGGCCCGCGTCCAGGAAGCCCATAGTTAGGTATTTGCGGATCTTCATGCATGTTCCTGCCAATGCCGTGCCCAACATAGTCGCGCACCACACCATAACCATATCCTTCGGCGTAGGTTTGAATTTCATGGGAGATATCACTTAATCGATTCCCTACTAAGGCTTTTTCGATCCCTTTATAGAGCGACTGTTCGGTAACTTCGATAAGTTTTTTCATTTCAGCATCCACTTGGCCCACAGGCACAGTAATGGCGGCATCACCGACATAACCGTTTATTGTAGCACCAAGATCAATACTTATATTATCCCCATTTTTCAACCTTTTTAATCCAGGAATGCCATGTACTACCTCTTCATTAACTGAGGCACAGATATTACCCGGAAACCCATTATAGCCTTTAAAGGTCGGTACTGCACCTTTGCTTTTGATATACTGTTCGGCAATCCTATCAATTTCCAGCGTTGTGACGTCAGGTTTTACCGCTTTTTTAACTTCGTTAAGCGCTTCAGCCACGATCCGCCCGGCATCACGCAGGTAATTTAGTTCCCTTTGTGACTTTAAGATTATCATACCTGCCCGCCTCTCAGGCTATCTACTATATCTTTCAAAACAATTTTGATGGGCTGCAAACCATTAATTTCGGTATACAATCCTTTGTCTTGATAGTACTCGATTAACGGCTGAGTTTGGACTTGATATACTGACAAACGGTTAATGACTGTTTTTTCCTGGTCATCATCCCGTTGATACAGCTCACCACTACATTTATCACAGATACCATTTTGTTTCGGAGCGTTAAACACTACATGATAGGTAGCGCCACATCCTTTACAAATTCGGCGGCCTGTCATACGGCCAATCAGTTCAGAACCTGGTGCCGTAATATTGACGACCCTGTCAAGTTTGATGGTAAGTTCGGCCAGGGTGCGATCCAGGGCTTCTGCTTGAGCGATAGTTCGGGGAAAGCCATCAAGGATGAATCCTTTTTGGCAATCGTCCTTAGCCAACCGCTCTTTAACAATACCAATGGTTACGCTGTCAGGTACTAGTTGCCCGGCATCCATGCAGGCTTTCGCCTGCTTGCCAAGTTCAGTGCCTTCTTTTACAGCAGCTCGAAACATATCACCTGTCGAGATATGCGGGATTTTGAAATTTTCTACCAGCTGTGCCGCCTGTGTGCCTTTACCGGCACCAGGAGGTCCCATTAAAAGAATAAACATGACCACTACCTCCTACTTCATAAAGCCTTGGTAATGACGCATAAGTACCAGCGCCTCTACTTGCTTCATGGTATCCAGAGCCACGCCTACTACGATCAGCAGGGCAGTACCCCCAAAGTAAACTCCTTGGAGATTGGTTACTGCTCCGACGAAATTCGGCAGTATGGCAATTATGGCCAGGAAGATTGATCCAGCCAGGGTAATTCTGGTCATAACCCGGTCTAAATAATCGGCGGTAGGTTTACCTGGTCTGATACCAGGAATAAACCCGCCGTGTTTTTTCATATTATCTGCCATATCTGATATGTTCATAGTAACCGCAGTATAGAAATACGTGAAAAATACGATGAGCAACGCATATAATGCTGTCTGCAGCGGCGTACCCCACGCAAACCACCCTGCCACTGTTTTTACCCAGGCAATATCAACAAACTGGGCAATGGTTACCGGGAACATCAGCACAGATGACGCAAAGATAATTGGAATAACACCCGCTTGGTTAACTTTAAGCGGAATGTGAGTAGAATTTCCGCCATACATTTTTCGGCCAACTACTCGTTTAGCGTACTGTACCGGAATTCTGCGTTGACCTTGCTGTATCATAATAACAAACACAATCATGGCCACTGCAATGATGAGAAACAAGAAAACATTAAAGATATTAATTGTTCCTGCTATTACATACTCATAAATGGTAAAGATGCCATCTGGCAATCTAGATACGATACCAGCAAAGATGATCAGTGAAATGCCGTTACCAATACCTTTTTCGGTAATTTGCTCACCTAACCACATAAGAAAAGTTGTTCCTGCGGTAAGTGTAAGCGCAATAATTAAAATGTTACCAAAACTAGGGTTAATGATGGCTACCTTAAGACCAAATGCCATACCAATTGCCTGAATAAAACCAAGTCCGACAGTACCATAACGGGTGATTTGGGTGATTTTTTTGCGACCCTCTTCGCCTTCTTTACCCCACTGTTCGAATTTCGGCACAACTACGGTGAGTAGCTGCATAATAATCGAGGCATTAATGTAAGGCGTTATGCTCATGGCAAAGATCGAGAATTTGCTTAAAGCACCACCGGAAAACATATCCAGCAGACCAAACAGATTACCACTGGTAAATAGTTGCTCGATAACGGCGGCATTTACTCCCGGCACCGGGATATGTGTACCAAGCCTGAATACCAAGAACATTACCAAGGTGAATATAATCTTCTGCCTTAGCTCAGTAATCTTTAAAATGTTGGAGAGCTCTGACAGCAATTAAATCACCTCAACTGTACCGCCGGCTGCCTGAATTTTTTCAGCGGCCGACTTAGTAAAGCCATTGGCTTTAACTGTTAAAGCCTTGGTGAGCTCGCCATTGCCTAATATTCTAAGACCATCAAGTACTTTTTTTATTACACCAGCTTCTACTAAAGTTTCGAGATCAACAACGGAACCGTTGTCAAACCGATTAAGTACAGCTACATTAATTTCGCTGTATTCTTTGGAGAAAATATTGGTGAAACCGCGCTTAGGCAGTCTTAAGTACAAGGGCTTTTGGCCGCCTTCAAAACCAGGACGCACACCACCGCCGGCACGGGATTTTTGGCCTTTATGGCCTCTGCCGGAGGTTTTACCAAGACCGGAGCCTAAACCACGGCCTACACGAGTGCGAACTTTTTTTGAACCAGGCGCTGGAGCTAATTCATGTAATTTCATTAACAGCACCTCCTTGAACTAGTATGTTTGGCTATTGCCACTTGGGAATTATTCTGCAACTTGCTCAACGGTAACAAGGTGTTCTACTTTGTGAACCATACCTCTGATTACCGCATTATCTTCTTGAATAACCGAGCTGTTGGTTTTTTTAAGACCCAGCGCTATTACGGTTGCACGCTGATCTTGTGGTCGGCCAATCACGCTACGGGTTAAAGTAATTTTAATCTTCGCCATAATGTTACCTCCTTAACCCAACAGTTCCTGAACGGTTTTGCCGCGCAAAGTGGCAACTTCCTCAGCTCGTTTAAGCTGACTTAAACCAGTCATTGTAGCCCGAACCATGTTGTTGGCGTTAGATGAACCAAGCGACTTCGTCAAAATATCATGAATGCCGGCAAGTTCAAGCACAGCACGTACTGGGCCGCCAGCAATTACGCCTGTACCTTCTGAGGCAGGCTTTAACATTACTTTGCCGGCACCGAACACACCCATGATTTGATGAGGAATAGTGGTACCGACAATAGGAACTTTTATCAGGTTTTTCTTAGCATCTTCTACACCTTTACGGATAGCTTCAGGTACTTCACCAGCTTTGCCTAGGCCGAAACCTACATGGCCGTTGCCATCGCCGACAACTACCAGAGCGCTGAAGGAAAAGCGTCTGCCACCTTTAACTACCTTGGCAACCCGGTTGATGAATACTACTTTTTCTTTAAGGTCAAGACCGGTGTAATCAATTCTGGCCATTAATTTCCCTCCTTTTCTTAGAATTCAAGTCCAGCTTCGCGTGCAGCAGCCGCTAAGGCAGCAACGCGACCGTGATAGATATTACCGGCACGATCAAATACTACTTTGGTGATGCCCTTTTCGACAGCCCGTTTAGCGATTGCCTCGCCTACAACTTTAGCTGCCTCGATGTTGCCACCATATTCAACTTTAGCCTGTACTTCTTTATCTACAGTACTGGCTGATACCAAGGTCACGCCAGTTTTGTCGTTAATAATCTGAGCATAAATATGCTTCAAACTACGGAATACGTTAAGACGCGGACGTTCAGCACTGCCAATTAGGGTTTTTCGGGCTCTTAATTGGCGTTTTTGACGCCCGATGTTTTTGCTCGGTTTACGCAGCAAGGTGTTCACTCCTTTCGCTTAAATTGCCTATTCTGAGTTTATTTCTTGCCTTTACCGCCAGCTTTACCAACTTTGCGGCGGACAACTTCGCCTTCATATTTGATGCCTTTGCCTTTATACGGTTCTGGTTCGCGATAGCCGCGTATCTTGGCGGCAAGCTCACCAACAGCTTCTTTATCAATACCAGAAACTACAATCCGATTAGGCGCAGGAACATCAATGGTGATGCCTTGCGGTGGCTCAACTTCCAGCGGATGTGAGAAGCCTAAAGTGAGCGCCAGTTTTTGGCCGGCTTTAGCGGCACGGTAACCAACACCAGCAATCTCCAGGGTTTTAGAAAAACCTTGAGTTACACCTGTTACCATGTTGTTGACCAACGTTCTGGTCAAACCGTGCAGCGAACGATGTTGTTTGTTATCTGTAGGCCGTTTGACGTTAATAACATTGCCTTCCATTTCGATAATCATATCTTTATGGAGCTGGCGTGTCAGTTCGCCTTTAGGGCCTTTAACTGTCACTACATTGTCATCCCCGATAGTTACGGTAACGCCAGCAGCAACAGTGATGGGACTCCTACCAATTCTAGACATGTTGCACCTCCTGTATCACTACTAGACTACCAGACGTATGCGAGTACTTCGCCGCCCAGACCTTCTTTGCGGGCGAGTTTATCGCTCATGATGCCTTTAGATGTTGAAATAATCGCAATTCCAAGGCCTCCCAAAACGCGCGGCAATTGTTCTTTCTTTGCATATACGCGAAGACCAGGCTTAGAAATGCGCTTAATCCCCGTAATTACTTTTTCGCGATTTGGGCCGTATTTTAAGCTTACCCGAATCATTCCCTGCTTGCCATCGGCAATCATGTCGTAGTCTCGAACAAAACCTTCGTCTTTCAGGATTTGTACTACGGCTTGTTTGATTTTGGATGCCGGAATTTCGACTTTATCGTGATAAACCGAGTTGGCATTGCGAATGCGAGTCAGCATATCGGCAATTGGATCGGTCATTACCATGGTTCAGAACCCCCTTCCTATATGTTGCTGCTACTACCAGCTGGCCTTGGTTACTCCAGGAATGGCGCCTTTGTAGCTCAGTTCCCGGAAACAAATCCGGCACATTTCAAATTTACGCATATATCCGTGCGGACGACCGCAAATTTTGCAGCGATTGTATTTACGGACTTTAAACTTTGGCTCATTCTTCCATTTTTCAATCAAAGACTTTTTGGCCACCGATTTCCCTCCTTTGATTTAACTGTTTCCTAAAGGTTATGCGCTGAATGGCATACCCATCAATCGTAACAGTTCTCTAGCTTCCTCGTCAGTTTTGGCGGTGGTAACTATAATAATTTCCATACCGCGAATCTTATCAACTTTATCATACTCGATTTCAGGGAAAATCAGTTGCTCTTTGATACCCAAGGTATAGTTACCGCGACCATCGAAAGATTTAGGGCTTATACCGCGGAAGTCACGAACCCGGGGTAATGAGATGTTGACTAGTTTATCAAGAAATTGATACATCCGTTCTCCACGCATAGTAACTTTGGCACCAATTGGCATACCTTCACGAATTTTGAACGCTGCAATTGATTTTTTTGCTCTGGTTACGACCGGTTTTTGGCCGGCAATGAGTGTCATATCGTTTACCGCTGCGTCGAGAACTTTGGGGTTGCCTACAGCTTCACCAACGCCCATATTAATAACTACTTTCTCGACTTTGGGGATCTCCATAACATTTTTGTAGCCAAACTTCTGCATCATAGCTTGTGCTACTTCGTTTCTATATTTTTCTTTCATTCTTGTAGCCATGAGTTAACCTCCTTTCCGGAAAGAATGGTTTTACTTATCTTTATCAATAACTTCGCCGCATTTTTTGCACGTGCGTGCAAACCCGCCGCTACTTAATTGCGTTTTTTTGATGCGTGTAGGTTTGTCACAAGCAGGACATACCAGCATAACTTTGGCCGATGCAAGAGCAGCTTCTTTTACCATAATGCCGCCTTGGGGCGCCTTCTGGCTGGGTTTTGTATGACGTTTTACTTTGTTTACGCCTTCAACCACAACTTTGCCTTTTTTAGGCAGAGCCTCCACAATCTTGCCTTGTTTGCCTTTATCTTTACCTGACAATACAACTACTTTATCGCCTTTTTTAACATGCAATTTTTGGGCTTCGGACACTCCGGACACCTCCTTAATCTAGATAACTTCCGGCGCCAGTGAGATAATTTTCATGAAATCTTTGTCCCTGAGTTCGCGTGCTACAGGTCCAAATATCCGTGTACCTCTCGGGCTTTTATCATCTTTTATAACAACTGCTGCATTCTCGTCAAACCGGATATAGGAACCATCCGGACGGCGCAGTCCTTTACGGGTACGAACAACAACGGCTTTAACTACATCGCCTTTCTTGACAACGCCACCGGGTGTAGCGTCTTTAACAGCTGCTACGATAATATCACCAATATTGGCATAGCGGCGGTAAGAGCCACCCATTACGCGGATGCACATTATCTGCTTTGCGCCGGTATTGTCAGCAACATTCAAGATAGTCTGTTGTTGAATCATAGTGCTTATCCTCCTTCCTTATGCGGCTCGATGCTTACTTGGCATCTTGAGCGTTAGAAGCATATTCTCGGTGCTATGCTCGTATTATTTTGCTTTTTCCAAAACTTCTACTACACGCCACCGTTTTTCTTTAGATAATGGACGCGTTTCCATGATTTTGACAGTATCCCCGACATGGCTTTCATTATTATCGTCGTGGGCTTTAAATTTAACAGTTTGTTTAATCAATTTATGATACAGCGGATGGCGTACTAAACGTTCAACCGCTACTACTACTGTTTTTTCCATTTTATCACTTACTACTTTACCGATACGGGTCTTGCGGTCGTTTCTTTCAACGGTCACTTTTGCTGCCTCCCTTCATCCTCACTTCTATAATGCCCTTACTTATTGAGCCTTAAGTTCACGTTGACGCTGAACGGTTTTAATGCGGGCAATTGTTTTCTTGACGGCAGGAATCCGCATAGGGTTATCCAGTTGACCGGTTGCATGTTGGAACCGTAAGTTAAACAGCTCTTCTTTCAGTTTGTTTAAATTCTGGTCAAGTTCGGCGGCACTCATTTCGCGGATATCATTAGCCTTCATTTACTTCACCACCCGCTTTAGCATTAGCACCTGGTGCGTCCATATCCAAATTCGCGGTATCCTCCCGCGTAACGAACTTGGTTTTAATAGGCAGCTTGTGCGCAGCAAGGCGCATAGCTTCACGCGCTATTTCTTCAGGCACACCATCCATTTCAAACATTACACGACCAGGCTTAACAACGGCTACCCAATACTCTGGTGAACCTTTACCACTACCCATGCGAGTCTCAGCAGGTTTGGCAGTGATCGGTTTATCCGGGAATATTTTTATCCAAACTTTACCGCCCCTTTTAATGTAACGGGTCATAGCAATACGGGCTGCTTCAATTTGACGGTTGGTAATCCAAGCCGGTTCAAGCGCGACAAGCCCGAATTCACCATGGGAAACAGTAATGCCTTTAGTGGCTTTACCAGTCATACGTCCACGGAATTGTTTGCGATGTTTTACTCTCTTTGGAATAAGCATTATTATTCGCCCCCTTCAGTGGCGGCAACGGCAACAACAGTTTTCTTGGCTTCAGGCAGAACTTCACCTTTATAAATCCAAACTTTTACGCCGATACGACCATAGGTGGTAGCAGCTTCAGCTGTGCCATAATCAATGTCAGCACGCAGTGTATGAAGAGGAATGCTGCCTTCACGATAGCTTTCGGTACGGGCAATTTCAGCACCACCCAGCCGTCCGCCTGCCGTTACTTTGATTCCTTTGGCCCCCATGCGCATCGTACGGGTTACTGACTGTTTCATGGCCCGACGGAAAGCAATACGCTTCTCGAGTTGAGCGGCAATGTTTTCAGCAACCAATGTGGCATCAAGCTCGGCCTGTTTAATTTCAGCGATGTTAACATCAATATTTTTGCTGGTAAGATCTTTTAGCCATCTTTTAATATTCTCAATTCCGCTACCGCCGCGACCAATAACCATACCAGGCTTAGAGGTATGAATGGTAACTTTCACCCTATTTGCCGCACGCTCAATAATGATTTGCGACACATTCGAAGTGTAAAGTTTTTCTTTCAGCAAAGCACGGATTTTAATATCTTCATGCAGGTTTTTAGCATAGTCTTTGTCGGCATACCATCTTGCGTCCCAAGTCTTGATAATGCCAAGGCGAAGACCATGTGGATTAACTTTTTGACCCACTAATTTTCCCTCCTTCGTTCTTAGTTTATCTCTCTTTAACAACCAATGTTACATGGCTGGTACGTTTTAAAATTTTGAATGCTTGACCGCGTGAGCGCGGATGAATACGCTTTAATGTCGGGCCTTGATCAACAAATGCCTGCGATACATAAAGAGCGTCGACATTCAGATCACAGTTGTGTTCAGCATTGGCGATAGCCGATTTAAGCACTTTCTCCAAAACTTCAGCTCCAACTTTCGGAGTGTATTTTAGTATTGCAAAAGCCTCACCCACGTTCTTGCCGCGAATTAAGTCAATAACAATGCGGATTTTGCGGGGAGCAATACGAATGTGTCTGGCAATTGCTTTAGCTTCCATTATTTAACCCCCTTCCGGCTATAAGTCCCGGATTTTTGCTAAGCGATTATTTTACCCCGGTAGACCGTTCAGAACCGCCGTGGCCTTTATATGTCCGAGTTGGCGCAAATTCGCCAAGTTTGTGCCCTACCATATCTTCAGTAACATATACTGGTACATGCTTACGGCCATCATGAACAGCGAGGGTGTGTCCGATAAAAGTAGGCAGGATGGTCGAGCTGCGCGACCAGGTTTTAATAACTTTTTTTTCATTTTTAGCATTAAGTGCATCAATCTTCTTAGTCAAGCTTGCATGCACATAAGGCCCTTTTTTAATTGATCTTGACACCTAAAATAGCCTCCTTTCGCTACGTTCGCGGGTTCGCTCATTCGTGATTTCTCACTATTGGCTCATCCCCCGAACATTTAAACCTCGACTTATCGACCTGTCGTCTGCCTCGAACTACGTCTCTTAACGATCAATTTGTCAGAAGCTTTCTTTTTACGGGTTTTTGCACCCATAGCACATTTACCCCACGGAGTAACTGGATGCTTACGGCCAACAGGTGAACGGCCTTCACCACCGCCATGCGGATGGTCACACGGGTTCATAGAAACACCGCGGTTAGCAGGACGGATGCCCAGCCAACGAGAACGGCCAGCTTTACCAATGGTGATATTTTCGTGTTCAAGGTTGCCTACCTGACCAATCGTAGCCCGGCAATTAATATGAACTTTTCTAAGTTCACCAGATGGCAATCTGAGAAGTGCATGACTGCCTTCCTTAGCCATAAGCTGAGCAGACGCACCGGCTGAACGAACCAATTGGCCGCCTTTACCGATTTTCATTTCAATGTTGTGAACTTGGGTACCTACCGGTATATTTTTAAAAGGTAAAGCATTACCAACCTTGATATCGGCTTCAGGGCCGCTCACGATGGTATCGCCTACTTTAAGACCGTTAGGAGCTAGAATATAACGTTTCTCACCATCAGCATAGCTTAAGAGAGCAATCCGTGCTGAACGGTTCGGATCATATTCAATAGTGGCAACGTTTGCAGGAACGCCATCTTTATTACGTTTGAAGTCAATAACACGGTACAGACGTTTATGTCCACCGCCTTGATGTCGAACAGTTAAACGACCTTGCTGGTTACGACCGGCGTGTTTTTGTAGACGCTCGGTAAGAGAACGCTCGGGACGATCTACGGTAATATCCGAAAAATCGGCTACCGTCATAAATCTTCTGCCAGGAGCGTATGGTTTAAAACTTTTAACTGGCATGTATGCCCCTCCTTTTTTAGAGAATTTGGTTATACACCTTCAAAGAATTCTATGCGCTCGCCGGCAGCCAATTTTACAATGGCTTTTTTGAAGTCCGAACGTTTGCCGATATTCTTACCCATACGTTTGGTTTTACCCATTACCCGAATGGTGTTCACGTTAAGAACTTTTACTTTGAAGATTTGCTCAACAGCTTGACGAACTTCAACTTTATTAGCTGTAAGCGGCACAATAAATGTATATTTGTTCTCAGCCATCAATGCATTAGTTTTTTCAGTGATGTATGGTCTGAGGAGAATGTCGCGTGGATTTGCCATTATGCCAGCACCTCCTCAATCTTAGCGACTGCTTCTTTGGTTACAAGTACCTTGTCATGATGAAGAAGGTCAAAAACATTCAGTCCAATAGTTCCGATAGCTTTAACACCAGGAATATTGCGGGACGATTTTGCAACATTTTCATCATTATCAACAGTGATAATCAAAGCTTTTGCTGGCGCCTCAAAATTACCAAGGAAATTTACTACATCTTTGGTTTTTGGCTCAGCAAAGTTAATACTTTCAACTATCAGTAATTCACCGTCGTTGACCTTGGCGGTCAGTGCCGATTTAATTGCTAAACGGCGAGCTTTACGAGGCATACTGAACTTGTAGCTGCGCGGATGCGGTCCAAACGCTACACCGCCCCCTACCCACAATGGAGACCGAATGCTACCAGACCGTGCCCGGCCGGTACCTTTTTGTTTCCAGGGTTTTCTGCCGCCACCACGTACCATAGATCTGGTCTTAGTTGCGTGATTACCTTGACGCTGGCTTGCCAGCTGCATAACTACTGCCTGATGAACAACAGCTTCATTTATTTCTACGCCAAATACGCTATCATTAAGTTCCATTTCACCGGTTTTTGCACCGGTCATGTCATATACTGCCACTTTCGGCATATAGCACGTCCTCCTTTCGATGCTCGCAACCTGTACTCTACGACAAATCGCAAAGCTGCAAGCTGCGATTACTTATTGGGTTTTATTGTATTTTTTACAATGACGAAACTGCCTTTAGGTCCGGGAACAGCACCTTTAACCAGTAAAAGGTTACGGGGTACATCGACGCGAACCACTTGCAGCCGCTGTACGGTAACTTTTTGTCCGCCCATACGACCTGGGAGTTTTTTACCTTTAAATACTTTACCGCCGCCACCACTCATCCGGGAACCGATAGTTCCTGGCTCGCGATGGGATTTAGAACCGTGTCCCATAGGTCCACATGCAAAGTTGTGGCGTTTAATGGTACCAGCAAAACCTTTGCCTTTAGCAGTACCGGTTACATCAATAAGTTCACCTTCGCTGAACACATCAGCGCTAAGAACTTGACCTACTGTATATTCAGAGGCTCCAGGCAGGCGCAGCTCACGGATAAATTTTACCGCTTTAACGTTGGCCTTGGCAAAGTGGCCCTGCATAGGTTTGTTAACATTCTTCTCTTTAACAGCGCCAAATCCAAGTTGCACTGCATTGTAGCCATCATTTTCAACTGTCTTATTTTGCACTACGACATTGGGACCGGCTTCAATAACAGTAACCGGAATAACTCTACCCTCAGCCGTAAAGATTTGGGTCATGCCCAGTTTTTTTCCTAAAATTCCTTTAGCCATATTATCGCACCTCCTCTTACAGCTTGATTTCGATGTCCACACCAGCCGGCAAGTCGAGACGCATTAAAGCATCTACGGTCTTAGGGGTCGGCTCCAGAATGTCAATAAGACGTTTATGTGTCCGCATTTCGAATTGTTCGCGGGAGTCTTTGTTGACATGGGGTGAACGCAAAATAGTGAAAATATTTTTCTCTGTAGGAAGCGGAATAGGGCCAGAAACCATAGCGCCGGTACGTTTTGCGGTCTCAACAATCTTGGCCGCACTTTGGTCAAGCGCCTTATGGTCATATGCCTTAAGGCGGATTCTAATTTTTTGTTGTTTAGCCATTTATTTATTCCTCCTTATCGCCCAGTTTCTCTGAACGGACATTCTCGGTGGAAATTTCCCCGCGCGTGCGGGCCACCTTCCACGTCATCGCCGGTCAATATCCTGGTAAAAGGCGGCATCTGCCGCCCTACCAGATATCATAATTATACAAAGAGATTATTCTTCAACAGCAGTTACAACACCAGCGCCTACTGTACGGCCACCTTCACGAATAGCAAAGCGCAGACCTTCTTCAATCGCAATCGGGGTAATAAGCGCTATATTCATTTGGATGTTATCGCCAGGCATTACCATTTCTACACCTTCTGGCAATGTAACAACACCAGTTACGTCTGTTGTTCTAAAGTAGAATTGCGGACGATAACCGTTAAAAAACGGGGTATGACGGCCGCCTTCTTCTTTGGACAGTACATATACTTCGGATTTGAATTTGGTGTGCGGTTTAATGGTACCAGGCTTAGCCAATACTTGGCCACGCTCGATTTCTTTACGCTCAACACCTCTTAAAAGTGCACCAATGTTGTCACCAGCTACTGCCGAATCCAATAGTTTCCGGAACATTTCTACACCAGTTACTTCTGTTGATTTCGGTTTTTCGCTCATACCAACGATTTCTATGGTATCGCCTACTTTTACTACGCCACGCTCTACACGACCGGTAGCTACGGTACCACGACCAGTGATGGTGAATACGTCTTCCACAGGCATCAGGAAGGGCTTGTCAGTAGCACGTTCCGGAGTTGGAATATATTCATCAACTTTTGCCATCAGCTCATGGATTTTGCCACACCATTCGCAATCAGCTTTCGCACAACCGCAGTTAAGTACTTTTACGGCAGAACCTGATACTACAGGAATGTCATCTCCTGGGAATTCGTAGCTGGAGAGAAGTTCACGAACTTCCATTTCTACTAGTTCCATCAGTTCAGCGTCATCAACCAGGTCGGCTTTGTTTAAGAATACAACCATCGCAGGTACGCCAACTTGACGGGACAGCAAAATGTGTTCGCGAGTTTGCGGCATCGGGCCGTCAGCTGCCGATACAACCAGGATAGCGCCGTCCATCTGAGCTGCGCCGGTGATCATGTTTTTAACATAGTCAGCATGGCCTGGGCAGTCCACGTGGGCATAATGGCGAGCTGCAGTTTCATACTCAACGTGAGCTGTGTTGATGGTGATACCGCGTTCTCTTTCTTCTGGTGCTTTGTCAATCATGTCATAAGCCATGAACTCAGCGCCGCCGTGTTTTGCCAATGTCATGGTAATGGCAGCAGTCAGCGAGGTTTTGCCATGGTCAACGTGACCGATTGTACCAATGTTAACATGTGGTTTGTTTCTTTCAAACTTTTTCTTAGCCATTTGAGTGTTACCTCCTAAGTTTATTACTTTAAAGTTTTAGGTAAGCAATTAAGCGAGCAAGTTATCAGCCCTTGTTCTTAGAGGCGATAACTTCAGCAATATTTTTAGGTACTTCTTCATAATGATCAAATTCCATGGAGTAATTGCCACGTCCTTGCGTCTTCGAACGAAGGTCTGTTGAGTAGCCGAACATTTCAGACAGCGGCACAAACGATTTTATCGATTGAGCGCCAGAACGTCCTTCCATACCTTCAATGCGGCCTCGGCGGGAGTTTAAGTCGCCAATAACATCACCCATGTAATCTTCAGGTACAACAACTTCAACTTTCATGTATGGTTCAAGGATAACCGGGCCTGCCTTAGCACAACCGGCTTTAAAGCCCATTGAACCCGCAATTTTGAATGCCATTTCTGAGGAGTCAACGTCATGGTACGAGCCATCATACACAGTAACCTTGATGTCAACCATCGGGTACCCAGCCGATACGCCAGTTGCCATAGCTTCTTTAACACCGGCTTCAATTGGGGAGATGTATTCTCTAGGAATAGCACCACCGACAACTTTGTTCTCAAAGATAAATCCTTCTCCTGGCTCCAGTGGTTGAATTTCCAACCAGCAATGACCATATTGGCCACGTCCACCAGACTGACGAACAAATTTGCCTTCAGATTTAACTGTTTTGCGGATAGTTTCACGGTAAGCAACCTGGGGTTTACCCACGTTACATTCTACCTTGAATTCTCTAAGCATCCGGTCAACGATAATCTCAAGATGCAATTCGCCCATACCTGAGATAATAGTCTGACCGGTTTCCTGGTCAGTATACATCTTGAAGGTAGGGTCTTCTTCTGCCAGCCGATTGAGGGCTACGCCCATTTTCTCCTGGTCAGCTTTAGTTTTGGGCTCAACAGCTATAGAAATAACAGGGTCAGGGAAAACCATGGATTCAAGAACAATTATGTTTTTATCATCACAAAGGGTGTCCCCAGTGGTAGTATCTTTAAGACCTACTGCAGCAGCAATATCTCCAGTATAGACCACTTCGATCTCTTCCCGGTGGTTAGCATGCATTTGCAGAATCCGTCCAATACGCTCTCGTTTACCTTTTGTAGAGTTATATACATAAGAGCCAGAAGCTAGCTGGCCGGAGTATACCCGGAAGAATGCCAACTTACCAACATAAGGGTCAGCCATAATCTTGAAGGCCAACGCCGAGAACGGTAAGCTATCATCTGCCGCACGTTCACCTTCTTCACCAGTCTCAGGGTTAACTCCCTTAATAGCTGGGATATCAGTCGGTGCAGGCATGTAGGCAACTACTGCGTCCAAGAGCGGTTGTACGCCTTTGTTCTTGTAGGATGAACCGCACAGCACCGCTGTCATCTTACAGGCAATGGTCGCTTTGCGAATAGCCGCTTTTATTTCCTCGACAGAGATTTCTTCCCCTTCGAGGTATTTCATCATTAGTTCATCGTCGCTTTCAGCAACAGCATCCAAGAGGTTTTGACGAAAAGTCTCAACATGTTCAGCCATATCTTCAGGTATATCAGCAGCTTCACTTACTTTACCCAGATCGTCGGTATAGACAACAGCCTTCATTTCAATAAGGTCAACAAACCCTTTAAAGGTGTCTTCAAAGCCGATGGGCAGTTGGATTGGCACTGCATTAGCACCTAGTCGAGTCTTCATCATTTCGACAACCCGGTAAAAATCAGCACCGGTGATGTCCATTTTATTAACATATGCCATACGGGGAACGTTGTATTTATCAGCTTGACGCCATACAGTCTCAGACTGTGGCTCTACGCCGCCTTTAGCGCAAAAAACCGCAACCGAGCCATCAAGCACCCGCAATGAACGCTCTACTTCAACTGTAAAGTCCACGTGTCCTGGCGTGTCAATGATGTTAATACGATGCCCGTCCCATTGGGCTGTAGTGGCCGCAGAGGTAATTGTGATACCTCTTTCTTGCTCTTGCACCATCCAGTCCATAGTCGCAGCGCCATCATGTACTTCGCCGATTTTGTGTACTCTGCCGGTATAAAACAGAATGCGTTCAGTGGTAGTGGTCTTGCCGGCGTCTATATGTGCCATAATACCGATGTTCCGCGTCTTTTCCAGTGGAAACTTTCGGGCCACTATTTTCACTCCTTAGTATCGTGAGTTCGCATGTTTGCTTAGACACAGGGGGTTGCTTACGCAACCCTTCTCGGTCCGAACTCGAACCCCAGACCTTGAACTTCAAATTTTACCAGCGATAATGCGCAAAAGCCTTATTGGCTTCAGCCATTTTATGGGTATCTTCACGTTTTTTAACAGACGCGCCAGTATTATTAGCAGCATCCATCAATTCCGAAGCAAGTCTTTCGTGCATGGTTTTTTCGCCGCGCAAGCGGGAATAGTTAACCAACCAGCGAATACCCAGTGACATTTTGCGGTCAGGCCGCACTTCTACAGGAACCTGGTAATTAGCACCACCTACTCGGCGAGCACGAACTTCCAGGACTGGCATAACGTTTTTCAGCGCAACTTCAAATACTTCCATCGGATCTTTGCCTGTTTTGGCGCGAATGGCTTCAAACGCATCATATACAATGTTTTCAGCAACGCCTTTTTTGCCGTCTAACATAATTTTATTGATAAATCTTGTTACAAGCTTGGAACTATATACCGGATCCGGCAATACATCCCGCTTGGGAACAGCACCTTTTCTTGGCATCAGTATCCCTCCTTCTTCCAAAAATCTACAGCAGGTCTAGTAATTATTTCTTGGCAGCAGCGGCCTTTTTAGCACCGTATTTCGAACGACCCTGACCACGCTTGGCAACACCAGCGGTGTCAAGAGCGCCACGAACAATGTGATAACGCACACCTGGTAAGTCTTTTATTCTGCCGCCACGGATAAGTACAACCGAGTGTTCTTGCAAGTTGTGACCAATACCCGGGATGTAGGCAGTTACTTCAATGCCGTTAGTCAAACGTACACGAGCAACTTTACGGAGTGCAGAGTTAGGTTTCTTAGGAGTAGTTGTATATACCCTCGTGCATACACCACGTTTTTGTGGACATTCCTTAAGTGCAGGAGCAGTAGACTTTTGCAGTAACGACTCCCGATTTTTGCGCACTAACTGATTAATTGTTGGCATGTTATTAAGCGCACCTCCTTCCCCAATCTCGTTATTTATTATTAAAAATTTCAGCCACCGACAAGCAAGTGGGTAAAATTATTAACGACTTATCCCCATACTGACTTATTTCAATAATGCTACAGCCGCCGCAGCTACTTCAATACCACAAGCTTTTCCCAGTTCAGTCATGGTTGACTGATCGTCAACCTGGACTTCTTTTTGATTACATAGCTGCGCAAGTGGAGCAACTACCCGTCTATCAGCATCAGCAGCAAGGTATACCTTGGTAGCCAGACCTTTTTCCACAGCTCGCACCGTTTGTTTAGCACCAATGGCTTTCTTGCCACTCTTGAAAACTTCCAGTTCTTCACTGTTCACGGCGTTCAACTCCTTCGGAAAAATGCAATATTCCCAAGACACTCTAATATATTATCATTTCGGTTTCTAAATGTCAATAAAGTATTAGAGTTTCTGCGGATATTTATAACCACTATACCGGGTGTATCATAATACTAAAACTGGGAACGGTGTAAACCGTCCCCAGTTTTAGTATACTTAGTAATTTGTATGCTTATTCAACAGGGAATTCTTCCTCCACCGGCTCGGAAACAACTTTTTTTAATCGAATATTACGGTAACGACTCATGCCTGTACCAGCAGGAACGAGTTTACCAATTATAACATTCTCCTTAAGTCCCAGTAGTGGATCAACCTTACCTTTTATCGCAGCTTCAGTGAGCACGCGGGTGGTCTCCTGGAAGGAAGCCGCAGATAAGAAGGAATCAGTGGCCAGCGAGGCTTTTGTAATACCGAGAAGAATGGGTCTGGCAATGGCAGGCTCGCCGCCAGCTTCAATAGCCTTAGCATTTTCTTCTTCAAAGGTATTCAAATCAATATACTCGCTTGGCAAAAGATCAGTGTCGCCTGCTTCTTCCACCTTGACTTTGTGGAGCATCTGACGAACCATAACCTCGATGTGTTTATCGTTAATTTCAACACCTTGGGATTTATATACTTTTTGAACTTCGTACACCAAATACCGTTGCGTGGCTTTCAGCCCGCTAACCCGCAAAATATCGTGCGGATTAACGGCACCCTCAGTCAGACGATCACCTGCCGCAACCATTTGACCTTCGCTGACAATTAGTCTTGAGCCATAGGGTATCGGGTATACACGCTCTTCACCCAAGGACGCGTCTGCCGGATAAACAGTGACTCGACGCATACCTTTGATTTCTTTTACTTCCACCTTACCGTCAACTTCAGTAATTATAGCCTGACGTTTGGGCTTACGGGCCTCGAACAATTCTTCTACCCTCGGCAAACCCTGGGTAATGTCATCGCCAGCAACACCGCCGGTATGGAACGTTCTCATTGTAAGCTGAGTACCTGGTTCACCGATAGACTGAGCAGCAATAATACCGACAGCCTCACCGACATCGACCATGTGGCCTGTGCCCAAGTTACGACCATAGCAATTAATACATACACCATAACGGGAACGACAAGTGAGTACTGAGCGGATGGAAACCTTATCACGTACTTTAACAACCTTCTCAGCCAATTCTTCCGTAATCAGGTCACTAATCTTGACAATAGTCTCACCAGTGGCTGGATCAATAATATCTTCCGCCGCCATTCTGCCGACGATTCGATCCTTAAGTGATTCAATTACACCAGAGCCTTCGGTGATAGCCTCAACTTCAATTCCTCTAACATTATTATTCCGCACTTTTACTTCTTTAACAGAGCTAGCTAAAACAGCCTCAATATGCTCTTCGGTAAACGGCGTATCTGCAGGAACAAGCTCGACACCATCCCTGGTTTTGATGGCCTCTGTTGTATTTTTGCCAAGCATTTCGCGAATCATAGCTTCTTTGAGAGCAGCGCGTACTTTTTCTTCTGGTGCACCAAGAACAATGGTTTCAGCAACTGCACGACCGACGTCTTCTTCTATTTCATCTGCCTGACCTTCAATCATGATTTCCGGAACACCGTTTTCGCCAATTAAGCGCAAGGCATCTTCGTCAAGCAATGTTCCTTGGGTCAAAATTATATCTAATGTTTTGGGATCTAATACATCCTGAGCCAAAACTCTACCTTGCAAGCTATCTTTCAGCATATCAATTGCCCCAGCACTTGACTTAGCTAAACGAGCCCGTTCCCGCACTAGGTTAAGTCCGACAACATCGCAATCTTCTTCGCGAACAATAACATCTTGGGCGACATCAACAAGTCGACGGGTAAGGTAGCCAGAGTCGGCTGTCCTAAGTGCCGTATCTGCTAAGCCTTTACGTGCTCCATGAGTAGAGATAAAGTACTCTAACACGGTCAAGCCTTCACGGAAATTAGCTTTAATCGGCAAGTCAATGATTCGTCCAGAAGGATCAGCCATAAGACCCCGCATACCAGCCAACTGACGTATCTGCTGAATATTACCACGGGCACCGGAGTTAGCCATCATATATACCGGGTTAAAGCGATCCAAGCTGTTCATAAGCGCTGTGGTAACATCATCTGTTGCCTTAGTCCAAAGATCAATAGTCTTTTTATAGCGCTCATCATCGGTAATCAAACCGCGGCGGTACTGTTTATCAATGGTGTCGACCTTTGTCTCAGCAGCCGCTAAAATTTCTTTTTTGGCCGCTGGAATCTTGATGTCTGAAATTGCAATCGTGATTCCGGCGATACAAGCAAAGTGGAAACCAAGGCGTTTTACAGCATCTAATACAACGGCTGTTTTAGCATTACCAAAAGTTTGGTAGGAGTCAGCAACTAATTTACCAAGTTGCTTTTTGTCCATTATCTTACCTAAATGCCAACCATCGTCCTCTTTAGAAAAATGTCTGAGCTCAGGTGGCAATACTTCATTAAAAATCACTCGCCCTAATGTTGTATGTACCAAACCATAGCCGTCTAAACGCATTTTTATTTTTTCATGTAAGGTTAGTACCTTATGCTGATAAGCTAGTAAGCCTTCATTTAAGCTGGAAAAAGCTCTGATTTTACCATTTTCAGGTTCTTTTTCAATCGTTAGATAGTAAGCACCCAATACCATATCCTGAGTAGGCGTAGCGACTGGCCTGCCATCTTTGGTGGATAAGATATTATGGGCTGACAGCATAAGCATCCGTGCCTCAGCCTGAGCCTCAGCCGATAGTGGTACATGCACTGCCATTTGGTCGCCATCAAAGTCCGCATTGTAGGCGGTACATACCAAGGGATGAATTTTAATGGCCCGGCCTTCAGACAATACCGGTTCGAACGCCTGAATACCAAGTCTGTGCAGAGTCGGTGCACGGTTTAGGAGTACTGGATGTTCTTTAATAACCTCTTCCAGTACATCCCATACCTCAGGGCGAACCCTTTCCACCATCCGTTTAGCACTTTTAATATTATGAGCATGACCGGCATTAACCAGCTTTTTCATAACAAAAGGTTTAAACAGTTCCAGCGCCATCTCTTTAGGCAGACCACATTGGTGTAACTTAAGTTCCGGACCAACTACGATAACCGAGCGTCCAGAATAGTCAACCCGTTTGCCCAAAAGGTTTTGCCGAAAGCGTCCTTGCTTGCCTTTAAGCATATCACTCAAAGATTTTAAAGGACGATTACCAGGACCGGTGACCGGACGACCACGTCGTCCGTTGTCGATAAGCGCATCCACGGCTTCTTGCAACATGCGTTTTTCGTTGCGCACGATGATATCAGGTGCACCTAAATCTAACAGTCTCTTTAGGCGGTTATTGCGGTTAATTACCCGGCGGTACAGGTCATTTAAGTCGGAAGTGGCAAACCGTCCGCCATCTAACTGAACCATGGGGCGTAATTCCGGTGGAATTACAGGTACTACGTCCATAATCATCCAAGCTGGGTTATTTCCTGATTTACGAAAGGCTTCTGTAACTTCCAAACGTCTAATCGCCCGAATTTTACGCTGTCCGCTTACTTCTTTTAGTTCCTGGCGGAGTTCACGACTCATCTTTTCTAAATCAAGCTCTTCCAGCAGCTTTTTGACAGCTTCTGCACCCATGCCAACTTTGAATGCGCTGCCATATTTATCCCGATGTTCCCTGTACTCATTTTCGTTTAAAAGTTGCTTTTTCATAAGTGGCGTATCGCCTGGTTCAAGCACAATATAGGAAGCAAAATATAAAACTTTTTCCAACGAGCGTGGCGAGACATCCAAAATGAGTCCCATCCTGCTGGGTATACCTTTAAAATACCAGATATGAGAGACTGGTGCAGCCAACTCAATATGTCCCATCCGGTCACGCCGGACTTTGGAACGAGTTACTTCTACGCCACATCGATCACAAATAATACCTTTATAGCGAATCCGCTTATACTTACCGCAATGACATTCCCAATCCCGAGTTGGCCCAAAAATCTTTTCACAGAACAAACCCTCTCGTTCGGGTTTTAACGTACGGTAATTAATGGTTTCTGGTTTTTTAACTTCACCGTGCGACCATTTAAGAATTTGCTCCGGCGACGCCAAACCAATACGCATTGAATCAAAATTATTTACGTCTAACAAGGGGTTATCGCTCCCTTCTAACTAGTCTAAATCCTAGTCATCTATGACTTCTTCCAAATCCTCATGGGAAGTAGACTTTTTAGTATTTTCCTTGAGCTTCGCAGCATTGCTTGCAGAGGACTGCAAATCGAATTCATCTTCATTGGATCTGTGAGCCGCATCAGGCTCCATTTCGCCAATCTCAGCAATAATATCAAGTTCTTCTTCCAGCGGTTCGATGTCATCATTTGCTTCTAGTTCATCAACCACGTCCGCCTCAAAGTCCGTCTTTTTGCGTTCAAGCGAAGCTTTTGGCATGTCATCGCCAATATTCAGTTCTAATTCTTTAGCTGTTTCATTGATGTCTTCGTCTGAGTCGCGAATCATAATTTCTTGGTCGTCTTCTGTCAATATCTTAATATCAAGGCCGATACTCTGGAGTTCTTTGATCAGTACCTTGAAAGATTCGGGCACGCCTGGCTCAGGAATATTTTCGCCTTTTACAATGGCCTCATAAGTTTTTACGCGACCAACAACATCGTCAGACTTGACAGTTAATAGTTCTTGCAGAGTATAGGCGGCTCCATATGCTTCCAATGCCCACACTTCCATCTCACCGAAACGCTGACCACCAAACTGCGCTTTACCACCAAGCGGCTGTTGCGTTACAAGCGAGTATGGGCCTGTAGAACGAGCATGAATTTTATCATCAACCAAGTGATGCAGTTTGAGCATATACACATAGCCAACAGTAACGTGATTGTCAAATGCTTCCCCTGTTCTGCCGTCAAATAGTTGAGTCTTGCCATCTTCTGATAGACCTGCTACTTTTAATGTGTTAATAACATCAGTCTCGGTGGCACCATCAAATACTGGTACAGCCAGATGAACGCCTGCCGTATCTGGTACAGGCATACCGTTTTTGTCGAAATTATAGTTGACTGCCTTCAGCCTGTCAACCAAAGTCGAGTCACCCATCTTAATCTGCATGCCAATAGCGGCGGCAGCACGACCTAAGTGAGTTTCAAGTACCTGACCAATATTCATACGTGATGGTACGCCTAGTGGGTTTAATACGATTTGAACCGGTGTGCCATCTGGCAGGAAGGGCATATCCTCTTTTGGCATTATCCGAGAAACTACCCCTTTGTTGCCGTGACGACCGGCCATTTTATCGCCCTCAGAAATTTTGCGTTTCTGAGCAATATAGCAACGCACTAGCTGATTTACACCTGGCGGTAATTCGTCACCATTCTCACGGGTAAATACCTTTACGTCGACAATCTTGCCTGCTTCGCCATGCGGTACTCTAAGTGAGGTGTCACGAACCTCGCGGGCTTTCTCACCAAAGATGGCCCGTAATAACCGTTCTTCCGCAGTCAGTTCAGTTTCGCCTTTTGGTGTTACTTTACCAACCAGGATATCCCCTGGACGCACTTCTGCGCCAACACGGATTATGCCGCGATCATCAAGATCACGCAATACGTCTTCGGCAACATTTGGAATGTCACGGGTAATTTCTTCAGGACCAAGCTTGGTATCACGAGCATCACATTCATATTCTTCAATATGTATAGAGGTAAATACATCGGCTTGTGTTATATCCTGGCTCAAGAGAATAGCATCTTCGTAGTTATAGCCTTCCCATGGCATAAATGCGACCAGCACGTTAAAGCCTAAAGCCAATTCACCTTGATCGGTGGCCGGCCCATCAGCCAGCACTTGCCCTTTAACGATAGTCTCGTGCTTATATACGATGGGTTTTTGATTAATGCACGTTCCCTGATTGGAACGCAGGTATTTAAGCAACTTATAGGTATCAAGCGCGCCCTTTTCCGTACGAATATGGATTTCGGTGGCTGTTACTTTTTCAACAACGCCCGCATTTTTTGCCAGAATTACAACCCCGGAATCACGGGCGGCTTTATATTCCATGCCAGTACCGACAAGTGGTGCCTGTGTTCTAAGAAGCGGTACAGCCTGGCGCTGCATGTTTGCCCCCATCAACGCCCTGTTAGCATCATCGTTTTCCAAGAAGGGTATCATGGCAGTAGCAATAGATACTACTTGTTTTGGCGATACGTCCATGTAGTCAACTTTTTCAGCCGGAACTACCAATATTTCATTTCTGTAGCGACAGGTAACACGTGGCTCTTGAAACCAGCCATTCTCGTCTAAAACATCATTAGCTTGGGCAACAATCATTTCATCTTCTTCGTCAGCCGTCAAATAGTATACTTCTTCTGTTACCCGATGTTCTTGTTTGTTGACTTTACGGTATGGTGTCTCAATAAAACCGAATTCATTAATCCGACCAAAAGTGGATAGCGAACCGATAAGGCCGATGTTCGGACCTTCAGGCGTCTCAATCGGGCACATACGGCCATAGTGGGAATGGTGGACATCACGAACCTCGAAACCAGCACGCTCCCGGCTAAGACCACCAGGGCCGAGGGCGCTGAGACGCCGCTTATGAGTAAGTTCAGCCAACGGATTGGTCTGATCCATGAACTGGGATAACTGACTGGACCCAAAAAATTCTTTTATGGCAGCAACCACTGGACGGATGTTTATGAGTGCCTGTGGCGTAATTACATCAATATCCTGAATAGTCATACGTTCTTTGACTACCCGTTCCATCCGGGACAAACCAATACGGAACTGGTTCTGCAAAAGTTCGCCAACTGAGCGCAGTCGCCGATTACCTAAATGGTCAATATCATCAGTTGTTCCATGACCTTCGGTTAAGTTAAGAAGATAGCTAATGGAAGCAATAATATCTTCTTTGGTAATGGTACGATGCGTAAATGGTAATACTGTGTTAAGTAGCAATTTTACAGATGTACCATCTTTTTGTTTAATCCAAGCTTCATTCAGGCCCACAGCGTCAAAAACTTTAGCAGCAGCAATCCTATTAAGAACGTCCTCATCCATGTATGTATTTTCATCTACTACAATTTCGCCAGTTTCTTTATCTACCAGCGGCTGAGCAAGAACTTTTCCTAACAGGCGGCGACGCCACCCTAATTTTTTGCCAAGTTTATAGCGCCCTACAGTAGCCAAGTCATAGCGCTTAGGATCAAAAAATAACGTTTCGAGCAATTGCGCAGCGTTGTCTACCGTTGGCGGCTCACCAGGGCGCAATCGTTTGTAGATTTCGACAAGAGCCTCTTCCCGTGAATCTGTGTTGTCTCTTTCTAGTGTCGCCCGAATGCGAACATCCTCATTAAAGAGTTCGGAAATCACGCCATTAGATACAAAGCCCAATGAACGGATAAGGACAGTTACTGGTAATTTACGGGTGCGATCAACGCGAACAGATATAACATCATTGGCGTCAGTCTCAAGTTCCAGCCATGCACCACGATTAGGAATTACCGTCGCATTATACAGTTTCTTACCGGTAGCATCGATGCTCTCACCATAATATACGCCAGGTGAGCGCACCAATTGGCTGACAATAACCCGTTCAGCGCCATTAATGATAAATGTACCGTTGTCGGTCATGAGCGGAAAATCGCCCATAAATACTTCTTGCTCTTTTATTTCCTGTGTTTCTTTGTTGTATAGCCGAACACTAACACGAAGCGGAGCGGCATAGGTAACATCTCGCTCTTTACATTCTTCAACATCATACTTAGGTTCGCCCAGTGTAAAGTTTTCAAACGATAGGATCAGGTTGCCGGTAAAGTCCTGGATTGGAGAAATATCATGAAATATCTCTTGTAAACCTTCCTTAAGAAACCAACGATACGAATTCTTTTGAATTTCAATAAGGTTGGGCATGTCCAGCACTTCTTTAATTTTGGCATAACTATACCTGAGTCTTTTGCCCACCGGAACAGGATTAAACATTAACCCCTTCACCCCTTAGCCATTTTGCCTGGCATATTGCATTATTCGCAGCTTACACATAAGCAAGCGATATTTCGCAAATACTAAGCCAGCAAATGAATGATTAAATAAATACAAAACAAAGCAAGGTTCTTTTCGTTTTGGGTAAGGACCTTGCCATTTTTTCGATGAAAAACGATTCATCCTCCATTATATTACTATTTCCTGCCATTCCATAATTTATACAAGTTTTTGCTATGATTCTGCTAAGACATAGTAAAATAAATATGTACGGCAATGTATAATGTTACCACTTAACATTTACTATGTCAAGAAGTTTTACTCTTATATGTATAGTTTTTCAATTCAAAAAGGAGCACCAGTAGGTGCTCCTTTCTTTATTAAGCTTAAATTACTTAACTTCGACAGTTGCGCCAGCTTCTTCAAGTTTAGCTTTAAGAGCGTCAGCATCAGCCTTGGAGATTTTCTCTTTAATGGCTTTAGGAGCACCGTCAACCAGTTCTTTAGCTTCTTTGAGGCCAAGACCGGTAACTTCGCGTACCACTTTAATAACATTGATTTTGCTTGCACCAGCACTGGTCAAAATTACGTCAAACTCGCTTTGTTCTGCAACAGCAGCAGCGCCAGCAGCAGGAGCTGCAGCTACAGCTACAGGAGCAGCAGCAGATACGCCAAATTTTTCTTCAAGTGCTTTTACCAGTTCGGAAAGTTCGAGCACAGTCATTTGCTCAATAGCTTCCATAATTTGTTCTTTAGTCATTTTAAAATACCTCCATAAACTTTCATTAAAATATTTTTTAGATAACAATCAAATGGATTTGTTTACAAGAACCTCGCTTATGCAGATTCTTTCTGCTTACGAACAGCTTCAAGCGCATAAACCAGGTTGCGCAACGAACCAGAAAGTACGTTGACAAAACCGGCAATAGGAGCCTGCATGCCAGCCAGCACTTGAGCAATAAGAACTTCGCGTGCCGGCAGACTGGCTAGAGCTTTAACACTGTTAGCATCAATCACTTTACCTTCAACTAAGCCAGCTTTAACTTCCAGAGCTTGTAACTTATTCTCTTTTACAAAGTCAGAGATAATTTTAGCTGGGGCTACCGGATCAGTGTAGGACATAGCAATAGCAGTCGGGCCTTCCAGATAAGGATCAAGACCTTCGATACCAGCTTCCTTGGCAGCAATGCGTGTCATGGTATTTTTGAATACACGATATTCCACGCCTGCTTCCCGTAATTGACGGCGAAGCTTGGTATCCTGTGCCACAGTCAAACCACGATAATTAGTTAAAACAGCACCTTTGGTAGTACTGAGCTTTTCTTTAATCCCAGCAACCGTCTGCAGTTTTTCTTGAGTTACAGCCATTTAGATTACACCTCCTTAAACAAGTATCCTTGAAATCAAAAAGCGACCTCACGGCGTAAACACCGGAGGCCGCATAATAACTAGCTAATAGTTATATGTTGCAATTCTCCGGCCTCGGCAGGAAAGTTTCATCAAACTTTTACATAAACCTGCTGTCTACAGCCTCATATTATTCATAAATACCCATCTGCGTTGTTGCTCTGAGCATTTCCATATAATATTCTATAATAATGTTATTCTTTTTTACCCGCAGATTTAAGCGGGTTAACTTTAACACCAGGTCCCATTGTTGAGCTTAAGGAAATGTTCCGCATATACTGACCTTTGGCCGCAGCGGGCTTAACCTTAATCAATGTATCAATCAGAGTGTGGAAGTTCGCGAGCAGTTTAGCGTTGTCGAAAGATACTTTGCCAATCGGAGCATGGATATTACCAGCTTTATCGGTACGGTATTCAATTTTACCGGCTTTAATTTCATTAATGGCACGTGTTACATCAAGAGTAACAGTACCTACTTTGGGGTTAGGCATTAAACCTTTGGGGCCGAGGATTTTACCAAGACGCCCTACCATACCCATCATGTCCGGCGTGGCTACTGCAACGTCAAAATCAGCCCAACCACCCTGGATTTTTTCTACCATATCTTCGGCACCTACAAAGTCAGCGCCAGCAGCTTCCGCTTCTTTGGCTTTTTCGCCTTTGGCGAAAACAAGAACTTTTTTACTCTTACCTGTGCCATGAGGAAGTACAACAGCGCCACGCACTTGTTGATCAGCATGTTTCGGATCAACACCCAGTTTGACGGCAATTTCTACCGTTTGGTCAAACTTCGCGTTAGCAGTTTTTTTAATAAGTTCTACTGCTTCTTCAGGATCATACAACTTATCCATATCAATGAGCTTAGCAGCTTCAATATATTTTTTACCATGTTTTGGCATATTACTTTTCCTCCTTTGTGGTAATAACGGAAGTACATAGTCCTCCCACGTAAGACTGCAACAATTTATTAGTCAACAATCTCGATGCCCATACTGCGGGCAGTACCTTCAATCATCCGCATTGCAGCTTCAACGTTAGCGGCATTCAGGTCTTGCATTTTGGATTCAGCAATTTCTCTAACCTGATCACGTTTTACTTTGGCAACCTTCTTCTTGTTCGGTTCACCTGAAGCAGTTTCAATACCAGCAGCCTTTTTAAGAAGAATAGGCGCAGGTGGAGTTTTGGTAACAAAGGTAAATGATCTATCTTCAAATACCGTAATTTCCACCGGAATGATAAGACCTGCTTGGCTGGCCGTTCTTTCGTTAAACTCTTTAACAAAAGCCATGATATTGACACCAGCTTGACCAAGTGCCGGACCTACGGGAGGAGCCGGAGTGGCTTTGCCAGCGGGAACTTGCAGTTTTACAAGCTTTACAACCTTTTTAGCCATTTATATTACACCTCCTTAATCAACTTTCGTAATTTGTGTGAAATCAAGCTCTACTGGTGTTTCACGACCAAACATATTGACAAGCACCTTAATCTTGCCTCGTTCAGGATTAATTTCAACTACAGTGGCTGTCCAATTTTCGAAAGCACCTGCAGTGATACGTACCAACTGGTCAAGCTCAATATCAATTTTAGGTTTAGCATCTTCTATTCCCATTGACTTGAGGATATGTTTCACTTCATTTTCGCTCAACGGAATAGGCTTGGTTCCCGACCCGACAAAACCGGTAACACCCGGAGTGTTACGAACAACATACCAGGAACGGTCTGTAACAATCATTTCTACCAAAACATATCCGGGAAAAACCTTTTTCTTGGTAATTTTCTTCTTACCATCTTTTATTTCCACTTCATCTTCCATAGGTACAAGCACCCGGAAAACTTCATCTTCCATCGCCATGGAATGAACTTTTTTCTCCAGATTGGCTTTTACCTTGTTTTCATAACCGGAATATGTATGGATAACATACCAATGTTTTTCGAGTTTTTCGGATTCCATAGCCTCAAGGGACGTATTGCGTCCCCCACCCCCAGTCTACTTGATGATAGCCTTTAAAATTTGAGCGAAAGAAGCATCAAGCACCCAAATCAAGGCCGCGACAACAGTAACCGTCACAAATACAACCCCAGTAAAGGAAATAAGCTCTGCCTTGCCTGGCCATGTTACCTTTCTAAGTTCAGCTTTTACTTCCCGTAAAAATTTTTTCCAGCGCGATGCATTCGACTGGATAGCTGTTTCCTGGGCGGCCATTTTCTCACATCCTGTGCATACATTTTGGCAGGGGCAGAAGGACTTGAACCCTCAACCAACGGTTTTGGAGACCGCTACTCTACCAATTGAGCTATACCCCTACAGTGTAGCGAAGTTACCCTATCTTAGAATTACTTTGTTTCTTTGTGCAGCGTCTGTTTTTTGCAAAACTTGCAGTATTTGTTGAATTCCAATCTATCCGGGTCGTTTTTTTTGTTTTTATTGGTCTGATAATTGCGTTGTTTGCATTCTGTGCAGGCCAATGTTACCGCGTTGCGCATCCTGTTACACCTCTCTTACCAGTAAATATAGCATCAAGCCTATTTATTGATAACACTTTTTTTAAATGTCACTAATACAATTTATCATAATTATATGAGTGTGTCAATAGCCCACAGGCTCGGGTATGTCAATAAATAAAGCAGGGTTATCCCCCGCTCTATTATTATATCAGACAATGACCAATTTATACCTTTTTTCACAAAAATAATCTAGTAGTAGTTATTCTTCAACAGCAGTTACAACACCAGCGCCTACTGTACGGCCACCTTCACGAATAGCAAAGCGCAGACCTTCTTCAATCGCAATCGGGGTAATAAGCGCTATATTCATTTGGATGTTATCGCCAGGCATTACCATTTCTACACCTTCTGGCAATGTAACAACACCAGTTACGTCTGTTGTTCTAAAGTAGAATTGCGGACGATAACCGTTAAAAAACGGGGTATGACGGCCGCCTTCTTCTTTGGACAGTACATATACTTCGGATTTGAATTTGGTGTGCGGTTTAATGGTACCAGGCTTGGCCAATACTTGGCCACGCTCGATTTCTTTACGCTCAACACCTCTTAAAAGTGCACCAATGTTGTCACCAGCTACTGCCGAATCCAATAGTTTCCGGAACATTTCTACACCAGTTACTACTGTGGATTTCGGTTTTTCGCTCATACCAACGATTTCTATGGTATCGCCTACTTTTACTACGCCACGCTCTACACGACCGGTAGCTACGGTACCACGACCAGTGATGGTGAATACGTCTTCCACAGGCATCAGGAAGGGCTTGTCAGTAGCACGTTCCGGAGTTGGAATATATTCATCAACTTTTGCCATCAGCTCATGGATTTTGCCACACCATTCGCAATCAGCTTTCGCACAACCGCAGTTAAGTACTTTTACGGCAGAACCTGATACTACAGGAATGTCATCTCCTGGGAATTCGTAGCTGGAGAGAAGTTCACGAACTTCCATTTCTACTAGTTCCATCAGTTCAGCGTCATCAACCAGGTCGGCTTTGTTTAAGAATACAACCATCGCAGGTACGCCAACTTGACGGGACAGCAAAATGTGTTCGCGAGTTTGCGGCATCGGGCCGTCAGCTGCCGATACAACCAGGATAGCGCCGTCCATCTGAGCTGCGCCGGTGATCATGTTTTTAACATAGTCAGCATGGCCTGGGCAGTCCACGTGGGCATAATGGCGAGCTGCAGTTTCATACTCAACGTGAGCTGTGTTGATGGTGATACCGCGTTCTCTTTCTTCTGGTGCTTTGTCAATCATGTCATAAGCCATGAACTCAGCGCCGCCGTGTTTTGCCAATGTCATGGTAATGGCAGCAGTCAACGAGGTTTTGCCATGGTCAACGTGACCAATTGTACCAATGTTAACATGTGGTTTGTTTCTTTCAAACTTTTTCTTAGCCATTTGAGTTAATAGCCTCCCTTAATATATCTTTAATGCACCATTATAGTATACAGCTTTTTACAAAATTAGATTATTCTATCTCGCATGTAAAAATCCTGCTGCAAAAAGTTACTAAAATAAAACTTTCATAGATAAAAAACTTTGCAACTAGTTGCAAAGTTTTTTATCTGGTGGCGGCGCAGGGATTTGAACCCCGGACACTGCGGGTATGAACCGCATGCTCTAGCCAACTGAGCTACGCCGCCTTATTAAAATGGAGCTAGTGACCGGGATTGAACCGGTGACCTTATCCTTACCAAGGATACGCTCTACCGACTGAGCTACACCAGCGAAAATTCATGGTTGCGGGGACAGGACTTGAACCTGTGACCTTCGGGTTATGAGCCCGACGAGCTACCAACTGCTCCACCCCGCGATGTAAGGTGAAAAAGGTTCTTGGTGGAGGGAGGTGGATTCGAACCACCGAAGTCGAAGACGGCAGATTTACAGTCTGCTCCCTTTAGCCACTCGGGAATCCCTCCAAGATTATTTATTAGAGGATGTTCTTTGCTACCGCTCCAGAACTAAGCAACTCATTCAAATTCCCTACCTGCTTAAAGATGGAGCTGGCGAGAGGAATTGAACCCCCAACCTGCTGATTACAAGTCAGCTGCTCTACCAATTGAGCTACGCCAGCATCATTTTTTGAGAACTCGCCTCAGTGACAAAACATATTATATAATAGTCTCTAGACTATGTCAACATCTTTTATGCCCTTAATTATATTACTTTTATTTACATTTATCTCAAACTATCTAACTGTATTACAGGCAGGTGGTATATTAGCAAAATCGAAGGTCTCGCTAGCGGCACAGCATTGTCAATACACCACCCGCCTGTACCTGCAAACTCATCATCCGGAATATATAGCACACTTTTACCTTAAAAAAAAGTAGTAATATGATATACCAGCAACAACAAACCGATAATAGGCAAATGAGGCCAGCGTTGAGTTATTGAGGAAGCGCAAAAACCATACAATGGATATATACGCCGTAATAAATGCAACAATAAAGCCAATTATAAAGAGGTTAAACTCAGCCATACTTAGTTTGTCCCAGATCTTCATTAAATCATAAACACAGGCAACAAGCATCAACGGCACAGCGATAATAAAAGAAAATTCAGCTGCTGCTTTACGGCTCATCCCAAAGAATAAACCACCCGCAATAGTTGATCCTGAACGTGAAAACCCTGGCCACAATGATAACACTTGAAACAACCCCACCCAAAATGCCTGTTTAATTGTCATGCTATCAACATTATGAGTTACTGGACGATTTGCTATTTTTTCAGCCACCAACATAAAAATTGCGCCAACTATCAAACCAATGATTACAGTATAAGGAGAAAATAAGTAGGTCTTTATCGGTTTATGTAAGAAAAAGGCTATGCCCATGACAGGCACAATCCCAACTAGGACGTGCATAGCAGTTAGTCCATTGCCATAAATATTAATGGCTCGCGGCCTAATCATAGCTAAAAACTTGTCTCGATACAAAATTAGTACAGATAAAATAGCACCCAATTGAATAAATACTTCAAATACACTGGCCTTTTCCCCTTCAAATCCCAGCAGCGAACCAACTAAAATCATATGTCCGGTTGAAGAAATAGGCAGGAATTCCGTCAGTCCCTCTACTACGCCAATGATTACTGCAATGATATTTTCGCTCACATAGTCACTTCCTTAGTCGTTGTTGTCGTCGTCATCCCAATAGGACGATGTTACTATTTTACCATATTCATCGCAATATCCTGCCTAATTATAAAAAATAAATTAAAAAAGCCGAGGATTTCAGTGCAAAAATACACTTGGTCCCCGAGCATCCTCATTTACTATATGCAATCGTTTATTTTGATCCATGAAAGCAATAAACACATTATGAATAGTATCTTGGTGCTGGCGGCGAAATTCTTCAATCTGTCGCTTAGAAAGTCCCATCTCCGCCAAAGCATTCTCTTGTAGCTTCCCCTCCAAAATTACCGGTACTAAAACACTGTTCGGGGTTACGCTAAAGTTAACTTGACTTGGCGTCAATGGCAGATGTTCTGCTTTTTTAAGTACACTTAATCTGCCATACGGCTCCAAAATAGCAAGCTCTACAACGGTAATATCAAATGCATCCTTTTCCCGCAAAAGTTGCAATAAAGTCTCTACCGGCATACGAACTTTACGTAGGTTTTTTTTGATAATCTGACCATCTTCCACCAGTACAAGCGGCTTAAAATTCAGTTTGTGATTAACTGGGCGAACTTTGATGCTAAGCCAGCCGAAAAAAAGTTGCATGCCTCCAAGCGCCAGCAGGGCAATCAATGAACTAACGAGTTCCAGCCGGTGATCCACAATTAATGCACCGGCCACTGCCCCAATGGTGATTGAAGTCAAGAAGTCAAACGAACTAAACTCACTGACCTGACGGCGACCAGTGATCAGCATAATGATAAGCAACACGCCCATGCCCGCGACTACCCTAAATAGCGTAATGCCCAAGGTTTCCATTACAGCCCTCCACTGCATATCTATATACCTGCTAAAGTTTGGCAACAAACCACACGCCTGCGCCTGCAAACTTCTTCACTGCGAAACATATAGAAAAACTACGCAATATTTAGACTTAGTGTAACCACATAACTACTTTTTTAATCTCCAAAACAAATACCGATAGACCTGCCGGCTTTTAATAACTCGTTATTGGCAGTTACATTATTTGCTTTGCCGGCAATATCTACGATTGGCACACGAATAATCTCGTTTTTCTGCAATGCCACCATGTTGCCGAAAGCCCCCTCAAGCAGACACTCTGCAGCCGCCACACCATAACGGGTAGATAATACCCGATCAAAGGCAGTTGGAGTACCACCACGCTGAACATGTCCCAGCACCGTACAACGAGATTCAACACCGGTAAGACTTTCTAGTTGCCGTGCCAACTTTTCCCCGGCACCACCTAAACGAATCTTCTCATGGCTGCCTTCCACGATACGCGATACCGATATCTCCCCACCTTGGGGATAGGCACCTTCGGCAATAACAATTAGACTAAACAGACGGCCGCGCCGCTGACGTTCTTCAATCTTGGCGATAATCGCATCTATTTGAAAGGGTATCTCTGGAATCAAGATACAATCAGCACCACCTGCTATCCCCGCATGCAGCGCAATCCAGCCAGCATATCGGCCCATAACCTCCAGCACCATGACCCGATGATGGGATTCAGCGGTAGTATGGAGCCGATCAAGCGCATCGGCAGCCACACCGACAGCGGTATCAAATCCGAAAGTCCGCTCGGTTCCCGGTATATCATTATCAATCGTTTTCGGCACAGCCACTACTGGGAAACCCAATTGATAAAATTCTGATCCAATCTTAAGACTGCCATCACCGCCAATCACCACAAGTGCTTCGATGTCCCGCTGCCGCAAATTTTTAAGTGCCTGACTGGACATATCCTTATATACGGTTTTGCCCCCTTGCATCGTGGGATAATTAAACGGATTATCGCGATTGGTTGTCCCTAATATTGTCCCTCCGCGCGGTAAGATACCGGCAACATATTCATCTGTCATCTCAATAACTTGGTTTTCGACCATACCGCCAAAACCATTTTTTATCCCCCACACCTTAAGCCCATGCCCGATCCCGGTCCTGACAACAGCCCTAATAACAGCATTAAGTCCGGGCGCATCACCACCGCCTGTGAGTACAGCAATACTTTTTACTTTGTTTGCATTGATCATCTAATAATCACCTCATCAAAGTAGTTTCACCTATAATGCAAAAATGACACCTACTCCTGGTGTCATTTTTGGCTGCCGTTATTTCTCAGAGTTAGCATTATTCAGCTAACTCTGTCTGAGAATCTTTATTAAGGCTGGTAAGACCTTTATATACACCACGGATATCGCTGTCATCACCGCGGTTTTCAAGATACCGTTCGAGTTTGCGCTTTACTCGCTGCAAAGCGTTGTCAATCGACTTAACATGGCGTTCTAGTTCAACGGCAATCTCCTGGTAGGACTTGCCATCAAGATAAGCCATCAACACCTTCCATTCAAGATCGCTCAAAATCTCGCCCATTTTTTCTTCAATATCAATAAATTCCTCACGGCTGATCACCAATTCTTCCGGATCGGTCACTTTCGAGCCAGATAATACATCCAACAGCGTGCGGTCAGAATCTTCATCATAAATAGGTTTATTTAGCGAAACATAGGAGTTCAAGGGAATATGTTTCTGTCGGGTAGCCGTCTTAATTGCAGTAATAATCTGTCGTGTTACACACAATTCTGCAAATGCTCTAAAGGAAGAGAGCTTGTCATTGCGAAAGTCGCGAATGGCCTTATATAAGCCAATCATGCCTTCCTGAATGATATCTTCACGCTCAGCGCCAATTAAAAAATACGATCTGGCTTTAGCCCGCACGAAATTGCGATATTTGTTAATCAAATACTCCAGAGCGACCGTGTTGTCATTATCTTTGGCGTCAAATACTATTTCTTCATCAGTTAAGTTATCAAAACAACCGTAAAGATCGCGTTGAGTATTTACTCGCATCGCATCGCCCCCATAAGTTTTCTTTTTCTGCCTATAAGTGAGCACTACCCCACTTTTTCTCTGCACAGCATTTGCATACCATAGAAAAATAAAAATGCACTAAAGATCTTAGTGCCGCAGCCTCGCCGCATGTCTGTCATATAGATTATACTTGTTAGAACAAAGTTAGTCAAGCCCATCACGTCGCATAGCATCAAGGCGTTTCAAGATATCTGCTTCCAGGCGGCTGCCAACTTCATGACGGTCGCGTGCTACTATCTTTCGCGAAAGGCCAGCCGCGATTTCCTTTTTGACAGCGGCAATATCACTTTTTAGTTCCCTCGCCGATATCCGATAAGCTCCTGCTCCTAAAATAAACATTTGCTCGGCCCAGTCGGAGGTAACAACATAGATTCTCTTATTGTGGCGGCCAAGGTCGTATACCATTTTTTCAATATAGCTGTCAGCTGTTTCGCCCTCTTTCGTATAAATCACCGTAAGCACACCAGTTCTACTTTGGCTGACACTTTTTTCTGTTGTCAAATGAGCATCAAATACTATTATTGTCCTAAATCTTTTATATGCGCCGTATTCACTGATTATATCCACGAGTTTGTCACGGGCATATTCTAGATTATCTTTAATAGCAATAAGTTCAGGCCAAGCATTAATCACATTATAGCCGTCAACAATTAACAATTCCATTGAGAGAAATTCTCCAATCTTATCTCCTGCAGATAGCGACTACAGCTTCGATTGTGCCGCTTTAGGCTCTGGCCCAAACCGTATTAACGTATTATCTGGAGCATATTTGTCATGCGATACTACTTCACGTTGTAATTCTTTACCTGCGTTGTTACGTATGATGCGTACAACAGTTACTTCATACCCAGGCTTTCCCTGCCGTTCTACTTTATTTTCACCAGGCAGGAGTGCTAAGTCAGTTTCTTTTATAATAGCTGGCTGAATAACTTGCTGCTGGGTTGTAATAATATCAATACTTTTTTCAAGCATCCGCTGACCAAATATACCTACATTGAGCTTATTGCCTATAGTTTCGGCCATAATCATAACCGGAGCTGGACTGTCGTTAACAAATTTAAAATCAAGTATATTGTACACAACAGTGGCATCCCGTCCCAGCGGTACGTAGGAAAGCGGTTTAGAATGATTAGTACGTTCAACAATAGCAAGTCCTGACAAGAGTACCGCATTATATAAGGTTGATGAAACCTGACACACACCCCCGCCTACTCCTGGTACAAACTCGCCATTAATTATCTCCATCGCTTCTTTGAATCCCTGCGATTTCTCCCGTGGTCCAACAGTATCATTATAAGAAAAAATTTGGCCGGGATACAGTAGTTTACCGGCAATCTTCTGCGCTGACAATTTTACATTGGCGGTCCGGTTAACATCATCAGTATTAAATTGGGTAGTATACATGGCCACAAGTTCTTTGATACCGTTTTTAGCAAGATCGCTGGCCGTAATTTCGGGATAAACCGGAGTAACTGGCAAAGCAACTGTACTGGCATCAGTTCGATTAAGGGCAAGAAGTATTAATTCTTTTAGTTCAGTTACATTAAGTTCGCGCCCCTCTTCCTCTGGTACAACCCCTCCGGTCCACAGACTTAAGGTTGCGTTACAGGGCGGGCGGCTTACCTTCTCTTGCAGCTGTTCTGCTATGCTATCTAATTTATTCTCATTATACTTGATTTTTAGAGGAACAGAGTAGCCCTCAACCTCAGCATTATGAATTTTTTTCAACCTGGTCCATAGGGGACCTTCGCGTCCAAACAGCCATACGGCCTCAGCTGTTGCCTCTTCATCGATACTATAGTCAAGATTTTCAGGTTCGATACGAAATGTTGTCTCTTCATAAGAAAATAGAATGGGCCTGGTTTTCTGATCCTTTTGCCATGTGGCAAGCAGTTGCGCTACTTCCTCCCGGGTTTTTCCACCGACTTCGATATTAGCAATAGATACCCCCGCGTAAACGGTTTGGGAAAACAGAGGACGGGTCAGCCAAAAAACGGCGATCCCTGCGATACTTACCGTCACTGCCAGAATAATACCGGCCCAACGTTTCATTTTCCGGTCAGCTCCCTTTGTCTTAGAACTTCATACAGCAGCAAGGAACAAGCGACAGAGGCATTTAGTGACGCGATCTGTCCGCGCATAGGAATCTTCACAATAAAATCACAGGCCTCTTTGGTCAAGCGTCCCATTCCCTCTCCTTCATTGCCAACAACAATTACTACCGGACCTGTAAGATCGGCCTCATAATAATTTTTCGTACCATCCATATCGGCCCCCACTACCCAAAGGCCCTGTTTCTTCAAGGCTTTTAGGGTCTGCGATACATTACCAATCCTGGCAACAGGTACATGCTCAACCGCTCCTGCAGATGTTTTCGCCACCGTTTGGGTAAGTGGACAACTACGCCGTTTAGGTATAAGTACACCGTGAACGCCACTGGCATCTGCTGTCCGTAATATGGCTCCAACATTATGTGGATCAGCAAGTTCGTCTAAAAGAACCAAAAATGGCGGTTCATTTTTTCCATAGGCAATCGACAAAATATCATCAACCTCAACATAAGCTACTGGTGCTGCCATAGCGACTACTCCTTGGTGACGCACTCCAGCTGACAGTTGATCAAGTTTAGCAACATCCACTTCTTGGATAATGAGTCCCAGTTCGCGGGCTTGACTAATAATCTCGCGAACCGACCCCTGGCGTTCACCTTTAGCAACAAGAATTTTATTTAGTGATCGCCCGGCTTTCAGCGCCTCAAGCACACTATTGCGTCCTACAATGATTTCTGCATCCTCAGACATGAGATTCGCTCCTTCGGCTTATGCCTCATTTTTTACAGGTTCTATTATTATTATGAAAAAACGGCAGAATATAATCCTGCCGTTTTTTTAGGAGTCTTGCGGGTGTATGCCGCGATTTTCAGGAAACATCAGCAATATAAATAGCAGGGTTAGCTTCCATATCAATCGTTAGTGTTTGATTGACACGCTCACCGGACTCATTTTTAGTTATCTTAAGAATGGGTTTAGTCCTTAACTCGTCAGCATAATCATTAACAATGCCTACTACTTGATTATTCAATCGGACAATGGCCCCCAACGGATAAATAGCCACATTACTAACCAAAACCCGAATAAGTTCAGGGTTAAAGTATGCGGCTCCGGCTTTCTCAATAATCGCCAAAGCATCGTAGACAGATAACGCTTTACGGTAGGAGGTATTCGCCGTCATGGAAGAATATACATCTGCCAATGCTGCAATTTGCGCAAACTCATGGATATTGTCGTCTTTTGCACCCCGTGGATAACCACTGCCATCAAAGCGCTCATGATGCTGCAAAGCACAATTGGCTGCAGCTAAACTTATTTCAGAATTACGATGAAGTATTTCATGGCCTTTCTCTGTATGCTGCTTTACAATAGCCATCTCCTCCGGGGTTAAGGTACCCGGCTTATTAAGTATATCCCGGGAAATTGTAATCATCCCCACATCCCGCAGCAAAGCCCCCAATCCCAAATCTCGTAGCCGCATGCCTTCTATACCACAGCCAATCCCAATCATCATGGCAAAGAAGTACCCACAAACAGCATGTTTAAACATATAATCATTACAATTCTGCATTGCAGTAAATAAAGGCTGCAGCTCCTTATGCATGCAACACTCGTCCAAGAGTGTCATTACCCGGCCTTTTATGTGTTCGATTTGAACATATTTACCTACCCGTATTTCATCAAGCGCCCAATGGGATGCTAACACAAATTCACTTTTGGCATTTTGAGCTACCGTATCATTCTCATCAATTAATTGTGGTTCTCCTTGCACATAAATATACTTAACATCCAACTGCGCAATTTTGGAAATATGAAATTCACTAAGTTCTACACCGCTATTTATTATTACCTGACCATTAATCCCATATATTGGCTGAGCCAATATCATCCCAGCACCAATATTTCCCTGAAGTACGCGTTGCACAGCAAATTCCCTCCACCATATTTAACTTATTGTTTAAACTAATTCGTTGTATATGTATGCACTTCTCTCTTTATGTTGTTCTTTCTACTTATTTGCGCTAATTCCTGCCAAACGGCCACAGGACATTTCGCCTTCAGGACAATATCCAAGCGCAACGCATGCAGGCCCTGCTTTAGTAAATAAGCGCGGCGCCACAGCTTGCACCTCTCTGAGCATGGCATTAGCCAAATTGCGAATTTCCCACTGGGCTCGCTGGCAACAACGTTTTTCGAAAAAATGCAAGAGGGAACGTGCATTCATGGTTACAACAATTTTGGTTTCGGTAGCATTAGCTAGTACATAGCGGGCATCTTCCTGATGTACGCCCAGTCCCAGCAGCTCATCATAGATTTGTTGAACTTGGTTCATAAGTGTATCATATTTAGCTTTGGCTTCAGGCTTAACAGCAATGCTTGGTGGAACAATATACTCAAAACCGTGTTCGGCAACATAGCGTTGGGACTGTTGGGAATAAGAGGCAATGCGGTGACGGACAAGTTGATGGGTCAACACCCGAGAAATTCCTTCGATCGCAAAGGTGAAGCTAACATGCTCGAATGTCGATAAGTGTCCCATATTACTTAGTTTTTTAATTAGCTTGTCTATTTGCGCCTCAGACATACTCTGCTCTAATTCTTCCGCACCAGCAGCTGAATAACAAAGACGTGCTGACATAGCCACCGCCCGTTCCGGTTCCGGCGTATATTTAATTAATTTTATTTTCATGACGGCAACTCTCCCTTTTTGTTATTTTGGGGAAATGTTTGTCATTTCCCGGGAAATAACATCAAACGCCTTGTCCACAATTTCCGACAATCTATCTTGCTTCTTTTGCAAGTATAGATAACCAATGAGTGCTTCAAAACCAGTCGCTGCACGGTATTCAGCAATAGACGCGCTTTTGGGCACAGTTGATTTAGCATTGCGCCCCCTCCGCACAATATCTGTCTCTGCAGGCAAAAGCTCAGCTTCCAGAGCTCTAACTGCTTTGGACTGCATCACAGCAGAGACAATCTTAGCATCAAAATCATGAAGCACTCTTACTTTGTTTTGCTCATAACCGAGCAAACGGGTACGTACATATAGGGTAAAATATGCATCACCAATATAGGCCAACACCAAAGCTGGCAGTCGTTCAATTGGAATGTCCTTATATTTAGCCGGAGAAAGTTCGCCAGTTTCATCTACGGCAAAAAAGTTTTCTACTAGCTTTTGATAGTGGTCAAAGTTCACTGTCTTTTCCACCTTACCCCTTGCGGTGAGTCTTCGAGGACAATACCATTTGCCGCCAATTTATCCCGGATTTGGTCAGCTGTCGTCCAATCCTTTTTCTTGCGGGCTTCCTGTCTTATCTCAATAATGATATTCATTAACTCATTTACCAACTCGGCATTAGCATCCTGCGTAACAGCATCAGTGTCGTTTAATATACCCAGTACCTCCGCCATCTGCCCATAGGCCTTGTCAGCCTGCTGTAGAACATCAGCGTCCGCCTCTGCTTTGCCACCAGTAACTTTGCTGTGGTAGATATTAATCTCTTTTGCCAGACCAAACATGGTGCCAATCGCCAACGCTGTATTAAAATCATCATCCATAGCAGCCTTGAATTCAGCCGTAGCTTGAGCAGCCGCCTGCGAAAGCGCCGCTGACTCTTCACCACCATTTGCCGCCGGCAAGGTTTTTAGCTGCCGCAAGTTCGCCTCAGCAGTTTTTAGCCTTTCTAAACTGCGTGCGGCCTCCTGCAAACGTTCATCACTAAAATCCAAGGGACTCCGGTAATGGGTTGACAAAATAAAAAATCGTAAAATTTCCGGACGAAAGTGCTCTAATATATCAATTACTAAGAAAAAGTTCCCTAGTGATTTGCTCATTTTTTCTTCATTAATTGTTATAAATCCATTGTGCAGCCAATATCGTACAAAAGGTTCTATACCCGTAAAGGCTTCTGATTGGGCAATTTCATTTTCATGATGTGGAAATACCAAATCACTACCGCCCCCGTGAAAGTCGAAGCTGGCACCCAGATATTTATATGACATCACGGAGCATTCAATATGCCACCCTGGCCTTCCCTGACCCCAAGGGCTCTCCCAAGACGGTTCACCCGGCTTAGCACTTTTCCATAAAGCAAAGTCCATGGGATGTTTTTTTCGTTCATCTACATCAACCCTTGCGCCAGCCTTCATATCTTCGAGGTTTCGTCCACTCAATTTGCCGTAGCCTTGAAAGGCTTCGACACTGTAATAAACATCACCGCCCGTCTCATAGGCAAAACCCTTGTCAATAAGGGTTTTAACCATAGTCACAATCTCGGGAATATGTTGAGAAACTTTAGGATATACGTGGGCATGACGGATATTTAGCTTATCCATAACCTCAAAATAAGAGGCAATATACCTGTTGGCGATTACATCCCAGGTAACCTTTTCTCCATTAGCTGTATTAATGATTTTGTCATCAATATCGGTAAAGTTTTGAATATGATAAACCTCATAGCCTGAGTACTCAAGATACCGGCGGATGACATCCCAGGTAATAAACGGTCGAGCATTGCCAATGTGTGGGTGATTATAAGGAGTGACACCGCAAACATACATTTTAACTTTTCCCGGCGTTATTGGTACAAATTCTTCTTTTTGCTTTGTCAGGGTATTATACACTTTAAGACTCATGCTTTTTTAACTCCTTTTCCAAGTGTCCGATACGTGCTTCCATTCTCATTATATTGCGTTGCATACAGTTCATCATTTCTACAACCGGATCAGGCAAATCATCATGTTCCAGATCAATCCCGTCCAAATCGGGGCGGCCTTTTATTTTTACGCCGTCATGCCAAACAACCCTACCAGGTATGCCAACAACAGTAGAATTAGGCGGAACCTCACGCAGTACAACCGAACCGGCCCCAATTTTCGAATTGTCACCAACATTGAATGAGCCTAACACTTTAGCGCCGCTGGCCACAACAACATTGTTACCAATAGTTGGATGACGCTTGCCTTTTTCCTTACCAGTACCACCTAATGTTACACCTTGATACAAGGTAACATTATTGCCAATGATACAGGTCTCACCAATAACCACACCGGTCGCATGATCAATAAACAGCCCCTCGCCAATTGTGGCTCCTGGGTGCACATCCACACCGGTTAACAAGCGGTTAAAATAGCAAATCATTCGTGGCAATAATACCCAGCCGCGTTTAAACAAATAATTAGATATACGATACAGCCAGATGGCATGCAGCCCCGGGTAGCATAACAATACTTCAAGCACACTCTTTGCTGCTGGGTCACGGTCAAACACTACGCTAATGTCCTTTTTAATCCGGGTAAACATATTATTCCCTCCCTAGCTTAATTTAGAACATAGAAAACATGGCTTTCGACGAACCTTTGGCGAAAAGTGGTAACTGATGTTGCCCTTATCCTTAAAATTATACTTTCTCTTAGGGAAATATAAAGCCACCGTCTCTATACAGAGACGGTGGCCCGTGGTTCCACTCTGCTTGGGCATGATACCCCTGCTTAATACTGATAACGGCAGTGACCGGGATGGCCTACTTATCTTTCAGCCCACCTGCTACCAGATGCATTTCAGCGAAACCTTTCCCAGCACTGCTTACAGCCGGTGACAGTGCCTCTCTAAGGGGGGTAAACGCTTACTTCTTCTGGTCCTCGCATTTTACGTATACAAATAAGTTTATAAATAAATTATACTAATGCCAGCTTGACCATGTCAAGCTAACATTCATTGCAATGCAATAAATTAACCAGCTGCCCCATACTGACCTAATGGTTCGGTCAATACACGCGCCTGTACAAAATCCCCCGTACTTAAATCTTAGCGATCAGGCAATCCATTCTCGCCAAAGTACGCTCTTTACCAATCAGCGGAATAAGATTAATCAGCTCTAGCCCATGCATTTTACCTGTTATAGCAATCCGGACAGGCATATATACCTTTTTGCCACCCAGTTTTAACTCTTTGGTAATGCTTTTTAATATGGCCTGAACGGCCGCCGGTTCTACTGGATCTAACGCAGTCAGCTTGGTTTTAAAGGCCTCCATAACTTTGGGAATATCAGCGTCTTTCATAATCTCATGCGCCTCTTCATTCTCAAAGTTGATATCATCATTAAAGAAAACACCAATATGTTCTGTAATTTGGGCCGCATAGCTGATATAGCCTTGAAGCTCAGCCACCACCTTTACCAACCACTCCCGCTGCTTAGTCGCCAACTCTTCCCCAATAAAACCAGCTTCCCGGAGATGCGGCAAAGCTAGCTCTGTAATAAGTTCGGGGCTGGCTTGCTTGATATAATGAGCGTTTATGTAGTTAAGCTTGTCTACATCAAACACAGCTGGATTCTTAGCTACCCGTTCCATGGAAAATGCCTGAATCAGTTCTTCCTGGTTGAATATTTCTTCTTCTCCGGCAGGTGCCCAGCCTAAAAGAGCTAAGAAATTGACAATTCCTTCAGGCAAATAACCCAAGTTTTTATATTGTTCGACTGAGGTCGCACCATGACGCTTACTCATCTTGGTACGATCTTTACCGAGGATAAGAGAAATGTGTCCAAACTGGGGCAGTGGCAGACCAAGCGCCTGATATAGCAATACCTGGCGGGGTGTATTAGATAAATGTTCTTCTGCCCGAATAACATGGGTTATTTTCATCAGTGCGTCATCAAGCACCACAGCATAGTTATATACGGGAATACCGTCCGACTTCACAATAACAAAGTCGCCCACACCATTTGATTCAAAACTTACCGTTTCCCGCACCATGTCTTTAAAAACAATTTGCTGATTTTCCGGTACGCGAAAACGTACAGTAGGTTTGCGGCCCTCGGCGATAAACCGCTCACGGTCAGCCGGACTCAAGTCACGACAACGTCCGGTATAGTGGGGGTTTTCACCATTATCCATTTGCCGCTGACGCTCAGCATCAAGCTCTTCTTCGCTGCAGTAGCAGTAATAGGCCTGTCCGCTAGCCAGCAATTTTTGCGTATATTGGCGATAAATATCAAGACGCTCGGTCTGACGGTAAGGACCATATTCGCCACCCATATCAATTCCCTCGTCCCATTCAATTCCCAGCCAGCGCAAAGAAGCCTTGATATTTTCTTCTGATTCCCTGGTCGAACGTTCTAAGTCAGTATCTTCAATCCTCAGAATTAGCTTACCACCCTCTTTGCGGGCCAGCAGCCAATTAAACAGTGCAGACCGTGCTCCACCGATGTGAAACGGTCCGGTCGGGCTGGGAGCAAATCGTACTCTAAGTTCCTGTTTCATTTATATGTACCCCTTCCATGTACTTGAAGTAGCAGTAGTAGTGTCAATCATTGTATATTTTAGCAGATTCTACGTCAGCTTGCAAAATAAAAAGCGTGCTACTAAATTTATTAGCAGCACGCCTAAGCTTGTCATTCAACTTTGACTACAAACATACCATTCACAATATCAGGAATAACTAACGTTGTATTGGCACCATTACCATTGTCTGATACTGGTTTTGCCCCATCTGACAAAAGCGCCAGCCGCCATACTAATGTATTGTTAAACCATAATTCACCGCAAGTGGCTCCCTCCTGCCGGACAATAGCAATATTAAAACTAAAATCAGTTGCCAGCACCGACGAAGGATACAGCATAATTAGTATTGATAGTAGTAATGAAACTACTAATCTTCGTATTACTTTCTGCATAATTTGCCCTCCAACTAGCGTCAGTATCAATTATTCATAATATGTCTCGCTGACAGGCTTTTATGCAGGTTATTTCAGGCTATTAAACTTGTGCTGTTATGATGGTGGCCGTCGCATAAGCCGCCATACCTTCGCCTTGTCCGGCGAAACCTAACCCTTCAGTAGTAGTGGCCTTAACATTTATTTGGTTAATAGCAACGCCTAATGCTGCGGCAATATTGCTATTCATTTGGGGGATATAAGTCGCCAGTTTTGGTTTCTGCGCTACAATAGTCGCATCAATATTATTGACACTATAGCCATTTTTACTCAATATTTGACGCACATCGGCTAATAGCTTCAGACTGGAAATTCCTTCATACCGTCCATCAGTATCAGGAAAGTGGCGGCCAATATCACCTAATGCCGCCGCACCCAACAGCGCATCTTTAATAGCATGCAGCAGCACATCGGCGTCAGAATGACCATCAAGACCTAGCGTATAGGGGATGTCTACCCCACCGAGAATTAGTTTACGTTTAGGAACTAAACGATGTACATCATAACCAATACCAGCCCGAATCATACTCCTTGCCTCCTGTCGCTCTCCAAGTACTGTTTCAGCAAACTGCAAATCTTCGGGAGTAGTAATTTTTATATTTTGGTAATTACCGGGAACAACTTTTACCTTGATTCCCAATCGTTCCACCAAGGCTGCGTCATCTGTCCCCAGATAGCCCTCCTGCATTGCTTGCTTGTAAGCCGTTAGCAGCAGTTCCCGCTCAAATGCTTGTGGTGTCTGTACCGACCACAAGGTATGACGATCTGGTGTGCCTGTTACCCAGCCAGAAGGATCGGCTATCTTAATTGTGTCTTTAACTGGTACGCCAGCAATAGCGGCTCGCTCATCACGGGCAACGGCAATAACCTGATTAAACAGACTCGGCTGCGCCAGCGGGCGAGCTCCGTCATGCACTACCACGATCTTAGCCGTAGGTGCAACCACCTTTAGCGCATTAGCAATCGAGTATTGTCGCTCACTGCCACCAGGAACAACTTGCCAAGATACAGATAGCTTAAGACTAGCGAGTAGCTCACTAGTCTTTTCTGTCTCTTCAGCAGCTGTCGTTACGATAATACTTGTCACCGCCTCTGCCTGACAAACCGCTTGCACTGTATGTGCCAACACGGACTTACCGGCAAGTGGCAATAACACCTTATTAATAGCACTCCCCATTCGTTTTCCCTGTCCGGCCGCGGCAATAATAACACATACCATATGCTTTCCTCCCATCAAGATATGTAAGATAAGACTTGGCTTGTACCAAGTCCTTTAGGACGCTGGCAGAAGCCTTAGTCGTTCAATCCAGGGAAAGTCAACCTTTCCATCTGGACCAAAAAGCCTTCAAGCCCAAAGGGCTTGAAGGCCTGAAATCAAATCACAATTTTGGGTTTAGCAAAAATCATTCGACCAGCAGCTGTTTGCAACACTGATGTAACCAAAACTCCCACTGTTTCGCCAATATGCCTTTTCCCACCGTCAACCACGATCATAGTGCCGTCATCAAGATATGCCACACCTTGACCGAATTCCTTGCCATCCTTTACAACGTGCACTACCATTTCTTCCCCTGGTAGTACTACTGGTTTGACAGCATTAGACAATTCATTGATATTAAGAACTGACACGCCCTGAAGTTCGGCCACTTTATTAAGATTATAGTCATTTGTTATTACTTTGGCTTTTAAAAGCTGCCCCAGCTTAATAAGTTTAGAGTCTACTTCAGCAATATCATCAAAATCTTGATTTTCAATCTGCACGTTCAATGCAAGTTCTTTTTGCATGCGATTTAAAATATCTAAACCGCGCCGCCCCCGGTTGCGTTTCAAAAGATCAGAAGAGTCAGCAATATGCTGTAGTTCCTCAAGAACAAATGTCGGAATTATGAGCGCGCCTTCAATAAAACCACTTTTACAAATATCAGCAATACGCCCATCAATAATCACGCTGGTATCTAAAATTTTGGCCTGACATACGCTATCATCCTTAGTATCCTTTATGCGTTCTTTTCCATCACGATTAAGCCAGGGCAATGCTGGCAGATTAGAAAACATATTTAATATCTCTTCCCGTTTTCTAATGGCAACATTGACACCCAAATAGCCAAGAATAACGCTCAATACTAACGGAATATACTTGCCAACAATCGGAATCGGCAAAAAAGCAGACCCTAGTAAATTAGAAATTATTAGTCCAGTGGCTAACCCCAATACACCGGCTAGTACATCATATCCAGGCATCTTGTTTAGGCGTAACTCTAGCCAATAAGTAAAGTTCCATAAGTGTTTCAGCAAAAATGGCGCTACTAAAAACCCAACAATTCCTCCAGCGAAACCGCCAAAAACAAAGGAAAGAATGGTGGTCATCGTAACACCAAACACGCCAATTCTTAAAAACTCTTCACTTATCACAGTGGCCAGGAGCGGCATAATCCTATCAGTTATCATAAGTCCACCAACTGCAGCTAATATAGTAATAATGATTCTAAGCGTCTTATCAATCATAGACTTAACCTCCTTTCTTTTAAATCAGCATTCATCCAAAAAGTGGAAATACAGTTCTATTATATCCTACTTTTAATAAAAAAATACGTCCCAGATGTTACTGCATCTTGACTGTATACGGATTTAGTATATCATAGAGCTTAAGTCTTTGTCAAAATTTAGTAGTGTATCATGTACAATTAAACCTTGTCAAGAAATTACCTCTTAAATATCCTGTCCCCATTATCTGGATGTTATAAACAACCTAGTTTTTCTTCTAGCAACATTGACAACTAAAGTGAGCGTTTATATAATTAAAAGCAAAGTGAGGTGAACCTATAGAGTGTATGATAATACATGCTGCTCAGACTTCCAGTCTGCTGTAGACGAATACTTAATCCGACACCGTAGCGTACTTGATATCCTGACAAAATATCAGGAAGCGTCTGCCCGGGTGAACCGAGCCATTGCGAAAGCAGTTACCGAGTGCGGCTGTATCCAGGTTGCCGCCGCCCGCCAATCTGTACCTGAAAATACTTCCTATAGTGAGCTTAAGGATCATATGTCTTCTCATCTTGTTGGTGAACCTTGTCCACAATGCCAAGAAGTAATTGCCAAGGAACTAGGCCACAGCATGTTCTATCTTGCTGCACTATGTAATCTTACTGGACTTTCCTTACATAAAGTAATGCAACAAGAGCATAGCAATGTTAAAATGTTAGGCGTTTTCCATTTATCTTAGACAGTACCTGTATTAACACAGTCTTTTTATAAGACTGTGTTTTTTCATGTTTAAAACGAGAATTAAGAGCTGCTTGATCATCGGATAAACATTTTCCCAGTGGGAATGATATTTGTAAAGGGGGGTAAATATGCGCTATCTTATGAAACTTTTGCTGATTATAGTTGTCTTACTTAGCTTTACCGGGCTTCCCGTTATAGCGACTGGAGCCGAATCAATAACTGGCGATGAGCTGGTCTCCGGCTATGTAACCTTAATTGATGATCGAGGATTAATTGTGCTGCAGACAGGTCACGAAGTTCACCTAGGTGATGAATACATCAGTGAAGACAACATCCTCTATGAAGTTACTGCAGTCGAAGGTACGTTGGCTCGGTGCCGCTCTATAGAGAAAATATCGAGTCAAGCTCCGGATAATGCCATTTTTGTCCAAGCCCCGGTGCCCGAAGCACCTAAGCCTATAATCGCCATATATCACAGCCATACCGATGAATCCTATATTCCTAACGAGGGAACACCGACTCAGCCAGGTAAAGGCTCTATCATGGTCGTTGGTGACGCTTTTGAAAAAAAGTTAACCGAGCTTGGCTATCAGGTCCAGCATTCAAAAACGTTGCACGACCCCCACGATGCCAATGCGTACCATCGTTCCCGCCGTACAGCAATGAAACTTTTGCAGCAACAACCTGCTGCTATTTTTGACGTGCATCGCGACAGTGCCCCACTTAGGGTATATAGTACTACTATTAATGGCGAAAATGTCAGCAAGTTGCTGCTTGTCGTCGGCCGTCAAAATCAAAATCGAAAAACCACTCTCGATTATGCTAGAAGTATCAAGGCCGCCACTGATGCCAAATATCCCAGCCTCATCCGAGGAATCTTTATAGCCCATGGTAATTATAACCAGGATTTAAGCCCTAGGGCATTATTGATAGAAGTCGGCACCCAATACAATAGCCGCGAAGCTGCCGAACGCAGCCTCTCCTTATTTGCTGATGTTGTCCCCTCCTTTCTGGGACCAGGTGGCAATAGTAGCGGTGTAGCTGAGGCCAGCCAAGCTGGGACTTATACTGAGATAAATGACACCAATCCTAGTGGTAATCCCGCAGCTGCCTCCTATGTACCAACTGACGCAGCCCCCGGTTATGATCTCTTGGGAATGGCGTTGGTTGTTGTTGGTGGCATAGTCATTTTTTTGTTTCTTAGCACTGGCAGTTGGCAAGAAGCCAAGAAAAAACTTAAGAATTTTTTCAAATACGAGTTTGCCAATTTTTTAGGATCACGCAAAAAGCGCAAAGAGTAGGAGGTGCTGCTTGTGAGTAGAAGGAGTGTAACTAAACTTGCCAGCCTTCTCGCCTTAGTCGCCATTGTTATCATCGGAGTTTACTATGTCCCGTTTACCATGTTCTCGGTTCAGCCAAAACCTGAACAAGCCCCGCAAAAAATATATGACTACTATATTATAGTAGAGGAAGATACCAAAGAAGTTCTTATGTATGTCCCAATTACTGTCAACGTCGGCGATGAGCTTGTCAGCGACCAGAATAAGCGTTACAAAATTGTAAAGATAGAAGAAAACCAAGCTTATGCCAGATTTGTTGAAGACTTAAATTTAGAATTGTATAAAAAGGACGGTTGAAACTAGTATAAGCCAAGGCCGGTTTATAGTGTCCAGATGCGAGGCGCGATGAGCATGCGAACGTAGTCGTACTGGAAGTACGTCGGAGAGAGCACGCGGAAGAGTAACGAAGCAGATGGGCGCTAGAAACTGGCCGTGTGTTAGAAGTGACGGTCTAAAAGGGCCTGCTCCCGCACCCGCTTTAGGCCGTCTTTTATTGTCCTAGCTCGTACCTCACCAATACCCTCGACTTCATCCAGCTCTTCTAGGCTGGCGCTATAGATATGGTGAAGTGTTTTAAAATGAGCCACTAGCTTTTCCCCTACTAACAGCGGCAAGCGGGAAATCTGGCGAAGCACCCGATAGCCGCGCGGAACAACAGGAATATCCATCGCAGTCGGGCTAACACCATAGCCTAAAAGCCTACATATGGTAAACGGCTCAAGGCTTTCTTCCGGCAAGGCAGCAATTTGCGCCCTGACAGTTTCACAGTCTTTGAGCTCATTCGTGCTGCAATAATCTTTAATCAGTAGCGCAACATCATCCACACTCGAAATAAGTTCTTCCATCTGCATATTGACAAGACGGCCCTCTGTTCCTAGTTCAATGATATTTCGTTCAATCTCCTCGGCAATACGGTTAACCTGTTCAGCCCGAATCAGAATTATGGCCACATCATATAATGTGGCCAAATCTTCAAATTCAAGCGCACTTAAGTTGGTTAACCCTTTATCAAGTACTTTTTTATACTTTTCCAAGGTCTGCAGTGCCTGATTAGCCCGGTTTAATATTACGGATATATCCTTAAGTGTATAACGAAGATTACCAAGATACACCGAGATTATGTTACGCCGCTGCGAAATAGCTACAACCGGCGCTCCAGTTTGTTTAGCTACCCGTTCCGCGGTACGATGTCGCGTACCGGTTTCAGTAGTAGGTATCCCCGGATCAGGTACTAATTGAGCATTCGCAAACAGAATTCTTTTGCCGTCATTGGAGAGCACAATAGCTCCATCCATTTTGGCTAGTTCATAGAAACCGGCTGGTGTAAATTCTGAGTTGATTTCGAAACCACCGTCGACAATCTCCAGCACGGTTGGATTATCTCCCACTAGCACCAGTGCACCCATCTTGGCTCTAAGCACATTCTCCAAACCATCCCGTATTGTTGTACCTGGCGCTAGTGTTTTTAATGTTTTGACAAAGCGAGCATCCCATAGCCGTTCAGAACGCTCTTCCCGATTTTTACTCATACGAATACCGCCTCCATAGCCTCGCTGACACTAGCAGCACCAATAAGTGTAAGTCCTGCTGTCCGTGCAAGCTTAAGACTGGACAAATTTCCCGCAGGAATTACAAAACGCTTAAAACCCAGCGCCGCTGCCTCGGCAATTCGGACTTCAACCCTGCTTATCATTCGCACCTCACCTGTCAAACCTACTTCGCCCATAACTACAGTACTCGGGTCAACCGCAGTACCTCTAAAGCTGGATGCAATAGCTAGCACCACTGGCAAATCAGCTGCCGGCTCGACAATTTTAAAGCCGCCTACTGCATTAACATATGCATCTTGATTCGCAAGCATAATGCCTACCCTTTTTTCCAGCACAGCCATTAACAATAGTAAGCGATTGTAGTCAAAGCCGGCCGCCATTCGGCGCGGCATACCAAAACAAGTAGTACTAACCAAAGCCTGAATTTCAATTAAAAGCGGACGAACACCTTCCATATATACCAGTACCACTGAACCAGGTGCTCCCTGGGGCCGCTCGGCCAGTAAAAGTCCAGAAGGATTGGTCACTTCCGCCAAACCGTGTTCTTCCATGGAAAAAATGCCGCTTTCATTTGTTGAACCAAACCGATTTTTGATTGCTCGAAGCACGCGGAAAGCGTAGCTACGTTCCCCTTCAAAATAAAGCACGACATCGACCATGTGCTCTAATAGCCGCGGACCTGCTATGTTGCCGTCTTTAGTAACATGCCCGATTATGGCTGTAGGGATGCCACTTTCTTTCGCAAACCGCATAAGCTTCCCAGTGCTTTCCCGCACTTGCCCCACACTGCCTGGAGCTGAGGGAATATCTGGACAATACATAGTCTGAATAGAATCAATAATAACTAACGCCGGTTTGTGCTGCAATGCCTCCAGAATAATTGTTTCTAGATTATTCTCTGTAAAAATTAACAAATTATTACTTATTTTCCCCAGTCGCTCAGCTCTTATTTTTATTTGCGCTGCCGATTCCTCACCAGATATATATATAACTGAACCATACTTTTCGGCTATCCCTGTAGCCACTTGTAACAACAATGTCGACTTGCCAATTCCCGGATCACCACCGATTAAGAGGAGCGCACCCGGTACTATTCCCCCGCCAAGTACCCGGTCAAACTCACCCACGCCGGTTAATAACCGCGGCATAGCAGATGTATCCACCATACTAATCGGCTTTGGCTTTGACGTAGGCATACCAGTCAGTCTTATTTCCGCCTTTTTTACTGCTACCTCTTCCACCATTGTATTCCATTCACCGCAGCCAGGGCAACGTCCCAGCCATTTACTTGCTTCTGATCCACATTGCTGGCAAACAAACTTGGTTTTAACTTTAGCCAAAATTATTCTCCTTTAATACAGTAACGAATATAGCGCCAGAAGGAGCATGTGCAGTATAGCCTTATCCACCAGACCACCGCAAAAAAGCACTCATTTTGAGTGCTTTTTCGCGTTGATAGAGCAAGATTCCTGCTAAATCATGCTTTCTTCGTAAAATTTAATTTACCACTGTCGTCAGTTTCAACTACTACCGTATCGCCGGCGGCGATGGATTGACGGATAATCAGCTCCGAAACCTCGTCCTCAATCAGTTTTTGAATAGCACGCCGTAGCGGCCGGGCGCCAAAAGCATGGTCACGTCCCTCTTTTAATAGCTCGTTTTTGGCTGCCTCGGTTAACTCCAAGCTTAAGTTAACAACTGACAAGCGACTGGCTACCTCTTTAAGCATAATTTCTACAATCTGTTTCAAATCTTCGTCTGTCAGACTACTGAAAACTATAATCTCATCAATTCGATTTAAAAATTCTGGTCTAAATATCCGCTTAACCTCGTCAAGTACCCGTGTTTTGGCTGCCTCGCCTTCGTTAGCCTTAGCTCTTTCTTCAGAAAGGAAGCCCAAACCAGCGGCATCCTTCTTTAAATGCTGGGAACCAACATTTGATGTCATGATAATAACAGTATTTTTAAAATCAACTGTCCGTCCCTGGCTATCGGTCAAACGACCGTCTTCCAGTACTTGTAGCAGCATATTGAATACATCATAATGAGCCTTTTCAATCTCATCCAGAAGAATAACCGCATAGGGCTTGCGCCGAATAGCGTCCGTTAACTGACCACCTTCTTCATAACCAACATAGCCAGGAGGTGCACCAACAAGGCGCGATACCGTATGCTTTTCCATGTACTCAGACATATCCAGTCGAATCATAGCTGTTTCATCGCCAAATAGCGCTTCCGCTAAAGCGCGAGATAGTTCTGTTTTACCAACGCCTGTCGGCCCCAGGAACAGGAAAGAACCAATAGGCCGTTTAGGATCTTTGAGACCAGCCCGAGCGCGGCGTACCGCTTTGGCTACTGCCTGCACCGCCTGATGCTGGCCAATTACCCGATTATGCAGAATTTCTTCTAACTTTAGTAATCGTTCTGATTCTTCTTCAGCTAATTTTTTAACCGGGATCCCAGTCCAGGTAGCAACTACATGGGCAATATCATCAGCCGCTACAACGATGCGCTCATTACCACGCTGTTTAGCCTCTTTTTGCTTGGTTTCCAGTTCTTCCCGAATTTGCTGTTCCATATCTCGCAGGCTTGCTGCCCGTTCAAATTCCTGCGATGCAATAGCTGCTTCCTTTTCTGTCCGCACCTGCTCAAACCTTTTTTCCACCTCCTTGATATCAGGAGGAATAGAAAATGCCTGTAGCCGTACGCGTGAAGCTGCTTCATCCATGAGATCAATGGCTTTATCAGGCAAAAAGCGATCAGAAATATAACGATGCGATAGCATTACCGCTGCCTCAATAGCTTCATCGGTAATTTGCGCCCGGTGAAAGGCCTCATATTTATCTCTTATGCCTTTTAAAATGTCAATGGCATCTTCAACACTAGGCTCGCCCACAGTGATTGGTTGGAAACGTCGTTCCAAGGCGGTATCTTTCTCAATATATTTTTTATACTCATTAAGTGTGGTAGCACCAATGACCTGCAGTTCACCCCTCGCCAACGCTGGTTTTAAAATATTAGCAGCATCAATAGCCCCTTCCGCAGCCCCAGCACCGATGAGGGTATGCAATTCATCAATAAACAGGACTACATTACCAGCTTCCCGAATTTCATCGATTACTTTTTTTAAACGTTCTTCGAATTCACCGCGATATTTGGTGCCAGCAACCATAGATGCCATATTAAGCGAGACCACCCGTTTGTTACGCAAAATTTCCGGCATCTGCCCCTCAACAATGCGTTTGGCTAGACCTTCGGCAATGGCTGTTTTACCAACCCCAGGTTCGCCTATAAGCACCGGATTATTCTTAGTGCGCCGTAAAAGAATTTGAATTACCCTTTCAATCTCGGCAGCCCGGCCAATCACCGGATCAATTTTCCCTGCCTGAGACATCTTATTGAGATCGCGACCAAATTCATCTAAAAGCGGTGTTCCAGTACTACCAGATGACGGTTGACCGCCATTGGCTGTGGATTTTGGCTGTGGTGCCTGGCCTGACATCGAATACCCGCCCAACATTTCAATGACCCGCTGCCGCATAAGGTTAATATCTACGCCTAGTCCTGCTAGCACTTGCGCCGCAATACCTTCGCCCTCGCGGATGAGTCCAAGAAGAATATGTTCTGTCCCCACATAATTATGCCCTAGCCGCAGCGCCTCTTCCATTGCTAATTCAATGACCTTTTTAGCTCGCGGCGTATAGCCGATATCACTGGTCTGCTGCTGACCTGTGCCAAGAATGTTTTCCACCTGGACCCGTACGGCAGCTATCTCCAAACCCAGCGAATTCAATGCCTTGGCAGCCACTCCTTCACCTTCCCGCAGCAGCCCCAGCAATAAATGCTCAGTGCCGATGTAGCCATGACCATATTTGGCAGCTTCCTGCTGTGCCAATATTAATACCTTACGAGCTCTGTCTGTAAATCTATTAAACATAAGTACTTACCTCCCTTACGCCTTCATCTTGTGTTTGTATTAGTTTCCTTGTAAACTTAACCGAACTAATTTAGCCCGCAATTTGTTGCTCTCTGCTTGATTTAACGCTACCTCTCCAGACAGATTTTGCAGAAAATTAGGCCGCGTTGTTACCAGTAACTGATTAAATAACGCGGGAAGCGCTTCATCAATAACACCCAGATCAATCCCCAGTCGCACCTCGCTTAATAGCGCCAAGGATTCTGATGCTGACAGACTTTGTGCGTAGCGTAGCACGCCATAGGCTCGCCACACCCTATCAGCAAGCACATCCGGTGTTTCATTAATTAATAGGCTCCTCGCCATACGTTCCTTATCGACAATCTGCTTTACGACACTATTAAGATTATTGATAATATCCGGTTCACTACGGCCTAAAGTAACCTGATTCGATATCTGAAAAATGTTACCTGTTGCCTCTGTGCCTTCACCATATAAACCACGCACAGTCAGCCCTAACCGAGTGGCAATAGCCACCATTGTCCCCATTTGCTTGGTTAACGCCAACGCTGGCAAATGAACCATAACGGATGCCCGTAACCCAGTACCAATATTGGTCGGGCAGGCAGTCAAATAGCCAATATGCTCCATAAAGGCCAGAGTATGTGTGGCCTCAATAATATCATCCACCGTAGTCGCTTTAGCAAAGGCTTCTGTCAGGTTAAGACCCGCCTCCAGACATTGCAGCCGAAGGTGATCTTCTTCATTAACCATAATACTAACACTGGCATCATCGCGGACAACAAGCGCCCGATTCTTAGGATCGGCAACATGATTAGGACTAACAATATGTTTTTCCACAAGCACATATCTAGCCAGCGGTGATAGCTTTTCAAGCTCAACAAAAACATATTCGTGCCCGTCATCTGCCATAAGCTCGGCTGGAACAGCTTTGAGCTCAGCCATAATTTCACCAAGCTTAGCAGCTGAGGCCCGCCCGGGAAAAGGCTGGCTTTTTAGGTTGCGAGCTAGACGAATCCGGCTAGAAAGCACAATCTCACCTTCAGGTCCTGAACCACTGAGCCAGGGCGTAAGTGGCTCGCTTAACAGGTTTTCTAAGATATAATCCATCTTGCATCCCTCCCTTACTCTTGGCTGGCGTCAGAACCAGCAACAAGCTGTCTCTCCATTACTTTTATTTCATCTCTAAGCTGAGCTGCTAGCTCATACTCTTCGCGCGTAACATGTTGCTCCAACTTATGACGTAGGCGCTTAATCTGCTGCTCCACACCTAAGCGCCTGCCGCCTCGTTTAGGTACTTTGCCAGTATGCTCTGCCGTCCCATGAATACGCTTAATCAGCGGCTCCAATTGTCCCGCAAAAGCCTGGTAACAACCACTACAGCCAAATTTGCCGCTTTGGCAAAACTCACTATAGCTAAGACCACAGTCTGAGCAGACAGGTTCAAGTGTAGGACAGGCATTCTCTGTCAACGTATAATCAAACATTTCTTTCAGGAAATCGTGGATAGAAAACTTACTGCCAAAAATTATTCCCTTGCTCATGATCTCGCCTGCTTTTTGCGCACACTGCTCACACAAATGTTTCTCAATCTTTTGCTGGTTTATAACTTTAGTAATGTGCACACAGGCGGGCTCTTTTTGACATTCATCACATAACATAATCTTTGCCTCCGTACTCATCCTTCATTTTGGCTAGCTAAGGTCATCAATAATGATTTTAATAACGGTACCCGTTCCCTTGGGGGAATCTGGTCATACAGCATCGCAAAACACTTGCATACAAGTGCGGCCTCGCGATTAGTCATAAGATTATGGCTTCGCAAACGGGCGACGATGACTTTTACTTCTTCTAAACTTATCGATTCATTAATTTGATTGGCGGCATCTTGATATACAATAGTTTGCACTGGGATACGGGCAATCCGGACAAAACCACCGGAACCGCGTCGGGATTCAACAATAAAGCCGCGCTCAATAGTAAAACGAGTACTGAGCACATATGTGATTTGCGAAGGAGCACAGGCAAGCTCTTCTGCCATCTCGTTACGCCGCAAGATAATGATTTCATCTTGCTCGCTTGCCATCTGATGTAAAATCCATTGTTCAATCACATCGGCCAAATTCTTCAAATTCCCACCTCCCTACTTCTACTTTGACTTTAATTGACTTTTTGACTTTATTTTATTTTATTTTATTTTATTTTTTTATGCAATACTACTGTATTGGGAAATTCAATCCTATGAGTTACTACATAACGATTATTGACGAATATCTCCTGTTTTATAACTATTTCTCAGTCAGACATTATCTGTCTTTCAACTACCTGCAAAACCACAAGATTTTAGCTGTAATCTCTATTATTGATCCTTATTTTTTTATTTGTTTTCGTCTTTTCCACCATTCCCAAAACATATAAATTGCTACAGCTGCCATCAGACCGGCATTCATAAGCCTATATTCCCGAAACCAGTGATTATGTTCCCAATAAGATACAGGACTTTCCACGGTATTCGCTCCTAAAGGAAAAAGATAAAAGTTAGAATATGCGCCATGCGTAAAAGCGTCTACTAGTAAATGTGTACCCCAGCCAATAATGAACGCCTGAATTTTTTTTATTCCAGGTAAAAAACTTACGACTAACGCCGTAAACCAAATTGGTACAGAATGGCCGATTAAATCAATTTTTGTCACCCACGGAAAGAGGGGCACAAGGCTCATCAGCACGTCTGGACCTAAACTCCCAAGCTCAGGCCAAGTCACATAGCCTTTACGCAACAACAAGCCTAAAAGCACCACATAAATATAGTCTGGCAGCATAGCACCAAAGACAAACTGCCACACCTTAGGATGATGTCTTGTAAAAAAATAAATCCAAAACCCATGATGGAGGGTATGCATTCTGCCTCCTAAATTTTAATCTCTTTAAACTAGTGTGCTCCACAACAGGCACAGTATGTAGAAAGGCAGTGCTCTAAGCAGCACTGCCTAATCATTTAGATCTTATTAAATAATTTATGTGCAAACTCGCGGCCAAATTCAAAGCACTTATCCAATTCAGCCGCATCAGGTACCCATTTAAGTGATATGCCAGGCTGCTCCAAAGCTATCCCGCTGCTACTTAGCATCTCTTCGATCGCCTTTTGTGCGCCGCCACCCCAACCGTAGGCACCAAACGCAGCCCCGATTTTCCCTGTTGGCCGCAAGCCCTTGAGATATGTCATTAGGGCTCCCGTCGTAGGCATCATGCCATTATTTAACGTAGGTGAACCAATCAGCACGCCACCTGCCTCTAGCATATCCCGAACAACTTCACTCCGGTCAGCTACTGATAGCTTGTAAAGCTTGCCAGTAACACCAGTACTTGCGACACCATCTAGTATTTGGCGGGCCATGCGTTCAGTACTGCCCCACATACTATCATAAGCAATAACCACTTTACCCACCGTATTACCATGACCCCAGTCTTGATATTTAGCTACAATATCAGGGATATGCTTACGCCACACAACTCCATGGCTGGGAGCAATAATCTTAATTGGCAACTCGTTAAGCTTATTTATAGCCTTTACTACCATCTTGCCAAAGGGCTGAAGAATGTTCGCGTAATATTTCTCTGCCTCATAAATCAATTCAGGCAGTTCATTCTCATCATCAAAACGTTTTGTTGTAGATATATGCTGTCCAAAGGCATCATTAGAAAACAGAATTTGTTCGCCTGTTAGATAACTAATCATCGAATCAGGCCAATGCAACATGGGTACAGGTACAAACTGCAGCTTGTTGCAGCCAAGGTCGAGCACATCGCCCTCTTTAACCACCTGGAAATCATAATTTTGCTGGTAATGCTTAATAATACCAGTACGCCCCTGTTCAGTTAATAGTACCTTAGCATGTGGCGCCCTAGTCATTACTGCCGGTAAACCACTGGAATGATCTGGTTCAATGTGATTGGTAATAACATAATCAATTTTACCAGGGTCAATAATTTGGCTGATACGCTCTAGCAGCTCCCGGGCAAAGGGGGCTTTAACTGTATCAATTAGACATACCTTTTCGTCGATAATAAGGTATGAATTATATGTTACCCCCCGTGGCGTAGTATACCCGTGAAAATCGCGAAGATTCCAATCGACTGCACCAACATAATACACGCTCTCAGATAGTTTAACGGTATTCATTTACTATCCACTCCTTGTACGAAATTGCTTTTCTTAGTTTCTTCGCAATTCATGCAAATAATTCCCGCTAACAATTATCTAATAGCAATCACTATTATATCTGAAAAATTATTATGTTTTATTACAAAATGATTAAATAACTATTTACATTCTTGCCAATTATAAATATAATGTATAATTGTATAAATCATAACTTATATTAGAAAACGTTTGCAAAATTTCTTTAAATCGCCGTTTATCTGATATAACGTGAAAATTTGCTCATTTACCGCTGTATATACTCACGATTTTTCATAAAGGGGCGAGCCATCATGACATCCATTGGAAGACATCTAACCATTGATATGTACGGCTGTAACTATGACCACCTTAATAACCTCGAATTTATTAAGACTGCTATGCTGGCGGCAATCAAAGAAACGAACCTGACATTACTAGATTTAGTTGGTCATCAAACTGAGCCTCAAGGTCTGACAGTCATTGCCTTGCTAGGGCAAAGCCATATGAGTATTCATACCTTTCCAGAGCAAAGCTACGCTGCTATTGACATTTTCTCCTATGGAGATTATACCCATCCAGATAAAGCGCTTACTGTTTTTAAAAAAATTTTGAGACCTGAAAAAACTAGGATGACCAACATTATGCGTGGCTTACAAAAGGATATGAAGCCCCGCATACGGGTGAGCATTGCACCTCTACGCCGCATGCGCAATACAAGTGCCCGGGTTTGGCGCTTTCTTCGTAACAAATAAAAATGTGCAGCCAGTTTGCTGGTTGCACATTTTTTTGCTCAGATGGAAAGGTTAACTTTCCCTGGATTGAACGACTAAGGCTTCTGCTGGCGTCCTAAAGGACTTGGCACAAATCATATTTTCTTTACTCAAATGCAGATATTTAGACATACTAGTATTGACAAAACGAGGAAAAAAGATAATAATAATCCATAGATAATATGTTTTATTGAACTTTAAGGAGGCATTTCATAATGAGTACAACTGATAAAAATCTTGCTACCGCTTTTGCGGGTGAATCCCAAGCTAATCGTAAATATCTTGCTTTTGCCAAACAAGCTGACAGTGAAGGTCATGCCCAGGCAGCCAAACTATTCCGGGCTGCTGCTGAAGCAGAAACCATTCATGCTCATACTCACTTAAAAACTCTGGGCGCAATTAAATCAACTTCTGAAAACCTTCAATCCGCTGTCGAGGGTGAAACCTATGAGTTTGAATCGATGTACCCTGACTTCATTAAAGTAGCTAAAGAGGAAAATAATACGGCAGCTGTTCGAACCTTTACTCTTGCCAACGAAGCAGAAAAAGTTCATGCTGAGCTGTATAAAAAGGCTCTCGCCAATATTGGTAATACTGAAACCTATGACTATTATATTTGTGCAGTATGCGGTCATATTGCCGAAAAAGAAGCTCCAGAGAAATGTCCTATCTGTGGTGCTAAATCCCAAGCTTATAAAACCGTAGGTTAAGAAATACATATATCTATACCAAGTCCAACCTTAATAGGTTGGGCTTTTTATTTGCCCTTTGCTAACACAAAAACACCTACAACATATAGTAGGTGTTTTAACCAACCAGCAACTTCCTAATCTCCCAGGCCGTTTCCAACCAAGTACCTTCGGCGTTTATGGGCTTAACTACTGTGTTCGGTATGGGAACAGGTGGGGCCCCACAGCTATCGTCACTGGATTATTCGACATTCGATTGTCGATTTACGACTTTCGTTATGTCTTTTTATGAAGGTTTGTTCCTTCAAAACTTCACAGAAGAAAGACTGCGCACAATTAGATACTGTTAGTTCACTTTCTATCGACAGTCGAAAATCGAATGTCGATAGTCGATTAAGTCAAGTCCTCGGCCTATTAGTACCAGTCAGCTACATGGATTACTCCACTTCCACATCTGGCCTATCTACCTTGTAATCTACAAGGGGCCTTACTTCTTTCGAATGACAGACCTCATCTTAAGGCTGGTTTCACGCTTAGATGCTTTCAGCGTTTATCCTTTCCGAACGTAGCTACCCAGCTCTACTCCTGGCGGAATAACTGGTACA
>NZ_LSLK01000144.1 GCF_002257705.1 Sporomusa silvacetica DSM 10669
GTGCGCCCGGCATGGGCGCAGTCTAACGGGTGAAAGTCCCGAGTGCGGGTTAATAGTGCCAAGTACATAGCCTAAGGCAAGGGTGTCCATCGTGAGATGGAATCTGAAGGAAGCCGGCGGCAAATCTCTGGTCTGACGAACAGAAACCACATACAAGGCAGGAAGAAGCCGGGTAAGGTTGCGATCCAAACTGAAGCCCTAAACTATTCGAGGCCAATCCTGTAAATGTGGCAGATAGATGGAGAGAAAGACTGCGTTCTTACCCGGGGAGGTCTCACGGACATGTGGAAATAAATTTGAAGCATGGTTGAAACAAGATTTATCGTGAGAAGTCAGCCGAGGTCATAGTACCGGAAATTTATTTTCGGGAAGGACCGAACAATAATTGAGTTTCTGAGCAAAGGAAGGTGAAGTCATGTTAAGAGAGCAGAAAACCAATAAAATGGGCTGCCCCAGTAAGGGTATGCTGGAAGCAAAGAGTAGCAAGGGAGCGCGGAGCATGGCGGCGCTGGAACCTGCAACAAGAAACCGCGTAGAATTGTTAGAACAAATTTTAGACCGTGACAATCTGAATGAAGCCTATTTCCGTGTGTTGCGTAAGAAAGGTGCCGCCGGAATAGATGGAATGCAGGTTGGTGAAATGAAAGACTGGCTGAAAGAGCACAAAGGTGAATTCCTTGAAGCCCTGAAAATCGGAAAATACAAGCCGCAACCAGTAAGACGGGTAGAAATTCCAAAACCTGATGGCGGCAAAAGAAAGCTGGGAATACCAACAGTGCTGGACAGGCTGGTACAGCAGGCCATAGCGCAGGTGCTCCAGCCCATCTTTGAAAAGATATTTTCCGAGAACAGCTATGGCTTTCGACCGGGAAGAAACGCGCATCAGGCCATAAAGCAGGCAGAAGCCTATTATGAAGAAGGCTACACGAAAATTGTAGACCTTGACCTAGCGCAGTATTTCGATACGGTAAACCATGACATTCTCATTAACATGCTCCGAGAAGAAATACAAGATGAGCGTGTAATCTCACTCATCCGAAAATACTTAAAGAGCGGCGTCATGGAAGGTGGCATAGTGAGTCCGACCTCAGCGGGAACCCCGCAGGG
>NZ_LSLK01000145.1 GCF_002257705.1 Sporomusa silvacetica DSM 10669
ATGGTTCCAGGAAGAACCTTGGATATAGATGTCTTTTTGGGGATGAAGCGCCGGATGAGGCCATTGTGGCGTTCATTGGTGCCACGCTCCCAGGAAGAGTAGGGGTGAGCAAAGTAGACCTTGCAGTTAGTTGGGCGTAAAAGCGCATCTAGTCCTGCAAATTCAGAGCCGTTATCTGCGGTGATGCTACGGAATACTGCGGCGAAATTTCCGTCCAAAGAAACCATTAACTCGTTTAGCCTGGCAGATACGGACGGAGCATCCTTTTTCGGTATCGGCAGGATGTATTCTTGGCGTGTCTTTCGTTCTGTGATGGTCAGGAGTGCTGAATCGCCGGACTGCAGACCAATCACTGTGTCGATTTCCCAGTGACCAAACTCCTCACGATCCAGAATGGCTTCGGGGCGTTCTTCGATGCTTTGCCCCAGCAATCGTTTGTGTTTGCGAAGACGGGGCTGTTTTATACGGCGCCGCACTTTCAGTACTAAGTCAATGTTGCGCACCTTCAGCAGACAGCGGTCAATATAGTGGTACAGCGTTTTGGTGCATACGGTGACCTTCCCTTGCCATTGCGGCTGTAGGCGACAAAAGCCAACCACCGCATCGGGGGACCAGTGGTCGTGCAGCATCTTTTGCTCAGCAAATTGCAAGAAAGACTCTGCCAAATGTAGCTTGCATTGAAAGCCGTTGTGGGCGCGATTCTTTTCATAGACGCTCTGGCCTGTCTCTGGGAAATATGCTTCATAGTTCGTCCAGTCAGACCGGCGCTGGGTTGTCGTGCCACGACCGACTTCACGCGAGATGGTGCTGACGTGGCGGCCCAGTTGCCTTGCAATATGACGAAGAGAATAGCCTTCTCGAAGCAGAGCGAAGATCATACTTCGTTCGATAAGGCTCAGGTGTTTAAAAGATCGTGCAGATGTGGTATCCTTGGTGATAACAGCCAATGTGAACACCTCCGTATGATTGGGTTTGGTCGCTTTTATCATACATGAGTTCTCACATTGGTTGTTCTTTTTTATTCATTGGGAGTGTTGCATTTCATTTTACAATGAACC
>NZ_LSLK01000146.1 GCF_002257705.1 Sporomusa silvacetica DSM 10669
TAAGGTGGGGCCGATGATTGGGGTGAAGTCGTAACAAGGTAGCCGTATCGGAAGGTGCGGCTGGATCACCTCCTTTCTAGGGAGAACCGTTCAGTGTAACAACTGAACTACTTCCAGGTCGGTACATCTTGGCAGATGATACTCTTACATTGTTTAGTTTTGAGGGAATGCAAGTTACCAAAACTTACATGTTGAAATATACAGTAAGCTATGATAACATAGATATTCCTGAAAACATGTTCCTTGAAAACTGCACAGAAGAAAGCAAAAGTAAAGAATGCCTCATATGCAAATATGAAGAGCAAACTTAACGAAGCGCAATTAGGACGAACTGAAGGCAAAACGTAAGCTAAAATTTCGGCATAGTAAAATAGTGCCGAGAGACTGGCTAGAAATGGACAGATGCTAGGCGCAGCGAGCACCGGAGCGGAGGCGTACAAATTGTACGTTGAGCACCGGAGCACAGTAGCAACAACGCAGATGGCCGTTTATAGACATACGTC
>NZ_LSLK01000147.1 GCF_002257705.1 Sporomusa silvacetica DSM 10669
AACGAGGGTTCTCCCGCGCACCTTAGGATTCTCTCCCCGCCTACCTGTGTCGGTTTACGGTACGGGCACCTATTATCTCACTAGAAGCTTTTCTTGACAGTGTGGGATCAATCAATTCACCGTTATTGCTAACAGCTACCCATTACTTCTCAGGTTTAAGTTGTGCGGATTTGCCTACACAACACCCTACAAGCTTAGACGCGAATTTCCATCCTCGCGCTCATTTACCCTACTGTGTCACTCCATCGCTCAAACGACTTTAGGTGGTACTGGATTTTTAACCAGTTGTCCATCGCCTACGCATTCACGCCTCGGCTTAGGTCCCGACTTACTCTGAGCGGACGATCCTTCCTCAGAAATCCTTAGGCTTTCGGTGGACAAGATTCTCACTTGTCTTTTCGCTACTCATACCGGCATTCTCACTTCTATACGGTCCACAGCTCCTTACGGTACTGCTTCTCTCCATATAGAACGCTCCCCTACCCATGTCGTTTGACATGCCATAGCTTCGGTTCCGTGCTTTAGCCCCGGACATCTTCGGCGCACAATCTCTCGACCAGTGAGCTATTACGCACTCTTTAAATGGTGGCTGCTTCTAAGCCAACATCCTGGTTGTTTCGGAAATTCCACATCCTTTGCCACTTAGCACGGCATTGGGGACCTTAGCTGATGGTCTGGGCTGTTTCCCTTTTGACTACGGATCTTATCACTCGCAGTCTGACTCCCAGGTTAAAGTATATCCATTCGTAGTTTGACAAGGTTCAGTAATCTATAAGACCCCTAGCCCTATCAGTGCTCTACCGTCTATACTCATTACCTGAGGCTAGCCCTAAAGCTATTTCGGGGAGAACCAGCTATCTCCGCGTTCGATTGGCATTTCACCCCTATCCACAACTCATCCCAAAGCTTTTCAACGCTCACGGGTTCGGTCCTCCACGCATTTTTACCTGCGCTTCAACCTGGCCATGGATAGATCACTGCGGTTTCGGGTCTACAATAACTAACTATCGCCCTATTTAGACTCGCTTTCGCTTCGGCTCCGTGTTT
>NZ_LSLK01000148.1 GCF_002257705.1 Sporomusa silvacetica DSM 10669
GGGAACTCAAGGGAGACTGCCGCAGACAATGCGGAGGAAGGCGGGGATGACGTCAAGTCATCATGCCCCTTATGTCCTGGGCTACACACGTACTACAATGGGCTTAAACAAAGCGAAGCAAGACCGCGAGGTTAAGCAAAACGCATAAACAAGCTCTCAGTTCGGATCGGAGGCTGCAACTCGCCTCCGTGAAGTCGGAATCGCTAGTAATCGCAGGTCAGCATACTGCGGTGAATACGTTCCCGGGCCTTGTACACACCGCCCGTCACACCACGAAAGTTGACAACACCCGAAGCCGGTGGGGTAACCAGCAATGGAACTAGCCGTCTAAGGTGGGGCCGATGATTGGGGTGAAGTCGTAACAAGGTAGCCGTATCGGAAGGTGCGGCTGGATCACCTCCTTTCTAGGGAGAACCGTTTGGGGTAACACTCAAACTACTTCCAGGTCGGTACATTTGGCAGATGATAACTCTTACATTGTTTGGTTTTGAGGGAGCAATAATTTTACCATAACTTACTTATTGAAATTGATAAGTTACTGTGGTAAAGTAATTAATCCTGATAGCAAGTATGGGCCTATAGCTCAGCTGGTTAGAGCGCACGCCTGATAAGCGTGAGGTCAGTGGTTCAAGTCCACTTAGGCCCACCATATTCGACATTCGATGTTCGATATGCGACATTAGTCAAGTCATCGAAGAGCGTAAGTCGAAAGTCTAATACCGATTCTGGGGGCGTAGCTCAGCTGGGAGAGCACCTGCCTTGCAAGCAGGGGGTCAGCGGTTCGATCCCGCTCGTCTCCACCATAATCCAGTGACGATAGCTGTGGGGTTCCATCTGTTCCCATACCGAACACAGTAATTAAGCCCACAAACGCCGAAGGTACTTGGTTGGAAACGGCCTGGGAGATTAGGAAGTTGCTGGTTTTGGAACGA
>NZ_LSLK01000149.1 GCF_002257705.1 Sporomusa silvacetica DSM 10669
TCCAAACGATCTTGGTGAATTGGACAACATGGCGCTTCGTGCCAAAACCGTGTTTGGGGCTGAAACCCTAGAAGTTCTAGCCGATAAGGGCTATTATAAAGCGGAAGATTTGAAAAAATGTGTAGAACAATCTCCCCACTGACCGACAGCTTTCGCTTGGTCAGAAAGTAGTACGCTCCCCAGCCTCGTTTTATTGTGCCAAAGACGTGCTCTATAATCATTTGCCTAAGCTGATATTTTTTCTTGCACTTTATATTGGCAGGAAGCACAGGCATCATAATTTCTATACTCATATCCCAAAATTCCTTTATCTTTGCTAGTTCGGTTTCTGGCAAAATAAAGCTCTTTGCCTGCTGGGCATATATATACTTTCTTCTCGGCATCATAGCGAAATCTATCGGTATAAAAGTCTCTATCTCCAGTCCCATTTGAATAGACAAACACATTACTCCGTATGTAACCAAGCAAGGCAGAGCACTCCTATCCGGTATGGAAGCTCTGTGGATTTCTGCACATTACGAGGTCGGCCTATTACCGATGGTTGAAACACCCGAAGAGCAGCCAAGAACGAGAGAACGAGCAAATCGCCGAAAAGGTGGAACAAATTCATAAGGAACATCCGGACATGGGATACCGAAGGATTCGGGATGAACTGGACAGAAATCACGGCATTCATATAAATGATAAGCGCGTCCTCCGCATTGATCGTGCCCTTCATATCCAGTCCACCATCAAGTTTCGGCGGCATGGATGTACCAAGAGCGCGAAAGCTCCCGAATATATAGCCAAAAATTATCTGATGCGTCAGTTCCATGCTGATGCGCCGAACTTGAAGTGGCTGACGGATGTGACGGAGTTCAAATATTACATTGGGCCGGAAATCCATAAACTGTATTTGAGCGCCATTCTAGACTTGTATGATC
>NZ_LSLK01000150.1 GCF_002257705.1 Sporomusa silvacetica DSM 10669
ATTCATGAAGAGAATCCTGTTCGTATCATCGATGAATATGTTGAACATTTGGATATGAAGGAGTTAAAATTTCAGAAAGCAGTCTGCTCAAAAAATGGACGCCCTCCCTATAACCCAAAAGACCTGCTAAAACTTTATCTGTACGGATACCTTAATCGGATTCGCTCATCCCGCAGACTTGAGCACGAGGCAAGCCGCAATATAGAAGTAATTTGGCTTTTAAAGAAACTCAAACCTGATTTTAAAACAATTGCTGATTTCCGTAAGGATAATAAAAAGGCACTAAAAGCTGTGTTTAGGCAATTTGTCCGTCTGTGTGATGAATGGGATTTATTCGGCAAGGAAATGGTAGCCATTGATGGTACAAAGATTCGTGCCTGCAATAGCAAGCGGAATAATTATAGCGTAAAAAAACTGGAGCGACACATCCAATATATCGACGAAAAAATTGATACATATCTTAAGGATTTAGAAGCTGGCGATCAAGCCGAAGCCACTGATAGAAAGCCAAGTGCAGATGAAATTCAAAAGAGAATACAAGAACTTCGCAATCGCAAGTTAAAATACGAGGAATACCAAGAACAACTACATAAAACCGGGGAGAACGAAATCTCCACTACCGATCCCGATGCCAGATTGATGTGCAATAGCAATAATAACGTGGATGTAAGCTATAATATACAAACAACAGTAGATGCTAAAAATAAGTTGATTGCTGATTTTAAAGTAACTACTAATCCAAACGATCTTGGTGAATTGGACAACATGGCGCTTCGTGCCAAAACCGTGTTTGGGGCTGAAACCCTAGAAGTTCTAGCCGATAAGGGCTATTATAAAGCGGAAGATTTGAAAAAATGTGTAGAA
>NZ_LSLK01000151.1 GCF_002257705.1 Sporomusa silvacetica DSM 10669
AAATATTTGTGGATTTCATGGATGAGCAAGGAGCAAATTTTTTTGAAATAAAGAACAAACCCAGATTAACGGATGAAGAGGCAAAACAAATTGTGAAGCAAGTGTTGGGCAATATAGAGACTAGTGAATTGCAAACTATGGAAAAAACAAAAAGAGATGGATATTTAAGACAGCTTAAAGCAAGTGAAGGAGTATCAATCAGACAAATAGCGCGAATAAGTGGACTTACATTTAACATTGTGGTTAAAGCCTAGGAAACACTAGAACCGTCCCCTCGTATCTCCAGGTACTGGGCTTTCAAGTAGAGAGTTTGCTAAGATTGTACTGGAAAAGGCTGGGGTGGCGGTTGTGCCAGGTTGTTGCTTCGGTGAAGGCGGCGAAGGCTATGTTCGCCTATGTTACGTACGTGATGAAAAGACTATTGAGGAAGCCTGCGCAGCAATGAAAAAAGCATTAACAAAGTAGTGTCGTGGTAGTAGTATTATTATTAAACAAGGCGTTGTAAAAGTTCAAGACAGTGGGGACATGCATATTAAAGTAACATTTTTGAAAACTCCTGCTATATGGAAAAAATTAGCAGGAGTTAGTTCTTTTTTAGGAGAAACAATAATTGTTTGACATAGTTGTATTCATTATGGACTTTAACGGAAATGAGAAAATTTATCCATTGATACCGCTTCTACTTTACCGATATAATATAAGCTAAGCCTCAATATATCCTTTGAAGGAGTGATTGGATGAGACTAAAATTGACTATCGGCACGATTATAATAGCCTTAATGCTTGGCGTTGGCATCAACTACAAAATAACCATTGATCAAAAGCAAGCAGAAGAAGCACGAATAGCACAAATAAAGTCCGAGGCCCAAGTGAACCAGCAAAAGGTTGAGGACCTGCAAAAAGACATAGCAATTCTAAGACGTGAACTGGCGGTCCAGCGGGAAGTTTACCCAACTAGCCGTGGTGGGCAGCGGGTGGCTCGCTACATAGATGGCGCACAGGTGACTTGGTACAACGACAAAGGAAAAACAGCATCAGGCACAACAGCTACCTCGGGCAGGACTGTAGCCGTTGACCCGGACGTGGTTCCACTAGGTTCAGAAGTTGAAATTGTTATGCCTGACGGCAGAGTGTTTCGGCGTATAGCAGAAGATACCGGAGGGGCGGTTAAAGGTAAAGTGTTTGACGTTCATATAGACGCTTCCGACGAAGAACTATATGAACTAGGGCGTACCCATGGGGTGAGAGTATTTGTTCTTGATAGGTAGAAATATTAAGAGCGAAACTAAAGGAACGTACTTACCCAATCAGCAGTTATTTATGGAGTGAGATTGTTATTATATTTTGGAGATGATATAATAAATTGTAATAAGATGGGAATAGGTAGCTAGGGTTCCGCCTATACAAAGGGTCAGCGACCGAGCGCTACATACCTGTCTACCTTTAGATAGGGGCACCTATTGGCACAAAAAGCCCGAGGGGGATAGCTTGGTGTATTTCGTATACGCCGAGATATCTTCTGCGGGCTTTTAGTATTTTGAAGGGGATGTTGAGTATGCTTGCTGAACAATATGATATTTTTTTATTGATATTGACGGTGCAATTTATACTGGGGGTGAGCTTTTACCAGGCAGTAAGGAAGGAATAGAAAAACTGAGAATACTAGGAAAAAAGTTTATTTTGTGACAAATGATCCTCGTTTTTTGCGTCAAGAGTTGTGTACTCGATTGTTACTCTTGGGAATAGCAGCCAGCAAAGAAGAATGTATTACGACTGGTTGGGCTACAGCCCATTATCTCGCTCAACACGCTATTGATAGAGTTTACGTAATTGGTACAAATAGTTTAAAAACTGAAATTCGCAGTCTTGGGATCAAAGTAACAGAGCAAGGTGACTGCCGGGCCGTGATAGTAACGTAGGCGCCTCGCCCAATAAAATATAAATATACATGGCGGAGATAGAAACTTGGTGCTGGGGAATACATCGTATTGCCTTTTGAGGACACCATGAATGGCAGGACGGTATATTTTTGCCTAATTTAGCTCAAATTACCTATGTTCAACAAATGGAGGTGCTTTGAGTTGCGGCAAAATAATCTTACCCAAAAAGAACAGGCTTACTTGGAAGACGCACTACAGATGGAAAATCTTTGTATTGTTAAATCCGAATGGCAATAGCAACAGTGAGGGGGAATAGATAATGAGTCGCCAAAAGCAGTTTTCAACAGCAACTAGGAATCGACTTTCAGACCACGATATATTGCTGGATTTGATGATGACTGAAAAACATTTATCGAGTCTATATGACCACTGTGTGCTAGAAGCCACCTCGCCTATGCTAAGCGACACTATTGAGCGTTTACAGGCTGATACTCATGATAACGTCCATACTCTCTTCATTGCTATGCAACAACGTGGCTGGTATAAGCCAGAACAAACAGAAAAAAGTGATCGTCTCCAGAATAGAAACCTAGAACAGACATCGAAAAAATTCGACCTGACTGCAGATAGCAAATACGCGGTATCTTCGGGAGCACGAAGATCTGGTCGGCGTGTGTCCCATGGACAAAATCAAATCATATAGTGATATTCACGTTTTTTTTCTTTGCTTTTTTAGCATTTTTACTGGCGGCTTCTTCGATATCAGCTTTCAACTGGTTACTTTTCCGACGGCGGGCGACTTCAGCTGCCGCTATACCATATTCAGTAGATTCTTTAAGGTCTCGTTCTACTGCTTCGACTTTCCCCGCCAGGCTATATTGCGGATGAGTATTGTTGTTTGATTCCGCAGATGGCTGACAAAAGGAAAAAGACATTCCTAACCCGGCCATAGTCTGGGCCTGCGAGTTGTTAGAAATAGCAGAATATAGTTTATTCATGCTGACATTATCAAGAGTACGTTCATGCTTAGCAAGCACTTTTTCTCGTTCCCGTGCGTTTTTGGCCGTGGCTTCTTCTCTTTTCAATCTCTCTAACTCAAGTTTCTGGGTTTCCTCTTCATACACGGTTTGCTGTATCTGCTTATCGGCTGCTTGCAGTTCTACGATAACCTGCTTATTATCAGTATTCGTGTGACTACTGTCGTGGTTTACTATCGTTTCTGTAGTATTGTTATGTAGTTTTTGCTCAAGTTTTTTTTGTAACCCTTCGCGATATTCTCTTAACGCAGTTAAATTACTTTTGGGATTGACAATAGCTAGTAAGTTATTCAAGCTGATTTGATCTATAGGCATACCATTCACTCTCCCGTAACCGTATTTACCATAATATTACGTATATCTATATAGAGTATCGAATATAATATGGGAAAAGTTAACAGCTGCTACTGAATTTGAGTAAAAAGACGGCTGGGTATCGGAGGATACTTCCTTTGTCTGTTTAAGGACAATAGCATAGTTACAAGGGGACGGAGACCTTTGACAATGATTTGTCAGAGGTTATTTTTTTATCTTGTCTTACCTTAATCTACCTAGTGCACGGGACAGGGATATTGGTAGTTAGCATCGAAGTTAAAATATATCAAAATAAATTTGGTGGTTTAATACATGAATCGGAGAGAATTTTTACAAAGAACATTTGGAGCTTGTTCGACAATTTGGCTTGGACAAAACTTTCTGGAGGTATGTAGTGCAATAGCCAAGGAACAATCGGTTAAGCTCCTCAATAGCCGAAGTGGCCTTGAAAACCTAACCGGTTCTTATCAAAATTATTTTTGGATAGAATTGGCGATTTGGAGTGCTCCTGAAATTATTTTAAGCCAAAACCCCTATGAATTTCTGCTTTTGATAAAAAAATGTCAAGCTGGGAAGGGACGGAGGGACAGGTTCATTGTCCCAATTAGTTCACCAGTGAAAAGATGATATTGATATGAAAATAATAAAAGGAAGTGCAGGCATGAGTGTAATTAGCGGACAATCAGCTCCCGATTTTTCGTTACCGGATGAAAGTGGACATCTTCATAATCTAGCTGACTATCGAGGGAATTTTGTTATTTTATACTTTTATCCTAAAGATAACACGGCAGGGTGTAGCAAAGAAGCTCAACAATTTGCCGAATTTCATGCAGCAATCACCGCTTGCGGCGGAAAAATCATTGGGATTAGCCGAGATAGTCAATCATCCCATGAAAAATTCAAAACAAAATTCTCTCTGCCATTTACGCTTCTTAGTGATATTGATAGTACTGTATGTAACCTATACGAAGTGATTAAAGAGAAGAATATGTATGGTAAAAAAACTATGGGTATTGAACGATCCACTTTTATAATTGATCAGGAGGGCATTATCCGTGATATTTACCGAAAAGTCAAAGTAGATAGGCATGCAGCACAGATTGTCGAGTCACTAAAAAAAATATCATCATCACAATAATATAGTGATAAACATACTCGCATCAAGGTCTTTGGATTTTGTTTGTACTTATACAATAATAGCCCCAAAAGAAAAACACGGCTATTATCAAAATGCCGTGTTATTATGCTTTATATATGCAGTTCATTTTCTACTAATAAATCTAACAAATACTTATCTCTCAAGACCCAACCGGCACTTTCAAAGCTTGCCCAGGATAAACCATCGCGTTATTATCTAATTTATTTATCCGCCTAATTTCGCAAATAACTTTCCGAACATCGTCTTTCGGAATCATGGGGACGGTTCGAAACCACTGAAAAAGTCAACAAATAAACAGCAAAGCCCTCTGTTATGGTAAAATATAACTGGGAGAATCATGGGGACGGTTCCGTGCGCCAAGAAGCGCACGGAGTATAGCAGGTGGGAGTCCCGCCTGGGAAGGTCTAGCCAGCCACCCCCAAAAAAAACAGAGACCAGTTAGTTAAAGTCAAGCCCTAAACCAGGCGAAACAAAGGGACGGTTCTAGCGTTTCCTAACTTTCTATGATATGATAAGAGGAAAAGCGTTAAAGTAGGTGAGTAAAATGCCGCGAACTGCCCGGAAGAAGTAATAGCGGAATATATCATATAATGCTGCGAGGAATAAACAGACAAATTATATTTGAGGATGATGAAGATAGAGTTAAGTTTATTGATACTTTAAAGCATTATAAGCAGAAATGTGGATTTAACGTTTTTGCCTATTGCCTTATGGATAATCATGTTCACCTTATTATAAAAGTGAATAACGAGTCGTTGGAAAGCATAATGAAACGAATAGGAGTAAGTTATGTTTATTGGTATAATTGGAAATACAAACGGTCTGGTCATTTATTTCAAGATAGATACAAAAGTGAAGTAATCGAAGATGATAGTTATTTATTGTCAGTAGTACGATACATACACCAAAACCCTA
>NZ_LSLK01000152.1 GCF_002257705.1 Sporomusa silvacetica DSM 10669
TGTACACTTCACCGGCATTGTTACCAATACCGGCGCAACACTCGATACGGGTGGCTGGTTAGGCCTTTCCCCGGTGTGGACTTTCACCACACCAGATATCCCCAAGCTTGGCTTGGCGTACCATAAATTGCAAGTGGATTTAAGAAAAATAGACAGCTATAGCTGTCTATTTTTTATGGTCTTTTATCCAATATATCGTTTTCAGTAGCTGAGGCATCTGCGAGTGACAGACCCAGCGTAATAAGTTTTTGTTGCGTATAAGACTTTGTTTTTTTCACCCGCAGTAACGATTCTGCTACTCTGTTCTCCCCAGCATAGCTGGGGGATTAAGATTTTCATTTAGAATCTTTCTGTTTAGAAATTACGATTGAGTCTTTCATTAGCTGACTGCCCTCTAAAGGAACATTCCTAAATATTTCGTCATTAGAATTATTATCTCTAACCCTCTTGGTACTCAACACTTTGCGATAGTGAATAAAGGAGCCTTTCGATCCACACTCTGGACAATAGGTATTATCACTTCGGTGGCGATTGGCTTTCCAAGAAAATAAATTAAAGTGAAGCCCGCAGTTCTGGCAAATAAATCCGTTTACAAATACCCCCTCACGTTCTTTTTCTTTAACTCCTACGGGTCTGTTTTCTAAGACAGGTATTGGCTGGTTTTCTTGATTAAAATGGTTGGCATCATCTTTCATAATTTAACCTCCCTAAAATAGATTTATCATTTACAGATACTTAGTCTAGGGTAGCTATGATCAACGTCAGACTATTATAACTTCTTCTAATTATAATTAGAAGTTTGGTTAATTATTTCCTTCTATTTCTAAAATTTATACTTGTTGCTACTGTAACAAAGGCTCCGTGAATGCGCTCACGAAGCCTTTATTTACCCCAAACCTGGAGTACTGCAAGACATTTCTTATTTATCGGCTTTAATAACCTCATCTTTCTTCTCATGCATATTGGCAGCTATCAGGCGAAATGGGGTTATGGTTGAAATGTTTGGGAAGGGGTAAGTAGCCCGGAGGAGTTCCACCCCCAGGCTCTCTCAGAACCGTACTTGAACCTCTCGACTCATACGGCTCCTATCATCTAATCGTTGGAGTAATTCCCATTTGCCAATGAATAAAGAGTCTAGGTTCACACTGCGCTATTTTTGCTAACCAGTTTTGTGCTTGCTTTTGGCGACCATTAACTCGTTTGTATTTCTTGGCGACCCATCTGATTAAGCACTGGTTCAATTTCCGCAGTATTGGATGCATGGCAGACTTGTAAAAACTACCATAGTAGTTTACCCAGCCTCTAATTACCGGATTTACTATTTTAGCTATATCTGCAAGCTCTTCATCTGTTTTCCGGTGAAGTTTCCACCCTCGCATCGTCTGATGCATTGCTTTGCTTGCTTTCCTGCTGACTGCTGGTAAAAAGTTTAGAAACCGCTCTCCCTCTCTTGTTTGAGCACTTCTTGGCCGAAAGCTGTATCCTAGAAAGTCGAATGTTATTTCCTGATGATTTCCTGTACGTTTATTGTCTTTGCAGTAAATAATCTTCGTCTTATCTGGATGAAGTTCAAGTCCGCATTCTCTGAACCGTTGGCCTAGTTTACCGAGTAGCCTTTCTGCTTCTTCTTTGGTTTTGCAGTGGATTATTCCATCATCTGCATATCTTGCCCATGGATTTTGCGGATTGTTTCGCTCCATCCATTTATCAAATGCATAATGCAAAAACAGGTTCGCTAGTACTGGACTAATTACACCACCTTGGAGACCTCCGAAAAAGTGACATAAAAAAACAGCTTTCCAATGAAAACTGTAATCCGTGTGACATTTTTGCTTAAAAAGTAGTTCAAAAAGATCCATTCTACTTTGTTTTCTACATTAAGTACTTGAAAGGGCAAATTTATCCCTTGGCTTAGTTAGCAATTTAGTCATTCTCTTAATGTTCGAAGCAATCGTACTCATCAAGGAGTGTATCCATGTTCTGTCCAAACCGCGATAGCGACTACGCCGTAATCCATGGTTTCTCACTTTATCAGCATGACGTCTTTCGATACGATGTCGGTTTTTACTAGCTTTTTTATATGCTTCTGTTTTATAGTGTTCTCGTCCCTTTTGGAGTTCATGAAAATACTCACTGATATACACATACCTTACAGTTTTACTTAGCGTACACTTACTTCGTAGCGAACAGTCAACGCATTGCGATTTAGTAAATACAAACTCATATCCGGAACGATTCTTTTTCTCCCTGTAACGTTTAGAACACTTCCCTCCGGGGCAGGTCACAACCATAGTTTCACTATCAAATTGAAAATCTTCAGGGCTAAAGAAATTCTGCTTCGAACTTTTCATCGCACTTATATTTCCAACCACATGCTGTTCATTAAGAAAACGCAGATTTTTTCCAGACCAATACCCTTTATCTGCAGATAATTCATTAGGTAAGATACCATGGGCTTCTTTGAATTGGTTAACAAGATCAATCAGTTGATCACCATCTTCAGCATTAGCAGGAGTAACTTTTACGGCAGTGATGATTTCGCTATTTTCGTCCATTATTATATGGTCTTTATACCCTTGAATTGTACGCATATCCGATTTATGACCAGTTCTTGCCTCGGGATCAACTAAGCTGATCACTCGATCTCTTGCGTCTTCGTTACGATCAGAAATGACCTTTTCTAACATAGCAAGGCAAGGGTTTTCTGAGGTCGTTGTATTTAGGATTGGGCTTGCATCATTAACAAGTTCGCGGCTCACATTCAGTACAAAAGGTAGTTTCTCATCGCGGGTTTTACCGCGTAGTTCAGACCATAATTGATTAAATTGTTGTTGATAGTATTCCGCCTTAACTGCAGCTACCGGCATTAGCTCAAGAATAACTCGATCAAAAGCCTGGCGAACAAGAGAAAGCCAAGTTGGAATCGCTACATCGGCGATGATATGAGTAGCGTCAATAATGGCGCGTTTGGGCTGAGCAGCAATAAGCCCTTGTTCGATACATTGATCTACTAAGCGTTGAAATATTACTTTGAATTTATCCAATCCTACGCGAGTCACTCGAAAGTAACTGATTGTTGAATCATCAGGTAATTCTTCATCGATATTTAGTCCTAAAAACCAGCGATACGCAAGGTTCACTCGGATATGCTCAATGACTTGGACATCAGAAAGATTGTAGAGATATTCTAAAAGACAAATTTTAAACATAAATTCTGGCTCTTCCGCAAAGCGACCTCGATTTGGGGAATACCGTTCTGTGAGCATTTCGCGAATAAAAGACAAATCCACCGTTTGGTTAATTTTCCGCAACAAGTGGTCATGTGCAATCGTTTTATCATAATAATATTGATCAAACCCAGAAAGTTGTTTAAAGTTATCTTTTCGAAGCACCCTTTAATTCCTCCTCTCTGCATCTATCTCCATTTTATACAAATTTAAGATATTTTGGAATAAAATCTTCACATTTTGATGAATTTTGGGGACAAATTCGGAGGTCTCCCTTGTGGCGTTCCTGCTTTTCTTTCCATTTTACCATCTGCTGTTTGAAATGGACTTGTTAACCATCGCTTGATGTACAATATTACCCACTTACAATCCGTATGCTGCTTTACAGCACGCATGAGCAGTTCATGGTCTATCGTATCAAATAGTGCTTTGATATCATATTCCAACACCCAATCGTATTTCCAGCACCTTTGTCTGGTTATCGCTATTGCATCTAAGGCCGATTTCCCTGGCCTGTAGCCATACGAATCTTGACAAAAGTATGGTTCTACCATGGGTTCAAAATATATTTTTACGACCATTTGGGCTATTCTATCGGTTACGGTTGGTATCCCTAGCATTCTTGTCCCGCCACTCTTTTTCGGTATTTCTACCGCTTTGACTGGCGGCGGAAAGTAACTTCCCGAGGACATCCTGTTCCAGAGTTTGTACAGGTTATCTTTCAGCTTTTCTCCAAATACTTCGATAGTTTGTCCATCGATGCCAGCCGACCCATTATTCGTCTTTACCTTTTCATATGCCAGTTTTACTACCTCTTGGGGAATTCCAAATGATTTTGTTTTGTCCATTAGTTCCTCCCTCTTTTGGTTGACCAATTTTCAAAACCAGATAACACAGCCCCTTTGCTCTACTTCCATTACGAAGCTTCTTCACTACTACGGGCTGTTCTGCCCCTATACCCTGCATCCGTACTTTCCTCCTTGCGGGGTCTCCGCTTGGAGTTTTCCTTTTTCATCAGGGTCGTAGGTTCCCACGTTCCTAACTAAAGCCTGTGCCACGTTCACGCCGCCTCTATACCGGTCGCCGTCTGGACGGTAATCAGGTTTCCTCCAGACTCTTCCCAGGATACCTGTCTGCTCCTGGTTTTGACGACTCCTGCAACTTTCGGCACTTCAACAGCGGTTCATTTTTATTCGTCTCCATTGGCACTTACCTGACAAACTCTTGGTTCGCCTTTTCCGTAACGCTCACTACCATGACTTTTGTCCACAGCAGCTTACGGTGGTTTGAGTCCTCCACCTGAATGGCGGTTCGGAGGGCCTTCCTCCATCTTTAGTTAAGCGTAGCGATGCTTGTTGTTCGCAAACATCGCCTTCGTGGCGCACGACAGGTCATTTGTCCCAAAAAATTTGGCAAGGCCAATTATCGTTATCATGAGATGTTATGCCACTAGCTTCTGGGACAGTACACCTGTCCCCTAGTCCCTTCGAAATCTCAACAGTTCTGAGTCCATTGGGTTGACCATCTGTTAAATATAAACGAATTAGTTTACCAGCCACTATATCAATCCTTTAACGTAAGATATTTTCCCAGTTTGCCCATGATTCAAAAGTTGCGTTAATCGTTGGGACAAAGTGCCTGTCCCCAGGTCCCTTCCTGTTTGCTTGGCGAGCACTGTCAAGCGTAGTGAGTTCACAAACATCGAAATAAGGATCAGCGTTTCTATAGCCAACCCATGCACCAAAGGAACCTACTTTATCTGTTTTTGCACCAGCATATTTTATTTTGCCCATCCAAGCTTTAGCCTTACCATTGCTAGGCATGCGAGCAACGGTTGAATCATTTTGACCATATTCACCGCTAATAGTTATGTTTTTGATACCTGTATAGTTTAACCCAGTTGACGTTGTTTCATATATAAAACCATCTTTGTCCTTGAGGTAAGATACATTGAGGTTGATGTTTTTAGCCAGTTTAGCATCTATATTAGCCACATAGTAATTTCGAGATTCTTCAAAATCCAAATAGGTTGTTGCAGTAGTCTTGAAAGCGCCTACGGTAACTTTCACATCTTTACCACCGCTTACTAGCAAACCATCGCAGTTACCTTCGATATCTGCGATCAGGCCTTGACCCAACCAGATAGGTTGACGGCCAAAGTTATAGTCTAAACCTATGGCTTGCATGAGATTCGGTGGATAAATAAATTAGATAATAACGCGAAGGTTTATCCTGGGCAAGTTTTGAATGTGCCGGTTAGGTCGTGAAGAGATATAATCTATCTGCTTAAAAAATCTGATCACCGCAAATTAGTAGCCATATTAACTGGCTATTAATTTGCGGTGTTTTTATTTTGCCGTATTATTGCTGAGCAATTTGTACCCTCAGGATTCCTCGGCAACTACATCGAAAAAGTTGTCGCTAAGTACCACGTCGAAGTGGTCATTTTCTTTTGCGCCGGTACGGAAAAGTCCGAGTCCCTGCGGATGACCGTCAGGGCATTGGGGTCGGATCAATAGGTAACTGGAACAATTAATACCTGACCAGGATAAATAGAGTCGGGATTCACAATTTCATTGGCCGCGGCAAGAGCATCCACAGTTACTCCAAGCATGAAAGCAATTCCCCATAAAGTATCGCCCGGCATCACGGTATACGTTTTTTTCGGTCCGGGAGTCTCAGCCATTGCTAGCATATCAGAAACAGTCGTTAATTTATAGCATTGACGTATCAATCCTTCAATAATCTTTGGTAAAGCTTCAGCGGTGTGTAAACTGTCGCTTCCGACATGCATTAATACAATAGCACCGGGTTGTGAGTTATGCACGACTTTTTTGATCATAGTTTCTGCAGGTGTACCATTCCAGTCAATTGTGTCAATAGTCCACATAATTGTTTTTGAATATCCGGCTTCACCTACCGCCTGCAAAATAACCGCATCATAATCTCCAAACGGTGGTCTAAACATGAGCACAGGAGGTTTACCAATTACCTTGATGATTTCATGCTCAGTCGAGACGATCTCTTTTTTCATTTCTTCAACAGAAATTTGCTTAAAGTTGGGATGGCTATAAGAGTGATTGCCAATTTCATGGCCTTGTTTAGAAATTTCTTGGGCGAGGTCAGGATGTAACTGGGCATATTCACCGGTTAAGAAGAAAGTGCATTTGATTTTATGCTTTGCCAGGATGCCGAGAATCTGCAAAGTTATACCTGCATCTGATCCGGCATCAAAGGTCAGGGCCATCGTTTTTTCCGTCAGAGCCACTTTAGAAACTACCTGGGAAGGCTGGGCGGCATCGGTTAAAAATGGTTTCTCCAAACTTAACATAATTATTATTCCTCCTTTATACTTAATAATATGAGTTATTAGCCTATTATGTGAGCAACAAAAAAAAGGGGTGGCTTTCACGGTCGCGAATCGCCGCGTCGAACCCCTGTCCAAATTACTTGAAGCCGCGCAAATCTTGCCCTATTGGCAAAAATCATACGATTAATGGCCTGCTGTTAGATAGACAGCAGGCCATTAGATATTCCCATGGTTTGCCGATTTTTACCTTAATCGTCGCAATAAGCGCATATGGCTAGTTCAACCACTGATCATCCAGCCTGTCTTGAAAATAAATCATTAATTGCGAAATACAGTCTGTCCAGTTTCTGAGCGGCATAGTCTATTTCTTGGCGGCATCAACCGTGGCTAGGTAAATGATCTTGCGAAGAGCCTCGTCAGACGGATAGGCTGTTTTCGTTTTGGTCACTTTTCTGAGCTGTCGGTGGTATCCCTCGATAATATTGGTCGTATAGATCATCCTGCGGATTTCATAGGGGTATTTAAAATAGGTAGTTAGCTCTAGCCAATTATTCTCCCAGGACCGGATTACAACAGGGTGCTTTTTACCCCATTTCTCTTTATCTTACAGGGGGTGAGTAGACCCGGGGAATTTCACCCCGAGTCTCTCTCAGAACCGTACTTGAACCTCTCGACTCATACGGCTCCTATCATCTAATCGTTGGAGTAATTCCCATTTGCCAATGAATAAAGAGTCTAGGTTCACACTGCGCTATTTTTGCTAACCAGTTTTGTGCTTGCTTTTGGCGACCATTAACCCGTTTGTATTTCTTGGCGACCCATCTGATTAAGTACTGGTTCAATTTCCGCAGTATTGGATGCATGGCAGACTTGTAAAAACTACCATAGTAGTTTACCCAGCCTCTAATTACCGGATTTACTATTTTAGCTATATCTGCAAGCTCTTCATCTGTTTTCCGGTGAAGTTTCCACCCTCGCATCGTCTGGTGCATTGCTTTGCTTGCTTTCCTGCTGACTGCTGGTAAAAAGTTTACCGCTCTCCCTCTCTTGTTTGAGCACTTCTTGGCCGAAAGCTGTATCCTAGAAAGTCGAATGTTATTTCCTGATGATTTCCTGTACGTTTATTGTCTTTGCAGTAAATAATCTTCGTCTTATCTGGATGAAGTTCAAGTCCACATTCTCTGAACCGTTGGCCTAGTTTACCGAGTAACCTTTCTGCTTCTTCTTTGGTTTTGCAGTGGATTATTCCATCATCTGCATATCTTGCCCATGGATTTTGCGGATTGTTTCGCTCCATCCATTTATCAAATACAAGGGTGTCAAGGGGACGGGGTTGCTGACACCCATCTTTCATTTTCCGCGCGTCACCTATCAACAATTTCACATTCTTCAAAACCATTAACCTGTAAAAAATCCTTTAATTCCCCTTGATTATTAAAAGACTTATTCATGGTATATGGCCTGTTACCGCCTATGTAACCAATGGTCTTCTTTGCTGGGTTATAGAAATAGGCATGATAGCAGATTTGCCAAAGGGATTTATTCGTTATAGTGGATTTGCCTGCGAAATATCTGGCTTTTCTACACTCAATTAGTTCTCCGAACTCTGTATTCTCCACCATTATCCTCCAATAAATCCTATTTTGATACTCATTAATACTCTTTGAGTCTACCTTTTTTCAATCATGCGAGGGGCAAATGTACCGTTGTTTTTACTTTTTTGCTGTTTGGTCAATCCTCATCTTTTCTTTTAAAGAGCGGCTCCCTCATTTCTTGAGGACTATTTCTATATTCAAAGCGTGTTTCATCAGGGCAGATGCCATAATACAGATTTTTAATTGTATTTCTTCCACTATCTCTTATATATGATGGGGCGTATGATATAAAGCCTAATCTTAAACATGTAACATAACCTTTCAATTCATGATAAAATTCCACGAATTTTATATATATCAGCGTTTGACCGTGGCTTTGTTCATACGCATCTATTATATCGGTCTCGATAGTTTTCAAAAAGTTATCAGCCTTATCTAACAAATTATCATCAAGAGAAACCGTTGGGTCATATCGTATAAAAGCTTCCATGCAATAGTCTTGAATAGCTTGCTTGAATATTCCACGTATTTGCTCAGCTGTTGTTTCAGTTTGAGATATAATTTCACCTTCATCATTATTAAATGAGGACAAGGAAGCTGTTGATAAAACAGGAACTTCGTTAACCATTGGTATGTCATTGTCTGGTTCTTCCGATGATGGTAAGCCAAGGACTCCACGAACTCATCAAGAAGGCTCTGATAAAACACCTCTGGATCCTCGTTGGAACAATTAAAACGACCATTATCATTTCTCAAGGATAGATTTTTTTGCACTATCTGCCAATTATTATTTTTATTTAAACAACGCCGGAAGTAACGATAAACTTTGGATCTATTGATCCTACCATTAGGGAAGTAAGAACGGATATTATCAGGAACTTTTCTATCAATCCATTTACCAACTGACTCAAGGTTAAATTTTTTATCTTTAAGAATTCCCGAAGCATATAACAGTCGATAACCAATCTCATTGCGTAGAATCCTAAATACTTTCTCGCCATTTCTATCTCTTGACTTATTCAAATCTTTGATTAAATCACCAAATGTCATCATATCTCACGTCCTCATAAAGAGTTAAATTGTCCTTAAAATTGGGGTTAGTATGTCTTTGAATATCCGCTAGCTTTAAGGTAATATATAAGCAAAGCACGGATTGAACACCATTTTTTATAATAAATCATGACCAAGTTCAAGAAAGGCCGTGTGTGATCTGTCTTTTCAAGGAGGCGAAAGGAATGCCAAAAGGTGATAAAACCCCAGCGTCATACGACAAAACCGCCATTTATTACATCAAAAAAGGTGATAAGGAATGGGCAAAAGCAAGTAGTGACCCAAACAATGCGTACCGCTACAAGTATGCAAGAGATTTTTATACGCAAGCCAAAAAAGTTTTAAAAGCTAAAGTTGAGCGCTATGAATTACCTGAAGATGAAAATACGCTCAAGGAAATTAAAAAACTCATCAAACAAGTAGAAAAGCATGTAAATTGAAATAAATTATGAGGTGAAAAAATGATAATTGAGTCAGTAGACAACACAACCCATTTATTGGAATTGGATGATGGCCAACCGGTATTTAACGAACGCGGTGGCCTCCTAACTAAATGCGGATTATGGGTGGAAAAGAAAAACCTTTATAATACCGGCGATATTGAAATAACTTGTAAAAAGTGCTCTCTCGACAAAATATAATCTTTTATTATGGTTACTGCTGTTCATTTTCTCAATTTCCTTACACAATTCGGTAAAAGTGAATTAACTCCTGCAACAATAAACCGCCAACACAACATTGGCGGTTTGTTATTACACTTTGCTATATACAATTTCCATAGGAAGACCTTTGCAGTCTTTTTGGGGTTCTTTTGGTATTGTCTCAAAACCGTTTTGCATACCGGTGCATCCAATAACAGACAACACCATAGCATCGACAAAATCATTTATCACTTGCTTGGAATATTGTGAGGTTATTTCATGTATAGCTTGTTCTGTATGGGTAAAATAGCGGGTAAGCAGCATTATGCGCTCATCAAGTCCGGAAACTTCACTTTTCTTGCTTAAAAGCGGCTTGCCCTGGTTCAGTACAGCAAAACCATATTCAGGGTGTGATTCACGTAGTCGACCAATATATTGCGGATTTGCCAGTAAGAACTCGTCTATTTCCCGGATTTTGCGGGAAAAACCAAGAGATTGTTCTGACAAACTTTTATTAAGTAATTCCAAATTACGAGCTTTGGCCGCCTGTTTATCTTGAATATAGACGGCTTGCCGGCAGGGTGTATTAAAAACACTAGCTGTTTTTCCCGGCAGTCTCTTCCTTAATTCTTGGTCAGGTCTTGCTAATTCATCTTGCCTTGTTTCAGGCAGCCCAATCGGAATATCAATAAGCAAGCAATCGGCCTCATTATGTTCCTGCATAAGAGCACTAATATCATTATAAATCCTAAAGTCATACCTACCGCTTGAATATTGCCAAAAAGCCGCCCAACCTTTTTTACAGCTGTCTATCCCTACACACTTATAGCCTGTCTCTTGAGGCGTCAGTTTGTTCATAAAGAGGCTGGCCATTTGTATGAATTCTGATTCGACAGCAGTCATATTTTTTTCAGCAATATCGGGCTGAGAACAAAGTTCTGTAATATTTCCCCTGATATTTTGCTGATGCAAATGCTCAAATTCGTAATATAACAAGTCAGTATCAATATCGGCAAGCTGCCTCAATTCTTGCTCTGTCAAATCAGCAAGCCCGTATTTCGCAAAAATTACTTGCTGTAAGGTTGCTTCTATTTTTCTGTACTCATCAAGATAACCTTTTACCGGTCTTGTGATATCAGCAATATAGGCTTCACTGCCATCATGAAGCAAGCATGCTAATTGTATTCTAGCAGATAATTTTCTTTCTCTGGCCTCCTGAGCACAATTAATGGAATGCTGCGCAACACTGTAAAAAGTTTTGAAGTGGCCGTTTGCCCGGCACATTTGTGATAATGCGTGCGCAATATCTTCTATTTTTACGTCCTCCATCCGCGGCTCAAGCGGATAGAATACGGTATTGGTATACGTTAAAATTGCACCTTTGCGTGTCATTGATAAAAGATCTCCTTTTTTTGTCACACAATATCACGTATTACTGGATGCCCAACTTTCTTCACTTGGTTATGCTATTTGTATTTTATTAGTTGCCGATTGTTGTATGTAAACAGTATTATCCAAGTTATCTGCTATTGAACTCTAGTCAGCCGGTTACTCACCTATTAAAAAATCGATTTGTCCGTCGACCATGACAATCTCTGGGTGAGCAGAAACCATCATGGGGTCTTCACTCCACACGACCAAATCGGCATCCATTCCCGGTGCTAGACTGCCAAGCCGGTTATCAAGGCCTAAAATCTTAGCGGCATCGCAGGTGATCATTTTCAGAGCCTGGTACGGTGGTAGGCCGTAGCGGGTGGCTAACCCGGCATATACTGACAGAAAGCAGCTAGGCGTTACCGGATGATCGCTCATCATGGCACATAATACACCCTGCCGGTATAACAGTGCCGGTGATTCCATGGTTTTATCTTTTAATTCCACCTTTGACCTGGTGGATAATGTTGGCCCTACTACAACTGGAATTTCTTCGGCTGACAGCAGTTCGGCGATAAGATACGCTTCTGTTCCATGTTCGATAATGATATCAACATCAAATTCCTGAGCGATCCGTACGGCCGTAACAATGTCATCGGCCCGATGTGCATGTGCCCTGAGCGGCATTTCTTTCCGCAATACCTTAGCGATTGCTTCCATTCCCATATCATATTTCCAGTCTTTTTTTCCCTGGCTGGCCAGGTACTCACGGGCCTTCCAGAAGGCTTCCCTAATTAAGGCAGCGGTTGCCATGCGCGAGACCGGCATTTTTCTCTGATCGGCTCCGTAAACACGTTTAGGGTTTTCGCCAAAGGCAATTTTTAGCCCTGCATACCGCTTGAGCAGCATCTGCTCAACTGTGGGTTTGGGCGCTGTTTTAAGAAGAACGCATTGTCCACCAATTGGATTGGCACTGCCAGGTGCCACCATGACGGTGGTTATGCCTCCCTGATATGCTTCCAACAGGCCGAGGTCTGCCGGGTTAATGGCATCAAGAGCATGCAGACCGGGAGTAATCGGTTCACTGCGTTCGTTCTCATCAGAGCCGGCCCAACCCATACCTTCGTTGTCAATGCCTAAATGGGTATGAGCGTCAATGAGTCCTGGGGTTATAAACTTGCCGGTTACATCGATGGTCCGGCAGCCCGGCGGGATGTCAATATTTTTGCCAACGGCCTGTACTTTACTGTTATGAATCAGCACGGTGCCGTGATCCAGACTTTTACCGCACATTGTCAGGATTTTAGCGCCTGATAATGCAATCATGTTAATCCCTCCCAGGTGGATAGGATAATCCAACTTAGATCTGGTATCCTACTGCCAATGTTATATTATATTCATTGTAATGCAGTAGCAACTTCGCATGCAAGAAAAATAAGTCGAAAGGACAGGGGGACGGTGGTAGCGTCTTAAGTTCAAGACGGTTCCTCCGTCCCCCTGTCCTTCCCGTTCCCTTGTCCTTCCAGGGCAAAACAACATCTCTTTCTAAAAATGCAATTGGATACGCTATATTGATGTATATATATTTCTGTGATAAAATACTTATACAATACAAAAAAACAATTATGCAACTGGCGGAAATAGCGATTACTATAGGGGAGCATAATTGAATATTATCGACCGCCTGGGTAAATATATTATTTGCTCAGGCGGTTTTGTATTTATTTAACTTTGGAGGTTATGCATATGAAGAGTTCAGAAATTACACTTAAGTACGGATGTAATCCACATCAAAAACCTGCTAAAATGTATATTCACGAAAGAATACTACCATTTGAAGTTTTAAATGGTACACCGAGCTATATTAATTTTATGGACGCATTTAACTCATGGCAGTTGGTAAAGGAACTAAAACAAGTAGCAGGATTACCTGCAGCTGCCTCGTTTAAGCATGTAAGCCCAGCCGGTGCAGCTATTGGGATTCCTTTGAGTTTATCATTAAAAAAAGCATATTTCGTGGAGGACATAGAGTTATCCGCTGTGGCTACTGCCTATGCAAGAGCTAGAGGGGCAGATAGAATGTCATCCTATGGGGATTGGGTTGCCATAAGCGATACTGTGGATCTTTCAACTGCAACTATATTGAGCAATTCGGTTTCAGACGGAATAATTGCTCCAGGATATACGGATGAGGCGCTAACGTTATTAAGGAAAAAGAAAAAAGGAAACTATTGTATTATTGAGATGGACTGTAACTATACCCCTAAAGAACTTGAAACAAGAGAGATATATGGTATGACTTTTGAACAAAGGAGAAATGATATACCGATAAATAATGACTTGCTCCATAATATTGTATCCCATGATAACAACATAACCGAAACGGCAAAACGGGATCTGCTAATTTCAATGGTCACATTAAAATATACCCAGTCAAATTCAGTCTGTTTTGTTTTAGATGGACAGGTAATCGGCGTAGGCGCAGGGCAACAGTCCCGTATACATTGCACAAGATTGGCCGCTTCAAAGGCAGATAAATGGTATCTAAGACAACATCCTGCTGTGTTTGATTTATCATTTAAAGAAAATGCCTCAATACCAGATAGAGACAATGTTATTGATCAATATCTGAGTGATGAAACTACCTCAACAGAAATGAAGGAATGGGAAAGAGTACTTAATAAAATTCCTTCTAGACTAACAAAGGAAGAAAAATCATCCTGGCTTTCTAATTTGACTAATGTTTCATTGGGCTCCGATGCATTTTTCCCATTTAGAGATAATATTGATAGAGCTGCCCTAAGTGGAGTAAAATTTATTGTTCAACCAGGTGGTTCTTTGAGAGACGATTGTATAATTGATGCATGTAATAAATATGGGATGGTTATGTTTTTTTCCGGTTTAAGGTTATTTCATCATTAGAATTAAATTCCTATACCCTTTACCCTTAGCGTGGGTTTTGTCGGAAACGCTGGCGACACCCGAAACCACATTTTTTGCAAGTGTGTCCATATTTAACATAACAAAAGAGTTCGCTTTTTAGCGAACTCTTGATATTAGTGCATTTCTTTAGTTTTTAAACTGCTCAAAGCGACACGACTTGAACGTGCGGCCTCTACCACCCCAACCTGGAGTACTGCAAGACATTTCTTATTTATCGGCTTTAACAACCTCATCCTTCTTCTCATGCATATTGGCAGCTATCGGACGAAATGGGGTTATGGTTGAAATAGCATGTTTGTAAACCAACTGCTGTTTACCGTCATTTTCAATAATTACGGTAAAATTGTCAAATCCCCTTACAGCCCCACGTAATTGAAATCCATTAACCAAATATATAATTACAGGCATATTTTCTTTTCGTACTTGATTTAAAAAACTGTCTTGTAGATTAATGACTTTGTTCGTCAAATGAAACCCCTCCGTATTATGTTCTTCTCTTTTTTCTATTTTACCTTACACCAAACTTTCCTGCAACATTATTGTAAATTGTTTCCAGTAGATTATTGTACTCCTCAAAGTCATCCACATTATACCATGTGATATAAGGCATCCGCCGATAAAAAGTCAATTGACGCTTAGCAAAATTACGAGTAGCCTGTTTTAACTGGTCAATAGCGGTTATCAAATCCTGATCTGCGAGCAGGTACTCAACAATTTCTTTATAGCCAATCCCCTGCATCGCTTGGCAGCTTGGTGGTACACCCTGCTGCAAGAGCCTTGCCACTTCATCAACTAAGCCCTGTTCGATCATCTGATCAACCCGGCGATTAATCCTTTCATATAAGGCAGCACGTTCCATAGTAAGGCCAATCACCACAGCGTCAAATAGCAATTCATTTGTTGCAGTTTTTTCGTGAGAAATAGTCTCACCGCTTAGATAATATACTTCAAGGGCTCTAATTATTCGACGCTGATCATTGGGATGCAGTCTGGCGGCCGTAATCGGCTGAACTTGATGCAAAAGATTATGCAGGTACTGATTACCATATTGCTTGGCCAGCCCAGTCAGTTTTTGACGTAGCTTTTCATCACTCGGTGCCTGGTTGAACTGATAGCCCTCAAGCAGGGCCCGCACATAAAGACCAGTACCACCTGCCAGAATCGGAATGCGATTGTCGTTATTTATTACTGTAATGAGTTTTTGAGCATATTGTTGAAAATCAACTACATTAAATTCTTGATCCGGATCTAGGATATCAATAAGATGATGAACAATACCCTCGCGTTCCATCATATCTGGCTTGGCAGTACCAATATCCATTCCCCGATATACGAGCATGGAATCACCAGAGATAATTTGGGTATCAAATCTTTTAGCCAAATCGATGCTTATTTTAGTCTTGCCTACAGCAGTAGGACCAATAATTACAATTAGACGGTTCATGGTTGGCCTCCGCCAGCCATTTTAGGCTTGCATTCAATAATACCATAATTAATACTGCTATATTTACCGCCAACTGTTGTATTCATTCCCAGTCGCGCAAATTCACTACTGCCTGCAGCTTCTTTGACCACAACCTTCTGTTTTGCTACCCGGCAAGCCTGGCTAATCGCTTCCGGTGTAACTGGTTGCATATTTGCCAAAGTCCTAATGGGATTTACATTAGAGCTTTTTAAAATAGGATCACGAAACATGGGATCAAAATAAACGACGTCAAAACTGTTGTCAGGCAAAGCTGCAAGTTGATCACTGTAGTCGGCATTTTCCACCTTCACTCGTCGCAAAGCTTTTGTAATATAAGGTTCGGAATCAAGCGTAAAGTTTTGTAGTCCATAGCTGGTTATCAGCGTAATTACCGGCGAACTTTCAAGTCCAATAATCATACCCTTTTCACCGATCACAAAACTGGCAACAATAGCATCAGTCGCGAGTCCTAAGGTACAGTCAAGAACTGACATATCCGGCATAAGGCCCATTGCAGTCACCATATGGTCATGATTTCCATTTAGTAAGTTTTTTATGCGTAGTTCAGCCATGCTTAAGTGAAAAAAGTACTCCCCCGCAGGGGTATGTACGATTGGCCCAGTAGTAGTAACTACGATAAGCTCATTTAACTCATATTTTTCCTTGAGTGCAGCTAACGAATAATGGTTGCGCGGCACAAACGGCACTGCTAGTTTGTCCGCTATATCTTTTGCTTGTTGGATGATACTTGGCAGAGTTTGTTGGGCAGTCGTTACAATTAAGTTCATATTACTCATCACCTATGTACGTTTAAACAATTTTGCCAGCTCATCTGGACCAAATCTTATGATAGTCGGACGACCATGCGGACAAGTGTAGGGCAGATCAGTTGTATAAAGTTCACTTAGTAAAGCCTGTATTTGCCGCATGGTAAGTGCCTCACCCGCCTTAATGGCACTACGACATGCCGCCATTTGCAAATAGGCGTGACGCAATTCTTGAGCCGTAGGCTGGTGCATGTCTGTAACTAGCTGCAAAACTTGCCGCAACACTTCTTCTGCATCAGCTAGGGGAATATCCACAGGCATCTCTATTAGCCTCATGGTGTCAGGGCCAACTTGTTCAAGAGTAAAACCCAGTTGATACAATATATCCTGATTTCCGGTAATGATATTACAATCATCTTTGGTAAATTCCAGATATTGAGCTACTAATAACTGTTGTGCCGGTACACGCCCTGTAGAGCGGCTCATTCGGTCATAGAGTATTCTTTCATGGGCAGCATGCTGGTCAATGATATAGAGGCCATCCTGGCCCTGCGCTATAATATAGCAAGTTTCAATCTGCCCCAAAGGATACAATGGACAGGCAGACTCTGCTGCGACAATAGCTTCACTACATTCCTTCAGCTGGTCCTCTTGCTTTATAGTCTGTCTGACCTCAGCCAAAGAAGTATTTTCTTCGCGCCATAATGTTGGCGCCCACGACTGAGCTGCAGAGTCTTCGGATTTATTTGCGACAATATACTTATGCGCGTTACTATACCTATCACTGCCAGTACTACCTGGAAATCGTGGACTTATTGACGCTGCTGGCCCTGGTTGCACAGTTGCGGCGGCTTGCATGTGGGACACCGGCGAAGTTAGGCTAGAAGAAATGGCTTTATAGACTGCCCGATAAATCTTTTGGTCATCACTGAATTTAACTTCTTTTTTCTGCGGATGAACATTAACATCAACTGCCTCAGCAGCAATTTGGATATCAAGTATCGCTAATGGATGCCCGTTTTTCGGCAATAACGAAAAGTAGGCATTATCTAACGCTTTGGCCAGCATCCTGCTATTTACCACCCGCTGATTGACCATAAATGTCTGCCATTGGCGACTGCTTTTAAGCAAAACCGGCTTGGCTACATAGCCTGATACACTAATACCCTCGTTACTGTATTCTACTGGTAAAAGTTCCGGGGTAACCTTATGCCCATAAATATCGGCAATTGTATCAATCAAGCGTCCATTACCACCGGTTGAGAATGTCAAACGCCCATTACTGGTTAGTTTAAAAGCGATTTGTGGATAAGACAGCGACAACTTTGTAACAATATCGCTAATATGGCCGCTTTCGGCAGGTGGCGTTTTTAAAAACTTGCGACGAGCCGGCGTATTAAAAAATAAATCCGTTACGGTTATGGTCGTGCCACACCCCGCCCCAGCTTCTCGAATATCGGCAATTATTCCCCCATTAACCTCTACATATGTTGCCAATGTTTCTGCTTGCAAGCGGGAGGTCAATGTAAATTTAGACACAGCAGCAATACTTGGCAAAGCTTCCCCCCGAAACCCTAGTGAATGGATTGCTGCTAAATCTTCAGCAGTACGAAGCTTACTGGTTGCGTGGCGTTTTACCGCAAGTTGAGCATCTTCATGACTCATCCCCTGGCCATCATCAGTAACACGAATGGATTTTATTCCACCTTCTACAATTTCAATTTCAATGTTCTTGCTGCCAGCATCGATTGAATTTTCAACAAGTTCTTTAACAACAGCTGCCGGGCGTTCAACAACTTCGCCTGCAGCAATCTTATTGGCTGTATTCTCATCTAAGATATGAATAACTTGCTGACTCATAAGCTTCCGTTTTCCTCTCTGGCTTGAGTTTGCAGCCGATATAATATATTAAGCGCCTCTAAGGGAGTCAGGGTCATAATATCAAGAGCTAGTAATTCATCAGCAATGCATGAGCTAAACAAAGAAACCGTAGTGACTGCAGCATGCTCGTTACATTGTTCATTAGTGGGTAGCGGCATAGGTATCGCTGGCAGCTTGCCTTGTTCCAATTCATGTAAGGTCTGCTGAGCCTTTTCAATAATTCGCTTAGGCAGTCCGGCAAGCTGAGCAACATGAATACCATAGCTCTTATCAGCACCGCCTGGTATTATGCGGCGCAAAAATACAATCTCGTTACCACGCTCTTTTACCGCTACCGAGTAATTTTTTATTACTTTACTAGTATCAGCTAACTCTGTTAGTTCATGATAATGAGTAGCAAATAAAGTTTTCGCTTTAACTTTATCCTTGATATACTCAACAACTGCCCGGGCAATACTCATACCATCAAAAGTACTTGTTCCACGACCAATTTCATCTAAGATAATTAAGCTATTGGCTGTAGCATATTTCACAATTTGAGCAGTTTCCGTCATTTCAACCATAAAAGTGCTTTGTCCTGTAGCCAGATCATCACTAGCACCGACTCTGGTAAAAATCCGATCAACAGGGCAAATAGATGCTTCTCTTACCGGAATAAAACTGCCCATCTGTGTCATAATTGTGAGCAGTGCCACTTGTCTCATATAAGTAGACTTGCCTGCCATGTTAGGTCCGGTAATAATCAATATTTCACTGTCACGATGATTGAGTTCTGTATCATTAGGCACAAACATTTCACCGTGCAAGAGGCGCTCAACTACCGGATGTCGGCCATCTTTAATAATAATATCTCTAGTTTGGTTAAGCTTAGGGCGGACATAATTAAAGCGGGCCGCAGCTTCACTTAGAGAAATAATGACATCTAACTGGGCTATGTGCAATGCAGTCTGTTGGATTTCACCAATGCGTTCTTTTATATAGTCTCTGATAACAGAAAATAGTTGGTATTCAATATTGACAATTTTTTCTTGGGCGCCAAGTACTTTGGTCTCAAACTCCTTCAGTTCAGGCGTAATATACCGTTCCGCATTAACAAGGGTCTGTTTGCGGACATAGTTTGGCGGTACCGCCGCCGAATTGGCATGAGTTATCTCAATGTAATAGCCAAAAACCTTATTATACCCTATTTTAAGCGACTTGATGCCTGTAGTTTCGCGTTCACGCAGTTCCAGATCATGTATCCATTGTTTACTGTCGCGGGCAATACTTCTAAGTTCATCAAGTTCTAAGTCATAACCTGTTCTGATAATACCGCCTTCACGAATAGTAAATGGCGGATTATCAGCGATCGCAGTGTCAATCATATTAGTTACATCTACATGAGTTTTAATAGCCATACCAATATCGGTAAGCAGCTGCGACTGACATTCTTGCAGCGTTAGCTTTATCTCCGGCAGCACTGACAGTGAAGTTTTAAGCGCCGTTAGATCACGGGCATTAGCACTGCCTACCTCAATTCGGGTTAGAATGCGTTCAAAATCATAAATATTACCAAGAAGCTCTTTTAACGGCTCACGCACTACCCGTTTATCTAACAAATCGGCAATAGCGTCCTGACGTTTAGCAATAGTAATAGGGTTTAATAAGGGAAACTCCAACCACTTTTTTAGCAACCTGCTGCCCATTGCTGTTTTCGTAAAATCCATTACTGACAGCAGGGTGTCTTTACGCCCACCATCACGCATATTCCGTGTGATTTCAAGATTGCGCAAGGTGGAGGCATCTAATACTAAATATTCCTGCGTATTGATTCTTGTCAGTTTGTTGAGATGGGAGAGATGGCTTTTTAAATTATAGTGCAAATAATATAGCAGGTAGCTTACGGCCGCTTGTGCCGCAGGGTTTGTGGGCAGCTCCTCTTCAGTAAAATGGTTATGAGGTAACTCCGCAGCTACCGTAAGGTCTGCATTTGACAGGGTAGTAACCGCACAAGTAGACACTCTTTGTGATACGAAACTTGTTATAGCTGTGATTCCATCTAATTTACCTACCAACACTAATTCTGCCGGCAGCAGACGGTACAGTTGATCACAAACGGTATTGGTCCGCGAACTGCCTAAAAATATGGCCCATAAGCATTCACCTGTTGATATATCTGTTGCGGCCAAACATAATTCATCATCTTCCTCATATAACAGTGCTAAGTAATTATTGGCTTTATCAGGCAGACAGGACTCAGACAGAATCGTCCCTGGTGTAATAATCTTGACGACTTCTCTGCGCACAATCCCTTTTGCTTGTTTGGGATCCTCAACCTGTTCACAAATAGCTACTTTGTAACCTTTATTAATTAATTTAGCAATATAATTGTCAGCCGCATGGTAGGGTATACCACACATAGGAACCCTTTTGTTATTGCCCCCCTCGCGAGAAGTTAATGTAATCTCCAATTCACGCGAGGCTAGCTCCGCATCCTCAAAAAACATTTCGTAAAAATCGCCTAAACGAAAAAACAGTATTTCATTGCTAAGTTTACTCTTTACCTCCCGATACTGTTCCAGCATCGGAGTATAATTTGTTGCCATACTGTAAATTCTCCTCTGCTATTAGAGCAAGCGCCCCTTTAAAACCCAAGTTTGGGCTTTGTCAATTTGTATATTTACTAAATCACCGATCTTCTCAGTACCCGTTTTCTCCCATAGTACAATCTTATTGGTACGAGTTCGCCCCATTAATTTCATCTCATCTTTTTTACTTGCGCCTTCAACCAATACTTCAATAACAGTCCCGGTTAGCTGTTCGTTTATTTCTAGGCTTATCTCATTTTGCACAGCCATTAGCTGATTAAGACGCGCCTTTTTGACTGCCAGTGGCAGTTGGCCCTCATATTGGGCTGCCGGCGTCCCTGAACGCTGCGAATATAAAAAAGTATAGGCTACATCATACCTGACACTTTTGATAAACTCAAGCGTTTCGAGAAATTGCTCTTCAGTTTCCCCGGGAAAGCCAACAATTAAGTCGGTTGTTATGCTGGCGCCAGGAATGGCCTTACGAATGTCAGTAACAAGTTGACGGTAATACGCTGTAGTATAGCCGCGATTCATCTGTTCCAGGATAGAATTACTCCCGGATTGTACGGGAAGATGAAAGTGCTCACAAATTCTTTTACTGTTTTTGACAATTTCAATCAGCTTAGTATTCATATCCCTCGGATGGGATGTCATATAACGAATACGAGGTATGGTTTCAATTTGATCAGCCGCTTGCAGTAAATCGGAAAAATCCACCTGTGTATCAAGATCTTTACCATAAGAATTAACGTTTTGACCAAGCAGGGTTATTTCTTTAAAGCCCGCTGCTCCTAGCTGCTGAATTTCGGCTATTATATTTTCCAGTGGGCGACTGCGTTCACGGCCTCTAACATAAGGAACTATACAATATGTACAAAAATTGTTGCAGCCATACATAATAGGTACCCATGCCGATATCTGACTTTTATGGACAGTTGGAACATCAGGTGCCAAACGTTCAGCCTGCTCCCAGACAGAAACAACCTTTTCGCCGCTTGTTTCTATTTGGGCAATGAGCTCCACCAGTTGATGGGTATTATGGGTCCCCATAACCAGACTAACATGGGGGAACTTCTTTACTATTTTATCTTTGTCTTTTTGCGCCATACAACCAACAACCCCGATAATTAAATTGGGATTGACTGACTTTAGCCGTTTCATTTCACCAATCTTGCCATAAATTTTCTTTTCCGCACTTTCCCGGACACAACAAGTATTTATCAAAATTACGTTAGCCTGATCAATATTTTCTGTAGCTTCATAACCAATTGTCCGCAATTGACCAGCTAACCTTTCTGAGTCGTTAAGATTCATCTGACACCCAAAGGTGATCGTATGAAAAAGTTTATGACCTTTGTCTTTCTGGTCCAAATCCATCTATGTATCAGCTCCAATGGCAAAGTTATATATGCCAATTATTGTTTACGTTTGCGTGTTGCCCAAATCATTCTAAAACCTGAAAAGATAACAAAAATACCAAAAATCCGTTTAAGCTCGCTTGCCGGCACAGCTTGAACAAAATTAGCACTGATTAAAGCCCCCAACGCAGCTCCGCCTGCCATATAAGCTGCCGCTTGATAATTGATAAGTCTTTCTTTATAAAAATACCATACACTAACAATTGATGTAGGTATTATAACTAGCATCGATATTCCTTGGGCTGTGTGCTGAGCTATCCCTAATAGTAAAACCAGCATCGGTACTAACACTACTCCGCCGCCAATGCCCAAAATTCCACTTAAAACACCAGCAGTAAGTCCTATACCAAAAATTATCAATATCATAGTCATGTTAGTACCATCCTTATGCCTACAACAATCAATAACATAGCAAATAGCTGTTTTAAGCGAATGGGCGGAATTCTTTTCATTATCCGCGCACCGATACTGGCTCCCAAAATGCTGCCTACAATTAAATTCAGAGCCAAATTTACATCAGTATTGCCATGAAAACCATAGATAATACTGCTAATTAAGGCTGTAGGAATAACTATTGCCATCGACGTAGCCTGTGCAATATGTTGGGTAATATTGAAATAGGTTACCATAATTGGCACAAGAAAAATACCGCCCCCAACCCCAAGCAAACCGCTGAGAACACCTACTACAAATCCGGCACCCGCAAATTTCAATCGTTCAGTCATAATTAAACCCCTTAATTATTCAATGCTTAGCCGTTTAACTGCAATATTTACTTCTCTAACCATCATTCCTGTCATATATTCAACCATTTGCTTTATACGTATTTGGGCATCATGTACAACCTGCCAAATAGGTTGCCCATATTTTATAATTACATCAAGTGAGATTGAAATTCCTTTTTCCCTATCATGGGAGTTTTTTATATTTATTTGCCCAGTCTTGGTAATAACACCCTCACTTATAGCAATATAGTCAACAACGGCAGCTATCGCTGCATCTGAAATAAGCAGTTTTCCATAGTAGCTAAAGGTTGGCCGGACAATTGATTTTTCACCCAGTTTACGTCGTTGCTTGGAACGAGGTTTTTTGAAAAAAACATCAAGCGAATCAATCAGATAACCAGAAAAATGCGGTTTGAGTTCAATAGTTGGCACAGGAATAATATGTTTTCCCTCTTTGAGCCTACTCTCTTTTGCTTTGGCAATTTCACCTTTGGTAGCAATATCTTCAATCCGGATTATTTTACTAATTGCTGGTAACCCTAACACATCAACAATCTTTTCTACCATATTTCGGGAAGTACCAAGTAGTAAGATACGTTTAGGCATTACTCTAGCAATAGCTTCTCTAACTTCATTGGCATGGTCAGGTTCCATAAATATGGCACGTTTAACAGCTCTAATTTTGCTAGGTTCTTTTTTGGCCGAATGACCTGCAATTATTTTACTGTCCATAATTAACAGCCCGTCGTCAATAATTGTATCAACATCGTACTCGTGTGCTACGATTAACGCCCGATGGCTTTTGCCCGTTCCACTTGGACCGACCAAAGCGATGGTGTCCATAGGCAGCCTCCTGATAAAATAGTAATAGGGTATAGCATAAAAATAAACACCTTTGCAGGTGTTGTCAAGTAAAAGTATTACATTGACAAAAATCAACAAGTTTGGCTGAAACAGTGAAAATTCCCAATTTTTCAGGATACCGGCCAGGAATACCATGGAAATCAGAACCACCAGTTATTTTTAAATTATATTTATTAGCAATAGCTAAATATTTATTAGTCGCTGTCTGATCATGTTTCGGATGATAAACCTCCAACCCACGAATACCAGCTTTAATCAAATCAAGCACTAAATTATCGTCACCCACTAGGCCCGGATGAGCCAATATCGCGATGCCTCCCGCCTGCTCTATAAGCCTGATGACCTGTTCTGGAGTTAGTTTGTAATGGGGAACATAGGCCGGAGAGTTTTTGGCTAATACTTGTTTAAACGCTTCTGGTATCGTTTTAAAATAGCCAGCTTCAACAAGTACTTGAGCAATATGCGGTCTCCCTACTGCCCGCGTTTGACCAGTCATATCCAGTACCCGATTATAATTGATCGAATAGCCCAATTTACTCAGCTTATCTACTATCATCTGTGACCGCTTTAACCGGGCATTAAGGATAATTTCTAGTTGATCTCGAAATTTCACATTATTAATATCAATGCAATATCCCAAAATATGTACTTCATGGTGCGGTAAGTCAGTGCTAAATTCTATTCCAGGAATAATTGCCAGCTTCGAGGCCGCAGTATTCAAATATCCTGTTAAGTTCGCATAAGCAGCAACCGTATCATGGTCAGTAATAGCGATATAGCTAAGGCCAGCAAGTTCGGCCTGCTGAACTACTTCCAGCGGTGATAATCGCCCGTCAGAGGCCGTGGTATGAATATGAAGGTCTGCAATCATGACTTGCTTAAAGTAGTCGCCAATTGGATTAGAGTGCGAACTCCTACCCCTGTACCGCCTTTACGATTATATCCCTTATCTTTGTCGGTATCAGCTGTTCCGGCAATATCGACATGCACCCAAGGAGTTTTATCAGCAAACTGCCCAATAAACAATCCAGCTGTAATAGTGCCCCCTGGCCTGCCACCAGTATTTTTAAGATCAGCAATAGAACTTTTTATTTGCTCAAGGTACTCGTCATCATTAGGTAATTCCCACAGTTTTTCCCCTATTTGCTGGCCAGCATCAATAATGGCCTGACACCATTCCCGGTTATTAGTAATAACGCCGGAATAAACCGTACCAAGACCAATGACACAGGCTCCCGTCAAGGTTGCTAAATCAATTATTTTTGTAGCACCAAGCTTCTTAGCATAGGTAACAGCATCCGCCAAAATTAACCGACCTTCGGCATCAGTACTTAATACCTCAATTGTTTTGCCACTCATGGAAGTCAGGATATCCCCAGGCCTAAATGCCTTACCTGACGGCATGTTTTCTGTACATGGTACAACGGCTAAAATGTTTACTTTGGGTTTTAGTTGGCCAAGAGCCATCATAGCTCCTAATACGGCAGCCCCCCCCGCCATATCACCCTTCATCTCATCCATCTTTTGACTAGGCTTAATTGATATGCCACCGCTATCAAAGGTAATACCTTTACCAACAAAAGCTATTGTTTCCTGGCTAGCCGGGTCTCCCTGATATTTTAAGACAATTAGTTTAGGTGGTTCAATACTACCTTGCGCTACAGCCAGTAATGCCCCCATACCTTTTTGCTGCATATCTTCTTTTTCAAGTACAGTAAGCTCAAAACCGTACTGCTCTGCTATCTCCCCAGCATGCCACGCCATCTTCGTTGGCGTCATGTACTGAGCAGGATGGTTGATTAAATCCCTGGCATAGTTTACGCTTTCTGCAATGATTTGACCAGCCTTAATCCCTTTGGTAATTACGTCAATATTTGCTGTATCATTTTCAATAAGTAACAACCTTTTAATACCAGGATTATCATTTTCACCTGTTTTATAATATGTAAACTGATACACACCCATTACTGCACCTTCAACAACAGCTTGTGCTGTCTGGCAAGCTTCTAGCTTGTCACTAACACTATGGATGATGGTTGCTACGGTTTGAGACTGCATTTTTTTAGCTGTCCGCATAGCTACAGCCATCAGTGTCCGTACTTTGTCTACCGTGATTTCATTCTCTTTACCCAGCCCCAGAAGAAGAATACGTTTAGCACCAATAGCACCAAATGTATGTATAACCATAGTTTCCCCGTATTTGCCACAGTCTGGCATATCACGGATTATTTCACTTATATGCGAATCTAATGCTTTGTCCACGACTCCGGTAGCCCCACTTGGAGTCATTACTCCTTCAAATAAGCTAACAATGACTGTATCACACAGTATTTCAGTTATTGGGCCAGAGACAACTTCAATATTCATTTTTTCACTCCCTAATTTGATATCGATAATATATTATTATATTATGCCATAAATCACTCATTAAAAACACTAAAACCTGTTCACGGTGAACAGGTTTCGAGCAGTATCTATTGTTAACGCGGTTCAACGATTAGCTTAATAGCGGTTCTCTCTTCGCCATCAATAAGAATATCTGTGAAGGCTGGGATACATATTAAATCTACACCATGTGGCGCTACAAATCCTCGAGCAATCGCAACTGCTTTAACAGCTTGGTTAAGTGCTCCTGCACCGATTGCCTGCATCTCGGCGCCGCCACGCTCTCTCAGCACTCCGGCCAAAGCCCCTGCTACGGAATTAGGATTAGATTTTGCTGATACTTTCAAGACGTCCATGTTTATATGTGCCTCCTTTGATAAAAAAACATTTATTAGTTCTATAAATTAGATATATTCGTGGTACGGGAAAAAATTCCTTTTTTCACATGCAAAAAAATCTAATTATTTCAACAAATTCATAGCATGTTTTATTTATTAAACACAAAAACACGTCCATCTTCACGAATCCCAATAAGGTTATGATGATCATTATATTCTTTGCGCATATTTTCCAACATATCTTCAATTACCTCTTCTTGAAATAGAAGGTCTTCCTCTAACATAGCATCATTGTGATCAGCAACCAAGCGCTCATTAAAACGTTCCCGAAGAATTTTAATCGTCAGGTTGATTTCTCCTCGTGTCAAGGTCTGTACATCGCGAATAATAGTTACCATTGCCACCTGTTCATATGAACTTAATTCAATAGCGACACTAATATTGGTAATACCTTCGAGCATATGATAGGCCGCAATACTATTAATAATTAGCTGCTTAGTGCTTTCAAAATCTCCAGCAGGAGGAATGCCAGAAATCATAAAGGTAAGTTTTAATGAGTTTGCTTCTGGATTAAAATTAATAGTGCCAATCTCAGGATAACGCACCAACATAGATATTATTAAATTTGCTCCATCAGAAACTTGCTGATCTGTTTGCGAAATTTCAGGCATATATTTTCACCATCCAATAAAATTATACAATATAAGCTTTACTTACAAAGTTTCTGATTAAGTATTCTCTAGAAGATAATTAAATCCTGCTTTTAATTTTTTGGGAAAAAAGCTAAAAAACGGCTTTTACCTAAAGGTAAAGCCGTTTTAAATAACTGTTTAATATCTATTTAGCATAATCAACAGCACGTGTTTCACGAATAACCGTAACTTTTATTTGACCTGGATATTCAAGTTCACTTTCGATTTTCTTAACAATATCCCGTACTAAACGAACAGCCGTTAAATCGTCAATTTTATCAGGCTTAACCATAATGCGAATTTCGCGACCTGCTTGAATAGCGAATGATTTTTCCACACCATCAAATGATTCAGCGATTTCTTCCAATCGTGTTAATCGCTTAAGATAGCTTTCTAAAGTTTCTCTGCGCGCTCCTGGCCGCGCAGCAGATACAGCATCAGCAGCTGCTACAAGTACGGCTTGGACAGTTTTCGGTTCTTCATCACCATGATGTGCACCAATTGCATTAATAATCTCGGCTGCTTCACGATATTTCTTCGCCAAATCAGCTCCAATGGTTACATGAGGTCCCTCAACTTCGTGATCTACAGCCTTACCAATATCATGGAGTAGACCTGCGCGCTTGGCTAACATTACATCGACGCCAAGTTCACTTGCCATAACTCCCGCTAAGTGTGATACTTCAATTGAATGCTTGAGTACATTTTGACCATAGCTGGTACGGAATTTTAATCGTCCGAGAAGTTTTATCAGTTCAGGATGCAAACCGTGAACTCCAGTGTCAAAGGTAGCTTGTTCGCCTGCTTCCTTAATTTTCTGTTCAACTTCTTTTTGAGCTTTCTCAACCATTTCTTCAATGCGTGCAGGATGAATGCGGCCATCAACTATTAGTTTTTCCAGTGCGATTCTAGCAACCTCGCGCCGGACAGGATCAAATCCTGACAAAATGACTGCTTCAGGCGTATCATCAATAATCAGATCAATACCAGTGAGTGTTTCCAAGGTTCGAATATTACGGCCCTCACGACCAATAATCCGACCTTTCATTTCATCATTAGGTAAAGAAACTACAGATACCGTAGTTTCGGCAACATGATCAGCTGCACAGCGCTGAATAGCTAATGATATGATTTCTTTAGCTTTCTTTTCCGCTTCTTCTTTGGCCTGTTGCTCCAGATCCTTGATGAGCATTGCTGTCTCATGCTTAATTTCTTCTTCAACATTAGCAAGCAGTAAGGTACGGGCATCTGCGGATGTCAATCCAGATAGTCTTTCAAGTTCAGTTAGCTGCTTGGCATAGAGTTCACTAATTTTTTCTTGACTTTTATCCACCTCAATCTCTTTACGACTAAGGATCTCTTCCTTCTTTTCAAGGGAGTCAATTTTTCGGTCAAGGTTTTCCTCTTTTTGCACCAAACGACGTTCTAGCCGCTGAAGTTCTGTACGACGTTCTTTAATCTCCCGTTCGAGCTCATTTCTTTGCTTATGAATTTCTTCTCTAGCTTCTACCAACGCTTCTTTTTTCTTAGATTCGCCAGCCTTGTCAGCATCTTCTAAGATTCTTTTGGCCGCAGTTTCAGCAGAAGCGATTTTGGCCTCGGCAATATTTTTACGTATCCAATAGCCTCCAGCAGCACCTAACAGTCCGACTAAAATTGCGGTAATAATAATTTCTAGTATATATTCCACCTCCTTTTTTCAATACTGATATTAAGGGTAAAGCCGAGTTAAACTCGGCTTTTACAAGTAGCTTTTCGTTTGCTTTGTAAAGCATCCAAGCTCTCCTAAAAGTTTGTCTAAATAGATTTAGTCTAATTACACGATTGGTTAATTTTATTGTAAATGTTTTTCAAATGTGTGTCAAGGAGCCATATCCCTAAGATGCGCTAAAACTTTGCTGACAGTTGCCGCTTTAAAGCCTTTTGCAGACAAACGGCGAATTATTTTATGTAAATCCGGGTTCTCCTTACTGTGCAAAATTTTCATTGCTATTTTTATAGCTGCTTGGTATTCCAAATTACTATCCCAGTCTGTTAATTTTTCATTAATCATAGTGGTTGGTAACCCTCTACGCCGAAGCCGCAGATAAGTTTCTTTAAAACTATATTTGTTACTTTCACTATACCTCTCTACAAGCATGTCACAAAGCGCGGCATCATTTAGATAACCGCGCTTTGTGACATATTCAATAGCCTCGCTGACTGCCACTTCATCAAAGCCCTGTTTTAGAAGCTTTTGTTCCAGCTCCTGTTGGCTGTAGGTTCTAATTTTTAAAAGCTTAACAGCAGCTTCAGATACGTTTCTATTCATTAGGCTTCGAAACTCTCATCATTATCCTCAAATGGCTCATCGCCAGCACTAACTACCTGATCAAGCTTGGTATCGCCGGCAAGTAAATTTTCGCGGACCTTTTTTTCAATTTCATCAGCAACGCTCGGGTTTTCTTTAAAATACTCTTTAACATTTTCTCTGCCTTGCCCTAGCCGTTGTCCATTATAAGAAAACCATGCACCGCTTTTATTTATGATCTCAAGATTAACACCCATATCAACGATACTCCCTTCGCGGGAAATACCTTCGCCATACATTATATCAAATTCTGCTAGTTTAAATGGAGGTGCCACTTTATTTTTAACAACCTTAACCTTAGTCCGGCTGCCTACAACATCATTTCCCTGTTTTAAAGTCTCTGCTTTGCGAACATCCAAACGAATTGAAGCATAGAATTTCAGGGCTCTGCCACCAGTAGTTGTCTCCGGATTACCAAACATAACGCCCACTTTTTCGCGGATTTGATTAATAAAAATAACAGTGGTTCGTGATTTACTAATAACACCTGTTAGTTTACGAAGCGCTTGGGACATTAGACGGGCATGCAGACCGACATGGGAATCGCCCATATCACCGTCAATCTCATTTTTAGGCACCAAGGCCGCTACCGAGTCAATAACAACGACATCTATAGCCGCACTGCGCACAAGTGCTTCCGTAATCTCAAGCGCTTGTTCACCATTATCAGGCTGCGAAATTAAAAGATTATCAATATCAACACCCAGCTTTTTGGCATAAGAAGGATCAAGTGCATGTTCTGCATCGATAAAAGCAGCAATTCCGTCCGTTTTTTGAGCCTCAGCAATAATGTGCAATGCTACTGTTGTTTTACCTGACGATTCAGGCCCAAATATCTCAATAACCCGTCCCCGCGGCACTCCGCCGACCCCGAGGGCAATATCAAGCGGCAACGACCCTGTAGGAATAACCTCAATATTCATTTTGGCAGCGGCTTCGCCAAGCTTCATTATCGCGCCTTTGCCAAAATCTTTTTCTATTTGACGCATAGCATTTTCAAGCGCCCTAGCTTTATCCATTTCCAGATTCTTCTCGAAATCTTTGGTCTTATCCATAGTAATATAAACCTCCCCCGACAACTATAAGCACATTATACAAACGTTTGTTCGATTTGTCAATGACAATATCGCGGTTAAAGTCTATAATTTTACTATATTTAGCGTCCTTTTGCTGGCTCAATATTAATGCGATAGCCTTTGATTGTGTTCTTATTCATGACCGATAATACTCGTTCAGCAACACTTTCCGGAACTTCTACAAATGTAAATTTGTCATAAATATTTATTACCCCAATAACGCTGCCTTCAATATCGGCCTCTTCCGCAATGGTACGAACAATATCTTGAGGCTGAATTCTTTGAGCTCGTCCAGCATTAATAAACAGCCGTACCATGCCTGGTTCAGCACCAGTATTACCAAACTGAGCTTTTTCAATAACAGCTTGTTCTTTATACCCTTCCTGAAAGAGTTTTAGTGCCGCCGCAGCAAGATCAATTGGATCATAGTCTGCCGCTAAATCGGCAACGATGCCGCTGTACACATCAAAACTGCCTCTGGCAATGGTCTGTGTAAGTTGATTCTTAATAACCTCAGTTTGACGCTCAAGGATATCTGCCGGAGATGGCAGCTGCCGCCGTAATATCCGTGTTTTTACTTCTTTCTCAATAAGTTTTAGTTGTCTATATTCACGCGGCTGAATAAATGTAATCGCTACCCCTTTTTTCCCGGCCCGCCCAGTACGGCCAATTCGATGAACATATGATTCGGGGTCTTGCGGGATATCATAGTTGATAACATGAGTTATATCGTCAATATCCAATCCGCGCGCAGCTACATCAGTAGCAATAAGTATATCTAACTTACCATCCCGGAATTTTTTCATAACTCGGTCACGCTGTGCCTGACTAAGATCGCCATGCAAGGCGTCTGAGATATAGCCGCGCGCTGACAGAGAAGCAACTAAATCATCAACACCTTTTTTGGTTCGACAAAAAATAATTACTCTGCCAACTGTCTCCGAATCAAGTACTCGGCATAAACCATCAAGCTTATCCCGGGTTTCATAATATATTTGGTCGGTAAGTGGCACTGTCAATTGTTCTTTACTAATAGTTACCGTTACCCTATCCTTCATATACTTATTGGCTAAAACCATTATTTCTGTTGGCATAGTAGCCGAAAATAACAACGTTTGCCGTTCAGAAGGAACATGTTGAAGAATACTTTCGAGATCGTCAACAAAACCCATATCCAGCATCTCATCTGCTTCATCAAGAATCAGCATTTTTACATTGTCTAGTTTGATAGTATTTCTGCGAATATGATCTAATAGCCGCCCTGGGGTTCCTACAACTACTTGCACACCTGATTTGAGAGTTCTAATCTGTCGATCTATAGCCTGGCCACCATAAATCGGTAATGTCTTTATTCGCTTGAATTTTCCGATTTTCCCTAATTCCTCTGATACCTGGATAGCCAATTCTCTGGTAGGCGTTAATACTAGCGCTTGAATTTGTTTGAGCTCGGTTATCCGCTCCATAATGGGTATACCGAAAGCAGCCGTTTTTCCTGTACCGGTTTGTGCCTGTCCCAAAACATCGTTTCCTGCCAATACCAGCGGAATCGTTTGGTTTTGAATCGGCGAAGGTTCTTCAAAACCCATTTCAGTTATAGCCGCCGCTGTTTTTTTACTTAACGAAATATTACCAAATAAAGTTACTGTTTCCTTCAACATAAAAAACCTCCTATATAGTAAGCAAATAGTGCCTTACATGATTAAGTGTAGCTAAAGCAGTCCGGTGTTTTATATCCAGGCGTGTTCCCTTAAAGTAATGCTCATAACACACTTTTCCTGCCGAGCCATCAATAGCAATATAGACAAGGCCTACAGGCTTATTTTCAGTCGCTCCGTCCGGACCAGCAATACCCGTAATACCAACACCTATACTTGTTTGGAATCTCTCCTTAATACCTTGAGCCATACATTCGGCGGTCTCTTGACTTACAGCGCCTTTGGATGCAATTATTTTTTCAGGGACACCGACGTAGCGCGTTTTGACAGTATTACTGTAACATACTATTGAACCTAATAGATACTGTGAACTACCAGGAACATCGGTAATGCGACTAGTAACAAGCCCACCGGTACAAGATTCCGCTAATGCTATTGTTAACTTTCTGGCTAAAAGCAAGCTACCTACAGACTTTTCCATAGTTTCTTCATCAATGCCAAAAATATATTCGTTTAATAACGGCTGAATTTGTCCTTCAAGTTCGTTAATCAATTGTACTGACTCAGTTTCACTGGCTGCTCGTGCCGTGATCCGTACATGAATTTCACCATTTCTGGCTAGCAAAGCTAATGTTGGATTCGATTGGGCTGAAATATACTTCTTAATTCTTTCTTCTAATGCAGACTCTCCCAGTCCATATGTCCGGAGAACTCTCGACACAATCGCTCCCTGAACTCCAAATCGCTTAGTAAGGTATGTAACGATCGACTTCTCAAACATTGCCGCTAATTCATGCGGTGGACCTGGCAAATTTATAATTACTTTTCCTGTTGCCTCTTGTTCCACAATAACCCCGGGTGCTGTGCCACAAGTATTTTCAATAACTTGTGCACCTTCTGGCATCATAGCCTGACGCAAATTGTTATCAGTCATACACAAACGGTGCTCGGTAAAGAAACGTTGTATTTGCTCAGCACTGGCTTCATGCAAATACATTGGTTTATTGAGTAATGACGCAGTTACTTCTTTCGTTATATCCCCTTGTGTAGGCCCTAAGCCGCCACTTGTAATAACGATGTTGGCCCGTTCTAAAGCTGTTTTTAAAACATTTTTCATTCTTTCCCGATTATCACCGACCGTAGTTTGATATAATACGCTGAAACCTAGCTCGTTTAATCGTGCTGCTAAGAACGGTGCATTTGTATTCACGATTTGCCCCAAAAGCAGTTCTGTTCCAGTGTTTACTAATTCAATAATCATATAGCTCATTTCCTCCCAACATTAATTCATTCGCGTTGCAAATTAGGAAATCCTTTCTATTGTTGAACTTTAATAAAAAATAGCAGAGCCTAAGTGCCTCTACTATTTCTAAGCTTGCATTATACTATTATGCAGCTACGCTTACTTTTTTTCGGCCACTAAATCATAGGTGAAGCCCTGTACAACTTCTGCCTGTACAAGTTCTCCTGGCAACAAACCGATAGCATTTTCGACATAAATACAGCCATCAACATCAGGTGCTTCCCGGTAAGATCTGCCGAATGCTACACTCGGTTGATCCTGGTTATGTCCCTCAATTAATACTGTCAGCATTTTCCCCTCCATATCATGGTTCAACTCTTCAGAAACGCGGCATTGTAAAGACATTAGTTCGTGGAAGCGTTCCTCTTTGACACTATCAGGTACTTGATTTTCCATAATTCCAGCAGGCGTATCCTCTTCTTGGGAATAGGTAAATACACCTACTCGCTCAAACTTTTGCTCCAGCATGAAGTTCTTCAATGACTCAAAATGTTTATCAGTCTCACCTGGAAAACCAACAATAAACGAAGTACGAATGGTCACTCCGGGAATAACAGTGCGAATTCTCTTCAGTAAGTTCTCAATATCAGATCGTGTGTCTTGGCGATTCATCCCCGACAGTATTTCGTCATCAGCATGTTGTAGTGGCAAATCAATGTAGTTGCAAATCTTCGGTTCATTAGCAATAAGTTCAATAAGTTCTTCGTTGAAATATTTAGGATAGCAATATAGCAATCTAATCCAAAAAACACCTTCAATTTTAACCAGTTCGCTAAGCAGATTCATTAATTGAGGCTTACCGTAACGGTCACGCCCATAACTTGTAGTATCCTGGGCTATAAGATTGATTTCTTTTACTCCCCGCTCAGTAAGTTTTTTCACTTCATTTACAATTGATTCTACTGGGCGACTTCGAAATTTGCCTCGTACCAGCGGAATTACACAATAGGAACAGCAGTTGCTGCATCCTTCCGCAATCTTTACATAAGCACTATATGCTGGAGTAGTGGTAATTCGCCGCATAGTTTCATCATACAACGTGTCTGTTTCACCAATAAGCAACACACGTTCATTCGCTAGTACCGCAGTAACAGCTTCCATAATTCGATGCCATGCGCCTGTACCAACAATGGCGGATATTTCCGGTAATTCGTCTAATAATTCCTGCTGATAGCGCTGGCCTAAACAGCCAGCAACAATAACACCCCGACACTTACCATTTTGTTTATACTCAGCCATCTGCATAATGGTTGAGATAGATTCCTCTTTAGCAGAATCTATGAACCCGCAGGTATTAATAATTAATAGTTCAGCATCCTGGGGATTATCGGTAATGTGTATATTATTATCCGCTAAAATGCCTAACATTATCTCGGTATCTACGAGGTTTTTGGCACATCCTAAACTAATAAATCCTGCTGTAAGCATTACGTGCTCCCCCTTGTATTTCTGATGACCAACTTATTCTATAATCCCACTTTTGAATCTCACTGTATCCCTAAACGAGCTTGTTGTACCCATTTATCCAATATTTTACGCTGCTGTTCAGGAGAATACATATCATGATGGTCCAGGAGCTTTATATTCTTAGCGGCATATTCCCGATACATTGTTGTTCCTGGGTTTGTCGGCATAAAATAAAATTTATGTTGTGCCATACATGCGAGTGCTTCCTCTTGAGTAAGCCAATCAATAAACTGTTGTGCCTCAACCGTGTGGGCAGTGTTCCTAACTAGGCCTACCCCTGTCAATAAAAACGCTGTTCCCTCTTCAGGATAGATTATTTGTACAGGAAAACCATCTTTAACATAACGCATAGCTTCACTATGCACAGATATAGCCAGATCAACCTCAGCCATGCTGGCCATTCGCGCTGGCGTTGCTAAAAATTTGGCATACTGCACAACCTGTGGATGAATTTTTTTAAGCAAGTCTAAGGTTGGTTGCTCGCCATCAACCGCAACTAGCGTATATAAAAGATTAGCGGCAGCATCGGCTGCTAGAAAGTCGGTCAAACCCAATCTCTGCTTAGAGTCTGCCGACAAATCAGACCATTTTGCTGGTTTTTTCTTGGTCGAATTTAAATAATCCTGATTGGCTGCAAAAATTATAGGATCATACCAAACGCCTACCCAATAACCATCAGTATCTTGAAATCTATTTGGTACTATATCCGTATATTCGGATTGGTAAGGTATCAGCAGAGCATTGTTTCGCGCCTGTTTTAATGTTTTACGGTTAGCAAGAATAAGATCAGCTTGCGGGGCTCCTGCTTCTTCGATCAGCCTACTAAACAAATCCTTTTCAGTAAGCGGTGTAATAGTAACTCTGACCTTTGCGACCCGCTCGTATTCCTGAGCTAACACGGCTACCTGCTCAACAGGCAAGGTCGTATAAACAGTAATCGTCGGTAAACTGCTTTTATTTTGTTTACCCGCATAGCCAATAAGGTAAGTAGTAGCCGTAATTACTAGTGCTACAAAAATAGCCATTACTAATAATGGCAGATAGCGTTTCATACATTACCCCCATATGATTGATCTAGTTACTAGCATTAACAACTAAGGCAAACATATATACTATAACTTTTATTTGTTCTTTATGCAAGTCCTAATCCCTTCTATGCAGAAGATAGCATTTTAAAAAGTGGTGAATTATGATAAAATTAAAATAGGAAAGGAGTTGTTTTTTTGACATATAAGCCCTCATCCTTGTCTTTTTTTCATCCAGATTTGACCGCACGTTTGATTATTGTCATAATTTTTTTGTTGCTCATTGCTATTGGTTATGTATTTGGCATCTACGATGGACTGGTAAATAATAACCCTACTGCTATCTTTAATTCGTTTGTTGCGGTGCTACTCTATGCTATTCCGGCTTTTGGATTATTGCGGCTTAAGCGTTGGGCCCGCTTATTTGAGTTGGGATTGTCCATATTATTTGTAATAATCGGCCTTGTAATCCTATTTGGTTATAGCCTGACCATGGGTATAATGACACTTGTCCCCCATGGTTTAATTGCCATATACCTTTTATCAAATGACTGCCGTCGTGCATTTGGTATGATAAAAAAAGAAGCGGTAGATTTTCTGAAGTGATCCCTGTCAAATAGACAGAATATCTGTAAGCAAGCCGACATCTTGTCCCATAGCAAATAAAGCCAGCTCCACCCGCTTCTGATATGACAGCTATACATTCTGCTCTGACAGCCACTGCATTCCTCCTATAAATATAGGGTATTTAATTTTTAACATTTCTGTGATTTTTGTTTTTAACAATATCGTTTACCCCCTCTTAAAATAAGAAAGTAATTTGGTTAGATGAAACTAACAAAAGCACTAAGTTAATGTTGAAAATGTAGAAAAGACCTCTGATCACTCACATCTTGAGCAAACAGAGGCTTTTGAAAATTGAGGATTAGTTATTTATCTTAGTACGCGATTCAAAACTCCCGCCTCTACAGACGGCGTCGGTTCAGGTGGAGTAGATTCTCCACCTGAATTCCCGATGTTTCAGCCTTGCTGAAACGAGTTCACTTGATATGATCTTTAAGCCAGTTACACCAAGCATCAACGCCCGCTCTAGTCCTGCATGAAATCTCAAATATCTGAATATTAGGATTTAGTTTTAATACCCGTTCCCGAAGTTTGGCAGGATCAAATCCTTCATCGGGAAGATAATCTATCTTGTTTATGATTAATACATCACATACCGAGAACATAAGCGGGTATTTGAGAATTTTGTCATCGCCTTCAGGAACACTAAGTATCATTACCTTGAATCGTTCACCAATGTCAAACTCAGCAGGGCAAACCAGGTTCCCTATATTTTCGACAAAAATCAGATCGTATTCTTCTAAGTTTAAATTATTTAGAGCCCGTTGCACCACGACAGCATCCAGATGGCAGGATCCCCCGGTATTTATCTGAATAGCTTTCACACCAGCTGCGGTCACTTTTTCCGAGTCTACCAAAGACTCTATGTCACCTTCGATAACAGCTATTTTTACTTCTTGCTTTAGCTTATCTATTGTTTGCAAAATAGTACTCGTCTTTCCGCTACCAGGAGACGCCATGATATTTACCAAGCTGACATTCTTCTTTTTAAGATCCGCTCTAATATTCTGCGCGCAATTATTATTGTCCGAAAAAATCTCTTTTTTGACTTCAATTAAACGAATTGTTTCCATACAAGCATACTCCTTTAAAAACTTAATTTTGCAACAGGCTAATATGTAACATTCATTGAAACCCATGATGTATCATCCATACTATGAATTTGAGAAGTACCGCAAGCATCATAGCTTAACTATCTACCTGTGCAAAAAGGCCGACTCCTCGAACAAGGGAACAATTGAATCCATCGTGTCCATTACTTTCTCTATTAACGCGGCATGTTCTTCTGAAATAGCAGCTATATCTTCTTTTGCCTTTGATGCTTGGAAACAAAGAACTTAACCGCTTTTAACTACCCCTCTTATAAGAGGAGTCAAAAGCAGTTAAGTTTTTAAACATGTATTATAAGGTCACACAGGGAATTAGAAATTGTAATTTATCCCGCCAAACACTTCAAGGTCATTGCCACTTGAGTTTGGAACCTTAGCATTAATCACAAAGATATCATAATAAACATTCTTATTCATCTGATGTGCATAATAATATCTCGTGGCAGTATAATTCTTCATCATGGATGCTGTCCACCAGTCGGTATGGAAGAAGCCTTCTCCCCCTGATAATGAACACAACGCAGAGCCTAAGCTATTATAAGGGTCTATTGCATTTCTTTCCACATCGGAATATGAAACCATCAATGTGTCTTTACCCTTGTTATATAGTGCACCAATGGTATAAGCCTGGTTATCGTCCTTATAGCTGGATTTAACATATTCACCATTGAGTGAGAAGTGAGGAGCAACTTTGATCGAAGTATTTACACCCCACATGTCCTCAGCTTGCAAAGATTGAGCCCAGTTGGGATTAACAGTATCCGGTTTCTGAGCTTTGTGTGAGAGATATGTTCCGCCCAGCGTTACATTGTGGCCGAGTGGAGCGCTCATATCCACACCCATCCAGGTGGCGCGGGCATTGCCATAATAATCAAGGTGACTAGCATCAGTTGTATTACCGAGAGCAACGGTCGTGTTAACGGCGCCAATTTTTCCTCTAGCAGTCAAACCTACAAATTGATTAGACCACTCAGCATCGCTACCAGTACTAATCAACAGGCCTTGACCCATAGTGAGACCCTGTTTACCTAAAGTATAGTCCCACCCGTTTTTCGTGTACTTAATACCATATTGGTCAATGTTTACATACGGTATCTCAGGTCCCCAAGACGAAGTAACAGATAAATCGTCAGCACCCCAGCAATCACGTGCGCCTAAACGCATATAAGCCGTTGTATTTTCGTCGATTTTATCGGTTACATTAACCAGTATCCGGCTGGACCAAATAGAACCCTCTACTTTTTTAGCATTGTTTTCAACGGTGTCTTTAACATGCCCAAAAGATACGCGAATATTACCAGTAATACTGAATTTATTTATTGTATTCTCCACTTTTGTTAGGCGAGCACCTATTTGCTCCAATTCGCCAGCGTACTCAGTTTCAAGTTTTTGGATAAGCGCCTTATTTTCCGGATCGGCTTTGTCCATCTTAGTCATGGCACTAGCCACCATAGTAGCCATTTCATAGCGAGTTATATTCCTGTCGCCGTGGAAGGTGCCATCGCCATAGCCGGTAATGATGCCGTCCTTATATAACTTATTGATTGCATAATAGGACCAGTGATCAGGCGTAACATCTGTAAAAATGCTAACATTTGCTGCTGCTGCCGTACCGAAAACTCCCATAATGAACACGAGCGTTAAAATGAGGACAGTAGTTTTTTTCACGTTTTTCTCTCCTTCAATTACGTTTTTTACCGCAATTTTCATTGTTGAGTTCAACGTATGGGAGGCTTTTAATTTCCCTAGTTTCTTAAAATCATCCCTTTGTTGAATCCAACGTAGGCTTTTAATTTTCCTAATTCCTTAAAATCATCCCTGAGCCACAGGCTAATTATCTATCACCTCCTACAGGTCGCAAATGAGCAATTAGGATTTCCCCCTCCTTTCTTCCCAGCAGCCCGTTGGCACAAAGGTCGCCTTAAAATAGCCACTTGTTCAGAATATACTTACTATTATCAATGGTACTAGAGATTCCCTTAGAAAGAAATCGCCCCAATTTACTATTTATTCACCTTTTAGTATGATTTTTAACCAGCCTTTTTGCCTACTGCTTCATTCCTGATCTAAGTGTAGAAACTACTCTAGACTGTTCTTTTCTGCTCGCACCTTGGGCTCTAATGCTTCGATTTAAGGCAGACCTGACGTCACATGACAATGCCCGCATATCCTTGTAGAAATTAGTTCAAATCTCCACAAGGATATGCGGGCATATGTTGTTATATAATGCAGCGAATCAAGTCCTCATTACTAATCAAATAAAAGAAATTTTCTGCACAGATATCCTCAAGCGCGACTCTAATATTCTCTTCTTTATAGAGACATCCTATTAAAGAGTAGGAAACAATTTCAATATCACCTTGGCTAAAGAAGTCACCATATATTTTACATTGCTCAATAATACCTTTATTCACATAAATGTTAAATTCAACCTTTCCACCTTCGAATCTGTTACTTTTTATAATATTAAACTTAGGGGATTTTCCATAGTTCCACTCCCACTGCCTAAAATTCCCGTCAGCTATTTCATTAACTCTTTTTATATCTTTGGGCGTTAACTCGTAGGTTCCATCTATGTTTTGCAGCAGATAATGCAACATCAATTCTTTAAAGGCTAAAATATCAATTTTTTCATTTAAATGCTCCGTTATAGTGGTTACTCTTTCGCGTACAGACTTTATCCCTTTTGAGATAATTTTCTCCTCGGAGACTGTTAGGGCTTTGACAAGTTCATCTAAATTCGTATCAAACAAGATCGATCCGTGATGTAGATTACATTGCGAGTCAATATACTGCGCATTTCCAGAAACTTTCTTACCTTTGATAAGTATGTCATTTCGACTACTGAAATCTGAATTTATCCCCAGCTCAAAAAACGCTTTAATTATGGGATCTATATAGGTTTCAAAATTAATATCATTGTAAGACTTATTTTTAATAATAAAACTAAACTGCCAGGTGTCTGGATCAGTGTATATTGTCCCGCCTCCAGTGATGCGCCGGACAACCTGAATATGCTTTTCTTTAACATAGTCTTGATTTATTTCTACTAAAGTATTTTGATGTTTTCCAATCATTATTGCAGGTGTAGTCCTCCAAAAAAGAAAAAAGTCTCTTTCTAAATCAATTTCTTTCAATAGATAATACTCAAGCGCAAAGCAAAAATAAGGATCCATTGAGTTATTTTCTACATACATCATTGATTATACTCTCTCCTTTTATTTTCTCAATTGCGTGCAAAGCATTATATGAACTTCTTACCAAGGGAGAACTCGCTATATATCTTAACCCTTTCTTTTCACCAATTCTTTTATATTCATCAAATTTTTCCGGATGAATATATTCTTTTACAGGAATATGGTTTTTTGATGGTTGTAAATACTGACCAATCGTAAATATATCACACTCTATATTAACCAAATCATCCATTACTTTTAAGACTTCTGCTTCTGTTTCTCCTAATCCGAGCATAATGCCTGTTTTAGTTATAATCCCCGGATCTTTAGCTTTAACATATTTTATAACGCCTAAAGACATTTTATAATCAGCTTCCGGCCTCACCTCAGCATAAAGTGATGGTACGGTTTCGATATTATGATTAATTACATCCGGCTTTGCAGCTATAATTTTGTCTAAGTTCTGCTCCTTACCATTCAAGTCAGGTATCAGTACTTCTATTGTAGACTCGGGTAACGCTTTTTTTATAGCAAAAATGGTTTTTACATAATGTGAAGCTCCACCGTCCTCCAAATCATCGCGAGTTACAGATGTTATTACAATATGCTTTAACTCCAATCTTTTCGAAGCAATCGCTACATTTTCGGGTTCTTCCGAATTTAAAGGAAGAGTTGCTTCTTTTGATACAGCACAAAATTTACAGTGCCGCGTACAGTTATTTCCCATAATCAAAAAAGTTGCGGTCTCTTTCTTGTAGCATTCGCCAATATTAGGACAGTTTGCTTCGTTACATACTGTATTTAATGATAATTCATCAAGCATCAAATTCAGTTTTTCAACATCATGTTTGTTATATTTTGCACTTAACCATTTTGGTTTTCTATTAGCCACAGTATCACCCTTATGATTTATTTTCGCCGTTTATTTCAATTTTCTCCTTGCGTTACGACAGTTTGCAAGCTGATGGTAACGGCTGTAAGGGGTCAACAATATCACTTATGTCGCTTGCTACAACATATCAATATCACTGACCCCGCCGCAGTCTCAAAATTAAATATTGATTGCTTAAAAATGCAAACCTTTGAAAACCGAATTATCTAGTTAAATCTTTTCTACCATTACGAATGTAGGCCTAATCCAATAGCAGCACCTGCTGCTTCGCCGATTATTTCCGACAATGAAGGATGAGCATTGATACTATTAGCCAATTCCTCAATAGGCAATTTCAAAGTAACAGCCAAAGTCGGTTCTGCAATCAATTCAGTAGCTTTGGGTCCGATAATTGAAACTCCTACAATCCCACCGTTATCATTATCAAACAGCATTTTTATATAACCTTCATTTTCCTTTTCAATCATTGCTTTGCCATTACCGGCAAAGCTTTCAGTTTTTATACTTAAATTAGCTACTTTCTCCCTGGCCTCCTTTTCAGTCATACCCACTCTGGCTACTTCTGGATGAGAGAATATGCAGCCAGGTATCGCATGATACTCTGCCTTTGCTTCTTTCCCGGCAATATTCAAGGCTGCTATTTTGGCTTCATAATACGCTACGTGGGCCAGTTGTGGTGATTTTGTCACATCTCCTATCGCATAGATATTGGAAATATTTGTCTGCATTTTTTCATTTGTTTCAATAAATTTTTTATTGTAAACAATACCTGCTTCCTCTAAACCGATATAGGATAAATTAGCCTTTCGTCCCACACATACAAGTACTTGCTCAACTGTAAGTTGTTGGGTGGAACCATCAGCAGCTTGAATTTCCAACGTAATATTTTCTGCTGTTTTATTAATTATTTTTTTTGCTTGAGAACTAGTTAGAACGTTGATACCTTGAGCAACTAAATTCTTTTTTAATGACTCCCCAATTTGTGCATCCTCTGTCGGAATTAAAGACGGACTGAGTTCTATAATTGTCACTTCTTTACCAAATGTCTTAAATATTGAAGCAAACTCTACGCCAATAACGCCTCCGCCTATAATCGCAATGCTCTCTGGCAACTTTTCGATATCAAGCATCTCAGTGCTGCCCAAAACCCGGATCCCGTCCGGCTCAAAGCCCGGAATAACAATCTCGCTGCTACCTGTGGCAATGATAATTTCATCGGCCTGGAGTTCTTGCACACCTTCTTTACTAGTTACCTGCACTGTATTGGGATTCAATATCTTCCCGGTGCCATTAATTATACTTACCTTGGCTTTTTTTAATAAATATCCAACCCCATTTCTCAACTGGGTTACAATTTTTTTCTTGAAGTTTGCAGTTTTCTTGAAATCAATAGACACATGTCCGTCCACAGATATACCGTAAAATCCCCCATTTAAAGTTTGCGCATAAACTTTAGACGCTTGTACAAATGCTTTCGTGGGTATACATCCTACATTCAAACAGGTTCCGCCCAAGTGGTTCTTTTCGATCAAAGTAACATTCATACCTAAATGTGCGCTATACAGGGCAGCTCCATAGCCTCCTGGTCCCCCACCTATTATTACAACGTTTTTCTTCACTATATAACCCCTTTCAAAAAACAGTAAGTTTTTAAACTCTGAATTGTATTGTATATTTACATACTAACCCTTACCACATTATTAAGGAATTAGCTAAATACACTATTTATGATCTCTTTTTTAGAGATATTTAATGGTTCTTTAGGGGGGGATTTATATAGCCTTTTATTCCTATTTATTAGACACCCCAAATCACTTATAATAAAGGGTACAAAAATAAATCTGAAATAAACTTGGATTATAAGTAGCAAATTCTACAAAGGCGGGTGTAAAAAAATAACAATGAGTATAGAAATAAAAGTTCTCTCTAATGCAGGTCTGATTTTTAAATCACCCCAAACCACACTACTTGTTGACGGCTTATTTGGAGGAAGAGAGCCACTTGATCCTTTCAATGAATCATGGATTTTCGAAGAGATGTCCGATACATTACAGCAAACTATAATTAATGGAGGTACAGGCTTTGACCATATAGATTGCTTATTGTTTACCCATTGTCACAGTGATCATTATAATAGTGGCCTCGTGGGAGAATGCATCAAACAGAATAAGGTTCATCATCTTGTTCTGCCTAATGATAATAAAAGAGGTAATTTTAGTGTCCTCATGCCACTTTGTCAGGATTATTACACTAATGTGATGCTTATGGCTACTTCTCTGGGTGTCAAACAAACAATTTCTATCAATGACATGAAAATATCTTACTTCAAAACTGTTCATCTTGCTTCTCGATACACCAATGTTCCTCACTACAGCTTTATAATCAGTGTTGGTGAAAAAAATTTTTACATAGCTGGAGATACTGATCATTCGGCAGAATACCACAAAAACATTTTAAACAATCTGAAAATCGATGTTGGTTTTTTTAACATCCTTCACTTTAATAAAAAGGATGGTCGAGAACTTATTAATACCATAAATCCTCGCAAGACGGTTATGTATCATCTTCCTTTTCTAGATGAAGGAAATACAGATTTTCGTGAGATAGCTAATAAAACCATTAAACGATACGGTAGTACTCTGCCACCCTGCACAATTTTATCGCATGAGTTGGAACAAATTGAATTTTAATAAAACATTTGATAAAATGTTTTATTAATTCGCATTTTTTATCCAGCGAGCGTTTGCAAGCCCTAGAGTAGACAATGTGTGCAAGCCTTGTCGGAGACCGGCAGCACCGCTAGAATAGCGAAATATCTCATCAATGGCCCCCCCTCTGCACCTACGTAAGCCAGGTGCCTTTTCATATACTCCCCCAACCTGGAAGTGGTCGAAATGGGGCAACTTGCACTGAATGTCGCTTCGCATCCAAGTTGCTCTGGCATCCCAAATCTGTTGATAAACAAACGTCCAGGGTGTGATGTCATACACAACACACCCTGGTGACGCTTCCGACTCATATTCAGTATTCTTTTGGCAATCCGGTTTTCCACCTGATACACTAAGAGAATGATCTGTTCCTTTTTTTTAAAATACCGTAAACAAATGCATGAATTTAAAATAAAAACTCCGATAACATATTGGGTTAAGTAGCTTCTGTCTTCGCAAAGACTACGCAGGTACTTGATATGCCCTTTCTAAATTTTTGGCCCGTCAATCTATTACCTCGACGCCGGTAATAAGGAACTCTAGTCCTGAGTTTATATGGAGTTTGCTGCTCCCGCATTTGGAACATACTAAATCATACATATTATTACGATCTATTTTAGTTAATGCGCCACAATCACATGCCGAGAAGGCAGGTACTTTTTTAAGAATAATTTCTGCACCTTCCGCAATGGTACCTTTGCTTATATGATCAAAATAACGCTGCACCCATTCGTCAATGTAATCCCTAAGCTCACCAATACTCAAATAAATCTTGGCCACCTTCTTGGCGTTGTTTACCTCTGCATGTTCGATGGCTATGCCTAACACCTGCTTGACAACTACTATCTCATGCATATATATCTCACTCCTTATTTTTAGTCAAATTTCTCTTCAACTGGTGTTATATTGATCAAATATAACACCAGTTTCTACTGTCTATCAAACGAGGTACGCTGCACATATCTACAAGCGTTCTTTCCCTACCATTGAACTGGCCGCATTGAGCTTACAAAAATGGTTTATAGCCCAATATGGTTCAGTTCATTAAACCCTAAATTTTCGTACAGATGTCTGCAGTTCTTCCGCAAGCTTGGCCAATGCCTGACTGGATGAGGCGATTTCCTGCATAGATGCGGCTTGTTCTTCAGACGAAGCTGACACGGTCTGTGTTTGAGCCGAAATGTCTTTACTAATTCCATCAATGTCTCGAATAGAAGCAACAATCTGATAGCTGCCGGTAGCCATTTGCTGAATGGCTGCTGAGGTTTCCCTAACCTGGGAAGACATCTGTTTAATATGTGAAAAAATGTCTTCAAATGATTGTCCGGCATTATTCACAACTTCAGTTCCTTGTTTAACTTCATTTGTCGCATCATTCATCACAATAACGGCACTTTCCGTATTGTTCTGAATCTCATTAATCAACACTGCTATCTCCTTTGCAGCTTCCTGCGACTGTTCAGCCAACTTACGCACTTCTTCGGCAACAACGGCAAAACCTCTACCTTGCTCGCCTGCTCGCGCAGCCTCAATAGCTGCATTCAAAGCAAGCAAATTGGTCTGACTGGCAATACCGGAGATTGTGTCCACTATCTGCCCAATCTCCTTGGAATGTTCCCCTAGCTTGGTTACAACTTCGGCAGAGTTAGTAACTGATTTCTCAATACTTACCATCTGACCAATAGCTGTAGTTATCGCATTTTTCCCTTCTTGCGCCGCGCTGGCGGTATTAGCAGACATATCAGATATTACATTTTCATTAACAGCCATTTGCTGAATATCTGCCGACATTTGTTCCACCACTGCAGATGTCGAATCAACAGCTTTAGCCTGATTAGCCGACCCCAGTGCTACACTATTGATTGCGACAGCTACCTGGTTAACGGCATTTGCCGATTGTTCGGCACTTGCCGTTAATTCTTCAGATGAGGCGGCAACCTGTTCCGCATTTTTCTGTACTTGCTGAATCAAGGTCTTCAAATTTGATCTCATTTCATTAAAGGCAGCCGATAGCTGTCCAACCTCATCGTCTGAGGAAACATTCACAGTCTGAGTGAGGTCGCCGTCAGCCAGCGTGTTTGCCGCCCCAACCAACTGAATGATGGGATTGGCCATTTTGGCGGCAATAAAATATGCAATGATTGCTCCCAGCAGTATGGCAATAATGCCGCCAATAATAGCCTGGTTTCTCATAGCAGTAATGCTCGCCAGTGCCTCTTCCCTAGGTAATACCGTACCTACTCCCCAAGAAGTCCCCGGAACAGGTACACAGGCGGCATATTCTGCACTGCCACCATAGTCATACACTTTTGCGACTTTATTTCCGTTAAGCGCATTCTGGGTTAATTCGGAAAGTACCGGACCAGCATCACTCAAAAGATTCAGCTTCATAACAACTTCTTTTTTAGGGTTTATGAAAATGATACCCGACTTTCCGAAAGTCGAAGTGTAACCGCTCTTGCCAATTTTATGGTTTATAACATAGTCAGAAATGTTATCTATCATAATAGACGCAGCGACATATCCCCTAATCTGACCTTGCTCGCCTTTAACCGGAGTTATTACTACAGCCACAAGTTTGTGAGATATTGGTGAAATTGCCGGATCTCCGGATACTACCGTCTCATTTTTCTGTAAAACATCCTTAAAAAATTCATTTTCGGCAACCGATCCTGCGCTTCCGTTAGCCCCTACATAATTTCCATTTGGTTCAACAAAAAATAAGTTTTCCATATTGGGCATAGATTTTTTCAGTTCTGTAAGTCTTGCAGAAATTATACCAGCGTCACCTGACTTAAATTTATCTTCTAAAGCTACTAACCCTACGATTGCTTTCATAGCAGCCACTTCTTTACCGATTGCCTCGGCAGCAATTTCAGCGTTTGCGATCATATTTTCTTCAACTTTTACACTTAAAGCTATTTGACTGCTTTTTAAATTGTAAAAACCTAAAACCACGGCGGATAACGCCAATAATAAACAAATGCAAAAAATCAATTTTGTCTTAATGCTCTTTATGTGAATATTTTTCATCTCTGTTATTTTTAACATTTTTCAAACCTCCTTGTACTCACAGTTTACCACTTGTCTCTACGTCCACCAAACGGGGTACGGTACAGAATATATTCACCCCTTCAAGGGGGCTGTCTTGCTCGCATATTAAAAAGTGAGAGCAAAACAGCAATGTTTTTTGCTCTCACTTTTTGTCTTAGTACGCGAGTCAAGACTCCCTCCTCTACAGGCGGCGTCGGTTCAGGTGGAGTAGACTCTCCACCTGAATTCCCGATGTTTCAGCCTTGCTGAAATGAGTTCACTTTAATCCGAATTTTGATACAATACCAATTAAGAAGAGCCTTAATAATGGTGAGATGCAATTTCACTGTCCACGGCGGAAGACGCCGGCAGACTGACGCCTGTCAAAGACGATAACGAAATAATTCTATATTTCAGCCGTCATCAGGATTTGGTAATCCTTATTTTTTGCCAACTCTTCCTGACGCCTGTATTGCAAAAGTATCAAACATAGTCTTAGGCGGAATGAATTGCTTATCTTCCGGTTTTCTTTTCAGAACCAGCGCCTTGTTCGGGCAATTATTCACGCACACTCCGCAACCAACACATTTATCCATATGATATTCCCATTTTCCGTTTTCGTTCATAATGATTCCTTCACGGGTAAAGCAAACCTCGGCACATTTTCCGCACTCGATGCATTTATCCTTGTCAATATCGACATAGTAATTGGTAACCATTTCAGAAGATTGCCCTTTAAATGCCTTATACGCTTTCAAAAGATCGCAGCAGCATTCACAGCAGGAACACATAATTTCTGACTCCAAGGAACCAGCCGCCATCATTACAATGTTGTTCTCTTGATTATGCTTTACTAGCGCTAGGGCTTCCTCCTGGGTAATGTATCTGGACATTTTGAGATCATTTACATAAAGATCCGCCCACTCATCGTACTGCAAACAGCAATCATAAGGTTTATCTGTAACTTTACAGGCATCCGGTTTGAGCGACCTACACATACATGGAGCAACGGCAATTCTCTTCTTTGACTTAATAATTTCAGTTACATTCTCATAAGCCAGTATTTTGTTGTCTACAGTCACCGCCTGATTTACAGGCAGATATCTCCAGCTGGGAACTTTCATATCGAACACAGCGGGCATTACAGCTTCTCCAAGATACTGACCGAAGACCTGAATATTTTCTGTTGTTAAACGTGAAGCCTGAAACTCCAGGAGTCCAGGGGTATATCCTAACAGCCGATAATAATCCTTTCCATTTTCCTTCTTATGGAATATGGATCCGTTTTCAGCCATTTTGTGTAAATGGCCTGCTACTACTTTCACATCATCCCGCTTTAAACGCGCAGTGATTTCTTCAGCATCTGCAAATTTGTCTATCGGTATTTCTAAAGCAACTTCAGCATGCTCAGGCCAAAACAGAAATTTCAGTAAATTGTAATCGGAATTTTCCGTCCCGCCAGGTACATCAGAAGATTTTTGGAAACCGGTTGCAATCATGTCGAGTCTCTGCCGCAGCTTCTCATAAAGATCTGCATATTTTGGATCATTAGCATATTCTGGAAACGCCGGAACACCTGAAGTTTCTCCTCTGAGTATTTTTGTCAGCTTTGCATAGGTTTTTTTGACTTGATCTTCCATTACTAACCCCTCCAATATCTTTTTTGATAACAGAAGTATAGATCTTTTCAATAATTAGATAAATCGGAAAAAAGTACTATTAAAGTTAATATGAAAGAACTATAAATACCCCGAAATATAGTAGCTAACTTTTCGGCTTTCTTATTTAAAGACAGGTTTCCTTTTGTTCAAAAAGGCATCAACGGCTTCTTTGCAGTCTTCCGTTTGCATACATCTGCTTTGTGCAAACGCTTCTATTTCCAAAAGTTCATCTATGCCTAAATCCATACCCATATTCAGTAGTCTTTTGGCAGATGCCATGGCAATTGCAGGCTTTCCTGCCAACTGTTCGCTCAATTCACTGACAGCAGCTTCTAATTTTTCGTGTTCAACCACGATATTAACAATTCCGATTCTGCTGGCTTCCTCAGCATCAAAGTTTTTGCCGGTAAAAACAAGTTCTTTAGCCTTCTGCAACCCGGTCAGCCGTGACAGAAAATACAGTGCTCCAAGATCAGGTACCAGACCAACGTTAACAAAGGCTGCAGCAAACTTGGCCTTATCTGATGAAATAACAATATCGCTAAGCAATGCCAAAGAAAGCCCCGCTCCAAGTGCAAATCCATTAACAGCAGCAATAATCGGTTTAGGCAAATTAATAAAAGCACCTACCAATGACTGGGCAGCTTTAACGAACTCAATACTTCCCTCTAGATCAAGTGTCTTGAAAAAACTGATATCGCCTCCGGCACAAAACGCTCTGCCGGTTCCCGTAATGATAACCACTTTCACATTGTCGTCATTTTTTATTTCCTGCAATACCGCCGTAAGTTCCATTGATATCTTTTTATCCAGAGCATTCATCTTCTCCGGAACATTCAATGTTATTTTAGCAATCCGGTTTTCCACCTGATATAATAATGTAGTATATTCCATGTTCATCCTTCTTTCTTTTTGAAATCATAATGTTTTTTTCACTTTGATCCACCGTAAGAATGATCTGTTCCTTATCGTTGTCGCCCCTTTACTTTTTCTTTTTTTCCACTAAATCCCTGGCAACCAACGCACCACCCAAAGCACCGGCAATCTGGGGGTCAAATTTCGATTTCAATGCTTCCATGCCTAACAGTTTCTCAATTCTGCGTACCACACCGGAGTTCTTGGCAATGCCGCCGGTGATGGCAAAGTCTGCTTCCATGCCGTTGCGTTCTAACAATCTAACCACCCGGATAGCCATCGCCGCGCAATAGGCGGCCAGCACTTTCTCTTTAGACCATTCGGCCCGCAGTAAACCTATGGCTTCAGTCTTCGCAAAAACTACGCAAGTGCTGGATACTGGCTCCGGCTCTTCTTCTATATTAAAAGACATTTCTCCGATTTTTTCGATTGGTACGGCCAACAGATTGGCAATCACTTCCATACCGCGGCCAGTACCGGCCGCGCATTTGTCATTCATCAAGAAGGAGGTCACTTTACCTTTTTCATCACAGTGAATCGCTTTGCAGTCTTGACCGCCCATATCGAGCAAGGTGCGTACGGTCGGACCATAGATGCAGTTGGCACCCCGGGCGTGGCAAGTGATCTCGGTGACGGTTTTATTGGCAAATGGTACGTTGACCCGTCCGTAACCGGTACCAACAGTGAAGTTTATATCCTGTATGGCCAGCCCGGTTCCATCCATGGCCCAGTTCATTGCATCAAGGGCTGAACACGGGCTGTCAGCTCCGGTCCGCATGCTGGCGAAAGCATACAGTTGACCGTCCACCATAATAACTGCTTGTGAACTAGTGGATCCAACATCCACGCCAGCGGTTACCAAACTGCCGTGCCAGTCTGGAATTTCGGGGTTTTTCCAATTGTATTCTTTCCATCTCCAATATTCGCTCTTTTTACTTTCGCTCATCCATCTCATCTCCCCCCGTTCTTATTGGCCATTCTACCAACCTTCAGGGACTCTTCCTGCGCACTTCAAATTTCCTTACACAATCTCAGTAGCGTAGATAGCTGCTCCTAAGGCACTGATATAATCAGGATCTTTCGGTATGGCAATTTCTTTGGCTAATTCATTTTTTAATGATTGGACTAACCCGATATTATTACCAGGTCCACCGATCAAAGCTACACCATCCACAATGCCTACCCCACGTACCAGGGAAGCAATCCGGCTTGCTATTCCTGTATGAATGGCTTGGGCAATGTCTTCTTTAGCCGTTTTCTGGTGAATCAAGGATACCACTTCCGATTCAGCGAACACTACACATTGAGCATTCATTGGTACTTTTTTGGTGTGTTTCATGGCAAGCGGTCCCATGTCTTCCGGCGTAGTCTGTAAAATTCGCGCCACGGATTCTATGAAAGCACCGGCGCCAGCGGCGCATTTATCATTGCTCGCAAAATCAGCAATCTTACCATCAGGTTTCAATTTAATGGCCCGGCTTCCCTCTGCTCCCAGGTCGATGATTGTATTTGCATTTGGGTTAACAAAGCGAACTCCCCGGGCAGCCGAACTAATTTCGCTTATATTATCTTTTGCAAATTTTACTCCATTGCGTCCCACGCCGGTGGATACTAAGGCTGCTACTTCGTCTGTTTTCACTCTGGCGGCGGCCAGAACCGTTTTATATACTTTCGCTGCCGCTTCATTAGCGTCAAAATCAGTCAATGCCATTGCCTTAGCCACGATTTTTCCATTTTTTAAGACTATCGCTTTCGTGTTCCGGCTTCCACTATCAATTCCCACTGTAATCATTTGACTTTCCTTCCCCATTCAAAGGAGTATTTCTTAAAACTTGAGCACCAAATTAGGGGCCACAATTTATCTAATAACTAACCTGCTCTTAACTCCCATCGTCTGCACGTGGGAATTAAGAGCAGTCTAAGCCCCTGGATAAGTGCGACTTACTTCAGATGGGGTTAAAACCCCACTTGAAGCTAAGTCTACTTCAACAAGTCATGCTTATAAGTTATTTGCAGCTTTCCAAGATGCATCTTTCTCACCCAGGTTTGCAAACAGTTCAAAGGCAGAGTTTATAGCTAACTCAATCCCAACACCTGAACCGCCGGCCTCAGCCCCACAAAGGTAGAGACCTGGAACGGCTGTTTCTACGCCAAGGCGCGATTTTCCAACTTGATCGGCAGTCTGTCCCAAGCCGATAATGGCACCGTTTTCCACGACAGTAGCGTGCAGACCAGCCGGCGACGTCACATGGCGCCACATGAGGGCATCCTTTAAACCAGGCAATATTTTCATCGCTGTGTTGACGACGATCTCTTCGAGTCTTTCTATATCAGGTGTTTCATAGGGAATAATCGCACCAGCCGTTATAAGTTGATAGCCCTCGGGAGCGCATTCAGAAGAAAAATTAGATGGCACAGGCATGAAGAGAGGCATCTCATCAGGAAATCTGCCAGCCAGAAGATCCTCCTCGAAACGTCTAGAATCGAGCCCCTCTACGATATGAGTAATGAGTTTTAAATCGGTCACAGAATGCTCCAAAGCCATTCGGACAATAAGCATACTGTAAGAATAAGTCATTTTTTGAACCCGCGAGTACTCCTTCTCGGGAAGTATCCCCGCTGGCAATAAATCGAGCAGAGTCCGAAGGCCATCGGCATTGGAAACAATAACAGGGGCACGGTACTCTGCGTCCTCCGTACGGACACCCACTGCCTGACCATTTTCGACGATGATTTCTTTCACTTTGTTACTAGTCCTGATCAAAGCGCCGTTTTCCTCAATTCCATCGGCGAGAGCCTTCGCGATGACCCCACATCCACCCACCGGATATCCGCTGGCTCGTGAACGCGCCTCCTGACGAAAGCAGCGGATGAATTCGCCGGCACTTGCCCGGTGATATGGAACGCAAACATAAATCATAACGATGTTGTTGAAACACGCCAATGCCAAAGGATCACTAATGCCCTTCTGCTTTAGATAGGTGCGCAAATCCACGTTGTCCATCTTCTGAGAGTCAGAATCACTCATGTTGATAATCTCTTTAATAGTAGACTGGATTGCCGAGTATTGCTCATCAGGGATACGTCCTGCGAGACCTTTAGGAAACGCAAAAATCTCATTTTTATAACTTGTCATGGGACGAACATGCTCCCAACTGATATCGTTTTCCTTACCTAGTATACGCAAAATAGAACCCAAGGGACCTTTCTCGCTTTGAGAAATAACATGTGCCCCTATGTCAAGGGTGAACCCGCCGCGCTTAAAGGAAGAAAGCCTTCCGCCCACAACGCTGTTTTTTTCGAGTAGCAAAACCTTTTTGCCCAAGCGGGCACTCGCTACTGCGCTAAAGGCCAAGCCTCCAATACCGCCACCAATCACTATAACGTCATAATTCATTATTCTAATCCTCCTCTTTCCAAATATCACACCACTTAATCTTCTGATGTACAAGATCTTTATAGAGATTTTTGATTGCTAGCAAAGTCAGGTACAATCTGTTTTAATATCCGCCGGACAGCTATCAGGCAGGGTGAATCGTCCGGAAGTTCCAGCAAAGACCTGCCGGCACGGTCGTAGTCGTTTACGGTCTTGTCTTCTGGAATACAACCTAAAATTTCTAAACCTATTTTGTCGCTAATTTCCTTTAGCGGTTTGCTATCGTCACGGAATCTGTTCAGGATCAACCCGGCCCGCTTCACCTGTATATTGTCCGGAGCCATCGCCACCTTCATGATGGATCTTGCTGTTTCAAGACTTCTGGCCGACATGTCGGCAACCACCAATAAAACATCAATACTCTTGAGTACTCTGCGATTAAGCTGTTCAGGCCCGGCCTCACCGTCAATGATTGTGATATCATAATCCTGAATAAGCGTATCAATCCCATATCGTAACAGGTCATTGACTACGCAAAAGCAACCAGGCTCTTCTGGCCGCCCCATGGCCAATAAATCGAAGCCTTTTCCCTGCGTCAGAATGCTTTTCATCACTGTCCGCATGGGCTGATCTTCCATCTTGCGTTTCACCTGTTTACTTCCAATGATCTCCTTGCGCATCTCGCTCACAGTTTTCTCGATCTTCATTCCCAACGTATAGGGCAGGCTCATGGCAGAATCGGCATCAATGGCCAATACCTTGCCCTTTAAACCCTCTGTCAGCATTTTGATCATCAGGGTAGCCAACATCGTTTTGCCTGTCCCACCTTTGCCAGTAACAGCAATAGATTTTATCTCTTCCACTGAATTCCACCTCGCTTTCCAATGACCGCGATCCATCTTCTCAGAATTTATTTCGCGCCTTTACTTTCGATAAGTGTGTCCATGTATTCTTTTATTGTTTCTTTAATTGCGTCTTCTCCCTTATACCTGCGGTCTACAGCATCCAGATCAAAGGTCAGCGTTGACATGCCAAATTTATTATAGACCATATCTTTAATCAGCTTACCCGCAGCCCAGGTATGTTTGCACCCCACATGCCCAGCAAAAAAAGATACATTGCATTTGTAATCAGTAATCGCTCTTTCGACAAGCTCCATCCATGGTTCTACAGGACCAGAAGCTCCATGTGTCATAGGCGCTCCCAGCATTCTCTTGGCAAGTCCGATAAATACCTCATCCTCATTCCAAGGATCGTTGATCAGGTATGATGCCTGATATCCAAAGGCATCCATTATGACAACGGCGCCGTACTCCTTCTCCAGCCAGTCTAAAATACCCACATTAGACCATATCATGTTCTGCAGCCACATAATCCTAAACTTTTCCTCACCTTCAAGGCATCCTTCTTTTTTATCGGCCGCTTCTTTACCTATTTTATATTGTGCCTCCAAGAAATCTATGATTTCCGGACTGCCAACCATTGCGCCAAATAATTCATTTAAAACCAGAAGCCTTCCAGGAAGCGGACAAGGGATGTTTTGTCTCAACTCCGCAATTTTACCTAGCAGTTCATATGCCTTGTTTGAGTGCCCTATAACTTCGGCCATCCGATTCCAATCCAATTTATTTCCGGTCACCTCTTCCAAAAAGGCAACTGCCCCTCTCATTTCTTCAGCGATATAGGCAAAGCCTCGTTCGTCTTTCTTATAGGGCGTGTCAATACAATAGGAAGGAACGCCTAGGTGATCAGCAATAGCCGGATAAGCGACCCTCGTCGAGTCGCACGGTGCCGATGCATAGATTATGGCATCCGGTTTCTCTATATCTCCAGATAGAATAGCCCCAATATCGGTTTTATCGAGCCCACACAGACTGCTAGGCACATACTTCTCAGCGATATCCACATACCTGGCAACGCCCTCCTTCGAAGAAGCAATACGAGTGGGCACGCAATCCAACAAGAACGGCACCGCTCCAAAGGCATAAATTAGCTCGGGTGGCATATTGGGACCATGCAATATCAATTTAAGCCCCTTCTCGTGGGCCTGATAAACGCTCTGCCAATATACTTTCTGCACCTCAAACATCCACAGCCGGTCAGGATATTTTTTTCGTGCATGCTCTACTATACTCTCTGATGCATCAGATAACTCTTTAAAAAGGTTCTTTTGTTCGTTCACTTAGATCCCCACCCCCTGAAGCATTTCTATAAAGGCCTCAACCCGTACGCCAACTTGCATCGTATTCGTCATGATCTCATCACGTTGCAGAGAAAGCACGGGAATATTTGCCTTTTTGAATCTTTCTTCCAAAAACAAATTTTCGCCTCCCCACAAGTCACAGTTATGCATCTTCTCAAAGATGATTCCATCAACATTGTGATTTTTCACCATATCGATAATAAAATCGAACAAAGCCTGATGTTGATCTACCATTCGGTGGCAGGTCGGCCGTTTGAGATATGATGTTGCCAGGGATGTCATCAAATCGCCGTCTATCTCTACCGGTTCCCAAAGGTATCTGCTGCCAAAACACTGGACATCAGTGACGACCAGCCCCCCTTTATCCTCAATGATCTTGATGAATTCTGGATCATCAAGAGCACTGCCGATGAGCATCAATCTGGCACTGTAAGTGGCTAAGGGCTCCCTACCCTTTGCCTCCTCCAGGTAATTACTCAAAAGTTCATTATATTGTTCCTTCGGCATGGACATGGCAGCCAAGATCAGCTTTTGGCTTTGGGTTCCAGTGATGACTGGAGATTCGCTCCTCCGCAGATCATACAGTTTTCTGATCAGTCTCCGGGTTTCATTGTAAATCTTGACGGAGTTTTCCAACTTTTCGTCGGTGATGGCAACGCAGGAAAATTTCTCCAGCGCCGCCTTTAGTTGGACCAGTTCCTCCCGATAATAGGAAATAGCAGAATCACTGACCTTCCGTGGAACCGTCAGTGATTGCCTATAGGACCGCATATCATTTAACCTCCAGTTATCATACAAACGCTGGGCATGCATGCAGCCATTGGAGGTTATCACTCCATCAAGGAAATCATAGGTTCCATTAAGTAAAAATTCCAAACAGGAACTAGCAAAGCTGCAGCTAAAGCTGGTCATCCAACTCTCTCCCTGACTGTTTTCGGTGCAACCTGTTGCTCTGATACGATACGGGAGCAAACCAGCAGCGTGGATGATTTCCTCCGGTACGTGACAGCAGATAGTTCCTATAACCTTCTTACCCTGTTTCTTCCAGATCTGAACGGCTGAATTGGGCAGATTGGATTCAAAAATTAATTTTTCGTCGCTTTTCATTATGTCCTCCAAACCTCTTTGTGGTCTAAGACCTTAATTCATTGTTTGACTTTGCAATTTCTCAAGTAGGCGTCTCCTGATAGCAGTCCCATTACCTGCCTTATTTTCCCACACGTCTATATTTATTAAGTATAGATACTTTTCAGAAATTGATAAATCGGAAAAAGGTACTATTTTGATGGAGTATGAATGAACTATAAATACCCCACAAGACGGTTCTAAAATAATAAATTTAGCCAATCTATTGAGATAAAGGAGGTCGTGTCCGAATGGTAACTAAGTTATTTTTATCACAGGGGGGAATTTGTCTTAAAGTGTCGAAATCTTGTGTTATTATCCCTTAATCCGTAACATAAAACCTACAAAAGTGCATAGGATAACCGCAAAAATGTCGAATTACAAAGATACTGAGATAGTATCAGGTATTACCATTCATCTGGGAGGTGCATCAATGAAACCTTTTTAAACAATCCGGTGAAGAACTTACTACTTATTCAGACATGGCGTTAGTTGGCGCATTATTTGCTAAGAACTGAACTATATAAACAGTTGATTGAACACAACTCGGCTGAGTTGTGTAATTGTCCCAGAACTTTCAAAACAGCATAAAAAGACTTTTCGCATCAGAATCAGGGTATGTTATATGACTTGGTAATTTCATTTCAAGTTATTCTATAGTACTTTTGTATTAATTCAAATACTCCATAGTTCCCGGTTAATAAAATACAGAATATATTATATAATTTAAAATAAGAATATTCACTTTTATTACAAAATGTATATTCTGTATTGGTAGCATATCTTCTTCCATTGCCGCCCTAGTGTGAGGATAAAATAAAGTAGGCCACCCCTGAGAAACGAAGGGCAATAATCAATCTGCTTTCGACTATGTGTGCTGACTGGATGCATCACGATGGAAAAGGTGAAGAAATTACGTATATACATTCGCGTTCAACATGGTAAGTGATGGCTATCAGCTGAAAAATAGAAAATCTATCTTGGGGTGACTAAACTTTAAGCCTCATATATCAGCTATCAGCGTATTTCTTTGCCAAAAGTGATTACTTTATGATCATTTTTGGCCTGTCTTACTTGACCGATTACACACGTGCTTCTACCACCCAGTGCAATCGGTCTGCTGTTTCAATAACAAGCAAATGTAGGAATTCGTAAAAAAACTGAACTTGAGAGGAGTTTATATATGAAAACTTCATTGGCTAAACAGGATACCATCCTAGAATTTCTATATGAATTAGATTCTTCCCCCGCTGAATTTGCACCACATATGCTTGTATTGCTTAACAAATACTTTGGCTTTGAAAAGATTGCCTTTTTAAATTGCAGAGAAATTAATATTTTTGATATTTTTAACTTTGATGAGACAGAGTGGGAAAAACAAAAATTCAAAAATGTCTTAGAGAGCACTTATGCCATCAAGGATCCTGATTCACTCTTGCAACAATATAACACCTTCTATTACTCAATGGATTTCATGACTTTTGATAAGCTCCCCGAAAAAATGAATAATCAAAATATTATACTTTCTTCGCAACTTCCCCGCAACAACATTGATATCAATTATAAAAAGTACCTAGAGAGTTTATCAATGCAATATTTTTTAGTAACTTATCTGCTTGATGAAAATAAGTCTTGTTTAGGAAGAATTGTATTGGCTAATTCAAAGGAAAGCGGCAACTTCAAAAGAAGAGACATACAAATAATGTCTTCTATCTCCAAACATATCTCATATCGTTATTTCCATTTTTTGAAACAGAAAGCAATTGTTAAAAGGCTTGATATATTGAATAAATGCAATTTCAATATATCTATAGGCATAATCTTAGCAGACAACAAATTTAATGTGGTAGAATCAAACAAGGCAGCCGTTGAATACTGTTCGGAAATATTAGAATTTCAAACCAATGCCATATACAAAGCATCTATAAACAGTAAATACCAAGGCCAACAACAGGTGGTAAATATCGTCACTGACAACATCACCTCCGTTAAAAAAAATAATGCAGAAACGGTTTTCAAAACCTATTGCGCAACTTATATATGTACTATTACTCCTTGTATTACCCATGATATACACAACAATCTCGAAACTCTTTACTATATATATATATCCAAACAAGTTAAATCCGATCAAGACAATCTTGAAAAATTTGCTCAACTGTATAACTTAACTACCCAAGAGCTTGCCATCATATCCCTAGTCAAAGAAGGGGCCAGTTCAATTGAAATTAGCCAAAAATTATTTATCAGTAAACACACTGTAAAGTCACACTTTACAAATATATATAGAAAAATGAATGTTTCAGGTAGAGTGTCGCTTTTACATAAACTAACATGTATATCTAATAAGACAGACAGTGCGTCTATGTAGTATACTGCCTCCTTGTGTACCGTTCGGTAGGAAACAGCAGGAGCTTGTTGTTCTTTGCATTTCCCACTTTGCTGTGCTGCTCCACTGAGAAGTCTGGAAGAGTTGGCTGGCTTTAACCCAAGATGCTCAGACTGTTTGGGACGAGTTCCTGTTCTCTCGCCGATAACGAGTTTCTTCACCATCCAAGGGGTATGATAGCCTTTTAAAAAAGTCTACCCTATAGATAGCCCTGCAAAAGTACCCTATTATGAACTCGAAAACTGATAAACAGAAACAGCAGCTAACCTTAAGAGGTCGGCTGCTGTTTCTGTTTATCAGTTTTACCATTCTCTTTACGTTAACAACAAAAGCAGTTAGTATAGCCTGTATTCGCGCATGCAGAAGAGACCACGGTACTTTGCCCTGGTCAATCCATGATATCTTTTTAGTTCAGCATTTTTGTGTTCAATTATATTTCGGCGTTTGTTGTTTCATTCTTTAAATTATGTATAGCCATCAGCCCAAGAAACAAACTCTTGCCATGCATATTGAACAGTTGGGATTTGCTCGGAGAGAGAGAGATTGCCCCCTCCGAGCGATGGTTTTAGCCGTTATAGCCATTCATCAAGGATTAGCACAACTTAACCTGTTTGTACTGCTTGTAGTATTACTTCTTACCTGCTTTTTTTGTTTGCACGGCCTGCCTAAGCCATTGATACCAATTCTCCATCCCTTCGCCCGACCGGGCCGACAACTCGAAAACCATGGCGTTTGGGTTAATGCGTTTGATGTAGCCACTGCATTCCTCCATTTTGAAGCCTAGAATGGAAAGCAAGTCTATTTTATTGACCAGGATAGTCTGGGCACTCATGAACATCAACGGATACTTAATGGGCTTGTCCTCCCCCTCCGTGATACTAAGCGCTAATACTCTAAAATCTTCACCAAGATCAAATTCAGCGGGACAAACCAAGTTTCCAACATTCTCGATGAACAGCACGTCCAAATTATCTAGATCAAAATTTCGCAATGCCTTGTCTATCATCGGTGCATCGAGATGGCAACCGGACATGGTATTGATTTGTTGAGCGAAAATGCCGGTCCGGGCAATACGATCGGCATCATTGGAAGTTTGCTGATCTCCCTCAATCACGCCCATTTTTAATTCGGACTTCAAGTCCATTGCCGTCCGCTCCAAAATCGTAGTCTTTCCAGAACCGGGCGAACTCACAAGATTTAATACGAGAACGCCACTATCGGCAAATTTCTGTCGAAGCACCTTGGCCACGCGTTCATTTTCACTGAAGATACTTTCAGTCACTTGGATGATTCTTGACTCTTCCATATTCTATTTTCCCTCCTTATAATCTGTTTCATTAAGATCATCTTCTCACATTACTAGGAGTTCTTTGATCTTAAGCTCGCGTCCCGAGAGGATCTCACATTGATCACTCGCACATTTCGGACACTTGAACTCCTTCTCAACCACATTGTATGTGGTATCGCACTGCTTGCAAACGCCGATGGCCGGTATCACCTCGATCGACAGTTTGCACTGTTCCAGCATGGTTCCACTAATAACAAAAGGATAGCACATCTTGGCTGCGTCAGGAATAACGGCACTCAATTGACCAATCTGCAGAACGAGTTTAGTCACCTTGGTCGCTCCGGATTTCTTGGCATGCTTTTGAGCAATGTCTACAATCTCCATCATGACTCCTGTTTCGTGCATAGTCTCTCCTCCCATCTATTGGTCACAGCACTTGGCAATGTGTTGTGACAACCTAAAGGCCTGAAAAAACATTCATATAATAGTATACACCCTAATCACTCAAAGAACAGTAACAGCAGCGTGACAAAAGGAAATTTCGAAATCATCTGCGTATAGACCATATGTACCAAACGCATCGCGGCCCAGTATCAGTTGCTTTTCAAATACAGTAACCTGTTGCAAGTTTTATTACTAGCAAGACAGCTAGTAATATCAGACCGCATACCAGCCGCCGTCTACAGGCATAATAACACCGGTAATATAACTAGCTTCATCAGATGCGAGGAATAGTGCAGCATAAGCCTGCTCATCCGGAGTCCCTAAACGATTGATAGGAAGATTACCTTGTAAACCAATTTCGTCAAGAGATTTACCAATCATTTTTTCCCAGCCTTCGCCATGCATTGGAGTTGCAACCCCACCTGGGCAAATACAGTTAACACGGATGTTGTCTCGCCCTACGTTAGCCGCCATCACTCTGGTCAGCGCAACAATGCCTCCCTTTGTAGCTGTATATGCATCAGCATTTTGCACAGCCTTGATTCCGTTTTCTGAAGAACAATAGACAATGGATCCTGATTTCTGTTCAATCATGTGAGGTACGACTGCCTTAGTTACTAAGAAAGTGCCAGTAAGGTTGATGCGGATCATCTTTTCCCAACTCGCCAAGGGAAATTCCCATAATTTACCATAAACCATAAAATCTTTGGACTGCATGGAACCGCCAGCGCCAGCAAAGTGGCACAGAATGTCAATTCTGCCGTATTTTTCGATGGCAGCCTTAGCCATAGCAGCTGCAGATTCTTCTGACGAAACATCTGCTTTCACGAACAGGGCATCGCCTCCAGCTGCGCGGATCTCAGCCTCCATTGCCTTGCCATTTTTTTCATTGATTTCTGCAATAACAATTTTGGCACCTTCTGCAGCGAAGATTCTCGCAGCAGCCTGCCCCATTCCACTCCCGCCACCAGTAATAATAGCTACTTTGTTATCAACTCTCTTAGACATGTTTTCATTCTCCTCTTCTTTCTTCATTAATCAGAGTGTACTATATTTGCTTGGGTTGCTTACCACAGCTCTGATTGAGCTCTGATTGCTATTAGGGAATCACAATGCCTCGTTCACGACCACATGATATCGACAAATCAAGACTTGAGATATAAAGCCAATCGCGATGCACAGGCTATAGAAAGCAACTTTGTCCTGGCGGAATCGGCCCGGCTTGTCAAGACAATCGGTGCGCTGGCGCCGATAATAAGGGCGGCAATCTGACAGGAAGTCATCTGATTGATAGTCTTATATATGGCGTTACCTGTTTCGATATTGGGCGCTAGGAGAATATCGGCGTGTCCAGCCACCTCGCTGCCTTTTATTCCTTTATGCCGAGCAGCTTCAGCGCTTATCGCAGTATCAAGCTGGAGAGGCCCATCTACCAAACAATCCCTGATCTGCCCTCGTCTGTTCATCTGTGTTAGTATTGCAGCGTCCAAGGTCGGAGGCATGTTCAGGTTAACGACTTCAACTGCCGCTATACCGGCAACCTTTGGCCTCTCAACACCCATTGACCGGGCAACCGTGACAGCATTTTGGATCAATTCGACTTTTTGCTTCAAATCAGGGTACATCACCATTGCGGCATCAGTCAAGAGCAACAACCGATCATAGCTGTTTGCTTCGAAAATGCCAACATGACTAAGCAGGGATCCGCTTCGCAGGCCATTTTCCTTATCAAGCACCGCTCTTAGCAATTCAGCTGTCTGCAAAAGACCTTTCATAAGAAAGTCAGCCTGACCGTCTCGCACCAATCGACTTGCGCGCAATGCTGCTTTTGCTGGTTCCAGCTCATTGATCACCGTGATGTTAGTCAAATCTATACCAATTTCACTTGCCAGCGTCCTTATTTTCGCCTCATCACCAACAAGCAGAGGGATGGCAATGCCCTGCTCCAGCGCAGCAAAAACCGCTTCAAGAACCGGCATGTCCTGTGCTGCTGCAACTGCAACTATCTTGGGAGATTTTCGTGCATCTGCGATGATTTTCTCAAACATGATTCCAACACTCCTTAAAGCCTATATTGTTGTTGTATTCGCTTTCATCCTTATATCTCATGAATGTTGCGCTACATCAAACAACAACATTTTAAATATACATGTAAATTCAGAGAGGGGTATCTAGTAAGACTACCTATTTTTAATTATAGTTATAGAAACCGCGGCCAGTCTTTCTGCCATAATGACCTGCCCTAACCATCTTAACTAACAACGGACAGGGACGATATTTACTGTCACCGGTTTCATTGAAGAGAGTTTGCGCAACCAGCAGCAAAGTATCTAGTCCTACCATGTCAGCCAAGGCAAGCGGACCTATAGGCTGATTTGTACCCAAGACCATACCCTTGTCAATATCTTCAGCCGTAGCAATTCCCTCGCTTAACACAAACATAGCTTCGTTAAGCATCGGAACAAGGATACGGTTGACACAGAATAACGGGGCTTCTTGGACGGCAATTGATTCCTTGCCAAGCTTTTTTCCCATTTCTAAAGCAGTCGTAAAGGTTTCATCAGAAGTGTCGTAACCACGGATGACCTCTACCAATTTCATAACAGGTACCGGATTGAAAAAATGCATGCCCACAAATTTATCACTGCGCCCTGTGGCAGCCCCAATCTCAGTAATACTCAACCCTGAAGTATTGGTAGCGAAAAGACAACTTGGTTTGCAGATTTTGTCCAGCGAAGAGTAAAGTTCAATTTTGATGTCTGTTTTCTCGATGATTGCTTCAAAAATAATATCCACATCAGCTAGATCAGCCTTATCCGCTGTAGCCTTAATTCTCGCAAGAGTTGCGTCTGCATCCTCCCGCGTTTTTTTACCCTTGGCAACAGCCTTATCCAGCAATGCTTGAATGTTCTTTTTACCTTTTTCTACTATTTTTGTGGAAATATCATAGAGAACAACGGGGTAACCGACCGTTGCAGCAACCTGAGCAATTCCGCTGCCCATCAACCCGCAACCAATAACTCCGACTTTTTTAATATCTGTTATCATTCTTAATTCCCCTCATTTCACTTTTTTATAGCTATAGCCCTTAAAAATCAATATTGTTTAACGGCTCTTTCCTTGCGTAATACTGCCAGTGCACCTTCCGCCAATGCCAAGAGTTCGTCTTCGCCTGGACACATATACACTGTTGCCAGTTGTTCGACCCGCTCTTTAATGTAATTCGTAAATAATGTACTGTAAGCGAGCCCGCCAGTTAGGATAATTCCATCCGCGCGGCCACTAAGTACGGCAAACATTGCACCGATCTCCTTGGCAACCATGTAGGCCATGGTCTCTACAACCAGTGCAGCATATGAATCGCCACCGGTGATCATTTCTTCAGCCTTACGCAGATCACTTGTCTCAATATGCATTTGCATGCCGCTTTTTTTCACAATCAAGTCCATGATCTCTACTTTGCTATAAGACCCGGAATAACACATTTCTATGATGGAAAATAAAGGTACCCCACCTGACCTTTCCGGACTAAACGGACCCTCGCCAGCGGTAGCAGAGTTTACATCAACAACTCTGCCATCGAGGTGAGCTCCCACCGTGATACCTCCACCCATGTGGGCAACGACCAACCGGCTTTCCTCATATTTCTTACCAATTTTTTTGCATACACGCCTCGCAACAGCCTTAGAATTCAGAGCATGGAATATGGTTTGCCGCTCGACACCTTTAATACCTGTCAGCCTGGCTTGCGGACACAATTCATCCACAGTAACAGGATCAACAATGAATGAAGGTATCCCTAGACTGTCACCGATCTCCCGGGCGATAATACCAGCCAATGATGAAGCGTGTATGGTGGCTGGCTCATTGCTAAGGTCTTCGATCATTTTATCGTTAATCGAATAGGTGCCTGATTCCAATGGCTTGATAATTCCGCCTCGGCCTACCACAGCATCCAATGACGACAATTCAACGCCTGATTCCTTAACAAAATTCAAAACCAATTCAGTACGCAACTTCTTTTGGTTCTTTATGGAGCCACATGCTGCTAATTCCTTATAATCATGCCGGATGGTACTTTGAAAAATACACTTTTCATTCTCAAAAATACCGTTTTTGGTTGAAGTCGCTCCCGCATTTATTGCTAATACTCGGAAGATCCTATTGTTCATGCTCAATCCCTTTCTACTATTCTCCTTTGAATACCGGCTGCCGCTTTTCCAGAAAAGCTTTAGCCCCTTCTGTTTTGTCATAGGTTTCGCATATGTCGCCAAAATTAGCAGTTTCCAGTTCAATAGCATCTTTCAGATTCATACTTATTCCCTGGTTGATAATTTTTTTAACTGTTCTTACTGCGACAGGTCCCGCCTGGGCAATTTTAAGTGCGATCTGCATCGCATCTTCAAGTGCTCTACCTTCTTCTGAGAGATGTTCGCAGATTCCAATTCGATAAGCTTCTTCAGCATTGATTCTTTCGCCGCTGAATATTAATTTTTTGGCCATTCCTGTGCCGATTAAGCGCGGCAACCGCTGTGTTCCCCCATATCCCGGGTATATGCCCAGGGTTGTCTCGGGAAACCCTAATTTAACATTTACAGCCATGACCCTTATATCACAAGCTAAGGCTAGTTCCATCCCACCGCCAAATACAAATCCGTCTATGGCGCAAATGACAGGACAAGGAAAGTTATCGATTTTCAAAAATACATCATTGCCTCTTTGGGTAGCTTGTACCCCAGCCTCCCTATTCCAGGCGACAAACTGGTTGATATCCCCACCGGCAATAAATGCCTTGGGGTTTTCACTGGCTATGATTACGGCCCGAATGTCTTCATTTTTCAAGGTGGCAAATACGTTCTCAATGTCATCGACGACCTGTTGATCGATTGAATTGACGGGAGGATTATTCAATATAACAGTGGCTATCTTGTTTTTAACTTTTAACAACACTTTACTGTTTTGCATTTTTTCATCCTCCTTATATTACAATGCTTCAATTACGACCGCCATCGAAGGTCCGCCACCAGCACATAAAGAACCACAACCATATTTCTGACCTCTCCGCTTCAATTCAGAATAAGCGGCCATAACAAGCCGTAAACCAGTGCTGCCTACAGGATGGCCTAAAGCAATACCTGATCCATTGGCATTTACATTATTCATATCCAATTTCAGTTCCCTGACGCAAGCCACTGCTTGTGCAGCAAAAGCTTCATTGATCTCATAGTAAGTAACATCGTCCATCTTCAGTCCTGCCTGGTCTATTGCTTTAGGAATTGAATAAATAGGACCAATACCCATAATACTTGGGTCAACGCCAACCGTAGTTGTTGCTTTGATCTTGAACAGCGGTTTTAATCCCAGCGCCACTGCCTTTTCCATGGACATAACTACAAATGCAGTCGCCCCATCGTTTAAACCAGAAGCATTACCGGCGGTAACTGTTCCGTCCTTTTTGAAAATCGCAGGCAGCTTGCCCAGTGCTTCCATAGTTGTGGCCCGAGGATGCTCATCAGTATCAACGATTGTAGTACCTTTTTTAGTTTTGATCTCCACTGGAACGATCTCTTCTTTAAATTTGCCGGCACTAATCGCATCAGAAGCACGTTGCTGACTGAGACAGGCAAGTTCATCCTGATCCTGGCGGGTAACATTATACTTCTCTGCTACGTTTTCGGCAGTTATAGCAATGTGTTGGCCGTTGAATGCGTCAATCAGCGCGTCATACATTAAGCCGTCTTCCAGTGTGCTGGCACCCATACGTACGCCTTTTCTCATTTTCATTTGCAGAAAAGGAACATTGGACATGCTTTCACAGCCACAAACCAGAGCAACTTCTGTTTTCCCCAGAATAATCTGTTGAGTTGCAATTTCCAACGCTCTCATACCTGAAGCACATTGCTGTTCGACTGTGGCTGCGCCACCTTCGGCGGGAATTCCAAGTCCGATTTGCACCTGTCTGGCCGGATTTCCTTTTAGTCCCTGTTTGTACACCATGCCCACCAGTACCTCATCCACTTGTTTGGGTGAGACATTAGCGCGTTTTAAGGCCTCTTGACCAACTATCTTTGCAAGTTCAACCGCAGTTAAACTAGATAAGCCTCCTAGAAAATTACCTATTGCTGTTCTTGCCATACCTACCACAACAACTTCTCTTTGTTGTACTGCATTTTTGCACATGTTATAGTTTCCTCCTAATTTTTTTTCAAAAGCTATTACACTTTCTTATAAAGATTTTAAACTATTCAGTTTTCCTTTTAAATCGCCCCAATGTGTTTTATATAACCACCCTTTTATATAAATAAAATCATACTTTTTTCCCGTTATAAGGTGAAGATCGCCATGCAATCTAATTGCTCAAAAAAAAATTTCCCAGTCCGGATGTGTGCATTCACGCTATCGCGTGCCTACCTCCATCCTGCCCGGGGAGAACGGTTGCTAAAAAGCAATGTATTCCCATGCTTTCGCAAATAAAACCATCTATTTCTTGTTACAAGGATTTCAATTTACACAAAATTATCCGCAGACCCTTGGATTAATGCCAAAATTGACAAGCTATCAAAAACTAAGATCTTTACGGGTTCTGTAAATCTTATTGGCAAGCACGCGCTGATAGAGTCGTATCATTCTCGGTAATGTTCTATCTCTTCCTCCAGCAGTTCATCTTCGTTGTATGCATCAAAGCACTCGGCTGTTTTCGACGATTATAAAAAACGCGTAATATCTTTGATTTATTTTATCAAATTTCATTTATGGAGTATTTGTCTGAGTTTTTTAACTGACGTACATACATAAACTTAATCTTAGATTGAGTGGGTTTTACTTTAAAAATATGATTGTATGCCCCTGCTCTGGCTTTTTCCGGACTAACAGCTTCTAGTGTTACCCTTGTCAATTTAGTGTCACCAGTTATTAACATAATCCGATACAGAACCTCATATACTTTCATGTTCTTCATCTCCAGTCAAAAAAACTCTAAAAATGGTGCAAATTAACCCATTCTAATAGGAAAAAAATATATAGAATGGGGCTATGGATAACTTATCGCTAAGTTTTTCCACAGCCCCTGTTTATTTATAGGTCGTATGGATTAAGATTTACCCTATTTTTTAGCCTTCTTAGCTTCTACACGCGCAGCTCTTTCCGCTCTATATTTTACTGAATCCTGGATGTAATCCATAGCGGTTGCAGGCGCAGCAACATCTCTCACCCGCTTCATATGCATGGCGTCAAATTCGCAGTGAACTGTGCAAATGCCACAACCCATGCACTTATTGGGATCGACGATAGCTTGACCGCAGCCAAGACATCTTTGGGTTTCTTTGAGTACTTGCGCTTCGGTAAAGGTTGCAGTCAGATCCTCAAAGCTATGTGCTCTGGCTGTCGGTTGGGCCTTGCCTGTATGCTGCCGTGGCAGACGGTCGTAACCGGCGACATCTACTTTTTCCTTATCGATTGATACGAATTTCGCCTCGCGGCCTATTGTCAGGCTGTCGCCGCGTACAAACCGATGGATGGAGGTGGCGGCTTGCTTGCCTGCGGCAATAGCATCAATAGCGAGCTGCGGTCCAGTTACGGCATCGCCACCTGCGAAGATGTCAGGTTCATCCGTCTGCAGGCTCAGATCATGAACTTGCATCGTATTACCTTTAGTCAATTTGCAGGCGGTATTGCTGGTAAGGCCACCCCAATCAATTGACTGGCCGATTGCTACAAGAATCGTTGCTGCTTCAACTTTCTGGGTTGTCTTGTCGTCAAAGGTCGGGCTGAATTTGCCATCTTTATCGAAAACAGCTGTGCACTTTTTCATCTCGATGCCAGTAATTTTTCCGTCCTTCTGGATGATCGCCTTGGGACCCCAGGATGGATTGAGAACAACTCCTTCTTCCACAGCCTCGGCGAGTTCATCCTCCCATGCAGGCATCTCTTCGCGGGACTCCAAGCTAAAGAGATTCACGGACGTAGCACCGGCCCGTACTGCGGTTCTGGCTACATCTATAGCCACGTTACCGCCGCCAATTACAACAACCGGCCCATTCAGGGATTTCTTCTTGCCCAGGTTGAGATCGCGGAGGAACTCTATGCCAGCAATGACGCCGGGGAGATTTTCTCCTTCGAGACCGAGCTTTCTGCTGTTTTGTGCGCCAATTGCGAAGTAGAAAGCCTTGAATCCTTCAGCACGTAACTGAGCAATTGTTTTGTACTTTCCAATTTCGACTCCCGTTATGAACTTAACACCCAATTTTTCAAGGACCTCAATCTCGGCGTTGATTGTATCACGATCCAGCCGGAACTCAGGAATTCCCATAGTGAGCATGCCGCCCAGCATCTTCTCTTTTTCATATACGGTGACCTTATACCCCTGAATAGCCAGGTAAAAAGCACAAGACAATCCTGAAGGACCTGCTCCGATTACAGCCACTTTTGATCCAACAGTCTCAGGGCATTCCTTGATCTCTGGTATATAGCGTACACCGGACTTGAGTTCCTGATCGGCGATGAAGCGTTTAATCGGATCAATGGCAACGGGTTGGTCAACTTTTCCACGTGTACACTGACTTTCGCAGTTATGCGGGCATATCCGGCCGCAGACGGCAGGGAACGGGTTATCCTTCTTGATGAGCTTCAGGGCCTGGTTGTATTTCCCTTCAGAAGCCAATTTGATATAGCCCTGTACTGAAATGTGAGCAGGACATGCAGCTTTGCACGGGCTCGTCCCGCTTTCGAGGACGAGATTCCTTACGCGGTAATCCGGGCTCCACCTATCTCTTAACCATTCCGTATCATATGGAGTTTCAGTATCCGGCTCTGGAGCAGGAACTTGGGATTCATCGGTCAGGCCGTTGCCAAGTTTTACAGCCTGCCAGATGCACTTGTCAGCACATGCACCGCATGCTACGCACTTTTCCGGATCGACTTCAGCACAATAATTTGTTTTAGTAGTGCCGCCGCCATTGCCTAAATTCTGCTGGGTGACACCACGTGTCGTCAGGCAGCAGCAACCACAGCAATTGCAGACATATTCAGAAAATCCTTTATCAAAAGAGAAAACATGGTGAACAAGTCCTTCTTCTTCGACCTTCTTGACGATCTCTAATAACTCTTCCTTGCTGACGCGGCGACCACGTCCGGTTCTTACATAGTAATCCGCATAGGTCCCAAACAGCATACAGGTCTCCAACATGTGACCGCAGCCTTCGCCCATAGCCCTCTTCATCGTTCGGCAAAGACAAGGAGCAATAGCATAGTCGTCAGTAGCGTTTATAAACGTCATAAGTTCTTCATAGGAACAACTTTTGCTGTCTGCTTCGATCGATTCCGCTACCGGAACAATACGCATGGTGCCTACAGGTAAATTAGGATACTGACCTTCAGCCAAATCATAGTAATATTCTTCGAGTAAGTCGACCATCTCTTTATCCAGGGTTCTGCCGTTCATTTGGAATTCTAGAATGCCAGGAGCGATAGGAACAAGCTTGAAAGTGTGTTTTTCAGGAGTAATAACATCAAAAATAACACCATTATTTACCAATTTTTCCAATATGGGAACCAAATCTTCAGGTTTTTTCCCCGACTTGGCAGCAATTTCCTCCACTGTCATCTCCACCGGAGTCAACACCAGTGCAACCTGGGCATCTTCATCGGTCATAAGCCTGCGAAGAATCTTTACAAAGGGTGCATCAGGCTTATTGGGCAGAGCCCACGGTGTTTGAAACGCCTCATCAATGTAATCGGCAAATCTGACTACGTAATTCAAAATACATACCTCCTTTAAATTATATCAAGGCCTATACGCCTCAATAGCAAGAATAACTGTAGCTTAAACTATTTTTTTGCTACATCGATAATTACTTTTACATCATCGATTCTTCGATTTCTCAGATCCTCAAAAACTTGAGGAACTTCATCTAATGTTACAATCTTTGTAGCGTATTTCTCAGCATTAATCCTGCCCTCACCCATAGCTTCCATTACTCTTAAAAACTCATCTCTGGAATAAGCATATACTGTGATTAAATTTACTTCACCTAATAAAGCGTGTGACAAAGGTATACCATTTGTATCAGCAGGACTACCCCCGACAAGCATGACTTTTGTTGCCCTTTTGACAACTTTGATCGCCGTTGCTACAGCAGGCCCTGCACCAGAACATTCAAAGGCCACATCGAATCCAGGACCGCCTGTATATTCCTTTAACTTTTCTACACAATTTTCATCTAATGCATCAAAAATAGCGTCAACATCGCCCATCGCAAGTATTTTCTTGGCTTTTTCCATATTCGCTTCGACTAATACTACTTTTGAAGCACCATTCATTTTGGCAAAGCTTGCTACTCCTAAGCCGATAATGCCGCCACCAATAATACAAACTTTATCGCCAATTTTAATATTTGCTCTGTTAACGGCATGAAGTGATGTTGCAATTGGCTCTACCATTGCAGCTTCTATCGAACTAACATTATCAGGCACTTTAACTGCTGCATCTGGTACGCAAATAGCAACCTCGCCAAAGCCTCCCATTAATAAAGGTGTATCAAAACATACATTTTGATGACCAGCCCTGCATAGATCGCATTTTCCACAGCCCATTGCTTCAGATGTTACTCTGTCGCCAACTTTTAGATCCTTATTTGCACCAGGATCTAATACTGTTCCACAATATTCATGTCCTAGGACTGTGCCTTTCATCGAGTCACCGATATCATACCAGAAGTGTGTTTCACTGCCGCAGATACCTGTTTTATCAATTTGGATCAAAACATGATAGCCATCTGGTTTTGGTGTTTCAGCAGTACCTACTGCTAGTTTGTGTGTACCTTCTAACACCACTACTTTCATTGTTCTTCTCCTTTAAGCAACTTATTTTACAAAATAACAGTCTATTCTACAAAATAACAACTTATTTTACAAATATACAACTTATTTTTTTATTAAACAACCTATTTTACAATATCTCTGATTGCATCAGCTATAGATCCAGCGGTTGGGAATATATGCGGTTCCACATCACCCATACCAACACTTATATCAGCCCCGCAAACTCGCTTAACTGGCTTTTTCAATTCGGCAAAACATTGCTCCGTGATTGCTGCAGCAAACTCTCCGCCAACGCCGCCTGTTTTTGGATGCTCATGAACGATAATAACTCTTCCGGTTTTCTTTGCAGAAGCAGCGAAAGTTTCTATATCGAATGGTAAAATCGTTCTCGGGTCGATCAGTTCAACACTGATTCCTTCTTTTTCAACCTCTTTTATTGCCGCTTCAGTATATGTTCTCATCAACTGGCTGGCAATTACAGTTACATCCTTGCCTTCTTTTACTACATCCGCTTTTCCCAGAGGAATGATGTAATCGCCTTCCGGTACTTCACCTTTTACGCCGTACATCATTTTGTGTTCCAGGAATACAACCGGATTGTCGCTGCGAATAGCAGCCTTCAGCAGGCCTTTCGCATCAGCAGCTGTTGATGGGCTAACAACAATCAGTCCCGGAGAATTCATCAGCCAACCTTCAACACAGTTGGAATGATGTAATCCAAAGTGTCCGCCTGCTCCTTGCGCTGCCCTGAAAACGATCGGCACTGTTGCCTTGCCGCCAGAAACATAACGCAATTTTGCAGCTTCCATAACAATAGGATTGAACGCAAGACTGACAAAATCGGCAAACATCAGTTCAACAACCGGCCGTTTGCCGGTCACGGCAGATCCAACTGCCATTGCACAAAAACCAGTCTCAGCTATTGGTGTTTCAATAACCCTGTCTTCTCCATATTTTTCGATAATGCCTTTGGTTACACCAAAGCAACCGGCACATAGGCCAATATCTTCACCCATTAAATAAATATTTCCGTCTCTTGTCATTTCTTCTGTAAGAGCGGCATTAATAGCCTGCGATATCGATTTTTTACTCATGATCTCACCTCCAAATTATTTTGCAAAAATTTTCCCAGGATCAAGTATATCTTCAGGAGTCTTGTCTGGTTCAGCCAAAGCCGCATCAAATGCTGCATACAAGTTTTTACTCTGTGCTGCATCAATAGTATCTAATTCTTCTGCTGTTGCGATTTTACGTACCAACAAGTAATTTCTGCACCATTTGACGCAATCTTTATTGGCCTTGGCATCTTCTACTTCAACCAGATCACGATATTGTTGAGGATCTCCAACAAAATGTCCGGACCATCTTGTGGTTTTGAATTCTATAAATTGAGGTTCTCCCTTGCGAGCCTTTGCCATAGCCTCCCGCATAACATCTCTTACCAGGAATACGTCATTACCGTCATACGAGGCGGATGGCAATCCAAAACCTAGCCCTCTTTCGGACAAATCATTTATGGCATTAATTTTCTTGGCTGGCATGGACATTCCCCAGCTATTATTCTGAACGTACCATACGACAGGCAATTTCCAAGCAGCAATCATAGTCAACGCCTCTGCAATAACGCCTTCGTTCAGTGTTCCGTCGCCACAGCCAATAACGACACAGCCATCTATTTTGTCCAGCTTATAATTAAGTGCAATACCAGCCGCCATGGCCTGCGTCTGCCCCAGTAAACCAGAATAGGGACCTGCTTTTTTATCAGGTACAAAGTAATGAGTATCGCCCGCCATACCAGCGTTCATGCCATTTGGTTTAGCAAGCATTTCAGAAATAAATTCATGTTCCCCAAATTTTTTGGAGAGCATCGGACGACTCCTATGTTCAGGTACAATCCAGTCATTGGGACCCAATTCCGAAAAAGCGCCTACTCCTACTGCCTCATCACCGAGGCCAAGATGATGGAAGCCCCCTGCGATGCCTTTCATTACATACTCTTCACAAATTTCTTCAAACAACCTTGAATAGATCATAAATTCATAGGTTTTTAAATACTCCTGTTTTGAATACTCCATGAATATTCCCCTCCCTTTTCCCAAAAAAATTTGTTAATTTAATCAAGGCTTTTGCTTGATTACAAAGGCAAATATTGTTCCGGATCCTTTAACAAAGCAGTAAATTCGTTCCAAAATCTACCTACAGGAACGCCTTGAATAAGGGCATGATCAATTGTTAAGGAAAAATATGCTGTCGGTCTTACAATAATCTCCTTATTTTCATTGCATGCAGGCTCATAGAAGATATTACCAACTCCCATAATAGCCATAGCCGGAAGATTCAAAATAGGTGTAAATGCACCAACCTCATACATACCCAAGCTTGATAACGTAAATGTACAACCCGACATATCTTCTTTTGTAAAGGTTCCTGTTGCTACCTTCTGGCTCATAGTTTTTATTTCAGCCGCAATTTGAGAGAGACCTTTGTTTTCAACGTTTTTAATTACAGGCACATATAGTAAATCCTTTGGGCCACCCGTTCCTACTCCTATGTTGATTGATTTATACATGATAATTTTTTTATCTGTAGAGGTGCAATTCAACGTAGGATCTTGCTGCAGTATCACTGACACCATTTTGGCAAATAAAGCCGTATAACTTATTTTATGGCCTGCTGCCTTTAATTTTTCTTTATATTCCACAAGCTTAGTAAGATCCGGTTTTATAAAGGAACTAGCTTGTGCCCTCGTCTGCAGGCTTTCTGTTAAATTTAATTTAATTGCTTTACGTGCCCCCGTAATAGGCAGTGTTTGCAATATTTCCTTCCCATCCTCGGTAATTGTACCCGGATCAAAAGATTCCATATCATTACCCCCAAAGCTTAATTTAGTCTTCGATGATTGTGGCAATTACATCACCAATTGCAGCCTCAGCACCTTCTTCAACCAGAATCTTATCTATCTTGCCATCGGTATAACATTCCAATGAGTTGGTTATTTTCTCTGAAGATATTTCGCATAGTGCCTGTCCTTTAGAAACTTTGTCTCCTTCCTTTACAAACCATTCACTAATTTCTCCAGACTCCATTGTCATGCCAAATTTGGGCATCTGAACATTGTACATCTTCGAATCCTCCCATAAATTCAATTAATCTGTCAATGCTTTTTCATTTTAAAAAAACTCAACATTTGATTTAATTGTATATTTATAATTATTGACTATCAATTACCATGCGGTTTAATAAAACTAACTATTATTCGGAATATAATGAATACTTTTTTCCTATTGATTTTATTTCAATTTAGTAGTATACTATTAGATTATCGTAATATAAACTGAATTCGTTTGATGGACAATCGAAGAACCCCAGTTATTTATGAGGCCACTAAAAAAATATGGGTTTTCGTTAGAGAATTTCATGATTGAATGAAAAAAAGGCGGTTTGGGATTCGTTTTTAATCCAAAACCGTCTTTTTTTGTTGAAATTGAGGAACTGTAATAATTTGTGTGGAATTGATAATTATATTCCAAGTTTATTACCCCATAATTTTAAAGATTCGTTTTAAATTTACAGCAAATATCGCGACAGCTCCTTGCATTTGCATGCCGATAAGATCCGAAGATGATGCAATCTCATATCCATGTCTATGTTTTAATTCACTATTTTTAGCTTATATTTTGTACAGTTTTTTCGATTTTTCGCAAAAGGTTATCCTTTGGGACGACTAAATCATGCTTGGACATAGTGACAAATCATTCACATTATTAACTTCTTGTCCCATTAAAAGTTGCTTGGGAGACACTTTACATATTTTAAAAATTAAGGCTTCTAGAAATTTTCCTAGAAGCCTTAATATTAATAGGGTTATTAATTTTTGAACTTGGTCTGAACGTGCGGCCGCTACAACCCCAACATAGGATAGATGCTTTGCCCAGTTTCATATTGTCTGCGCACTCTACTAAAACAACTCGTCCGCCGACAGCCGAAAACGCTTTATCAATTACATCAACATAGTCTAATACTTCATTTCCTTTAATTCGGCTGGCATAAACGCCATTTGGGCAAGCTGGCCAATTAAATAGCCATTCTTCATTAAGACCTAGCAGTTTAGCTTTGAGCGGGCAATTGGGGAAACTTCAAGGACATGGGTCAACCTTGTTCTAAAGTGATCACCTTTAGTAATCATTGAATCTAGCCTTCTTTTTTGTTTTTTGATTTCGGGAAGAATTTGATCTTCGAGACTTATTCAGTGATTCCCCGTTGCTTACGCTAGTAATAGGCTGTTTGTTGCGGGGCGGCCGAATTAAACATTTTGGTTCATAACCGATTAAATCCTGTCGGCCTGCTTTACTAAGTGCTTCATAAACCAAATTGTAGTTTTTAGGATCGCGGTATTGCAGCAACGCTCGCTGCAGTCTCTTGTCATGGTGGTTTTTGGCAACATAGACCTTTTCCCCAGTTAACGGATGAATTTCTGTATAGTACATGCATGTTGATAAGCTTCCCGGAGTGGGAATAAAATCCTGTACTTGCTCCGGTCGATAGCTAGTATCACGCAAAAATTCAGCCAGTTCAATAGCCTCTTTTAGGCCGGCTCCCGGATGGCTAGACATAAAGTAGGGTACTAAGTATTGTTTTTTACCCAAGTCTATATTAATTTGTTCATATGCTTTTTTAAATTTCAAGTATGTATTTTTACCAGACTTACCCATTAAATTTGTAACTTTGGGCGAAATATGTTCGGGAGCAACCTTTAGCTGACCACTGACATGGTGCTCGCATAATTCTCGTAAAAATCCCATATCATTGGCAGCCAATAGATAGTCATAACGCAGACCTGACCGAACAAAGACTTTTTTTATCCCTGGAATTTGTCGAATCGCCCTAAGTAATTCTAGATAGTCATGATGGCTGGTGTTTAAACTCTTGCAGGCATTGGGGAATAGGCACTGCTTGCCGCGGCAGGTTCCTCGATCTGCTTGCTGCTCACAAGCAGGCTGGCGAAAGTTCGCAGTGGGACCTCCGACGTCATGGATATAGCCTTTGAAATCTGGCAACTGAACGATTTGAGCAGCTTCCCGCAGTATTGATTCCTGACTGCGACTTTGGATCATTCTTCCCTGATGGGCATATAAAGCACAAAAAGAGCAACTGCCATAACAGCCGCGATGACTAACGATACTAAACTTTACCTCCTGGATAGCCGGAACGCCGCCAGCGGCTATATAAGAAGGATGGTAAGTACGCTGATAAGGCAAATCATATATTTCATCCATATCTGCGGTGGAAAGTGGCATTGCTGGTGGATTCTGCACTACATAGTGTTCCCCATGCCCCTGAGCTATCGTTTTTCCCCGAATAGCATCCTGCTCTAAGTATTGGGTTTTAAAAGCTTCCGCAAACTGCACCTTATTGGCAGTAACATCTTGATAACTCGGTGTTTCAATATAGTCCCACAAATGCTCTATTGATTCTGTAGGATAACAGGTTCCAGGTATATCCCGAATATCTGTGATATTCATACCATTCGATAATTGTGCGGCTAACTCTTTAATCTGACTTTCTCCCATACCATAAATTAACAGATCTGCTCTACTATCAATCAGAATAGATCGCCGCACGCTATCTGACCAATAATCATAATGAGCAAATCGTCTTAAACTAGCTTCAATGCCGCCAATAATGAGCGGGGTATGCTTCCAAATCTCCCTTATTCTGTTGCAATAAACAATTGTCGCCCGGTCCGGCCTAAGTCCAGCCTGGCCACCGGGCGAATAGTTATCTGTACTGCGGTATTTTTTAGCTGCCGTAAATTTATTAAGCATAGAATCAAGGTTGCCTGCCGAAACCAATATTCCTAGTCGCGGCTTACCTAAGCGTTTAAAATCAGAAGTTGAACGCCAATCTGGCTGAGCAATTATTCCAACCTTATACCCGTATTTTTCCAGCAACCTACAAATAATCGCAGGACCAAAGCTGGGATGGTCAACATAAGCATCCCCACTTATAAAAAGAAAGTCCAATTGCTCCCAGCCACGTTTAGCCATATCTTCCTTGGTCATTGGTAAGAAATCTGTCATGTTGCTAGATTTACCTCATTCCTATTGTGTAATTCCGGTCTGTGTAAACGTTTTGACCACTACTTCACCATTACCACCAATTTTACCCACAGGGCTGCCGTTGTATACTAAATCAACAACACCGGCATTGCCAAATTTGACTGACAGTTTATTCGCAGCTTCCCAAGTTATTGATTCACCACTTTTAGGAGTACCTTCATATATCTCCTTACCATCTGCTATTATTTGCGTCCAACACTGAGCACTATATTTAGCAGTTACAATCACTTTGGCTGCCGGATTTGTTGGAGTTACCGACTGAACCGCCGGAGTAGGCTCAGAACCTTGTTGCGCCTGTTGTGGGGTTATAGCTGGTGGTGGAACTGGAGCAGATTGTTGGCTCTCCGATAACCACCAGATTAATCCAATTATTATAAGGGCGGCTGCCATGGCAGCTATAGTAAGCATTTTTTTAAAGCCTCCACCACTACCTCTACGTGGGGATGAGCTGACTGGTATTACTTCCTGCTGCTTCTCTGCAATTATATTCTCATTTGTCTGCTCTTTATTTTGGCAATATAACTCTATTACCGTTTGAGGATCAAGTCCCAAAAAGGTAGCATAGTTGCGGATAAAACCTTTTAAATATACTTCACCGGGGACAATGTCATAGTCACCTTCTTCAATAGCGTTAAGATAAAGTGCTCTAATGCTTATAGCACTTTCAACATCTTTAATTGACAGAGCTTTTTTTATACGTTCAGCGCGCAAAAATTCCCCTACTGTTTGCAAAACAACTACCTCCCCAACTGTTGTATGTATTGGATTATTATTTCTGTTGCTTGCTCCAAATTATCAGCATTTACCGCTCCATCATAGTCCGCGAGATCTGACTTCTCATAACCATACATAGGATCATAATATTCCACGAGCAAAGTCTTAACAACCACTCGAATCTGCCCTGCTTTAAATTCATCGATCAACTTGTCAGTTTTCTTATTGCCAAGGCGTCGGTGTAATGACGCAATACTACTGATTATCTCTTCTGCATTATCATTGTAGATATCCAAATACTCTTCTATCAATCTATCTACCCTTACTTCAATGCTAGCAGATACCAGTAGTTTGGGACCCTGCTGCATAGCATTAAATAAACATTCAGGTAGATATACATTACCAATACGTTTGCTTTCACATTCAACTACTATATAGGGCTGATTATTTAGCGTCTCAAGTTCTTTAAGCAGATTTGCATCAAAATTTTGTGCTGTTGCCGACCTGCCTAAGCCGATTTGACCAAAAACTGATCCTCGATGATTTGCTAAATTCTCCAGGTCAATTACCGGAATATTGCGTTTAGCCAATTGCTTTACAAGCAAGGTTTTTCCAGTTCCTGTTGAACCACAAAGTACTATTATCCTCGGTTTAACTTCAAACTGTTTTAATTTGTCCAAAACATATTGACGGTACGCTTTATATCCGCCCACAAGCTGTGAGGCTGAAATTCCCATCATTTCCAGCACGCTTACTATTGATTTAGAACGCATTCCTCCCCGCCAGCAATATACGATAACTTTTCGCTCCTCTTTAGTAAGCTGGCGAATTTGTTCAATGATATCCGGCAATTTTGTAGAAACAAAAGATAGGCCTAGCTGTTTAGCATCTTCGACACTCACTTGCCTATAAATTGTTCCAACTTGAGCCCGTTCCTCATCGTTAAATATCGGTATGTTCACAGCATCAGGAATATGCCCACCTGCATATTCTGCCGGTGAACGCATGTCTATAAAAACCGTTTTGTCTAAGGTTACAGCTTCCGCTACTTTAATTACGTTATACAATATGAATCACCACTACTATTCTGCCCTGTCGTAAAATGCTGTAAGCATAAAAGCAATTTATTTTTTAAAATATCTTGAATAAACTTGTTCTGTTGTCATAATTATTTCTCGTGCCTTACTTCCAATATTAGGACCAACGACTTTCATTTCTTCCATAGTATCAATTAGCCTTGCCGCACGTGTATATCCGATACGAAATTTGCGTTGTAACATGGATACGGAAGCCTGACCTGTCTCAAGCACCATGCGCACAGCCTCTTCTAAAAGTTCATCCTCAAAATGAGTTGGATCTTCTTTACTGGCGACCGCAGTTTCAGCAGTAGTTACACCATCATTATATTCAGGTACAGCTTGTTCTTTGATATAGACTACTAAATCTTCAACCTCATTGTCGGCAATAAAAGCCCCCTGTACCCTAATAGGCTTAGAAGCTCCAACAGGATAAAATAGCATATCACCCTTTCCTAACAGTTTTTCAGCTCCAGCCATATCTAAAATAGTTCGTGAATCAACCTGTGATGAAACAGCAAAGGAAATACGAGAAGGCACATTGGCCTTGATAGTTCCTGTGATAACATCAACAGAAGGACGCTGCGTAGCAAGAACTAAATGTAATCCCGCTGCCCTTGCCTTTTGTGCCAATCGACAAATAGCATCCTCAACGTCAACAGGCGCTACCATCATTAAGTCAGCAAGTTCATCAATTATAATCACAATCAATGGCAGCCGCCCATCATTATGCAGTTCATTATAGCGGGTAATATCCCGTACTCCCGTAGTAGCAAAAACTTCATAACGACGTTCCATTTCCTGGACCGCCCAGTTTAAAGCTGAGGCTGCTTTCTTCGAATCAGTTACCACAGGAGTAAGTAAATGTGGAATACCATTGTAATTTGACAGTTCCACCATCTTGGGATCAATAAGTACCAATTTAACTTCATCTGGCCGGGCTTTAAATAATATACTTGTAATCAACGTATTGATACAAACGCTTTTTCCTGATCCGGTTGCACCAGCAACTAATAAATGCGGCATCTTCCCTAAGTCTGTAACAATTGGCTGACCGGCAATGTCTTTCCCTAACGCCACTGTCAAACTGGAAGAAGCACGATGAAACTCGTCGGTTTCCAATACCTCCCGTAGTGCAACGCCAGATAATTCTTTATTTGGCACTTCAATACCAATAGCTGCTTTACCTGGAATAGGAGCTTCAATCCGTACCCCTGAAGATGCCAATTTTAGTGATAAGTCATCTGCTAGGTTTACTATTTTACTTACTTTTACACCTGGAGCAGGCTCCAATTCATAACGAGTAACTGTCGGTCCCTGACAAGTATTAATAACTCTGGCACTAACCCCAAAGCTATCAAGCGTCTGTTCAAGTATCCGAGCGTTATCGGCAACTTCTTTGGGCATTTTGGTTATACGTGGACGATTAGGTTTTTTTAATAATGACACAGGCGGTAATCGATAGTTGGTATTACTATCAGTAATTACCTCTTTAGTTACTGTAAAAGACTGCCTTTGTGACTGCTGTATAACTGAATCCTGATTATTATCAGGATTAATGCTCTCTTTGGGGAACTTTTGTATAACCAATTCAAGCTTATCATCACGCTGTTGATCGTAAAATACGGGTAGACCCTTTTCGTCTTCTTGCTCTGAAAAAATTGTTTCTGCCGACGCAGCAATAGCTTCCTTTGCTGAAGACATACTCTCTACTGCCTTATCTTTGGCATTTAATAGCATCTCTGCCAACGACCAAGTTGTAGTCATCAGTACTGAGCAAAGCAGCAATGCTGAGAGCACAATAATTGAGCCATGCACCCCTAATAGTTTACGCAATGAGAAAAGTGCCATCCCACCGGTTAATCCCCCGCCAGTCACCAAACTATCAGGCATTATTTCCTGACCAACAGGAATTCTGATATGATGATAAATTGCTAAAACCACAAAATATAAGAGCAGAAACCCAAAAAACTTAACTGAATAAACAATTGGATTCTTTGCCACAATGTACTTCAGCCCAACAATAAAAAATACTAAAGGTACGGCTACAGCACCTATTCCAAAGGTATATTTGAGTATTTTAGCTATAAATAACCCAAACGGCCCAACATTTAGACCTATCAGGCTGATTAACGCTAAAATTCCTCCTGTAACCATGGTAATACCCAACAATTCATGCCGTAATTCAGGAGTTAAATGGATCAACCATTTAGGCAAAACATACCACCTCTAACATTATCATGTTCTACGTAATGGTAAAAATCCCTTTATTTTATTCACTTTTTCATATAAAAGAAAAGCACTCTCTACTGAATGAGAGCGCTAAAACGGCAGGTTTACACGTAATTCGTTTTTATAATATCGGTTCATAAGACAAAACCGCACCTGGCTGAATATCGTTTCGCAGATAATCCTGTGGGTCAGTTGACAGTATCCGAACTACTCGATATTCATTATTAGCGGTTTTCTCAACCATCATTTTTGTTCCTGCATATTCGATTTCTTCATAATTCGGCTGGTACTCCTGGGAAAGTATTATTTCCATTGGCATAACTGTCCACAGTACCATTACTGCTTCAGCCCCTTAGTCTCTTTCTTCGCATGAATCATTTCCTGCAATGTAGCCATAGCTTGAGCAATACCGCCAATTTCGTCAATAAGGCCATAGTGAACTGCGTCTCTGCCTGCTAAGGAAGTACCAATATCCCGCGATAACTCACCGGTCTTAAATAATAATTCTTTTAACTTTTTCTCCGATATATTAGAATGTGAAGTAATAAAGTTATTAACACGATCCTGCATTTTTTCAAGATAATCGAAAGAACTCTGCGCACCTATTACAAGGCCAGTCAGCCGTATTGGATGGATTGTCATGGTAGCACTTTCGACAATAAATGAATGGGTAGCTGATACAGCCACTGGTACGCCAATACTATGCCCGCCTCCCAGTACAATGGAAACAGATGGCTTCGACATGCTAGCAATCATTTCAGCAATTGCCAAACCAGCTTCCACGTCACCACCAACCGTATTTAATAACAACATAAGTCCTTCAACTTCAGAGCTTTGCTCAATAGCTACCAGTTGCGGCATTATATGTTCATATTTGGTAGTTTTGGAGTTTGGCGGCAAAACCATGTGGCCTTCGATTTGACCAATTATCGTCATAACATGTATATTGCTTTTCGCTGTTGGCACTTCAGTAGCGCCCAATTCCTGGATAGTTTCAGTTGTGCCTACTTTTTGGGCTTGTTTGCTCTTTTTAGGAGCCTCAGTCGGAGACGGATGTATTTGTGGCTCTTCAGGATTAGTACCGGGAGGAGCAACTACCGGATTATCATTCACTATCATATGAATATCCCTCCAGCTAATTAGCTAGTCTTTTTTACCTTAACAGAAAGGTTAACTTTCTGTTAAGCAGGATAAGAGCAACATCGACTTGTGCTTCCGCCAAAGACTTGGCTCAAGCCGTGTTTTCTTTATCATACATAGTATTGGCACTGACGGTGATTTCATACAGATATAAATTAACAAAATAAGAAAAGACTTGGCTTGTAGCAAGTCCTTTAGGACGGCCGAATTGCTATGCCATCCATGACGCAATCGGCACTAGCGCCATCCGGGCGCGTCGCCGATAGAAGCCTTAGTCGTTCAATCCAGGGAAAGTTTTATACTTTCCATCTGGATAAAAAAGCCCGAGCTTTCCAAACCGTCTTGCGGCAGATAGGCTCAAGGCTTTCTTATTACACTTCCATAATTATTGGTAATATCATTGGCCGGCGCCGCGTACGTTCATATAAGTATTTGCCCAACGTATCACGAACATTTGATTTAATTGCTGCCCATTCGGTAACACCATTAAGCTCACATTTGTCCAGGGCCTGTCGTACTCGCTCTTTGGCATCATCCATTAGTTGCTCAGATTCGCGCACATATACGAAGCCGCGGGAAACAATATCTGGCCCAGCAGCTACTTGACCACGCTGTTTATCCATGGTTACAACAACAATTAATATTCCATCTTGCGAAAGCTGACGGCGGTCCCTCAGTACGATGTTTCCGACATCACCAACGCCGAGACCATCTACTAAGACATTGCCAGATGTAACCTTGCCATTAATTGTACCCTTTTCGGCAGTAAATTCTAGCGTTTGTCCATTTTCAGCAATAAAAATGTTTTCCTTAGGCATTCCCAATGCTTGTGCTAATTGGGAATGTTTGATTAAATGTCGATATTCTCCATGCACGGGAATAAAGAATTTAGGACGTATAAGATTATGCATTAATTTAAGTTCTTCTTGACTAGCATGCCCAGAAACATGAATACCGGAGGTTGACTCATATACAACTTCTGCCCCTTGCCGGAAAAGAAAATCTATCGTGCGTGAAACCAACTTCTCGTTACCCGGTATTGGCGTAGCCGAAATAATTACCGTATCTCCAGGAACAATCTCGACCTTTTTATGATCTGACATAGCCATTTTGGTTAGTGCCGACATCGGTTCACCTTGGCTACCGGTTGTTAAAATTACAATTCCTGCTGCAGGATAATTATTAATTTCATCAACATCAATAATCACGCCTTCCGGCACATTCAAATATCCTAGTTCCAGTGCAATAGTAACAACATTGACCATGCTACGGCCAAGTATAGCCACCTTGCGCCGATACTTGCAAGCCGTATCAATGGCCTGTTGAATTCGATGAATATTGGAAGAAAACGAAGCAATAATAATACGTTCCCGCGCAGTACGGAAAGTTTCATCAAAAGTTACACCAACCGATTTTTCACTCTGCGTATAACCAGGACGCTCTGCATTGGTACTGTCGGCTAAAAGCACTAGCACCCCCTGATCACCTAACTCAGCAAATTTATGAAAATCGGTCACCTTGCCATCTACTGGAGTTTGATCAAGTTTAAAATCACCAGTATGAACGATCACCCCCGCTGGGGTCTTTATCGATAACGCTACCGCGTCAGCGATACTATGACTTACCCGAATAAATCCTATCTTGAAATTGCCAAGTTGAATCTGGTCACCTGATTTAACAGCATGCAAATTATTGGCAGAAACATTATTTTCTTTTAGACGTCCTTCCAAAATTCCAAGTGTCAATCGAGTTCCATATACAGGTACATCAAGCTGTTTTAGCACATAGGGCAAAGCCCCAATATGGTCTTCATGCCCATGTGTCAGCACAATCGCTTTAACTAAATCACGGTTATCCAACAGATAGGAGATATCAGGAATAACCAGATCAATGCCCAACATGTCATCTTCGGGAAACATCAAACCGGAATCAATAACTATTATCTCATCACCGTATCGGATGACAGTCATATTTTTACCAATTTCCCCCATCCCGCCCAGGGGAATTATCTGTACTTTGTTTGGTTGTCGTGCCAAAAAAACATACACCTCCAGAATTTAAAAATTCAATATAAATTAAGTTGTAACCGCCCGTTCATTACCACTGAAAAAAAAACCGGCCGTCCTGCCCACTTGTCAATAATTATAACCTATTTAGTAATCTCTGACAACAAGTGGTACTACTCGCCAGCAATATTATATGCAATAGACATACAAAAAAACCGGTAGCAGGCCGCTACCGGTCGAAACTTTAGTTATATAGCACCTATTGATTGCATTACCTTTTTTAGTTGTTCCTCTTCACTGACAGTAGGAGGAATCAATGGCAATCTTACTGGTCCAGCATTTATCCCCAGGATATTTACCGCTTTTTTGATCGGTATTGGGTTGGTAGTAACAAAAATAACTTTAAAGAACGGCATAAGTTCAAGATGCAATGCCTGCGCTTTATTCATATCACCAGCCAAAAAGGCGGTTATCATCTCTTGCATGCGTTTACCTACAACATGAGCAGCCACACTAATTACCCCACAGCCACCCAGAGATAGTATCGGCAAAGTCAGTCCGTCATCCCCACTATATACCAAAAAATCATTGGGAGTTGTACGGATAATTTCCGAAACTTGATCTAAGTTTCCACTTGCTTCTTTAATTGCAACAATATTATCAATCTCGGCCAAACGCGCAATCGTTGTCGGTAAGATATTAGAAGCTGTTCGCCCAGGAACATTATATACGATAAGTGGCAGACTTGTTGATTCAGCAATGGCTTTAAAATGCTGGTAGTAACCTTCTTGCGGCGGCTTATTATAATAGGGACCAACGAGCATTGCGCCATGCACACCAATCTTTTCCGCCTCTTTAGTCAATTCAATAGAAGCTCTCGTATCATTTGATCCAGTGCCAGCAATGACTGTAGCCTTATCACCTACGGTCTCCAATACTATTTTGAACAATTTAAGCTTTTCATCTTTAGTTAATGTAGCTGCTTCACCAGTGCTGCCAGCAACAACCAGTCCATCAGATCCGTTATTCACAAGATAATTCGCCAAATTGACCACTTCACTATAGTTTACACTATAATCAGCATTAAACGGGGTTACCATTGCAGTTAAGACTCGCCCGAAATTCTTCATTACATTCGCCCCTTATTAATTTGATAAACCAAATTTCTCATGAAGCGATTTAACAGCAGCACCAACATCACTTTGCAGCACAAGCACTGAAATAGACGTATGAGAGTCTACTGTCTGGAGAATAGCAATTTTATTACGAGACAGAGCTTCAATAAAGCTTGCCATCACACCTGGTACCTCTCGCATTCCGCCGCCAACAACTGATACCTTCGCACAATGTTCTACTACTTCAAATTCATAATTTAAACGTTTGAGCTTTATCGATGCTTTTTCGGCATGATCAGCGTTAATAGTAAACATGATCTCGCCTGGATGAATATTAATTAAATCAACGCTAATACCATTATCAGCCATAGTTTTAAATACCTTAAAACTTGCATCAGTTCCCATGGTATCGTCTAGATGAACTTTAACCTGAACAATATTAGTCAAATAGGTTACGCCTGTTGCGACACGGTCAATTACTGCTGAACCAGCGGTGTCTGCTTTGGCAATATTAGTAATAAGTGTTCCGGGAGCATCAGAAAATGTTGATTTTACTACAAGGGGAATATTTTTCTGCATGGCAATTTCAACTGCGCGGGGATGTATAACCTTGGCACCTTGATGAGCCAGTTGACATACTTCCCCATAACTTATGCAATCAAGGATTTTTGCATTCTCAACAATTCTTGGATCAGCTGTCATGATTCCGTCAACATCTGTATATATTTCAATAATATCAGCATTCAGGGCTGCCCCCAGGGCTGATGCGCTAGTATCACTGCCGCCTCGTCCCAAGGTGGTAAATTCGTTTTCGCCAGTCATACCCTGAAAACCACACACAACAGGTACTTTCCCCTGCTTTAACAGATTGATTATCTTTGTTGGATCACATTTTAAAATACGGGCATCAGTAAAATGTTCATCAGTAATAATACCCGCAATTCCTCCTGTCAACATAACTGCGTCCATACCAGCGGCCTGCAGCGTACCGGCCATAATCACGGCTGAGATTATTTCGCCACAACACATAATCTGATCAAGCTCGCGATCAGCAATATTCTTATAGGCTGACCGCGCGATATCAATTAGTGTATCGGTAGCGTAAGGAGCCCCCTGACGTCCCATAGCCGATACTACAACTACCGGATTAAAGCCTTGATCCCGCGCTTTTTCAATTTTGCGCAGTACAAGTTCCCGCACTTCGGGTGACACAACAGACGTTCCCCCGAACTTCTGGACAATTATTCGCATTTTGTACACCTCAAATTAAATTATGCTCAATCATATACTCAGCTATTTGCAGAGCATTAAGCGCTGCACCTTTTCTAATTTGATCGCCTACTACCCACATGTTTAATCCATAAGGTACAGTTTTATCGGCCCGAATACGACCGACGAACACTTCATTACTGTCCGAAGTATATAACGGCATAGGATACAGCATTTCAGCCGGGTTATCTTGTACAATTACACCCGGGAATTTAGAGAGTACCTGTTTTGCTTCTTCTGGAGACAGAGGGCTATTCAGCTCGATGTTGATTGATTCAGAGTGACTGCGATATACTGGTACCCTAACTGTCGTCGCAGTTATCCCGATGTTATAGTCATTGAATATTTTATGAGTCTCATTTATCATTTTCATTTCTTCTTTAGTGTAATCTTCCTCAACAAATACATCTATCTGTGGTAAGAGATTAAACGCTATTTGATAATGCTTGGGCAAACTGGCACTTGGTAAAATATTCGCTTCTACAGGACGATTTTCTACAACCGACTTAACCTGGTCAGTCAGTTCATCAATGCCTTCTTTACCGGCACCGGAAACGGCCTGATAGGTAGATACAACGATACGCTTAATCTTTGCCGCATCATACACAGGCTTTAATGCCATAACCATAATAATTGTCGAGCAATTAGGGTTAGCAATAATTCCTTTATGATTTTTTATGGCTTCTGGGTTAACTTCCGGTACGACCAAAGGTACTTCCGGATCCATGCGGAAGGCACTTGAATTATCAATAACAACCGCACCCCGTTTGGCGGCCTCGGGAGCTAATGTTTTACTAATTGAGCCGCCCGCAAATAAGGCAATCTGCACATCATTAAATGAATCTGGTGTTGCCTCCTCAACGATGTAGTCTTTACCCATAAATTCAATAGTTTTACCTGCTGAGCGTTCAGATGCTAACAACTTCAATTCGTTAAATGGAAAATTGCGCTCTTCAATAAGTTTTAAAAATTCTTGGCCAACTGCTCCAGTTGCCCCTAAAATTGCTACATTATACTTTTTCATTTAAGTTATTCCCCCATTCGATAATTACAACTCATAGTTCTTGCAATATCTGCATCCTTTGCACGCTTTAGCCCAGTATATGCTCAAGACCAAAAATCAGTCCATCAACAGTTAGCACTTTTTTACAAGCCAGTACTACTCCAGGCATAAAAGATTCTCTGGATATCGAGTCATGGCGAATTGTTAGCGTTTGTCCCAATCCACCAAAAATCACTTCCTGATGAGCTACATAGCCAGGTAGTCGAACACTATGTAATCGAATACCTGCTACCTCGCCACCACGCGCACCAGGTAATTTTTCTTTCTCATCTGGATGGCCTTGCTGCATTGTTCCCCGTACACCTGCAATTAATTCGGCAGTTCTGAGAGCTGTGCCAGACGGAGCATCAAGTTTTTGGTCATGATGCATCTCAATAATTTCAGCATGCGGCAAATACTTGGCTGCCTCTTGTGCAAGCTTCATCATGAGAATAGCGCCTATGGAAAAATTAGGTGAAATAATCGCATTAACTTTGGAAACGGCGCATAGTTCACGAATATCCTCAATATCAGGTTCCGTTAAACCGGTTGTACCTACAACCGGACAGACGCCATTTTTAATTGCAAGTTTAATGTTATTTAAAACTGATTGTGGATTGGTAAAATCGACCATAACTTGTGGTTTCGTTTCATTGATAACGGTAAGTAAATCATTGCCAACCGTTACCCCTGTTTTACCTGCACCGATAATATCGCCTACATCAGCAAAATCGGAATTTATGTCTACTGCTCCTACTACGCTTAACTGCGAATCCTTGTGAACTGCTCGCAACACTTCCCGTCCCATTTTGCCATAAGCACCACATACCATCACTCTAATCAAGTGCTATCCACCTCCTGTTAAATTAAAAAAGCAGCTGGTGAGCGCATTTCTCACCAGCTGCTAAAACAGCATTTTTCTGACCTTAGGAAAATATATGTGTATATATCGTCCCTGACCAGATGAGATAGCACTCCACCAAGTACTGGTGACAGTCTTAAATCTATTTGATGTAAGACCAGTAAGAAGAATTGGCGTTCTTTCTTACTTCGGCGGTCGCCCCTTTTCTTTCAGCTCATCGATTCCACTCTCACTGAAAGTACTCTTGACTCCCGCACCTCTACTTCATCCTTTACAGGATGTTGCTTATTCATTTTATACACATTTTATACCAAATGTTCCTGCATTGTCAAATAAATATTGAGAGTTGTTTATTTTATCACCCAAAATACTTCTGGTAAAAACACATGTTTAGGTTAATGCATGAGTTTCAACATCTTTTGCTCCGTTTTGACGCAGGATTTGAGCTGCTTGATTCGCTTTAGCGGCATCAGAGCGGATTATTGCCAGAATCCCGCCTTGTACTACCTGTTGTTCATAGCGCCTGCCTGCTTCAGCCGGAATACCCCAATCAATAAGGCCACCCGTAATACCGCCTGCTACCGCCCCACTCAAGGCAGCTGCTATTGGCCCTGCGGCTAATACAGGTCCTACACCAGGAATAGCTAAAGCACCTGCCCCCAAAAGCAAACCGCCAATACCGCCTAAAGTGCCGCCTGTTAGGGCACCATCGGTAATATCATCCTCAACATATTCAGTTTCTCGGCCTTGCTGCTTTTTGTTCTTGGAAACAATATTTATTTCTTCTGTTGTGAACCCTTGCGCTCTAAGCGCATTTACCGCCTGCTCAGCCTTATCATGAGAATTAAATACACCAATTACGCTCTTAACTCCTGTGGTGCCTGCTTGCATTGCAGGCGGCTGAGTCTGCGCCGCCGAGCTCGCAACCGGTGTCTGAGCATTTGCAGTTTGCGATTGGGCGCTTGTATAACTATTTACCAAAGCATTTTCTGTCTGGCCTGAGATTTGAGTTGTTGGCTGACTGCCAGTATTTCCTTGCATAGTACCTGTAGAATCGTTTGTTATTGACATCAATAAGCCTCCTAACATTAGTCTGATATACAGTTTAATGTTAGGTTAGGCAAGTACCACACTTTTTATTCCTAATTCAGCTAGAATACATGCGCTCATAAGCATTATTTAAATCAACAATAACAACTTCATCCCCAATGCGTTTGATTGCCTCCCACGGTATTATTACTATCTGATTGTCACCTAAAAAGTTAAATACTGTTTTTCGTTTGGGGAGTATTAATCCGCCAATAACACCGGAGTAACTGTCAAAAGTAAGTTCACACTCGCCAACGATACCTAAACGCGCACCGTCTCCTAAATTAATAACTTCTTTTCCAGTCATTTCACTTATCCGCATGCTTTCACCTACTTACTCTCAAATAATTTACTAACAACTGGTTGAATAACCGCCACTGTAATCGCAGTCATAGCCAGAGGATCGAAAGTAATTATACTGATAGTTATCCGTTCAGGCAGCTCCAGCTTTAAAAATGAAACAATCATTACCAAAGAAAGATATACGCCGCCAGCAGTGGCAACTAAATCTTGTACAGCATTGGAAAAGGGCGATGTTTTTGGCTCAATATGGGGTGTATTGTCCAAAGACATGCGCAAGCGGCAAACACGCAGCCAAACAGACCCCATAACCACCAAGATAATTAACACTAATGTCGCCCAGGTATACATGGCAGCCCTCCCTTAACCTGCTTCTACCTATGTATATGGTTAATAAGAATAAGTTATGAAAAAAATCACCATTCGTTACTGTCCTGTACTCCCAAAGCCGCCTGAACGAACAGTATCAGCACAGTCGTTATCTGCTTTTAGATACTTATAAAAAATTGCCTGTGCTAGTCTGGTTCCTTTGGTAATTGTCACAGGTTCTGACCCATGGTTAAAAACGGCAATTAAAATATGTCCCTCATTCTCCTTATTATTATAATAGTCAGCATCAATAATCCCTTGCCCATTAATTAAACTCAAACTATGCTTAATAGCCAAACCAGAACGAATATGAATGCCTAGATATTCGTCTTCCTCCATATAAGCTTTAATGCCTGTCGGAACTAACACAACCTTTCCGGGAAACAAAGTAACATCCTGGGCAATTGTAAGATCATACCCGGCACTTAACGTAGTCTTGCGAATAGGTAATTTTATATCATGCTCTCTATATTGACTAATTACCTCAAAACCTCTTGCCATAAACTTCCTCCTCAAAAACTAAAATTAGTATCAATATTTAATGAGCCAATAGGGCCTAGCGCAGTAAAGCATAGTTTTTCAGCAACAAGCATTTGCTCAATCATCTGGTTCACATCAGTTAGCGTCACCTGATCTATCTTGTTTACAACTTCATCTAAAGAAACAAATTTTCCCAAAGTAACTTCCATTTTTCCAATACGGGACATCCTGCTGCTTGAACTCTCTAAGCCAAGCAGCAAACTCCCCTTTATTTGCTCTTTTGACTTAATCATTTCTTGCTCACTTATGCCTTTACTTCTAAATTCCCGCAAGTTTTCTATTATAAGGTCTAAAACCTGATTTACGTTTCCGGGACGAGTACCTGCATAAATTGTAAGCAAGCCGGCATCCTTGTAGCTATTTTGATAAGAATAAATGGAATAGGCCAGGCCACGTTCTTCGCGGATGGTTTGAAATAATTTAGAGCTTATTCCGCCACCTAAAAGATTATTAAAAATATAAACTGGATAGATTTGGGGATCCTCCTGGGGCACACTCAATGTTCCTAAGCAGATATGCACTTGCTCGGAATCTTTGCAAATAATTGTTCTGGCTGACTCAAAGGTCGGGGGAGTTATCGCTAATTCTCTTTTTTGTCCTTTAAAGCCATTAAAATAACGGGTCGCTAATGCTACTAATTCTTCATGCGTTAGGTTACCGGCAGCAGCAATTACCATGTTATCAGGCGTGTAAAAATCCTGGTAATATTTCAGTATTGAATCGCGATTAAAGCGTTCAATTGAATCAGTCGTACCCAAAATATTTCGCCCAAGTGGGTGGACCGGCCACACAGTATCCAGATGAATGTCATGCACCAATTCATCTGGTGAATCTTCATACATATGTACTTCTTCCATTACTACTTGGCGCTCACGTTCTATATCTTCTTCGGCAAATTTTGATGACAGCAGCATATCGCTTAGAATATCCATCGCTAAATCAGCATGAGAATCCAAAACCTTCAAATAGTAACAAGTACACTCTTTAGCAGTAAATGCATTCAATTGGCCACCAACAGCATCAACTAGCTCAGCAATATCCTTGGCCGAACGCCGAGCCGTTCCTTTAAACATCAAGTGCTCAATAAAATGAGAAACTCCATGATTATATTCTTCTTCAAACCTTGATCCTGTTGCAAGCCATACGCCCATACTAACTGATTTCACATAAGGAATCGTTTCAGATACGACGCGAATTCCATTTGGCAATACTGATTTTTTATACATAAATCTCCTTTTCGTTACAGCAAAAATAATGCCTTCCTATTTTACTACAAATTGTTCCTACTGATAACCATTTCCAAACGAATAACTTCCCCAGATAGTATAAACCTTATTATACCTAAATTTGCTAATAAAGAAAACACGGCTTGCGCCGAGCCTTTGGCGAAAACGGAAGCCGATGTTGCCCTTATCCTGCTTTTAAGAAAGTATGTTTTATATTTTCTGTTAGGGAGAAAAAAACAGAGATATTCGCACTGCGTTTATCTCTGTTTAAAACAAACTAATACTACTAGTTGTTAAAGTATTTTACTACACCATTAAAAATACCCTGGGCTATTTTATTCCGGTAATTATCTTCCTGCAACTTACGGGCCTCGCTCGCATTGGTCACAAAGCCCATTTCGACCAAAATGCTCGGCATGGAAGTATTGCGCAGCACATAGAAAGTAGCCGAGGACGTTCCTTTATCTACAGCACCGGTTTCTTTAATGATACTGTTTTGAACCTCAAGTGCCAATTTAGATGATTTGCCACTAGGATAAAAAGTCATTGTTCCATAAAGGGAAGGGTCGGGATTGGAATTCGAGTGGACACTGACAAAAATATCTGCATTATTCGCTTCAGCAATATCCACGCGTGCTGCCAATTCCTGACCTAATGAACTACCTTCAGGTGCAACTGTGCGATCACTTTCTCTTGTCATAATTACTTTTGCTCCAGCTTTAGTCAGCTTGTCCCGCAATTTGAGACTAACCGCTAAGTTGTTATCTGTTTCTCTGGTGCTATTAGCTACAGCACCTGGATTGCTGCCACCATGACCAGGATCAACGACAACAACTTTACCGCGTAATACACCGCTGTCTACAATACCTGTAGTCCCTTCATCAGCAGGAAGTGGTGTCACTTTTACTGGATTTTCGGGTAAGGTAGTTGCTGCTTTGCCACCACTGAAAATATTCAATATTGGGCCGAGTATTTTATCAAATAATAAACTAAATAGCTTGCTAAATACGTCTGACCCGCCAGCCCCACTAGCGGTGGATGAAACAGTCGAAGCTGCCAGAGTATTGATAACACTGTCCAAAGCTGCAGCATGACTTACTTGTACTGGCCCTACTATATTAAATACCAAGACCAAAAGCATGGTTACTATCAATATTTTTTTACTATACACCATAAACCTCCTGTGTTGAGTTTTATATTTAGCGTGGTGAAGCTCTTTCCAGGCGGTTGGTGTGTTGGCAAAAGCGGAAGTTAACACACCACCCGCCTGTGCCTGCAAACTTCTTTATTGCAGAATATATATTGAAATCACTTATGAAACTTATCCCGCAGGATTGGCCAAACTCCGGGATCTTCTTCACCAAGCTTCCACATAGCTGCACCAGCAATGTCATATTTGGTAATAAGCGCCAGCTTATGTTTTATACTTTCACTGCTTTCAAACCAAACTGTGTGTGCAATACCATCAGCGGCAGTATAACTAAAATACGGAGATTTGGCTGCATCATCCCATTGCACTGCTTGTCCATAACGCTGGGATAGATCCATTATCGCCTTATACTCTAACGACTGTGTTCCTTGGGCTGACCAATCATACCCATAGGCCGCAATACCAAGGTATAATTTATTCTTAGGGATAAACTTGAGCGCATATTTTAGGTTGTTTTCTACCCAGCCAATATCCGCAATCGGGCCTGGGCCACTCCACATGCCATGATTGTCATAAGCCATAATCATAATCTTGTCAGCATAGTTAGCTAGCTCTGCATAATCATAGGCAGCTGCCACATCGTTATTTTCATTTTGTTTAGGAAAAACATCAATTGTCACAATCAAGCCTTGTGGTTTGAGGCGAGCAGAAAGCTCCCTCATAAATGCTGTCAGGTTATCGCGATCCTCAGCAGGCACCATTTCAAAGTCAACATTGATACCGTCAAGATTATACTTCTTGATATAGGCCTCAAAATTGTCAATCGCTTTAGTCCTAAGTGCCGGATTTGCCAGTACGGTATGAACTGGCGCTGTAGTGTTATCTTGCTTGGCATTATTAACTAGCAACAATACTGTCATATCCTTCTGCTGAGCAGTTTTAACCACTGCAGCATGGTCATTGCCGCCGCGGTCAATTACTGTGCCATCAGCCTGCATTGTAGCCCAGAATGGTGCAATTGTTTTAATTACATCGGTATTTTTTACCATGGAGTTATAGGAAGAAGTATCAGCTCCCCACCATTCGGCGTAAAAGCCCACAAATTCTTTCGGTGATGAATTGATTAATCCACTGGCAGAGTTATCTTTCGTTACCATAGTGGTAGAACCGTTAAAGGCATTGCCAAAAAATTTGCCTAGTAATAGGCCAAGTAAAATATCTAGCATACCTTTACCAGTACTCATACCGGTCGCTACACTAGAGTCATTAGCCGCAGTAGCTTGTCCTAATAAATCAGATACGGAAAAGGCGGCATATGCAGGGGTAACAGGCAGCATAATAGTCATCATAAAAACCATTATTACTACCCAGGATAGTAAATTCTTGTACTTATTCATATGGTAACCTCCATTCAAAAAACATGGCTTACACAAAGCCTTTGAGAAAAGTGAAAGGCTTCAAGTAACTTAGGCCTCTGCTAAACATAATAATACGTTTTCTACTTATGTAAACACAATACTATCATAAATTACGCAATTAGGCAATAAAAAAAGCAGGCTTTCGCCTGCCTATTTATTCTATTTTAGTATATCAGATACTGTCGTTATGGTATATCCACGTTTCTTTATTTCAGCAATTAACCCTGGAAGAGCCTGAGCGGTTGGTGCTGTCGGATGCATCAAAATAATAGCACCATTATGAAGTTTTTTTAGCACCCGCTCTTTGATAACTTCAGGAGGTGGGCGCTTCCAGTCAATGGTATCAATACTCCACATAATAGTAGTATAGTCAAGTTCTTGTGCAGCTAGCAATACTGTATTGTTGTATTCACCATAGGGCGGTGCATATAAATTTGTTTTTATCCCTGTAACGCCGTTCACAAGCTCCTCTGTTTTTACTATCTGTTCTTTATTTTTTTCTTTACTTAAGTTATTGGGATGCGGATGACTATAGGTATGATTTCCAAGTTCGTGGCCTCTATTAGCCATATCTTTAAGTACTTCCGGATATTTGTTGGCCCAGCTGCCACCAATAAAAAAAGTAATATGAATATTATTTTCATCAAGTGTTTTCAACATGTCTGGGAGATATTCCTCTCCCCAAAATACATTGCAAGCTAATGCAATCTGTGGCTGAGATGGATTACCTTGAAATACCGGCGGCGGTACAGCAGCTAGCTGCGTAGTGCTTAATAGTGGTTGGATATTGCCTGCTAGCATAGCGACTACCATAAAAACACCAATAGTAAAATATACATACCAAGCACGAACCCTTCCTACAATTACCACTTTACACTGCATATAATCAACTCCTGCTCACTACTCTTGCGTAGTAATACAATATATTACTATTGCCTGTATTTTATGAGCCATATAGAAAACACGGCTTGCGCCGAGCCTTTGGCGAAAGCGGAAGTCGATGTTGCCCTTATCCTGCTTTTAAGAAAGTTTTATACTTTCTGTTAGGAAAATAAAAAGACTTGGCTTATTGCCAAGTCCCAGCTGATTATCTGCTATTTTCCAGCGTCTTCAGGCTGATTTTCCTTTTGTTCGGCCTTCAACAATTCCTTACGAGACAAATTAATACGTCCCTGGCGGTCAATTTCGGTCACTTTGACCATAATTTCATCGCCTACTTTAACGACATCTTCCACTTTGGCAATACGTTCAAGTGCAAGCTGCGAGATATGCACAAGACCTTCCTTGCCAGGAATAATTTCGACAAATGCACCAAAATTCATTAATCGAGTGACTTTACCAGCATAAGTAGCACCAACTTCCACACTACGTATTAAGGCTTCAATGATGCTCACTGCCTTCTGGCCAGCCTCAACATCAACAGCTGCGATGAAAACCTTACCATCATCTTCAATATCAATGCTAACGCCTGTCTCTTCGATAATTTTTTTAATCGTTTTGCCACCTGGTCCAATAACATCACGAATTTTATCCGGATCAATTTCCATGGTAATAATGCGTGGTGCAAATGGGGAAAGTTCTTTCCTGGGTTCTTTGATCGCCTCAAGCATCTTGCCTAGTATATGCATACGGCCACGTTTCGCTTGTGCTAACGCATCTTTAAAAATTGCTTCAGTAATCCCCGATATTTTCATATCCATCTGCATGGCAGTTACACCTTTAGTAGTACCCGCCACTTTAAAATCCATATCCCCAAGCGCGTCTTCCATGCCTTGAATATCAGTTAAGATTGTGTAATTGCTGCCATCTTTAACTAAGCCCATAGCAATACCAGATACCGGCGCTTTTATTGGGACACCTGCATCCATTAGGGATAAGGTGCTACCACATACACTGCCCATCGAAGTAGAGCCATTGGACTCCAGTACTTCTGATACTAAACGAAGGGTATACGGAAACTCCATTTCGGAAGGAATAACAGGTACTAGTGCCCGCTCAGCTAATGCACCATGACCGATTTCGCGGCGTCCAGGCCCACGTGAAGGTCTAGTCTCACCAACACTAAATGACGGAAAATTATAATGATGCATATAACGTTTGGATTCCTCAACCCCAAGACCATCAAGAATCTGTTCGTCGCCAATAGCTCCTAAAGTAGTGATAGTAAGTACTTGCGTTTGACCGCGTGTAAACAGTCCTGAACCATGAGTACGTGCTAACAAACCTACTTCACAGGTAATAGGACGTACTTCGTCAATCTGACGGCCATCAGGACGAATTTTATCGACTGTAATCATTTTCCGCACAATCTCTTTGAGAATTTTTTGGAACATATTGTTAATATCTTTTCCATTCTCAGGGTAAATTGACAAGAAATGCTCAGTAGCTTCATTTTTAATCTGCTTGATATTTTCCTCACGCACAAGTTTGTCCGCATTAGCTACAGCAACTTTTAGCTGTTCGGTTATGTACTCACGCATAGCCGCGGCAATTTCGGTCGGAACCTCATAAATCACTTTTTCCTTTTTAGGCTTGCCAATTTTGGCAATAATAGTTTCTTGAAAAGCCACTATTTCTTTAATTGCAGCATGCCCAAATAAAATAGCTTCAAGCATCGTATCTTCAGACAATTCATTTGCTCCTGCTTCAACCATCAAGATAGCATCTTTTGTGCCTGCTACTGCTAAGTTAAGATCGCTTTTTTCTTGCTGTTCTATCGTAGGATTCAAAATAAATTGATTATCGATCAGCCCGACGCGAACGCCGCCAATAGGTCCGTTAAAGATAATGTCAGAAATACTTAAAGCGCAAGATGCACCAATCATAGCTGCAATATCAGGCGGGTTATTTTGATCCACTGACATTACAGTAGCTACTACGTGAACATCATTACGCAATCCTTCGGCAAACAGTGGCCGAATCGGGCGATCAATTAAACGACTAGCTAAAATAGATGCTTCACTAGGACGCCCTTCCCGCTTAATAAAGCCACCAGGAATTTTACCTACCGAATATAAGCGTTCTTCATAATCAACTGTTAACGGGAAAAAGTCAATACCTGGTCTCGGTTCAGCTGATTGAGTTGCTGCGACCAACACTGCAGTATCACCATAACGCACCAATACCGCACCGCTGGCTTGTTTAGCCATTTTCCCTGATTCAATGATCAAGGTCCGGCCACCTAGTTCCATCTGGAATTTTTCCATATTTTATTTTCCTCCTCTGTATAAGCCCCTTTTCTTTTAGCAAAGATTAACTGTTCGACATTTTTCTTATTATTCCCTTTTTTATTTTCTTTAACCTAAGAAAAAAATAAAAAGCGGAAAATCCGCTTTTTACTTATTTCCGCAAGTTAAGTTTTTCTAAAATTGAACGATAGCGCTCAATATCGCTTTCACGCAGATAATTCAAGAGACCTCTGCGCTGACCAACCATTTTTAGCAGGCCGCGACGGGAGTGATGGTCTTTTTTGTGTTCTCTCAAATGTTCAGTTAGATAATTAATACGTTCAGTAAGAATAGCAATCTGAACTTCAGGAGATCCAGTATCATTTAAGTGTACACGATATGTTTCAATGAGCTTTTGTTTGTTTTCAGGTGTCAACACGTGGTTCACCTCCTTTTTCTTGTCTATCCCCATTAGCCAAGACATCGCCGGAGACTCGATTATCCTCGCTACGGTTAATAATGTGATTTACTCACTAAAAAATATTTTATCATAAAAACTAAAACATGTAAACTGCAGAAAGATTAAAAATAATGTTTTCGAGAAAATTCAATATCTGCCTGCATTTGCTTTTTGAGCTGCTCAGCGTTAGTAAAGGCAATCTCACCTCGAATTCTATCGATAAATTGGATCTTTAACTGCTGTCCATAAATAACGCGGTCAAAATCCAATATATGTACCTCAATACGGTGACTTTGACGAGTAAAAGTAGGATTATTACCAATATTGGCAACACCATTATGCTTAGTGCCGGTTTCATCATATACGTAAACAGCATAGACCCCGTCACTCGGAACCAAAAGCCCCTGTACAATCGCCAAATTTGCTGTAGGAAAACCGAGTTTTCGCCCGCGTTGGTCGCCTTTACTGATTTTCCCGGATATAGCTATCGGGCGACCAAGTAAGTTTGCTGCCTGCTTAACCGCACCCTCTATTACCAGTTGTCTAATAACTGTACTGCTTACAATAACCCCTTCCAGATCCACCATATTGACCACATCGACAGTAAAACCGTGTTTGGCGCCGGCTGCTGTTAAAAGCGCTGGCGTTCCAACCCCCTGATATCCATAAGTAAAGTTCGCACCAACAATAACATGCCGAAGATTAATGTTAGTAACTATTTTCTCAATAAATTTTTCAGGACTTAACTGCAAGAATTCGGTAGTAAAGGGAACATTAAATAACATGTCCACACCCAACTCTGCAATTAAATTTACCTTTTCCTGATTAGTTATAATAAGTGGCGGACAACGGCCAGCATCAATCACGTTAAGTGGATGATTACTAAAGGTAAAGACAGCACTGCTACAGTTTTTATTTTTTGCCTGTTGCAGTGTACGCATAATGATTGCCTGATGCCCAATATGAATACCATCAAAAGTACCTAAAGCCATATAGACTGGTGGATGGTGCTTCACGTTCTCTATCTGGTTATAGACTTTCATTCTTTTTCTGTTTCTCCTCATTTACCCGTCTATGTAAGAATCCGGACCGTCACAGGCCCGGACTTAATATTTTCACGGGAGTTAGTGTTACATGCCCGCCCAGTTGACATGTTTCTCGACCAATACCAATGAATGTGTTATACATATCATACATTTTTATTAAATCAGAACCGCTTTGATTGCAGCAGATACTACGCCCATTTTTTATAGCCTGGGATTCTTGTTCTGACAACACGATCGCTGGCAGATGGGTCAAAACACTATCCGCAGTTTGAATAGCTTGTTCTTTATTAGCGGCAATTTCCTCAAGAGTTAAAGCTTGCTCTAAATGAAAATTTCCTACTCTTGTCCTGACTAGAAAACTCATTACTGCTAAGCAATTTAGCCTGCAACCAATATCAGAACACAAGACCCTAATATAGGTTCCTTTAGAACAGGTTACATCAAATACAATACCGGTTTCGCATTCGGTTATAAGCGAGATCGTATCGATTAGAATTTTACGCGGTTTTCGCTCAACAACCTGACCTTGCCTGGCCAGTTCATACAACTTTTTACCACCAATTTTTACAGCAGAATACATCGGCGGAATTTGTTCATTGACACCAATAAAAGAAGCAAGTGCATCCTTAATCTCGCTCAACTTGGGCCGAATATACGGGCGACTATTCGTGATTTTTCCGGTATCATCACCAGTATCTGTTTCAAAGCCAAAAGTAAGCTCAGCCCGATAGCTTTTATCTGCGTCGGCTAGGTATTCAACAAGCCTAGTTGCATTTCCAATAAATACGGGTAATACGCCTGCTGCTGCAGGATCCAATGTACCCGCATGCCCAACACGCTTGATGCTATATAGCCGCCGGATATACGACACGACATCATGTGATGTCATGCCCGGCGGTTTAAGTACATTAATTATCCCGCTTTGCATCATTGACTCCTAACCCTTTAACTAACAGTTGTTTGGCCGCGTCTATAATCAAAGTTTTAGCTCTGCCAAGAGTTTCTGTTACCGTACATCCAGCCGCCCGGGCATGACCACCGCCGCCAAAGGCAAGTGCAAGCTGACTTACATCTACCATTTTTGAACGTAAGCTAACCCTAACACTGTGAGTATCGGCTTCTTTAAACATAATGGCAATTTCAACGCCTTCAATATTGCGGGGATAGTTAATAAATCCTTCTGTATCGTCTTTGAAATCAGCCAATATTTCTTGACTCAAAGTCAAGGCTGCAATTTTCCCATTTTGACTACATTCAATGATCTCGAGTGTTTCAAGTACTTTAGGTAATACCTTGATAACAGACAGTGGCTTAACATCCAGATGTTCAGAAATAGTATGAGGTTCAGCACCTAAAGCTACTAGTTCTGAAGCAAGTTTAAGCGTTTCTGCTGAAGTATTAGCATAGCGAAAGAAACCGCAGTCAGTAGCTATCGCCATAAACAAAGCTGTAGCCATACTGCTTGTGATAGCTGCATTCATTTCTTTTAGCAGTTTGAAAATCAATTCTCCTGTTGCTGCTACTTGACTGTCTATATACCAATACTCAGCAAACTTAAGATTAGATATATGGTGGTCAATATTAAGGATAGGCGCTGTAACAACATCCTTTACTTTACCAATCCGTTCTAAATCACTGGAATCAAGCACTACCAGCAAATCGATCCCCGTCATTACACTTTGAGGCTGTTCTATTTTTTTCCAATCAGCAAGAAATCTAAAAGCACGAGGAACTTCATCATCAAGTAGCATCTTGACATTTTTCCCTTGGGCTGATAAATAGGCATAAAGAGCAAGCACTGACCCTAGTGCATCACCATCAGGATGGATATGGGCAGTAAGCACGATATGATTAGCCTGACTTAACAGCTTAGCGCTGTGTTTAATAGACACTTCCATACTGTTACTAGTTGCCTTCTTCCTGCTTGATTTTTAAAATTAATTCCTGAATACGTGCACTATACTCTAAGGTTTCATCAAGATGCAAAGATAGTTCGGGAGTACATCTCATTCTAATTCGTTTGCCAATTTCCGCACGCATATACCCTAAGGCTTTAGTCAATCCGGCCCAAGTCTCTGCCTTTTGATCATCATTTCCCATTAAGCTAACATATACTTTAGCACTTCGCAAGTCACCAGTAGCCTCTACTCTGGTTACTGTTACAAAACCAATGCGTGGATCTTTAAGCTCAGACAGAATAATTTTACTGATTTCTTGTTTAATGAATTCCTGCACTTTTTCTACCCGCAGTTGTCCCATCGTAATTCCTCCACCATCTCAACATACCGTTTACGTTTAAGCCTTCGGGGCGACCTCTTCCATGGTAAAGGCCTCAATAGTGTCGCCTTCTTTAACATCCCGAAACTTTTCAATGGTTATACCGCACTCATATCCTTGTGCAACTTCTTTAACATCATCTTTAAAGCGGCGGAGTGATTCAAGCTTTCCTTCGTGAATAACAATACCATCTCTAATCAGTCGAATTTGTGCAGTACTTGTTATTTTCCCTTCAAGTACATACGAACCTGCAACTACGGCTTTAGGAATAGAAATTACTTGCCGTACCTCTACACGTCCTAGTATTACTTCCTTAAACTCGGGTGCCAGCATCCCGGTAATAGCAGCTTCTACATCATTAATGGCATCATAGATAACACGATAAAGCCTGATATCAATTTTTTCACTATCAGCAGCCTTACGTGCATTTCCAGCAGGTCGAACGTTAAAGCCAATAATAAGTGCGTTGGAAGCAGCTGCCAACATAACATCAGATTCATTAATAGCTCCGACACCGGCATGAACAATGTTTACCCTGACTTCCTTGTTTTTGATATTCAACAACGATTGTCGAAGTGCTTCAACAGAACCCTGAACATCTGCTTTAACAACTATATTGAGGTCTTTTATACTACCTTCCTGAATTTGATTAAACAAATCTTCAAGCGAAACTTTCTGCGATTGTTTAATCTCGTCAGTACGTTTTTTAGCCACACGTTTTTCAGCCACAGCTCTAGCTGTCCGCTCATCCACAGCTACTAGAATATCTCCTGCTGCTGGAACATCTGCTAATCCAAGTACTTCTACAGGAGTAGAAGGCTCAGCTTTCTTTATCTTCTCGCCTCGGTCGTTAGTCATTGCTCGAACTTTACCATAAGCTGTTCCAGCGATAATTGTATCACCGATCCGTAGTGTACCTTTTTGCACAAGCACTGTTGATACTGGACCGCGGCCTTTATCAAGTTTGGCCTCAATAATTATGCCATGTGCAAGACGGTTGGGGTTTGCTTTAAGGTCAAGCATTTCAGCGACTAGTAAAATCATTTCAAGCAAGTCACTAATACCTGTCTTTTGATGAGCAGACACCGGTACCATAATGGTCTCGCCGCCCCAATCTTCAGGTATCAATTGGTGCTCTGCCAACTGTTGCTTAACTCTATCAGGATTCGCCCCTGGGCGGTCCATTTTATTGATAGCTACAATAATTGGTACTTTCGCTGATTTAGCATGATTAATAGCCTCTATCGTCTGAGGCATAACACCATCATCAGCAGCAACTACTAAAATGGCAATATCGGTAGCTTGTGCACCACGCGCACGCATGGCTGTAAATGCTTCATGCCCTGGGGTATCTAAAAAGACAATTTTCTTCCCTTTGCACATCACCTGATAGGCGCCAATATGCTGTGTAATCCCGCCAGCTTCTTGCGTTGTGACATGTGTCTGACGGATAGAATCTAAGAGTGAAGTTTTACCATGGTCAACATGACCCATAACAGTAACAACTGGCGGCCGATAAACCAAGTCTTTTTCATCATCTTCAATTTCGGGAATCTCTGTTGGATCTTCCTCAGGCGGAATTGCTTCTACCGCAACCCCGAATTCTCCGCCCAAAATACAGGCAGTATCAAAATCAACTTCTTGATTAATATTCACCATGGTTCCCAGCATCATCAGCTTTTTGATAATTTCGCTGACTTCGCGGCCCATTTTTCCGGCAAGATCTTTAACTGCAATTGATTCCCCAATCCGAATACTCTTCGGTTTTGGCATCTCAACTTTTACATGGGGAGCCTGATTTTTTCCTGGTTGGTGTCTATGTTGATTAGAACGCTGCTGATTCCTATTTCCATGTCCTGGACCGCCACTACTGCGAGAGTTATTAGTAAAAGGACGACGACTATTGTTAGCTGTCTGTTGTCCTTGCGGACCAGCCCCCGGGCGCTGCTGGGTATTTGATGTTTGCCCTGCAGGTTGCGAACGATTGTTAGATTGTTGTTGATTATTATAGCTTGGACGATTAGTTGATTGCTGTTGTTGATTGTTATAGCCCGGACGGTTAGTTGATTGCGGTTGCTGATTGTTATAGCCCGGACGGTTAGTTGATTGCGGTTGTTGATTGTTATAGCCCGGACGGTTAGTTGATTGCGGTTGTTGATTGTTATAGCCCGGACGGTTACCTGCTTGTGGTTGCTGATTGTTATAGCCTGGACGGTTAGTTGATTGCGGTTGATTATTGCTATAACCCGGACGGTTACCTGCTTGTGGTTGCTGATTGTTATAGCCCGGACGATTACCGGCTTGTGGCTGCTGATTATTGTTATAGCCCGGACGATTACCGGCTTGTGGCTGCTGATTATTGTTATAGCCCGGACGATTACCGGCTTGTGGTTGCTGATTATTGTTATAGCCCGGACGATTACCGGCTTGTGGCTGCTGATTATTGTTATAGCCCGGACGATTACCGGCTTGTGGCTGCTGACTATTGTTAGAGCCCGGACGATTGGTTGCTTGTGATTGCTGATTATTGTTATAGCCCGGACGGTTACCGGTTTGTGGTTGCTGATGGTTAGGCTGAGGACGATTTGGCTGCAGGCTTGCAGTTTGCGCTTCCTTTACCGATTGCAGCACATTACTTGGTTCGTTTTTTGCAGATTGAACAGACTGCGCAGCCTGTGTTGGTTCATTTGTTCCAGTCTTTCTGGCAAAAGTCCGTTCAATAGCAACTTTGGCATCATCATCCACACTACTCATGTGATTTTTAGCAATAATGCTATGCCGTCCTAAAATATCTATGATAACCTTGCTGGTTGTATTATGTTCTTTAGCTAATTCATATACTCTATATTTGGACATTGATCCACCCCCATTTTCTTTCTCTCTACAACAACAATTACTCTTGCAAATTCAAGGTAATTGGCTTGACAAAACCTTCATCAGTTATCACTACAGCAGCCCGTAATGCTTTGCCGATAGCACCACCTAACTGTTCTTTCGATAAAACACAGAAAACAGTGATATTTTTTGATGCTGCCAAATATTGATACTCCTTTTTAGTACTCTCAGAGGCATCAGCAGCAATAATAAGCAATCTAGCTTTACCTGATTTGATAGCTCCTTGTACAGCAAAATCACCAGAAACAATTTTGCCTGCCTTTTGAGCCAGCCCCAAAAGCGACATTAGTTTTTGTTGATTCATTCTATGATCCCGACTCTAAGCGCATCATAAACCTCTTCTCCAATCGGATGTTTCAGCGCCTTTTCTAATCGTTTTTCTTTAAAAGCTTTTGTCAGACATTGCTCACTACGGCACATATAAGCACCTCGTCCGGCCTTTTTACCGGTCGGATCCAAAACAATCTCGCCCTCTGGTGTTCGAACAACTCTCAACAATTCTTTTTTAGATTTCATATCCTGACAGCCCACACACATTCTGAAAGGAATTTTTTTCGGTTTCACACCAATTCCTCCTGCGCCAAATTCGCTGGCGCATTCGACAATTGCGCAGCTTGCGACTCGCTCTTAATGTCAATTTTCCAACCAGTAAGCTTAGCTGCCAGCCGTGCATTCTGCCCTTCTTTACCGATTGCCAATGAAAGTTGATAATCTGGCACAACCACCCTGGACATCTTTTCGGCTTCCTGAACCTCTACTGAAATTACCCTGGCAGGACTTAATGCATTAGCTATATATTTTGCCGGATCAGTATTCCACTTAACAATATCTATTTTTTCGCCTTTGAGCTCATTAACGATAGTCTGTACCCGCATACCTTTATGACCTACGCAGGCCCCTACCGGATCAACAGTTTCATCACGAGAGTAAACTGCAATTTTAGATCTCATTCCAGGCTCACGTGCTACTGATTTTAATTCAACTACACCATCATGAATTTCTGGAACTTCCAACTCAAACAAGCGCTTTAACAGTCCGGGATGTGTTCTGGATACAAGTATTTGTGGTCCCTTAGTAGTTTTTTTCACTTCCACTATGTATGTTTTTAGTCTATCATTATGTTTATATATTTCATCAGGGATTTGTTCAGACGGTGCCAGAACAGCTTCCGCCTTGCCCAAATCAATAAATACATTCTTTTGTTCAATACGTTGAACAATACCTGTTACAATGTCGCTTTCTCGATTAGAAAATTCTTCATAAATCATGCCCCGCTCGGCTTCCCTAATCCGTTGAACAACAACTTGTTTGGCTGTTTGGGCCGCAATTCTTCCAAAATTCTTAGGCGTAACTTCAAGTTCAACTACATCCTCAAGCTCGTAGCGTGGATCAATTGCCTTGGCTTCCGCAAGAGATAGTTCAAGGCGTGTATCACTAACGTCTTCAACAACATTCTTGCGGGCATAAACATGTATTTCTCCGGTAGTTCGTTCTAAAGCTACCCTTACATTTTGTGCCGAGCTAAAGTTACGTTTATACGCTGAAATCAAGGCTGCTTCAATTGCATCAAACAGAATTTCAGGCGCAATACCCTTTTCTCTTCCTAGTTGTTCAAATGCCTGCATAAACTCTGCATTCATAACAATTCCCCCTTATTCAATTTTCAATGCTAAAATTCTATATGAAGTCTGATTTGCGCCGTCTTTTCTTTTGGGATAGTAACAGTTTGACCATCAATATCAATCTGAACACTACCATTGAGCAAACCAATTAGAGTCCCCACTAGTTGTTTTTCACCGTTAATAGGCTCATAGGTTTTGACCTCTATCTTATCACCTGCATGACGGATAAAATCTCGGTCTTTTTTAAGAGGACGGTCAAGACCAGGAGAGGAAACTTCAAGATAATAATGATCTTTTATTAAATCACTTTCGTCCAGCTTAGCTTCAAGTTGTTCGCTCACCCACTGACAATCATCAATCTCAATACCTGATTCTTTATCAAGAAAGACTCTAAGATACCAGTCCCGTTCCTTAACATATTCAACATCAACCAATTCAAGTTTACTATCAACAATAATATCTGAAACAATGGTTTCAACTACTGCTTCTATTTTTTCTCGCAACACAATAATTAACACCTCCAATTAGGGCTTAATAAGCCGTAACAGCTCTTACTTTTTATTGTTTCCTAATATCCTACCTCTCATACCTAATTATGGTAAGAGCGATTAGTGCTAAAATACGATGAAAGAGTGGGTGCTCAATACCCACTCTTAAAAAGTCAAATACCTTTTATACACTCAACTATTATACCACTAAAAGGGTAATTTTACAACCGACTTTTCACTCGAATTTTATTTCATGCAAACAACTGGATTTGATCCGAATCATCTAGTCCTGCTAAACAGCCATGATTTTTAAGAATATCAATTACAGTTTTAGAAACTCTGCTGCGCGAGCGCAAATCCTCAATTGACGAAAAATCTTTGTTCTGCCGGGCTGCTACGATGTTATGAGCAGCAGATACCCCTACCCCTTGCAAGGAACCAATTGGAGGTAAAAGCCCATTATCAACAATCAGAAATTTTTCAGCGTCAGATTTATATAAATCCACTCGGTGAAAGACATACCCGCGCAAGTACATCTCGTGCGCTATTTCTAAAATTGTCTGGATACTCTTCTCTTTGGTTGAAAGTGTATTTCCTTTTTCCTCTAAAATCACCAGCTCATCTTTAAGTACTTTAGCACCTTTAACAATTAAGTCTGCATCAAAATCGGTAGCTCTAACGGTGCAATAGGCGGCATAAAATGCCAACGGATGATGCACTTTGCAATAGGCTATCCGAAAAGCCATCATTACATATGCTACGGCATGTGCTTTGGGAAACATGTATTTAATTTTCTGACAGGATTCGATAAACCACTCAGGTACATTTTTAGCCCTAATCTTTTCGACATCATCAGGCTTTATACCCTTACCTTTACGTACACTTTCCATAGTTTTAAATGCCAGCAGAGGCTCAACGCCTTTTTGCATGAGATAAACCATAATGTCATCACGCGTAGAAATGGCCTCAGAAAGTTTAGCAGTTCCACTGCGAATAAGATCCTGAGCATTATTAAGCCAGACATCTGTCCCGTGAGAAAAACCGCTTATTCGTATCAGTTCACTAAAGGTCTTCGGCTTAGTATCCTCAAGCATTTGTCTTACAAATTTAGTCCCAAATTCGGGTATACCAAAGGTAGCAACCGTACTGTTAAGTGCTTCCGGCGTAAGATGCAGCGCGTCTGTCGAAGAAAATAGGCTCATAGTCGCAGCATCATCGAAAGGAATTGTTTTGGCATCAAGATTTGTCAAATCTTCCAGCATTTTTATTACTGTCGGATCATCATGTCCTAATATGTCAAGTTTTACCAGTCGGCTGCTGATTGAGTGGTAATCAAAATGTGTAGTAATTGTTGATGAGTTCTTATCATCAGCCGGATATTGTATCGGTGTAAAGTGATGCACATCCATATCCCGAGGTATAACCATAATACCGCCAGGATGTTGACCCGTAGTTCGTTTTACGCCAGTACAACCTCCTAAAAGCTTGTTTATATAAGCATTACGGGCAGTAGAGCCTTTGTCATTCAGATAATTCTTTACATAACCATAGGCTGTCTTGTCGGCGATAGTGGCAATTGTCCCCGCCCTAAATACATTATCACGCCCAAATAATTCTTCGGTATATTTGTGAGCTACCGGCTGATAATCACCGGAAAAGTTTAGATCAATATCAGGCACTTTATCACCATGGAAACCCATAAATACAGCAAAGGGGATATCATGGCCATTTTTTTCCATATCAGTCTGACAATGAGGACAAACTTTCTCCGGCAAATCGAAGCCGCCACCATAACTCCCATCGGTAATAAATTCACTGTATTTACAACTGGGACAGCGCCAATGCGGCGGTAATGGGTTAACCTCAGTTATCCCGGTCATAGTAGCAACAAAAGATGAACCTACTGACCCCCTAGAGCCTACCAGATAACCATCATCCATCGATTTTTTTACCAATTTATGGGCTATAAGATATAGCACAGCAAAACCATGATTAATTATCGAATCAAGTTCATTCTCAAGACGTTTAGCCACAATCTCCGGTAATGGTGTTCCATAGAGTTGTTCGGCGTTTTGATAGGACATAAACTTAATATCTTCTTCTGCTCCAGGGATTTGCGGCGAATACAATTCTTCCGGAATAGGCTTAATGCTTTCAATACTGTCATTAATACGCTTAGGAACCTCAATTACTACTTCATGGGCTTTCGCTACTCCAAGATAGCTAAACTCAGCCAACATTTCGTCAGTTGTTCGAAAAAAGAGTGGCGGCTGCCTATCAGCATCATCATAACCCCGGCCTGCCATAAGAATTCGACGATATACTTCATCTTCAGGATTTAAAAAATGAACATCACAAGTAGCAGCAACTGGTTTTCCCAATTGCGCACCAATCGCACAAACTTTCCTGTTGATATCACGCAATCCCTCTTCATCGGCGATCTTACCTTTACGTACTAAAAACTCATTATTGCCTGTTGGCTGAATCTCAAGATAGTCATAATACTTAGCAATAGTAATTAATTCTTCTTGGCTGGCACCATTAATCATAGCATGAATTAACTCACCAGCTTCACAGGCTGAACCCAATAACAGACCTTCCCGATAATCGTCTAATATCATCCGTGGTATGCGTGGCGTACGATGTAGATACCTAAGATGGGATATCGATACCAACCGGTATAAATTGCGCAGGCCAATATTGTTTTGTGCCAAAATGATAATATGACGAGCCTGATTGATATCGTCATCAAACAGATAACCTTCCATACCATAAATCACTTTAATGCCAACACTGGCGGCTTCCTCATAGGCTTCCGGGAAGGCTTGCACTACCCCATGATCAGTAATAGCAATGGCAGAGTGCCCCCATTTAGCAGCCGTTTTTACTAAATTTTTTGCAGAAACCACAGCATCCATAGCACTCATACGAGTATGGGCATGTAGTTCAATCCGGCGTATAGGCGCATTGTCTTGGCGCTCTTCGACTTTTTCTGCGCGACACATACTGTCAGTAAATAGAATCAATTCATTAGCAAATTTATCATATTGAACTGTCCCCTTGACTGTCGCCTGCATACCGTTTTTAATAAGTCCAGTTGCTTTATCAAACTGCTCTTTATTATCAAAAAAAGCCTTACCACTAATACCATCGGTAAGATCAACTAGGTCAAAAGTCAGCAAAAACCGGCCTGATTTCAATTCCTTTACTTCATGGGTAAGAATCTGACCAGTAAGGACTACATTACGTGCTTCCTCTTGGATGGCATTTATCGGCTGAACAGCGGCCGCCGCTCCGCGAATATTGCGGCCAAATATTATTGGGCTGTCATTTGCATTTGCTTTTGGTCTATCCTGGGATATAACAGCCTCCTTAAACGCGGGAGTTAATAATGCCTCATCACAGTTAACTACTTCTTCCATCTCAGAATAAAGAAATTTCACTTCACAGCTATGACCAAAATTCCGAATGATGAAGGCTTTTATTACCTGCTCGATGCCACGCTCAGCCAAAATTGCTGTTGACAGTCCCCCAATAGTTTCAATGGTAAGCGTTTCTTCTTCATATGACCAAATCGCATGTAAAAGCAAATGTTTAGTGGCGTAATGACCTTCTGTAATTTGTTCAACAAATTGTGACCAGTTCTCCACCAGATATTGCTTCAAATCTTTTGTCTGCTGAGTAAAACGAACAGTAGTTAAACCGCATTGTTGACATAGATGTTCTGCTATAATACCAATAGTCTGTTCAGAAACAGGTTTAGCTACTGTTATAAATATAATCCATGTCTTAGCAACCGGGTTTACCTCAACTTTATTAACTTGCGCTGCTTTTAATACTTCCCGATTAACCACATCAACTGGTAACTGTTCTACAAATTGGAAAAAACTTTGGCAGTTTTCTGGTATAACACAATAACTAGACATTCAACCTCTCCCATCAATAACAGGTCACCATTATTTTACCACGGTTTATCAAGGGAAAGCACTCCGTCAATTTCGGCTAGTTCGGCAAATATCTGTATCATATCAGCATTTGCCGGGATTATTAAGACAAACTCAAGGTTTATCACTTTTTGCTCGGGGATATGGTGCATGGTTATATTCTTAATACCGATATTATGTTTTCCCAAAAATATCCCCACTTGCCCAATCTGGCCTGGTTGATCGCGCACAATAATTTTGATTTTATCATGACATTTATTACTCCAGTGACGGCGCTCCATTTGCCCAAATAGTACCAATGTTAAAAATACCAGAGCAGTACCTGCGATGCCAGCAAAATAAAACCCACAGCCAATGGCCAAGCCAATTCCGGCAACAACCCACAAACTAGCTGCCGTTGTAAGCCCTGTAACAGTCAACCCTTCTCGCAAAATAGTACCGGCACCCAAAAAGCCAATCCCACTCACCACTTGCGCCGCAATCCGTCCAGGATCCTTGGTAACAGTATCAATGCCAGAGAACCCATAAATAGACACAAGCGTCATTAATGTCGACCCTATACATACCAATATATGAGTACGCAAGCCAGCCGGGCGATCCAAGCTCTCGCGTTCAAAACCGATTAAACCGCCAAGAATACAAGAGATCACCAGCCGTAACGTAATATCTATTTCACTGATTGGAGTCATCTTCTCACCTCGCACACTTTCCCATATAGTTAAAAAGGCGTGATCATCATTATCACGCCTTTTAGTATAAAATGGATTATCGTGTTACAATTTGGTTAAAAGTTCTTTGACATTACTAAGATATTCTTCTTGGCTATAATAAAGTACTTCCCCTGTACGCCGCACTTTGGTCTCAATTAAATTTTCATTAATTGCCTTGGGACCAATTATGATCTTAATAGGATAACCAATAAGGTCTGCATCTTTAAATTTAACACCGGGTCGCTCATTGCGATCATCCAGTATAGCCTCTAACCCACTCGCATTTAACTCAGTATATATTTTTTCTGCTAAGGCCATCTGCTTTTCATCTTTACTGCTGACAGGGATAACTACAGCATGGTAAGGAGCAATAGGTGCAGGCCATATAATACCATTTTCATCATAATTTTGTTCAATAGCCGCTGCCATTGTACGGCTGACACCAACACCATAGCAACCCATAACCATCGGTTTTTCTTTACTATCAACATCAATAAAAGTAGCCTGTAATGCCGTACTATATTTAGTAAATAATTTAAATACCTGGCCAACCTCTATTCCCCGGGCAGTTTTAACAGGAGCACCACAGTGAGGACAAGGATCATTTTCTTGTATCAGACGAAGGTCTGTAACAATGGACGGTTTAAAGTCACGACCAGGATTGACGTTAATATAGTGAGTATCCAGTTTATTAGCACCGCATACCGCATTATTCATATTCATAACAGTTGCATCGGCAACAATTATAATATTCTCTTTATCGGTAAGCCCAACAGGGCCAATATAACCAGCTCGACTACCTAATGTATGGGTAATGGCTTCTTCATTAGCCATATCCAGTTGTATACAGCCGACTTTGTTTAGTAATTTAATCTCATTTACTTCATGATCTCCGCGAACAAGTGCTAGTACAAGCGTACCAGTATCTGTCCGATAAGCTAATGTCTTGATCGTCTTTTCTGGTGTGATGCTTAAAAACTGACTGAGATCAACAATAGTCTTCATTCCCGGAGTAGCTTTTTCGTCTAGCGGCAGCTGTTCTTCACTCGGAAGACAAATCGGATGCAATTCGGCTTTCTCATCGTTGGCTGCATAATCACATTTTTCACAATAGACAATGCCAGCTTCTCCTGATTCAGCAATTACCATAAATTCGTGTGAGCCACTGCCGCCAATAGCACCAGAGTCGGCTTCCACTGCGCGGAAGGTCAGACCACAACGGGTAAATATGCGTGAATAAGCATCATACATTTTATTATAGCTTTCGTCAAGACCTGCCTCATCGCGATCAAATGAGTATAAGTCTTTCATAATAAACTCACGACCCCGCATAAGTCCAAACCGCGGCCTAATTTCATCACGATACTTGTTTTGAATCTGATAAAGCATAAGTGGCAGTTGACGATAAGAGCGAACATCCCCGCGAACAATGGTAGTAATCATTTCTTCATGAGTGGGTCCTAGACAAAACTTGCGATCATGACGGTCTTGCAAGCGAAACATTTCTTCACCATAAACGCTCCACCGGCCAGTTTCCTGCCACATTTCAGCTGGCTGAATAATCGGCATTGCCAATTCTTGTCCACCTTTAGCATCCATTTCTTCACGTACTATTTTTTCAATTTTTTTCAGTACCCGCAAAGCCAACGGCAAATAGGAATAAACTCCACCTGTAGCTTTACGAATAAGACCTGCTCTGAGCATTAATTGATGGCTTACTACTTCGGCTTCAGCCGGGGTTTCTCGTAATGTGGGTGCAAATAATTGGGAAAAGCGCATTAAGTATTAGCCTCCTTACTAAGTTTATCAATTTCAGCAAATAATGTACTTACTAGTTCGCCTTCTGGCACTTTACGAATAATCTCACCTTTACTGAATAACAGACCTTCCCCTTTACCACCAGCAATACCAACATCGGCATCTCTGGCTTCTCCAGGTCCGTTCACAACACAACCCATTACTGCTACCGTAATGGGGGTTTTCATGGTTTTCAGCTTACTGTCTACCTGCTCAGCAACTTCAACCAAATTAATTTGGCAACGCCCACAGGTCGGACAAGATATAAGCGTAGGACCATACTTGCGTAGTCCTAAAGACTTAAGAATCTCATTAGCGACATACACCTCTTCAACAGGGTCACCAGTTAATGATACTCGGATTGTGTCACCGATTCCCTGAGCTAAAAGCGCACCAATGCCTACGGCTGACTTAATTACCCCTGAGCGTATTGTCCCCGCCTCAGTAATTCCTAAATGCAATGGATAATCTACAGTTTCTGACATAAGTTGGTAGGCGCTGATAGTAAGCGGTACATCATGCGCCTTTAACGATATTTTAATATCATGAAAATTATGTTTTTCCAAAATTGCAATATGACTTAGCGCACTTTCGACCATAGCCTCTGCTGTCGGATGCCCGCCATATTTAGCAAGTATTGCTTTACTTAGTGATCCGGCATTAACCCCAATGCGAATTGGAATTTGCCGTTTTTTGGCCTCTTTAACGATTACGGCCACATGATCGACCTCGCCAATGTTCCCTGGATTTAAACGCAGACCATCGATGCCGCGCTCCATGGCCGCAACCGCCAAACGGTAATCAAAGTGAATATCTGCAATAAGGGGAACATCATCTACGGCGGCTTTTATCTGCTCTATAGCCTGCGCGGCAGACATATCAGGTACAGCAACCCGAACTATATCACAGCCGGCATCGATAAGCCGGTTAATTTGCGCTACAGTATCAGCAACATGGTCTGTACGGGTATTCGTCATCGATTGTACCGATATAGGTGCACTACCACCTACCACCATTTTTCCAACTTGTAGCGGCTGTGTTTTCTTACGCTGCATATTTCATCACCAGCTTAAAACAAATTTAATCGCACTATATCTTTGAAAGTTGCCACAACAAATAGCAGCAGTAACAACGCTAAGCCAATCATCTGAATAAACTGCATTTGACTATCACTAAGCGGTTTACCTCTGATACCTTCAACAGCCAGTGTGACAACATGCCCACCATCCAATACCGGCACTGGTAAAAGATTAATTAACCCTAAATTAATGCTTAAAAAAGCGGCAAATTGCAGTAATGGAATAATTCCCATTTGGGCAACTTCCCCTGCCATTTGGGCTACACCAATGGGGCCGGCAACATCGGCTGCTGTTTTACCAGTAATCATTTCACCAATACCAATCAGCATAGCTTGCGCTACAGTAACTGTTTGTTTTGCAGCCAGACCAGCAGATTCAATTATTCCAGGCTGGTAGTTATCAATCTGGGGAATAACACCAATAACTCCGCGCTTGCCTTTTTCATCATATTCAGGTGTAAGCACAGCTGTTTTGTTAGTTTCCAAAGCGCGTGAAAAGGTTATCGTGAGTTTGGTTCCTGCATTTGTCTGGATAACACTAACAAAATCCCGCCAGGAATCTACTGATGTTCCATTTACTGCTGTTATTCTATCACCAGGCAACAACCCAGCAACAGCAGCTGGCTTATCCGGAAAAATTTTGCCTATTATTGGTTGGTTGGAGGGACTGTCAATGCCTGCGCTCACAAATACAATAAAAAGCAAGAGCACAGGTAAAACAAAATTCATGACTGAACCAGCCACAATTACTAACATCCTTGCCCAGATAGGCTTAGCACTAAATGAACGTTCATCCTGCTGCTCATCTGGATCCATACCCGCAATTTTATTAAAACCACCAAGTGGTATGATACGAATAGAATAGATGGTCTCGCCAATTTTTTTACTTATCAACTTAGGTCCAAAGCCGATAGCAAATTCATCCACCCGCATACCCACGCTTTTCGCTGTAATAAAGTGACCTAGCTCGTGAAATAAAATAAGTAAACCGAAAACAAAAATAGTCGCAATGACTGTAGACAAATTTTCACCAACCTTTCAAGTATTGGTTACCATTTTTTTAAATCATTTACCACTTGGAGTGCAGCTTGGCGTGCCCATGCATCAGCTGCATCAATCTGCTCCAAATCAGGATTTGTAATCAAGGTATGTTTTTCCATAGTATAACGTATTACCTGAATGATATCAAGAAAACCTATTTCACCATTTAAAAAAGCGTAAACCGCTACTTCGTTAGCTGCATTGAAAATACAAGGCATAGTTCCGCCTACCTTCCCTGCACTATAAGCTAGCTTTAATGCCGGAAAATTTACCGTATCAGGTTCCGCGAAAGTCAGTGCCGATAATGTTGTCAAGTCTAGACGAGGGAACTTAGATGGCAAGCGTTCAGGATAAGATAAAGCATATTGGATCGGCAGTCGCATGTCCGGCATTCCTAGTTGTGCCATAATACTGCCATCAATAAATTCAATCATAGAATGAATTATGCTCTGAGGATGAACACAAACATCAATATTGTCATAATCAACACCGAATAGCCATTTGGCTTCAATGACCTCTAAACCTTTGTTGACTAATGTAGCAGAATCAATGGTGATTTTTCTTCCCATAGACCAATTGGGATGTTTAAGACAATCATCAATCGTCACATTGCGCATTTCTTCTATCGTACGCCCGCGAAATGGTCCACCAGATGCCGTTAAAATAATCCGATTTATCTGCTGTTTATTTTCTCCATTCAAGCATTGAAAAACAGCACTATGCTCACTGTCAACCGGGGAAATGCTAACATTATATTCTTTTGCTAATGACATCACTAATTCACCGGCAGCCACAAGGGTTTCCTTATTAGCAAGCGCTATATTCTTCTTTGCCTTTATCGCAGCAACCGTTGGCTTCAATCCTGCAAATCCAACTAGTGATGTCAAAACAGTATCTGTCTGATAAAAAGTAGCCGCTTCAAGCAGCCCCTCCTCACCAACCAAAATTTTTGTTTTGCCACGATAAGTATTAACCATGCGATCAGCTGCCAATTTATCAATTAGTACAGCAATATTGGGTTTAAAATACTCAATCTGCTCGGCTAATAATTTCTCATTTTGATACGCAGCTAAGGCAGTTATATTATACCTATCGGCATTAGCTGCAATCACAGTCAAAGCCTGTGTCCCAATTGAGCCAGTACTTCCTAAAATAGCAATCTGCTTCATCAAGGAGTTCTCCATTCTAAGTTTCTACATAATAATAAATGCCTTAATATAATAATAAACTACTGGTACAGAAAACATAATGGCATCAAAACGGTCAAGTATCCCACCATGCCCTGGTAAAATATTACCAGAATTTTTTATTCCGGTAAACCTTTTTAATACGGATTCGGCAAGATCACCAAAAGGAGCGGCAATACCGATTAATAACCCTAGAAAAGCCATATGCACTAGCGGCAATCCGCACAAATATCCTATAGCAACTACACCTGCAATACTACCAATTAAGCCGCCACTAGCTCCTTCAATGGTTTTTCCAGGACTAATAGCCGGACACAGCTTGTGCCGGCCAACTAATGACCCTACAAAATATGCCAGCGTATCACTGGACCAAGTCCCAATAAAAGCTAACCAAAGATAGACGGCACCTGCTGATAAATTGCCAAACGCTGTGTACATATAATCATATTGATCTGTAAACCTAAGAAGTAACAAATGAGCAAATGGTAAACTGATATACATTGTGCCCAATATAGTAAAAGCGGCCTCAGTAACCCCGAATGTCTTATATTTAAGTATTGTTTGCGCCATAGTTAATAATACAACTAACAACATTACCATAACTAATTCCTGCGTGTTGCCAAGCCAAGCACAACCTGATGCTAAAATAATGCCAATAAGACCAATATTGTACTGAATTTTAATATCTTTGGCCTTCATCATGGTAAAAAATTCATGCCAGGCAACCAATGCGAGCGCTAGTACCGTTGCCGCAAACAGCCAACTACCATAATTAATAATAACTATGGCTATTGGAATTCCAATAACTGCTGTCAAAATACGCATACCAAGCAATATAGGCACCTACCGTTTTTTTGTATTTTTAATACCACCAAATCTTCGTTCCCGCTGCTGGTAATCGCGTATAGCCTGCAAAAAATTCTCTGATTTAAAGTCCGGCCAATTAGTCTCTGTAAACCAGAACTCAGCATACGCAACTTGCCACAATAAAAAGTTACTAATACGAAAATCACCACTCGGCCTAATTAATAAGTCTGGCGCTGGAATATTCGCTGTATATAAATTCTCTTCAATAATTGCCTCATTAATATCTTCTAATGCCAATTCTTGATTTAATACTTTTTCAGTAATTATTTTAACAGCACGCGTCAACTCAGCTCGTCCACCATAGTTTACAGCTAGGTTCAGAATTAAACCGGTATTATGAGCAGTCTGCGCCTGAGCTTTTTCGATTTTTTTTCGTAAAGTTAGTGCCAGTTCCTCAATCTTGCCGATAAACCTGATTTGCACATTGTTTTTGTCCAACTCATTAATCTCATTATCAAGATACTCAGCTAGTAAGCTCATAAGCAAGCTAACTTCATCAGCTGGTCGCCGCCAATTTTCCGTAGAAAAGGCGTAAGCAGTAAGAACTTTTATGCCAATTTCTGAAGCTGTCCTAACAATTTCTCGTAGTGTCTCCGCGCCAGCCCGATGACCAAACGTACGGGGAAGACCTTTCTTTTGAGCCCATCTGCCGTTTCCATCCATAATGATTGCCACATGGCACGGAAGTCTAGTCAGATCAATAGTATTATAATCAATTTGCTTATTAGCAGCCTTATCACTAAACCACTTTTTCCACACACTAAGCCCCTCCGCCAAACTGCAGCATAGTTATTACCAGAATTATCTCCAAAATCCAGAAAAGTTAGCCAATAAATATAAATTTAAACCCCCTCTTGCGAGGGGGATTTAAATTACTCTGGAGCTACTATTGCCCCAGTAGGGCAAGCTTCAGCACAAGAACCACACTCAACACACTCTTCAGCATCAATGCTGTAAGTTGGTTCCCCTTCTTTAATAGCTTCAACCGGGCAGGTTGCAGCACAAGAACCACAAGCAACACACTCATCTGTAATTTTGTAAGCCATTTATTAAAACACCTCCTTTCCCATTTTAGCAGCAGCTATTAAATTTAAAATACCATCAGCATCTAATTGCTGCCTAATAACATAAAGTGTATCTTCAAGTTGAAAGATATTTCGTGAAGGTTTAGTAATAGCAATAGTATATTTACAACCCGCTTGTTCCAATTTACCGATAACTTTAGATAACGGCTGCGCAACTGTATCCACTATTACACTTCCATTATTTCTTTTTCTTTTGCAGCCATAACCTGATCTACTTCTTTAATATATTTATCTGTTAATTTTTGAATATCGTCTTGCGCTTTTTTGGCCTCATCTTCAGAAACCGTCTTGTCTTTTTCAACCTTCTTTATTGTCTCATTGGCATCACGCCTGAGATTACGAATAACGACTCTGCATTCTTCAGCTTTTTTATGTATAACTTTAACAATTTCCGAACGGCGTTCTTGCGTAAGTTGCGGAATAGTCAGTCTAATGATAACACCATCATTAGTAGGCATCAATCCTAAATCCGACTTTTGAATAGCCTTATCAATGGCGTTAAGCATTGTCTTTTCCCATGGTTGAATGACAATCATCCTCGGTTCAGGAACTGAAACATTGGCTACTTGATTAACTGGCGTTGGTGAACCATAATAATCAACCATAACCTTTTCCAGAAGCGAAGGAGTTGCCCTGCCTGCACGCAGACTACCATACTCTTTCCGCAGAACTTCCAAAGCCTTCTTCATTTTGTCCTCATGGGCAGAATGAATTTCCTTAGTTGCCATTTTTTTCTCCTCCAACGATAGTTCCGATATCTTTGCCTAGAGCAGCTTGCAAAATATTGCCTGGCTCATCAATACTAAATACTACAATTGGAATTTTATTATCCATACACAGCGAAGTAGCTGTAGAGTCCATGACTCCTAACCCGCGCTGTAAAACTTCAATATATTCAAGCTCTTTAAACTTCTTGGCATCAGGGTTGTGGCGTGGATCAGAATCATATACACCATCAGTGTTCTTCTTTGCCATCAAAATTGCATCTGCTTCAATTTCGGCAGCCCTTAGCGCAGCTGTCGTATCTGTTGAGAAATAAGGATTTCCCGTACCTGCGGCAAAAATAACTACGCGTCCTTTTTCCATATGTCGTATAGCCCGACGACGGATATATGGTTCAGCGACTTGTTGCATATTAATAGCAGTCTGCACTCTTGAATCAACATCACAATGTTCAAGCGCATCTTGTAATGCAAGTGCATTCATAACAGTCGCCAACATCCCCATATAGTCAGCAGTGGCACGATCCATGCCTTTCGCGCTACCGGCAAGGCCACGCCAGATATTCCCGCCACCAACAACAATGGCTACATCCAAATTATTTGCTTTAACCTCTTTTATTTCTTTGGCAATAGAATCAACAACAACAGGATCTATACCATAGCCCTTATTGCCAGCCAAGGCTTCACCACTTAATTTTAAGACAACGCGTTTATATTTACCAGCGACCAATAGGGAAACCTCCTTTAAAATTTATATTTCTACATTTTGCGAATAAATCCTTTATTTCACAAAATATTTTTTAGAAAAAAGAGAACACAACGTGTTCTCTTATTTATTGACAGCCGCCATTACTTCAGCTGCAAAATCGTTAGCCTTTTTCTCAATACCTTCACCTAATTGATATCTGGTGAAACGTCGAACTGAAATATTTTCACCAATTTTTGATACTCGTTCAGTAATTAATTGAGTTATTGTTTTATCAGGATCTTTGATAAAAACTTGCTCCAATAAACAGTTTTCCTGAAAGAACTTTTTCAAACGACCCTCGATCATTTTTTCAACAATATTAGCGGGCTTCCCTTCGTTAAGAGCCTGCGCCCGTAGGATTTCTCTTTCGTGATTCAGTATTTCTTCAGGCACTTCTTCACGAGTAACATAACCGGGGTTAGCGGCAGCAATCTGCATGGCTATATCTCGCACTAGTGATTTAAAATCATCAGTTTTAGCAACAAAATCAGTTTCACAGTTTACCTCAACAAGAACACCAATACGTCCTGCCCCATGTATGTAAGATTCAACAAGTCCTTCAGAAGCTATACGGCTAGCTTTTTTTGCTGCTGCAGCCAAACCTTTTTCTCGCAAAGAGTCAACAGCCTTTTCCATATCACCGTTAGTCTCGCTTAAAGCCTTTTTACAATCCATCATGCCCGCACCAGTACGTTCCCGTAGTTCTTTAACCATTCCTGCAGTTATCATTTAAAATCCTCCTAACTATTATTAAAGGTAAGAGGGCCGAAAGCCCCTTACCTTTAATGTGCACATAGTTTACTCTGCCATCTGTTCGCCTTGGCGACCTTCCAGTACAGCGTCGGCAACCTTTGCGGTAAGCAGCTTAACAGCGCGAATAGCATCATCGTTACCAGGAATAACATAATCAATTTCATCTGGATCGCAGTTGGTATCAACAATCCCAACAATAGGAATACCTAAGTTACGAGCTTCTGCCACAGCAATGCGTTCTTTGCGCGGATCAATAATGAAAAGTGCGCCTGGCAGTTTGTGCATATTTTTAATACCACCAAGGAATTTTTGTAATCGTTCCATTTCGTGGCGTAAAGTAAGGACTTCTTTTTTAGGCAATACTTCAAACATACCTTTAGCTTCCATATCTTCAAGCTCACGCAATCTATTAATGCGTTTTTGAATTGTTTGGAAGTTTGTTAACATACCACCCAGCCATCTTTCATTGACATAGAACATTTCACATCTGATAGCTTCTTCTTTTACAGCTTCCTGCGCCTGTTTTTTAGTACCTACAAACAGCATAGTTTGTCCTTGAGCGGCTAAGTCACGTACAAAATTATACGCTTCTTCCACCTTTTTAACTGTTTTTTGTAGGTCAATAATGTAAATACCATTACGCTCCGTAAATATGTACGGAGCCATTTTGGGGTTCCATCTTCTGGTTTGGTGGCCAAAATGTACACCAGCTTCCAAAAGCTGTTTCATAGATATAACTGACATAAATACACCTCCTGTTAAATTACCGCCGCAACCCGCATCTTTTGCTTTCACCAGTTTTGGCACAGTAGCAAAATTAGATTGCGTGTGTGATACACCGAAAAGTAGTATAGCATAACTTTCCGCTGATAACAAGTCAAATTCTCTCATAATTTCTTGCTTTTCGCTTTTTATTATACCAACTGCCTTACTTTTTATTCAATTGTAGGAGCAGCATAATTTCGCCCTTGCCCATACCTGTAGCTTTAGCAATTTCTGTCACAGTGTAATTCTGGTCTGCCATGGCAATAATATGACGATATTTTTCAACATTTATTACTTCTTTGACAGTATGTTTATTCTCATCGGCCTCAATTGATAGTTCAGCAATAGGCTGAACTGGCTCAAGCAAAACATCATCTACAACCGGTGGCACTGATGCATTGCCAACCTCGGCAACAACTAGTCCTAGATCCTGTTGTTCAGCTACGCTGCGTTTTTCCTCTAATGCTGACAACTGCTCAATAATCTTATTGGCATGCTCAACTTGCTGGCTAAGCAGGCCAATTTTAGTCTCCGCTTCTTCAATTAATAACTCAAGTTGAGCGGCTTCCTCTTCAAGGCGTCTAATAATAGAATCAGCTGTTTGTTCTAGTTGCTGCGTAAATTCATTGGCTGGAGCAGACAGCTTTAACATAAACATCTTAACAATCATTTCTTTTTTATATATTAATAAAAAAAGAAAAAGAACTATTGCAAGTAATACAATAATAACGCTAGCCTGCAAGAATATCACCTCAGTAATACTACGTTTTAATATCAATAATATGTCCTAGTACCGGATCTGGAGGCATTGTTCCTTGCTCTGAATTTTCTGATTCTAAGGATTCTTGGGAAACTACATTGTGATTTTGGTTAAGGTCAGTACCACCGCGTTTATTATTACTATTTTCTTTTTTATCATCGCGTTCAACCTTGCCACCTTGGCCCTTTTCGATACTCTGAACCTGATGCTGACGTACCTGGGCCGCCTTTTCCATCTGTTCAGCAAATTGCTGTTGCTGAAGTGTACCTTGCTGGGCAAGATTATTTTGTTGTGTCCCGACTTCTGTCGCTTTTGGAATAATCACCTGCATATCAATTGCCCTGATACTCATTACATCACCATCCAACCATAAAGTAAAAAGCTGATTGGTAGTTAATTACTATTTATAAGAGCCTGTTTTAATTTCCCCGTCTTCAGCATAAAAATTCGCAAATTTAGTAGCATCCCGTACTGGTTTCACTAATGTTCCTATAACTAACTTGACCCCAGGATGAACTGTATCTGCTACTTTAATGTGACCATAGCGCATTTCTTCCAGAGCTATTTCTATTTCTGCCAGTCTGTTACGCATGGTCTCAGTCTGACCAATTAAATGAAACTGAGCTTTCGTCAATTTAAGCAACATTTCGTGTTTATCTGGAGGCATCGTACTCTGATTCATTGCTCGTAATATATTTAAAGCTTTTTGCGCTTGTTCTAAATCAAACTCAAGCTTTCTAATTTCTTTGCGTAACGTTTGGTATTCTTCCCGTAATGCCGGATTTACCCCAACTTCAATATCGGTATTAGTAGCAGAATAAGTCCCAATAGTCTTGGCCTTAATTTCTTCACCTGCGGATATTTGTCCACCAACAATAAGACCACGCCGTTCTTCAACAATTACTCTTTTGCCGGCGCTCACTTTACTATGTAGAACAACATCACTGACAATAACGTCTTTTCCTGCAAATACTGTTGCATTTTCAATATACTTTGCAACAACATTCTCACTTGCTTTGATATATCCTTTGTTCATTCCCTGAATACCCATACGAACAGTAACAGTCTTGCCTTCAACAATACCACCACTGACATTACCGGCAATCTCTACATTGCCTTCAGCCTTTACTGTAAAACCAGTTTGTACTGAGCCTTTAACTATTACGCTACCGACAAATTCAATATTACCTGTTGATAAATCAACATCACCTTTTATTTCGATAAGAGGAATAACACTTATTTTCTTGTTCACAACAACAAGTTGGCCGTCTTGTCCCGCATATGCCTTCAATCCCTCGACAGCATAAACATTTTTACCTATTGGCAATACTACGTCTTTGCCTGGCTTAGCCTGAACTTCATTCCCCAAAACGTCAATTCCCGCTGTCCCTTGTGTTGCGGGTATCTTTTCAGCTAACAACTCATCTTTGTGAACAACAGTAAACATATTAAGGCTTTTAAAATCGACCCTGCCATCATCTAATTCTACAGGTCGCCCTTTGTTTTCTAAATCAAGGAAATATGTGATACCGGCATTAACTCCATTAACAGGTGGTAATCCTTTTGCGCAGACTACCGTGCTTCCCGGTCTGGTGCGTGCTGCTTCAATTGCCACGCCGTCAATTCCATAAACTATACCAGATTGTTTAATCTTATCCATAATATCATCAATAGTAACCGGTCGACAGCCTTTCGGCATATCTACCTGTAGAGTGGTCTCCATTCTATCACGAGAGACCAAAACCTGAATAACTGGTTCTGTTTCAGCTAGTTGCTCTGCCACTTTAATGGGCGTACCTAATGCCTCTTTTACTACACGAACAAGCAAAGCATTCTCTACTTTATCAATACCGCGTGTTGCCAAAAGTTCAGTAATTTGAGATACTTTTACAGGCTGTCCCTCACCTTGCGGAGAATACACAGCTAGATAAACACCATTTTCATCTGTCGTAATAGTAAAATATCCATCAAGTGAACTTACAGTATCATCTGCCTGTTCTAAAAAACGTGTATCGTCACTCATACGCAATCTCCCATCACTAGCACTAACGACTAGGTTTGATTATTAAATAAAGCTTGATTTTAGTCTTGACAGAGCACCACGTAACCGGAAAATAGCTTTAGTATGAAGTTGCGATATACGAGCTTCCGATAGTTTTAATATCAAGCTTATCTCTTTTAATGTCAGTCCTTCATAATAGTAGAGACTAACCACCAAACGCTCTTTTTCTGGCAACTTATCAATACTTTTGGCTAGCATATCTTTTACTTCTTGTTCTTCAATATGTTGTGCAGGGTTCGGTGTATGCTGCGAAGCTGTCTCTGTTCTAGCAAATTCTTCAAGTGGAATAAGTGTGCTGGCATTTAGATGATTAATAAGCTTATAAAGTTCACTGAGTGGAATTTTCATTGCCATCGCAATTTCTTCATCTTTTACAGAACGTCCCAACGCATGTTCTAACTTGGCGACTGTTTGTTCATATTGTCGTGCTTTTTGTCTAATGGTAGCCGGAACCCAATCTTGAGCTCTAAGTGAGTCAAGAATAGCTCCCCTAATTCTTACAACTGCATAGGTTTCGAACTTAACTCCTCTATCAGCATCAAAGCGTTCAATTGATTCCATAAGACCAAAAAATCCATTACTAATCAAATCATCTTTATCTACATGCTGAGGAAGACTAACTGCAACACGGCCTGCCACTAGTTTAACTAAAGGCAAGTAGTTCTCAATAATTTTCTCCCGAATCTCCGGACTCCTGTTATTACTATACTCCCGCCAAAGTTTGAGAGTGTTAGCAGCCTTCTCTTCAGCATTATTATCTGCCATTGACGCTTACCCCTCCATCGTCACTTTTGCGTTAGTGTTATATTCTCAAAATTCTTAGGATTAAGAGGTTCAAATTCTGCAGTCGGTAACTCTCCCCCCTGTTTGTCATCGCTATTTACAATAGTAACATCCACGTCCTTAGGTTCTAGTTCGTCCAGGGTTTCTTGAAAATAGCGCTCAGCCAATTGACCACAAACATATCCAATAATTGCAAAAAGAACTAACGATACTAATGTTCGGTATACCATAGCAGTTAGTGTAATATTATTATGTGAACCTACCAATAATGTTAAGCCACTGGCGATAAGTGCCACATATAAACTAATCCGCAACTTTAGTGCCATAGTTCCTTCCTCCAATTATAATTCTTTTTCACCTTTATCAATAGTTTTGACGCGAAAAATGCCAGTGTCCAATTTTAACTCAACTGTACGTCCATAATTACCACCGGTATCTTCAGCTAGTAAGCGTATCTCCAGCTTCTTTAGTACTAAACGCACAGCTTCTGCATTACGCTCACCTACCCGCATAATATCAGTAGCATTAGTAAATGTAAACATTTGTGCTCCGCCGGCAATCTTCGCAGTAATACGTGATTTGTTTGCACCTAATTTTATTATATCATTAAGCATGGCTGGTAAAGCCGTATCCGCAAATTTTGCTATATTCTCTGCTGAGCGGGCTTGCGTACTGTCAGGCAACATTATATGGGCTAATCCACCTACCTTAGCAACCAAATCAAAAAGCGCGATACCAACACAAGATCCTAGTCCATAACTAATTAAGCTAGCGGGATTACGCCCAACCTTGTAATCAGCCATTCCGACTTTTATTAGTTCAGCCATTATTCTGTCACCCCGATTGCCGCCAAAATTGTACTCAGAGAACCGGGATCAGGAATAAGGAAAAAATGACCCTTAACGCCATCATTATCAGTAGTAAATTCAGTTTCGATTACCAATGCATGATCGCCCATTTGACCTAGCTGACTCAAAATAACGCTTAATATAGCACCAGCCATATCAACGGCTAAAGCCGGAATAGATGGTAATAATGTCAGCTTAGTAAAGTGAGAAAGCGCATTCAAATATGCACCCGCCAAAATATTACCAATCTCCATCAGCGCTGATTCATCCATAGAATTAAGGCGTTGAGTTTCACCTTGGCTGCGCCCCATTAGCATATCAACCAAATAAAAGGCACTGTCACGAGGAAGCAAAAATAAGATACTCCCAGGTGCCAGGCCAAAAACTCTGAGATAAACACCCGCAACCATAGCATCTGGGCCACCTACCACCTCAGGTACTTCACCAAGGGGGAGAATAGCCACTTCTGGTACTGTCATGTCAATTTTGTTGTTTATGATTTGAGATAGCGCAGTTGCTGCATTGCCAGCACCAACATTACCTATTTCCCTCAATGCATCTAACTGCAATGATGATAGTTTTAATATATCCTCAGACAAGTTTTGCCACCCCTTTGATATCTACACCTAACGATTAACTAGCTTTAACTTCTTGACCCACACCAATAATTGCATCCGTATTAAGTAATATTAAAAGTCGATTGTCTAATTTACCTACACCACTTAAATAGTCTCCAGCAATACCACCCACCACCGCTTGCGGTGGTTCAATATTACTTTGATCAATTGTCGTTACTTCAGACACAGCATCGACAATCATGCCAACAACTATATCTTCAACTTTTATAATAATAATTCGCGTATCTTCCGTATACTCTTCTGGAGGTAAATTAAGTCTTTTCTTCAAATCAATAACAGGCAAAATACTACCGCGTAAATTCATTACACCTTTAATATAATCAGGTGAATGGGGAACCCGGGTAATCTCCGTTATTCGTTTGATCTCTTGCACTTGCAGAATACTGACACCATACTCCTCACGCCCTAATTTAAATACCACTAACTGAATATCATTACCAGAATATGTTAGTTCAGACACTCTTCTTCCCTCCCTTTTTTACTGTTTTAGCGCCCCAACATCTAAGATAAGTGCTACTTGACCATTACCTAAAATAGTAGCACCGGCAATAACCTTAATTCCAGCTAATAATTTCCCCATAGATTTAATTACTATTTCTTGCTGCCCAATGAGCGTATCAACAATGATCCCGGCACGCTCTTCCCCAATATGAACGATTACTACAAATAATTCTTCCTGACTATGCTGGCAAGTATTAGCAACATTAAGCACATTTGCCAATCGAACTATTGGAATGATTTGGCCCCTAAGTAAGATAACCTCTTGATTTTGAATAGTTTTTATATCCTGGGGTGTAATATTAATGGTACTATCAATGGAGCCAAGCGGAATAGCATAAATTTCTTCACATACTTTCACTAATAATGCCTGAATAATAGCCAATGTTAGTGGCAGTCGAATCTTGAATTTACTACCCATATTAATTTTGGTCTCAACATCTACCATGCCGCCTAATGATTCAATTTTAGTCTTAACAGCATCCATACCTACGCCACGTCCCGAAACATCTGTTACTGTTTCAGCAGTCGAGAAACCGGGCAAAAACACAAGTCGAACAGCTTCAGCTGCTTCAAGCTTATCCGCTTCAGCTTGCGTAATCATCCCCCGCTCCACAGCCTTTTGTTTTATAACATCGGCATTAATGCCTTTCCCATCATCTTCAACCATAATAATAACATTGTTACCTTCATGACGGGCAATCAAGCGAACTTCACCAACAGGATTCTTGCCTTTGGCTTGCCGTTCAGCCGGATGTTCGACACCGTGATCAATAGAGTTTCTCAAAAGATGAACTAAAGGATCGCCAATTTCATCAATTACAGTACGGTCAAGTTCTGTTTCCTCCCCCTGAATAATAAGGTTAATTTCTTTATTTAATTCGCGTGACAAGTCTCTAACCATTCGTGGAAAACGATTAAATACCTGACCAACAGGAACCATCCGAACTTTCATGACTACTGACTGTAAATCTGTCGTTACCCGATCCATTTGCTCAATCGTTTCGACAAGATCAGTAAGCTTGTGTGTTAATCCTATTTGTTCCAGCCGGGTCTTGTTAATAACTAATTCCCCAACAAGGTTAAGCAAACTATCCAATTTATCAATATCAACTCTTACTGATTGACCACTTTTAAGCTTTTTATCATTATGTTGTTCATTAGCGGCCGGTTTTTCCGGTTTGTCACCAGAGACCCTTTTATCCCGTTTGCTGACAGTTGGGTTATCTGCTTGAGCAGCTGCGATTGCGGCTGATTTTTCGGTAGTTTCCGGAAGTATCACTGGAATAACATCTACTTTTTCAACCTCTGAAATATTGAGAACAGCTGTTTCAATATTCTCCGCAGTAACACTTGTCAAAACACTAACTTGGAAAGAATAGTCGAAGTTTTCTTTTTCCAATTCTTCAACAGTTGGAACACTCTTAATAACCTCACCAAGTTCTTCTAATGCGTTCATTACCATATATGCCCTAGCAGATTTAAGGAGACATCCTGTCCGCAAATTAATATGAACTTCATAACACTCAAGGCCTTGCTTTCTTGCAGCTTTAACAACATTGAGCTCCGTTTCATCAAGATTGACGGCTTGAACTGAAATAGATTCCGCTTCTGGCGTCACTGCAACCTGCACAGAGTGTTGCTCAGATACCGAACACGGCTCACCTTTAGCAATTGCTGAGAGTTTTGAAATGAGCGGTTTGATCTCAATAGGCGTATCAGAATTCGATGATACATTTTCGACTAGTTGCTCCAAGGTATCAACACATTTAAATAAAATATCAGTAATATCATCATTTGCCTGCAGTGTCCCTTTACGAAGCAAATCAAGAACATTTTCCATCTCATGTGTAAGCTCCGCAATAGTAGTAAATCCCATAGTAGCAGACATACCTTTAATGGTATGAGCACTTCTAAATATTTCATCAAGTACATTCAGATTGCCAGGATCATTTTCAAGATCAAGCAAACAACTATTTAAAGCTTGAAGGTGCTCACGCGATTCTTCTAAAAACATTCCCATATACTGATTGATATCCATTCATCTACACCCCCGTATCACGATTTATGTTTATTGTTTAGCTAAAGCTCTAAGTATTTCAGCGGTTATACCAGTAATGGGCGCTACTCTATCAACTACACCTGCTTCAATAGCTGATTTAGGCATTCCAAATACAACTGCCGTTGATTGATCTTCAGCAATTGTCTGGCCATTTTGACGTTTAATCGCTTGGATACCTTTTGTACCATCATGGCCCATACCGGTTAAAATAACCCCTATTGCCTTACTGCCAAAAATACGGGCTACTGATTCTAGTAAAGGATCTACTGCAGGTCTATGTCCACCAATGGGAGGGTTTTGGCTAAGTTTAACAACTACCTTACCACCTTCTTTTTCAAGCAGCATATGATAATCTCCTGGTGCAATCAACACAAGTCCTGGGCGCACTACATCATTATGTTCGGCTTCCTTCACTGTTACAGAAGATAATGAGTTCAACCGTTCCGCTAGTGATTTAGTAAATCCTGGCGGCATATGCTGGACTATAACAATTCCACAGGGAATATTGCCGGGAATTTTAGTTATAACTTCTTGCAAAGCCCGCGGTCCACCGGTCGAAGTACCAATAGCAATTATTCGTTCTTCTGTTTGTACACCGGGTGGCGAATACACCTGTTTCGTCATCGGCGGCATACGGCTGGTAGTTTGCGTTTTTGTAAGCTGCGCGACATTAGCTCTAACTGCAGCCCGACATTTAGCAAGTATTTCAGCTCGTACATCCGCGATATTAGAGATAGGCCCTGCCGTTTTAGCAACAAAATCAACAGCCCCTAATTCAAGCGCCCGCAAAGTAGCAATAGCGCCTGCCTTCGTCAAGCTACTAATCATAACTACCGGTGTAGGGCACTCTGACATAATTACTTCCAATGCCTTAATACCATCCACAATCGGCATCTCAACATCAAGAGTAATTAAGTCAGGCTTCAGGCGTTTAGCTTTATCAACTGCATCTTTACCATTGCGTGCAGTCTCAATAACACAAAAATCAGCTTCATTAGAAAATAAATCACCTAAAAGCTTACGCATGAACACAGAATCATCAACCACCAGTACTTTTATCATAAAATCACCACCAATACATTTAAGTTACTCCCACCCTTTGCGGCGCTGTTCAAGCTGTTTTTTAAAAATAAACTTAATAATATTACCACGGTCTTTTTCGGCAATTTCAAGAAATCGTATCCCCACCCAGAATACCGCAAGCTCATACTGTGGCTGAAACACCCTGACCACTTCACTTTTTAAAGTAAGAGAACCAATCTGTGGATAATGAATTGTCACCATTAATTTAGTTCCAATAGGCCATTTGTGACCGGTAACAATTTGCACACCACCACCACTAATATCTTTTGTTGAAGCGTTAATTATTGTATCATCAAGCATTTCATCAGCGTTAATCGCTCTAATTTGAACAAGTATAGCTACATCAATTCTGACAAAAGCCCTTTGTTGAATTTTTTTTATATTATAAGGCAGGGCAATCGTCCATACAGGCAACGGATTAATCTGTCTGTTCAGCAGAGAGCTGGTAAATTCAAAAGCCGCGTGGTTAATCACTGTCCGTCCGAAGAATATATCACCTTGTTGCAGCATGACCGGAACGCCCTTACTCATTGGCATCGCTATCACCATATTCTCAGCTGTTATATCCTCAATCCGGCTGCGATATTGCTCTGCAAGACCACTTCGTTCAGGAACAATTACTTTAATGCGTTGATTAAGTTTAAAAATATCTTTTGACTCAATACTAATAACGACACCTCCCCTTTTGAGGACTACTTCATATATTCTAAAAACTTATAAAAAAATCCTTTCATTCCGCGGGGCTTCTGCTGTACATTTTCACCATGAAGTATTCGTTTGGCGATATCTTCAATACAACGGGACGATATCGCTTCTGGAAAAGATATCAAAAGTGGTATTTGGCTTTTAACAGCCTTTACCATATTACGATCTTCATAAACATATCCAAGATGGTCAATGGCCACATCGAGAAATCGCTGAGAGACTCGCATCAATTTATCAACAACCATTTGGCCTTCATCACGATCTACAATACGGTTAATCACCAGTTTAAGTGGTGCCGTCCCCTTTTGCCCAGCATAGGCTTTCACCATAGCATAGGCATCAGTAATTGCGGTGGGCTCTGGTGTCGTAATAATAATAACTTCATCAGCAGCCACAACAAAATTTAAAACATTGCGGCTGATTCCGGCTCCTGTATCAATTAAAATAAAGTCAGCCCAATTATCAAATAAAGATATTTGGCCTATTATATGGTTTAAATGGGCATCGCTTAAATTTGCCAGATGATAAATTCCAGAACCGCCGGCCAAAAACTTAATGCCGCGCGGACCTTCTGTAACAATATCAGTAATCTTTAAACCGTCTTCCAATAAATTAAGAATAGTATAAGAGGCTGAACAACCCAATACAACTTCAACATTAGCCATCCCTAAGTCAGCATCAATTATCAATACCTTTTTGTTAAGTGCGGCTAAAGCAAGCGCGAGGTTTACGGCAAAATTAGTTTTTCCTACACCGCCTTTACCACTGGTAACTGTGATTACCCGGCTTTTAGCACTTTGCTTAATAATCGGACTTGTCGGTTTTGAAGAATGTAGTGTCATTTGACGCAATTTCTCAGCTTGATCACTCATTTTATTCCCTCAAAATCATATTTGCTAATTTGGTTGAACTAGTTAACTCAATATCATCTGGAACACTTTGTCCTGTAGTCATATACGATAAAGATGTCGGAAAATGATATACTAAATTTAGAATAGTTCCCAAATTACTTGCTTCATCCACTTTTGTAAATAAAATTTTTTGTGGAGAACAAATCGAAAATTTATTTACTATCTCTAAGGCATCACGGTATTTAGTTGTAGTACTCAAAACAAGGTGTGTTTCAATATCTGGATCAACTGACAATAATGCCTGAAGTTCCGCTAATTGGCACTGATTACTAGGACTGCGGCCAGCAGTATCCACTAATACCAAATCCTTATCTTTATGCCTGCCAAGTGCAGCCTTAAACTCATCAGGTGAATATACAATTTCAATTGGTACACCAATAATATCACCATACGTTTTTAACTGCTCAACAGCTGCAATACGATACGTATCAGCAGTCAAAAGCGCTACCTTATATCCATCTTTTAGAACAAAATTAGCGGCTAACTTAGCAATAGTCGTCGTTTTACCAACACCGGTCGGACCGATCAACGCCACCGTCTTACAGCTTGAGGGCATTATATTAATTCCATCAATTTTTGGGAAGTAATTAATAATACGGTCAACTAAAAGCTTACGAACACTCCCATGATCGCCGCCAACAATCGAATTTTCATCTGGCAATCCTTTAATTAGGTTGGCAGCAATCACCGGATCGATATCATTCTTAATTAATAAGTCCATAAGAGGCGATAATTCTTTACCATTTTTACCAAGTTGGCATACCATTTGTTCTATCATTTTTCGCATAGTAGCCATTTCAGTCTGCAACGCCGTTATTTTCGTGTCATCAATATTAGCTACAAGTGGAGTAGTAATGATGGGCTGTTTTTTCTCGACAATAGCGGCCTGAACAGTATCTATAGCTGCCATAATCTCTACCATTTCTTTGCCGAAAAAACCAAACATTCCACCTCTTCTAAACCGCCTGGTATGCAAGATAACAGCATCTCGTCCTAAATCCTGCTTAACTTGAGCCATTGCTTCTGCCATATTGTATGCGGTATATAGTTTAACTTTCAACTTACAATTTCACCATCCCTAGTGCCTGTACTTCAGCTTTTGGATCTATTTCAGCATAGGATAAGACCGTTAAATTTGGCGCTACACGTTCTGTAAGTTTACGAAAATATAGCCTAGCTCCCGGATTTGTAAGAACTACTGGCTGATAACCCATATTAGTAAGCTTAGAAAGTTCATTTGTAAGACTAGTAATTACAGCTTGCACCACTTTCGGCTCTAATGCAACATATGAACCTTGTTCAGTGCGCTGTACTGAATTAACAATCGTATTTTCCAACTGCGGATCAACCGTTAAACAGGTTAAAATATTATTATTTACAAATTGACGGGATATTTGGCGAGAAATCGCATGTCGAACATACTCGGTTAGAATCTCCGTGTCTTTCGTTAATTGAGCATAATCAGCCGCTGTCTCAAAGATTGTTACCAAATCTCTAATAGAAATTTTCTCACGCAACAAATTCCCCAAGATTTTTTGAATTTCGCCAATTGATAAGAGATTAGGTGTCAATTCCTCAACAACTGTTGCATTATTTTGTTTAACAGACTCAACCAAGGTTTGTACTTCTTGCCGCCCTAGAATCTCAGCAGCATGGCCTCTAATAATTTCAGTAAGATGTGTTGCCAAAACAGACACCGGGTCAACTACCGTATAACCAGCAAGCTCAGCTTGTTCGCGATAAGTCTCTTGAATCCAAAGCGCTGGCAGCCCAAAAGCTGGTTCCACAGTCTCAATTCCTGGCACCGATTCAAAAGCCGCACCTGAATCCATCGCTAAAAAGTGATCTAACATTAATTCGCCTCTAGCAATTTCAATACCTTTTAATTTAATTACATAGATACTAGGTTTCAACTGAATATTATCGCGAATTCGTATTGTTGGAACGATAAGCCCCAGTTCTAATGCACATTGGCGGCGAATCATAACCACCCGGTCTAGTAAGTCACCGCCTTGGCTAACATCAACAAGTGGAATAAGACTATAACCAATCTCCAATTCCATCGGATCAACCTGCAACAAAGCAATGATATTTTCGGGCTTACGGACCTCTTCTTTTTCGATTTCCTCTTGTTGAGACATTTCCGTTTGAACATCTGATTGTTGAGTTTTAATGAGCGCATAACCAATGACGCCAGTAATCAAGCTGATCGTCAAGAACGGAATACCAGGTAACCCTGGAATTAAGCCTAAAAGCAATAATACCCCGCAAGCGATAAAGAATACGCGGGGATTATTGATAAGTTGACGAGTAAGATCTGAGCCTAGATTAGAATCAGAAGCAGCTCTGGTTACCACTATGCCAGTAGCCGTAGATATTAATAGCGCCGGTATCTGATTAACCAAACCTTCACCTACAGTCAACAACGTATAGGTATGAAGCGCTTGCAACACATCCAGGTCACGCTGCACCATCCCAATAATAAAACCGCCGACAATATTAATTACAATAATAATAATAGCTGCAATGGCATCGCCTTTAACAAATTTACTAGCACCATCCATCGCACCATAAAAATCAGCTTCCCGCTGAATATTACTGCGTCGCTCACGCGCCTCTTTATCCGAAATAAGCCCGGCATTAAGGTCAGCATCAATGCTCATTTGTTTACCAGGCATAGCATCCAAAGTAAAACGTGCGGCAACTTCAGCGACACGTTCGGCGCCTTTGGTGATTACAATAAACTGAATGATAATCAAAATAACGAATACAATAAAACCAACTACCGCATTACCACCAACTACAAAATTACCGAAGGCAGCAATGACTTCCCCCGCATGACCCTCAAGTAAAATAAGACGTGTAGAAGATACGTTAAGCGCCAACCGAAATAAGGTAGCAATTAAAAGCAATGATGGAAATACTGAAAAATCTAAAGGCTCAATATTATAAATAGCCACCATTACAATAATTACAGCCAACGTAATATTTAGTGTCAACAAGAGGTCAAGTAACATTGTTGGCAGCGGAATAATCATCATGCCGACAATAGTAATAATAAACACAGCTACCATGATGTCACTATATTTTTCTAGACTTGTAAATAGTTTGGATTCTCGATTAACAGCCATCTATTTTATCGCTCCTTCTACTAGGACAAGCGTTTCTTTAAGCGATATACATAAGCCAAGACTTCTGCAACCGCTTGATATAACTCAGCAGGTATAACATCGCCAATCTCTACCATAGGGTATAAGGCACGGGCTAAAGGCTTATTCTCTACAATGGCAACTTTGTTTTCCCGTGCTACTTGCTTGATACGCTCAGCCAAAAAATCCTGACCTTTAGCCAAAACTACCGGAGCTGCCATACTTTTCTCATATTTAAGGGCAATCGCCAAATGAGTAGGGTTAGTAACGACTACATCGGCTTTGGGAATTTCTTGCATCATTCGCCGCATCGCCATCGCCCGCTGCCTTTCCCTGATTTTACTTTTTATTAGCGGGTCACCATCTGTTTGTTTCATTTCCTGTTTAACTTCTTCCTTAGACATTTTCAAACTTTCATTATGTTCCCACCATTGGTAAATATAATCAAATATTGCCAAGATCATCATAACAGTAATAATTTGAAAAGCTAAATCAATAATCAACGAACCTGTTAATCTAAGCGAGTCTATTAATTCCATGCTAATTAGTTTAGAAATATCACTTATTTGAACAACAGCAAAACGATAAATAAAATAACCAATAATACCTACTTTAAAAAGAGCTTTTGCAAGTTCAACAAGTGACCTTTTCGAAAACAGTCGTTGCAAACCAGATAGCGGATTAATTTTACCAAAATCCGGCATTAATACTTCTGTTGAAAAAATGACTCCGACTTGCATAAAGTTAATAACCACAGATATTACCATAATAACTAAGAGAATAGGTAAAACCGTCTTTACCATCACTAATCCCACATTAAAGAATAATATCTGAACAGTATTAATCGTCAGATCGGTTGTAGTCAGACTAGACAAAATGGCTGTCATGTAGCTTGCTAATTCATTATATACACCAGCACCTACCAACTTAAGCGTGTAAAAAGCAGCCAGAATGACGAAAGCAGAACTAATCTCAGAACTTTTGGCCACTTGCCCCTTTTTCTTAGCTTCCTCTTTTCGCTTAGGGGTAGCCTCTTCCGTTTTTTCGCCATTAAACAACTGCAAGTCAAAGCAATTTAGCTTATACCGACTATCTTTAACTTGGGGCAAAGCTTTCCAAGAGGCGGTACATATTATGAAAGCCCTCACTGAAAACCACCTCCAAGAATGCTATATAAAACGGCAAAGCCAACGATAGTACAAAAATGCCGACAATAATTTTGCCCGGCATACCAACAACAAAAATATTCATTTGCGGCATAGTACGGGCCAAAATACCTAACGCTACATCAGTAAGCAGTACTGCTACCACTACTGGCAAACTAATCTTAATTGCAATGATAAAAATATCACCAACCATATCTACCACAATATTGGCAAGTTCGGGACGAAACAATCCGCGAGTTACCGGAATACTTGTAAAGCTGTAAACAATCGCTGATAAAAAAAGATGATGACTGTTACTAGTCAAAAACACTAATATAGCTAAAATATATTTAAAATTGCCAACAAGTGGTACCTGCTGGCCAAATTGAGGATCTATAACATTAACCATTCCAAAACCAATTTGTGTATCTAGTAAAGTGCCTGCCATCTGTATCCCGTAAAAGATAAATGAGCAGGCAAAGCCCATAATCAAGCCAATTAAAAATTCACCAATTACCACCGCCACATAGGAGAGTAAGGCATCTGGGATAACAAGGTTCGGTTGGAATAATAATGGTAACAAAATATAGGATATTAGTAATGACAACCCAGCCTTCACTAGTAACGGAACATTTTTAGCACCAAAAATAGGGGCTGATGAAAAAATCCCACTCAGTCTTGCAAAAATCAACAGGAAAAATCCCAACTGGTTTTGCAATAAAGTAAACAGATCCACTCTTTCTTACCACCTATCTATTGTTAGAACTACCCCATCTCCTCCGTTAACGAACCATAGTAGGCAGACTCAAAAACAAGTCTCTGGTATAGGTAATCAATATACTCAGCATCCATGGACCAAAAACAAGTACAGCAACAAAAACAGCAATAATTTTAGGGATAAAGGCAAGTGACTGCTCTTGTATTTGTGTTGTCGCCTGAAATATGCTGACCGCAACACCAACAACCAGCCCCAGAATCAGCATAGGGGCTGACACTAGCATAACCATTGCCAAGGCATCACGACCAATCTGAATAGCCATATCACCAGACATAAGCGCCCCCCCTACATAAAGCTACTGACTAATGACCGTGTAATCAAATGCCATCCATCCACCAATATAAATAATAAAACCTTAAAAGGTAATGATATCATTGACGGCGGCAACATCATCATCCCCATAGCCATGAGGGTACTAGCCACGACCATATCAATAACAATAAATGGAATATAAATCAAAAAACCAATCTGAAAAGCAGTTTTAAGCTCGCTAATAATAAAAGAAGGAATTAATACTGTTGTGGGAACATCTTCCGGTCCATTGGGCCGAGGCATCTCTGACAAATTTACAAATAAGGCTAAATCGTTTTCACGAGTTTGCTTAAACATAAATTCACGCATAGGTTTCACAGCCTCAGTCATTGCCGTTTGTTGATCCATCGTCCCAGCCAACATAGGCTGTAAGGCATTTTGATTTACCTGATCGAAATAGGGAGACATCGTATAAAAGGTCAAGAACAACGAAAGCCCAACTAAAACTTGATTTGGGGGCATCTGCTGGGTTGACAAAGCACTGCGTAAAAATGACAATACCACAATTATGCGAGTAAATGAAGTCATCATAATCAAAATAGACGGTGCCAGTGAAAGCACCGTTAACATTAACAGAACTTGCAGGCTAAGCGCAACTTCCTGAGGACTATTTGCTTGTTCCACACCAACATTGATATTGGGAATAGGTATCAGCGGCGCGGCTCCAGCTACAGCTGGAAAAGCTAGTACCATAATGATGGTCAAAATCAAACCATGTTTTTGCCATGATTTCACATAGTTAATCCATTGTGACACTCTATTTACCTCTTCCTAGTATCGGTATCATGCTCCTTCTCGCGAAATTCGGGAGTGTCTGAAGTAAAAATAAAGGGGGATTTTTTTTGCATTTGCCTAAGCAAACCAATTTGTCGATGAAAAACACTGCTAAATTGTTCTGGGGACATAGCGATATTTTGAGTAGCCTTAAGTTGTTCAATATCTGATAAAGTGGTAATCTCATTAAGCATCGTAATATTCTGTTCGGTTACTCCCAATACCATAAACTTGCCTGCTATCTCTATTACATAGATAGCGCGGTTAGGCCCCAAAGACAAAGTAGCATAAATCTTACCACTACCAAATCTGCCGCCGCTAGTCATTCTTTGTCCTAAAAACCGCGAAGTAAGATAAGCAAGAGCAAGAACTAACAAAAAAGTTAATAGTAACGATACAATATAACCACTGGTTGCAAACCAAGATGAGGTTGCTGGTTGCGGCTCCTGATATTTTAAATATTCGCCCGTTTCAGCAGCAGCCAATACCTGACCTGTAAACAAGAATAACCAGCTAACAAAGACTAGGATACTGCCGTGAACGCGTAAATTACCAAACATCTATTAATTTCACCTGACTAACCAACCGCTTTACGGACAGCTTCCAAAACACGATCAGGCTGGAATGGCTTAACAATAAAGTCGCGGGCGCCTGATTGAATTGCTTCGATAACCATAGCCTGCTGTCCCATTGCGCTACACATAATAATGATTGCACTAGCATCCATCTTTTTAATTTCTTTTACGGCAGCAATTCCATCCATTTCTGGCATAGTAATATCCATAGTGGTCAAATCCGGTTTAAGTTCTTGATATTTTTCTACCGCTTTAAGACCATTTTCCGCTTCGCCAACTACATCATACCCATTTTTAGATAAAATATCTTTAATCATCATTCTCATAAAAGCGGCATCATCAACAATTAAAACTTTAATGGCCATTAAACTTATCTCCCCTATCTCAAATAAAATTCGGAATTACTACTGAAGATGGCTAGCCCGTTCCAAAGGAGTTATTATATCGGTAATCCGTACGCCAAAGTTTTCATCAATTACAACAACCTCACCTTTGGCAATTAATTTACCATTAACCAGAACATCTACCGGTTCCCCCGCAAGTTTGTCCAATTCAACTACTGAACCTGGTGTCAATTCTAGAATATCGCGAATTAGTTTGCGAGTCCGCCCCAGTTCAACCGTAATCTGTAATGGAACATCCATAATAAGGCCAATATTGGCGTCCACACCAGGCATCCCTGCCGGTTTTAATGCAGCAAACTGCACAGGCTGTACAGCGACATTTTGCACTGATTGCGGTTTAGGTTGGGGTGCTGGTTGAGCGGCGGCATAGGCAGGTTGCGGCTCAGCTGTTGGCTTCGGTGCAGCCTTTGGAGCTACTGCTGCTGCTGTGGGTGCTTGCACCGCATTTAACAGATTTTCAACCATTTCTCTAGCAACATTAATAGGTAATATCTGCATAAGCTCACTGTCAATAAGATCCTCCACTTCCATACGGAAAGACACCCTTACTAACGAATCGTCACCAGAAACGATACTATCAATATTAGGATCAACTGCAAAGTCCAGCAGATTGACTTTCGGTGGGGCAATATCAACTTTTTTCTTAAACATAGTTGATATGGAAGTTGCCGTTGAACCCATCATTTGATTCATAGATTCACTAACAGCACTCATATAGAGTTCATTTAGTTCTGTTGGCGGATTAGTGCCATCACCACCCATCATTAAGTCTGCGATAATTAACGCATCCTGCTCACGTACCGCCAAAATGTTGGTACCTAACAAGCCTTGTGTATACCCTACCTCAATGACTAAATACGGCAACGGATATTGGCGCTTAATTTCATTTAAGCTAGTTATCGAAACCTTAGGTGTAGTAATAGATACTCGTCTGCCTAAAAGCACAGACAGCGTCGTAGCAGCAGTACCCATAGATATATTACCAATCTCACCTAAAGCATCTTTTTCAATATCGGATAAATCTTGCCCAGCCGGAGATGGCGAGGCTGCAACTGGTTCGCCTCTTAGCAAAGCGTCTATTTCTTCCTGGGACAGGAATCCATCACTCATTATTATCATCTCCTTGGGAAATTACTTGGGTTATTTGTACTGCATTTCTATTAGCGATAATGCCTGGTTTACACTTAAATTTTTCTCGGCTGCCAATCATTAGGCTTAGGTCATTTTCCGCCTTTGTCTCCAGCTGCAGTACATCACCCACGCCTAAATCTAATAGTTCATGGACAGTAACTGTGGCCCGCCCAAGCTCAACAATAAAAGGAATCAGCGTTCTTTCAATTTTTCGTTTTAATACATTCACGGTTTCCGGTGAAGCCTGCTTAGCAGTTGCAGCAGACACCCAGAAGGTTGTCGTCAATTTGGACATAATCGGTTCAAGTACCAAATACGGAATGCAAATATTCATCAAACCTTCAGCCTGACCAATCTTGGCTTGCAGAGTAATAAGTACAACCATATCATTCGGAGGAACAATCTGGGTAAACTGTGGATTGGTCTCTAAAGCTTCCATGCGGGGTTCAATCGCTACAACCTGTTTCCAGGCATCCTGCATGTTCTCCATAGCTTTATTAATTACTTTCCTGATAATTGCTTCCTCAATATCAGTCAAGGAACGTGGCTTAGCAGGTGGTAAACCTGGACCGCCAAATAATCGGTCAATGATAGCCAGTACAATATTAGGATTTATCTCTAATATTGCGTTACCTTTAAGTGGTCGCATCTGAAAAATACTAATAACACTGGGGTTTGGCATTGACCGGATAAACTCCTCATACGTCAGTTGGTCAACAGAGGCCACATCAATATGAATAAGTGTCCGAAGATGCGCTGACAGGTATGTATTAAGCAAACGCGCAAAGTTTTCATGCAGCATATAAAGAGTACGAATTTGATCCTTAGAAAATTTATCTGGGCGTTTAAAATCATATATTTTGATTTTCCGCTGTTTTTCTTCGGTTTTTATCTCTTCAGCAGTTACAACACCTGTAGATAAAGCTGACAAAAGTTCGTCGATTTCAGATTGTGATAAAACATCGGGTCCTGCCAATCCTCCCCCTCCTTTCACAAAAAAGTGTTACTACACCTTAGCTAACTACTAGCTGTTTTTTATTATACTAGAAATAAATGTAAAGCTACTGTAAAACAAAATTGGTTATATAGATATCATAAACACGTTCTTCGCCAAGTGTTGTATTAATTTCATTTTTTAACATTTCTTTTAACTGGTCTTGCTTAGTTGGGTCAAAGTCTTCGATCTTTTGTGAACGCAAAACGTAAACAGCAGTATCTAGTATCTTTATTTCTTCAGGTGAGAGCGTTTTCCCTTCCTTGGTCGCTGTATTTTTACTTGGTTTCAATTCCACAATAACGCCAATTTTAAGATAGCGTCCACTATTTACACCGCCAATATTGAGAATCAACCCGTCTTTTGCATCACCGAGCTTAATAAACTGACCAGGCTCATGCTGAGAATTTTTTTTCTCAACCGTTTGATCTGATACAACCCTAGTTGCAATCAAATACGAAATACCACCGGCCAAAATCAAGCCCACCACAATCAAGATGATAATTACCATCATCGACATCTTTTTGGGTTTTTCCTCTTCCGCCACTGGCTCACCTCCTTTATACTATATTTGTATTACTCATCTTGTTGCTAATCCCAGGCTTGTATTGATTAGCGCATATTTCTAAATAATGCCCGGCGATAATCCATTACCTTACGTACAATCTCATCCATAGCTTCTTCCACAATAAGCTTCTTGCCACTAGTTAGGGTAATTACTGTATCTGGTGTCTCTTCTATGGTTTCAATCAATTCGGCATTTACTACAAAATCACAATCCTGAGACTTAAGTTTGGTAACCTTGATCATGTCTATCCCTCCTTACAATTTTTTTAAAATAGGTAGCGGAAGGGAGGCATCCCCCCGCTACCTTTCCCTGAAATTATCGTTTCAGATTGGCTATTTGCTCCAGCATTTCGTCAGCGGTAGTAATCATTTTAGAATTTGCCTGGAAACCACGCTGGGTAATAATCATATCACTGAATTGCTGCGCTAAATCTACATTAGACATTTCCAGGCTTCCTGGCGTAAAAGTGCCATCAGAAACAATCAGACGTTCGCCCGAGTTAGCTGATTTAACATAGTAGTTTTCACCTGATTTTTCCAAACCACCGGGATTACTAAATTTAGCCAATGCCACCTTAGCTAACGTCATCGTCCGATCATTACTGAACTGACCAATAAGAGCCCCAGAAGTATCAGCCACAACATTGTTCAGTGTGCCAGCAGCATAACCATCAGTAGTGGTAGCCTGGATAGTAGACTTCCCACTATATTGTGTAAGTGCCGGAGTCGTGCCATCTTCTAAAAAGAGATTCATTGTCAACGGGAAGTTAGTAGCGCCAGCGCTGCCAGGTACTGTAATCTTTGGCCCATTACTAAATGAAGCCGGTGAAATCAATACTCCTTTGGAATTAAAAGCTATTTTATCATTAGTAACGTCAGCATTTTTACCATCTACCGTAGCTGAAACAATCCATTCACCTGGCACACCGGTTTTCGTATACGTGTATTCCACTTTGTGAGCTACTCCCAAACTATCATATACATTGAGCGCTGTATTAGCTGTATCAGCCGTTTTAGATGTAATGCCTGACATGTCTAGCGATAATCCATTTACTGCAATCGTAGAAGTATTAACACCACCAACGATAAACGTAGGAGTAGCAGTAGCAGGAGTAACAGCAATAGTACCAGTTGCATCCACCACCGTACCACTAGCATCAGTATAAGTAGCCTTAGTAACTTTCCATTCATTTTCAGTTGTATTAGCAGTTTTCGTAAGCGTTATTGTATAAGGTACACGTTCATTACCCTCAATAACCTCAACAGTAGTTTCTACAACATCACCTTCTTTGGCATCCGCAGGTAACACACCACTTAGTTTAATTCCAGTATCATCGGTTGCTACAGACAAATCGGTTTCCCCTTTTAAAGCATCAGTTGCTCCGGATATAATCTGAGTAGTATCGACTGTAACCGCCATATTTCCACCTTTACCATTATCAATGGAAAGTGTAATCGGCGAAGGAGTTGTACCTACTGTAAAAGGCTGTCCGCCAGTTGTGCTGTCACCAGTTGTAATACTCCAGGTATTAGTTCCAGGCTCGCCTGTTTTTTTGAAATTAACGGTAACAGGCACCTGCGCGCCACTTGCCAGATAAGTTTGCACCTCAAACGACACTACTTCACCTACAGCTGTATCGGCATTCAAAGCTCCTTCAAAATTCATTCTCGTATCTGCTGTAGCAATACCTGCTGCTATCCCATAACCATCTGCACTCAAATTATTCGCAATGGCAATCTCGGTAGATACTTGGGGCGGCATCGAGGTTCCTTTCGGAATTTGAATAGCAGTAAGCGATCCTGTTGCATTTATTGCACCGGAAGCGTCTGCCATCCAGCCCATAACTTTGAGACCTGTGCCAGTGACTCCATAATTGCCAGTGGCATCAAAATCAAAATTGCCTGCCCTGGTATAATATTCTTGTGCACCATCGCCGAGAATAAATAAGTTTTGACCTTTGACAGCTAAGTCAGTCATCTTGCCAGTCGACTGATAACTCCCATCTGTAAAGATAGTATCAATACTAGCCACGCCGACACCCAATCCAACCTGCATTGGGTTAGTGCCGCCGCGATTTCCTTGGGCAGCAGATGCCCCTTGTATAGTTTGGCTTAAAACATCCTGAAAGTTAACTCTGCTGGCCTTAAACCCAGTTGTATTAACGTTGGCAATGTTATTGCCAATAACATCCATCCTGGTTTGATGGTTTTTGAGACCAGATACACCGGAAAATAATGAACGCATCATAGTAAAAATGACCTCCAATTTATATCTATTTAGTGACTGCTTCTGTCATTCAGCAGCCTGAGGGCTCCCTCAAGAGGTCCAGCCCTAAACAATTACCGCACTATCAATATTGGTAAATACATTATCCTTAATGTTGGCACCATCCATAGCCGTTATGACAGTCTTATTTTTGACACTAACGACAAACGCCAAATTATCATTCATCAGTATCAGTGACTCTTTAGCCCCTTTTTGCGCGGCTTTCTCCACTGCTTGGCTCAGTTTGCTTAATTGGGTACTGTCAAGTTGGATTTTACGGCTATCTAAGCGTTGTAAAGCATGTTGGGAAAATTTAACTCCGGTTATTTCCTGTTGTAACAGTTGATTAAAGTTAGAACCATTCGTTGTTTTATTAGTAACCGAGTTCGCTTTAGTTGTGGTGGATGCTTGGCCAGATGAACTAAGCGTAGGCAGAGGCTGGTACGAATTATAGATGTGATTATCAGGCATTCGTACTTACCGTCTTAGGGAATTCGACCCCGGTTATTTTGCTTAATTCAATGGAATCAGAACCAATTACCAACTTAGGCGCACCGTCTACTAACCGTACGGAATCTACTACACCTGTCTTTACTTCAGCATTGCTGCTATCTGTCCAAGTTACTTTCATCCCGATCATGCTGCTGGCTTGCGACATCTGCATCGACGAGTTCATGTTCTGCATTTGTTCCAAACTCGTGAACTGCGCCATTTGCGAAATAAACTCCTTATCTTCCATTGGATTCATCGGATCCTGGTACTGTAATTGGGTGATTAGTAGTTTTAAAAAATCATCTTTACCAAGAGTATCACTCGTTTTTTTGGTAGTTGTTGTACTGTTAGTGCTAGACGAAGTTTGAGAATTGCCGGCAACTGAATATGTATTAGCCATGTTAACACCTCCTTTTCTAAATACGGTAATCTACACCAGATTGCAAGCCCATTCCCGAAGTATTCCCTCCTGCTATTTCACCATCAATAGCTTCGACAAAATCATCTGCAGAATTTTTATTAGTAAATTTCATTAATTGCTGGCGCGAGTTTTGACTTTGATCCTGATTAGGCTGAAATTGGCTAAGGCCAGCGTAAACACTTACATTATCCACTTTTATCCCCGTACTAGCTAATTCTTGTTTGAGCTGAGACAAAGACGCCTCAATCAAACTGCGTACTTCAGGATTATTGGAATGGAAGCTGGCATTTACCACGCCATTTTCAATAGCTATTTTGAGGGTAAGTTCACCAAGATGCTCTGGTTTGAGTTTCATAATCATTTCAGTATTTTGCGGTTTGGTAATAATTTTTGTTTGCTCCACAATTTGATCAAGGACTTGATATACATCAGCAAATGGAGTTGTTTGCGATTGAGTTTCGGTAGTTTTAGCTGACATCGTAATACCATTTGCAGATACTAGTGCTGCATCTAAATTCTGAGCGAACACAGGAAAATTCATTACTTCATTACTCTCGGATGATAGAACTTGTGTACCCTGGAATGTACTGGTATCTGTTAGATTATCTTTTTGCCCTCCACCACTAAGGTCTGATCGTAAAGCTTTGTCCTGCTGGTTTGTTCCAACTGTCGGTATAGCTATTTGTTCGCCAGTTTGTTGCACTTGCTTGTTAGCTGTGCCGTTAGTATCTTGGGTTGTTTCAACTTTTACGGCTTGTGCTTGCAGGCCTGTTGACGCTTGCGGTAAAATTGTGCTGTTTACAGTTGGCATTGCTTCTACCTGCATGGCTTGGGTTTGTTGTGCATCTGTTGCTGTTTGCAGTAGAATTGTGCCAGTTCCAGTTGCTGTAGCGTCTATTTGTAACGCTTGGGTTTGTGTGCCTGTTGCCGCTTGCAGTAAAATTGTGCTGTTTACAGTTGGCATTGCTTCTACCTGCATGGCTTGGGTTTGTTGTACATCTGCTGCTGTTTGCGGTAGAATTGTGCCAGTTCCAGTTGCTGTAGCGTCTATTTGTAACGCTTGGGTTTGTATACCTGTTGCCGCTTGCGCTAAGACTGTGCCATTTACAGTTGGTGTTGTTTCTATCTGCAGCGCTTGGGGTTGTATGCCTGTTGCCGCTTGCGCTAAGACTGTGCCATTTACAGTTGGTGTTGCTTCTATCTGCAACGCCTGGGTTGGTAGGCCTGCTGCCGTTTGCGCTACGACTGTGCCATTTACAGTTGGTGTTGCTTCTACCTGCAACGCCTGGGGTTGTATGCCTGTTGCCGCTTGCGCTACGACTGTGCCATTTACAGTTGGTGTTGTTTCGATCTGCAACGCCTGGGGTTGTATGCCTGTTGCCGCTTGCGCTACGACTGTACCATTTACAGTTGGTGTTGTTTCGATCTGCAACGCCTGGGGTTGTATGCCTGTTGCCGCTTGCGCTACGACTGTACCATTTACAGTTGGTGTTGCTTCGATCTGCAACGCCTGGGGTTGTATGCCTGTTGCCGCTATTGTGGTAGAAACTTGTTCTGAAGATACCATAGACTGGGTATTCACAACTGGCGGATTTACCGCTGCCATAGCAAGCAATATCTGTGTGGATAAAACAGGATTAGTAAGGTTCGCTGACACATCTTGAGCAAACAGTGCGTTTTCTTCAGACTGGTTTGTATCATCTTCAGAATTCTCATTAGAATCAGCTGACGTTTGATCATTGGCAACAGTATCCTTTTCCTTAAACACGTTGTTTAGCACAGCATTCATAAGATTTCCAGCAGTAACCTGTTCCTCCGCTTTGACAGTTATTTCATCATTCTGGGAAACAGCATTGCTAAGCACATTGCTAAAGCTATTCTTGGATTGATTTTTGGAAGTGCCACTTGAGCTAGTATTAGTCGCCGTTTGGGATAAACTAGCCTTGGTTAGGAACAAATTAAGCGCTAGATTCATTTTTTCACCTCCCTTCACTAGTTTTCTTTGCTATATCACGCTATAACCTAGGTACTTGGGGCTGACCTCTAAGCATATCCTGGGTTATGCGAGCAGCACGCGAGGAGTCAAATAAGGCTAAAATTTTGGAAACTTGTTCTTCTTCCATTTTTCCAAAAATAGAGATAACGGTGGGGTCATCTAGGTCTTTCATAATAGCTACCGCCGCCTCTGGTTTCATTCCCCCATATAGCCGGGCTAGCTTTGAGGTACGCTTCGCTTCTTCTTGACGTTTAATTTTCTCCTGTTTCTCTAACTCTTCTTTGGTAATGATAGTAGATCCTGGAAGTTGAGGCGTTGGTAACAGCGAAGCTGCTGGCGGCTGAACCTGTTTGGGATCACCCGGTACTATTGGCTGATTGGTAGCCACATCCTCTTCCAGCTCTACCGGCTCAAAGTTCGTTTTGGGAAAGAAATGAGCAACTACCGGGTATTGCGATAAGTTCGCATCTCGGGTAAGTTTCTCTATATCAATCACTTTTAAATATACTCCGGCAGCAAAACCTATGGCTATCAAAATACACAGCGCGACAAGGATGGACAAAACTTTAAAAATTCCACTAAATTTTGATTTGGAAGCCGCTGCCTCTGGAGCTATCTTAGAAGCCACTATTGGTGCTTGTTTAGTTTTAGTGGCAGGAGTTTTAGGTTTTTCAGCCATAATTAATTATAGACTCCTCTACTTAGCCAGTGATAGAACTTTGGCTACATAGTTACGGGTTTCACTGTACGGCGGAACACCATTGTAGTTTTTTACTGCTTGTGGTCCGGCATTATAGGCAGCTACCGCTTTAGTAACATCGCCATCAAAAGTATTCAGCATCTGCTTTAGATATTGAACACCACCATCAATATTCTCACGCGGATCATTAATATTACGTACTCCGAGTGAGCTGGCGGTTTCGGGCATAAGCTGCATTACACCGACTGCACCAACAGGGGATACAGCCTCTTGAGATAGTCCTGATTCAGCTTCGGCAACAGCCATTGCCAGTTTCGGATCAACACCATATTTTGCAGCAGCTATCTGTATCATCTTTGTAACGTCGCCACCTTGAGTGCTACTGCCGGTTGTTGGGTTTGGACTATTTGTTGATAGCTGAGCATTAGCGGCTGAAAGTGTTGTAGCAAAATCATTGCTCGCTTGAGTTGCTGGAACTGTTGGGGTAAAGCGCCGTTCTATGGCGGCAATCCGCTGAGCTACTTGGTTGACACTTGACATCATGGTTTATTCACTCTCCTTGTTACGCATAAAAGCCTGCGTTCCAAGCTCATCAAGAACTTTTTGTTCTTCTTGCAATAGTTCGGTATGATACTGTGCTAAACGTTTTTCCCGTAAATTATCAACAAGTTTTCTTTGTTTCATGGCCGCTTCCAGGGCAACAAGGCACTCTTGACGATAAGTTTCTGCCTTAGCAACTTGTTCTTGCTGATGAATAATTTCTCTCTTAATTTTATCGATATAATAGCCGAAAGTCTTAAGGGTTTCAATGGTTGGAGAACCAGACTGTTCTTGGCTGAGTAAATCAAGACTGACTACTAATTTATTTTGCAATTGATTCAGTAATTCTTGTTCTTTGTATAAGCAGATACTGGCCTCAGTCATCTTGATCTGCGCCTGTTCTTCCTCCATTTTTCGAAATTTAAGCAGCGTCTCCAGGCGAAACCGAAATTTCTTCATGGACTACCATCCTCATTAACTGTTAGGCAACAATCATTTTTAATCGTTTAATAGTCTCGGACATAGGCATATTCTCATCTACATCCTGTTGCAGAAAAGTTTTAATTTGGTCAATGACCGCAATGGCGCGATCAATGTTAGGATTACTGCCTTGGGCATAAGCGCCAATATTAATTAAATCTTCGGCTTCGCGATAAGTAGCAAGTAAAGCCCGTAGTCTTTGAGCGCACTGTATGTGTTCTTTATCGACAATTTCCGTCATTACCCGACTAACACTATTTAATATATCAATGGCCGGATAATGATTTAGTGCCGCCAAACCTCGTGATAAAACAATATGTCCATCCAATATACTGCGAACAGCATCAGCAATCGGCTCATTCATATCATCCCCGTCAACTAATACGGTGTAAATCCCAGTAATTGAACCTTGATCACCAGTACCTGAACGTTCTAATAGTTTTGGCAACATAGAAAATACGGAGGGGGTATAGCCCCGGGTAGCAGGTGGTTCACCTACTGTCAGGCCCACTTCACGCTGGGCCATGGCAAAACGCGTTACTGAATCCATCATCAGCATGACATCCATGCCCTGATCACGAAAATACTCAGCAATGGCAGTAGCTGTCATTGCCCCCTTAATTCTAACAAGGGCCGGTTGATCAGATGTTGCCACAACAACTACAGAGCGTTTAAGGCCTTCTTCACCTAAATCGCGTTCGATAAATTCTCGCACTTCCCGGCCACGTTCACCAATAAGGGCAATTACGCTAATATCAGCCTCCGTATTGCGCGCGATCATGCCTAATAGCGTACTTTTACCAACGCCACTTCCAGCCATAATTCCTACCCGCTGACCCCGGCCGAGTGTTAACAAACTATCAATAGCTCGTACACCTACACCAAGCTTTTCTTCAATACGACGGCGGGTTAAAGGCGGTGGCGGCATAGTACTAAGCGGATAGTCGGTATTGCTAAGTAGCGGACCTTTATCATCTATCGGATTACCAAGCCCGTCTAAAATGCGTCCCAATAATTGACGTCCTACGCTTACCCTGAGCATTCTATGAGCTGATACAACTTCGCAGCCTGGACCAATACCCTGCAGATCGCCAACAGGCATCAGTAAAATGCGGTTCTCTCTAAATCCTACAACCTCAGCAGGAATAGGTTCTCCTTTGCGAGGAAAAACATGGCATAACTCTCCCAAATTCACATTAGGTCCTTGTGACTCCATCACTAAGCCAATTATTTGAGTAATTTTGCCGTTTAGTTTCATGTTATCAGCATTAGCTATTGCTGATAAATAGCGAGAGGAATCAAATGTTTTACTCATGGTAATACTTCCTCAAGGGCTTTGTGAACTAGTTCTAGCTTGGTATCTAATCTTGCATCAACAGTACCTAACGCTGTTTCAATAGTACATCCACCTAAGGCTACAGTATGATCAGCAGTTATAGTAATGGTATTATCCCGTTTAAGCATTAACTGCAAATCGCGTTTGGCCATTAGTACCATTTCATAATCCTCAGGATTTACTCTGATTGTTATCTGATCCTGATCACTAACCTTGTCTAAGGCTTCCTTAAGTATTGGCAAAATCGTTGTCGGATTATCTGCAATCTCTCTCGCCAATATTTTACTGGCTATAGCAAGTGCGATTTCAACGATTTGTCGTTCGGCATCAAGAAACATTTTGGCAACTTCTTGTTCAGCTGTTTGAATAAGGTGTTGGGCTTTTTCAAGGGACAACTGCATCGTTTGTTGCATATCAGCAAGGGCTGTTTGATTACCTTGATTATATCCTTCTTGATAGCCTTGCTCACGGCCTTCCTGATGGCCTCGGCCATGGGCTTCGTCATAAGCCTGTTGAGTTATTTCTTTTGCCTTGCTCTCAGCCTCACTCAAACACCGTGTAGCGGTTGTCTGAGCCTTAGTCATAATAGCTTCGGCCTCGCTACGAATTGCTTCCAAATCTATTTCCGGTGGTGGAGCAGACAGTGACTGCTGCTCTGGCACTACCACTGGCTCAGGAACAGATAATGGCCTATGTTTAATGACAACCGGCGACTTTCTTTGACAAAGCACACTTTTTATAATCTTAGACAATTATTTCGTCTCCTTTACCACGCGAAACAACGATTTCGCCTGATTCTTCGAGACGACGGATATTATTTACAATTTTCTGTTGAGCTTCTTCCACATCTCTTATGCGTACAGGACCCATATATTCGATTTCTTCCTTAAGCATTTCAGCAGCCCGTTTGGAAATATTCTTATAAACCTTATTAGCCACTTCACTTGCTGTTGCTTTTAGGGCCAATGCCAAGTCTTTATTATCAATTTCTCTAAGCACAAGCTGGAGTGATCTGTCGTCCAACAATACAATATCCTCGAAAACAAACATGCGTTTTTTGATTTCTTCTGCTAATTCAGGGTTTTGTACTTCCATATTTTCAATAATGGTTCTCTCTGTAGTCCTGTCAACACGGTTAAGTATTTCAACAATGGAGTCTACACCACCAGCTGCTGTAAAGTCTTGAGTTACCAAGGATGATAATTTGCGTTCAAGTATTCTTTCCACATCCCGAATAACATCAGGCGAGGTTCGATCCATTGTGGCAATCCGCCGTGCAACATCGACCTGCCGCTCTGGCGGCAATGCGGAAACAATGGCAGCAGATTGTTCTGGTTGGAGATAAGCCATGATCAACGCAATTGTTTGGGGATGTTCATTTTGGATAAAGTTAAGCAATTGACTTGGATCAGTTTTTCGTGCAAAGTCAAACGGACGAATTTGCAGACTAGTGGTTAGACGGTTAATAATCGATACTGCTTTATCAGAACCTAGCGCTTTTTCCAAAATCTCACGCGCATAATCCAAACCACCGCTCGAAATATACTCTTTTGCTAAACACATTTGGTGAAACTCATTTAACACTTTATCTTTTTGTTCTTGAGATAATTTACGTTGATTAGCAATTTCCAGCGTCAGCTTCTCAATTTCATCTTCCTTCATATGTTTTAGTACTTGGGCGGAGATGTCAGGCCCTAAAGCAATTAATAAGATTGCTGCTTTTTGCTTGCCTGTCACTTCATTTGACTGGTACATAGCCTGGTGCCTCCCGTCATTCTTCTGCTAACCAAACCTTCAGAATCTGGGCCACATCTTCAGGGCGTGATTTGGCAAATTTCTCAACCGTACTTCTTTGTTCAGCCCGTTCTTTTTCCTGAGCATTCATTTCTTCTTGAGCAGCTTCTGTTTCATCCACGATAGGTTGCGCTTCAAGTGAAATAGCTTCCAGCAATTCTTCTTCTTCTTGCTCGCGACGGCGAGCATACCGTCGGTATAAATAGTATAGAATAGCACTAATAATAAGAACAGCAAGTCCAACTTTCAGCAAGAATAGCTGTTGCTGTTTGCTAGCATATTCTTCGTCTTCTTTGCGTTGTTTATCGGCCAATTCTGTGTTGAACTGTATTGGTTCAACAGCAATTGTATCTCCCCGGGTAGGATTAAGCCCAATAGCCGAAGCGACAGTTTTATTTAAGCTTTCTTGCTGTGCTCGAGGCATTGATGCATCTACAAGTACTGCTACAGTTAGCCGCCTGATAGCACCAGGTGTACTTACTACTTTTTCCTTGGTTTCATTAATCTCGTAATTACGGGTTGCTTCTCGCTTTTCATAATTGGTTTGCGAATTATTATTATTATTAGTGACATAGCCCGGAATATTGGTTGTCGTTCCGGGAACACCCCCAGGAGCTGCAGCAGAATTTCCTTGATAACTCTCGTTAGTCTCCTGTGAACTACGGATAATACCTTTATCATCAACAACAGGCTCAAAAACCTGGCGATCTAGAGTGCGTTGGTCAAAGTTGAGTTCAACATTAACCCTGGCAGCAGCCTTGCCAATACCCAGAGTCTGATCAAGTAATGATTGTACATTCTTTTGCAGGTCTTCCTGTATTTTTTTGGTCATTTCAAACTGAGTAATCGCCGCAGTGCCGGCCAGAGGTGGCGTCTCTGAATCTGATTGGTCATTTAAAACTCGTGCCAAACTATCGACAACAGTAATATTCTCCGGTTTTAACCCTTGCACACTATGGGCGACCAAATTAACGATTCCTTTGACTTGTTGCTGATTCAATTTTGCATCTGGTTTAAGTTTAAGCATAATGGAAGCCGTAGCTGGTTTCTCTGTTTTTTTATAGAGACTATCCTCTGACATTACAATATGAACTCTGGCTTTTTCTACTTCTCCCATTTGTTCAATTGTTCGCGTCAGCTCTCCCTGAACGGCTTGCAAAAGTTGCACTTTATTCTGAAATTCTGTTGCGCCAAACTTATTTTGTTCAAAAATTTCAAATCCTTTGTTTCCTCGTGGCAAACCCTGACCTGCTAGTTCCAACCTTAGCTTATGTACATCTTGGGCCGGGACTAAAATGACAGTACCGTTACTGCCAGTTTGAACTTCATAACCAACCTTCATTTCCTTCAGTTTTGCAGTAACTTTAGCTGCATCTTCGGCTTCAAGCGTAGTAAACAACGGTACATTGTCGGGGCGGCTTCCCCACCAGTAACTCCATGCGAGAATAGAAATAAATACAAATGCCACTGTACCAAAAATAATGTACTTATGTTTATTATTCAATTTTTGCCAAAGACGCAGAGACTGTTCTTTCAAGTCAGTCATGTCTCCACCCTTTCAGTTACGGAAAAATAATCCAAATTAACACACGTTATAGTTGTCTATTTGCCTATGCTGAATCATTTTCAATCAAGTATTAAACTTGCATTCTCATTATTTCCTGATAAGCGTCGACAACTTTATTGCGAACCTGCATCGTCAGTTGTAGGGCCACTGTCGCTTTCTCGGCAGCTATTGTAACTTCAGCTATATCCTGAATTTTGCCTGTAGCTAAATTTATTGACGCCTGGCTGGCTTCGTTTTGCAGCTGGTTTACATTGTTTAATGCTTCATCTAAAAATTCGCCAAAGGTTTTTTCAGGCTGTTTAGTACTTTCAGAGGTTTCAATTATCTTGCCAGTAATAGGCGCTAATTTTAAAGCTTCAATTTGCATTTATACCTCCTATTTCCCAATATCTAAGGCTTTCATGGCCATACTCTTGGCTGCATTCGCAGCAGTAACATTAGCCTCATAAGCTCTAGAAGCAGTAATCATATCCACCATTTCACTAACTATACTAATGTTAGGCATCTCCACATAGCCTTCCTTGTTAGCATCAGGGTGGTTAGGATCATACATAAGCTTAAATGGTGTCGTATCTTTTGTGATTCCGGTTACCCGAACACCATCACCTGTATCCATTTGTTGGGACAGCATCTGTCCAAAAGAAGCTTGTTCAGAGCGCGGTTCAAACACCACCATTTGTCGGCGATAAGGGCCACCTTCAGCAGTACGGGTAGTGTTCGCATTAGCTATATTGTTAGAAATAACATCCATCCGTAGACGTTCAGCAGTCATACCAGAAGCGGAAGCGTCAATGGCCTGAAATAATCCCATAATACTCATTTCCCTCCGTTAATTACAGATTTGAGATTAGAAAAATATTTATTAATTCGATCAGCAACTGCACTATAATAAATCGAGTTTTTTGCCAAGCCCGCCATTTCGCTATCAATATCCACATTATTGTCATCATTACGAAAAGAAGTAGTAGTAATAGTATTTATCGTTGGTTCTACATCATTTATTCCGGTTGATTTTACTGGCAAATGACGTTCATGAGTTCTGGCAATTGGAGCCTTTTCCGAACTACTCATCGCTAACTCCAACTGATTTTCAAAACTTACTTCACTCTTCTTAAACTTAGGAGTATTTACATTCGCTATATTATTGCTAATAACTTTGTGCCGTAATGAAGCGGCGCTTAACGCTTTTTCTAATACAGACACCTGCGATGACTGCAAGATTGAGTTAAGCATTTTGCCAGCCCTCCTTTAACTTGATCCAAACTAGTTACTATATGATTTTGTCAGTATAATTGGATATTATTTCTACAACTCAATATACTATTATTTCTACAAAATACGCGAAAATCCTCTAACTTTTTTGTGAAAAATGTTTGTTGATGCCTAACTCAGGACCTTCGGCCTATCCCGTCTACATAATACTCTCTAGGCCAAACTTTTCTATTGTCAATTAATGTCTAAATTGTTGTGTCGCTCAAAAATATTCGATTACTTTTCTCTTTTACTCCGGCATAATCAATGGAATTTAAAAAAGATGACTCCTGCTCATTACAGGAATCATCTTAGTAAAGCTACATAGTCTTTTTTACGTTCCTTACCAAAGGGTACCTATTACTCTCAAAAACTGGCTTTATTATGAATTATTTTTTTAGTTTTTGCAATTCTTCTAATAATCGTTCGTTAAGAACTTTTATATATGTTCCTTTCATGCCAAGTGATTTGGATTCAATCACACCTGCACTTTCAAACTTACGTAACGCATTGACTATTACAGAGCGAGTGATACCAACGCGGTCAGCAATTTTACTGGCAACCAACAATCCTTCATTGCCTTCTAGTTCGCTTAATATATGCATAACTGCTTCTAATTCTGAATAAGATAATGTTCCCAGCGCTACTTGCACAGTAGCCTTTTTTCTAGCTTCTTCCTCAATTTTTTCACTGCGGTCTCTAAGCATTTCCATGCCAACAACTGTTCCACCATATTCAGCCAATATTAAATCATCATCAACAAATTCAACACTAAATTTAGCTACAATTAATGTTCCTATACGTTCCCCTACGCCATGGATAGGAACAATGGTAGTAAATTTATCGTTAAATAAGCAATTGGTTTCTGCACTAAAACTACATAATCCGCCTTCCAAACGAAGGTTGGGGGATGTCTGCTCAATCTTGCGCAACCATGCTACATACCGTTCAGGAAACTGTCCCGTTTTAAGCACTATATCCCGCATAAGATCACACTCAAAATCATCAAGTAATGCATATCCCAAAATACTACCATCTTTGTTAACAATATAGACATTAGCCGCCATAACATTGCTAAGCACTGTCGAAACTTCGCTATATTCTACTTTTTCTGATTTCTGGAGCAATTTATTAATAGTACGTGTACGTTCTAATAATGACATTTACTATTCCCACCTTTCATAATGTGAAACAAAAAACTATAGAATGTAATGACTTAGATCTTGATTTATAACTATATGATCTAATTTTGATTTTACATATTCACGATTAATAACGACCTGCTTTTCAGCAACATCAGGCGCATCAAAGGCTAGATCTTCCAAAAGTTTTTCTAAAATAGTGTGTAGTCGCCGGGCACCAATGTTTTCAGTCTGGCTATTCACTCTACAAGCGATATCCGCCAATTCATCAATAGCGTCCTCTGTAAACTCAACTTTTACATCTTCGGTTTCCAATAGGCAAATATATTGTTTGATAAGCGCATTAGCCGGTTCAGTCAGTATTTGCCGAAAATCTTCTTTGGATAGATTAGTAAGTTCAACCCTAATGGGAAAACGTCCCTGCAGCTCTGGAATCAAGTCAGAAGGCTTAGAAACATGGAACGCACCTGCGGCAATAAACAAAACATGATCAGTTTTTACAGGGCCATATTTAGTCACAATCGTAGAGCCCTCAACAATCGGCAAGATATCACGTTGAACACCCTCGCGGGAAACATCAGGTCCTGAACTTTGACCTCTGCCAGAAATCTTATCAATTTCATCCAAAAAGATAATCCCATAGTTTTCGGCTACATCAATAGCGCAAGTAATCACTTCATCCATATCAATCAACTTTTGTGCTTCTTCTTGCGTAAAAATTTTTCGGGCGTTGGCTACTGTTACTTTACGTTTCTTTTGTTTCTTTGGTAGTAAATTACCAAGCATATCTTGTATATTCATGCCCATTTCTTCAATTCCAGTCCCAGCAAACATTCCCATCACTGGTTGGGCACCATCTTCTACTGTAATTTCAAGCAATTCTTCTTCAAGTTCACCATTAAGCAAGCGTTTACGCCACCATTCACGACCTGTGTTTACTACTTGCGGCTCTGCTTCTACTTCTGGTGGTTTATCTTGACTTGTTCCGATCCCCCCGGAGAACAACATTTCAAATGGGTTTCGTGACGATTCTTTTTTGGCCGGTGGAACAAATTGATCAAGAATGCGCTCCTCTGCCAATTCCTTGGCCTTATCATTAACTTCCAGCATCTTCTGGTGTTTAACCATGCGAATGGATGTTTCAACTAAATCACGCACCATGGATTCGACATCACGACCAACATAGCCTATTTCTGTAAACTTAGTTGCTTCTACTTTGACAAAAGGCGCGTTAACAAGTTTGGCTAAGCGGCGGGCAATTTCAGTTTTACCAACTCCTGTAGGACCAATCATCAAAATATTCTTAGGGATAATTTCTTCTTTAAGTTCTGCAGGCAGTTTCTTACTACGCCAGCGATTTCTAAGTGCCACAGCTACTGATTTTTTTGCTTGCTGCTGACCAATTATATAGTTATTCAATTCCTTGACTATTTCTTTTGGCGTAAGTTCCAGCAAAATCATCCCCCCTTTTTTTCTTTATAACTCTTCGACCGTAATATGGTCATTCGTATACACACAAATGTTGGAAGCAATTTCGAGTGCCGTGCGCACAATATCGGCGGCACATAATGGAGAATGCTGTACTAAAGCTCTGGCAGCAGCAAGTGCATAAGGTCCGCCAGAACCAATCGCAGTAACGCCGTCGTCTGGTTCAATTACTTCGCCATTACCAGATATAATAAGCAGATGGTTATCATCAATTACAATGAGCAGCGCTTCCAGTCGTCTTAGCACTCTGTCAAGACGCCATTCTTTCGCAAGTTCGACAGCTGCTCTCATCATATTGCCATTAAACTCTTCCAATTTTCCTTCAAACTTCTCAAATAGCGTAAATGCATCAGCTACTGAACCGGCAAATCCAGCCAATACTTTACCATGATATAATCGGCGGACTTTTTTGGCATTGTGTTTCATTATTGTGTTTTGACCAAAGGTAACTTGTCCGTCACCGGCAATAGCTGTCTTCCCTTGATGGCGAACAGCAACAATCGTTGTGGCATGAAACATGATATCACCTCCCAGGAAAATCAAGCACGCGGATGAAATTTCCTGTAATTTGCTTTGAGTCTTTCGGTAGTTACATGAGTGTAAAGCTGGGTAGTAGATAAATTAACATGACCTAAAAGTTCCTGAACAGTCCTTAGGTCAGCACCATTGTCTAATAGATGGGTCGCAAAAGTGTGACGAAGGGTATGTGGACTGACGTTTTTTTTAATTGCCATTGCCTCAACATATTTATCAACAATTCTTCGAACGCTCCTGTCAGTGAGTGGTCCTCCCCGACTATTTACAAATACATAGTTATGAACCTTATCTATTTGATGGCCATATTCCCCCGGGTTCGCACATAACTTAGGGCGTGGATTAGCCAGATAAAGTTCCAAAACTTCAACCGCCGTCCGTCCCATCAAAACAATTCGCTGTTTAGCACCCTTACCAGATACAACAATTGCACGTCCAGAGAAATCAATATCTGGCAGAGTAATTCCGGTAAGCTCACTGACCCGTATCCCTGTTGCATATAGCATTTCCAATACCGCTTTATCACGAATTCCTAGCGAGCTGTTGTCGGGTAAAGTGATTAGTTCACGAATTTCGTTTATGTCAAGAAAAACGGGCAATTTTTTTTCCAGTTTTGGTGTTCTAACCGCTTTACAGGGATTTTCTTTTAAAACATTTTCCCGGCATAAAAATCTGAAAAACGACCTAAGCGCCGCAATCCGTCGCATAATGGTCGCTTTGGCATACTGTTTTGATTTTAAGAAAGCCAGATAACTGCGGATTATAAGCGGATTGATATCAACAAACAGCGCCACACCACTATCCTGGTTATCCACAAATTCTACAAACTGCCAAATGTCACGTTGATAGTTATGAATAGTATGTTGAGAAGCATTTTTTTCAAGTTTTAGGTATAAGACAAACTTCTCTACTAATTGGGCAACGCCATCAAATGCTTCGCCTTTTGAGAACATTTTTTATCATTCTTTCCGACAATATTTACTCTTGTGCTATTCTGGCGGAAATTACTATTATACTAACATACTTGAAACAATTCCGCAATATTATTGTCATATTATTCAAATAAATTCTCGTAATGCCGCTAATGCTCTGTTGGCAATGGTTTGATTTTTGACCTTCTTATCTTTAATCTTATGCTCTAGTGGCGGAAGCAGACCAAAATTTATATTCATTGGTTGAAAATGTGTCGGATCAGCTTGTGTAATGTAATGACACAAAGCGCCATGGGCAGTTTGCTCGGGAAATACCTGCATTTCAAGTCCTTGTATCAATCTACGGGCATTAATTCCAGCTACTAGACCGCTTGCTGCTGATTCAACATAGCCTTCAACACCAGTAATTTGACCGGCAAAGAATACTTGCGGCTGCTCTTTCATTTGTAATGTAGGCAGCAAAATCTGCGGTGAGTTAATAAAAGTATTCCGATGCATTACCCCATAGCGGACAAAATCTGCATTCTCCAAACCGGGAATAAGTCTGAAGACACGCTGCTGTTCAGGCCATTGTAGATGGGTTTGAAAACCAACCATATTATAAAGTGTTGCCGAACGGTTGTCTTGCCTTAGTTGGACTACAGCATACGGCATTTCACCGGTCTCTGGATGCCGTAAGCCAACAGGTTTCATTGGGCCAAAGCGCATGGTATCAATCCCGCGGGCAGCCATTGTCTCTATCGGCATACACCCTTCGAAAACTACTATCTTTTCAAAGTCTTTGACTGGTGCGGTCTGAGCACAGGTAATTTCCTGCCAAAACAGTTCATATTGTTCTTTGGTCATGGGGCTATTTAGATAATCGTCGTCCCCTTTGCCATAGCGAGAAGCCCGGTAAATTATATTCATATTAAGTGAATCAGCGGTAACGATAGGCGCCGCCGCATCATAAAAATAGAGATATTCATTGCCAGTAAGACCCGCAATAGCAGTGGATAAGCCGGGAGAAGTAAGTGGCCCAGTCGCAATAATTAAGGGACGATCAGCAGGAACTTCCAGAACTTCAGTAAAGTTAACCGATATCCGTGGATGATTGCATAGTGTATTGGTAATCATCTCACTAAAATCATTGCGGTCGACTGCCAACGCCCCGCCTGCGGGTACACAGTGAGCATCAGCCGCTTTCATAATTAATGAATTTAGTGTTCTCATTTCCTCTTTTAAAAGGCCTACCGCGTTTTCTATTGCGGCCCCTCTAAGCGAGTTGCTGCATACTAGTTCAGCAAATAAAGCGGTATGATGAGCCGGCGTCATCACCTTAGGACGCATTTCATATAAGTCCACATTAATCCCGGCTTCGGCCAGTTGCCACGCAGCCTCACTGCCAGCCAAGCCAGCTCCTAGTATAGTGACTTTATCCATTATTTTTCCTCCGGTTAGCTGCAGGCTTCTTTTTCGCCGTTGCCTGTACTTCTTTTTCTTCTACGTTCTTAGCGGTTTCATTGCTATCAGCTGCTTGGCGAGACGAACAGTTCTCATTACTACAAATACTAGAAAAATCACCATTTTTCAATTTATGTCTGACCATATATGCCCCACATACTTGGCAATTCTCTTTCAATGGCAGATCCCAGGTATTAAAATCACATTCCGGATATTTCTCACAGCCATAAAAGACTCGTCGGCGTTTAGTGTGACGTTCAACAATAGAACCGCCGCATTTGGGACACTTAACACCAATATCTTTTAAAATTGGCTTAGTATTGCGGCAAGCCGGAAACCCGGGGCATGCTAAGAAATTACCATATCGCCCCTGTTTAACGACCATCATCTGACCACAATTTTCACAGGGAACATCAGATACCTCGACAGGTAATTCGACATGGCCAATCGCTTCTTCTGCCAAACTTAGATCTTGCGCAAAAGGGGCATAAAATTCTTCTAATACAGTTAACCAAGAGGCATCACCTTCGGCAATATCGTCTAACTTATCTTCCATTCCAGCAGTAAATTCAACATCTAGAATTTTATCAAAGTATTGCTTTAGAAGGTCAAGTACCACAAATCCCAGCTCGGTAGGATGAAATTTTTTCTCAATTCTCTCGACATATCCCCGGTCAACAATTGTCTCGATTGTTGGTGCATAGGTGCTGGGACGTCCAATTCCTTTTTCCTCTAAGACTTTGACCAATGATGCCTCTGTGTAGCGAGGCGGTGGTTCGGTAAAATGTTGTTTAGGGTCTAGCTTGTTAAGTTTCAACACTTGTCCTGCTAGTAATGCAGGTAAAGTGGTTTCCTTATCTAAATCACTATCAGCAGTTTGTTCTACCTCTTTACTCTTACCAATTGCACCACTAAATGCTGCTAAAAATCCCGGGAATTTTATTTGTGATCCATTAGATCTGAGTTTATACCTTCCAGCAGTAATCTCGATAGTAAGTGTATCATAAATCGCAGATGTCATCTGACTAGCTATGAATCTTTCCCAGACAAGTGTATAGAGCTTTAACTGATCTTTGCTCAAGCTAGTGCCAACGGCATCTGGAGTTAATTCCAGGGTAGTTGGCCTAACAGCCTCATGGGCATCCTGAGATTTTTTATTAGCGTAGGTTGGTGCCTTCGCCGGCAGATAATTTAACCCAAATTTCTTCTCAACATAACTTCGAGCTTCCTGTTGAGCAATCTCAGCCACTCGGGTAGAATCGGTACGCATATAGGTAATAAGACCAACTTGCCCCATACGACCAATAGTAAGCCCTTCATACAATTGTTGCGCAATTATCATGGTTTTACGGGAAGTAAATCCCAATTTACGGGCAGCCTCTTGCTGCAAACTACTGGTAGTAAAGGGCGGTTGAGGATTACGCTTTCTTTCCCGTTTTTTAACTTCATTCACTATGTACTCTGCTTGAATTAACTCGCTGACAATGCTTTCTGCTTGCACCTCGTTATTAATAACACTTTTTTGGCCATCAATAGCTACTAGTTCAGCATCAAACGCTTTTGAATTCGTCTTTTCTTTAAGTTTAGCTATTATCGTCCAATATTCTTCCGGAGTAAATGCCTGTATCTCTTTTTCTCTATCACAAATTAGCCGGACGGCAACTGATTGTACCCGGCCAGCACTTAATCCCTTACGCACTTTCCGCCACAAAAGTGGACTCAGCTTATAGCCCACTATCCGGTCTAGAATTCGCCTGGCTTGTTGGGCGTAAACCCGCGGCAAATTAATGGGACGTGGGTTTTTGACAGCTTGCTGAATAGCCGTTTTTGTGATCTCGTTAAATTCAATCCGGCAGGTAGTTTGCTCTGGAATATTGAGGATGTGCGCCAAATGCCATGCAATAGCTTCCCCTTCGCGATCCGGGTCTGTCGCTAGATAAACAATATCGGCATTTTTGGCTGCTCCTTTTAGGCTTTTTATAAGATCGCCTTTACCTCGGATATTAATATACTTTGGTTCAAAGCCATTTTCAAGATTAACACCAAATTGACTTTTAGGCAAATCACGCAAATGTCCCATAGAGGCTTTGACTGTATAATTTTTCCCAAGAAACTTTTCTATTGTCTTGGCTTTAGCCGGGGATTCTACTACAACTAGAGCTTTGCTCACTTAATTCCCTCCCTGGCGGTACAGGTATAGCGCTGACCGCTATGTTCGACCGTCAAACCCCTTAATGATAGTTGCAATACTATATATGCAGCCGTTGCCGGCAATACATTCAATTTCATCACAATTTCTTCAATTCCTATAGGCTTTTCATAATTTAGCAAACTATACACTTGCTGTTCTTCCGGAGAAAGTTCAGGCTCAGCTTGCTTACCCTGACTTGTCTCCCAACCATACTCTTCTAAGATGTCCATTGCACTATCTACTAGCTTAGCTCCCTGTTTTATAAGACGGTTTGTTCCTTTACTATTACCTGCAAAAATGCCGCCAGGCACAGCAAAAACATCTCTGCCTTCTTCTAGAGCAAAATCAGCTGTTATCAGCGCCCCACTTTTTTCTGCAGCTTCTACGACAATAACACCACGCGCAAGACCGTTAATAATACGGTTGCGGGCTGGAAAATGCCCTGGGTGAGCAATGACACCGGGTGCATATTCCGAAAGTACTACTCCTCTTTCAGCAATACTGGCTAACAGTTTGGCGTTCTCTGGCGGATACGAAATATCCACACCTGAGCCAAGCACGGCAACTGTATAGCCCTGTTCCAACGCACCTAGATGAGCGGCTGTATCAATCCCTCTGGCAGCTCCGCTAACAATACCTACTTGGGCAGTTGCTAATGCTGCTGCCAACATACCGGCAACATTTTTCCCATAAGTTGTCGTTTTACGTGAGCCTACAATAGCTACTAGCTTATCATTTACCGATAACGTACCACGGTAATATAGAACATATGGTGGATTAAAGATGTTACGAAGCAGGATGGGATAGTTTTTATCCAACAAACAGCAGAGACCAATTTGTTTTTTTGTTAATAATTCAGCCAGTTTATGTATATCTATCTTATCCCGTTGACCAAGTAATTTATTACAGACTGTGTTATCAAGACACTTGGATAAAAATAAATCGCCCTGGTCAGCCAACCAAGCCTGCCGGGCGCTACCAAAATAATCAACCAAGGCCTTAATGCGTGAACTGCCAATACCTGGTACCATCTGCAACGCAGCCAAGTAAAATTGTTCCATATCCAGTTCCTCCACATTTAGCTAACATTGAAACGCCAATAGCACATAGTAAATACTTGGAAAATTGTAGGTAATAGCAATTATACCTGGAATAAAATCTAAAGGTCAAGGGCCTAATGCCCTATTTTTAAGATTTTTTATAATAAATTAGCTTTTTTAACAATAATTTAATAATAATTTAGCAATATCTGCAGCTGCATTAGGTCGACCAAGTAACCCGGCCTGCTGACGTAACGCGGATAAATCATCATTATCCTCAAATAGTAACCGAATTAAAATGGCTTGCAATTCTGGTAGAGAATCTGCCCTGAGAGCAACATGGCTTGCTAATAAAAACTGTGTGTTTGCTTCTTCCTGTCCCGGTATAGGACGGAAAATAACAAGTGGCACCGCCTTGGTCAGAGCTTCTGCTGAGCTCATCCCACCAGGTTTGGATATTAATAAATCGGCAACACTCATATACTCGTGTACATTATCGATATAACCTAGAACCTTGACTGGATGCTTGGCGGATGCTGCAATTTGAACAAGTTCCCTGTAAAGCGACTGGTTTTTTCCCGCTATAGCAATAAGCTGTAATGGTCTGTCAATTTGATTACATAAATTTAGTATTTTATCTATTGGTAAAACGCCTGCACCACCGCCCATAATCAATATATTCTTGCGGCCCTGAGAAAGTTTAAGCTTAGCCATTAGCTTCTCTTTACTATTTGGTTGACTAAACTTATTGCTAACAGGTATTCCTGTAACGGCAATGGAGTCAGCAGCAATGCCATACTGACGTAAGTAATCAGCCAGAGCAAGGTGAGCTACAAAATAGTAATCTATTTCGGGGTATACCCATAGACGGTGAACAACAAAATCTGTAACGATAGCTACCATTGGAACAGTAATTAGCCCCTTTTTCTTTAGCCATGCCACTAATCCTGCTGGAGTTGCATGAGTACATACAATAACCTCAGGCTGAAACTCATTAATATAATTAAGCATGCGTTTAGCAAGAAATCGACTAATTAACTCTCGTCCAAACAGCGCCATGCGGCTTTGGTTCCCCCAGCCATAGGCAGTTCCATAGAGCGCAGGAAAAACAGTAAGTATTTTTAAGTATATTGTAAGTATTGCCTGACCAATAGCGGGGGGAAAGAAATCAAATACATTGCATAACTCAGTTTCACACGCATACTTCATCGTAAGAATTTGACTGACTGCCTGCGCTGCCCTGATATGACCTGCACCTATCGGAGCGCTAATAAATAAAATTCGCTTATTACTCAAGCGTAGCCGCCTGCCCAGAAGGATTTATTGCACCATATACATTGACTTGGCTGTCATCTATGGTGGACAGCAGCAGTTCTTGTGCAGTCTTCCCTTTGTATACTGCTATATGACCTGCAATCTCCGCTAACGGAATTAAAACGAATTTTCTCTCAGGCATGCGCGGATGCGGGAGTTCAAGCACAGTAGTAGTCATCTCCACGTCATGATATACCAAAAGGTCAATATCAATGTTACGCGGGCCCCAGCGAACTTCTCGAACCCTTCCCATTTGCCGCTCAGTTGCCAGGCAAATGGTAAGCAGTTCTAGCGGCGGCAAATCAGTATTAATAGCAATCACGGCATTGAGGAAACTTGGCTGCTCTTTTAAACCCACCGGTTCCGTCTCATATAAGAAAGACACTTTTTCAATCGAAATTCTGGGATGATTACCTAACAGTCTAATTGCAGTAGCAATATTTTCTTCCCTGGTATGCACAGTATTGCTGATATTAGAACCCAGTCCCAAAACGATCATTGTTCACGTCTCCGTACAGACTCAACTTCCACATAATCAAGTGCTGCCGCAATTGGCACCGAGGGCTTGCGCACCCGTACGATCACTTCTTCAACAAGGGGGTGCAACCGCAAAACCTCCCCGCCAATATGGTAGGCTAATGCTTCTAAAAGCTGAAAACGATTGTTTTCTACGATCTCTTTAGTTTGGTTATATATAGATACATAGTCTACCGTCTCTTGAAGGTTATCGCTTTTGCCAGCCTGGCTTAAATCAGCCTTCAGGTCAAGATCAACATAAAAACGCTGTCCTAACTCCCGCTCAAATTCATATACCCCGTGAAAGCCGTAAAACACCATGTTTTTTAAAGATACTCTATGACTCACTTTGACTCCCCCTACTTGTATTTCGCATTAAGCATTGCATCGGTCATACGAGCAATGCGGGCGATGGCTTTTACATCATGTACTCTAACAATATTTGCACCTTTAGTAATTCCGAATGCTACAGTAGCAGCTGTTCCTTCCACTCTGTCATTAGCTGGAGCATCTAATATATCGCCTATAAAGCGTTTGCGCGAAGTACCTAAGAGTACCGGGCAACCAAGCGACTTAAGTTCGTCTAGCCGGGCCATGATAACTAGATTGTCTGAACCCTTTTTGACAAAACCGATACCTGGATCTACAATAAAGTTATCTGGCCCTATACCAGCAGTCTCACCAATCTGCATACTACGCCGTAAAAATTCAAGCATATGAGACATAATATCCCTTTGATACTCAGCCTCGCCTTGATTATACATAATGACTACAGGAACATTATATTCGGCTGCTACTTTAGCCATTTCAAGGTCAAACTGCAGACCCCAGATATCATTGATAATATGGGCACCCGCTTTTAGCGTTTCCCTGGCAACACTGGCTTTATAAGTATCTATAGAAATCGGTATACTAAAGGCATTCAGAACTTTTTCTAATATAGGCATTAGCCTTTCCAGTTCTTCTTCAGCCGAAATTTTATGCGAACCATATGGCCTGGTCGATTCGGCACCAATGTCAATGATATCAGCACCATCTTTTATCATTTGTTCGACATGTTTTAAGGCAACATCTATATTGTTAAACTTCCCGCCATCGGAAAAGGAATCTGGTGTAAAGTTCAAAATACCCATAATCAAGGTTTTTTCCGGAGAAATTGATAGCGTATGCGCCCCTAGCTTATAGCTACGCTGGGGAAATTTTTCGTCAGCCGCTATTATAGCTTCCAGTTCCTCAGCCATTTTTTTTAGGCCCCACGGCTGAACTTTGAGTTGGGGAATACATTGTTTGAAGTGTTTTAAGCTACCGCTTAGCAGCACATCCGTATATTGGTTGCTATAATCAGCTGTTCCTCTTGAAACCGAGGCCTCACCGCCTTTAGAAAGAAATGTCTGCTTTAAAATAAGCGCAGCCTTGCTTACTACATTTTCAACTTTTATAGTCTTATAAACAGCCTTATTTGACATAATAGCTGCTCCCGCGGGATCACAATTAACCATTGCTACTTCTTTTCGGGCCTGCTCCTGGTTTTTTATTTCAATTATTCGCATATTATATTGCATTAGCACCCTCCCCTATTGCGGAAAAATATGATTTTATTGTATCATAAAATTATGTAGAATAAAGATTATTATGCAAATTTTAGAGAATTATCATCAGATTTGCAATATCTAGGAGGCATATTATGAGACAACGCCTATCGCCTGATCATTTTAATCTCCCTGTTGAACAGATAAAAAGTGGCTATTTCAGTGACAGTTATTTTTTACGCACCCAAGAAATTCTAATCAAAGACAACCATCGTCCCCGAGTAGTAATGCAAGTGTTTCAACGTCAACAGGCCGTTGTATGTGGTATTGATGAAGCTATTGCCATTATTAAAAAATGCGCCCATGATCCTGACAATTTACTTATTCATGCCTTGTATGATGGCGATCCGATTGCCCCCTGGGAAACTGTTATGACTATCGAGGGGGATTTGGCAAACTTTTCGCATCTAGAAACTGTTTATCTGGGTTCACTCTCCCGCCAAAGTAAAATTGCCACTAATGTGCAGCGGGTAGTACAAGCGGCTAATGGTAAACCAGTTTTATTTTTCCCTTCACGGTTTGATCACTATGCTGTCCAGGAATCTGACGGTTATGCGGCTCATATTGGTGGTGTATTTGGTGTTTCTACGCCTGCTAATGGCTCACTCTGGGGCGCCGATGCACTTGGCACCATTCCCCATGCCTTAATTTCTGCTTATGGCGGCGATACTGTACGGGCCACCAAAGCCTTTGATACCCATACGGATCGGAAAATAGGCCGAGTAGCGCTTATCGATTTTTCCAATGACTGCGTTGCAACAGCTTTGGCCGTAGCCAGAGAAATGGGTGATACTCTAGGGGGTGTTCGCCTTGATACTGCTGATACCCTTGTTGATGCTTCGGTACTTCCTTATATGGGTACATTTAAACCTACTGGTGTCTGTGCGCAACTGGTTATAAATGTCCGTCAAGCTCTTGACCGTGAGGGATTTAGTCATGTAAAGATAATGGTATCTGGCGGTTTTAACACTGAGCGTATCAAGCAGTTTGAAGCGGCTAATGTGCCTGTTGACGTTTATGCTGTTGGCAGTAGTTTATTTAATGATAATATCAACTTCACGGCAGATGTAGTTATGGTAGATGGTCAACCTTGTGGTAAAGTTGGCCGAAGTTACCATCCGAATCCCCGTCTGGCTTTAGTAAAATAGTAAACAATAAAAAGGTGAAACAACCAGATCGGTTGCTTCACCTTTTTTGTCCAGATGGAAAGTATAACTTTCCCTGGATTGAACGACTAAGGCTTCTGCCGGCGACGCACCCGGATGGTGCTAGTGCCGATTGCGCCATGGATGGCATAGCAATTCGGCCGTCCTAAAGGACTTGGCACAAGCCAAGTCTTATCTTATTCACTATTATTTAATTACCACTTTCGGCTCGAGCCGCCACCACCACCGGAACCTCCGCCATAGCCGCCACCGGAACCTCCACCACCGCCACCACGAAATCGCAGTAACGAAAGAATAAGATAGGTAATACTTCCACCTAGAAATAGCCAATCACAGATAAATAATGCCAATGCTCCTGCTACTAGTGCAAGCTGTGCCCACCATGGCAGAGTATCTAACCAAGATTGATTGGCAACAGACTGTGCCTTAGCTGGCTTGGCATCAGTACTTATATCCAGATTATACTCTTTAGCTGTTATATTAACTAACGCCTGATAGCCATTCCAAATACCTTTATTGTAATCATTGGCGGCAAAATAGGGTATCATGTACGTATCTTGAATGGCACCTGTTTTCGCATCATTGAGGGCACCTTCCAAGCCATAACCTACTTCTATCCTGGATTGTCGGTCATTTACGGCAACTAATAGTAGCACACCGTTATTTAGCTGTTTATCACCAATACCCCACTGTCTTAGTACCTCCAAGGCATACGTCTCCGCTGGGGTTTCCTCAAGAGACTTGACTGTCAATACCACAATTTGTGCTTTAGTTATAGCCGCCAGCTTACTGCCTAAACTATTAATTTTGCTTTTGGTTTCAGAATCCAGTACGCCAGCATGGTCTTGAACATATATACTCTGCGTCGGTGCCGGAGGAATTTGAGGCTGAGCCCAAGCACTTGCTGCTAGTAATACATACCCTACCAAAACTAGCCAAGCTAACCTTTTATTCATAAGTTATCCCCTCGCTTGGCCAATTAGAATTTAACCTGTGGAACTTGTTTTGCGCCTTCTTCAGCTTTAAAATACTCTTTGGGTCCAAAACCCATCATGCCAGCAAACAGGCTTGTTGGCATGGAACGTATTTTTACATTATAGCCTTGCACAGCATCATTATAATCTTTTCGAGCCACGGCAATTCGGTTTTCGGTACCACTAAGTTCGTCCATAAGTGCCCGGAAATTTTGGTCAGCCTTAAGATTTGGATAATTCTCGACGACAACCAATAGTCTACTGAGAGCTGAATTCAGTTCAGCATTTGCCTCTGCCTTACCAACCGGTCCTTGTGCTCCTGTCAGCTTTGCACGTGCATCAGCTACAGCCTGAATCGCCTGTTGTTCATGGGCAGCATAGCCTTTCACAGTATTAACCAAATTGGGAATCAAATCGGCTCGACGCTGCAGTTGGTTTTCAATCTGACTCCACTTACCATTAACACTTTCATTCATGCTAACCAGCGTGTTATAACTGAACACAGCACTTACCAGTAACACCCCAACTATAGCAATAGCAATCCATACTGTCTTATTCATTTAAAAATCCCCTTTTTTTAGACTTCCTATTTTTATTATATCTAACGTGGATAAATATATCATTGACAAAGGTATTTATTTCCTGGAAATTGTTTGGAAATCATTGCGGAATTGAATGGCTTCCGCAATATGAGTTGCTTCAATTTGCACTATGCCACTCAAATCTGCAATCGTCTGAGCTACTTTTATTATTCTGTCATAGCCTCGCGCACTGAGATTCATCTTGATAAACGCTTGCTTGAGAATATCTATCGAATCAGGCGTCAGCCTGCATAGTTTTTTTATATGTTTGTGCTCCATCTGGGCATTTGCATACAAGCCAAAGCTTTGGAGCCGTTTGTGCTGAATCAACCTTGCGGCCTCCACACGCTGCCGAATAATGATCGATGACTCTTGCTCTGTATTTCTTACCAAATCGTTATACTCAAGCCGTGGCACGTGAATTGTTATATCTAAACGGTCCAATAATGGTCCCGATATTTTCTTTTGATATCGGCGGATGTCACTATGCGTGCAACTGCACTCCCTTGACGGATCAGAACTAAAGCCACACGGACATGGATTTAAAGCAGCTATGAGCATGAGCTTGGCAGGGTAGGACAAGGTAGCATTAACTCGCGAAATAGTTACTTCACCATCCTCAAGCGGCTGACGCAGGACTTCTAGTACGGTTCGGGGAAACTCAGGCAGTTCGTCCAAAAATAGCACGCCATTATGGCTTAAGGTAACCTCCCCTGGTCTTGGCACACTTCCACCGCCAATCATGCCTGCAGTTGACACTGTATGGTGTGGACTGCGAAATGGTCGATTGCGAACTAACCCAATATTATTCTTAAGCATTCCGGCAACGCTATAAATTTTTGTTACTTCAAGTGCCTCTTGCGCTGTCATATCAGGCAGTATCGATGGAATCCGTCTTGCAAGCATTGTTTTCCCTGAACCTGGTGGTCCAACCATCATGACATTATGAAAACCCGCTGCAGCTATCTCCAGTGCTCGCTTGGCAACGATCTGACCCTGTACATCGGCAAAATCAAGTTCAGCATCAAAGTTTTGGCCTTCGGGTAAGTTCGGAAGCGCTGCGGGCAGAATCCTCTCACCCTTAAGATGCGCAACAACCTCTGTCAGTGTTTCCGGTGCATAAACTGTCAGATTTCCAGCCAATAGCGCTTCTTGCACGTTTTCTGGAGCTACAATCATTTCGGCGATATTATTATTTTGGCAATTAGCCGCCATTGATAATATGCCTGCTACCGCTCGCAAACGGCCTTCTAAAGACAATTCCCCGGCAAACACCTGACTGCGGCAATTCGTTGGTTTAAGCTGACCGCTTGCTGCTAAAATGCCTACAGCAATAGGTAAATCAAGTCCTGAACTATCTTTCTTAATATCAGCTGGTGCTAAATTTACGGTAATGCGCCGGGCAGGAAATTCGAAGCCACTATTTTTAATAGCAGCCCGTACTCGTTCCCGCGATTCACGCACAGCAGTGTCCGGCAATCCCACAATGTCAAAGGCTGGAATACCGTTGGCAATATCGACTTCAACATTTATTAATATACCGTTTAATCCTAATGTTGTTGATCCAAACGTTTGTGCAAACACAAGTTACCCCACCGCCATTCAGCTACCAAACGCGTTTATTATGTGATTACATTGAATTGATTCTTTTATCAGATATATCCAAGGGTGAAATACCCCCAATTTCAGATGTTTTAGTTATTCTGGATAATTACTGCAAATCCTGCCTATTTAAAGGAAAAAGTACTACAAATCCAAGACACAAAAAATAACTAGGTCCCCAAAACTGTATAAGCAAAGATTTGAGGTTTTCTTCACCCTTACCAGCACGTTTTTCAACCAATTAACCTAAAATATAAAAGCCACTATTTGTTCATTACTAGACAAGTGTTACGACACAATTTCGTCCTATACAATAGACCTCAATAGCGGCCAGAACTTCTTTCGTTTGACCATCTGCAAAATTCTCAAAAAGTAGTTAAAATATATTTTATAATTATATGACCTTGTCGAACGCAAACATTTAAGTTAATATTTTATCTATAATATCACTGCCTGGACAGGCCTTCCTCACTGTAGATGAATAGCGCACCTTTGTCAGCGAAATTCAGGAAAATCAGGGTAGCATGGTTGATATAGATATAAAATTTAGCAGAAATGCGAAGGAGTTAGCTTTATGAGAGCTATCGTGAGCAAAGACTTTTTTCTGAGCCAAACTCTCCCAATAAGGAAAATTGATCGTGTAGCTATTTCCGCCTATGGTGGGGATTTGTCCGGAACAGGCCTTGGTAGTTCCGAAAACTTCCGTATACCAGCTACTGTGTTAGAACCTGGTCAAGTTATTCTATCAACAGCTGAATGGATTAGCCTACTTAACAGAGTTCAAAATTGGCCAGCTGGTATAGGTATAATTCAGCTGTAGGTACACAGGGTAGATGTTGCACTGTAGTTTTCTCTTACAATTACATCTATGAATAATAAAAATAATCCAGCCACTTTTATTAGAGGATGTGATGTCATGATACTTATAAGCGCTTGCCTGCTTGGCCATCGCACAAGATACGATGGTGGCTCCAACAATATGGCGTTGCTTATGGAGCAAGGTAATCAAACTCAATTTATCGCTTTTTGCCCAGAGGTAATGGGTGGATTACTTACCCCTCGCCCCGCTGCAGAAATTACTTCAGGTTCTGGCAATGATGTGCTTAATGGTCAGAGTACGGTTCTAGACAAAAATGGCAGGGATGTTACCGCCTTTTTTATTTGCGGTGCCGAAAAAAGTGCTCAGCTTGCAGACAAATATAAGATTACAGCGGCTATACTAAAGCAACGCAGTCCATCATGTGGGAGCCTCAAAATTTACGATGGTACTTTTAGCCATCAAACTAAACCAGGTATGGGGGTAACGGCGGCTATGCTGCATAAGTTGAGTATCCCTTTATATTCTGAAGAAGATCTTACTCCAGAACTATTGAGGTTGATTTCTCATGATTAAATGTCTATATTGCGGATATGAATGCCCCGATACTGCTACTATATGCCCCAACTGCGGTAAGCCAATTATTAAAATAGCCAGCGGTAATCAACCTACTTTCGATGATATTAAAAAAGCTCATCTCCGAGAAAAAGCAGGCATAAAACAAGCAGAGACAAATTCACAGAAACAAGTTATTATTGCTGCTTGTGTACTTTTAATATTAGCTTTAATGATCTACAAATTTGTGTAGGAAACTGCCGTTATGCTTATCTTACGCAAAACGTTATTCTTTTTACTAATCCTGCTAGTTTGTACCGTTGCTCAAGTTACTATATTACCAACTCTGTTTACCCTACCGAGTTCAACGTTTTGGTAGTTGGCCATGTGATGGCGCCAGGACTTTACTTAGCTACGCCTGAGACACGATTTATCAGCTACTTATTAGAGCTGGTGGCACCGATGCTACGGCTGATTTAACGGCGATAAACTTGGTGGCCAGGGTGCGCAGCAGATGGGTTTGGGTGCCGGAAAAGTGAAAAGCATTTTTGCATAGAGGTGATATCCCGTGCCGCTTACACGAAAGGAGAAACAAAGAATCTATGAGGAAGAACTCGAACGTATAAAAGCCCGAGAGCGCATCCAGGCTGCACGTACTCAGCAGCCGAAATCTTCGGGTTTTATGAATTGGGTTATTGTCTTAGGTTTTTCTCTTATGCTTTATATTGTATTGGGTGGTAAGTAGTCCTTAGGGATTTTCTTTCTCTCCTTACTTAGCCTTATTATTGATGGTGGTACGCATAAAAAATGATTTATGATTTAGTAAAGAAAAATACGAAAGGAGAAATCACAATGCGCCAATATAAAGTGTTAGAGGTAAAGAAAAAAGGGTTCTTAGGTACTTCAAGACTAGATGGAGAACGGCTTGAAGAAATCTTAAATGAACAAGCCCGAGAAGGATGGATTTTTGATAAACACATTTCCGGGGAAACTCTGGTTTTTGATAAAGATACTATTATGCTAATCTTTTATAAAGAAAAATAAGAAGCAAAAAACGCCTATTAACAGCACTAACTACTTAAACGAGGTCATTTATGAAAGTAACCGTCAATAAGAAACTTTTCCTCGACCAAGCCATCCCTATCATTGATTTTGATCGCATTACCATTGCAGCCTATGGTGGCGTCCTTTCTGTGGCCAGCTTCGGCAATACAGAAAATTTTCGAGTGCCAGCTTATGTTGTGGAGCCTGATCAGGCTTTTCTCACTGCGGATGAATGGCGTGGGCTGGTCATCAAGGTTCAGGAGTCGCCTGGTAGCATGGTGGATATTGAATTGTAGCAATAAATAGATAAGGGAGCGTTTTCATGATTACGATCAGTTCAGCTTGTACAAAATGTGGAATATGTATCGAAGTGTGTCCGATGTATATTCTAAGAATGAATGAGAACGGTCCGAAACTATTGTCTAACGCTTGTATTAGTTGTGGTCATTGTGTCGCGGTATGTCCAAAAAGCGGCATTGGATAATGAAAGGACCCCGTTGGATGGGCAGCTTTCACTGGAAGGAGCTTCATAACTAGATGCAGCAACCGCTACCCGCTTTTTGCGCTCGCGCCGTTCTATACGCTGCTACAAAGAAAACGAAGTACCAAGAGAAAAACTGCTGCAACTTTTAGACATTGCTCGTTTCGCTCCTACAGGCGGAAATACCCAAGGCTTATCATATATAGTGGTAAGCGGTAAGAACACTTTACATAGGCTTACTGAATGCGTAATAGACTGGATGGAGTCGACTATTCAGAGCGGCGTTGACTGGATAGAACCGTATGCAAGAACTGTACAGGTCTACCGAAAAACTAAACAAGACATTATTCTGAGAGATGCCCCACACCTAATTATATCAACTGTTCCTAAAGACTTTGGACTAGGCCGCGACAACACTCGCCACTCGCTGGACTACGTTGAGTTATTAGCACCTTCACTAGGTCTTGGTACCTGCTGGGCAGGATTCTTTGTTTTGTCTTTTTTTAAAATTAAAAGGAATGAACTAGCCACACATCCCACGGCACGACAAAAAAATAGCCCAGCTAAGTCACCGGGTTGGAGAAGTTTTGGAATTGTGTTTGAAGGATTGAAAAATAAAAAAGTCGCACCCCAAAGGATACGGCTTTAAAAATGCCGCCCACCTAAAGGTAGACGGTAGTTTCTCATAAGGCCCTTTACTTGATTCCATTCTTAGTTCGTTCATAGGTTATTTTCCCCTGAGCAATTTCCTCTAAAGCAATGCTAACTGGCTTCAATGACTTATGGTCTACTAATATTTCACTACCCTTAATGATTTCCCGCGCTCGTTTAGCTGCTAAAACAACAAGGGTGTATTTACAATCGGCCTTTGGTAACAAGTCTTCCAGTATTGGATAATTCATTTCAATTTCCTCTTTTCATTACACTTATATAGCCAGTTTCACCACCCTCAATATGTCATATAGCATTATGTTCACATATTGATTATACCACACTTTCGGTTCTCTATTTATCATATTGGAAATTATTTTCAATACTTGGTGATACTCCAACCCTGGTGAAATGTGTCCGATGGGCATTCTAGGTCTTCACTTATGGTAAATTTAGTTGCAGAAGCGAAGATTTTGTCGTGTACTTCCACTTTTTTTCCCTGGGGGAAGATTTTTTCAGATCAATTATTCAGACTTTCACTTCCACCTGAAAGTTGCGGGTCATTGAGGGCAACCAAGCAGGAGACTTCACTTTTAAATCGATCTTGAATAAATGACCGGTTGAACCACTGGTCTGTAATGTCCTCATACAAGTTCTCAACTCAGACACTTTAGAATAAAAAACGAACAATCCGAAAAAACTAATTCGAAGTGCGTCTGATGCGTCTAAAATCGGATAACAAACACTATGATAAAAAGAGAGGATGACGATGGGAAAGAAAAAACTTGTCTATGTTATTAGTCTGTTATTGTTGGTAATTTGTTCCATATTTGCCTATTACAACTTCAAGAAACCGCCCGAAGTCCCACAAACCGCAGAAGATCGGTATAGACGAGGACATAATATTCCGGGAAAACTTTATTGGGCTGGAAGTGCTCAAGATAAAGAGGTTGCCCTTACTTTTGATGATGGACCGGAAGAAGAGTGGACTCCTAAAGTTCTAGATATACTCAAACAGAAAAATGTCAGGGCAACTTTTTTTATTATTGGAAAACAGGCCCAGAAGTACCCCGAAATGTTACGGCAAATCAATGCGGATGATCACATCATTGGTGATCATACTTTTGACCATGTTGACCTAACAAAATTGGACACGCAACAGGTAGATCAAGAAATAGAAAAATGCGCCTTAATAATACATGATATTATCGGCAAAACACCTAGACTTGTAAGGCCCCCTTTTGGTTTCCATAACCCGACCGTAGATAATGTTGTCTATTCTAAAGGCAAAATTATTGTGTTATGGTCCCTTGATACAGAAGATTGGACGGGTCTAGATGCAAAAACAATAAAAGCTAGAATACTACCTAAGATGCAAAACGGCTTTATAGTATTACAACATGATGGAGAAAATTCAAAGCTCGGTGGAAGCATCCAAGCATTACCTGACATCATTGATGGATTAAAAGCTCAAGGATACACTTTTGTTACAATCCCTGAGCTCTTAGAAACTGAGGCGTATCAATAAAGAACGGTAAAATTTGAGGGAAGGAACGCGGGGAGAAGGGACGGGGCCATTCTATTTTCTCCCATAATTAACAATATAATCTACTATAATTATATCAAATTATCGGCTTTTTTGCTGGATATTCGACTTTTTCAGTGGTTTCGAACCTGTCCCGTTGTCCCCTGCCGTTGTCCCCTCTTATCGCCTTTCCTATCTTGTCTAAAAAACGAACGAAAACACGGCCTATCAGTACTCTAGTGCCGTGTCTTCGCAAAACCAAAGATATTTATGTATCACAAGATATTTTTAATCGTGGAAACTTGCTAATAGCTCATCGGGAATGTGTTTCCGGTAGTTTCGCATAGTACTCTATAATTTCCCTACGGCGAACAATTCCAATAAATACTCTACTATCATCAACAACTGGAACGAAGTTTTGAGCAATAGCCAATGAAAGCAGATCTTGCATTTGAGCATCGATGTGTATCGGATTATTGATCATTCTCATGGGGATCTCTTTAATAAGTATCCGTTCAGTATCGGGAAATGTTAACCCTGGTGTATTTTTCATCTTCCACAGAAAATCACCTTCAGTAATGGTTCCAGCATATTTACCAAATTCATCGATAAGCGGAACAGCGGTATAACGATGATATTCCATTCTCTCGAGTGCTTGGCGCATAGTGGAATTTATGGACATATACACTACTTCGTTTTTTGGGATTAGAAAAAATGCACTATTCATACGCTCCTCCAATATTGGCGAAAAGATACCTAAATTCGACCGAAGTGTAGGAAAACTTCATGAACACTCATTCTTACGTCCAGTATACTTCCGCTAAAAGTTTATGTAAATAGGTAAGTTCTGAAAGCAAGCCTTTTTATAAATAATTATCAATAGACCAAATTCACTCACAAAATGGAATACTGCGTTATAATTGGAAGATACAAGGGGCATAGTTTTTTAATATCTAACCATTTATTCATGAGTTATGAGAACTTCATTTCTTCCAAGCGTTCAATAAATAATTCCTTAAAAATAAATTGATTATGTATTCCGCGAGCTCTCTGCTATTGGAAGTCTAATCAGCCAGGCACTAGCTCCTGTAAAAAATCGATTTGTCCGTCGACCATGACAATCTCCGGGTGAGCAGAAACAATCAATGGGTCTTCACTCCATACGACCAAATCGGCATCCATTCCTGGTGCCAGGCTACCAATACGGTTATCAATGCCTAAAATTTTGGCGGCATCGCAGGTGATCATTTTTAATGCCTGATGAGCCGGTAGGCCGTACCGTGTGGCCAATCCGGCATATAGTGACAGAAAGCAGCTGGGGGTTACCGGATGATCGCTCATCATGGCAAATGACACACCATGCCGGTATAACAGTACTGGTGATTCCATGGTCTTATCTTTTAACTCCACTTTTGACCTGGTGGATAATGTTGGCCCTAAGATTACAGGAATTTTTTCGACTGACAGCAGTTCTGTGATAAGATAAGCTTCCGTACCATGCTCGATAATGATATCAACATCAAATTCCTGGGCGATCCGTATTGCAGTAATAATGTCATCGGCCCGATGAGCATGTGCCCGGAGCGGCATCTCCTTGCGCAGCACTTTGGCAATTGCTTCCATTCCCATATCATATTTGAAATCTTTTTCTCTCTGACTCGCCATGTATTGACGGGCCTTCCAAAAAGCTTCCCTGATTAGAGCGGCGTTTGCCATGCGAGAGACCGGCATTCTTTTCTGATCTGCCCCGTAAACACGCTTGGGATTTTCCCCAAAGGCAATTTTTAACCCTGCATACCGCTTCAGCAGCATCTGCTCTACGGTGGGTTTGGGCGCCGTTTTAAGAAGAACGCATTGTCCACCAATAGGATTGGCACTGCCAGGAGCCACCATAACGGTCGTTATGCCCCCTTGGTAAGCTTCCAGGAGACCGAGATCTGCGGGGTTAATTGCGTCAAGAGCATGCATGCCGGGGGTAACCGGTTCGCTGCGTTCATTGACATCAGAACCGGCCCAGCCCATACCTTCGCTTTCGATGCCTAAATGGGTATGAGCGTCAATGAGTCCCGGGGTTATGATTTTGCCAGTTACATCAATGATCCGGTATCCGGGCGGGATGTCAATATTTTTGCCAACCGCCCATATTTTACTATTACGAACCAGCACTGTGCCGTGATCCAGACTTTTACTGCACATTGTCAGAATTTTACCGCCTGTTAATGCAATCATGTTAATCCCTCCCTTAATAAACAATCACAAACAACTTAAATCCCTGTTTAGGATCTCCACAATGCTGAAACTTTTCAACCTTTTTCCGTACAACAGGTCGAATTATTCTTCCATACTTTTCGATGAATCGATTCCTTTTTATTTGCGTACTTGTACTCCATTTTACCACAACCAACTTTTCGCCCCAAACGGATCTGCGTCGAGCTAGGAGTCTCCTGCCGGTCATTTTCATAATGGCTTATATTCGCAATACCGTGAGCTTTCACTAATATTTATAACGCCTCAATATCCTTTATCAACATTTCAACATTTTCTTTTTTCGTAGCCCAACTAGTACAAAATCTCACAGCGCTATGTGTATCGCCGACTTTTTCCCAGAAAGAATAAGAATACTTTTCGCTCAATTTTATTAATACATCATTTGGTAAAATTGGAAACTGCTGATTTGTTGTAGAATCATATCGGAAAGAAAATCCTTTTTCGGCAAATACCTCTCGAATCATCATCGCCATGTCTACGGCGTGCTTAGAAATTTTATAGTATAAACCATCTTCAAATAAAGTTTCAAACTGAATTCCCAATAATCGCCCCTTCGCCAACATTCCTCCGTTTTGCTTAATAAAATACCGAAAATCTTTTTTTAGAGCATCATTTATAATTACTACTGCTTCTCCAAATAAAGCTCCAATTTTCGTTCCCCCAATATAAAACACATCACATAGCCTTGCAATATCTGCTAAAGATAACTCACTGTCTTTGGCAGCCAGACCATATCCTAATCTAGCACCATCTATAACCAGCGGCAAACCACATTCTCGGCAGACTTTACTTAATGCTTCCAATTCCAATTTACTATAAGTGGTTCCATTCTCGGTAGGGTGAGAAATGTAAACCAATCCAGGCTGTACCATATGTTCATGATTGACATCATTCCAATGAGCATCATAAAATTCTTTCACTTGTTCAGCCAGAATTTTTCCATCATCACTCGGCAAAGTAAGTACTTTATGGCCAGTAGCTTCAATCGCTCCAGTTTCATGTACTGCGATATGTCCCGTAACTGCAGCAACCGCCCCTTGATGCGGACGCAATATTGAAGCAATAATTGTAGTATTTGTTTGTGTTCCTCCCACTAAAAAGTGTATATCTGCATTCTCTGCATGGCACGCTTTTCTAATATAAGCTCTGGCCTTTTCACAGTGTTCATCCATACTATAACCGGGTGTCTGCTCTTCATTGGTTTTCAATAATTGTTGCATAATTCGCTCATGAGCACCTTCTGTATAATCACATTCAAATCGTATCATTCTTATCTTATCTCCTCTTCAATCTAATCTAATTTCTTTTGAATTAACAACATAGATTCGTGTATTTCTTTAATTTCTTTTTGTGATAATCCTTGCATGAATCTCACTATTTGTTCATCGGATTTTTCATTCAGTTGCTTATATAGATCAGTCCCTTTTGAGGTCAAACTAATCAGACTGGTTCTATTATCCAATGTGGAATTTCCCTTTATAAGTAGTCCATCTTTACATAGCTTGGTAATTATTCTACTCATATAGCTGCGATCAATTTCTAGAATATCGACCAAATTGTTAGCTATACACTGCTCCATCATGCCGATTTCTATAATTACCCGTGCCTCTGTTAAAGAATATCCAGTATCCAATACATGCCTGTCTAATACACCAAGTATATTAGTATAAAACCTATTGAATCGCCTTATATCTGCTATGATATTATCATATACATTCATATAACCACCCTTTTTAGTGGACTTTATCAACAATCATAGTAACGCGTTTAGTTGACTTTGTCAACAATATGTTTTGATGTCTATCGCTCTAGCACATTGTCCTGAATGGATAATCATGTTAAAATAGAGAAAAAGCTGTTTGGAGGGTTATACATTATGGGCCACATAATTAAATTTTGTTTAGCCTCACTAGTATGCATCTTCTTCTCAATAACCGCGTTACCTTCGGTTCAAGCTGCATCTCAGGCTACATTACAAGTAAACGCTGAAATTAGCGACTCTAATTTTTGGGATTGCACTTTTGTCAAAGAAGCTATCCCTAGCAAGCCGTCAATTGTTAAGATTGAATGGAGTTTGGGAAATAATTATAGTAATCCAAAAGATGCGACCATTATCTCAGCAGGAAAGACTAAAGGTCAAGTAGCTATCGTATCTGAAAAAGGAGAATTAGTAACCCTTAGTATTCGCATAAAAAACGCTAAGAACGAAACTCTAGGTAAATGGGATTTGCAAGTTATTAATAAGGGGCAAAGTGAAAGCGTTACGATTTCACTTCCTGAAACAATAGAACCATTGTTTCACAGGAATATTTAAGATTAATCAAAAATGAATATAGGCGTAATAATAAAAGTAAAAATCCGCCGTTATTCCGATGAATATGGAATGAGGCGGATTTTGCTTTTATTATTAGACAAATATTGAGTAGCTTTAATAGCTGCATTCAAAGCCAAGAGATTCGCCTGCCCGGCTATACCGGAAATTATATCAACAATTATCCTTATTTCCTAGGAATTTTATTTTTTGCACCAGACCCAGACAATTCTCGTTTCGATGTGCCGGAGCGATCATCCGATAGAAGAACAGCAGTGCACCTGCCTCACCGAGCAGCATGATGATTGCCATCGGCATTGCATTGCTGCTCCCGGCGATACCTACGAGCGGAGCCATGATTCCGCCCGAAATCATCGAGAAAAAACCGATGAGTGCTGAAGCACTGCCTGCATTCTTGCCATGTGCCCGCATCGCAAGCGAAAAGCTCGTCGCGCCCATAACGGATATCGTTGGAATCGTAAAAAGCAGCGCGATGAGCACGATGCCCAGCGGAGCCTTGCACCAGAAACAGCCCAGGATAAGAATACTGCCCATAAATGCCTGAACGAGCGACCACCATAGCATCGCTGCGTCCGATACACGTCCCGCCAGGCGTCCGCCCAACACGCCGCCAAACATGATGGCCACGCCAATCCCGCCGAAAATCCCACTATAGACCTGTGCCGAAACACCATAAATATTCTGAAACACAAAGGATGACCCCGAAATATAGGCAAAGAACGCTCCAAACGAAAAGCACTGCATGAGGCAATGACCAAGAAAATACCGATCACTCAGCAGTCTGCCAAAACTCATGAAGCTCGACTTAATGCTGGCGATACGCTTTTCCGCGGGCAGCGTTTCCTTGAAAATAAAAGATGCGACGGTAAGCACCAAGCCGATGCATCCGAGGAAGGCAAAGATTCCCCGCCATGAGGCCACGAGCAGAATCTGCCCGCCGACGACCGGCGCAAGGATGGGTGCCAGTCCGTTCACGAGCATGAGCATCGAGAAAAATTTCGTGAGTTCCGGCCCCTCGCAGACATCACGTGCAATCGCACGTGCGATAACAATGCCGACTGCACCGGCAAGCCCTTGAATAAAGCGAAACGCAAGGAATACCCAAATAGACGTTGCAAATACACAGATGAGCGTCGAAAGCGCAAAAACAAAAAGACCAACATAGAGCGGTCCGCGGCGGCCTTTCATGTCGCTAATCGGGCCAGCGAAAATCTGCCCGATGGCCATACCCGCCATCGTGGCTGTAAGTGTGAGCTGGACCATCGACGTATCGACGCCAAATTCATCCGTCATAATCGGCAGCGCGGGCAAATACATATCCATCGAAAGCGGTGCAAGCGCCGCAAGTAACCCTAAAAAAATCGTGAGCCAGACCTGGCTTTTTTTATTTTGTACTGTCATAAAAATTATCCTCCTAAATCGAACTGTTAGTTAGCGATCAATAACTCAAAATCGTCAAAATATTACGGCTGTATCCCACGCGCAAAGCACTTTGCGCCAAAAATGATTTCTTCTTTTTTGCTGATAGCGCTGATCGGACCATATACATCCATCATTTTATTACAGAACAAACCGAAGTTAAAACTCATGAAATGGATTGCAAGTTTTTCGTTATCCGCCTTGAGAATCTTGCCCTGCGCATACATCTCGTCGAAATACCACACGAGAAACTCCTTGAGCAGGCTCGGATCCCTTTTTACATCGATATCGAAGGCAAGCAAATTCTTACTCTCCTTGAAGCGGATAAGGATGGCCTTTTCATTGCGTAAATTGAAATGATATTGCATCTCCGCCAAGAGCAGCAGATCATGCTCCAAATCCCAGATCAACTGCTCACGAAGACCGTTTTCTATAGGATACTCAAAGGAATACTGCTTCATGATCGCTACAAGAATCGCCTTTTTCGAGCCGAAATGGCGAAATACCGACATCTCGCTCACACCGGCGGAGGCTGCAATATCCTTCGTCGTCGTCTCCTTGAATCCTTTATCCACAATAAGCTCCGTCGCCGCCTGTAGGATCTTCTCCCGTGTCGATAAATTTTCTGTCTGCATATGTGCCTCCTGTTTGTTGGTACTAACTAACATTATAATATTTTAGGAAGATTTGTCAAACGGTTAAAAGGCTATTTGTCCATTACAAGACAAATAGCCTTTCCTATTTCTGTAACTTCCAAATCCACCATATATGCTGGAATAATGTACCTGTCCCCTCCCTTGCATTTGAGTCAGGACTTACCCTATCGTGGTAGCCGATGCATTTTGCTTTACTCCATCACCTTATTTTCTACGCTTTCCTGGAGTAATATCTTGGCTTGCCGCGTAGCCCACTTGATTTCATTTGCTGTTACAGCCACTTCAAGTAACCCATGTAAATAATAGCTGCCTGAAAGTCTGGGTTGCCATTGCTCAATTGCCTTAGTTAGACTTTCCCAATACTCTTCACTGATTTCTTCTGGGATTGCGATACCGCCATCAACAATAACAGACCTAATTTTTCCGTTGACACGAATAACTATTGTGCAACCACTTTCTAATATTTGTAAAATGGCTCTAAATTCCTCACTTATAGGTGGAGTACCAGATTCAATTCTTCGTTCCAATCGTGTAGGCAAAAGATCAAAGATACGGTCACCTTTCTTAGTAATTGATTCGTTGTAATCAATTAGTTTTTTAGCCAATAAAACCCACTCTCTGGGTTCAGATGATTCAGCGACCACTTGGCGCTCTCTACTAAGCAAATCCAACAGCATTCGTGCTTCCTTATTTAGTTTGTTAACTCGCTTACGTTGTTCCGTATCTATATGAAGCTCACCGCTGTCAAGGCCAACATAATCCTGTACCGCCCGGCAAAAATAAAGAACTGCCGCCTCGTTGCCTTCTCTCAATTTCTCTTTAAGTAGTTTGCTATACTTTGGCGGCCATAACAATACGTTGATAAGCATAGCCGAACCAAGACCGACAAAAATTACTCCTGTTCTGGCAAGGGCATGAAATAAAAACTCTTCTGTGCTAGAACTTAAAACAAAAAGAGCAGCAACTATACCCATGGTTATGCCGCTATGTAGCTTTAACTTTATATATATCGGTATAAGCAAAACAACTATTAAACCTGCTGATAACGGATTAACACCGAGGAAATAACCAAAAAAGAAACCTGCCGTAACACCCAGTACATGAATCAAAATCTGATCCCGTGCTGCCCTTATTGTCAAGAATATTGATGGTTGTAGATTTATTACGGCAGAAACAGCACCAAAGAAAGCTGGTTCCAGACCAAGATACTTGCAGAAAAACATTGTAATTGCAACAGCTATACCCGTTTTAATAACGCGTGCACCAATTTTCATTTTTCAACTCCTACTATAATTTCTAATATCTTTTTTATTATCAAATTAGTTCTCTTTTCTACCACGTAGTGACTTCTTCCTATTGATTCTTCAATTAAGTTTTCGTTTGAATGGTGAAAAATCCTTTATTTAGTAACCCAAAATATGTGATAGTAATTGATAATTCAGGCCTGAAAAAACGGCTACAGGCGTCATAAGGAAAAGCAAAAGATCCGCCGTTATTCCGATGATGGAATGAGGCGGATTTTCATGTATGGTTGGAGGTTAAAGTAAAATTCATGTAAACAGACTTAGTTCTTTTTGCCGTCGTTCAATTTCTTTGTCAAAAATATATTTTACAATTTTATTGGTCATTTTATCGTCTAGTTCGCAAAACTTGATTGATGCAAAATGTTTCTGGGATGCTGTTTTGGGGTATTTAATACGAACAAATTCCCCTTCACTTTCAATGTCGTTTGATACCTTTCTTTTTTTTGACACTTTTTTATAACGCATGATCTTGGATGTAGACAGGAATATGAGTTTCCTCGTGGAGGTAATCCGTGACCTTGCAAATCCCCCCTTGAGCAACTTGGCATAAAAAGAATATGGTGCAGTTATTCAAATGTGATATTAATTTCGACAATCTCTGGCCGATTACCAACTCTTATTGGCGGTCCCCACGTACCATAGCCGCACGACACAATAAGTTGATACGCATCTTTTTTCAGATAGCCCCAGTCTTGTTCATATATTCGTTTAGTGATCAGATTATTGGGGAAGAACTGACCTTTGTGTGTATGTCCGGATACTTGAAGATCTACCCCTTGTTGAGCTGCTTCGTTAATGCGTGATGGTTGATGGTCCATTACTATTATTATTTTCTTTTTATCAATATCTTGCATTATATTTGCAAGTGTCTTTGTTCCGCTTGCAGCATATCGGACAGCAGAAAGATCGTCACGACCTATAATATAAATAGCATCACCAATTGTAGTCCATTGATCTTGAAGGACAGTAATCCCATTATTTTCCAATAGCGAAACTGCTAGGCCTGGTTGTCCGCTAATATATTCGTGATTGCCAAGAACTGCATATGATCCAAACCGGGGCTTTATATTTCGAAGTGGTTCTGCGATCTTGTTGTTCGCCACATATACAGCGTCATCATCAATTTGATCGCCGGCATATAAGACTATATCCGGGTTCAGTTCATTTAAGGATTTTGCCAATCGTTCCATGCGATCAATTCCAACGACCCGGCCCATATGAATGTCTGATACCAAAACAATCTTTATATTATCGATTCCTTCGGCCTTTTTATTGATCGACATATCATAGCGAGTTATTACTGGACTTAGCGCATTCCAAGCACCGTAAGCTAACATCCCCAGAAGGATTAATATAACTATATAACCTTGGTTAGTCATGTCTTTAGCTATAGCCGGTAAAAAGTTTAATCGTTTATCAATGAATTTTGTAATATCTACTATAAGCCATAACAGCACGGACCAATATGTTATGGCTAACCACCAATCACCGATGATAAATAAGTTTTCTGCCTTAGCTATACCCGAACGTGCCAAGATACGTGAGAGGATAGGGGCGGCTGCCACTAATATAAAAACAAACCAATATAATATTGACGGAACGGCTACTACTGTTTTTAGCCAGTAAAAAAAACGATTACCGTTATATACGTTAGCCAGTCCATAGACGATTGCGAAGGTTATAAGAAATCCCATATTAGCCCCCTAAAAAATAATCACTTTTTAATACTACATCGTAAAAATTAAAAAAGCAAATAGAAGAATGAACCTCTTACAGGGAATGGAGTTGTGCCTGTAAGACAGGCATTCAATAAGTCTCTTATATATAAAACTACATATAAATCCAACGACTACCGGGAAGAATAATGAAAAGAAGCTACTCAGCTTCTTTATTTCATTTTTATGTATGTTCCACTTACTGAAAATCGAGTCTAAGACCACCGACGCAAGCAAGTTCCAAAAATTCAAGCAAACCTATAAATCGGAGGTGATAATATGACTAAGCCCGAAGCTTACCCTGTGGATCAGCCAAATGTACCTAGGCGTACAAAGAACAATGACAACAATATGCCTGAACCACTTTCAGGATCTAAGAAAGTCAAAAATCAAAATCACACTGGTGAGCGTCATGGAGAAGGATCCTAAATTTGTGATAGATAATAACCATTAAACAATGCCCTACAGTTCTTCATTTTGAACCGTAGGGCATTATTTCCAAAATTCCACTATATGTGCAGTACAAAAAGTTGTCAAAAAGGAGCGTCCCTAACGGTCACCCGCTTTTATTTTTTCTCGACAGTTAATTTCACTAATGCAATTGAAGCATATCCGTACCTTTATAAATCTCTAAATTAATGTAAACAGAATACATTTTATAATAATAAATGGTATTATTTGAAGGAATTTCCACGAAAAAGATCGAAGAAATTAATAACTCTTCATCAGCGAGGTGAATAATGTCAAACCTTGAAATGCTCAATTCTCCAGAGTTTAAAACATTCGTCAATCAGACTTTCTCGGGAGATGAATCTAGCTTCCGTTTCTTTGATATGATGCCTATCGGGCTTTCAATTACTACAGATATTTCCTGCAAAGAGATTAGGCATAATCCCAAGGCAGCCAGTTTTCTGCGAATTGATGATTGGAGTATTCTTTCTCATTCTGCATCAAATATAACATATTTGAAGATATTTCGTAATGGACAGGAACTATTGCCGGAAAAAATGCCGATTCAACGCGCAACATGGCTTGGTGAAGAGATTGAGAGTGAAGAACTAGAATTTGTGTGGAATGATGGAGTTCGCAAGTTTGGCTTGTGGAGTGCCCGTCCCGTACGTGACGACAATGGAGTTATTGTTGGTGCTTTAGCTGTATGCGAAGATATTACCGAGCGTAGACTACTGGAAGAAGAAAAACTAAAAGAGACCGAAAATCGTTTCCAGAAATACCTTGAAAATATGCTAGAGTGTTTTGCAGTTCTTCGGGTCAAGCGTGATGAAAAAGGGCAGATAGTTGAATTTCGCTCTGAGTATATTAATGAATCAGGCCGCCGGGATCGTAATATTACTAAGGAAGAGCATATTGGAAGGAGCATGCACGAACTGTACCCGAATTCTATAGAATCCGGCTTGTTTAAGATGTGTTGTCGCGTAGTCGAAACAGGAGAGCCTATAGAATTAGACTCGTTTTATATTTCTAATGTAAAAAAACCAAATACTATTGAATTATATGAAGGCAGGATAATCAAGCTGGATACTGAAAGAATTACCTTTTTTGGGCGTAACATTACAGAAAAAAAGAAGCTAGAAAATGAAATTGGGCGTCTTGACAGACTTAACATTGTTGGCGAGATGGCTGCCAGCATTGGGCATGAAATTCGCAATCCCCTTACAACAGTACGCGGTTATCTGCAAATGTTCGGAATGAAGGACAAATACGCCGAACACAAGGAACAGTTTAGTACGATGATTGAGGAACTTGACAGAGCTAATTTAATCATCACCGAGTTTTTATCGCTTGCCAAAAACAAAGCTGTTAATTTTCAACATGCCAATTTGAACGAAATCATTCATACACTATTACCCCTCTTACAAGCTGACGCGCTTCACCGCGGAAACGAGATTAAAATCGAACTAGGTAATATCCCTGAGCTGGACTTGGACAAGAAGGAAATACGACAGCTTCTGATGAATCTAGTGCGAAATGCAGAAGAAGCAATGTTATCTAAAGGCACAATAGTTATCAAGACAGGGCTGGATGAGGGGCAAGTATCTTTGTCTGTGCAAGATTCAGGGCGAGGAATTCCCAAAGACATTTTAGATAAGTTAGGAACTCCTTTTTTTACAACTAAAGATACTGGGACTGGCCTCGGCTTACCAGTTTGTTATAGAATTGCAGAACGGCACAATGCAAAAATAAAAGTAAAAACTGGTGTAAATGGAACAACCTTTTTTGTGAAATTTAATAACCCAGCACACGAGGAATAGTAACGACAAATTGGATGTCTATCCACACGAAATTTCGGTGATACTAAATGCGCCGACAAATTGTTGAATTGCTTAAAGCCATGTGACATCGTAAAGCAAAAGCATTAAGGAGCGTGTAAATATGACCGAGAAACTAAATCCGGTAGTTTGGTTTGAGATTCCAGTGGTGGATATGGAAAGAAGCAAAGCTTTCTATGAAGCAGTGTTTGATAGACAACTAACTGTTGTCAGCATGGGTCCACGACAGATGGCTATGTTTCCGATGGAAATGGGAGTTCCCGGAGTTGGCGGGGCACTGGTGAAGGAGGAACACTTCGTGCCATCCTATATGGGCACAATGGTATACTTTTCTGTGTCCGATATCACCGGTACGCTGAACAAGATAGTTGCAAACAAAGGCAAAGAGCTGATCCCTAAGACCAGCATCGGCGAATATGGGTTTTGCGCTTATTTTGAAGACAGTGAAGGCAACCGGATCGGGCTACACACAATGTAACAATTCCTACCTCTTAAGGGCGGTGTGCCTACAACAACCTTAGTTTCACATGGTATCTAACCAACTACTTTTGGGAATGAACTTGTGTCCCCTCAGTTGTATTCTCAGTTGCATCAGCAATCGTAATAACCGCATGATTCAGCAAATATTGGACTGCCTTGTCTGCTTTTAAATCAAACGACACTTTGTTAACTAGTGGACCAAGGTTCTCTTTTTTGGCGGTTTCTCGTGCCATACCGATACTAATACCAAATGCCTCAATCCCATTATTTAGTTCTTCGTCACTTACTTCAAAGTTCTTTTCTTCAATAATTTTTTCCAACAGGCAATTTGATTTAATTACTATTTTAGCGTTTTCCCACATTTGCCTTTTGAAACTTGCAAAATCAATATTGTTCATCTGAAGATACAGTTCAATGCTTCCCCCCTCAGCTTTTAACTGATTTGTAAACTCCTCTAGCATCGACTGAGCTTGCTGCATAACAAGGGGTTCGGGAACATCAAACTTACATGTATCCAATAATGCTTTAATAACGGCTTGTTTTTTCATATTTAAATCACGCTGAGAAGCCATTTCAACAATCTTCTGTTTAGCGTCTAAACGTAATTCCTCCAGGCTATTCAAATTCGCCACTTCCTGGGCAAACTGATCATTTAGTTCTCTGAGTTGAATGTTTTCAACATTTTTTACTTTTACCTTGAATAATGCTTTTTTACCGGCCAACTGAACCGCCGGATGTTCTTGGGGAAAACTAATTTCAACATTCAACTTGCCGCCTTTTTTTACCCCCACCAATTTTTCCTCTAAGCCAGGAAAAAACGTATGTGAGCCAAGAATTATCTTACAATTTTCTTCTTTTCCCCCGACGTCGGTATCTTCTACTGTACATTCATAATCAATGGTTACTGTATCTCTAAGGACGGCAGGTTCCTTGGCTTTATCGATGACTATTTTGTTTTTCGAACACAAGTCTTGCAAATATTTCTCAATATCCTTTTCAGTCACTTCGTACGGTTTTGGTACTTTAATTTCTAAGCCTTCCAGTTTTCCAAGATTAACTTCAGGTTTAACTGGTACACGCACCTTAACATTAACCGGTTTTCCTTTTATGATATATCCTACTTCAATATCAGGCTCGCCAATAGTTTTTAAATTCAACTCCTTAATGGCGGCATAATATTCATTTGGTACAACAAAATCAATAGCGTCTCCATATAGGACTTCTGGTCCATATTTCGATTCTAATCTTAAACGCGGTGCACTCCCCTTCCGAAAACCGGGGATGTTATATTTCTTAACGTTCTTTTTGTACGATCTTTCAAGACCTTCCTCGAATTTTTCTGCTTCAATCATAAACTCCAAGTAAGCTTCACTGTTTTCTACTTTTTCTAATGTTGCATTCATGAGGTTCATACTCCTTTTATTTTAATCATCAATCCAATTATGTGGCTCCTGCTTAAATAAAAAAAAGAAGCCTGATTTACCAGACTTCCTTCGCACAATACGGGCAGGCATAAAAATTACTCTTCATACCCTTCGGTCATTACTTCCAAAATGGAAACTAATGACTCGGAACTCATCTTTCTATATATTTTTCTTGTAAATTCTATAAAATCCTGCCAAAAGACAACTGCTTACCCGAAAAACTTTTCGACAATTAATGACAAATCCCTATCATGTTTCAAAGTTAGTACCCAAAGCAAGTCCACATATTATCCACTGTAGTATCCTAGCTTTGCCCCAATGGTCTCCAACAAGGTTTCTTCTGCCTCAGGTTATGCCTTTACACTTTCTGCGATCGCATCAGCCAAAGCATCTAGTTCTTTCTCTTGTTCCGCTTTCAATGAGGACTTGAAATCCAGCGCATCGCCGATGAGCTCGGATTTTTTGAAGTATTCCGTTACATATTCCACCATGCGTTTTTTCGCCGCCGATGCCCAGCTATGGTTGCCAACTACAGCAAATTTACGGTTTTGGAAATGCAAGCATTTGAGATCATGAAGGAAATTTTCCATGGTAAGGTACAGGTTTAGATTATACGTCGGTGCAGCAAATACCAAGTGGCTATACTTCCAAGCTTCGGCAACAACGAAGGAAGGATGGGTTTTGGATACGTCAAACATCCGCATATCAGTGATGCCGCGCAACGCCAATTTATTCGCCAAAACATTGACAATGGCTGTAGTGTTGCCATACATGGATGCAAAGGCAATAAGAACGCCTTTCTTTTCTGGCTCGTAACTGCTCCAAGCGTTATATTTGCCCACTATGTATTGAATCGTTTCCGGGGTACGATAGATTGGGCCATGTAGCGGTGCAATCATTTCAATGCCAAGCGGCAACAGTTTTTTCAACGCCAATTGGACTTGTGGCCCGAATTTGCCGACGATGTTGCTGTAATACCGGCGAGCATCGGCAAGATACACGGTATCATAATCCACTTCGTCTGCGAAAATGTTGCCGTTCAGTGTACCAAAAGTACCGAACGCATCGGCGGAAAAGAGAATCTTTTCTGTTTGTTCAAAGGTAACCGTAACTTCTGGCCAATGCACCATTGGCGCTTTGAATGATTGTAGTTTGTGCTGGCCGAGGTCGATGACATCCCCTTCGCCGACCGTAACATAGTTATCCGGACAAGGCTTTCCATAGAATTGCTCGAATAATGTAAAGATTTTGGCGTTGCCGACAATTTTCACGTCCGGGTACATTTCCACCAAATCCACCAAGGCTGCGCAGTGGTCAGGCTCCATATGGTTGATAACAAGGTAGTCTAATTTCCGGTCCTGCAGTAAGTATTTTGCATTGGCCAGAAATTGCACTCGGATTGATGCGTCGACCGAGTCAATTACTGCTGTTTTTTCATCTAAAATAAGGTAGGAATTATAGCTCACCCCATTGGGTAGTGGTAACATATTTTCAAACCGTTCGGTAAAAAAATCGTTGCCACCGATCCAGTACACGTCTTTCTTAATCGCTTGTATACATTGCATAACATTCAGCCTTCCTTCTTATAGTTCCTATTAATTTATAAAAGTATATTTATTTCTCGCTTGTGATTCTCCAGCAAAAGCAGCCAAAAAATTCGCTTCTGTTTTTGGTTTCTTTCTAGCTGATAGCAGTTTTCCAAAGACCGTGGAGGTTGCAATAAGCATAAATCTCTACGTTCTCTTTATCGCAGAAAATTGCTTCAGGCTTATCTGACGAAGAAAGAAAAATACGCTGAGTACCTATGCCATCAGTAACGGCAATCCATTCAATATAATGAGCTTCAGTCATCGGATGCTCTACACTGCCCACTTTAACATACAATTTCCCATCCCTGCGTTCAGCAACAGGAACATGTTTTTCGGCAGCAGCATCAGTGGTATTCGCCTCCAATTTTTCCATTGGTTTACCACAGCAGACTAGCTGTCCTCCCCCACTTTTAATCAGCTCGACAATATTTCCGCAAACACTGCAGCGAAATAAAATAATTTTTTCTTTCATTTTACTAACCTCACTTTTTTATTTATTAGTCTCTTTCATCATTTTATTATAAAAAATTTAAAATGTCTTCAATTATGCATTTAAAATCTGTTTAAATTTATGGCTGATTTCTGTAACGTGACGTTGCTCTTCACCTTTTAGTTTCAAAAATACCGCCTTTGCATCTTCAAATTTGGAACACTTAGCCAACTCATCATAAAGTAAAATTGAATCTTTTTCAGCACCTATAGCTAATTTAATAATATTTCCTAGCGTAGCTAACTCATTAATAATGTGTTCTGCATCCTGCTCAGCCGGAAATACATGGGAGTCTACCAATGCTGTTAAATATTTTGAAGTCTCTGCGTCAAATAAATATTCCTCACTATGAGCCTGTTTGCAAGCTTCAATCTGATTGAAATACTCCGTAAAGGTAATTAGATGTTCTTGTTCTTCTTCCATTAGCGTTTTAAATAACGCCTTGGCTTGTGTATCTTTAAATTTGTTATATGCCTTCTGATAGAAATTGAAACCTCTCTTTTCAATATTCATTGCAATTCTCAAGCCTTCAAGATCACTCAATAAACTCTCCATCTTATACCTCTCTTTTAAATAATTATTATCTTTTAATATTAATTCTATAAATATTAATATTTTCCTTCTTTTTTTATTACTGATTTCACTAAAATTTTCGTTTACTTGTCCCCGCGTTTCTTTATGCAGGAATGTTATTATTTTAATCAGGAATAATTCTAAAACCGCCCATGGAAGTTTTAGAGTCTTTGTCCAGACTTAAAATTTTTACAATATAATCCAATATAATCTATTAATTTTTGCCGCATTGATTTTCTTTATTTTTTTATTAGACAATTCCTCCGTCCCCTTGCCTTCCGGTATAAAAAAGAAGCCAACACTTTCAAAATGCCAGCTTCTTTCTTTATAACTACAGTTTTTCAAACTACTTGAGTATCATCTCAAGCAAAGCCAAGAAAAAGAAGTCATTGTTCTCGTAGCTTTCATTGTCATCACGAACGAAGACGAATTCTCCATTGTTCATAAATCCTACACTAACCAATTCGTCTGAATCATTATAGAACAATATAGCGTCTGTTACATGGTAGCCACGATACCAAAAATTTTCACCATGCCATCTGTAAGGCTGCAATCCAGGAAATCTGTCAGCCCATTCGTTATCATTAATACGTTCTCCATAATAACGATCATGGTGTTCATACCATCTGAACGGCAAAGATTCATCGCTACGACGTACTGAATGGCGCCAATTGTCATTATGATACACCGGATGTGACCAATCGTAATGATTCTGACGCTGCTGGTCTTGACGCTGCTGGTTTTGACGTTGCTGGTCTTGACGTTGCTGGTTTTGATGTTGCTGGTCTTGACGCTGCTGGTCTTGATGTTGCTGGTCTTGACGCTGCTGGTCTTGA
>NZ_LSLK01000153.1 GCF_002257705.1 Sporomusa silvacetica DSM 10669
AAGCGCAATTAGGATTTAACTGAAGGCAAAACGTAAGCAAACTATCGGCATAGTAAAATATAGCCGAGAGACTGGCTAGAAATGGACAGATGCTAGGCGCAGCGAGCACCGGAGCGGAGGCGTACAAATTGTACGTTGAGCACCGGAGCACAGTAGCAACAACGCAGATGGCCGTTTATAGACAGTCGGCAAAGTATGCAGTAACAAGACTTAATTAAGTCAAGTTGTTAAGGGCATACGGCGGATGCCTAGGCGCCAAGAGCCGACGAAGGACGGGGTAAGCTCCGATATGCCAGGAAGAGCTGCAAGCAAGCATTGACTCCTGGATTTCCGAATGGGGGAACCCGGCGGTGGTAATGCACCGTCACCTAACTTAGGTTAGGAGGGCACCCGGGGAACTGAAACATCTAAGTACCCGGAGGAAAAGTAATCAATTGAGATTCCCTAAGTAGCGGCGAGCGAACGGGGAAGAGCCCAAACCAAAGAGCTTTGCTCTTTGGGGTTGAGGACTGACATAAATCAAACCAGGCTTAGTCGAACTACCTGGAAAGGTAGGCCACAGAAGGTAACAGCCCTGTAAGCGAAAAGCAGAGTTTGAGGGTCAGAATCCAGAGTACCACGGGACACGAGGAACCCTGTGGGAAGCAGGGGGGACCACCCTCCAAGGCAAAATACTCCTTGGCGACCGATAGCGCATAGTACCGTGAGGGAAAGGTGAAAAGCACCCCGGGAGGGGAGTGAAAGAGAACCTGAAACCGTATGTCTACAAGCAGTCGAAGACCCATATGTGGTC
>NZ_LSLK01000154.1 GCF_002257705.1 Sporomusa silvacetica DSM 10669
GGAACGTCTTTCAGATAAGCCAGCATAAACATGTTTCCCGGCTGTACAGGAAGGCCATAGGACACAATTTGTGCACCGGTATTTTTTATTGCTCCGGGAGTGAGATCGTCCGGATCAACCGACATACCACCAGTCACCATTATCAGGTCAGCTTTTCTTTCGAGATATGTAAAGATCTTTTTTTCAACTGCGCCTGCTTCATCCAGGCAATAATCCTTTCCAAGAATCTCGGCCTTAAAATACTCCATTTTATTTTCAATGACTGGACCAAATTTATCGTGTATTCGACCTTTACATACTTCATTGCCTGTGATAATAACTCCGACTCTCAGTTTTCGAAAAGGCTCAACATGGAGTACGGGACCTCGCAAGTTGCATAGTCTCTCAACTTTTAAAATATTTTCTTCCCGGGTTACCAGGGGAACAATTCGGGCACTTGCTACTTTCTGCCCGGGTTCAACCCTATAGTCATTCGGTATGGTGGGTATGGTCACATCATTGATGGAGTTTATCTCAAAAAGAAGGTCACGCTCAACTTTAAACAAACCTTTATG
>NZ_LSLK01000155.1 GCF_002257705.1 Sporomusa silvacetica DSM 10669
ATCGAGTAGGAGGTCATCCATTATTTGAATGACCGACCTCTCACACCACCGTGCGTACCGTTCGGTACACGGCGGTTCAATAACTTAACGTAAATGAAATACCTCGTATTTCCTCGCTATGTTCATATAGCCCAGGGATTCGAGGTATTTGTCTGTTAGTGTCCTCTTAAGAATCGGGCTCCCGGCTACGCACCAATATCCCAATCTTGTATTGGCATATTCCCACGCTTTGCCTTTATCCAATCCTAATTTCTTCAGGTTCGCAAACTTTGCCGTTATTTTCTTCCACTGCTTCCATAGATACATCCTCAATCTTCGTCTTATCCATTGACTCAAATTCTGCATTTTACTCCGCATGTCCGCTATGGAGAAATAACCCAGCCATCCGGTTGTGTATCTTCTTAATTCCAGCAAAATGGCCTCTATTGACCGACCGCGGCTGCGCCCGGTTATTTCTTTGACCTTCTGCTTGAATCGCTTCAATACCTTGCCATGTGGGCGGATTCCTATCTTTCCCGGCGTCTTATGCAACGAAAATCCTAGAAACTTCTCGCGTAATGGACTGCCTACTTTGCTTTTCTTACGGTTTACCTTTAATTTCAGTTTTCCTTCAAGAAAGTTTACACAGCTCTCCATTACACGTTTTGCTGCTCGCGGTGTTCTTACGTAGATATTGCTATCATCGGCGTATCTTACAAACTTATGTCCGCGGCTCTCAAGTAGTTTGTCAAATTTCGTCAGATAGATATTGGATAATAACGGCGACAAATTGCC
>NZ_LSLK01000156.1 GCF_002257705.1 Sporomusa silvacetica DSM 10669
AGTCTTTCAATTTGTCGAATCGATAAGTTATGCTTATGCTTAAGTATTCTTAAGTACGTATTTCTTGTTTGGCAATCAAGTTGCTGCAAATCTATCGCATTTTTTAAGTTACATACCGTCTTTATTACAACTCTTGCTTCTTCGTCGGATATTCGCTGTTTGACATCATTATCAATATCTAAACATTCATGATCGCTTACATCGTTAGTATATTTTATAAACTTCTGTATTCTCTTTTCTCTGTCGTCGCTTATCATTTCAAGTAGAAAATTTCTATTGACCAAATTTGCTTGATTTACATATTCGTGAAAGCTACTCCATTTATATTCTTTAACGTGTTTTACCAGTCCCGCTTTAACTGGATTTTGATGAATATATCTTAGTACTATTTGAAAATATTGATCTTCTTCTACTGGTTCACTCTTAAATCGATCTTGAAATAGATTACCCACTCTTTGATATTTATTGTTATACCAATACACATAGCTGCCACATAGTCGACGCATTACTTGTTCCAATGGCTCTATTCCTATCTTCATCAACAGGTGTACATGATTTCCCATCAAGCAATATCCATAAACTTCATATCCGCTTTTTTCTTTATACCGTTGCAGTGCCTCAAGAAATTGCAGACAATCTTCTTCGTTTTCGAAAATTGTCTGCCGATTTATTCCTCTCATAATTATATGGTAAATTCCGCTTCTACTTTTCTTTCTTGCTGTTCTTGG
>NZ_LSLK01000157.1 GCF_002257705.1 Sporomusa silvacetica DSM 10669
TCAGAGGCCACCTTTCTTATCTCAGTCATGCGACCAAGATACCACATTCGGTATTAGCACCACTTTCGCGGTGTTGTCCCCAATTTAGAGGCAGGTTGTCTACGCGTTACTCACCCGTTCGCCACTAGGAGTTATAAATAACTCCCCGTTCGACTTGCATGTGTTAGGCACGCCGCCAGCGTTCGTCCTGAGCCAGGATCAAACTCTCCATAAAATTATTTATGAAGCCATTTGTTGGCTCTTAATGATCATTTGATGTTAGATGCAAAGCATCTAACTAAGCGACCACATCGAAATCATAGATTTCGTGTGTCTGCTTAAAGAAATTGGTTTTGGTTTTGTATGTCGCAAGCGACATACAACCGCACATCTGGCTTTTTTGATGCATTACTTACATTGTTCAGTTTTCAGGGAACGTCGTCGTTTATTCAACGGTAAAATATTATAATAGCATTTTCATATGTTTATGTCAATACTATTATGTACTTGGAATGCTGCTTTTCTTTTAAGGATGTTCCTCACTATGTTCGGAACTAAGCGACTCACATATGTTCTTAATTCGCCTGTCGGCTCGCAACAACATAGTTCGCTGCTTATAAATGGTGCGGTAGAATGGATTTGAACCATCACGAGGTTGCCCCCACCAGCCCCTCAAGCTGGCGCGTCTGCCGTTCCGCCACTACCGCGTAAATTATAAGGATGGTGCGGCCGAGTGGATTTGAACCACCACGAGGTTGCCCCCACTAGCTCCTGAGGCTAGCGCGTCTGCCGTTCCGCCACGGCCGCATTATTGGTGGATCTACTAGGATTCGAACCTAGGACCAGTCGGTTATGAGCCGAATGCTCTACCAAGCTGAGCTATAGATCCGTAAATGGTGGAGGGAGGTGGATTCGAACCACCGAAGTCGAAGACGGCAGATTTACAGTCTGCTCCCTTTAGCCACTCGGGAATCCCTCCGGATGGAGCTGGCGAGAGGAATTGAACCCCCAACCTGCTGATTACAAGTCAGCTGCTCTACCAATTGAGCTACGCCAGCGATAAGCAGCGAACCATGTTGTCGCGAGCCGCGAGGCGACACGAGAACATACGTGAGTCGCTTAGTTCTGAGCGAAGTGAAGAACTTCCACTTCGTGAATAAGTTGAATGGCGACCCCGGCAGGATTCGAACCTGCGACCTTTTGATTCGTAGTCAAACGCTCTATCCAGCTGAGCTACGGAGTCATATTCGACTGTCGACTTTAGACATACGATTTTCGATTTAAGACCATCGAATGTCAAATATCGAGCAGCTAATATCGAAAATGGCGACCCTGAACGGATTTGAACCGTCGATCTCCGCCGTGACAGGGCGGCATGTTAGACCGCTACACCACAGGGCCGTATGAGAAGATGGTGGGCGATGACGGGATCGAACCGCCGACATCCTGCTTGTAAGGCAGGCGCTCTCCCAGCTGAGCTAATCGCCCGATAGATAGATGGTGACCCGTGGGGGAATCGAACCCCCGTTATCGCCGTGAAAGGGCGGTGTCTTGACCGCTTGACCAACGGGCCAAAAAATTGGATGGCGGAGTGGGTGGGATTTGAACCCACGCAGGCCTCACGACCTCTAACGATTTAGCAAACCGTCCTCTTCAGCCACTTGAGTACCACTCCAAATTGGCTCCTCGAGTAGGACTCGAACTAGCGACAAATCAGTCAACAGCCGAGTTACGACAGTTGATAGCATCCCATCTGCGTTGTTGTCAGTCCGGGCGTTCCCTCCGACGTACTTTCCAATACGACTACGGTCACGTCCTCCTTCCGCCTAGCTTATGGAATACTCTGAACTGTCTGAGCCTTATGCTGAGTTAATTGGCTCCTCGAGTAGGACTCGAACCTACGACAAATCGGTTAACAGCCGATTGCTCTACCAACTGAGCTATCGAGGAATATAGTGTTTGCTCAAGGAATTATATCTTATCATATCTACTTGTTATTTTCAACATGTATCTTTTGGTAAGATGGTTTATTCCCAGAAAACTTCACAGAAGATAAGCAGCGAACCATGTTATTAGGAGCGTCAGTGACGCTAGAACTTGTGTGAGTCGCTTAGTTCCAAGCGTTAGCGCGGAACTTCCTTACTCACACAAGTGTTGTTTCACTCTGTATAAACGTCTCGCACAAAAATTTCTGTTCGCTATCGCTCACAAACTTTTGGCTCGCTTGTTTAAGTCAAGTCCTCGGCCTATTAGTACCAGTCAGCTGCATGGATTACTCCACTTCCACATCTGGCCTATCTACCTTGTAATCTGCAAGGGGCCTTACTTCTTTCGAATGACAGACCTCATCTTA
>NZ_LSLK01000159.1 GCF_002257705.1 Sporomusa silvacetica DSM 10669
TACGATTTTCTGAATGTTGCTTTCTAGGTCTCTGCCATAGTCGCCAACGCTTGTTCCATCGACTCCTGCTGCCGCCTTCTTGTTCAGTTTCTTCCACGCTTCTGCCAACAGGTTAACATTAAGCATGCCGTAGAGATTTTGAAAGCGATATTTTCTGAGTTTCTTTGCCTTCTCTGCTATTGCTTGTAGTGAGGTTTGCATAGTTTCCCGACCCTTCGTGTTCGGATTATGTTTCCTTTGCAAGCTGCGTATCCCTGCCAGTCCCTTCCCCATGTCGACGGCTCTCCCGTCTTCGGAGTACTATGAACTGGTCCGAATTCCTGTGGCATATGGGCACCCTGACTTTCGTTTCGGATGTCCCTACCAACTGTCGCTGGAGCCACAGGACCTCCCAAGTTCCTGGTGATTCTCTCGACGCATACCATGCTCTTTGACCCCGGCAGGCTTCCAGAAATCTCACCATTTGCGATTTCTCTCATTGTGGCTTCCATGTTTATGACCATGTCGCCGCCTGCAATAAATCTTGCGTTACGAGGCTGAATTGCTTCGGAAGTTACGGTCCTTCCTACGGTCTGCGCCGTTCTCTGTGTACACTTCACCGGCATTGTTACCAATACCGGCGCAACACTCGATACGGGTGGCTGGTTAGGCCTTTCCCCGGTGTGGACTTTCACCACACCAGATATCCCCAAGCTTGGCTTGGCGTACCATAAA
>NZ_LSLK01000160.1 GCF_002257705.1 Sporomusa silvacetica DSM 10669
GGCTGTAAGACAGCAGTTTCCGAAGTTATTGCCGCACAGGCAGCGTTAGTAGCTGATGTCAATGATATCGCTAAAGAGCCGCATGTACGTGAGAAAATATGTGAAATCATTAGCACGGCTGAATTGGTATTCGCAGCAGGTCAGTCTTCGGCATTGCGGGCAGTTAAATTCCCTAACGGATCCTGGGTACCAGATGAAATTCTAACCAATGCAGGACGCAAACTGGCAGGCCAGAAAATTTACCATGAATATGAGACACTGGCAGATCTGACAGGCGGCATTTGTGCATCGCTGCCAACAGAAGAATCCTTCTACGCACCGGAGACAGCTGATCTTTGCAATAAATATATCATGAGAAATCCAGATTATACAGCGGAAGAGACGCACAGAGTGATGCGCATGATGGAGGATAAGCTTTGCGATCCTTTTGAGGCAGCCCAAGCTGTTGCCGGTGTACACGGTGGTGGCTCACCGCTTATGGAGACCATTACGATGATGAGTCGTTACGACCTTGAGCCGCTGAAAGAAATTGCAAAATACCTTGCTGGCTTTGAGGGTGTAAAGTGTCCTCGGTACGAGCGCAAGACAGTGACACCAAGAGCTATGCTGGATAAATTTAAGAACACTCAGATAGAAAAAAAATAAGAAGATG
>NZ_LSLK01000161.1 GCF_002257705.1 Sporomusa silvacetica DSM 10669
CCACTTAACCTCGCTAGTTACTGTAACTCGCCGGTTCATTCTTCAATAGGCACGCCGTCGACCACATAAGGGTCTTCGACTGCTTGTAGACATACGGTTTCAGGTTCTCTTTCACTCCCCTCCCGGGGTGCTTTTCACCTTTCCCTCACGGTACTATGCGCTATCGGTCGCCAAGGAGTATTTTGCCTTGGAGGGTGGTCCCCCCTGCTTCCCACAGGGTTCCTCGTGTCCCGTGGTACTCTGGATTCTGACCCTCAAACTCTGCTTTTCGCTTACAGGGCTGTTACCTTCTGTGGCCTACCTTTCCAGGTAGTTCGACTAAGCCTGGTTTGATTGTTGTCAGTCCTCAACCCCAAAGAGCAAAGCTCTCTGGTTTGGGCTCTTCCCCGTTCGCTCGCCGCTACTTAGGGAATCTCAATTGATTACTTTTCCTCCGGGTACTTAGATGTTTCAGTTCCCCGGGTGCCCTCCTAACATAAGTTAGGTGACGGTGCATTACCACCGCCGGGTTCCCCCATTCGGAAATCCAGGAGTCAATGCTTGCTTGCAGCTCTTCCTGGCATATCGGAGCTTACCCCGTCCTTCGTCGGCTCTTGGCGGCTAAAC
>NZ_LSLK01000162.1 GCF_002257705.1 Sporomusa silvacetica DSM 10669
ATTTGTTGCTTGAATTGATTGGTAAATTGTCTTTTAGCTCGTCTGTCCGTCATGTAAATCTCCCTTTTCTTTTCTTATAGTTTTACATGACCTTATTAATTCTGTCTAGTTTAGTGTAGCCGATCCATATTTGAAAAGACTGCTCCTAAAACTAAAACATCAATTGAGGTGAATAAGTTAGTTTTGTTAAGTCTGGGAATTAGTCTTGTATGGTACACAAAGTATCCAATTAGTATTAATATTGGATACTTGAAGTAGCTCCATCCTATCTTAATATATCTCAAATAATCATTTGTTTTCTGACTATGAGAAGTAGTAGACTGGATGATCTCAACATAAAGAACTATTGCACAATATATTACGAGAGAAATATATAGCGTCTTTAATAATTGTTTCATAGCACAACTTCCCTCCAGGCCTTCAGTATTGTTTTTCGGTATTGCCTCACTAAGTCCTTTAACCAACAACATTATTTAATAAAAAATATGGGATCTCGTCATTAAAACAAAAAAGAGACTAATCGTCTCTCTTTATGACTATAGTTATCAAGCGTCATTTTTATGGTTGTATGCCCTAAACGCGCTTGAACATCTTTCATGTTCTCTCCAGTGGCGAATAGTCATTTGATAGTGATCGCCCGCTATGTGGAAACTAAGCCAGTATCTCTCCTCTTTTATTAATCAACCGATAAAGCAAAGGAGAAACAAAAAAAGCAGGCCAAGTAGCCTGCTTAACTTTTTATAGGATAACCCTTGAATAAATTTGACTAAAATCAGATGGGGATAACCACACCTGAAATTTGATCGAATTTTATAAACGGGAATATAGTGTTTTTCTGTTTAAGTATTATAAGTATTTGATTTGGCTTTCATAGGCATTTAATGCATTCAACGTAGTGGTATCGGTTGTATAGTCGTTCTGGTCACTTATGCTACTAATACCGCTCATACTACTTGTGCTATTTGCGTTACTTGTACCGCCAGGACCATTAGTTGACAGTGCTTTACAGGCCCCACAATTAACGCAAGTTGCATTGCCCTGAGGACAAGATGTTGAACTGGATGATGCACCGGATACTGCGCTGGATGATGCACTAGCACTTAATCCCTCAGCACTTAATTCAACGGTATCCTCACTAGAAGTACTGGATATACTGCTCTGGGTTCCTGTAGAACTTGAATTTGCGGAATTTAGAGATTGATATAAACTTGTTGCTGAAGAAACGGATGAAATCGACATTGTTTAACCTCCCTTAATTTACCTTCTTAATTATCGGATTAATTCATTTTGATTATGTTTGAAAAACGCTATGCTGGCAAATAATTCGTCACCCATTTTGGCAACTATTATTACAGTCATTCGCAGCACCCCTGTCAGTTTTTCTATATCTCACAGATACCCTCAGCCGCTAACCCCGGCTATTTTTTATGTCTAATTATAATTTTGTCACATTCCATACTCAATGCATAGAACAATATCCAAACAGCTACTATGTAAGACGTGAACGCCGCAGAGCAGCGAAACGTACCGCCAGTAAATAGGCGGTATTTTTCTGCCCAAGATAAAAAAAGACCGGCAGCGGAAGCTACCGGTCGATTATTTATTTGTTACACGTACTTTGATTGTACTCTCCTTGGAAAAATTCGTTTATAATATTATCATCATTTTCTTCTTGAGGTACTGCTTGATGATGTTTTTCCTTGCATTCAGGCGTTACACCATTAACACACTCCTTCATGCAAACGGGATCTCCACAACACTCTTCTACTACTGGCGGTTCTTCGACTCTGGGAGATGCTGATGCTACAGCTGCAAATAAGCCAACCTGCATCAGTCCTAACATGGAATACACCATAAGTTTTTTCAAGGTACCTTTCATCTGGAAACCTCCTTTGAATATGTATATCGAATGCACAATTTACATAATACAGTCTTTTCTTTAAAATTTCTTTAAAATTGCGTAGGTAAATTGCACCAATCAATAAAAATTGCCACCCGCCAGGACGAACCCGGCAGGCAGCGAATTCTTTCCCTTATATTACTTTTAAGATTCATCTTGCTTATCTTTATCTAAATATTTAGCTACTCCCGGTTGTAAAATCACCGAAGCCTGCTGTAAGCGTTCAGTTCTAACATATATCCCCTCTTGCCAAATTTGATAAGCGTACAATACTGCAGTATGTGGAATTGTCGGTAAATATGCCACCAAAGGAGTCGCTCTAACAAAATGGAATATCCCCCTGTTGTCCAAAGATGGTAGAAATATATAAGAAAATCCGATATCTAAAATTATGTTTGTTACCATATAGATCACAAATCGGCCATAGGTATATTTCATAATCCACATTGATAATACCGGAGACAGGCCATAGACATAAGGCATCATTTGATTTAAGGGATAGATAGTCTCTTGAGTTTCCCACAGCCTTAATGTGATACCAGACTCAACGATAATAGCACTTGTAACTGCTGTAAGCAATCCAACCGGCATAAATCGTTTAATATCTTCTTTTTTCATAAAGAATAAGGTAATCCACGGCAGAATTAACATAGTCCATAATATAACTTGATTACTCATTTTAAACCTCCCTCAGTTGCTGATTAAATATAGTCTTCACCCAATGACAACCGTTTAATACAAAAAAGCCGCCCACCAGATATTGATATGGCGTTCTCATTAGGTATTCCTCAGCAACTGGCAGATTTAAAACGATTTTAAAGAAGGGAGGTAATATAATGGCTAAAGGCCGTATAGAAAAGCGCCACAAAAGCAGCTATACGTTGATCATTGATGAAGGGCTCGATCCTGAAACAGGTGTACGTAAACGCTGGGCAAAATCGGTTAAGACTAATCACGAAGATGAATCACAGCGTCAGTTGGATGTTATTTTAGGCCAAATAGCCAACAAAATCTTCATCAAATCACCGACAGTAACTGTGGGTGCCTATTTTACGAATTGGCTAACCACTGTTGAAGCCAAAATGTTCGCACCCAAGACCCGTGTAAGTTATAAAGGCTGTGTAGAGCTACGCATTGTCCCTTGGCTTGGGCATATCAAGCTTGGAGAACTAACACGTTCGGACCTTAAAAGTTTTTACTTAAGAATCTATGAGGCTGGAAGATTAAAGAAAGATAACGAAAAAGACAAAGAAGGAA
>NZ_LSLK01000163.1 GCF_002257705.1 Sporomusa silvacetica DSM 10669
ACCACGCAAAATACTGGGGTATAAGACTCCTCAAGCTTGCTTCGACGAAGAACTCGCTGCTCTATCCTGATATTATTTCCGAGTTTCTCACTTGGTGTTGCATTTGCTATTGCAATTTGCAACTTTGAAATATAGGCATTAGCAGCAAAGAAGATAATGTACTCCCTGCCGCTAAATAGAATTTTAATCTTATTTTCACTTCTCCGAATGGCACTGTTATATTAATTATGTGATAAGTAAACCAACATATTGTAAATATGGCTGAGATTACACAAAATACTTCAAAAAAATAAGCTATTTCTTTAAAAACCAGAGAATATAAAATCAAAGTTGATACTAAAGAGAACGGTAACACACCATAAAAAAATGCCTTATGGGTAAATGGTTGTAAATAATTTTTATACTTATCCAAGGACCCAAGAAATATTATTAGCGGTATTAAGAGACCCATAATAAACCCTAAAGCAACATTTATTATCTTCATATTTAAGTAGTTGATCATGAAACCACCTATTATTATTAAACATAATAGACTAGCACCCCCTTGATTTAAGGAACCCACGATACTCGGTTTTTTAATCCATAAAATTAATCTTTCGAAAAAGTCAAACACATTATTAATAAATGCAAGCAAATCTAAACACCTCTTTCTAAATACCGACTTGTCAAAACATATCTCTTATTCGATATTTGCTTCAAGATCTGAGTTAATGAATTTTAATCTCCTACTACCTGATATAACTCATCTATTGTAAAAAACTTGACATCTGGGAACCTGCTTGCCATATACTGTGTCGGGGTTGGTTTACTGAAGCAAACAATATTTCTAACACAAATATTACGATCTCCCATACCAAGCGTTTTTGCCACTCGTTGGTTTTTTTTATTTAAAAATATACATCGATCCAAATGTTTCCTCAGCTCATCACGATCCCCATTAGGTAGAATCTGACCACTAAAATGATTCAATTGCTCAGCAATTTCGTTTGGAGTTTTAGTAAGCTTTAGGTCTTTGCATTCGATGGCTAAAATCTCATTTTGTTCTGGTTTCCACGCAAGAACATCGACATCACCATAGTTTCTATCTGCCGTCTTTTCATTCAGCAGCTCAGTTACTGTAATTTCAATACGTATTTCATAGCCCGCGCTCTGCATAATATCTGCAACTTTTTTTACAAATTCATGACTTTGCCGAGACTTCTCATCGTCTATCCAACGCTTCATCTCTAACGATTGACACTTCGATGTTGCAATTTCAGCTTCATAGTACTGAGCCAGCATATGTGTGGTTCCATCTGATATTAAACCTGGCGAGATGATATATCGTGGGTTATTACCATCTTCCAATCGAATGACGGGGCGTGCCACCAGTGATAGTTCCCGTCCAAACAGCCAAGGGTACCAGTCCCTATGAGCAAAACCTTTAGGTGTCTTATCCCAAGCTTCGCGAGGCCAAAGTGAGAATCGTTCCAAGAATATTACGGTGTCGTCTTGCGTTGTAAATTCACTATTTCCGCAGTAAGCAAGAATTTCATCCTTGCGTGCGATAAAAACACAGCTTCTTTTTTCAATTGCTAAGTTTTCTAATGCATCCCGTATCCCTCGCAACGAGTCAACTGATAGACCAAATTCAGCCTCGAATGCAACTAAGAAATTATCAGAAAATATCCCTTGTACAGTAGGTACTGCCTGGAAAGATTTAAAATGCTTGTCATACCGAGCACTTTCATGATCAAGCCGTGCTGACTCAAATTGTTGACCGAATGGATCAATCACTTCATCCCGAAAACCGGTATGTGACAAAATATCCCCATTGGGTGCTATCTTGATTTCTGGTTCCATTACACCTTTTCTAATAGCGTCTGACCAGCCACCAAAATTGAATATACATAGCATATCACTCATTAAAGGCGTTAGATCAAGTACACCGACATGCTCTCCACCATCTAGTGGGCATTCTGATATAGCCATCTCTATCAGCAACCGTAAGGCAATCGAAGAAGCGTTACCTCTCGCAAGCTGTTCAATCGCCACTTTCTTGACAGATTCCGAGTTATCGTGTAATGCAATTACCGCTCTAATAGTACGTTGCCATTGTAACTTTTCATTTTCGACGCCTTCTATATACCGTAGCGCTTGTTCTATTAAATGTACACGATTCAAAGTATGAAGACGCGTCCGCATCCGCTTCCAAATTAGCTCTATAATATTATTTAGAAAACGAGTACTTTCTTCTGACGTAGTAAATCGGTCTCCGTTATTACGACTCTGCACTAACCAACCAAGGCCCAATTTACTTAGTGCTTCATCCGCTCCATCAATATAAATCGAACTTTGTCGGTCATAATAATTAATGTAATCGCGAAAACGAACCGCCCCAAACATATGAACGTATCGAGCATCATCGTTAGGAACTATTTCGTTTTCAAACATATCTAATAATTCCTCATATGGCGTTTCATCAGTAAGTTGAAGTGCCCCCCTTGCAACAGCTCGCATAAGCATACGCTCAGCCACATTTTGGGGATTCTGAAAGCCTCCAAAAAATGGATCATGAAACTTGATATGTATAATGCCGTCTTCCTGCTTTACCGAAACTGTAATACTGGAATGAAGCACCTGTTTCGAAGCAGATTCTACCTGTTCCGGCTTCGCATCCCCGAAGTCCAAAACAAGCTGTACTACTTTATTTGCAAAATCATGCAAGCGACGTTCAAAAACTGGAACGGCTCGTCCGAGCCAGTTATGGACGGCATCCCAAACTTTAAGAATCATATCACGCGAGAGTCCTGTTTTCCCAGGCTCCGCTGAAACCCACCAGATAGATTGTTTTCCAACCCATGCTCCCATAACTGACCGTGGCTTACAGCATCTATACAAGCATAAAGAGGTTGAGTTGCATAATCTGGGAAGTAACTTTCAATGTCTTTTCGCCGCACTCGAACCAACTTACCATTGGGCAATGGTAAGGCATGCAAGTCCCACCCTTGACGAATTCTTCTCCGAATCTCAGCAAGAGAATCGGTAGGAATCATCATGTGAAGCGGTTTATCACCGAACTCAACGTCAGCCGGCATCATTAAATAGTTTGTATCTACCCACCAACCATAAAGGTTCAACAATCCGTTAGCATTAGCAATTGATAAACCTTGCTTTGTTAGGTGCCTAGCCTGATTAACTAGCTTCCATAAAAACAAAGGAGAATCTTCAGATGTCCAAGCAAGAGTTTGGAAGTCCGGGGCGGATATGAATTCAACCATCCAATCCGCAGTTTCCGGTACTGCTCGAAAACCATTAAGACGCCCATAGCCACACCCGACTACCAATGTTAATCCTTGCTTGAAACCAGCTTGCTTTCGATAATGGGATCGAGCTTCTTTGATATGTATGTCAATCTGGTCGTTATATTCATCCATGATTTCAGAGTCAAATGATAAAAAACCATGTTGCTGATATCCAGAAATACGATCAATTATTGCGATAATTTGTATATAGCGGCCTTCATCAAATTCCCTAGCAAGAGTCATTAGATATTTATCCTGAAAATCTTGTACCGGGATACTCTGTCGAGGAAAGGATTCTCCCATAACAGGATTATCCTGAAAGAATTTTTGATATTCCATAATAAGGTGTTTATCAAAACTCTCCTGACAACCATGATTAATCATCCAATTTAAAATATGTACCCGCACAGCGAAGCTTATGTTATTAGGTAATAGAACAAACCACTTGCCTGTATCCCGTACTATCGGATGCCGCTGAAGATCACTCTCTTCCAACGATTGTTCCTGCAATTTATCTAAGAATTGCATATCAAAAATAAAAGGTTCAATATCTGCGGATACAATTCCAAGGCGTTGCAAATCCTCAGATGTGAATATGATGGTTTTGGAAAGTGATTTCAAATCCTTATTCGAAGGAATGCTAACTGGGCCTTTATCATTACCTTCACCCGGAGAAAAGCGATTAAGACGACGTCGGTCGGCAATTTCTTCACTAAGTAGTAGGATTCCGCGTACTTCACGCTTCAACTGACATGTACTCTGCTCGTCCGGTAGTGTTCTAATGATGTTCAGCATCCTTTGAAGATAAAAATCAGTACTTTCCCAAATCCCTTCAAAAATTCGGATGTTTCCCTCATCGGTAATCACATTAGATATAAATACATCCTCAACTGGATCTTCTAAATAGACGAAAGAAGTTGCACCCAATTCAGTGTTTAACCATAACTGGATATGATGTACCATCGGTTCTTTTTTCCCTGAAGAATAGGACATAATAAGATGTATTAGCATTTCAAGACGAAGAGTATTTGCATGCAAAGCTGGCAAAGTCAAAAGACCTGAAACTAATGATGCTGCTTTAATTGGATGAAATGGTCTAAGCTTCTTCTTGATACTCGGCCGCTCTTGAATAATATGAGAAAATTCCCGGCTTGGAGCCAATGACTCAAGTATTCCTAAAAAATCATTATCGTTTTGTAACATTAACCCTCTCCATTTTCCTTTAATATTCTCAATCATTTATAACCTACCGTCCAACAGCAACCCGAATATCATGACGGAGTTTTATATTGCTATGTACGAAGCTATGCTGATTCAACAATTGGGTCACATTCGTATATACTGGCTGCTGCATCAATGGATCGCGTATCGTAACGACTACACAAAACGGCTGCGAAAGCTCTTCATCTTTCAAGATCGCTTGCTTTTCAATAAAACTCCGATATACCCCTTCTACTTTTAAAAACCATTTTTTCGGTGCTTTTAAACTTTTATATCGATTTTTAGGTGTCAGCTCACCCAAATCGACTGCATATTTTTTATTTGGATAGTACTTATCCCCGTACTGGATAAGTACTTTTTCAGTTTTATTAAATCCCTCATGCGCAATTGTTTTTTTACTATAACTTGAAAAGTTCAATAAGTTCTGGGAGCCATCAGAATTCCTACCAATAGGATTTCGCGTTGTCCGTTTTGTCATATCTCGATTGACTTTCTCATCATAACTTCCTAAACGCACATCTATATTGGACTGGCAATATTCTGCCCCCTGGCGTGCTTCCAAAATTGGATGATTAACCAATGTTACGACAAGTTGTCCATAATAATATCCTTCATCATCAATTAAACACTCTGGGTAAGGAAAATCTAAGATATCCATAAATTCTCCTTTTTTAAGCGTATCTCTCAATATCAGGGTTATCTCGTGCGGATTATTATATAAAATATCCTGAATGGGCAGCGGAACACCAAAACCATACTGAGTGACTTTTTCTCGCATTGCTGCTATTACCGTCTCAGGGTATCTGCAAGAATGCAGCATTAAAGCTTTTAATAATATTGGGTCAAACTCTTCCTGTACCTCATTCGATAGATGAGCCGCAATAGCTGTTACCCTTGGAGTGGAAAAGCTAGTACCGCATTTCCCCACAATTTGTCCATCAAGTGAAAAGGAATTCACTCCTGTACTGATGATTTTTCCATTTTGTATGCCGCAATTACCACCATAATGCATCACTTCCGGCTTTATAATGTTAGCCGGTCCGGGACCAACTCGGCTAAACGGTGAAATATGATCCGGTTTTGCAAGATCACTGGACGCTTGTAACCGCGCAATAGAACCCACAGTTAGCGCTCTAACCGAATCAGCACCTCTTGTGATTTTTCCATTTGCTTGCCCTCGTGCAAAATTATCACAATTCCCAGCGGACTTAATAATCCAAACGTTATTCTCATCTTGGATATCATCTAAAGCCGTCCCAAAATCCGAAAAGTCATTATTACTAATCTCCATGTTACTGCCCAACGACATATTCCAAATCTTTATGGTGTCCTTATTTTTTTCAACCGCTTCGCGAATATTGCCAATCAGATCTGCTTCCGTACAGCCCTCCTTTCTCAAGTCAGGAATAACTAGAGCATCATATAAGTTACAGCCATCGGCGTCAGTATAATTACCACCTTCGAGCGAATCACCAAACCCAACTATTCCCGCCACAAATGTACCATGGGCCCGATTCACGTATTCCTCAGGATAACTTGTTGTATTTCCCACAAGCCAAGGTTCAAGTGCTTTAATCCTTGCTATCCCTGAATCTAAAACACCCACGACCGGATAAATTTCGCCGTCTAACGGATGGACTGGTGAAAATTCCGTTTCATTAAAAAAACTATCTTCCATTACTTTCAGTACCGGCATGGATTCAATAGAGTAGATACCAGTAAAATCATCAAAATCTCTGAGTAGTTCCAGATTATCCATTAAGACTTGATGAACCATTAAACGGTCAGAATATCTCACCGTCTTATCAAAGTAAATCCCTTTTTTATTATCCAGTAACGACTTAAATTCTTTGTCTACCTTTTGATTCAGGGAGACATTATTATAGTCAACCAAGGTCACTTTCAAAACATATTTCTCGTCCTTGGTGTTCACGTTTTCAATATTAATGATTGGCTCTAATAACTCTATGGTACTAAGGGAGGAAATTGCTCTCGGATTCAATTCGCACATTGTTAATTTGCGGGAGATTGTTTCATATTCCTCTACTGTACTGACCCGAATCAAGAGCTCCTGTTCTGCCGAGAGTCCTATAGCTTTATTTTCGCCACGTTCTTCAAAAAGGGAGAGCATATCTGCCCGATGACTCTTGGCAACCGCAGCATCCACAATTTTGGCTTTTAATACTGTCGGAATCCCTTTATATTTATTAATTTTGGGTACTGCCTTTTCCTTAGCCGCCTCCAGTCCACTTCTCAATTGTTGGGATCGTTCTTGTAACTTCTCGCCATGTAAAACCCATTTCGGTGGCTTTTTTGAAGCGCCTCCCTCTGTAAGCATTTCATCGACTGTTCGTTTGTGAAATATTTTTACAGGTAAATTCCGTTCATTCATGACTTGGCTCCTCCTCATCCCGTAATTTATTACGAACCTGACGCAAGGATATATTCAGCGCCTCAGCGATGTCCGCTTGTGAAACTCCATTCCCATTTAAAAACTTTACCAAAGATAATTCGTGCTCACGAAACCCTTTAAAAAGATAAATCTGAACCAGCACATCTTGATAAGAAATCACTTCTCGATCATGAAGAATCACATTCCGGACAGCATTAAAACAAATGGTCTTAATATCTGAAGGCGATGTTCCTGTAAGAATCTGAACAATTTTGTTCAGCTTTTTTTTATCTGCATCAAAACTCAGCTCAGTATCAGCAAAATATAATTTGAGCAAGCTGCGTATTCCAGCGTAATCCGGCTTAGGGACTTCAATCGTAGTGCTAAACCGCCGCCATACGGCCGCGTCCAGCAGTCCTTCATGATTGGTAGCAGCAATTAAAACATTGCCATCATTATTTTTACTAAAATCGTCAATATTTTGGAGCAAACTATTTACAACTCGTTTCAACTCACCGATTTCATGCTCATCATCTCTCGCTTTGGCAATCGCATCAAACTCATCCAAGAATAAAATACAAGGCTTCTCTTTGGCGTATTCAAATATCTTGCGAATATTCTTGGCCGTATTCCCTAGTAAAGAAGATACCAACCCGTCTAATCTGGCTGTAATCAGTGGTACCTGCATTTGACTAGAAATATATTTCGCAATGCTTGTTTTGCCACAGCCGGGCGGACCATAAAGAAGCAATGATTCTGGAAGATTAACTCCCCGTTTCACTAATTTGTTACGATTTCTTAATGATGCAATAAAGCTATTAATCTTAATTGTTGTTACTTCTGATAATACTAATTCCTGAAATTCATCTTCCGGATAAAATACATCCACCATATCAATTCTTGTTTCTAGATCAACTGGCTTGGTAACAAATTCATCCATAAAAACAGGATGAGCAACTTTTTTATTAATCAATCTTACAATGCGGTCTGCTAAGACCTTTTCTCCATTATCTTGTAGTTTATTGGCAAGCAAAGCTGCATAACTGTGTACTTTATCACGTTTTCCGTCCAATCCACCTTCGATGATTTTTAGAATTTCTGTTTGCATAGCCATTTTACCACTCCTCTAGATAATTGTAACGCTTTTCGTTTTATTTTGCACGTTTTTTAAGAATTAATATCAGTATTTTAAATTTTAATAACGTTAATTAAGCATTTAATACGTTTTGACTTCTTTTCCGAACAGCTATATGGTTTATATCCTGCCGCAAAAAAGCCACCGGATCACCGGTAGCCTCCCTGCAAGAACTGGATGATTGCTCCAAAGGCCATCAAGCCACCCTGTAGCGCTACCAGCCAAAAGGCCGATATCAGCAAGCTATGGTCGGCACAATACCGGATACTCGGCCGGTCATCCCGGTCCAACGCGTTCCAGTAACATACCCACAGTGCGATCTCCACCCGCCACCACCGAACCAAGCTGTCCCACATATCCCGCACCTCCCGTTATCGTCAGCGGCTCCCCGCCGCCGTCACCCTCAACAAGAGCGCGGGCACAAAGCTTCCTTATTATATATAAGACATTGACGCGGCACACCGTGTCACCCGCAGGGGCGCAGCAGAGCGGAGCAGGCATCGCCTTGACCGATGTGATACAATAACTCGACCGGCGGCGGGGCGATATTGCCACACAGTGATGAACTCAGAGCGAACCATTCACTATCCCAGCTTCTTTATCGCCGCAAAAAAAGGGCCGAAGCCCTAATCCGGGATGAAACCGTAGCAGGTTACCCGCACCTGATAGTACCTCAGTACATCCCGCGTCAGCTGAACCCGTATCCACTCGGAGCCGTCTGAGCTGGTCACAAGCCGGCCACACAGCTCCTTGCTCCTCCGTAGTCTCTTCTGCACCTGTTCGAGTGTCAGCATGGTTACCGCCTCCTGCTTGTTAGTCAGCGGCTCCCCGCCGCCGTCACCTTCAAACAGAGCGCGGGCACAAAGTCTTCCTTATCATATATAAGACATTGGCGCGGCACACCGTGTCACCCGCAGGGGCGCAGCAGAGCGGAGCAGGCATCGCCTTGACCGGTGTGATACAATAGCCAGACCGGCGGCGAGGTGGCCTATTTGCCGCGCAGTTCGCGGCTCCCTTGCTGCCGGCAGGCCCGTCGCACGGGACCGGCGGCATGAGTTTGGCCGCCGCGGCCGGTGCATGCCCTCTAGCTGATAACTATAGCAACCCGGCAGGCTTACGATGTGCGGCCACACGGTTTTGGTGGCTGCTCATCATAAGTCCTTTAACCGGCAGCTGAACTTGCCTCCTACCGACTCAGGATAATTTTTCATTAAAAAGCAGATCCGTATCACTTATGCGATACGGACCTGCTCAATATATATATTGAATTCGTAGTTATGGACGAAACGGTAATATAAATTCCCGCATCGAGATAACATAGCAATTGATTGCTCATATATAATGCGCTCCCAAGCATCACGTTTGGCCAATTCTCTAGCAGAGGCCATCAGTTCCTCTGCTACACGTTGATAAATTTCTGTTGGTAATTCATGCAGCCACCTGAACATTAGAGACCGCGGTGAATGTCTATAGTAGTTGAAACGATCTCGTTCATGACACCCCAAATACTTTGCAATATCTTTTGCAACTAGGGTAGTCTTTGCCGATTTCCCCTAACAGTGAAACACAGCCAGCCTTGAACCCCTCCTCAATGTGTTCAAATGACTGGGCTAAGCACTCTGATACTGAATCAAATACCGCAGATGGTCTAACATCACATATTTCTTTCAAGCATTCCTGTAACTGTTGTTTGAATATTCTCCACTGCTGAAGACTGTTAAATTCATTCAGTTGCTCGAATTGAGGGTTATCTTTCTGCCCTGGAAGCAAAATTTTTGGCATAGTAGCAGGCGGGTGTTTCTCACCACTTATGATAGCGAAATAGCCAAGGAGAGAGTTAAAATGCAGCAGTACCCCTGTAGTTGCATAACTGCAGGCCATTTTTAGCACATCAAGTGCATTGCTGCGAATGTCAATCTCAAGTCGGTCATCCTTTGCCCACGTAAGTAACCGTTGAATTGCAACCTTTTCACATTCAGACACTTCCGCTCTGTTTTTCTGCTCAAGTCGTTGTTCCCAATTCACGGTCCGGTCGAAAAACTGGTCTCGGTATACACGGACAATGCCTTCCGACAATGCGGTAATGGAATCATTTTATCGCACATTAAAACGCGAGCCTATTCAGGATGCGTCTTATGACACCCCAGAACAAGCTCGCATGGAAATATTTAAATATATTGAAACATATCGTATACACTCTACATTAGGTTGGCTAAGCCCCCTACAGTTTGAATTGCAAAATTGTCAAAAGGCTTAACTTTGTGTCTGTTTTTTCTTAATCTCTCCACAAAAATAGTCGATTCGATAAGACATAACCAACAAAAAGCGAATATTGTCATCGGCAAGATCAACCTGGGTAAGTTTCTGGATGCGTTCTAGCCGATATGTCAGGGAATTTCGATGGATAAATAATTTTTCGGCAGTCAATTTGATGCTGCAAGCACATTCGAGATAAACACATAGAGTATAATAAAACTCCGTATTGTTAGCACGATCATATTCCCGCAGAATAATGAGCGCCGGATGACAATATTCCTCCAACGATTTAAAATTTTCCACACTGTTTAAGAGATCATAAAAAGAAAATTTTTCATAACAGCCAACATTTCGCCCAGCCTGTAAATAGTGCAAAATTTCCAATGTCCGTCTGGCTTGTGCATAATATTTCGCAAAATTCTCAATACGAAAAAAAGTATTAGAGATGCCTATCCGCAAGTGTTCTTTTTTGGAAAAATCATCCAAAACGGCTATTTGTTCCTCAGACAGTCGGCATTGATCTCCCAAGGAAACCAGCGCCGCTATTCCGCCTTCGTGAAAAGTAAAGCGGGTATCGGGTAACAATTTAACCATTTTTTCAGCCACTTGTTCTTTCAAATACTGTTGTCCCAAACGTTGTGCATGCTGGACACATAGTGCGCACAGATATGGGGAAAACTTCAGCCCAACAATCTGTGGCGCAATTTCTTCCGAAGACGCGCCAATCAACAAATCATAAAGTAATTTCTGATGCAGCGTATTATTGGGCAAAAGGTAGGTTAAATAACGCTGTATGGTATCACCAATCGCCGCACTGATAACCGGCAGCAATTCCATATGTTTTGACGATATGGGCATCTCCGTCTCAAGCATCAAAACCGTCCCTGTCGAACGCCCATTGCAAAGGATTTTACTGGATAACTTCCGCAGAGCTGAACCGGAACAAGTTACCACCGTCGGTTCTGGCGTCAAGGCGGCATTTTTAACAACTTCCATTTCAGATACCGCAGTGACAAATTCATAATTGCAATATCCTAGTTGGATAATTTGCGCCCATAAGGAATCCTTTATCAAAAATACATTTGAATATGACAAAACCTTAAAGTTTTCATCCAATAAAATAAGCGGATTGCCTAATTTTGAAGCAGCTAAATTCATTATTGGATTAATATCCTGGGTTCGTATAGCACAGTTTATCAACTCGGCATAAAATCCCTTGCTTCGTGCTCCTTCAACCATTGCTTTAGCCGCATTGACACAAAAAAACAATGCTTCCTGATTTACCAAAGCCAAATCAGTAGAAATATTTTTTAAGGCCAGTGTTTTTTCAGTTTTAACAAGAATACATTGTGCTGGCAGACACCCTTCCGCCAATTGCTCATAATAACCAAAATAAAGCACATTATTGATGTAATTCGTTTGAAAACCATCAATCAATAAAACGTCGGAAATTTCAAACATATCAGTACATTTTATTATTTTCAAGAACTCTTGGCCTGAGATCTGTTTTATAATTTTGGAAAACAACATAACCATCACCGGTTCGAGTATAGTATATTCTGCACAATTCGTCAATTTTATTTCGTAAATAGTACCCATGTACCTCTTCTAAAAAATTGTTATACTTATACAAAGTAAGAAATCCTATAACAACAACCGCAGGAGGTATATAAAATGTATAAAAAATTGTTCTCTCCAGGACAAATTGGCAATCTCACGCTAAAAAATCGTTTGGTAATGTCGCCCATGGGCACTGGTTTAGCCAATCTCGATGGTACTCCATCAGATGATATGATCGCTTATTATGAAGCGAGAGCCATTGGTGGTGCCGGCTTAATCATTCCTGAAATCACCCGCATAAATGATGTCCACGGCATAGGAATGCTCCGCCAACTATCCGTAACGCAGGATTATCACATAAAACCTTTAGCACGCCTAGCCGATGCCGTACATAAACACGGCAGTAAAATTTTCATCCAATTACAGCATCCCGGACGCGAAGGAATTTCCGCTTTAATGGGCGGACAGCCTGTCGTTTCCGCATCAGCGATTCCCTGTAAGCAGGTAAATCAGGAAACCCGTGCCTTAACTGTCAGTGAAATTCAAACACTCATCAAACAGTATGTCGACGGCGCCGTACGCGTACAAAAAGCCGGTTGTGACGGGGTTGAACTCCATGCGGCACATGGCTATCTTTTACAGCAATTTCTCTCGCCTTATACAAATAAACGGACAGACGAATATGGCGGCAATTTTGAGAACCGCTTGCGCATGATTTCCGAAATCATTAGCAGAATTCGTGCACAATGCGGGGCTGACTTTCCGGTCGGCGTCCGTTTATCAGTAGAGGAGTTTTTAGATAAAACCGGTGTTACGGATGCATATATCCATCTTCAGGATGGTATAAAAATCGCGATGGCATTACAAGATCAGGGCATTGACTTTATTGATGTCAGCGTCGGTTTGTATGAGACCGGAATGACCTGCATCGAGCCGATTTCCTTTGCTCCCGGTTGGCGCCGTGACCTGATCAAAGCCGTAAAAAATCATGTCACCATACCAGTCATTGGTGTATCCGTCATCCGCGAACCTGCCATGGCTGAAAAGTTTTTGCAAGATGGCGTGGAAGACTTTATATCCATGGGAAGAAGCTGGCTGGCAGACAAAGATTGGGGCAAAAAAGCCGCCGAAGGCCGTGAAAACGAACTTCGCAAATGCATTTCATGTTTACATTGTTCACAAAGCATGGACAAGAGCGTTGTCGCCGGCACATCGGTGGAATGTTCACAAAATCCCAGCCTTGGCCATGAGCTCGAATACGCCGTTCTTCCCCAGGATTTGAAAAATCGAACCATCGTCGTCATCGGAGCCGGCCCTGCCGGTATGGCGGCCGCCGAAATCCTTGCTGAACGCGGCAGTAAAGTCATCCTTTTTGATCGGAATAGCGATTTGGGCGGTGCTGTCAATATTGCTAAACTTCCCCCACATAAAGAACATATGGGCTGGCATGTCGATTATTACCGTGCGGCATTAAAAAAGCTTAATGTCACCATAAATCTAAAAACAGAAGTCACGACCGACATGCTTCTTGCCCTAAAACCGGATGCTGTCCTTATCGCTACCGGCTCCACGCCGATAGTACCATCAAAAATTCCGGGAATCCACGGAGAAAATGTCTATACCATTGAAAGTATTTTAAGCGGAAAAACAGATTTCAGCCACGAAAAAATTGTTTTAATCGGTGCTGGTATGACAGGTATTGAAACGGCGGCCTATCTAGCCCGGAAGAGCAATCAGCTTACCATTGTCGATATGAATACCCAGGTCGCAGCGGATGCAAATCCTATAAAAGTGGCTGATGTCTGCCACTTTTTAGAGCAGTATCATACAAGCTATTTACTCGGACACGCCTTAAAAGAAATCCGCAGCGATTTTGTTGTATTAGAAAAACTTACGGATCACAGCGAAGTAAGTATTCCCGCAACTATGGTCGTCCTGTCACTCGGCAATATACCGGATAACAAATTGGCGAAAGACTTGCAAGCGCATGGGATAAAAGTTACCGCTATTGGCAATGCCGTAAAAGACGGTACCATAAAGGCTGCCGTCCATAACAGCTATCAAACGGCACTAAATTTGTTTAGATAAAACCCGTCTGCCCGCCTAAATCCCCGCTTCCGGCATAAACTCATGGCTCCGTTTTCCGCTATAAAAAACAACCTAATTATATATCGTGCAAAATGCATAAACCGACAAATGTTTATTGTTTATAATACCTGTTGTGGAGTTACCCGCTATCGTATATGCTTATCTTGTACGATACGTATCTTCTAAAAGAAAGAGAGGCTATTTTTATGGGTTTTGTTAAAGACGATTTTAAAAAACAAATTTGGCCTGCTTTTCAAGGTAAAGAAAGCTTGTTTAAGGCAGATGTTCTTGCTGTTTTATATGAAACGAAAAAAGAGGCCTTGGATGCGATCATCCCGCCCGGCTTAAAATTACGCGGCAAACCACTTGTCGAAATAGCGCTTAATGACTTTAAGTACACCAATTTTGATGTTGCTTATAAGGAAGCAGCCTTAGTGATCGCTGTTACTGATGAAAAATTCGGTATTGATGGCAAATTGGTTATTGCCATGACCCTGAATACAGACCAGGGATCTTTTTTGGGCCGCGAAGCAAACGGCTATCCGAAAAAAGTCGGTCATGTAGGCTCAGCTTATGACGGAAAAGTATTTACATCCTATTGCGCCCGTCACGGCGTTTGTTACGCGTCCTATAGCTGTGATACAATGGAAAAACCGAATGATTCGGAATATGAAGTCTTGAATGCGGAATTTAACAAACCTCTGCCTTTTAAATCAGGTTATCTTGCCGCCTTTAACTACATCTGGCCAGTTGGTTTACGCTCAAGAATAAAACCGCTTTTACAACCAATGTGGATGAAAATGGAACTTACCGAATCCATTAAAATCGGTAAAGCGGATGTCCATTTAAATTGGTCAAAACATGATCCATGGGCTTCGCTTCCGGTCGTAAAAGTATTGGGCGGCAATGTTGCCACTGGTAACATTACCCTGATTAATGCCGAAGATAATTACTATACGGAAATTGATTCTGAAGCTTATCTTCCGTATTCATTCTTCGGATGGGATGAACAGCATTCCAAATAATCAACCTCTTATAACCTTCAGTTTGCTCAAAAATTATAAGCGATTATGACTAAGGGCTGTTGCACTAGCGAACTTTTTCGCTGGCAACAGCCCTGGTTTTACAGTAAATATTTAATGTCTACAAAAAGCTTCGACCGTAAGCGTCGTATAACATCGATAGGAGGTCTGTGAAATGAAATTTATGTTAAGTATTCCCACTTTTATTCAGTTTGGTAAAAGTGTTTCTAAAAAAGCAGGAGAAGTAGCTCTCGGTTTTGGAGCAAAAACGGTTTTTTGTGTTTATGACAAAGGCGTAGCGAAAATAGCTACTGGTGTCGTTGAAACGCTCAAGGAGTCTGGCTTGGAGGTTATAGAGTTCGATAGTGTTCTTCCTAATCCGACTGATTCTCTGATTGAAAACGCCGCTCAGTTAGCCAGAAACGCCAAAGCTGATGTAGTTGTTGCAATCGGTGGTGGCAGTTCCATTGATGCTGCTAAAGGTATTGCTATTTTATTGACCAATCCGTCTCCGATTACTTTGTACGCTGGACCTCCGAATTTGGTCAAGATTCCTGCAAAACCGCTGATTGCCATTCCGACGACTTCAGGGACTGGTAGTGAGGTAACTCCTTTTTCCGTTATTACAGTGCCGTCTATTTCAAAGAAAGTTGCAGTTGCAGGCCAATTTGTTGCTCCGGCTGTGGCCCTTTGCGATCCTTTGATGACTGTAGGCATGCCGCCGTCAATAACGGCTTCAACCGGTATGGATGCCTTAACTCATGCTATTGAATCTTACACGGCTAATAACGCTTCCATTCCCACTGATGATTTTGCGTTGCGGTCTATCTCATTAATTTCCAAAAATATAGTTAAGGCAACAAATAATGGTGCTAATATTGAAGCTAGAGCGAATATGCAGTTGGGATCCCTACTGGGAGGCATAGTATTTGCTAACGCATTTGTCGGCATGGTTCACTCCCTTGCTCATCCTATCAGCGCTCACTGCAATGTAGCACATGGCATAGCCAATGCGGCTTGCCTGTCTTATGTCATGGAGTATAATGCTGTTGAAGTTCCCGATAGAACCATTGAAATTGGCGTAGCCATGGGACTTGATTTACAAGAGATTCCTAAAGAAGAAGCGATCAAAAAAGTTGTATCTGCGGTCCAGGATCTCGTTGATGCCGTCAAAATTCCTAAATTGAGCGCAGTTGGTGTTACGGAAGACAAATTTAATGTGATTGCTGAAGATGCCGTAGTGGAAATACCGTCACAGTTTAATGCCAGAACCGTAACGAAAGAAGCTTGTCTGGATGTATTAAGAAGAGCCTTCTAAGAATTTTGTCATGCAGGATGCCGATAATGCGGCGCAAAAGACGATGCTTGCTGTAGGGATTATAAGGTCAAACCAGCGGTCAGCTAAATTCAGCCAAGATTCCATCAGATTTAATCCTATTATATGTTTGCTGATCATACGATAGGGTATTACAAAACATAAGTAAATTTGAGGTATATGGATATTGCCTAATGAGTAATCATGTACATTTGTTACTGCATGAAAAAATAGAAAGTATGGAGTCAATAATGAAGCGCGTAGGAGTTAGCTATGCTAGTTGGTATAACAAAAAGCAGGAGAGGGTCGGGCATGTATTTCAAGATAGGTATAAGAGTGAACCTATAGATAATGACCGCATATTTGCTAAGCGTGTTGAGATATATACATAATAATCCAGTAAAGGCACAACTGGTATTGCAGGCAGAAGATTATATGTGGAGCAGTTGTAGGAAATATAAATCCCGTATTAATCATATCTTGGAGATATGATTAATACGGGATTTATACTAAAGATATTTGGCGAATGTGGAGAGATAGCCCCACAAAGATGGCAAGCGTTTATGAAACAGGATAGTAATGATAAATTTTAAATATAGAGTAGGAGCAAGAGAAGAACCGTCCTAAGCTTCCCCTTACTTCTGTCAGTGCACTCCTACTCTTAGAATGAGTAAGTTAATGCGGCCAATAAGCTATCGGCACTTGTCTTATCGTCTTTTTTCTCAAGATCGTTGTATTGCAGGCTAAAGATAGCGTTTTTAAATACTGTCCGTTCATACCCAAATTCAAAACCCTTTGCATTAGACATGGCTAGTGCGGCAGTTGGGTTTGTTGGATCAAAGGTTTTCTGAAGTCCAGAACCTTCCGCATTGCCAAGAGTCAACGGGTCAAAACCTGCATCTGCATTTCTGTACCCAACCCAAAAACCGTCACTATTATCTTTCTCAGGGTCAGCACCACGATATTTTGTTGTAATATACCAAGCCGTTGCACCGTCACTGTTGTTAAGGCTTTTAGCCCAATCAGATTCATTTTTGCCATATTCAGTGGTTACTTTAATATTCTTAATACCTTTATAATTGAAACCTGCGGCATAAGCTTTATACTTGCTGCTTTCTTTATCCCCCAGATAAGACGCGCTTAAATTGGTGCTTTTATTGAGATCATAGGAAAGATTAGCAGCTTTCAAATTAAGACTGGTGCCCTCATCACTACCAGCTTTACCAGCGGCAACAGTAACTTTCAATTGATTGCCTGCGCCGAGAACAATGCCATCAGCACCTGTGGTGCAGTTACCAGCTGCTCCAATGCCACTAAGTAGTCCCTGTCCGAGAGCTAGTGGCATACGGCCAAGAACAAAGGTGTCAAAACCTAAGGCTTTACCAGCAATAAATGCGTGAGCAATATTTATATCCGATTTTGTACCGATTCTGTTTTCGCCTTCGATACGACCACTAAATATTAATTTATCTGTCAGTGGAGCAAACAAATTAATCCGGACACGGGTATAAGTATCAGGAGATCCGTCTTTATTGTCTGTCCATTCATAACGATAACGAACTTCGCCGCCTACCTTGACATTACTCACTTTGCTTTCTAATTTAGTTACACGGCCATTGATACCTTCGAGTTCAGAAGCGTACTCACTTGCCAGTTTATCAATAATTGCTTTTTGTTCAGCAGTAGCCTTATCGGTCTTAGTCATAGCATTGGCAATAAGTGTTGCCATTTCATAGCGGGTTAACGTACTGTCACCACGAAAAGTTCCATTGCCATAACCATCAACGATACCTGCTTGAGCTAGTTGTTTAACGGCCCCATAGGCCCAATGGTTCTTCGGAATATCCTCGAAAGGACTTGTTGCTGCAAAGGCAGTACTTCCGATACCAAGCCCGAATATAAGAGCTAGTGTAGCTGCGAGATTACGTTTCATGTGTTTCCCTCCTAATTTTCATTTTTGTTTAGATACTTTAATTTTTCAACCATGATCTATACATATATATTTCTATCTCAATTCGTAACCACGCAACCCAACAAGCACGCCATCCGCTGCTCTAGAGGCTGCAACAAGTTATCGATTTCCTCTTGTCTTTTTACTATAAGTACTCGCGGAATCTGGGCAAGCATTACGTCGAGGGCAACGGTTGAGATAATTTCAATACTTTTGCGGCAACAGACGTCTTTGCATAAACCGCACTGCGTACAGCGCGACGCATCCAAGGAAATGCTCCAGTGGCCATCCTGTTGTTGCATAGCGATAGCCGCAGTCGGGCAGACTTCAGCACAGGTTCCAAATAGTCCTTTATCTTTGCTAGTTCGGTTCCTGGCGAAATAAAGCTCTTTGCCTGATGGGCATATGTATACTTTTTTCTCGGCATCATAGCGAAATTTATCAGTATAAAAGTCTCTATCTCCAGTTCCATTTGAATAGACTTGTTTAGTTACGGAAAAATGGCGCGGGTTTGTGGAGTAGAGCAATATGAAAAAGAAAAGGTAGAAGTCTGCCAGGAGAATGGGCGATTAGTCATCCAATATACAACAGACCTTATAGCAAGAAAATATTTGGATGATGGGCTATCAATCGGGGAATGCAGGAAAAGAAGAAAAGCCAGGAAAGCTAATCCCTCCGCGCCCAAGTAACAGTACTCTACATTTGTTTGGGCTGTGAAAAGTAACTGAGACTTATTTGGAGCCGTTATACGAAACCCGTACGTACCGGTCTGAGAGAGAGCCAACGCCGCAGGAAATTACTACGGCGTGCTCTTGATCCCAAGTTTTTTTTGCACCAAATTCTGGCGGATTAGCTCTTCCCTGGTGTTGGTTTTGGCGCTAATTCTGCCTTACATTTTTTGCATGTCGTACTACCTGCCGGATTCACGGTATTACACGAAGGGCAGGTTATTACCTTACTTATTGCTGGGGGTCGAAAACACATATACATTCCTCCTACGAGTGCTAAATAGCTGTTTATTTTATGTGACTCTTAAGTAGCCTTCTTTTCAGTTGGAGTCAAAGACTGTAATAGAAATTTAATGAAGGCGCCCTAACCATAAAGAGGTTGGTTTTGCCTAAGCATATCACAAATATTCTTCTGGAAAAATTGTATGAATCTCAGCTTCTGGCGGTGCCTGAAGGCATTGCCAGAAGCTGGGTTTTCTTTTGACTAGTTTTCTTTATCTACTTAACCGTTTAATTCCCGTAAAAGGAAATTTACTTACACTGGCGTAAAAAGCGCCATTTTACGTTTGCCAGCTATCTTTTTAGCTAATTCTTCTACTGGTCCGTAGTACATACATGCGGATTGACAATGATGTACACAGGTTGGTTGTTTGCCTGCGTTTACCCGTTCTTCGCAAAGGTTGCAAAGATCGGTGGGTACGGGAATATAATTCCACTCCCACTTGCCATCGGGTTTCTTACGCGGGCCATCTTCTTTAAGCTTAATTCCAAACTGACCGGCAGGAAGTCCTAACTCCTTCTTACAAGCTACTTCGCAACCATGGCAACCTGTGCAGTACTCATAATCAATTAACAAACCGTTGCGAGAAGCTTCTTTATTTTTCGACATATCCAAATCCTCCCATCTTGGTAACTGTTTCAGTCACTGACTGATCATTTTCCAGGGTTACTTTGTATATTTTACATATCTGGGCCTTGTAGGGGGAACCGTAGCCAGACGGACCGTGCTGCATCATTGGTATCAGGTTGTTGATGTTGCTGTCAAACACCCCGAACAAGCTAGGTTCTGCACCTGCCTTCTCAGGGAACCACCAGCCATGTTCTGCCCGAATTACCTTAGGATTAAGCGTATGACTTAATTTAGCCTTTTGTTTGCACTTGCCGCGCATGTTCTCTATCCATACCCAGTCACCTTCTTGAATTCCTTGCGCCGCTGCGGTTTCGGGATGGATTTCTACTATTGGGTCGGGTTTGAATTCACGCATTGTAGGCATTTGACGCTGCTCGGAGTGGAAGTATTCCCACTGCCGTTGTCCAGTGGTTAAAACCAGTGGATATTGTTTGAACAGCTCAGGGGTGGTGACAGGACTTTCATGAGGTTCTTCGTAGTAAGGCAATGGGTCTTGTCCCCATCCATCGAATACAGTAACGAATAATTCGACTTTTCCTGTTGGAGTATTGAACCCAGGCTCGCCGTCATTACGGAGCAAACCCTTTTCGTACTTCTTGTACTCCCATTTAGGAGCAGAGATAACATTTTTCTTCAGATCATCGAAGGTGAATTCAGCTTGGGGAGGCCAAGCGACCGGGAATAATTTACCGGATTGGATAAACCAGGTCATCATGTCCACATCGGTTTCCCATGGGAATAATTCGGGATTAAGGCGCTTACCCAGTTCAAGAACGATCTGTTCATCAGATTTACACTCTTCGTATTGAGTAACCTTGGAGATGGATTTAAGTGGCCACCACCATGCTCTAACACTGTTACGTTCACAACTCATTCCAGCAGGCAAAACCAAATCGGCGCAAGCCACTGCAGTTGGAGTCATAAATAAGTCAACAACGACATTGAATTCCACTTTTTTCAATGCCTTATAAATTCTAGGGGCCTCAGCGCCCATGTTGGCAATTGGGTTGGTGGTTTGCATCCACAGCATCTTGACGGGATAGGGTCTGTCTGTTTCAATGGCTCTCAATATCGAGTCACCATGGGCTGAAGCGGAAAAATGGTTTTGATGCATCGGGGATATGTCGAATCCAAGTTGTTTTCGATTCATCTCTTCCGAAAGATTCCACTTGCCTGCTCCATAAGAATCAGCCACATTATAGGCACAACGTACCATCATGTTGCCGCCGGGAACATCTAAGTTGCCGCACAATGCATTAATACATGTTAGTGCATGGGCGCAGGGGATGCCAGAGACAGATTGGTCGACAGCCAGACCCCATTGAAGAGCCCCTGGGTTGGCTTTAGCAAAGAAGCGCGCAGCTTCGATAATTTGTTCTTTAGGAACCCAAGATATTTCAGCTACCTTATCCGGCGGATACTGCTTTGCCCGTTCGGCTAGTTCATCAAATCCGTAGGTCCATTCCTCAACGAATTTTTTATCATAAAGGCCTTCACTAATGATTACGTTGATCATAGCCAGTGCCAATGCAGCATCAGTACCTGGGCGTATCTGCAGCCAGTGATCTGCACGAGCGGCCAGCCAGGTAAGTTGCGGGTCTACAACAATTAGCTTTGTGCCCATCTTCATGACATCAACAATCCAGTGTCCCAGAAAATTGTCACCATTACTAACGAGTGGGTTGTTTCCCCAAATCATGATGACTTCTGGCACTTTCCATTCGGGATCAGCATAACGATCGGGAAGGTTTTGAGAACAGTCAACAACATTAAAGTCTCCGCAAGTAGCAAAAGTAGTTGACACGCGGGGCAGATAACATGAATCGCCGCTCAGAAATCCCAGCCCAAAATTGGGGCTTCCAAATCCACAGTAAGTCAGATAAGGGGTAATCCAGACAATGTTCCGTCCGGTGCCTTCCAGTCCAACAATTGACTCAGGACCGTTTTCCTTTTGGAATTTTCGTACATTTTCTACAATCATGTCGTAGGCTTCATCCCAGGTAATACGTTCCCATTTGTTCTCTCCACGTTTACCCACCCGTTTAAGAGGCCATTTCAGGCGGTCGGGATGATAAACTGTTTCGATCATATTCAGGCACCGCATACACAGCCTGCCCTGATTATACGGAGCGTTGGGGTCACCCTCGATTTTTTCAAGTTTACCATCTTTAGTATAGAAAAGTACTCCGCAACTATCGTGACAACCTGGTCCAGTCCATTGAGCAGTACGGGTTACCGTATATTCCCCTTCCTGCCACTGCCACTCATCTTTATAAATGTCCTTGTTAATACCTTCAGGCATAACTTTTTACCTCCAATTTTATTTTCCAGGTTAGAGTTGTTACCGTTAACAAAAATAAGTAATCTGTGCTGTTTCTTGCCCTATTTTTGTAGTAGCGCCTCCTTTTCGCACCAATTGGTAATTACCTACAATTAGCAACTACTAACCGTTCTATATTTTATATTTGCAAAAAGCATGCCAGAAATTGAGATTGCTGTGTTTTAGTATAAACTGGCGTTCTATCAGGGTTTTTCGAAGCTGTGATTAAAGGGAATAGTTTAATAAGTCAATTTCTTTTTGCGAGTCAGTTTCTTTTTGCGATCAGGTTAGTTATGAATAACACGAAAAAAAAGCTCCATCGAGATGGAGCTTTTTTCGTGTTAAGAGAGATTATCATAGGTTATTGATCGAGGTGATACTCTTTTAATTTTCTGTATAGGGTTGACTTGCTTACCCCAAGTAAATCAGCAGCAAGAGGTATATAATTGTCGGCACGCTTCATGACAATTTCAATTGCCATTTTCTCTAATGTTTCCATAGAAAAATCTTCTTTCATCTTTCTCTCTATTTTTTCTATATCATCAGATTGTATAAAGCTAGTATCTAGCACAATATCATATGGTAAGTTTTCGGGTTCGATAACGCCACTCGTGCTATCAATAATTGCGCAAATCATGGCATTTTCCAGTTGTCGTACATTCCCAGGCCAATTATATTCAAGAATTTTTTTCTGAGTCGCCGGACTTATTTGTGGAGTTTTCAGATTGTTCTTATGACAATATTTCTCCACAAAGAAATGGCTAAGGATTTCTACATCGTTTTCTCTATCCCGCAGAGGCGGTATTTTTATCGTTAAAGCTGACAAGCGATAAAAGAGATCCTCACGAAATTTTTTTTCTTTCATCTTTATATATAGATTTACATTCGTAGCGGCGATCACTCTGAAATCAACTTTCTTGTAACTCCGACCTCCAACACGCATTACTTGCTTATCCTCAAGAACTCTCAACAGGACTGCCTGAAGCTCAAGAGGCATGTCGCCGATCTCATCAAGAAAAAGTGTTCCTCCATTGGCCAATTCAATTTTACCTGCTCTACCACTGCGCTCTGCACCGGTAAAACTACCTCCTTCGTAGCCAAATAATTCACTTTCAATCAGTTCTTTGGGCAATGCTGCACAGTTAATAGCAATAAATGGTCCATTGGGTCGATATTCATTATGTATGGCTTGGGCAAAGAGTTCCTTACCGGTTCCGCTTTCACCATTCAATAAAACAGTCTCCGACGATTTTGCGAAGCGTCGTCCTTGGGCGATCGCTTGTTTAAGGGTTTTACTTTCTCCGATAATATCTTCAAGAGTATAGCCAATTATGTTTTCTGCTCTGCAAACTGACAACGCATTTAGTTTTTCTGCCTGAATGAGCTTGAGAACTACTATGGCTAATTCTTCGGTACCCGGATTAAAAACCGGTTGACTGCTTACTAAATAGGGTTGTTTGACATTACCTGCTAAAATACTTTCTTCGAAGTTAACAATCCTTTTTCCATTTGCTATAAGAGTCAAAAGTTCGGAATGGCTGCTCAAAAATTCGCTGATATTTCTGTTCAATATGTCATCTGGATTCTTCTTAAATATTTTGCTGTTTTCCTGGTTGATGTAAAGAATTGTACCTTTCGCATTAATGATAATTATTCCTTCATCACAAAGAGACAAAGCGGCTTCTATTGTCTTGTGGGATGTTGTGAGATTGTCATTTGTCGTTTTTAAATGGTTATTCGCCTTTTCCAAGTCATCATTGTTCATTTTTTGCATTATCCGAGCCTCAACTGCTGATGCAACAGCAATTATTAGGCTTAGGGTATGTGAACATAACTTTTGAAAACTTGCGATTGAAGGAATATTTTGGCAAGGCTGGCACAAAACTAGCACGGCAATTGCGTTCCCGTATTTGTCCAGTATAGGTGCTGCTGAAGCTGCATAGTTCTGAAATACTATGCAGTAATGTTCCGGACCCAGCAACTGAACCGGTCGCCGAAGAGTCAAGCACAATGCATGAGCTAATGTTCCTCCTGTATCTTCTCTCATTACAGAACCAGCTGTTGCATTAAAGCCTTTGAAATACGATACTAGTGATTTTTCACCCTCAGTATGTAATATTGTTCCATTACTATCTAGAAGGCTGACAGCATAGTCTAATGATTTCAAATGCGGTTTCAAGGTGTTTATTAAAGGCAAAGAACTGTCAAGCAAAAGCTGATTTTGTTCGATAATGGAATTCATATCTCTGGATTGTAAATTATCTCCCAAGCGTTTACTGTAAGGGTCAATACCAAGATTCTTTGATCTGATCCAGGATTCTGCTACCGACTGGTTAATATCCGGAAAAATTCGAGGATCCTCATTATCACACAGAAAACGTTTCTTGCACTCAGATATATTTTTTACTAATACACTAATATTAACAACATTCGCAGTTCTAGGAAGCACATCACAATCGACTAATTCCATCTAAGCCCCCCCAAGTAGCATACCAGCAGTTCAATAGCCTAGTTAGCATAAAAAGAAATTATATGAAATAGAAAACGATTATTAATTTAATATACCACAATACAGCAATAATTAATATTGTAATAATTTAATTATTGCAAAAAATACTAAATGTTCACATATTATAATCACCAACAAATACGCTCTAGTTTATAATATTTTGTTTTCATTTTGATTTTAATTCTCAAAATGAAATTGAAAATACAATAATTTTAGAGCATTATAAGCGAGTTTAACTGAATTTTCAAAAGTTATAACTTGGTATGTTTATTGCATTATATAATTCTGTGAGTCTTGCCAGCCTAAAAGAAAAGCGAAAAATGACTACAAGGGGGAATGAATCTTACTATGTGTTTTGTCTGTAATCCAAATTGCCAGAAATTATGCTGGGCAAGACCAGCAGTAAAAAGGCAGACACCGTGCCCTGCGTGCGGAACCTACAATCTTCCCGATAAGAAAAAGTGCAGAAAATGTGGGGCCGACATTGTAACTAATCCAACTCCTACCATGTGTCTTTATACTAATACGCTGTGCCAGAATCCGTGCGGAAGATATAAAGTCATTAATACGTCTGCCGATACAACGGCTTGCCCACGAAACCTTCTATCTGACCAGGAAAAATCAACACCATAATAATGGTTTCGTAATATTAACATTATTGAAAGAAGGTGTTTATGAGGAGTAATACTTACTAATTTAATTATCAAAATAGTAAGCAATCAGAGGAGGGATAAAATTCCGGCAAGAATAAGTAAAACAGATGATGCGCAACTAAAAATATGAATTCATGACGAAAGGGGACTATCTCATGAAAGAACTTAACCAAGAAGCTTCTTCCTATCGTTGGGTAATACTTTTGATAATTTTACTTACTCATATAACTTTGAATTATATATATTTCCAAATAGGAGGGCTAGCCAGCCTATTTATACCGGCTTTACATCTTCAGCCTAATCAATTTGCTATGGCTTTATCTATTCCCATGTTAGCTTGTGCTATATTTGGCATTCCTGCCGGAGCTTTGTCCGATCGTTTCGGTACGAAAAGTGTCATAACCATTGGACTAGTTATTACCGTAATCAGTAGCTTTGGTCGTATTGGTGTGAATAGTTTTGGGCTTTTTTTAGCCTGGACATTTACTCTGGGCTTTGGGTTGGCTTTTCTGAATGCTAATGTTGCCAAAATATTGGGCGCTTGGTTCCCGCCCCGGCAGATGGGAATGGCGATGGGGGTTTATGCAGCAGGCGCAGGTGTGGGGATCGCTGTCGCCTTGGCGACTTCAGCACTTTTCCAATCGATTCAAACGGCTTTTTTGACTTCAGCAATCAGTGTATTGTGTGTATTTGTCTTATGGTTGCTGTTGATTAAATCCAAACCTGCCGGGGTATCTGCTCTTCCGGTTCAACCAATCACTGAATCTCTGGGTATAGTTGTCAGGAGCAAAAATGTATGGGTTGGAGCAATTGCTATGCTTTTCTATATGGGTGCTTATGTTACCTTCAGCGGATACTTATCCAATGCACTTACTTTGGCTAAGGGAATCAATCCGGTTCTTGCCGGTCTGATCGCGTCTGCACTAACCTTTGCCTTCATCCTTGGTTCTGTTTTCGGACCTATGCTTTCCAGCAAAATCGGGTTAACAAAGCCTTTCTTAGCACCAACAGCATTTATTGGTGCAATTTGCACCTACTTAGCCTGGACTTTGCCATTTGGTTCGTTTACCTGGATATTCCTAATCATTGCCGGGATCATGTTTGGCACATCCATTCCGCTGATCATGACTCTTCCTATGTCACTTCCCGAGATTGGACCTGTTTATGCCGGGACTGCGGGGGGATTTATCAGCACGTTGCAAATGGCTGGCGCCTTCTTTGTCCCCTCATATGTAATTCTGCCGCTGGCAGGAACAAACGTGGATCAAGTATTCTTATATACCGGCATTGGCTTCCTGATATTTGGTATAGTTTTGTTGCTGTTGCCGGAGCTAGGTTTAAAAGCCCCAATGGATAATTCGAAGTTATCCATGAAAAAAATGTAATACAAAACACATAAATTAATTTGGAGGGATACAGATGGAACAGAAAACAATGAAAGCCTTAGTTTACCATGGACCAGGGGAAATCAGCCTTGACGATGTGCCGGTACCTCATATTCAAAAACCGACTGATGTGATTTTAAAGGTCACGCTATCTGCAATCTGCGGAAGTGATGTCCACATCATAGAGGGGCACACTCCTGTAAAGCCACCGAAAATAGTTGGACATGAATTTTGTGGCGAGGTTGTTGAGATAGGCTCTGCAGTAAAGAAGCTTAAGGTCGGTAACAAGGTTGCAGTATCTTGTATTGCTTACTGCGGCGAGTGCTATTACTGCAAAAATAACAATCACGTTCACTGTATCGGCTCAGACGCAGCATGTTTCGGGACACAAGGAAATTTGGATGGTGCGCAAGCAGAGTACATTAGATTGCCTTATGCCGAAAACTATTCCTACATCATTCCAGAGGGAATGACAGAGGAAGATGTCCTATTTGTCGGCGATATTCTGTCAACCGGTTATTATGCGGCAAAGAAAGCAAACATCAAGCCAGGTGACACCATAGTTGTCATCGGTACAGGACCTGTTGGTATGTGCGCAATGGAAACAGCAAAGCTATTCGGACCTGCTAAGATTATTGCTGTTAACAGAAATCAAGAAAGATTGAATTATGCTCTGGAATGCGGCATTGCTGATATAGGACTCAATCCGAAAAAGGTTGATGTGGTGGAAGAGGTGCGTAAGTTAACAGACGGTCACGGAGCTGACTGCGTCATCGAAGCAATGGGAATAGAGCAGACATTCACTACTGCCATTGAAGCAGTTAAGGTTGGTGGTACTGTTTCCACAGTCGGTGTTTATTCACAGCCGTTTCTCTTACAGATGCAAAATTACTGGATGAAGAATCTTACTTTAAACTGGGGCTTTGTTACAGTTGAGCACATTCCAGCGCTGATCAAGCTGATTCAGGGGGGGAAAATCAATACCAAGTATCTTATAACTCACAAGGCACCGCTCAACGATATTGTCAAGGGTTATGATGTGTTTAAAAATAGAAAAGAGAACTGTATCAAGTGGCTTATTACGCCGTATGAAAGATAAGAGAATATCAATATATATATCCTGGATTCCCGGAAAAATTATACCTACAGTAGTTTTAACCCTTGCAAATGAAACTTCCAGTGTCTAACTCCCTTGATTTATAAGGGCGTTTACCGCTTGCGCAACACTATATTCTCAGTTTTGATTGATTTTTGACCCCATATGGGAGGGCCTCTATAAAATGAGTTCGATAGTACGTCAAAAAGTTGGCGATAAAATAATAGTATTTTTGCTAATCAGCTGGACTGTTTTTCTATTGAAGAGCTTCGTGATTCTACCATCAAAGAGTATGGGGCATTTTATTTATTTAAGCATATTGCTGAAAACACAGGGCTTTTATCCTGTCTTGCCTGCGCTATGCCCAAGTATTGGCAAAATATCTTTGTTCTTGCCTGTTATCTGGTTTCATCAGGCGCCCCTTTTTTGTATTGTGATGATTGGATTCATAGTACCGATTGTTTTCCGGTTGGCAACTTATCTTCTCAACGAATCAGTGCGTTACTTTCCTTGATGACACCCGATGTTCGGGAACGGTTTTATCAAGAATGGTGCTGCTGCCGAAGTGAACAGGAGTATCTGGCTTTGGATATTACTTCGACTTCTTCCTACTCACAATTTATCGATGATGTGGAGCGGGGATACAACCGGGATAAAGAAGATTTGGCCCAAGTCAATTATGTATGCTGATGGGTGAAACATCAAGGCTTGTCCCCCAGAGGCTTTCGCGTGAGGTAAGTCGGTTGTCTTACATCGCATCGCAGGAGCGATGATTTCTGTGAAATATATATGAAGCGCACAACGTGCGCACTTAAAGGAGCGTTAAATTATGAGTGAATTATTCAATTTAAAAGGAAAAGTTGCAATTGTTACGGGTGCTTCATCTGGATTAGGAGTTCAGTTTGCGACAGCTTTAGCTAAGCAAGGTGCTGATATTGCCATTGTAGCTAGAAGATTAGAAAAGCTGAATACAGTTAAAGCAGATATTGAAGCATTGGGAGTTTGTTGTCTTGCTGTTAAATGTGATGTATCAAAAAATGAAGAAATCAAAGAGGCTGTTTGTGAAGTTATATCACATTTTGGTAAAATTGATATACTCGTTAATAATGCCGGCATTGGTTTGTTTGAACCTGCTGAAATTCAGTCGGATGAAACATGGAACAAAATGATGGAGGTAAACTTAAGCGGTGTCTATTTCTTTGCGCGAGAAGTGGGAAAACATATGATTGAAAACAAGTATGGTAAAATTATTAACATAGGATCGGTTCATAGTAATGTAGCGATGACGGGTATTCCATTATCAGCATACTGTACGACAAAGGGTGGTGTGCTAATGATGACAAAAGCACTCGCAAATGAATGGGCAAAATATAACATAACAGTAAATGCAATTGGACCTGCTTATTTTAAAAGTGAAATGACAGCTGATGTTGTAGGTGATGCTTCATTTAATGAGGTAGTTAAAACTTATTGCCCTATGAAAAGAATTGGAAAGAACGGAGAACTAGATGGTGCAATTGTTTATTTCTCTTCAGATGCATCCAGCTATACAACAGGACAAATACTCTCTGTAGATGGTGGATGGACAATAATATAGTCTATTGTTCACCATGTACTAAATATTGAGTTCCATATTAACTATGAAAATTTCAATAGAAATACATAGTTGATATGGAATTTTTTATTGGTGGAGTTGTTCTATAGGAAAATTGTGTAAAAGTACCGATGAAAACGTTGATTATCATATCACAATCGACTAATTCCATCTAAATCCCCCCAAAAAAAGTAGCATACCAGCAGTTCAATAGCCCAGTTAGCATAAAAAAATATATGAAATAAAATAATTATAAATTTAATAACCACAATACAACATTAATTGACATTGTAATAATTTAATTAATGCAAAAACATACAAAATGTTTACACCTATAATCACCGATAAATACGCTCTAGTTTATAATAGTTTGTTTTCATTTTGATTTTAATTTTTAAAATGAAATTGAAAATACAATAATTTTAGAGCATTATAAGCGAGTTTAACTGAATTTCCCAAAGTTATAACTTGGTATGGTTATTGCATTATATAATTCTGTGAGTCTTGCCAGCCTAAAAGAAAAGTGAAAAATGACTACAGGGGGGGGATGAATCTTACTATGTGTTTTGTCTGTAATCCAAATTGCCAGAAATTATGCTGGGCAAGACCAGCAGTAAAAAGGCAGGCACCGTGCCCTGCGTGCGGAACCTACAATCTTCCCGATAAGAAAAAGTGCAGAAAATGTGGGGCCGATATTGTAACTAATCCAACTCCTACCATGTGTCTTTATACTAATACGCTGTGCCAGAATCCGTGCGGAAGATATAAAGTCATTAATACGTCTGACGATACAACGGCTTGCGCACGAAACCTTCTGTCTGACCAGGAAAAATCAACACCATAATAATGGTTTCGTAATATTAACATTATTGAAAGAAGGTGTTTATGAGGAATAATACTTTTGATAATTTTACTTACTTATTGGTGACGTTCCGCCTAGACATTGGCCTTAGGTAATACAAAACACATAAATTAATTTGGAGGGATACAGATGGAACAGAAAACAATGAAAGCCTTAGTTTACCATGGACCAGGGGAAATCAGCCTTGACGATGTGCCGGTACCTCATATTCAAAAACCGACTGATGTGATTTTAAAGGTCACGCTATCTGCAATCTGCGGAAGTGATGTCCACATCATAGAGGGGCACACTCCTGTAAAGCCACCGAAAATAGTTGGACATGAATTTTGTGGCGAGGTTGTTGAGATAGGCTCTGCAGTAAAGAAGCTTAAGGTCGGTAACAAGGTTGCAGTATCTTGTATTGCTTACTGCGGCGAGTGCTATTACTGCAAAAATAACAATCACGTTCACTGTATCGACTCAGACGCAGCATGTTTCGGGACACAAGGAAATTTGGATGGTGCGCAAGCAGAGTACATTAGATTGCCTTATGCCGAAAACTATTCCTACATCATTCCAGAGGGAATGACAGAGGAAGATGTCCTATTTGTCGGCGATATTCTGTCAACCGGTTATTATGCGGCAAAGAAAGCAAACATCAAGCCAGGTGACACCATAGTTGTCATCGGTACAGGACCTGTTGGTATGTGCGCAATGGAAACAGCAAAGCTATTCGGACCTGCTAAGATTATTGCTGTTAACAGAAATCAAGAAAGATTGAATTACGCTCTGGAATGCGGCATTGCTGATATAGGACTCAATCCGAAAAAGGTTGATGTGGTGGAAGAGGTGCGTAAGTTAACAGACGGTCACGGAGCTGACTGCGTCATCGAAGCAATGGGAATAGAGCAGACATTCACTACTGCCATTGAAGCAGTTAAGGTTGGTGGTACTGTTTCCACAGTCGGTGTTTATTCACAGCCGTTTCTCTTACAGATGCAAAATTACTGGATGAAGAATCTTACTTTAAACTGGGGCTTTGTTACAGTTGAGCACATTCCAGCGCTGATCAAGCTGATTCAGGGGGGGAAAATCAATACCAAGTATCTTATAACTCACAAGGCACCGCTCAACGATATTGTCAAGGGTTATGATGTGTTTAAAAATAGAAAAGAGAACTGTATCAAGTGGCTTATTACGCCGTATGAAAGATAAGAGAATATCAATATATATCTCAAGTTTCGCAGCATAAATTAGGCAGGTAAGCCTTGATATAACTAGGTAGTCCTCATACAAAACGGAGAGATCTCGCCTACATGCAGGCGAGATCTCCATCCCAGTATATCAATAGATGATATATTTCAGCGCTAAGATTTTGTAAGTGCGTATGCCACCAGAAAATTACTCCACCATACAAACAAAGCCTCAACCCATGATCCTACAAAGGTTGAGGCCGTTTTGCAGTGTTACCAGCGATACGCTTTTCCGTATCGCTGGTTCATTTCCAATGTAATACACGAACTCCTGCCAAGTCCACAAACTTTGGCAGAAGCTCTTTCGCTATTACAAATGATACGATTCTCCGTATCATTTGTAATAGCGAAAATACATTTAAACAAGTAAAACCTGCCTATCAGGCTTCGTTGGTTAATCATTTAAGCGAAGCAAAATGAGCGTCCTGCTTTCATGAGATTAAGTACAAACTTAATTGTTTAGGTGCGTTTTTCAGCATTCTATTTTCTCCCATAATTAACAATATAATCTACTACAATTATATCAGATTATCGGGATTATTTGCTGGATATTCGACTTTATCAGTAGTTTCGAACCGTTCCCGTGCTTTTTTCTTTAATCAAAAATCATATCGTTTTTCCTTTAATCCGTAGGTTTTTAATTTTCTGTAAAGAGTTGACTTACTTATTCCCAGTACTTTGGCTGCATCTTCAACTCTATTTGTATCACTAAGAACTTTCTTGATAAGGTTCTCTTCTATGTTTTTTACAGTGAGCTTGTCATCTTGAAGTTCAATATCATTAGATAGCGGTAATAATTCATTTTCCAGCATGTCATTGGCAATTAAAGGTATATTAACGTAATCAAGAATATCCTCTGGTAAATGTTCAGGAAGAATGACAGGATCTGTTTCCATATCGATACTCATACACATAGCGTAAAAAATGGTGTTTTTTAATTGTCTTACATTACCTGGCCAATTGTAGTTAAGTAATGCATATTTGGCTTCCTTACTTAAGGTAGGTCTTTTCATGGCATGTGTTGTTGAATAAAAGTTAATAAAATTATCAATAAGCTGAAAAATATCTGCTTCTCGATGAATCAACGAAGGTATTTTTATTTGAAATGCTGCTATACGATAATATAGATCTTCACGGAATTGTTCATTTTTTGCTAATTCCAACAAATTTTTATTTGTTGCTGCTATTAATCTAAAATCAACAGGAATATATTCACTTCCTCCCAACCTCATAACTTTACCATCTTCAAGTACACGAAGCAAAACAGCCTGAAGATTTAACGGCATATCCCCAATTTCATCTAAAAATAACGTACCGCCATTTGCAAGTTCTATTTTTCCTGGTTTTCCACCTCGTTCTGCTCCCGTAAAAGAGCCGGCTTCATAACCAAATAATTCACTTTCGATTAAGTTACTCGGAATCGCTGCACAATTGATGGCGACATAAGGACCATCAGGTCTGCCTTCATTATGAATAGCTTGGGCAAATAATTCTTTACCAGTTCCGGTTTCACCCAAAAGTAAAATATTTAAATTAAAATGGGCAAATTTTTTGGCCATTTTTTTTGTTTGAGTTAGCTTTTTTGAATCTCCAATAATCCGGTCAAATGTATAAGTGGCTGATAGACCACACGTTTTTTGTCTTTTCTTTTCCTGATAATCTGCTGGCCTAAGATTGACAACATATCCAAACTTATTATCATTATTTTTTACTAATTGAATCGAACAGGAAAATGACTTGTTTAATTTTCTTATTTCTATATTTTTATTTACGATAGGCTTTCCTGTTTCTAAAACCGTATTAATTAAAAGTTTGTCGTTTAGAATTTCATAAATTGATGTTCCAACTAAATTTGTGTCAATCGATTTAAACATTTCTTCTGCATTTTGATTGATTTCAGAAATAATACCAAGTTTGTTGATTACCAAAATAGCATCATTCACTTGAGACAATGCGATGTTTAATAATTCTTCTTTTCTTGAGACTTGAAATTCTTTTTGAATAATGCTGGCTAGCATTGTTACCAGTCCAAGTGTATGAGAACTTTGATTATAAATATATGGGCTTGATATGGTTATTGTCCCCTCTAAGTTCCCTTCGCTATTAAAAATTGGAGCCGCGGAACAAGAAAAACTATCAAAAATTCCGCAATAATGTTCAGGCCCATATAACTGAATTGGACGCTTAAATAAGATGCACATCCCATGCGCGCATGTACCGATTGTCTCTTCATTCCAAATGGAACCCGGAGCAAGCATCGTTAAATTATTGTGTGTTTCTAATTCTGAGCTTAATTTAAGAATAACGCCTTTTTCATCAGTCAATAGTATTCCTGCATTAAACAAAATGCCTTCTAACTCGGTAATTGCTTTTTCAGTCGTCTTTATAAAAAAATCTTTTTCATTTAAAAGTTGTTTAAACTGTTTTTTATCTAAAACTGGTGGGTAATTATAAATTTGATAACTAAGCCCACATTTTTTGGACCTTAACCATGATTGGACTATCTCAGGCCGAACTGAATCGACCTCTTTTTTGGGAATTTTATTTTCTAAAACATTAATCTTTTGTTTCTTAATCTTTTCTGAAATTTCTTCAAAATTTTTAGGATTCGGCAGTTCTATATTGCTAATAAAGGTGCTTAATAACAATTGCTTCACTAACTATGTCCTCCTCAGTGAGATCATGAGCCAATTTATATTTTATTTATTATTTCATTAAAATCCCACAATTAAATTATATCATAAATTAAAGACTCAACACCAAAAACTACATTTGACATACAAAATTATCCAAAATAATTGAAAAAGCCTCTTAAATCCAATATTCTGCAATTCGTATTGCTGATCGGTTTCATGTAAATCGTTACCTACTTGATGCTTTGCAACATATCGAAGACGTGTAAGCAAAGATCAACCACTGCATTACCGGCTGTTAAAAAGTAATAAGTCATTACTGTCCAGACGATCAGACACTCTCTCTCAAAAAGAAGAAGCTCTTGTACAACAACTTCTTTCCTTAAGCTCTCTGCTCTTCGTTCGGTGTATGAACTTAAAGAAGCAAGAAACGTTGATTACATACTCGCAATTTAAGAGAAAATTCTCAAGTATCGACATTTTAGTTTCATTGGATATTTTGGTCCGCGTGAATAGCGGGCTTAACAGGATTGGCACGTAATATGCAAAGTATTGTAATGGTACGTAGCTACTGACTAATTTCATTCAGGGTTTCTGCCCTGGAAAGGAGGCAATAAGAAGTAATTACACGTTATAATCGTAGGTATTAAAAAATGACTAAATTCAGGAGGGAAATGTATGACTAAACCAGCAGAATATCATCTTCCGTTAGAATGGCAAGAAGGTGAATATACCGTTTACCGAAATCACCATTGGAGTGGCCCGGGCTGTCATAACGCCTGCGCCATTCTAGTTTACGTAAAAGATGGAAAAGTCGCCAAAGTTGAGGGCGATCCTGAAAGCCCCTATAACCAAGGCCGGCTTTGCATGCGTTGCTTGAACATGGTCGAGGCTTATTATCATTCTGACCGAATTAAATGGCCGCTTAAGCGTGTCGGCGCCCGTGGTGAAAATAAATGGGAAAGAATCAGCTGGGACGAGGCCTATAATATTATTGAGGAAAAGGTAACGGCCATTAAGAAGGAATATGGTCCTGAAGCTATCGTTTGTATGGAAGGTACTGGCCGTAATGTTAACTGGCAAGTGCCAATGATGGCCTACTCCGTATTTGGTACCCCGAACTTCGGATTGGGATTCTTAAGCGGTGACGCCTGCTACCTCCCACGCTGTGCGGCAATGTATGCCCAAATGGGTGATGCAACCATCGCCGATATGTCTCAGCAATTTGAAAAACGCTACGACGATCCCAATTGGAAATGCCCGGAAGTAGTTTTAATCTGGGGTAACAACCCTCTTGTCAGCAATGGCGACGGCTTCCTTGGTCACTGGATTGTTGATGTCATGAAGATGGGAGCGAAGTTGATTGTCATTGATCCTGAAGCGACTTGGCTGGCTTCAAGGGCAGAATATTTCTTGCAAATAAGACCGGGAACTGATGGAGCGTTAGCTTTAGGCATGCTCAATGTTATTATTAATGAAGAGCTTTATGACAAAGAGTTTGTTGAAAAGTGGACCTATGGCTTTGATGAACTTAAAGAACGCGTTCAGGAATGGCCTGTGGAAAAAGTGGCTGAAATCACCTGGATACCGGCAGATCTGATTAAAAATGCTGCTCGCTTTTTTGCTAAAGCTAGTCCGGCAGCACTTCAATGGGGTCTTCCTATCGACATGCATCCTACCGGGATTACTACTGCAGTTGCTATTTCAACTATCTCAAGTATTTGCGGCAACTTCGATGTGCCGGGCGGAAACATCGTTGCTCGCCAAGGCCGTAACATTGCTATCGGTTATATGACTGGCGCTGAATTTATAAGTGAAGAACTTTGGGCAAAACATCTGGTTCCTAAAGATACACCGATGCATAACCAAGGGGTCATGGGTACTGCACAAGGCGATGCCATATTAGAAGCCCTTGAGACCAACACGCCTTATACTGTCAAGATGCTCTGGTTCCAAAGCACAAACCCGATCGCCTGCATGGGTGCTGAAGCGCCAAGAATTTATAATGCTATTCAGAAACCAGACTTCAATGTAGTTGTTGACTTGTTCATGACACCTACAGCCGTGGCTTGTGCTGATTTGGTTCTGCCTTGCGCAATGGGCAATGAACGTAACAGTGTAAGACCTTGGTGGTTCCCGGTTCGGGCAATCAATAAGATTACTGAATATGAAGAGTGTAAATCTGATGAAGAACTTCTTGTGGAGCTTGGCAACCGTCTCAACCCTGAATTATTCAAAGAAATGGGATGGAAAAAAGATACAGACTTATTAACTTGGATCTGTAATGTAATTAATCCTGAATGGAATTGGCCGGAAAAATGGGATGCAACTTTCGAGGAATTGCAGAAACAGCATATTTCTTTTGATAACTGGTCCTATCGGAAGCATGAGACCGGTCTTCTTCGTACTGATGGTGAACCAGGGTTTAATACTCCAACAGGCAAACTGGAATGCAGCTGCTTAGCGCTCGACTCATTTGATGTCGATCCATTGCCGTATTGGGAAGAACCTCCTGAAAGTCCTGTTTCGACACCTGTATTGGCAAAAGAATATCCGTTTGTGTTAACTACCGGACGTCGTTCTTGGGAATTCTTCCATTCAGAACACCGCCAGTTGCCCACGATGCGTGAATTCCATCCTGATCCCCTTGTTACCATCAATACCGAAACGGCTGCTAAAATGGGCATCCAGGAAGGCGACTGGGTCTGGGTTGAAAACATGCGTGGCAGAATGAGACAACGGGCAAAACTAAAACCGACCATGCATCCGAACGTTATCAGTGCTGAGCATGCTTGGTGGTTCCCGGAACAAAAAGGTGAAAACCTGTTTGGAGTATTTGATTCCAATGCGAACAACCTGACAAAAATGGGTCAATATGGTCCTACAGGCTATGGCGCTCCTTACAAATGTACGATCTGCAAAATCTATAAAGGTACTGAAGAAAATAGTAAAGTAATGCCGACTGAAGAAGTAATAAAAAAAGGAGGTTTTGGCTATGTCAAATAAGCTAGGTCTTTTAATTGACTATGAATTTTGTACAGGATGTCATGCCTGCGAAGTTGCATGTAAAAAAGAACTGAACCTGCCTAACGGTCAATTCGGAATCAAGGTATTAGAAGATGGCCCGCGCAAATCGGATAACGGCAAGTGGGAGTGGAATTATATTCCGATGCCTACCGATCATTGCAACCTTTGTGAGGAGCGGGTAGCAGCTGGTAAACGTCCAACTTGTGTGCATCATTGCCAAGCCGCTGTTATGACTTACGGTACGGTTGAGGAACTCGCAAAAAAAGCAGCAGAAAAGCCTAAAATGGCACTATTTACTGTGAAGTAACCGGTTTTTAAAATTAGAAGGTCTAGCCGGTTAGGCTAGGTCTTCTAAAAATAAATTTTTACCGTAATAAAAATAAACTACTAAAAGGGGGGAGCTTGCATGCCTCAGATTTCACTTAATACAACTAAGCCGGTCATATGTCCGCAATGTAAAAAAGTTAATATTAAGGGATCAACAAAGTGCAAAAAATGTGGTGCTGATTTGACAGCAAAACAAGAATAACACAAAGGTATCCCCAAATAACATCGATATCAGTTTTGATCATTTATTTCGTAGAATCGGATTGATGACAATATTGTGTATCCTTGGAGTAATTGCTGAAAAAGACTGTGTTAAAAATAATTTCTTGTTTTTAACACAGTCCTTTGACCAAGATCGAGAACTTCTGATATTTGAGGAGAATTTTATGAACTGCGGTGTTTGCAGACCGTATTGCAGCAAATGTAAACCGCCGATGGAAAAACCGCTTTTTTGCAGTCATTGTGGAACTTATACTTTCCGCTTAAAGGCAATAGACAATAAGTGTAAAAAATGCGGAAGTCAATTGCCTAAACCTGTTTACAACATTGTAAAATGCTTGTATAGCGGGATGTTGTGTGCAAATCCATGCGGAAAATCAAAAAAACAACGATTGGACGGTATTGCCCGGAAATGTCTGCTTAACACACCCCCACCGGATGGTGCTGTTACCTAAGAATCCCAAACCATCATTAGGTGCGTGTGTTTATGAGATTGTCAGCCAAAATATGAGTGGCGAAGTTTGAAGTAGAGCCTGGCATAGATTTCTAGGGTTAGAGTAGCTTTGGTAGATTATATCAATTGACCTGGTTCATTTTAAAATATATTCAAGGAGGAATAATATGTGTTTTCGTCCCGCGGCTGTTTCTAAGCCGATTGAGTGCCCTAATTGCAAAAAGAAGGTTGCAAGCGTTGGAGGAAAAAGACTAAAACAATGCCCATACTGCAAAGAAGATTTACCTGAAAAGTAATAGTTAAATACTCAACTTTCGCAGCATAAATTAGGCAGGTAAGCCTTGATATAACTAGGTAGCCTTGCAAATATAATTATATATGCTGACTTATCTCAAAAGCTTAAAAACTCCTGCCAATCAAACAAGATTTGACAGGAGTTCTATCTATTTTTCATTGTTATCAATAATATGGCTCTTTTCCAATCTATTTCTTATCCACAATATTGTTTTTACGAAAAAGCAGCTATTCTCGCCGCGCAATTCGCGGCTCCCTTGCTGCCGGCAGGCCCGTCCGCACGGGACGCGGAGGTGTGGGTTTGGCCGCCGTGGCCGGTGCGTTCCCTGCTCAATAACGAATAGCAACCAGGCAGGCTTACGCTGAGCGGCCACATGGTTTTGGTGGCTGCTCATGGTAAGCCGTTTCATTGGCAGCCAGCATAGTGGTTGACGACTTCCCCTTCCCGTTTATTCGTCGGGAGGGGGATTAAGGGGGTGGGTCCTTTAGAGCGGAGCCAGGCCGTCTGCTGCCGCCGCCGTCTAATTGCCTCCAAGCTGAGTGGAGGCCCTGCCGTGGCCGCGTACCCCCCAATTTGTTCGGCCGCTCCTTAGCGGGGGGTTTGGGGGGTAGTCCTTCCCGCAGGGCGCCCGGAGTCCTCCCTTCCCCCCGAATTTAATTGCGGCCCACCGCTTACTGGCAGCGCCAATTAGGTGGGATGGGGGGCTCGGGGGGAAGGGAGGACGGAGAGTGGACACACGCTTTTGGTGTCCACGGGGCGGGACGGGCGCCGCCACGGCAGGGCTGGAACGACTGTTAGCATTTGGCTTAGGCGAGTGGCAGCAGGTGGCCTGGCGGAGCGGTTGGTTTCGTGCTTTGTTTTCGTTCCCGGCGGTCGGCAGGACGCCCGGCTGGGTCGGTCGATGGTTTTTCGGCCGGACTTGCCGGAGTGTCCTGCCGAGGCCCCGCGCAACGTGCGGGGCCAGCCGTCGTACCCCCGGCAGGTCTGGGTGCGAGTGCAAGGAGCTTCCTGGCCTGCTCCCCTGCTAAGCTGACGAATAGCCGCCCGGCAGGATACGACTCTAAGCGCCAGCGGTGGCTGGCCGGGAGCGGATGAGGAGAGTGCAGTGAAACGGAACGCCGCAAGAAGCGGACGGTCAACCATAGAGTGGTATCCGTCTTTTAGCCACTGAGCGGAGCAGACCAATCATTATTTCAGGATCACGATCTACCGCCTTATCAAACTACTGACAGCCTATCTGTCAAAGGAGAATCAGGAACACTTCCAGCAACGTCTTCTCCGCCCCGTTTCTTTACCACAAAAATTTATTTTCGTTTGTGAGATAATATGCTAATACATTGCATTATAAAGCAAAAAAGGAAAACTAATCCTTGACAGCAGCTTCTAACCAGATTTATAATTTGACTGAAGTCAATTAACGAGGTGATATCATGGCCCGCCCTCAACAAGACCCCCAACTAAGAATAACCGAGATCATCGATGCTGCCGAAACGCTGTTTTATTCCAAAGGCTATCATGAAACCGCCATCAGTGACATCGTTAAAAAAATGGGCGTCGCTCAGGGAACATTTTATTATTATTTTAAGTCGAAAGATGATCTATTAGACGCTCTGATAAATCGTCACCTATCAACGCTCATATCGGCAATTATACCAGTAATTAATTCTAACAACATTATTCCGCCAAAAAAAATCGAATCGACACTACAAGACATATTCTGCAACATTCATTATAAAAACGAGTTGCTTTTTTATTTTTTGTACAATGACCGAACTCTGCATCTCCTGGACAAGATATACCGACAGACAAAACAGCTACTGTCACCCCTGCTGCTAAAAATTATTGACGAAGGCAACCAGCAGAATTACTTTCATGTTTCTCAGCCTCTGCCTGCAATAAATTTAATCTTATCCATCATTCAAAGCCTGCTTGACGCAATTTATGAAAAATCATCAACCGAATTATTACTATGTCAGTTTAAGCTAGCGGTAGATCTTATTGAAAAGGCATTGGGGGCTCAAGAAGGAACTATACATATAAACTTAGCGTTATAGACATTTGAATGGTATTTTCTAAAACCATAAACCGCCATCCAGTATATTAATTGATTGACGATTTTTTTGTTGATTAATTGACTCTAGTCATTTAATCAACTTAGTGTGCAATGCCGAATTCATTCTCACCTCAATACAGGAAAAATACACTGACCAATCAACCAGACGAGGATACCAAATTACAACATTATGGAATATCAATTAGCTAAATATCAGAGAGGATAAAAAAATGTGCACAAACATTCATGGCATACCTGTTGTAACAAACCCGTCATTGTCACGGGAAGAAACCAACAAACCAGTATCTTAATCGGATTGACGATTTTTTTTGCTAATTAACTGACTCTAGTCATTTAATTAGTTTAGTGTGCAATGCCGAATTCATTCTCGCCTCAATACAGGAAAAATACACTGACCAATCAGCCAGAAGAGGATACCAAATTACAACATTATGGAATACCAATTAGCTAAATATCAGAGAGGACAACAAAAATGTGTACAAGCATTCATGGCATACCTGTTGTAACAGACCCGTCATTATCACGAGAAGAAACCAACAAACTTATTTCCGACCTCATTCAAGACTGTGCTTGGGAAGGCAGACAACTCGGAAGAGTTGAGCTTATCCGCTACGGAGAATGGGTTCATGTCTGTTCTTATGAACGACCTTCCATCAAACTTGTTTCCGTAAAAATAACAACCGAGGAGTGAAATCATGAAACCGTTCCATTTGTTAACAAAATTATCAAGAAAAAAAGTTTATTACGGTTTAACTGCAGCAGTAGTAGGATTATGTATCATCGGCGGTGTTATCTGGAAAGAACACAGCCGCCCCCAGGCTACAGTCGAAGATATTCCAATAGTACGCACTACCGTAATTGGCACTACGGCAAATGCACAAGGCTATACCTATTCCGGTGAAGTGCGCGGACGCTATGAAAGCCAGCTGGCTTTTCAGATCAGTGGAAAAATTATCAAAAGGAATGTTCAACTGGGCAGCCTAATAAATGCCGGTGATGTGCTCATGCAAATTGATGCTAAGGATGTTGCCCAAACGGTAAATAATTATTCCGCTCAGGTGGATTCGGCTGTATCCAGACTGCAATTGGCAGAAAGCGATCTTAAACGGTATCGTGAGTTATTAGCTGGCGGCGCTATCAGCCAATCCCAATACGACCAGTATGCTAACGCCTATAACGTAGCCGCTGCCGGCGTGCGGCAAGCTCAGGCACAATATACGCAAGGATCTAACCAATTTGACTATACCCTTCTACAAGCCGATAAACCGGGAGTTGTATCCAGCATCTCTGCTGAAATAGGTCAAGTGGTCAGTGCTGGGCAAACCATTGTAACCATAGTACAGGATGGCGAACGGGAAGTCGAAATTAGTGTGCCAGAAAATCGCATAGAAGAACTACGCAACGCCACTCAGCTTAAAGTCGCTTTTTGGGCACTTTCCAATTTGACAATAGACGGCAAGGTAAGAGAAATTGCTCCCATGGCGGATTCAACCACCCGTACATTCAAAGTCCGCGTTAGTCTGCTAAACCTGCCGCCGGAAATAAAATTAGGCATGACTGCCGCCGTTACTGTTGTTGGCAGCAACGTGCAGCAAACTGTGAATATTCCCTTGGCAGCGATTTATCAAGAAACGGGGGATACCCCTGCTGTTTGGGTGGTAAAAAATGATGTGCTAACCCTACGGCCGATTACAATCGGCAACTTCGGCAACGGAACCATTGAGGTGCTCGGCGGCTTGCAGCCAGGTGACCGCATTGTAACCGCCGGAGTACATAAACTCAAAGAAGGACAAAAAGTCAAGGTTGGCGGTGATTCGATATGAAGAACCTTAACCTGACCGAATGGGCGCTCGGTCACAAACAATTTATCTACTTTTTTATTGCCCTTTTCTTTATCGCCGGTATTTTCTCTTACAAAAATTTAGGCCGTATGGAGGACCCAGACTTTACCATCAAACAGATGGTAGTCAGTGTCGCTTGGCCGGGGGCCACTGCCCGCCAGATGGAAGAACAAGTTACCGACAAGATTGAAAAAAAATTGCAAGACTTACCAGGACTTAAGTATCTGAAAAGTTACTCCACGCCGGGTCGTACCGTCATTTACGTTAATTTAAAAGAAGCCGTACTGCAGAAAGATGTTCGCTCCCGCTGGGTTGAAGCCCGCAATATGGTCAACGACATGAAAGGAACGCTCCCCAACGGCGTAACCGATCCAGCGTTTAACGACCGATTTGACGAGGTATACGGTGTCGTCTACGCCCTAACCGGCGACGGTTATACCTATGAAGAAATGCGGGAAAAGGCCGAAAGAATCCGTCGAATCCTGCTTGATGTTCCCAGCATCAAAAAAGTTCAGCTTCTTGGTGTACAAACCGAAAAAATTTATATTGAAATAGAGAACAGCAAACTGGCGCAACTGGGGATAGATCCAAGTTTAATTACTACTACCCTGCAGGCGCAAAATGCTATGACAGCATCCGGTATGCTGGAGACCTCGTCTGACAATGTGTACGGGTCACTGGAATGTTTGAGAATCTGGATGATATCCGCAATACTCCCATTCAAGCCAATGGGCGCACCTTCCGCTTAGCTGATATTGCCAAAATCACCCGTGCCTACGCCGAACCGACCGACCCCAAGTTTTATTATAACGGCCAGCCGGCACTTGGCATTTCGCTGGCTATGGACTCTGGCGGCAACATCCTCACTCTAGGCGAGAATCTGGAAAAAACGATTGATCAAATCACAAAAGAGCTTCCTGCCGGCCTGGAACTCCACCAGACGGTTAACCAGCCAAAAGTCGTAGAAACCTCGATTGATGAATTTATTGAATCCCTGGCGGAAGCCATCATCATTGTCCTGATTGTAAGCTTTGCCAGCCTGGGCATGCGCTCGGGTCTCATCGTAGCCCTGTGCATTCCGCTGGTTATTGCCATTGTTTTTACGTTCATGAAACTCATGAGCATCGACCTACAAAGGATCTCCCTAGGCGCGCTCATCATTGCCTTAGGTCTTTTAGTTGATGATGCCATTATCACCATTGAAAGCATGGTCGTCAAACTCGAACAAGGCTGGACCCGCTTTAATGCCGCTTCCTTTGCCTATACCTCCACCGCTTATCCGCGTTTAACCGGTGAACTGATCACTTGTGCCGCTTTTATCCCCGTCGGCTTTGCTCAAGGCAGTGCGTCCGAGTATTGTGTGTCCATTTTTTCGGTTGTAACTATCTCTTTGCTCACTTCCTGGATTGTAGCCGGTACGGCCACACCGCTGTTAGGTTATCTATTTATTAAAATCAAGCCCAAAACAGACGATGAAAACGAGCATGATCTATACAATACTCGGTTTTACCGCATCTTTAAACAGACGTTAACCTGGTGCCTGCTGCACCGTAAAGTCGTATTAATTGCCACCGTGGCTTCTTTTGTCGGCGCCATAGGCTTATTAGGATTCGTAAAACAAGAATTTTTCCCATCTTCTTCCCGTCCGGAGCTCATCGTTCAGCTAGAACTGCAGGAGGGTGCATCGATAAAAAATACCGAAGAAGCAGCTCAGCAGTTTGCCAAAATACTAGAGGGCGATCCGCAAATTAGTTACTATACCTACCACGTAGGTGAAGGAGCTCCCCGATTTGTCTTAAGTTTTGAACCGACCTTCAACAAACCAAACTTTTCCGAATTTATTATCGTCGCCAAAGACTACAACGCCCGGGACGAATTGCGCACTAAGCTCAGTAGGATTTTAAATGAACAGTTCCCCGAGGTCCATGCACATACCAAGTCCATCGCTTTAGGTCCTTCAGCCGATTATCCGGTTATGTTGCGCGTAAAGGGTTATGACCATGATCGAGTCCGGGAATTAGCAGAGAAAGTTGCAACAGTCATGGAGGCCAATCCCGGGACGAAAAATGTCAACCTAAACTGGTCTGAGAAAAGTAAAGTCATGCATTTAGAAATTGACCAGGACAAAGCCCGTAAATTAGGCGTCGCGTCCCAGGCGTTAGCTACTTCTCTCCAGGCCCAGTTGTCCGGAGCCTCCATTGCCGAATTCCGTGAAGATGACAAAACTGTCAGCTTGGTCTCCCGCTTTGAAGCCCAGGACCGCAGCGACCCCTCGCGTATGAAAGACCTAAATATCCATATCGGTAATGGCAAATATGTTCCGCTTGACCAAATTGCTAAAATCAGCTTTGCAACAGAGGACGGCTTAATTTACCGTCGTGATTTAAAACCTATGATTTTCGTACAGGCTGAAACCAAGCCTGGCGTAACAGGCGATGATGTTGCCGAGCAAGTATATAAAAACCTTGCCGAACTGCGCGCCAACCTGCCGCTAGGTTATAGTATTGAGTACGATGGTCCGAAAGAGAGCAGTATTGAAGGCGCTGGATTTCTCAGCGCACCTGTACCTGGCATGCTGATTGCCATTATGATTCTATTAATGATTCAATTGCAAAATATACCCAAAATGGTGCTAACTTTGCTGACTGCGCCGCTTGGCATTATTGGCGTAGCCGTCGGCCTCTTCCTAATGGGACGTCCGCTGGGGTTTGTCGTACAATTAGGCATTTTGGCCTTAGCCGGTATCATTATGCGTAACTCCGTCATTTTGATGGATCAGATTGATCAGCAGCTAGTAGCCGGTGAAACTCTCTGGGATGCCATTATTAACGCAACGGTTATCCGGTTCCGTCCCATCCTGCTGACGGCAGCTGCAGCAATCTTAGGCATGATTCCCTTGATTTCCAGCATCTTCTGGGGACCAATGGCCGTAGCCATTGCCGGCGGTCTGTTCGGCGCTACGATATTGACGCTCATCGTTCTGCCGGTTATGTATGCCGCCTGGTATAAGGCAAAGCCAACTGCAGAGGTACGATCTTCTGTATCCATTGATACTAGTCGTTCTGTTTGATAGCAAGATTTTTTAAGTTATCCTCCAAAATGCAAATTGGAACAAAACAACTTTGACCTTATCGTCATTGGCAGCCGAGGCTTAGGAACCATTTCAGGCATACTCTTGGAAGTGTAAGCACCAATGTCACTGCTCATGCCAAATGTCAGGCTGTACGACACCGTATCAACCATAGCACTGATTCATTAACTTAACTTTCTTCCGGTGGAAATTCAATTCCAATTCAGGAGCTAGTGATATGAAAAAAAATACCGTAAACAGAATCATTGACACCGCCACCTCCTTATTTGCCGTACTCGGGTTTGAAAATGTTACCATAAATCAGTTGGCGGAGGCAGCTCAAGTCAATGTCGCCTCCATTTCCTACTACTTCGGCGGCAAAGGATCCCTTTACCAAGTCATATTAAAAAAACAATTTTCACCTGCACTCCAGGCACTGCGAAAAATTGAAACCAAATTCAATATAACAGAAATCGAACGTCTGATTGGCTATGCCGAACTTATTACCGAAGTAAAACATAAGCAACCATTCCTGAATCCACTTTGGCGTTACGAGATTATCCGCAGTACCGCCCATAGCAGCCCTGTCGTAAAAGACTATACATTTCAACTGTATCAGTATATTTTCGTTTCTCTTTGCCAGGGAATAGCTAACAAAGAATTCGTTCCTGACCTCCAACCTCACAATACAGCCTCACTGTTGGTTGAAATAATTCATGCTCCTTGTATTCCTTTTTCTCTAACTACGGAATGCGCTCCATTAGTTGAAGATACTGGTAAGAATTACGCCGTCCAGGCCTTCCACCATTATCTACACGGAATTAGGTGCGCCCCATTGCATGCTACTACTCAAATTACCAGCGCAGCAACTGCAGAACCCAGCCAGTAAGAAACGATTAGATCATACTTAAGTGCAAAAAGACAGCATGCCAATCAGCATGCTATCTTTCCAAAATTATACTCAAATTCTCACAACTTTAAGCCGTTCCGGATATTCTTGGCCTTATTGCTAGACAACGCTTCAAACACAGCATCCAATACTGCCAGTCGCCATGCATCCCGCTTCATCGCACATCCCCCTTTTGCCGTTTTGGGGGCGGTGGAACCATGGTATCAACACGCTCGGCCACGTTTTCTTCCTGGACACTCTCTTCCTGTTCTACCTCAACATCCACAATCCTCTCGGCATCAGCCGGTGGCGGACCATATACAGTCTTAATCATGGTCTTTGCCCTCCATCCTTTCTACGCAATAACACATCTGATTGATTGCGTTGGTCAGTTCGGTCAGGCGCTTTTCCAGTCTGACCAAAAGGTAGAAGGCCACTACCATGGGAAAACCGTACGTCGCCGTCAGGCGGGCCAACTCTTCCATTTGTAGGGCCTCCTCTCATCTACTATGCCAGCTCTGTTATAGCAAGTTGCCGAATTTGCGCTTCCTTGGCAGTCAATAGGTCGCCGCCGCTACTGGAAAACACATTTTTTGCAATAATGGTGGCCATCACCGCCTGCACTTCGGCCAGCGTCAAACCGTCTTTCGGCTCCTTGATCGCCACAGTCACCTCTTTGCCGCTTGCAGTGGCAAAAATCATTTCCAGCGTTTTGGTATTGGTATCAGCCATGAATCATTCCTCCTTTCTGCTTTTTGTTGACTAAGCGTCCTTACCTTTACTGATTGATCAGATTGGCATTGTCCACGCGGGCAATATCTGCCACCGTGTAGGACTGCAACCCCATCAGCGCCTGGGCTACATCGAACAAATCCTGATCGGTTGCCGTCGATTTGCCGGTGTAATTCCGAGTGACATATGCCGGACTACCGGATGTTGTCACGCCCTTTTGCAGCTTAATGGCAATGGTGCTGCTCTGCGGCATTTTTACTACAGCCATCGCTTGTGCCTCCTTTCTTTGTGCTTGTTCCACGCAAAAGGCGCACCCCGGGAGGTGCACCTTCTACGCCTGGAACGGATTTATGACAAGCGCAGCCTGTTGGCCACGCGGGTCACCAATAATTCGCCCGTTCCAGGAGCAAATATTTCATTTTGTAGTTATTATAACTACAAAATGAAATATTGTAAAGACCTACCCGGCAAAATATTTTTCGATTCCAGCAGCAATCGCTGACGCCGCCCCTAACTGACACGCATAGGCTGTCAGCAGTTGTCTGTCAGCCTCATTAGAAATAAAAGCCACTTCCACCAAAACTGCTGGACAATCCGTTTCTCTTAGTACTTGAAAATTAGCCTCCTTAACGCCCCGGTTGGCGGTTTTTAGTTCCGCCACAAGCCTGGATTGAATAAGCCCGGCTAACCTTTGCCCCTGCTCACTCTCCGGGTAATGGTATACCTCTGTGCCATGGGCGGCGGGGTTCGCCGCACTGTTGGCATGAATGCTGACAAAAAGATCAGCCTGATTGGCATTCGCCAGCCCCGCCCGGAAATCCAGAGCATCAGTATTGATCTCACCATTCCGGGTAAGTAAAACATCATGGCCTTGTTCATCTAACTGCTCGGCTAATAATTTAGCAATGCTCAGCACCACATCGCACTCCCGTACTCCACCGGCGCACGCTCCCGGTTCTACCGGTCCCGAATGACCGGGATCAACGACAATTTTCATAAAAATTCTCCCCCCATCCGATTTTTCTTTTCGGTTAAGCTGTTTCCACTCTATCCATAAACTCCACATCCCGGACCACTACTTCGGTGACTTTGCGCTTTTGTCCGTCCTCCCCATCCAGGCGCCGGACATGCAGCCGCCCCTCCACGACTACCTTTCGGCCTTTAACCAAATGAACGCCAACGGTTTCAGCCAGAGTGTCCCAGGCTACACAATCAATATAGTCTGTCTCCTCCCTCACTTTGGTCTGATAATTTACTGCCACCGAAAACGAACAAACGGCCTTACCATTTTGTGTATACCTAATATCCGGGCTTTGAACCACCCGGCCAACAAGGATGACTTTATTCACTGTGAACCCTCTCCCCCCCAGTTATCCACACATCCACAGCCCCTACTACTATTATTGGTTTACGTTTATACATAGTTTACGTTTATATAATGTAACCAGGTTGACAACCAATATGGTTGACAACGTCCCGCTTGCCAACCAGCTTATCAACCATTATGGTTGGCAAATTTTCGGGACCAACGTTAAGCAAGGCTTATCCACCGGTTTATCCACAGGTTTTCTACAGCAAGAATGCAAAGTATAATACGGAGCCAACCGCCCTGGCCTGGGCGTATGGGTAATCAGTCCGCCTTCCACTAGTTCCGTTCTGGCTCTGGACAAAGCCGAATAACTAAAGCCTAACAATCCTAAAAGCGTGCTGCTGGCCACAGTAAAATGCGGTGGCCAGCCAGCCCGGTTGCACAAATGCATCAGCACACCCCACAAGGCCTGGGCATCACTTGATAATGGCTGGGTAAGTAACCGCGCATAAAAGCCATTGAGCTCGGTGATATAATTCACGGATACACCCGAGTCCACAATAAGAATTGCCGAATCACCACCCAGCCAATTCCGCCCCGCATCATGGCGCCACACGTTTCAAACTGGCAATCTCTACCCCCACTTTCGCCACAGCGCGCTTACGCAGCCATTCATTGGCTGCTTCGACATGAATCAAAAACCGGTTTCCTTCTTTTGACGCCGGAAAGTCAGATAAATAGCAGAGTTCCCGCACCCGGTTCTGACCAATTCCTGTCATTGTAGCAAACTCCTTTACCGACACCATAATTTTTGTACTAGTCATACCCCTTACCTCCTATAACATTATGTAGTTATTATATTACACTTTGTAGTATATAGTAGTTTTTAAAACTTTTCAATACATTTTGTAATTTAACCTTTACAAAATGACGTAATATGTTTTAGAATGATGATAGCAACTATAAAGTGATGGTGTGTGAAAAAAATGATAGAGTGTGTGATAAACCATGATTAACGAAAAGATCAAAATAGCCCGTGCCAATATGAACTTGTCCCAGGCAGCTCTAGCCCGCGCCGTCGGCGTCCAGCAGTCAACCGTGGCGTCCTGGGAAAAAGGCCGTACCGAGCCTGACACCGTCATGGTGGGACGGCTGGCTCAGGCATTGAAAGTAACCAGCGACCATCTCCTCGATATTCAGTCCGAACAGCTGGTTTTACCTGAAGGTGTCGCCGACCTGGCAAAAAAAATCGCCGACCTGTCGCCAAGCGACCGAGCGGTTGTGGAAAAAGTAGTAGCTGCCTTAGGAACCGACGACAAATCAAAAGTCGTCCCTGGTTAACCGGTGGATTCGTAACTTGCTAAACCCCAAGCGGTAGCATCATACCGACTAATTTACTCATGATTTGCAGCAACAGGATTTGCATTTTTTACCGCATAAATTTTTAAAGGCGGTGTGTGAAAAATGGCAAAACGTGCAAACGGAGAAGGAACAATCTGTAAACGGAGTGACGGCCTCTGGACAGCGGCCATCACCATAGGCCGGGATGAGAAAACCGGCAAGCTTATCCGGAAATATGTGTACGGCAAAACCAAAGCTGAAGTACAAGAAAAAAAGGCTGCCCTGCTGGAAACGAATAAGGGATTATCCTATATCGATGCCGATAAAATTACAGTAGCTCAGTGGTTAGAAAAATGGTTACACGTATATGCCCGCACCAGAGTCCGACAAAATACCCTGGAAGGTTACCAGTTTATCGTGACCAATCACGTGGTGCCGGCTGTCGGTACCACAAAATTATCTAAGCTGCAAGCCACTCAAATCCAAGCGATGATCAATAACATCCTGGATAATGGCGGATCACCGCGCTTAGCGGAGTTTTCTTTTGCCGTATTACGTGCTGCCATCCGTCAGGCCCTCAAGGAAGAATTAATTTACCGCGACCCAACCCTGGCTGTGTCGTTGCCAAAGAAAAAGAAAAAAGAGGTTGTGCCATTAACCGATGAACAATGGACTGCCTTATTGGAAACGGCATCTAAACCCACCTACATATTTTGGTATACCGCCCTGCTGTTAGAATGGGGCACCGGTATCCGCCGCGGCGAACTGGTAGGATTGCGTTGGAGTGATATAGATTTTAAACGCCAAACCATATTCATTTGCCGAGCGGCTATCACAACGAAAGATGGACCAAAAATATCCGAACCAAAATCACAAAAAAGCCGCCGTACAATACCCATCCCTACTACAGTAGTGACCGAACTTAAAAAACACAAAGCCCGCCAGGCGGCTATGCGCCTTAAGGCAAAAACCTGGGAAGATAATGATTTAGTATTTCCAACCCGCTTCGGGACCCTACAAGACCCCTGTGTAGTAACCCGTCGCTTCTCCCGCTTAGTGAAAGCCGCAGGCATTCCCCACATCAGCTTTCACGACCTGCGGCATGACCACGCCTCCCGCCTCTTCGCCCAGGGAGAACATCCCCGCGACGTCCAGGACCGCCTCGGCCATTCCTCAATCACCCTAACCATGGACACCTACACCCACGCCATGCCCGGCCGGCAGGAAAACATCGCCGGCCGCCTGGAAGAAAACCTTCCATCCTGCCTAGCACCGGCTACACCCACTACCCGCAAGTTTAAAATTAAAAAAATCAGTTTGCATCAACTTACTACAACAACCGGAAATTCCAAATAAAAGAGGCCCGTGAGTATCACCTATTTAGAGGCGATATTCACGGGCCTTCTCTCTTTCATTGTTGTAGGGTTGTTGTAAAAACAAAAAAGCTTTCCAGAACTAAGTCCGGAAAGCCTTGAATTTCCTGGTGACCCACCACGGAATCGAACCGTGAACCTACTGATTAAGAGATATATTTTTAGTGTTTTTTGGTCTAGTTCCTTATAGAATGTCTTGGTATTACTGTATATTTTGGTGATTATAACATAGCATCTATGTGTATTACTGTTTGTTTTGGCAATGGTTTTGGCAACTATTATTACAGTCATTCGCAGCATCCCTGTCAGTTTTTCTATGTCTCACAGACGCCCTTAGCCGCTAACCCCGGCTATTTTTTATGTACGAATTATAATTTTGTCAAAAGCAGGAATTTAATGTTATTTTGTGGTATTAATTATAATATTACACAATTTTACAATAAATTGAACAACTGATAAGGAGTGATGCCAACTGAGCAAATCCCAAAAAAAGCATCATTTCATGATGCCATTATGAGAGGAGATGGAATTAGGATATTGATTTCAAAACGGATTTTACTTATTTTGATTACCAGCCTATTAGGCATAACAATTACGCTAGGAGGTTGTGACATGGGAGCCAAAGAGAACGCAGCTGTAGAAAAATACCCAGCTAAGCCGATCACGATAATCGTACCATTTGCTGCTGGAGGTAGCTCAGACATAATAGCACGAATGCTGGGGAAGCCAGCTCTAAAACAATTCGGACAATCGTTTACTGTTGTTAATGCACCCGGTGGAGCAGCTACAATTGGTATGAACGAATTGGCCGGAGCTAAACCAGATGGATATACAATTGGAATTGTTGGCGCTAGTGTATTTTTACAACCTTTATACGGACAAACCAGATATCATTATCCTTCTGCATTGGAACCATTAGTTCAGACTACATCTATGCCTATGGTTTTGGCCACTCTTTCGGAGAAACCTTGGAAGAACCTAAATGAATTAGTCAGCTATGCGAAACAACATCCAGGTGAAATAAAATATGGGCATTGTGGTTTAGGTTCAGCACCACATATTACAGGAGAGATGGTTGCTAAAGAAGCAGGTATTTCGATAGTACAGGTTCCATTTAAGGGTGATTCAGAAGAACTTGCTGCACTTTTAGGTGGGCATGTGCAATTGATAGTTGCCGCCACTCCTGCTGCTTTAAAGGAACATGTACAGAGCGGCACAATCCGAATACTGGGAGTTGCAGAAAAACATAGGTTAAGTATCCCCGGATTTGAAGATGTTCCCACTTTCAACGAACAAGGACTTAATGTCACTTTTAGTCTTTGGAACGGTATCGCGGCTCCCAAAGGTATGCCGGCAGCGGAAAAGGCGAGGCTGACAGTAATGCTAAGTGAAATGATCAATGACCCTGAATTCAAAAAGAATATGGAGGAACTGGGAATGACAGTCGAGTATTTAGGGCCTGAGGAATTTAGTGAAAGATGGATAGCAGATAATGCAAAATTGAAGAAAGCAGTAACGGAGACCGGAATTGTAGAACTTGTTGCGTCTCAAAAAAAATAATCGTGGACAGCTTTCTAAATCATCATTGTCTGGCTCCAATATACCATGATGAACTAGTTCTCCTAAAACAAAGCCCCCAGCACAGCGCCGGGGGCTTAAATATATCTATATAAGAGTAGGCTTTCTTGGTATTTTACTCAGTATCTCAAAGATTTGTTCATCTGTCATATCCGAAACGTCGTCCTCCGTCACTTCATAGCACGTAATTCCAGGCTTATCTGTATGCATTAAATCACGAACTTTGTCTGGCATCTTTTCTTCGTCAACAAATCGGATGCGCTCATTAGTAAAATACTCACCCGGAACATTAAAAAACTGGCACAATAGTACCATTTCGTTATGGCTTAATTGCCTTTGTCCTGTTGCGTGTAGAACAAAAGAGAATGAGTTTGTTTTTGTAAATACACACACCTCGTCCATTGTCACTGAAAATACACGACATGCATGATCTAGTTTTTCTTGAAATGTTGCCACTATACCGCCTCCTATAGGAAGTATTAGGCAAACAATTACATTGTCCTCCTATTTCTCAATAAACCATTTCCCATTCCAAATCGTCACAAAACAAATATCCTTGCTTCCCTGCAATCTGGCATGTGTACCTCGTACCTTGGCCGCCTGCCTATAATAGAAGTACCCTTTTATTAGAAGAAGTGCACTTCTATTGAGCATGGTATAATCCATACCCCAAGAGATATAGCTTTTTTTGCCAGTTAAACCTTTTCTATACATTATGATAGAATCATTTGCTACTAAGTTCAACAGTGTAAGCTGGCCCTACATCAACAGACGAAGTACTATCCGTACTGGTAGTGCTAGTACCGACCACATTGGCAACATTGGAAGCTGCAGCAACAGCAGCAGTACTGCCGGTGGCGACTCCACTAGGCATACTGCCTCCACCAGAAGTACTGGCTGTGCTGGAACTTTCAGCCTCAGCGATTTCAGTCTCAATTTCCGTTAGTTGTGATTGAAGACTCTTAATCTGCTGAGCATTTTTTGTTGCATTTTCTTTTTCTAGTTTCTCAATTTGCACTTTAAGCGCTTGCTTTTTCGCTTCTAAAGCGGACGTACTGGATGAACTAGAGGAACTAGACGAACTAGACGAGCTAGAGGAACTATACAGATTACTCGTGGAGGTTGAACTAATAGCTGATACACTCATAATATGGACACCCCTTTTTTATCATTTTATTCACCATATCGAAAGTACTTATTGATAAATTATTGGATTTTTGAGTGTTAGGATTTTAACTATAATAAATATGATGCAGCTTAATGCATTTGTTCGTTAGTGTAAAGAGGGGATTAATGGGTAAAGCCGCCCACCCCGAAGGTAGACGGCACACACAAATAAATATATTGCATAATTGTAATAATATGGTAAAACGGGATTAGCATCATATAGGAGGCGAATTTACTATGACATCCTAACAACAATTGCAACCCTTTTAGGAATAATAAAAATCATAATCGCAATTTACTCGGATTTGCATGTCAAAAACCACCCTCGTTTTCCCAGAAAACGTCATAATAGCTAGAGCCTTCGGGCTCTTTTTTTATGCGAAATAAAATCCGTACCCTGAAGGATACGGCTAAAATACATTTGTTTGGTGGTGTAAAGAGGGTATGAACGGGAAATTGCTCCCCTACTCCCAGCAACTCGCAAAAAAATAGCCCAGCAAAGTCGCTGGGTTGGAGAAAGTTGTTAAGAAAAAAATTTCACAGTAAAAATTATATATCCCTATTCTTGGAATTATGTTTGAAAGATAGAAAAATAAAAAGCCGCACCCTAGAGGATACGGCTAAAAGTTGCGGTTGCACAAAATAAATAAGCCCTCAACCGGATAACCGGTTAATGGCACTAGCACATTAAGTACCTATTAATATTTCTTCCGTTTCCTGCCCGCAAGATTTACAGATTATAGATATTACTCCTGTTTTACTGTCTACAGAAAACCTGATTAAACGAATCTCAAAGTTTTCCATTTTATTTGAAAATGTTTCTGTATGACCACATCTGCAACTAATTCGCACGGTATCCCTCCAATACGCAGTATGGTAAAATTATTCTCTGCTTTTGTCGAAATTCCTGCAAATGCTCCAAAAACCATTTCCCATCCAAATCATCACAAAACAAATTAACCTGCTTATTCCTGATCCGGCAGACATACCGCATACCGTGACCGCCGCCGATCAGTGACGGTGCCATGCGAACGTCCATTATTTTATCGATCTCGAATTTGTGGCCGTCTGGCCAGTGTAGGATTAAGGGGTGGATATTTCCCTGTATATCGTATTGAGCTGTGATACCTACGTATGTTTTCATGATTTTATTTTAGAACATTTGTTTGGTGGTGTAAAGAGGGAATTAAAGGGAAAAGCCGCACCCCGATTAGTGCGGCTAAAACAAGTATGCGTTATTCTTGCATCCAGCATACGGCCAAATGACATAAATCAGGTCAAGACAGTCTTATTTATCATTCAACTGTCTCTTTCGACTTTATGCTAGCAGCTTTCCTAATTCGGGTATGGTAAGACCGGTTTCGCTTAATATCTCTTTTATTGCTTGAGCCGCTATAGTTTTTCTAAAATTGTTCTGATCGACTACCCATGTTTTATCAGAATTATATTCGCAATACAACTGTGGAATTATATGTAGGTACAATAAAAAGACTATAATCTTTAAGTCATTAAAAAAAACGACCTTGCCTTTATCCATCTGAAAAGTTTTATTTGTATCAATTTTTATTTCCCAATCATTTGATAACGAAAAACTAATGGTTATATCATCTTGATTTTTGGTTACAAGATCTAACCCAGTGAAATTATTATGTAAGCAGACCATTGTCTTAAATGGAACTACTGTATCTATACTTCGCCCAGTTCCTTGGAATTTTTGCAATTCCCTTTCGGTATGGCTTCTAAATCCTTCGACATCTAAGATCTCATAGACATCATTGCCCGGTTTTAATTTCTTCCCTCTTTTACTTAAAAGCCAATAAAAAAAGTCCTTTTCTAGTTCGCTTCCGTGGTAATCTATGTGCCCCCAAAGATTTATTTTTTGCTGAACATATCTCATTAAATTATTTCTTATTCTTGAAAAACACGATGAACTCGCAGAAACTATTACTTTTATTCTATTATTCACTTCAATAAAAATAACTGGATTAATACTATGGCTTATTGCGATTTCTTTAGATACCAGATCCATATATTCTGAAGCTATTTGTGGCGCTTCTACTTTCGCAAAGACCGGAAGATATTTATATTCTTGGCTAGCTATTGTTACGGTTTTAACTACAAATTCATCGACAACACTTAACCCATTACTAGGAAGCCATTTATGTTCAAACAAAAAGCCGTCGCTTTCCTTCTGATAATCCATTTTAAGTAATGGAATGAGTTTTTCTAAATCCGTTTTTTCTTGATCAAGTGACCAATATTGAATACGTCGATTACTCAAAAACAATAAAATCCCTCCCAATAGCTAAGCAAAATATCTCACTTTATGAGGCTCCATCTCAAGCTTGTACATAAATTTGTGCCAGAATTTAATTTTTGCGCAATCAAAAAAACATACTGGTATAATATCAATTTCACGATTACTTTTTATTCCTGCTTCTCGCGATTTAAAAATTGCAAACTCTATTTCTTGTTTTACGTTTGCACTCTCAATACTAAGCATTTCTTTAAGCAGAATACTAAGATCAAGTTTAAGACCGTACTCCGTTTTAGCAACAATTAGGTCAGGATTACATTGTAATATAAAATCTCCTTTATTAAGAGCATCTATATTGACCCAACATTCCTTGTCCTTTATAAATTTTTTAACTATAGCTGTCCATAAGCTCGATTTTTTAGTAATTATTACCTCTGCTTTAACAGTTCTTTGCTGCTGGTTGGTTTCACTTTTAGCGTAGTAATATGTAAATGAATCCCTAGTAACTAAATTTTCGAACTTAATTCTAACGTGGATTGGTCGGTTTAACTTACTTAAATTACTTAAAATACTAACTACTAAATATGTAGCCATAGAAGCTACAGTAAGCAAAGCTGTTTTTCCAGAATTTTGTGCCCATTGATCAGCGCTGTTATAAATTAGCCAACTCGATGATATTAGCCATTTTATTATTTCCTGAATAAGTGGTTTCAAAATTCCCATACAGGTTTTTCCTCGTAATCTAAATTATTGTTATATCCAGCAATAACACACAAAATCTCAGAATCTTGGATATCTTCGATGATATCATCGTAAATCGACAATACGCCATTTGACGTTACAGAAATCATCTTTGATCTATAGTTAAATGTTAACATCTTAATATCGCATTCAAAAAAATCCATGACTCGAGTTAAATAGCTTAAAAATTTACTATAATCCTCTGTTTTAATTCCTTTTGATATGTTTTGTTCAACTTCTTCTTCAATTGGTGTGCTAAGTTCAACGTGCATCAATGTAATATCCAAATATTTGGCAAATTTAATTAGATTTATAAGCCATTCTTGAAGAATAAAACATTCTCGAAGTCGCGCTGATTTAACAATGTGCGTTCGCTCATTTTTAGACATGATATTAGCATCAATCCCAACTAAAGGACACAGTTTAAAATCATAAACTCCATCAACATTAGGTAAAAGGCTCTTCTCAATAATCGTTTTTTCGTATAAAAACAAGTTTTTCATAAATATCCCCCCAAAGTATAATATTGGGAGCCGTACCATCTATTGTACATAATAGCACAAAAGCGATTTCAGGTAAATCATGGAATTAGGATTAATTTAACTATTAAAAAGCCCAACCACAATGGCTGAGAGTGGGCTAAAATCACTTTCAAAGTACCTCGCGAAAGTAAAATGACACTTTTTCGTAAAAATCGCAAGTAACCAAAAAAAAAAACCGCCCACCAGGACGAACCCGGCAGGCGCGCATGGCCCATTTAAAGTTTTCATTTAGATACATTCCGTAGCCACGATAAATTAAACTATCTCTTACTCTTTATCCGTACATGAAACTATGATTTTAGATAGGTATTAGGTATAAAAAAAATAAAAAAGCCCATCCCCGGCTACTGGCTGAGAAATGGGCTTTACGATTGTATTCTAGTTATTAGGTCCACCATCTCGTGGAGATTCAGGCTGCCCCGGTTGCGGTTGTTGTGGCTGTTGCTTATGGTGTGGTTTAGGTTGTGGCTTTTTGTGATGTGGATCATTAGGATCTGGCTGAGGTTGATGATCGTCAGCTGCAAGCATTTGATAATTTGGAGTTGCCCCTGGATTTTGATTATCATGGGCACTTACTATTGAAGAAAAGCTCAAAACAAACATAGCAATCATTAAGACTAACATTTTTTTCATTATATTTCCCTCCACTATGAATTTTTTTAGGCGATATTTGAATTATACATTCCAATTTTTATAATTTAATTAGAAAATCCTGGGTAAATAAAAAACTGCCCCATCCCGAAGGGCGGAGCGGCTAACTAACTAGCTTTCTTATACACGGGATATTTTACATTTACCACTTCTTTAATTTTTCCCCTTGGACGCCTTAAACGGGCGATGATTATCGAAATAGCAAAAAATAAGATACGACCTAAAGCTTTAATTATAAAATCACCCCCCTAATTTATTAGAAATTTATTTCTACAAACTTTTCCAAAAACCTTTATTTATGGCGAATAAATATAAAACAGCCGCCCACCAGGACGAACCCGGCAGGCAGTTACGGTTACACATTAAATAATCTCTGCAATCTTCTCGATCTCTGTTGCGGACGATGCTAACTGTTGCATTGATGCTGATATTTGCTGACTAGCAGCGGCCTGGCGTTCTCCGATTATAGCTGATTCTCCGATACTTGTAATAATCCCAGCAGTATCTTTCTGGATAGCATTTAGCACAGCTTTAATATCTTTTACAGCTTGCCCACTGTTATCAGCCATCTTTCTTATTTCACTCGCTACCACAGCGAAACCACGTCCATGCTCACCAGCTCTGGCGGCTTCAATAGCAGCGTTAAGCCCTAACAGATTAGAATTAGCGGAAACATCACTAACAAATTTAAGAATATTGTCTGTTTTTTTAAGTTCTAGTAGCACGCTTTCCCCTTTTGACTTAAGCTCGTCGAGCTGCTGCGCCAAAGAAGTAGCGGACGCCGCTAGTTCCTCAGTAGTAGCCGTAATTTCTTGACTTGTAGCAGCAATGTTCTGGGCTGAATCCATCAATGTTTGCTGTGCAACCAAAGAAAATCCAGTTGCGGTAGCACCCACAATAGCACCGTTTTCAAACACTGGATAAGCAATCGCTTTAATAGGTACACCGTAGAGTTCTTTGGGTAATGATTTATGAACCTCCTGCTTGGTTCTAAGGCATTCATGCAATGTACCACCAGCAGGGACATTGTCGCCGTCTCTAATCTTCATATCAAAGGTTTTCCCAGGTAAAAACTTTACGATTACTCCCTCTGCATTACAAATCATTACACAACAGTCTAAGGGAACTAAGTGTTGATATACTGATGCTGACCTAATAGCGCAATCTAATTCCGTCATATTTCCCTCTCCCCTTTACGAAAATGTATTATAAACGATTCCTTGACACATATGTAAAGTCCTTTTTGTTATTAAATTAACTTAACAAATTAACCGAAACTTAAAAAAAGTCCCCCACCAGGACGTAAGTCCCAGCAGGCGGCAAACAAGGAGAGACTATTTTAATTTGTCTTTTAGTTCACTAATTGCCGACGCAACCCCTGCACCAGCTCCGGCGATCAACCCGGTCAGTACAACAATTTCTGCCGGATTGCGAATGAATTTTACAAACCAGTCGTTGGTCGTACCGATTTCTTTCGTCAGCTTAGTAATTAAAGCCGTTCCCTTTTCAATCAAGGTTTGGCCATCATCATCAGTTTTGGTTAATTCGGCAAGTGCTTGATTCGCTAATTCGGTTGCAACAGCAGTTGCGGCAGTTTCAGCAGCAGTTTTTGCAGCATCGGTAACAGTTGACAATGTAGATTCCCCCTCTAAAGTAATAGTTCCGGTTACATCGGCATCGGCAGTCACGGTAACATCAACGCTTGCACTAGTATAGCCGTCCAGTACTGCAGTAAATGTGTAGGTTCCCGCCTCTAAATCGCTGATAGTTAGCTGACCGGCAGTATCGGTAGTTCCATCCACTGTTACCGCGCTTACTACATAGCTAATAGTTGCTCCTGACAATACTGTTCCTTCACTGTTTTTCACCGTAATAGTTGTAGTTGACATTTTAACATTTCCCCTTTTAATTTTATTTCTAATCCAGCGAATAACTCGCTTGGAAATAGACAATGATTGACTTTCTATGATACTAATAATCGCCGCCTTAGCAGCTTCAATTTCAGCTTGCACAGGCGGCGATTCAGCGAGTTTTATTAGGTATGGTAATACCTGTTTTTCAATCTCAGGAATATTCATAAGATACCCCTTCATATCTTGACGTTGAGAGAAACCTTTGTTTGGCCTTCGGTGTCCGTAGATACCTCAATGTCAGTATTTTTGTTAATTTGGCAGTCAAATGTGAGCCGTGAATAATCATCGGTAGTATGCTTGATTGTAGCGTCAAGGTTTGGAGAAATATTGTGTGTTAGATTGATTTCTCCGGTTAGTTTTTCGTTCATGGTGTTCCTCCACGAAATCTGTAAGTAACGTCCTTGCCCTGCCAATCCTGCATAATTGACCGGAATAGTCTTGCCGGTGCAATTTGGCCTGGCTCTAGCTCCGGCAAAACAGGAACTTCCATTGCTCGTACTACCCTAGCATCCATTTCGCTGCAATCCATAGTAAAAGCATTATCTGGTATTTTCCAACCAAACATTTCATAAACTCCGGCCCTAAAGCAATCACCAGGGCCGTAGGGTGTACCTATTAATTTTCTTGCTTCTGCTTCACCAGCGGTTAAATTAGGTACTTCAATTTCAATAAATTTAGCGTAGGGATTATCTACATACTTAGCTGGATCATGCGGCCATACGCCAGGGTAAGGATCATTTCCCTCTTTTACTCCGGTAGATTCTAGGGTACTGTTTAATAGCAACATAGCAGCGTGTGAAATATTAACGTCCTCGCCATTGGAAAAATGTTCAATGAACTTATCAATTTCAGAATCGCCGCCAACAAAAATTAAAACTACTTTTGCCACTTACTCCATCTCCTGCAAATAATCAGTTACGCCCCTGGCAATAGCACTGGCAAACATCCTCTTACCATTACTGCTACCTAAAATAGATTCCTCGGCAGGGTTACTAATAAACGCCAATTCAACCAGCACAGCGGGTGCATCCGTGTGAATCAAAACATATAAACCTGCCTCCTTGTCCACGTCGCCGTCAGACCAATCTGCCCTAACCGGCAACTGTGGGAAGTCTCCTTCCATTTGCGACATAATGAGCGTGGCTAGATCGTCAGCCCGGGTATATCCCCGACTTGTATAAATCTCCATGCCCGTAGAGGTTTCACTAAACGAATTACAATGAATGCTAACAACAGCATCAGCTCCCCACTCATTTGCCTTATCACAAATATCCTGCAGGTCGTCAGACTGATACGTCATGACCTCACAACCAGCAGCGCAAAGATCGTCTGCAGCTATTGCGCCTACATCGGCGTTAACGTCACTTTCCCTGAGTCCAGACGGACCAATCGCCCCAGGATCTGGATCACCGTTCGGTGCATGACCGAAATTAATAAATATTTTAGCCATTTATTTTAACTCCTTTTTCATTTCTTATTTGAATTAACTTATTACGCAAAAATTCCGGGATATATTTACCCCAGCCAATCCTATCAAAATTTTCCACAATGCTCATTGCTTCAACACCAGCAAAACCGCAAATAGCCATAGAGCGCAAAGTATGTGTAGTCATTGCATTGTCAACGGTATGTGCGAGAGCAACAGCCGCAAAGATAGCGACTTTCTTAAACAAGCCTCTTGTGCCTCGATTAGAGCCTAAACTATGGGTTTTCCAGGCTGCAAGTAAGCCTGTAACATAATCTGCAATCACTAGCTGGATTAGAGCGGTAATTTGCGCATCAATGCCCCCCACAGCGACAGAAAAAAATGCCCCAGCAATGGAGCAAAGTGCAATGATTTTTAATTCTGTTGCTGTATAGAGATTCGCCAACCACAAATACCACTCAGTTAATGTAGTGTTTATCAATTTCCCACCCCCATAAAATCGCATAAAAATAACCGCATCTCAGCGGCATGGTTCTCGCGGTCTATGCATGTTATCACCCTTAATAAAATAACCGTTTACCAAAAAGGCAAACGGTTTGATTCAATCGGCATCCAAAATCAGCGCTTCTGGGATTGGTTCGGTTGAAGAATATTTTTCTCGTATCCAGTTTATGCTTTTTTTTATAACGCGTGCAGGTATGCCCCCTACAATACTATTGTTGGGAACTTCGCCAGTAACAACAGAACCAAGTCCAACGATACTATTGTTATTAATATTAGCTCCTTTTAAGATTCTAGAATATGCTCCTACCCAAACATGGTTACCAATAGTTATATTTTTATCAAAATTAATTCTCTTTCTAGTTTTAAGATCAATTATTGTATGCCCGTCACCGTTTGAGATGCTGATACCAGACGAAAACATGCAGTCATTGCCAATAGTTATACTCAAATTAGGTTCACTGACAAGAATATCTGTCCCACTCGAAGTCGTATAATTACCTAGTTTGATTAATTCGTTATTATCCCAAAACTTAAACAAACTATCCCTAATTTTACATCTTTCACCAATATTAAGTTTATTATTATTACCCAATACAATAATTCTTGTATTTCTCAATAACGTTCCTTTACCGATTTCAACTACATTATTATCTCCTGAAAAGACAATTTTAACTTCTTTAAGAACACCGTTATTAATAACAGTGTTACCTTTGCCATTGTCCTTTATCTTATAGCGGAAGATAGAGTGTAGCCAACTAAGACAATTTTGCATAAATTTTCCTCCTGTATGGTGTTTTTGCGCCTTTAAGTATACCATAGATGTACTACTTGGGGAAATTATACATACATTGGCGCTTTTTTATAACTTCTTTAGCGGCAAGGTTCGCGCGGCATCTAATCGCCTCCATATAATCTTCTAATTAAATCTTTGTAATTTTTACAATCGAATACGTTTCAACCACACCAGTGATACCGCAGAGAGCACCCAAAACGCTAGAACCACCAGCTGCTGACTGAATCCAATGCTGTAACTCAAATACTTTCGCCGCAGAAATAGTGAATTTTGCGTATAAGGTGGATGATGCCCCATTGGCGTAAGTACCTGTCGAAGTAAGGCAATTATTTCCATATGCAATAGTAGTTGAATCTGTAATATTTTGCAAACGAGTACGATTGTTTCCAGCTGCATAAACAGGAGCGACAGCTTCAATAAGATATGTTCCAGATTGAAGTGTAAATTGATTACTAGATAGCGTTACTATACTGTCAGTATCAACTTTGATTGTATTGAGGTCGCGCGTATTCCAGGTACTAGCAGTTCCAGATCCTCCACTTGTTCCAGACGTTTTTTCATCTGTAATAATGGCGTATGACGGGCTACTGTTTGAAGTGGTTGTAATTGACAAATTGGCACTACCGTCAAAACTACCGCTACCAGTTACATCACCTGATAAAGTAATTGTTCTTGCAGTAGCTAACTTTGTAGCAGTAGCCGCATTGCCTGTTAGCGCCCCCACAACTCCACCTGCTGCAGTTATTGCACCGGTAACGCCAAGAGTACTTGCCATAGTTACAGCACCGGTGAAAGCGGCCCCTGCAAGCGCTGCTTTTTCTGTACCCAATTCATTAAGCGCCGCCTGCACTGTGGTTGCACTTATAGTACCACTAGCCGTATTAGTTATGGCGCTTGCATCGTGTGCCGCAGCCGTAGCGGCTATATGGGTGGTCGCATTTGTAGCAGTTGCCGCATTCCCGGTGATAGTAGTCTGAACAGGATGCACATGCCCTTCTCTTGCAAATTTCCCATTATCAGTACCTACCGCAGCTGTCCCAGCAATTAAAGGGGTGGCTGCCGATGCCATTGCATGACCGTATTCTGTGGCCGAGGCTATGCCGTAGGTAGTGGCTGTCGATGCATGGTCTATAGGTGCTTTAGTTGAATCAGCAACCGTTATATTAGCGCTCCCATCAAATGACACGCCATTAATTGTTCTTGCAGTAGCTAAAATAGTAGCAGTTGCTGCATTGCCTGAGCAAGTAGTTGCTGTTGTAGCACTCGTAGCTGTTGTTGCTGTTGCGGCATTACCTGTTATAGTCGTCTGAGCTGGATGCACATGCCCTTCTCTAGCAAATTTACCATTGTCAGTTCCTATTGCTGCAGTTCCAGCAACTAATGGTGTTGCTGCTGACGCCATTGCATGACCGTATACCGATGCTGTAGATATCCCGTAGGTTGTAGCAGAAGAAGAATGTGCGTTAGCAGCTTTGTCACTTGCCAACTCTGCAATTGCTGCTTGAACTGTAGTAGCAGCTACATCACCAGTGGCGGTGCATGAAATAGCTGTAGCCGCATGAGCACCGGCTGTATTTGCAATATGGCTAGTCGCGTTTGTAGCTGTTGCCGCATTACCTGTTATATCTGTCGGCAGCGCCCCGCTGGAATTAAGCTTTAACAGCTTATTGGCCGCTGCTGTACTAACAATTAAATCATTCAGGGTTTGCAACGTCGTTGCTGGCGCAGTATACCAGGCCGATTTACCAGTGACACTTTTTATCATGTAGCCCAGCATACTCAAAAGATTCGTCAGTGTATTAGCCCCTGTTGCTGCTGTTGTCGTGTCAGTGATGGTACGGTTGCCGATAATCAAGTCTGTTGCAGCACCATTCTCTAATCCATCGCTCCCCAGTTGCGGACCATTGCTACCGGTGCCATCATGGGTATGCGACTGCAGCATTCCCACTGTCACTAATCCGCTTGTACTAAGCGTGGCAGAGACGGTAGACGTATTACTTACCGCTATATAGTAATTGAATTCTTGCGATACTGTGACGCTGCTGCCCGCTTCCGGTAAATAGTCCGGCGCGGAGTCCGTGGTGGCCGAATATAATATTTCCCCATCATCAGGATCTGTTGCAAATACTCCTAATTCACGCACGTAAAAACCGGCCGTTAAACCTGAATTGGTTACAACGCCGGTTATAGTCGTTACATTATCACTTGCCGAGATACCACTGATTGATATATTTTGCTGCGGAGAAATTAAATCCGTCAAAGCTTCCAAACTCTGCCCATCAGCCAGGACACCAGAACCAATTTTCATTTTTGTCAGCGTCAATGTAGTTTGTCCCGCGTCAACCTTTGCCTGCAAGGCTTGTCCTTTTGTTGTTAGGACGCCACCTGACCAATTTGCCATATTTTCACCCCCTACATCGTTGTTTTTCGATGAATATGCATTGCTGCACCTAGATACTGTGCGTTCGTAATATCCGACATGTTAAAGAAAATCGGATGAATATCGACTTTTCGATGCACGCTGTTCAGAATGCCAAAATAAATACTACCTTCTATGGTTCGAGTTAACGATACGCCGTCCAGCCAAGACCGAGTATTCTTCACTTTATCGATCGCTTTTTTAAGCCGGGTATATGTATCGGCGTCAATCATCTGTCCGCCAATTTTTACAACCCGGAAGTAATATGGATCGCCGCCATAGTCGAACCATTCCTGTACCTCTGCATCTTCCAGTATGGCCGTAACAACTAACTTAACAGCATAAGGCGTGCCTTTGTGCCGATGTGCGTCAATACTGGTTTTAACCAATGCTCTTTTCTGTGTTAACGTCAGGTCTGGCTCATAGAAGTCCACATGATATTGCCAAGCTAAGAGGTCAATTACATTCTCAGATAGTTCATCGATCCGGACTAATATAGTGCATTCTTTTATAGCGTTACTGACTTCCTGCAGCTGCGGGGTAACAGCGGCGCTAATGGCCTGCACCTGGACATCGCCGGAAATACTGGAAGGGATTAAGTCAAGCCAAGACACATCGTAAATACTCTTGGTCATGATTCAATCCCCCCATAATTAATCGTAGTTGTCGATTCTTTAGCCACCTGGCTATCCGTCAATGCCAAGTATGTAGGCGATGTTACTGTTACTCGTTTGGCACCAGCTGCTTTCATTTTGTAGATTAATTCCGACGGATCAATATCGCGCCCCAGTTCGGCTTTTTGCCAGGTAATGTAGGTGGTTACTACTGCTTCTATGGCTGTTTGCAAAGCCGATGCTACGCTTTCATTCGTTTTGTCAATCCAATAGCTCACATCAATACTATACGATACTTGTTCTGGCACTAACACCTGCACATTGTCAGTCAACGGCCGAATTTTTTCATCATTGCAAATTTCCAGTACAGCGTCTAGGATTTCCTGCCCCGGTATTTCTCCCCCGGTTACTAGCGGATAAATAGCCACTACACCGGCGCTGGGAGAAGTTACCGATACATCAATAATTGTACTGGATGCTGTTTTTGCCCAATATTCATATGCACCGGTAGGCCCAGCTGTAGAGAAACTTTCCGGCGCTTGCTGAATTCGTTCCCTGTAGGCGTCGTCAGTTTCCTCATCTGTACCGCCTTCACTTTCGGTTATGTTCGTTGCTGATACAATATAAGAGATTGGCTTTACTAATGTAGTGATAGTACCAACTGCATAACCGTTGCCCTTCGCCCCTGCTTTAGTACATTGTACTTTAACATCAGCATATAACGAACCTGCTGTTATTGTTGACTCTGCTGCTGTGGCAAAAAATACACCATCTCCAGATGTAACAAGTCGTCCCGCGGGAATCGTAACTGATAAAGTACGGACTGCTAATAGGCTAAATCGCATTGTCGCGGTAGCCGCTGTAGCCGCAATGCGATTGCAACCTACCAATACCCCGATATGGTCCAAAAAATCAGCAGCAGCATAAGCCAATAGGTTTTGCTTCGCGGAATAATCAATGACTGCCCGTTGCCCTGTAATAATTGGGACTTCCGACTGCAGTAGTTTTTTGCGTGGATCGGCGTCGGCCAGTGTTATTCCGCTGGTTTCTTCGTACTGATCAATGATTTCTGTTTCGATTGTCGATGAATCTTTTTCTGCAAATGTAATGTCTGGTAAATTAAAATTAGCCATCTATAATCCTCACTTTCACGGAGGGATTCAAAACGCCTTCGGACCCATCGATAGTAATACTGGTAACCTGGACACGCGGCTCATAGGTAGTGATTGCCGAAATTAGCCTGGAGGCAAGCAAGGCTTTAACAATATTCATCGGCCTGTCAAGCAAACTGCCATCCCAGGCAAACCCTCTATCCATCGGGCAAGAGTATACCACTGACGCCAGAATCATGGCCACGTTTTGCAATATTTCTTCATCGCCGGTCGCGCCAAAATTAATCTCTAAGCCACTCGATGAACTGACTTCATAGGTTGTGGCCATCTCATTCCTCCTTCGGCAGCTTGACGTATTCTGTCAGGCTAACGCTCACGGAAGCTACTAACAAGCTACCTTTATTGTCATAGGTCTTGTGTGTTTCACTCAATTGAGTTATTACCCAAGCGTTTGCCGTCACGGCATTGCCACCGATGGTAAACATACAAACAACGCCATTATCTCTGAGTTGTCGTAACTTTTTTAGTTCATCCACCGGCTCAACGCCTAGCATTGTAGTTAAAAATATGGAAAAGCTGATGGTTTCCAGGCCGGGACCGATAAATTCTAGGATTGGTTTCTTATCAATACCGATAATTTCATGGGTGGCCCATCTGCCAGCAGAATCCCGTTTAAAATCGTCAAAAGTCATCACTTTGAATTCCGAGCTATCCGATGAGCCTGTCAAACTATATCCAGCAACACTCACAGCAACGCCACTGGACGATTGCGAAACGTTGACTAGACCACCGATACTATAGGTATTTTCAACCCCTGACGAATCATAAGAGGATTCAAAAACAACCTCTATATCCTGGTCGTTTAGTTTGCCGCTTAGTATGCTTATGGACATATATAATCACCTGCCTTATGCTGGCGCACTGGTATTACTACCACCGGATGTTACACCGCCGTGAACATGCGTTTTAAGCGATATGCCGCCAGCAATTACATCGCCGGTCACATTTACATTACCGCTGGCCACGATATTCACCGGTCCAGGCACATTGATTGTCATGGTGCTAGAGGACCGGTCATACTCAACAACCGCACCATCACCAAACCGGATATATCGTTTTCCTTGCGCCCCGGCTTTGGGAGCGTTAGCCGTACCCCGAACACTAAACAATACGTACCCTTCGGCGTTACCGGTCGGCATGAACATACACATGACTTGTTCGTCGGGATCTGGTATCCAGTAGTCATCATCTTTGTATGCTCCCCTTGCAGCTACCTGCATCCAAGGGGAAACAGTGTCGTCCAAATCATCGAACGCGACGCGAACCAATTGATTTGCATCATCAATGGCTGATACAGTTCCAACCCGGAATAAATTTTTAATCTGACTATCCATTAATATCCCTCCAAACAGCGGCGTAATTGCAGACTAACTTCATAACCACTACCGCTCTGCCCACGTGTTGCCTGAGTAATCAGCCAGTTACCATCAAACTTGCCAAAATTTTTCAGCGTCACTACCATGCTGGCCAATAGTCTGATATCTGCGGTAATCGTCAGGCTAAACTGCCAAGCCTTGCTGTTTTTCTCGCGCAAAGCTTTCTTTGCTTTCCGCTCGGCTTCAGCAGGACTGTCGAATTGTTCGCGCAAAACTAAAACCCGCGTTGTTTCAGGCGGATTTGACGGTGTAAATGTATAGTCGTAGTTTTTACGGCCTTTCGGCGATCGGTATTTTATACGGCAAGCCCCATAAGTATCATTTATTGTTGAGCGGCCGCTAAATTTTTTAATAGGAAATGTCAAACGGTTAATCGTCAATACTGGATCGACCTGCTCATATTTTGCTTCATCAAAAATTATGACTTTCGAATCAGAAACCTTTAAGGCAAGCCCGGCATCCTGGCAAAGTTTCTGTAAGAACGGCAAATCCTGCTGTTCGGTTTGCTCGATACGGTCATATTCCGGATCGTTCTCAACTTCATAATATAGTGTTAACCCCACGCCAGTGGCTATGTCGTTCGCTACGACAGAAAGCTTTGATTTTTCCCAAGCACGGTTTTTATCTTCGCCTTTTAAGGCCAAGGACTGGAACACTGAGAGGGCTTTGATAGTTACCTCTGACGGAGGGTAGCTGGACGAGATTTCATCAATTTCAAATGTACCGAGCGGCAGCTCATCCGCTTTGTCATCATCATTCCAGTTGTTACGTTTGATAGTAGCGGTCAGTTTTGCTCCTTTGTCCGGAAACCAGTCGCCGATCCAGAGCTGTTGTTTATCTGCCAGCGTAATTTGCAAATCATCAGACTGACCGCTTAAGTTATCGGTATAGGTCCAACCTTTTAAATATGGCTGCAAATCCTCCGTTATATCTGTGCTCTCGTATTTAATTTCTAGCCATGCTTGTCGCGCTATTGTCATGAGCTAGTTTTCCAGGGCGGCAGGCTTGATGATGTGGTAGTAGTCGAAGTGGGCACGGTCAATACTACCCCCGCACTAAAAATTACGGTGGTTACATGATCTGGATTGGCTTCGATCAGGTCCTGCATGAGGTATTCATCGCCGTAGAGTTTTTTTGCAATGGAGTCCCACATGTCACCCTGTTTTGTCGTATAGGTACTAGCTGCCATAGCTTACCCTCCCTTGCTGATGCACTACGTCTTTTAGGCGGTCCATAAAGCTATCCTGCTGCCTTTGTAATTCCGGCATGATCTCTTCACGATTTGCGCCATTTATGACCGGTGCAAAGGTTATTTTATAGGTATCGCCTCCACCGCCTGCACCTAGCATGTCACCAGCTTTTTGCCAAATTGAAGGGCTATTATCCTGACTGGAAGTATTAATTCCAAGTAGGTCACCTGTCTGCTGCCATAATGATATTGACCGAGCAGAACCATCTATAGGAATTGCGGCTTCTTTCGATTTCTCGGCAAATGTAGTTAAGAATGCTCCTTGGCCGTAAATTCCGCCAACTGCGTTGGAAGCAATATCTACACTGCCGCCTCCAGCCTGCATACCTGCACTAAAGCTACCGCTCGCTCCACCAATTAAATTACTTACAAAACTTCCGGCACTACTGATTGCACTGGATATGGCATTCGGTATCTGACCAACCCAATTGACTACCGAAGTATAAATGTTAGATCCCCAGGCATCGACAGTTTGTAAAAAGCCATCTAATGCTGCTGCCGCATTTGCCGGTAATTCGGTAAAAATTTGGATCGTACTATTAACCCCATTGCCAATCGCAGTCGTCATTGCGGTGCCAGTTGCTACGGCAAAAATATAAACTTCACCTGGTAAGGCTGAAATATAACCAACCATATTGGTTACACCAGAAGCTATATACTCTGACGTAGTGTTTATACCGTTTTGTATTCCAGCTACTAAAGCCGTACCCGTATTAACAGCAAAAACAGTTACACGTCCCGGCAGGTTAGCAATATAACCAATCATATAGCCAACACCAAATGCAACAGCCTGTGCAGTTTCAGTAACAGCTACAGTTATTCGACCCGGTAGAGCAGCAACATAGTTAATTGCCGAATTTATACCCGATGAAATGCTGGATGATAAATTACCGGCAAACTGTGCTCCTGCATTATAAGCATTACTAAATTTACTTTGCACATACGATGTGAATTGACCAACCGCAGCGGAGGGATCATTCCAGAGGGTTACAAACCAAGCTTTGACGGTTTCCCAGTTAGCGATTATTCCAACACCCGCTCCAACAAGCAAACCTATCGGCCCAGTTACGAAGAATAATATTTTCGCTGTCGGGTTATCCCACATGGTTTCGCAAAACGCCTTAACTTTGTCAAAGTTCTGGTATAACAAATACCCTGCTGCAACTATAGCTGCTAAACCCGCCACAATCCATACAACAGGACAGCCGTACAATGAAGCGTTAAATAACCATTGGCCAGCGGCAGCTGCTTTTGACGCACCGGCTGACATTAGCATAGAGGTTTTATTTATAACCATTTGAGCGTTTTGACTGGCTAATAGTAACTTAACACCGGCAACAGTATCCTTATATTGATTAATACTAAATGATGTAGCCAGCCACGCAAGCCGAAACCCAACCAAACCCGCCGTAGTAATGACAATCGCATTCGTTAACTGTGGATGCTCCTGCCTAAACGCCGCTAAATGCTGTGCTCCCGCTTGGAACGCTCCCGATATTTGGACTATAGCTGGCAGAAATACTTGTCCTAAGGATATTCCTGTTTCAGCTGTCGACTGTTTAACAGCGTCGATCGAGGAGGCCGTTAGTTTTAATTTCGCAGCAAATTCCTTTTCCATGCTGCCTTGGCGAGCAGAGTCATTTAACAAATCCATGTTACCACGTAGTTTATCCATGCCAGATGCTAATGCTGAAATATCATCCTGGTATTCAGCGCCAAACAGGCCAGTTAGTGTCTCGGCCTGCTGCGCTTTATCTAGTCCTTTAATTTGATCAAGCAAACTAAACAACGTGCCTTTAGAATCCATCATGTAAGACGCCTGAAGTTCTCGTGCATCTATACCAAGTTGAACCAGTGTTTCCTGAAAAGGTTTTGCTTGACTTGGAGCGGTTGCCAAACGATTCATAAGAGCATTTAAGCCGGTTGCTGCAGTTTCAGGAGTTTTGCCTAAATCCAGCATTGTCGTCCCCAGGGCTGCGAGTTCGTTATTTGAAAATGTTGACTGTGCTGCAGTACCACTAATACGTTGCAATACCTCAATGATTTCAGGGCCTTTTGCTGTAGTCTGATCGTCTAAATAGTTGACGGTATCAGCAAGGTCTTTTATCTGTGCCCTGCCTTCCGCGGTATCTATTTTTATCCCACGGATATTAGCAATTTTGGCCATCTGTTCAGCTATAACGTCGCCGCTGCCTTCAAAGGCGACACCCATCTGGACCGACATTTTAACAAAGTCATTCAATGCATCGGCACCCTGAACACCCATCCTGGCTGCAGCTGCTGTAGTATCCGCCACAACACTGGGCATCATGCGAAGGTCACGGCTCAAATTCATCACATTTGACTGCATCTGGTAGTAGGTTGGTGTCAGCTCTCCGTTGTCATCCCTAGCTCCCTGAACTTGTTTAGCTACTCCGCCCATTGCTGTTTCAAAATCAATAGCCGCCTTGGTCGCTGCCATCAAAGGAGCTGCAGTTATTGCAGTATCAACCATACGCCCGCGAATTTGCGAAGAACGTTTACTGGCTTCGTTCTGCTGGCTCTGTGCCGCCATCAACCCAGATTGTGCTGACCGTGTTTGCTCCAACTGGGCTTTCAGGCGTGCCTGGGCATTTTTATAGCTGTCAACATTAATAACCCCGCTGCTATATGCGACGTCCAGGGTTTTCAAATTACTTCGCAGGGCTGCCGACTGCGCTCCCAAGGTATGCATTTGAGCGGAAGCGGAGGAAAAGGTACTCTGGAAACTAGCGCCCATTTTACCGGCAATTTCAAAAGCTACCTGAAATACCTTACTCATTTTTTCCTCCTTTCCTCCATCAGTTCAATAGCATCTTGAATCCAAACATAAAAGTCTCGTATCGGCATTTCCATCCAATACGAGACCTTTTCAAATTCAGTGAGAGATAATGCTGTTTTTCTTATTAGCTTGCCTGGGCGCTGACCGGCAAGGCCCAGTTGAACAAAAAATTTGATACCGTGTTTGTAATCTGGATAAAATCAGAGCCAGATAGTCCCAAGATATCATCTACTACGACCGATTCAGCAGCAGCCTTTGCCGCTAGAATAGCCTGGAATGTCTTGCTATAGCAAGCGTCCGGAGTGGTATCACCCAACAAGCGGGCTTCTTTTTCCGCGGCAATGATTTTATTGCCGGTGATTTTGTCAAAGTCCAGGTTTAAGGCGGTAATTTCATTACCATCTTTAGAGATCGGTTTGCTTAATGTGATTGTGTTCATGTTTCATCCTCCAGTATTAAATTATTCCCAGTGCTGTTTTTATACCTGATAATAGGTCCGTACCACTTACTTTGTAGACGTAGTTCAGTTTGTCAATTTCAAGTACCGTAGTGCCGTTGATTACGTATTTCAGATATACGCATTCAAGCTCAATCGAACTATTATTAGCTCCGCCCTGTTCTAATTTGCCGAGCTCGCCCTCTGACGGAAATCCACGAATAACAATCCGGTGACCTTCAATGCTTCTCTCTCCACTACTAACATCATACTTTTGAATTGCGGAACGAAATTCCAAGTCATGGCCTACACAATCTAAAAGACTAATCATATCTGACGTGGTTGTCCGAAAGTTAATTTTTGTCTTTAATGACTTAGTTTGACCGATTGTCGGGGTTTCAAGCTCGCCTAAGATGCCCGCCCCTTTTACCGATTCGGTATTGTATTGGATTTTAGGCAATTCAACGTCGGCAGTACCCAAAAAGGTATTACCGCTTTTATACACCCGGTAATCGTGGATTCGTTCCGGGATTGGATTTACACTTGAACTCATAGATTACACCTCCTTATTAGTCTGAAAATAGGGATTCAAAATAACTAGTATCAAATTCCAAAGTAAATTCCATGTCCTCAGCTGGTACCGGTGGAGTTACGTACACATGGAAATTTACAATACCGTTTAAGAGGTCGGTTGTAGCGTTTTCAGATTCCAAGAACTCAACCCTGCCACCTAACAGCGCACCCTTGGCCGTTAGACCGTTTAGCCAGATATTCATACTATCAACTACGGTTTGGATTAGTCTTTTATTTAATGGATCATCCACTTTCTGCCAGTATGTTGTGATAATACTGTTTCCAATCCAGTTAAACATCCGGCGTACAGGAATCCAAGCATCCTTCGGGTCGGTACTGGTTGGGTAAATACCAGTGCGGTTGCCCCAGGATTTCCATCCGCCCATAATGTTTACCGCAATAACAACACCCTTACCGTTGACATATGCAGCCTGATCGGGGCCAAGAGTGATTTCATCACCATCGGCATTAACTACGCTGTCAATTTGCAGAGTCTTGTTCGATGGGCTGACATACGGAATATCGCCATTTTCTGAATCGACATAGCACATCAGCCCAGTCAGTTGGGTACTAAGACGGAACTTCACACCATCCAAAGCGACTTTGGGCCAGCAGTTGATCTGATACTCACTGATATAGTTTTTAGTGGTTTTCCACTCGTACACTTCGGTATATAGGTCAGCGCCGCTGCTAGTGCAATCAATATCGCAGACGGCCATGGCTTTAAATAGGCTGTTGATATTCGTGCATTTTGCTTTCATAACAGCCGCAACACCTGATTGATCACTCCATCCAGGCGCATTGATAAGCCCCGGTACCAGCCCGAATTTCGGGAATACCTGGTCAATTAGTTCCATACCGGTCATTGCACCGGTAGTGGTGTCGGTACCACCAATAATATCTGTCGATGTTACCAGGGACGGGTCGAGGTTGTTATATGAGACTACCAAGCTTGGCTGACTGGATGTAATTGCGCCGCCATCGATGGCCGTAATCAGTACATATCCGTCATCGTCGAACGCAGCAGTATAATCAGTTCCGGAAACAAGTTCCTGCCCTGCGGTGGTAAGCTTAACAGCCAGCGATGATAATAAAATACCTTTCGTTTTAATCGTAGCCTCACTATCGGCTAAAGTTACACTCGCATCACTAACACTAACTTTGTGTTCTGCCGGGTCAAGCACGTTAATGAGCACCACCGGAGCCACCGCATATAGTTTAAACAAAACATAAATTGCTTCGCATAGCTCATAGTTTTCCCAGTCGTCGGAATAGCCCAACGCTGCGACCGCCTCGCTGTAGGTATAGGCCAGCAAAGGCTTATTTACATACGCGGTAGGGTCCGTGACCAAATTAACCGGCGCTCTGCCGATAAAAACAGGCAAACCGGCTGAAACTTCAGCCGGTGCTGTTACTGAGGTTGCGACCTCGTTTATATACACCCCATGTTTGTATTCGGACAATTATTTCGCCCCCTTCTGTAGATAGGCTGTTACCTGGCTATACCAGGTGTTATAGGCCGTACCCGTTTTACTGATTCTAGCCAATGTCTCGGACAGTTTACTGACCGGCACGAACAGTTTTCCAACTGCCGGACACGCTGCCAATACTGTATCCATGTGAGTCGGTATCCCATTTTTAAACACGGCGAATCGGTTTAATCGTTCACTGGCGATGTTGGGGCCAACATAAATCTGGCTTTCTGTCGCAGTAGCTGCAGTTCCGGAAGTTGTTGCAGTACTGGACGCCGTAGCTGTCGCAGTTGTTGCTTCAGCAGTCAAGGATTCTTCGGACATCTTCGTCCACCTCCTGTATATTTGGAATTGAAATGTTTAATGTAAACCAACCTGCCCATTCCGGCGCAGGTTGTTCTTCGGGAAATTCGCGTTTCATCGGTAGCTCAATAGAAAAACATTTACCGAAAAGTCGGTGAGCCAGCAAATGCGTTTTAATGGCATTGGTCAAATTCAGTAAATCACGCCAGCCGCGCTGGTCATCCTCAGAATATGTGCCGCATATTACTTTTACCTGTGCCATGGCTCCTTCGTCGTTGCTGGAATCGTTTAAGTACCGAGCAATCACATACGGGAAATCCTCAGTAGCTTCGGTATCTTTCGGATTTTTTGCTGGCAAATACCCATCAACAACCTGCGGAGCGCGAATAACACCTTTTGGCGTTTCTAATTGCAGCGTAGCTGTAGCCTGTTTTAGTTCTTTGACCAGTTCGTCCATCATGATTGATATGTTCATAGATGACCCTCCAGGATACGATTAATCTCATGTTCAAGGCGTTTGTCCAATGTTTCAGTTGCTTTTTCTTCAACGCTTTTCATGACGTTTTCATTGCCTACCATTTGTGGGATAGACGGTCCATAGAGTTGCTTTAACGGGTACCGCGCTTTTCCCGCTCGCACAAATACGCCAGTATGTCCGCTACCAACTCCGGCCACAAATGCTTTTTTAATTGGCTTACGTCCGCCAGAACGTTTCACTCGGACCGTAACAGCAACCCTTTTACCTGGTCGCTTTGGATTTATGTCGAACTTTGATAAAGCTATAGGGCTACCGGATGACCTGATAGCCCCCAAAGGATTGCTTGGATTTGCGTTTTTTATTACCATGGTTTTTCGTACTTCACCGGCAGCAATTATATAATCTTTGGTTACACTGCGCACGGCTTCTGCCCTTGCAGATGTAAGGCTTCGGTTAATTGCGTTGCTTTGAGCCCTGGGCAGTGCATCTTTGATACCACCCAACAGTGTTTCGGATTTTTTAATCTGTTCGGCGTTAAACTCAATCATGAGCGATTCGCCTCCAGTATGACTTCCAACAATCCTTCGCCGATGCAGTCCACAATATAAAAATACTCATTGTCGATGCTCATTTTTTGTCCTGGTATCGGCCTATAGCCCAAGGTTTCTTGCTTAACAAATAACTGACGACGTACAACATATACGCCGTCAATCTGATTTGGGCTTGATTTGTCGTCAATCACGCACAGGATATTTGCCTGGCCGTCGATGGTGTGGGTGGTGGCAAATTCGTCGACATCTAAAAATACATCGTCAATATCAGTGCTCATGACATCTTTTAAGTTCATGGTATCACCTTATTTTACTGTCTTTTTAGGATCAACAGACGGCAACGTTGCCGTTGAATCGCCGGTTTCAGTGCTAGTATCAGCAACAGTACTAGCGCCGATATCTGCGCTAACCTTAACATCTGTAGTACTGGCCGCACTTACTTCTCTTTCCGGCAAGGCTTCAATAGTCCCATTGCTATCGGCAATCAAATTCTCGCCCAATTCCTGATCAACGTCATAAATAATACTACCAGGACCACAATCTTTGCCCTGGTAGCGAACGGTAAACTGTTTAACATGTAAATCCAAGGTGTTTCCTCCTTCACCGGTAATCGGCTAAAAATTAATATGCCTTCAGAGTGTACCAGTCGTCAATAAACTCCGGTTTCGGCACGCACTTACTAGCAACACGGAGCATTTGCACGTCTTTGCCAGTCTCATTCCAGACTTTCGGCACGTTAGCGCCCTGGTATGTACGCCTTACGCCATCTTGTTCCAGTTGGGTAACAGCGCCGAATAATTGACTTCCGCGACCAGAAACACCCATAATAAAATAACCGTCAGGAATGTATTGCTGAATAGTTTTGGCAGCATCTTCATAAATTCCGTCATACGCATAAATTTCCAAATTCAGGCTTTGAATATAACCAATACGGACCACGCCCGGATCAATAATACGAGGTTGAATGCTCATTAGTGACATATTTTGTGCATTAGGAATCATTAGATACTCTAAAATACTGGCATTTTTCAAGATTTTGTTGCTGGTTTTATAGCTTCCAATCGCTGTATTTGGCACACGGCCACTGTTACGCGATACTGCTTGAGACATGTCCTGCAATTGCCCATAAATGTCTGCACTAGTATCAGTCCACATATCGGTCCCTGTTAAAGTTAGCTTCTGTGTCCAGTCTGAATAGGTCACAGTGTCAACAATAGCCGTTTCACCATCATCGGCATATCCTTCAACATTAAACTGACCATATAGCATAAGCTGAGCACACATCCACTCTATGCGCCGTGTATTCATATCGACCATATCGGCCATGTCCTGGGCTCTAAGTTGCTGCGCCCTTTGTTCCTGCGTAATACTTGAAAATACATTCTCACCAAAAGCACGGTTTTCAACATCGTCGTTCGTCGTTGGGCGCGACGGTGCCATCATCGGCGGTTCATATTCCTTGGTACTGAAACCAGTACGACCAACATTTACGCTGCTGCCTCCCTTAGAAACAAACGGTGACAAAACCCGGTTACCCTTACGGTAATCCATGAGCACCGTTTTAGTGACAAAAGTTTTTATATCAGGAAAAAAGGTATCCCTAAACAAGGTTTGCGGTGGAAATGACTGCTCCAGTGCCTGCAATAGTGTATAAGTATTGTTAATATCAATAGCCATATTAATCTAACCCCCTTAAATTTTTTATTGTTCGGACGTCAACAAAATATTAACGTCGCGTAATGCGTCTTCATGGGTATCCGCAGTGTCGGTACCACCAAAAACCAAGGCTTCACGATTAAACGGCCCTGCCCAATATACAGGGGTGATTACGTCTGCACTGGTGGCATCTACATCATAGACCAATATGGCTTTTGCGGTTTGACTACCATCAGTGTTAGTACTATTAACCGTTGTATATTTACCACTGGTGGTAATTACCCCTAAAACCGTACCGCGTACCAATTTACCCGCCCCACTGGCAATGGTAACATTCTTTGTGGAAACTGCCGGATTACAGCCGCCAATTAAGCCGTCATACTCAAACGTATCAATTGAATTAACTAATTCAGCCATTACTTAACCCTCCCGTTCTTTTTATTAATTACACTAGCCATGAAGCTAATGTCCTCAGCGTCCTTTTGCTTGTCATCTGCTCCAGTGTTATTTGCACCTGTAGCTAAGGCACCATCAACGCCGGAAGCCTTGTTATCGATAATGGCCTTTGTCATAAAATCTTGTGCCGGGTCCGCTGGCTTATCAACCGGAATATGCTTTTTGGCAATATCGACGTACTTTTGCACATCCTCGGCTGTTTTGCCAGCAGCTTTTGCGTCAATAATAATCTCATGCACAGCCGCATTTTTAGGATCATCAAGTGCATCCAGTGCAGTAATGCGGGCGCGCTCACTCGTAACTGCATCATTTACCACCTGATTGACCAAGTCGGGCTTTTCTTTTTTTAGATCCTCGACTGAATTAATTTCCATCTCTGTATCCTCCTTATTTTTTTGCTTATTCGCAGCAGGTTTCATCGGCGGTTCCTGTGATGAACCAAATTTTTTTGCGACTTCAAAGAAGTTTTTCATTGAATCATTAGCCGCGTTTTGGATTGCCAGCCGATTGAAGGAAAAATTCATAATAGGTTCTGCCTTTTCACCCTGGCTATCTACTGGCATGTGAATTTCAGTGGCAAAACCTTCTTTTATGGCTGTTTTGGCGCTCATATAGGTTTCGTCGTCCATCATAGAGGCAATCTTGTTACGATCTAACTTTGTGGCTATTTGGTAAGCATTTACGATGGTTTCTTTAACCACATCCAGCACATCCGCTGTTTTTCTCAAGTCTGTAGCGTAGCCATAAGCACCAGTTAACGGATTATGCATCATAAAAATGCCGCCGATGGTAATTTTTCGCTCATCGCCAGCCATAGCTGGGATAGTTGCTGCGCTCATGGCTCTACTGTCAATTATTGTCGTTACCTTCGCCCCGGTCTTTTTATGCTCCATCAGCGCATTGTAAATTCCGGTTGCCGCAAACACGCTGCCGCCATAACTATCAATCCAAACCGAAATATTTTTACCGACATACTGCGCGAGTTCATTGCGGAACGAATTGGGCGAGGCAGCTGCTATGCCAAGCCATTCATAAATCCACGATTCATCATCGTCTACGATGTCACCGTCAATTCTTAATATGACGTCTTCGTCTTTGGCATCGTTTTTGAAGTTCCAAAACCTTTTCATTCCTTCACACTTCCTCCCTCCTCCGGCTCTTTTTCATCAGTTTTCGTCTTAGCCACCGGTTCTAATGGCAATCCCAATGCCTGCATTCGCTCCTGCTCGATCGCCAGTCGTTCAATGTTTTCATCCCAACTGGTGCCAGTCATTTCCGCCGCTTCTTTTTCACGCGTACTGATACCCTGCTGAACACGGGCTGCAGAGGCTTGTACCTCTTTTACCGGATCAAGAACACCCATTACCGGACCGTACCATTCAGCATTGCACCAGGCTTTGCGAATTAGTGGGTTTGTGAAAAATCCCGGTGCTTTAATACGCCTAATAGCAACCGCCTCGCCAAGCCAGGTTTCATATGATGGCTGATTGAAGTCACGCGAAAACCACACCCTGCGTATTTTGTAAGCAGCCCATGCTTGCAGCAGCGCAGCCCGGCTTGCGGTATAGGAAGAATTAAATGCTTTCAGGATTACTTCGTAAGGCTGCTCCAATCCTGCGCCGATTTGTTTAATTAACTGGTTTGTAAACGGCTCATAGGTTGACAGTGTTCGGCTGGCATCCACCGAGGTAACGTCATACCCCGGAGGCAAAACATTCATTGTCCCAGATCCTAACTCAAAGTCGTTTGGATTCAAAGAAACCTTATCACGTTGACTCAACGCTTGCTCAATCGGAAAACCGGTACCTGCGTAGCTTTCTTTAAAAAACACGCTAAAAAATGATTTTATTATCGCCGCCGTCAGTTCAGCTTCCGTATATCGGCCAACCTGTTTCAGTACTTCCAGTACAGGCGCTAAATACGGAACGCCCCGATATTGTTCAGGGCGTTCATCGTGGGAAATTTGCAAGATATTCGGCTGTCCGGTTAGTTTCCCAAACGCTTCCACGCGCACCCACTTAGGCAATTGCGTGTTCGTGGGATCATACGGATATTTATTACAAATCCAATATGCCACCACCGCCCCATCGTCATCGACTTCAACGCCATTTATAATGCGGTTGCCATTGTCCGGGTTCTTAACAACAACGCTCCACGGCGATATGGCTCCTAGAAGCGACTGCACACCAGGATTACATATCCTACTGGCTTCAAATAGCTGTATTCGCAAGCTATAAGGCATACCTGGCACTGGTACCCGATATTTAAAAGCTGCGAAACTATCGCCATCAATCAGGTACCGCTGATAGGCGATATCCTGCATATCATACCAATTGTTTTTCCGCAGTACATCACAAAACTTACTGCTGGCCCACAGGTCAAATTCTTCTTTGACGATTTGCCCCCATTCCTCAGCCTCTTTGGAGGTAATACCCAGCAGTTTATATTTTGGTTTCGGGCTTAGTCTGAGTCCGGCACCAATAACACTAGTACGCGATGTATTAATTGCGCTAGTTGCCAGTGGTAGACCCATCGCTGCATCCGCCGATCGAGCACGCAGCGTGTTTAAATTGACATCAATGTCCGACTGTGGACTGCTTTGAATCGGTCGCCAAGCAGCTAAGCTTCCCTTTCGGTAGCTGGCACCGCTCTCTGAGTAACCGGTATTTATGATCTGCCGCAATATTTGCGCCCCTACCTGCTGCGTGACCGGTGCACTTGTAGGCATCCTGGCTTTTTGCCTTCGTTTTCTACTCATGGCATCACCCCTATAAATCCCTTAATATTACGCGTCTGGAACGTCCGCCAGGTTTGTATGTGGCACCCGCCCCGCCCGCTAATAACTCGTTAATACCTTCACTGATCTGATTAAGGTCGGCGCGACGATTCTTTTTGCCACCTTCTTGGTATTCCTGGGACAGCAGTGCTTTTTGCTCGGCATCAATATAGTTTTTCAAGCGCGTTTCTTGTACGCTATCAGCCAATTACATCACCCCTTTTTTAATACAGCCATATTTTTTAGGCTCTGCTGTGTTGTTTTTCTGCTCGGCTTTTACCGCTTTTGGTTCTGGCTTAGTACCTTTTATAAGCTGTTTATACATAGTCCAATCCGGATTAATACTGTGTAAGCAGCCTAAATTATACACTTTTAAATCAAGTGGTTCATTGCGTCTGTCAGTTGCTACGTTTTCCCACTGCATAACAACCTTACCTTTAACTTTTCGCGGTACCAACTTCTCAGCAATAAGACCTTTGAAATAGATTTGGTCATAACCACGGGTAAACAAAACTTCTGGTATGTTGAGCCCAACTTTCTTTACAAGTTCTTGCATTAATTCAGCTTTTTCGTTATCGAGCGGGAAATGAAAATACTTTGGCCCTGGAGTTTCAATAGATAGGCGATCCATGATGTACTGTTTTCCACCATCAACACCCAGCAATACAAGAGGTATGCCGTATTCTTTTGCGGTACCAATTTTATATATTAGCGGTATTCCAGCTCCCGGATAGCCCTTGATAGCAAATCGTCCTTTGTGCATATTGTTTCGACAATACCGATATACCTTATCTGTGTAGTGACCGCCAGAGTCAATGAATGTCCGCGAAACCACTAGGCCGGTACCGCTCGCAAATCGATATACACGATCCAACTGCTGATCAAGTTCATCCCACGTTTCTTGCCTGTCAGGAACACCTAGCACAATACCTTTTTTAATACCCCAATTTTCCTCCCCTTCGCCCCAGCCTTCGACTTCATATTCAAGGCGGTTGTCCTGAACGTCAACGGCAGCAGTTAATAACAATACCCCGTCAGGCAGAGCTGCGGGGTATTGTTCGCGGCGATTTAAAAATATGGCTTCGTCTTCAAAATTTCCTTTTCGTTCATAGCTTTCACCAAACCGGGTATTAAAGACAACTTTCTCACGCTCTGGATCGCCTTTGGCTTCAAGATACTCTCGAATCATGTCTTTCCATTTCAGCCATGGAGATGCAAAGCAATTTACAAAGAAACTCCTGACTCCATTTTGTATAGCATCAGGATTTTGCGCTACGTATTTTTGCGGCGCGGCTTTCATTGTCTGTTCATCAAATTCAAAGCCACAATCCGGACAGCGCCATACCACCGAATGGACTATTACAAACTTGGTACCATCGTCATTTTTCTTTTCATCATATTCATATTTCATATTGCGATGAGTAACTAGGTGGCTTTCTTTACAGTTCGGACATTCATGCTGCCATTCTTCCTGCGTGCCGGCCGCGTATTCGGTATCAATACGAGACGCACCCTTGATAGTTGGCGTAGAAAATAATCCTGCAATCCAGTTCCAAAATGTTGTTAACCGTTTAAAGGCCAAATCAGTCGGATCGCCTTCTGTTCCAGCGCTATCAGGGAAGCGGTCAACTTCGTCACCAAGTAAGACGCGAATCGGGCGACTGGCTAATCCAGCAGGGCTGTTTGCCCCGCACATAATTAACCGACCGCCCGGAAAAAGCTTACTCAATATGGTGTTACTGGTTTCTTTAGATTTTACATCAGAAAATAAATTAGTCAAAACTTTAGTATCCCGAATCATCGGAGCTATACGGCTTTTGGAGTAATCCTCAGACAACTCAATTGTCGGCTGGATCATCATCATAGGGCCGGGATCAAGATGAGCAAAACGACCCATAACATTGTTCATAATATCAGACTTACCGACCTGACTGGCCGTTTTAGCAACCACTTTATGAATACCAGGCTGTGTAAACGAATCCATGATCTCGCGCTGATATGGAGCACGGTCTGTTCGCCAGCGGCCTGGCTCTGCCGAAGACTCGGAAGATAAGATGCGGTAGTTATCTGCCCATTCGCTTACCGATGTTTTAGCAATTGGCGTAAATGATTTTTTACATATTCGCCGAAAAAGCTCAATCGTCTTCTTCATCTGAATCAGCCTCATCAAACATGGCTGGCTCATAGCCGGCCAACTCCGATAACTTAGCCTCAACAGCGCTAGTCATAATTTCGCAAATTTTCTCTTGTGACTGGTTTGCTAACTGGCCAGCTAACTGCGATGGTAAGCCCAATAATTGAGTTCGAAGGTTTGTAAGCATTTCAGTCATAACCAATTCGATATTATGAGCATCGTGCATACGATTTTCCATTTTGGCCAGTTTTAATTCTGTAAGCCGACTTTTGAATTTTTCATGCTTAGTTCTCTCCCCATCAAGCGATAATTCTCCATCGGTACCAGCCTTAGAATTTATATATCGCTGAATGTTTTCAGTAACGCTATATTTACTGTTTTCATCACGAACAAGCACACCTGCATTGGCCAACTGCACAATACGTGGGCGACTCAGCCCAAAGCAAGCAGCAAGCCCATCGGCAGTGGTTTTTGTGGTCTTGGTTATTTTTACAATTTGCTCCAAAATAAATCACCCTTTCAGTAAGTAAACATAAAATTAAAATTGTAGCTAGGAAGTTATTGGGGCTCGGATGACCCGCAACCCACTTATTCGCTGGAAGTACCTATTTCAAAATGTTGGTCACTCGCTCACTTCGATACTTGCCTCCAAGCTTATGACAACTAGGTCTATCGGTTCGCATCAGCTCTGGTGTCTCATCACGTGGTCGTCTGCTGCCAGTCACACAGAATCTATCAATGTGTGTGATATACTGGCAGCCGTACAGTTGCCGTTCGTGTTGTGTATACAGTTAATATCTGAACAGGTTACGTCTGCCAAGTATGTCACCTCCTGTTTTTGGGTAAAAGAAAAGAGCCCGGCGAGGGCTCTCATCCAATAAAGTCACTTAAATTTATTTTTGACCACGACAATGTGTCTAAGGGTTTAATTGGCGGTGTTTGTGTTATCGGCTTCAATGGGGTTAAACTTTTTAATGGCCGTAATGGAAGCAAACTCTTTAATGGTTTCATCGGCCCACCGATTGCTTTATTCATAAATCCTACTACCGTACCGGCGTGATCCCTAATTAAACCATTTAAGAATCTTCCTTTATGCTCACCATTTTGAAAAGAATAGATATGTTCGTTTTTTAGGAATAACATTGCTGAACCACTTAAATTGTAAAATATCCCATTATCTAGCCAACCTTCTACGCTTCCAGTTTCCCCATAAATAGGTTCCATAGTATAACCATCTCCCCATTTACCATTTCTTTACACCATTCGGCAAAAGGGAATTAATTCCTGCAATATACTAGATATCAAAAAGAGCCCTGCTAAGAGCTCTCAGTAAGATCAAATATTAAACTTATTCTAAGCCAAGCTTTTTAATTGTATCTTGATATCCTTCTGCAATCTCATCTAATAGCTTTAATTTGACTTGCTCTCTTTCCTCTTGTGTTATATCACTATCACTAACTATTGTTTTGATTTGCAGAAAAAACTTATATTGATAAAATAACTCCACAAGTTGTGGTCTAGCATATCCAATATGATCTTCAATTTTAGATAAAAAAGCTTCCCCATCTAAAATCTTATCTAACTCCGTAGAGCTATAATGAAATTCCCCTAATCCTTTAATATTACCCCAATTAGCAGGTACAATTAGTTTAATTTTTCCATTTTCTTCAGTATGATTCATACCTTCAAGGGTTGCACAAGAAGTTAATAAGCCTATTAATGGTCCATATATATGCGTCAATCTTTTTTCAAGATATTGCCGGTTTCTTTCATCGATATATTTAAAATAGGCTACAAAGGCACTAATTAAAGCAATTATAGCACCACCAAATTTAATAATTAAATCAAGTTTTTGATATGGAGCCATATCTATACTTAATGAACTATTTGACCAACCGAAACAGAATATTATTATCACAACAGAGAATAATATTATTCTAACAAAAATATCATTAGTCATTGTACTTCCTCCTTTATTAACAAATTCGAGGAAGTACAATTAATTCCTGCCAAAAGAAAACCGCCCTATTCGGACGGCTTGACATTTGATATTTCCATTTTATTCAGTATTAGTATTTAACCTTTGAAGATATGCCTTTCATTAAAGCATACATAGGTATTCTCTTTCTAGCATGATCCTTTTTCCAAATAGACGCTATACGTTCAGCCGAAAGCCCCACTGCTGTTGCTATCGCACTGGTACCTGATGCAATTAATGATTCCCACCCTGGTGCTCGTAGTAATTGGTGAAGTGTTGTTACCGCAGTTGGTATAGAAATAGCCTTTAACCCCAAAGCAATTCCCATAGCCTTAAACTCATCATAGAAGTCCGCCTCTGTTTTTTGATAATTATCTAACATCTCATATAATTTCTCTGCAATAATTTTTTTTGCTTCTCGCGGGGTAGCATCCTCTAGTTCAATCAGTGATTTATTTAAAGAATGCTTAAGACTCCTCCTGACTTCTTGCAAACCTGCCCATGACTTTCCTCTTAATTTTTCCACATCATTGAAACTCATATTATCCAAAACATCAGGGTTAATGATTTCTCTAAATAAAAATTTTTCCATTGCTATAGATATCTGCTGTTCATAATTATTACTTTTAATAATTAATGAACTATTATTTTTAGTGCTTTCATAGATGTTTTGAACTATTCCAGCAAACGCTTCATCAGTAAACAGTGGACATACATCACCTTTTTGATTTACATGTAATAAATACTTTAATGTTCTTCCAATCCTTAAACATGCTACATCAGAAATATATCCTGCACGTTCTTCATCAATACCAGGAATTTCGTATTGGGGAGGATAATCATTTTCAGGTGAATGATAGCCCTTCGGCACTATACTAAAACCAGAATAAATTCCAGGTCTAAATATCTTCTTTTGTTCTTGAAATTCTTGCTCATCTTCGGAAGGTAACGCAAATCCTTGTACTGCACTTATCATTACATCTTTATTTCCGATAAACCAATGATAAGCATGGCGCAACGTTCTATATGGAAAGGAAGTCTGATCTACATTAACAACTTTTATAATTCCCCTAGTTATTTGATTCGAACACTTTTCTAGAGTTGTATTTAGTGCTTGTTCATAATCTGGGGTACGTATATGCGGACCAAACGGAGCAGAAATTATCGTCATATGAGGATATTTATCTTCAATTGCATGATCTGGTAATAAGTGAGTCTCATTAGGATCCGGAATGTGGACACTATCATAAATAAACATAGCACGTTTAATTATTCTTTCTGATATAGGTTCTTCGGTAGGAACAATAAAAGTTTCCAAGGGTTTATATTCTTTGTGAGACACTATAAATGTCCTCCTTTTTCCATTTCCTTACACCATTCGGCAAAAGGGAATTAATTCCTGCAATATATCCTTGGCTATATTTTCTTTGGAGATAATCAACACATTGCTGCCTTATGGCCGCACTATTCATTCCTCTATGCCGCTCAATATGATGTTTGTAACAGAGCAGCGCTCCACACTCTATACGATCTTCTTTGTCATTACCTTGCGGCTCATGGTGAAATTTCTCTTTGTCAGAAACATAACGACCACACCCATCTATTATGCAGGTGTGGTCGTCTCTTTCATGTATATCATTATTTAGCTTTGCTAACGGCTTACCGGTTAAGCGTACTTTCTTACGTTTTTGTAGCATCGTAATAGCAGTACCTCCTTGTAAAATAAACACGTGTTTTTATGTGTATTTATTATTGACACGTATTTAATACGTATGATATAATATAAACATCAGGAGGGATAGTGTAATGCCGATGAAAGTTAGAGATATACTAAAACTAATAAAGAAAGATGGGTGGTATGAAGTTGAACAAGAGGGTTCACATCGGCAATTCAAACACCCTATGAAAAAAGGCAAAGTCACTGTACCGATTCATGGTAACAACGATGACTTAACACCAAGAACGGAAAAATCTATACTAAAGCAAGCAGGGCTAATTTAATAGCCCTGCTTGTAAGGAGGTTTATGTAATGCGTGATACTTATATTTATCCCGCAATCTTTGAGAAATCAGTACAAGATAAATACGGAGTTTCCTTCCCTGACCTTCCTGGGTGCATATCAATCGGTGATAACCTTCAGCATGCTCATGAAATGGCCAAAGAAGCTTTGGGGCTTCATCTGTGGGGAATGGAACGCGATGGCGATGATATTCCGGCACCTTCTTCTATTGATAGTATTGATTTGGAAAAAGGAGAAGTAATAGGCTTAATTGAAGTCTGGATGCTACCTATTCGAGCCGAACTTGATAATCGTGCTGTCAAAAAAACCTTGACTATTCCTCGATATCTCAATGACATAGCAGAAAAACAGAATGTGAATTTCTCTAAAATCCTGCAATCTGCATTAAAAGACCATCTTGGCTTACATGCTGCTAATAACCCATTTAAAAAACAGCCTTAATGGCTGTTTTTTTGTAAACAAAAAGCCGCCAAATTTGGCGGCTCATACTTTTTCTATCGTAATTTGATTATACAGGCTGTTTGTGCATAATAAAATAGCATCTTTTAGGCATTACAAATGTGCATCAGCATACGGCCTGTGCACCGTATAGTTTAACCGCAATTCGCCTAATCATTCTATTTTTGTTTCTTCTAATTGTACTAGGATCGCATGAAACAATTTCTGCAATTTTATCATCTTTCATGCCTTTAAAATATCGCATTTCGATTATCGGGTAATATTCGTCATTCTGAACAGCTTCTAATGCAAATTCTATTTCGTCAATCTCCGTTTGATCACGATAAATCTTCTTTTGTAGAATCATTATCCTAGCCTCTTGAATTTCTTCTTCAGTAAATTTTATCCCGCCCCCATGGGTACTAAAAGATGCAATGTCCTTTGAGCGTCCAGGGCTTTCACATCGTAGATCTTTAATATCTAAGTTATATTTGGCAATATTGTTTCTAAGCTCGGAATAAGCGTACAGACGTATTTCGGTCTGTTTAAATAGGTTTTTAGTTTCTGTTCGGGCTTGATCGGCCCCAAGGAACATAGTGGCCTTAACCGCCTTATCGACTGCTTGCTCAATTATTTTTTGAATATTGACTTCCTTCGCTTCTTTTGCAGCCATTTGCTACTCTCCCCCTGACTTTTAAGGCTTTATAATAGTTTTTCCATCGAAATTTTTTCCTTTTGGCTTTATAAAACATGCTTATTAAATTTATAGCTGACTTTGCAACTTGCCTAGCGCGTTCATAATGCACTACTTCAGACTTAACTGATGCTACTACAGGCTTGATCTTGCTTTCCGCTTGGCAGTCTGGGTAATAAACCCATGTACCTGGTTTTACTATGCCGCCTGTGGCTACGGTAGCTTTTGATCCCGCCCGTTCGTCTGCTCTGACAGCTACCCGGCACATACAGCCTATCAATAGTCCTATGCTTGCCACTATAAAGCACATTATTGTTACCCCGTACCATTCCATATCCTCTCACTCCTGTTGAGGCTTGTCCCGCCCCTTATTTATACATAACCGGTATCCCTTGCTGGAGGGCAAACTCAATTTCTATTAAGCAGCCTTCTGAATTACGCCAGTTACCATGTACCCAAAGTTCATCAGCTTTTGATAATAAAACTTTGCAGTATTCAAATACTTTTGTTTGGTCATCCTTTGGATCTACAAAGCCAAAGGCGTGGATCGGGCTAAATGGTATGACCTCCCCTTGATTGTGAAGTTGCTGGCAGATTGCATCGACCTTTTTAACGTTTTCTTCGATGTTATCTCTTAATGGATGTGCTATATATACTGTTTTCACGATTTCCCCTCCCCAGTTTCAATGTACCCCTTATCAGCCCATACTTTAGGAGTGACTTGTCCTAATTCGTCTGTACCAAAAGTGGCAGGAGTACCAGCTTTGCGCTTGTCTAATTGGTTATCGGATTTAAAATGTTCTCGGGCGTACTGTTCTGCTTTCGTTGTCTATACCCAAATTTGATTGTTTGGGAGTCTTATTTTGCCGCTCATGGTTGCGATTCCCAGCCCCGGCACCTCGTACCTCCGACTTAACATGCAGCGTCAAAATAGGGATTGCATTCCTTTCGGATAAGTGGGCTTCTTCTGTCTCAAAAGTTTGGAGATAACGCGCAACCGCTTCGGTATCATCAAAATTGTATCTAAATTCAGAATCACCAAAAATCCAATCATCTTTCCCGCAGTGGAACAATCCTTGTCTCATAGCATTATGGTCGCCAGTATTACGCCGCTTTTTCTCAATAACGGAGTAATATGTTTCCTTGAACTGCTTTTGCACTATTACGACATAGTTTTCAGATATGCACTTTACCCTCATAGGCTTTTTCCAGTCGTTAACTTTAACCAAATCTCCTATTGAGAGATTATCTAAAATCTCTTTGGTTATTTCTGTATAAGTGGTGTAGTTACGCATTTTGTATTAGCTCCCTTCCGATAGTCACATTTTAGTCCTGGGCAACGCCATTCTTTATAAAATAGGTCAAAATATAATTTTCGTCCGCATAACGGGCATATATCACGTGTTGGTTTAGGCATTGGCTGCTTCCCAGTTTTGCAGATACCGGCACCGCTTACACTGTTCGCAAGGATCGTCGCTTTCTTCCGTGCAGTACCCTTGGCACTTTCCGTCTATCAAGTCAGGATAGCCGATACATCGACTAATGGCATTTTTAAGTACACGGCAATTTTCTATGGTTTCCATCTACGCCCCGCCCCCTTGCTCGTTAAATAGCGGCTCACCTAATACACCAGCCTTAATGGCTTCAATGTCATCATAAAGTTTGGAGTTTACTTCTTCCAAGATTTTCAAGGCTTTTTCACCTGCCGGGTTGTCCATTAGGCTGTCATATTGCGCCCGAATTGTTACAAGGCTATTTAGTAACGCTTGTAGCTCACTGATTCTTACATTTGGTGGCTCAGGTGTTACTGGCTGTGGTTGAACTGGTACAGCTGCGACCTTTTTCTCTTTGACGGCTTTCAGTGTTGTTGATCCTGTTTCTTTATGCTGCTCATAAACTGCTTTCTGGTCTGCCACTGATAGCCGGGATAGTTCAGCAGCTGTGGAAAAGTTTATATTGTCATGCTTGAGTTCTTCTTTGAATTCCTCGGTCAAATTGTCATTAATGCTTTCAATCCGTCCAACTTGGCTTTCTGATACATTTAGGGTTTCGGCCAATAGCTCCCTTACCCGCCCTGGTAGTTCATGAGTCTTTTTGTACTCTTTCAGCAGTTCTTTGAGTTGGGCCAATTGAGTAACTTTTTCCCAATCCGTTAATTGTCTGGTGGTTGAATTGGTGTAAATGAGCAATATTCGTTCCTTGATATCGTCAATATTGGTTTCTATACGGCAGGGGATATGCTCAAATTGACTCTTACCTTCTTCCACCAGTTGAAGACTGGCAAGCCTGCGCCGGTGTCCGGATATTACTTTGTATTTGCCACTACCTTCAATCGGCTTTACGGTTAGGTTTTGTTGTACCCCAAGTAATTCTATAGAGTCCTTTAAATCGTCAATTCCTTCCAGGGAATAAAAGTTATCTGCTGACGGTTCCAGTTTGTGAACGCTTATTAGGTCAATTTTAAAATCATTGACCATTCCGTCAGTAATGCTGGAACTTTCTACAAGCTTTGATTTTGAGTTTAGCAGGTCAGTTAAACTGAACTTCCCTTTTGCCAATTATCCCGCCCCCTCTAAATGTGTTCAAATTGAACACATTTTTTTATTTCTCTAAGTACTCTTTTACAAAGTCCAGATAGTCTTTGGCCGCTCTACATCTCCTGGCGTGTTTTATGATCGGCTCTCCCGCAAAGGTACTTTCATCAATCTTGACAGTGCGGTTAATGCGGGTTTTAAATATCGGATATTTTTGACCATCGTTTAGATAATCAGATCCTTGCATGTTAACTTTGTTTTTAGCGTACTGAGTTATCAAGCAGCCTTTGAAATTCAGTGATGGGTTAAATTCGCGGATGTCCTTGAATTGCTCGGTTAGCTGATCCAGGCCGTCAAAGCTGAATTGATCTATCTTTATGGGGACTATAACCTCATCTGCAGCGACCAGGCTATTTATGACGCTGATATTGATATCCGGGGCATTGTCTATAATGCAGTAGTCATATTCTGATTCTATTTGCTGTAAGGCTTTTTTGAGAATGGTTTGTTGCTGCCTGGTTACGTCCAGGATGATCTTAAGATTGGCATTCAGCAGGTTCATGTTGGCGCTAATAACACTAAGGTTGCTATATAGGGTGGGATTAATCGCCCTATGCGTGTCAAAATCCCTTTCAACTAGTAAATCAGCAATGGTTGGCTTATCGTAGCTATGCAGATCAAAAAATTTGGATGTATTGCCCTGCTTGTCATTGTCTATAAGCAAAACCCGCTGGCTGTACACGGTTGCCAGTATATGGGCCATGTTAATGGCTGTTATGGTCTTGGCTACCCCGCCCTTGAGGTTGATTATTGATATGGTTTTCATGCTCAAGCTCCCTCTCCATGATTGGTTAGTGGTCTGAGGTATTTGCTTTCTGTGCTTTCCTTACTCACTATGGTAAATACGTGAACATCGTCAACTATGGCGCTTTCACGGTTCCTAGCTTTTTTCACGACCGGCGCGTATTCGATCATGTCCAGGTGTTTTGCCTGGATTCCGATATATTTTCCATCATCGGTAAATAGTTCAATGCCGCCCAGGTTTAGGGATGTTCTCTTTAACTGCTCTGTTTTCTCATAAACCAGGTTGCAGTATAGCTCATATGTTTGTGCAGCTGTTGCGCCGGTGCATTCCTGAATACTGTCTTTGCTCTTATATAGCCAAACGTTCTTTTGCCTTGCTTCCAGCTTGCATTGAATCTTCCAGAATTGGTCATCCGTAACACTAAGAATGAACCAATCTGTAGCAATTAAATTTGAATCTTCAACTTGAAATAACCCAAATCTGCCGATTGATAGAACGTTTTTAGCTACTCGGCCCACGTTCACCGAATGTATTGCATCATCAACCACTAGAAACGCCGCCTTTCTTTATCCCGCCCCTTATCTTGGTTTATTTGAATACATTGACGGTTTGTATTGTTTGCGCTGTTCGTAGTTCATGCACACTGGCGGGCAGCCTTCTATTGCCGGTTTATCCGTGCAGCCTTTGAGAGAGTTATAAACGCAATCGCATTGTTTTCCCATGACACACGTTTTCATCAGGTTACCTCCCTTTTTCTACGTTTTTTGGTCAATTGGTTAGGATCAAATACTGGTTTTCTATTTTTCAGCGGACACTTAACAGGTTTCAGGCGCTCAGCGTTAGGTATTGCGCCTAACATGTGTTCAAATTCTTTTGGATCTAGCTTGATGCTTTTGCAAACGCCGTGGTTACTCCGTCCCGCTGTTTCGATGCTTACCGGGTCAATAACCACACCGGCACCGTCGCCAAGTTCAAGGCATTTGAAGTCATCTGTTTTGTGGGCTGTTACTCTTGTTCTCACTGGCATTTCTTTCCCGCCCCCTTTTATTCTTTGTCCGTGCTTTTTCCGCCGCCCGCTGCCGGTGGTTGCCGGTTTTAGGTGTCGTCACACTGCCGACAGATTTATCCTTTCAGAAAGGTATCTCTTCCTCTGGGTATACATCTTTGCCGAATGAATTTATGTCTGTATTCCCGGCATCCCCACTAGATGCGGGTGCCTGTCTGCGTTCCAGGAACTCGATGGATTGCGCTACGACTTCGGCGACGCGACGTTTCTGACCATCATTGGCTTCATAGGAGCGAATCTGTAGCCGACCATCGACCAACACCTTTTGTCCTTTGGTCAAGTTGTTACCGCATGTCTCGGCCAATTTCTCCCAGGCTACAATAGGAATGAAATCTGCGTTATTTTGACCTTGGCCGCTACTAAAGCGGTTAACTGCCAGATTAAACGACGCTACCGCCTTACCGCTTTGGGTATATCTTACTTCCGGATCTTGCGCTAGTCGGCCAACTAGAATTACTTTGTTCATGTACTTTCCACCTCACACTAAAGAACTAAGTATGTATCCGTAATACGCTAGGAAAATTAAGTTTCTAAGTATTATCATGACGGAACATCTCTGTATCGGCTTATACTCAATTTCGTTGTCAATTCTAGTAAATATCAGTCTTAAAATGAACACTAAAAGCATAACTAATGTTGGCCATCTAAGTTGATCAACATCATAGGCATATATAAAATAGATTAGATTAATTACGACCATAAATAATCCAAACGTGATTACTGCGCCCGCCTTTGCTTCGATATCTTTTGGCACCGAAGTATTATTGACTTTCTTTAAATGATTTGCCAAATTTATTTCATTCAGCGTATTGCGCATAATTGGCCCTAGAAAAATAATTCTGATTGTTAATGCGATAAAAATAATTGTCATGAGTAGAAACATTTTATTTTCCTCCTAAAAAACTTTCATTTTTGATTATCCCGCCCCTACTGGCAACTTTGCCAAGTGGGCTTTTGTCGCGCCATTTGTCTTTAATTAACGCGTACCGGGCGAATACGATCATCTTAGATTCGCGGTCTTTTTCTTGATCTGTGAAATGATATTGACGCTTGTCCAAGTCCAGCATCAGCAGGAATTTCTTGATTCCGTTCTCTTGTGCATAGACCTTTGCGGCACTCTTGGCCGTGCCTTTCGTTGGGTATGGGTTACTTATCATGGTTTGCCTCCGTCCCGCCCATTTGCTGTTCTATTTCTATTACCGTTTCACATACCATGGAAAATGGACATTCCTCACAGTCAGCCTCATAGTTTGGTATGGGGCAATCACTCGCCTGGTTTACCTGGTTTTCTAAATTATTCTGAAATACTTTAAAAACCATCTCGCCTAATTTTGTATATTGCCTAGTTTGGGATAGCTTTGCTTTTAGTTCTATAACCATGCTGGTATAGTCCATCTTTTCACACGCTATACAAGATTGGACGTGTTTTTCTATTAACTCAGCTATCCTGTTTTCATCGTTACGAATGCGTTCGGCTGCAACAAATGTAAGTAGACTTTCATCATGATTAGCTATTTTTTTATAAAATTCATAAGTTGGGATTGCTTCTAATTTGAGTCTTTCCGCTTCGGATCGGCAGGTAAAAGGGCACTGTTTTCGATATTTACAAGTTAAACAGCAGCTTCCATCCCGCTGGCATTCTTCGCAATTGTGGCAAGAGTTGGTGATTTCATCGGCGCAATATTTGGCAATGAAATCCTCCTGGCTTAATTTTTCCATGTCCTCAGACACAAGGTTTTTAACTTGTTCCATTGACTCAGCTCCTTTATATCCAAGTTTCTAAAATCGCGGGGTCATCTGCTTGGTGCCTCGGTAGTCTTACCATGTGCCGTGGTATCGTCATTCGTATTTCCGGCAACGTGTCTTTTACTACGGCTATGATGGTTGGCTTATGCAGTCGGAATAGCCGGGCTACAAACTTTCCGGGAAAGTCACTTGGGTTTTTGTAGACTGTGATCATCGGCATAGTAATTGAATTTAAGTCGACTGAAATAAAACTGTTCATGATTATTTGTTGTTTCATAAATCAGCTCTCCTTTGTATGTTTCTTTTTACCTACGCAATGTTTGCAATCCGTATAATATGGGGTTCCACTTGGTGAATGACAGCATTCGCAAATCGAGGATATTGTGCGCCATGTTGCGCCGCAGTTTGGACAGTCCATGTCTACCATTGGGCTCTTATAGCCAACTACCCGCCCCTGGCTATTACATTTCAGGCAATTGGTTCGGCTGGCCTTACCTGGTATGCATTTCATGTGCTGTCATCCTCCCCCGGTAGCTGAATTAGCTGGTAATACAGGTATGGGTAGCCCATTGATGTTTCGCCGCGCTGAACGCTGTCCTGGTCTAGGTAGTATCCTTTGGGCGGTTTTATCGGTTCGCGCCAGGTGCTTGCCGGTACTACCATTTTTACCGGTTTGGGGTGTATGAGGTTTTGGCTACAACTCCAATTGCGTTTACGGTGTTTCTTCTCGGCTTTATCCATGTAATTGGCAAGGCGTTTGCAATCTTCCGGTTCTCCACCGAAAAGCTGTATTTTAGAAAAACCCTTATCCCATAGTTGCTTAATCTGTTTAGTACTAATGCCAATGTTGTTTATCAGCATATGGTGATGGGTGCGTTCGGCTTCTGTGGTGATTATGTATTTTAGCGGTACTCCGTGTTTGTGGTATAGGCGGCGCAGGTCTCGGAGGAATTTGCCGATATGCTCTTTGGCGTTTTCTGGTGACGCTGCTTCCCCTCGGTATGTCAACGTCAGGTATAAATCATCTGCTTTGTAGTTGGCACACATTAGGAGATATAAATTTCGCTTCGATCTTCGATTGTTGTGCTTTTTTTGTGTTTCCGTGGTGTTGTTTCTATTTTTACTCCTTGGCCTTTTGGGCGAGTTATGTTTCGGGTCATGGCATAATACCACGTCCGTAACTCTTCCTGCTTTGGTCACTGACTTCATATAAGACATTGTAACTTTCTCCCATTAATAACTATATTTTCTACCCATGAATAACTAAGAGTAACTTGGGTATACTGCTAATAGAAAGTCTATAGTTTAGTCCAAAGATTAATCACTTTTATCAAGTCAAAAACGGCCTTGAAGCCGCTAATTTATTGACTTTTAGGCTGTATATGGACTATAATGGAAGTGTCTGGTAGTCCATATACTTTTGGTTAAACCCTTACACTGTTGGTAGCAGCGTAAGGGTTTCGTACAAGTGGTATTCTCATTGTAATTGGTCGCTGTTGGTAGCAGCGGCCTTTTCCTTTTTCTGGGCTAGTTCTTCCAGATCCGCGAAGGTAAAATAGCTTCTGGCTAAATCCCGCCCGTGAAAGTCGCCATTACAGAGTATTTCGATAATGTCATGCATGGGCTTGTCCCTCCTTTAAAAGTTCGCGAATGCCTCGCGTAACTTGTTCATATCAATATCCGGCTGCTGACCTGTTCTATTGCTTTTCGCTTCAGCTATTGATAGCATTGCCAGGAGCTTCTGCGCTTTAGGCCACTGCTCTTTCGGTAATGCTTGGCGATAGCTTGTCCCAGCGCGGTTTTGTTTAGGTTTTATAACCACTGGTGGTACTAATTCGCCGGTTTTTGCTAAACGTTCCAGCAGGCCACGAACAGCACACGCCGATCGGCCCACGTTGGTGGATATTAATTCCGGCAAGCAGCCTTCAAAGTGCATGGTTTTTACTTTTTCAATATCATGAGGCTCCCAGGGGATATGGTTATTTGCTTTTACAGGACGTTGCTTTAGTTTTAGATCAATCATTCGGCGCTTGATTGCCCCTTCAGTCCGGCATAGTTTCTCTGATATTTCTTTGTACCCAAATTTGAATTGGTTGAGTAAGAAAACTAAGTAATCATCTTCCTGCTTGGTCCAGGGAGTGCGCTTATACTTTGATGCTGCGATGTCTGCCCGACGTTTTACTGGTACCCAGTCAGGCTCTTTCCCTAGTGAGTTTTCCTGAAATTTAGAGAAGTCTAGCTAGTTGCTTATTCTTTTTGGCCCATTTCCAGAAGGCATCAATGCGGATAACCATAAACTTTGCCTTGATGCTCTTTTTAAATTTCACTGGTAAGCCATGCTTTGGCCAGGATATTTTATATGAACCATAATTGCCTTCTTTACCAAGTGCCCGGCATAGTTCCAAAAAGGTTATTTCTTCACCAGCATGCAGATGACGGCCAAGGCCAAGTTTTACGGATTTAATCTTGATTGCATTAACCGTGCGGCCAAGTTTCTTTGCTATATAGGGAATTGATGTATGGTCCCAGTTATCCCGGAGGTATTGGAAGTCTTCAGCTGTCCAAGGTTTCATTTAATTTCCTCCTTTGCAACCCAATAATTGGTGGTGAGTTTATCGCCAGGCATAATTAGTTCATGAGGATACCGGACTGCAAAAACCATGTCATAGTTAAGTTCAATAATTCCTTCACGGAATTCGCGAACGTCACGGCGAACACTAGATTTCTCCATGAATTTGTAGGATATTGTGTCTAAGGTGTCGCCGGATTTAACTACATAAACTTCTGACTCTAAATGCCCCTTCGTCTGATCGGCGTTTCCGCAGCTAACAGCTACCAGTCCGAACAAACACGCGACCACAATTAGGCGCTTCATGTTACCACACACCCTCCTTCCTCAGTAGGGCCGTCAATATTGCCTGGAAACCTTCTGCCTGCTTTTTATGCCTGCCGCTACGCTTTTTATAGTCCTTACGTTCCCGGTTACGAGTTGTCTCTTTGGCGAGTTGCGCCCAATGAACCGCTATTCTACTTTCGCGCTGCAGGGCTTGGACTGTTCTTGAGATGCTCACAGTAATTAGCTCCTTTCTTACAAATTGTTACAGGTAATTTCATATGCTTTGTCGAAATAGCATCTCAGAAAGGAGGTGCTTATTTTGGACTTCAAACAAATTCTTGGAGACTTGTTTACTATTTTGTGCCAAGGCACAATTGCTGGTTTAATTGTGTTAGCTGCTACAAATTGGCTGGAGAATAAAAAGGAAAAAGATTTACGATGCAAAAACGCTCTTTTGGTCTGGCTAGAAATACAAGGTCACTTAGCAGAAATAAATGACATACTTACTCATAACAAATTTCCAATCAACTCAGGGTCATCAATAGAATTTTCAATTAGCACATGGAATAGCGTTAAAATATATTTAACATCTCTCCCAGTTAATGAACTACAGTCTATAGGTGCTTATTATCAGTCACTTCCTGCAATAGATCATCTGGTAAACTCATATGCTGGTAGACCATTGATTCCGGTTATGGTAGCATCGTTAACACAGGTACAAGCAATGGGGGTTATGACTCAACATTTGTTGGCTTCTTATTGGGATTTAAAAAACGCTGAAAAGCACCGTCAATGTTTTTCGCACACTCGTGAGCAGTCTCGAAATTTATTGTAGAATCATCTAACTTCGCAGTATTAGTGATAGCCCGCTCCTTTGGCTTTATATGACTGGCAACAACACGGGCGCTATCGTTAAGTGTTGCTAATGCTTCTGAATCGAAAGGCTTGCCGTCTTTCAGATTTTTGGTACATTGTTCACAAAGACTTATATAGTTAACTAAAAATGTTTCAATTGCCTTATCTAAATCGTTATTCATGGTTTTACTCCTTTCTTTATCATTAATCTTGCTGTCAGTAAAACGTATTGCCCAAACCGTCACTATTCGCAGTAGTGGCGGTATTTTTTTGCTTGTCCAAAGTCCCACCTCACTTTCCCGCCCCTGGGCGGCTTTTTTATGCCTGTCCAACATTACCGGTTACTGCAATTCCTGTGTTTTGGGGCCGATCAACCCGGTCTTTAACCTGATGGCATAAAGTGACCAGTAGATGACCTTTGCAACCACTCAATCAATTGAGCTTTTACAAAGCGTTTTTGTGTGCCAATTGCTTTAAATGGAATCTGCTTTTTGCGAACTAAATCATAAATCTTCCAGCGAGAGATTTTGAGAAACTCCGCTGCTTCATAAGTAGTTAATACCTCGTCTTTTGGTGATTCGGGTAGTGGTTCCGGTTTCGGTGCAAGCGCCCCGCATTCAGGACAAAACTTGTTTTTAGGAGAAAGCACAGTTTTGCAAGCTGTACATTCTATTTGCATAAATAGCACCTACCTTTCTAGGCTAAATTACTGGTTTGCAGTATAACGTTTTGTAGATTTTAAATCAACTTAACTGGCAAAAAAAATACGTTCTTTTTCTTTGAAGTTATTAATTTTTAATAATTCAGCGAGCTTTGAGATTTCACTTGCTTTAAATTCTGTAATATTGTTAATTTTTTTATACAGTCCCATCAATGAGATACCTAATTTATTAGCTATTTCTTTTCTAGTTAAACCAGCACGCTTTATAGCAATTTCTAATTCTAAAGTATTGGTCATATTTACCTCCTCTCACTCTTTGTTGATTAAAAATCTACAATTACATAATAGCAATGTGTAGATTACCTGTCAACACTTTTTTTATGTTTTATAAATTATTGTTGATTTTAAATTTACATTATAGTATATTAATTATAAACAAAAGTTTATGATTAAGGATGTGCACGTATGGAGTTTTTTGAAAGAATACGTTTAAGACGAGAAGAATTGAACATGTCGCAAGAAGAATTAGCTAAACGGCTAGGTTATAAATCTCGTTCTTCCATCAATAAGATCGAAATAGGTGAAAACGATATTCCCCAATCTAAAATAAAGGCTTTTGCAGAAGTCTTGCAGACATCGCCTTCCTACTTAATGGGGTGGGAAGATAATTCTTCTGCACCTAAATCTTCCCTTCCCGCCCTCACGCCAAAAGATGAGCGTGATATTGCCAAAGACCTTGAAACCATGCTAGGCAACCTTGACGATAAAAACGGTATGGCAGCCTACAATGACCCAGAAGATGAAGAAGACCGCGAATTATTAAAAGCCAGCCTCTTGACTTCCATGAAACTGGCTAAACAAATTGCAAAGAAAAAATTCACTCCTAAAAAATACCGTAAGGAGTAATTTATATGGATACCAAAAGTACTGTCGAAACTCTTGTCAGAAAGCACAACACTAACAATCCATTTGTTATTGCCGATAATCTAAATATTATAATTATCCATTCTGATATGAAAAACACCCTCGGGTTCTTCAACATATATAAACGCAGCAAATTCATTCACCTGAACAACGCCTTACCCGAAAACTTGGAAACTTTTGTTTGCGCCCATGAGCTCGGCCATGCGATTTGCCACCCTCACATCAATACCCCTTTTCTAAAAAGTCACACACTGTTTTCCACTGATAGGATAGAACGTGAAGCCAATACTTTTGCCGTAGAGTTGCTGATGCCGGATAGCATGTTACAAAAACACGCCGCTTACGGCCTGTATGCCATGGCGTTCTCATTAGGTATTCCTCAGCAACTGGCAGATTTAAAACGGTTTTAAGGAAGGGATGAAATTCCATGGCTAAAGGTCGTATAGAAAAACGCCACAAAAGTAGCTATACGCTGATCATCGATGAAGGGTTCGATCCTGAAACAGGTGTACGTAAACGCTGGTCGAAATCGGTCAAGACAAACGATGAAGATGAAGCACAGCGTCAGTTGGATGTTATTTTAGGCCAAATAGCCAACAAAACATTCATCAAATCACCCACTGTAACAATAGAAGCATATTTTACGAATTGGCTAACCACTGTTGAAGCCAAAATGTTAGCACCCAAGACCCGTGTAAGTTATAAAGGCTGTGTAGAGCTGCGCATTGTCCCTTGGCTTGGGCATATCAAGCTTGGAGAACTAACACGTTCGGACCTTAAAAGTTTTTACTTAAGAATCTATGAGGCTGGAAGATTAAAGAAAGATAACGAAAAAGACAAAGAAGGACAGGATGAGAAGGGCGATAAAAAAAGCAAACCCATCGGTAAAAGAACCGTAGAGCTACACCACCAGGTGATCCGCCGAATCCTCAATCACGCCATTTATGAGGATGAAATATTAGTCAAGAATGTAGCTAATAGAATCACAATCCCCGACCCTCCTGAACATGATTTTGACGAAGATGAGGACCTTGTAAAAGTTTTTACCGCTGACCAAATAACTACCCTGGAGCGCCATACGGTAGATACCCTCTATTATGCTCTCGTTGCTTTGGCTCTCCGAACAGGGATGAGGCGTAGCGAATTACTCGCCTTAACATGGGACAATGTTAATTTTGACAATGCCACCATCTTTATTAAACGCTCCGTTTCCTATACGCCAGGCAACGGTTGTGTATATAAGGCCACTAAAAATAAAAAAAAGCGCCGTATTGAGGTTACAGAAGAAACCCTCAATATACTGCGCCAAGAAAAAGCCAAGCAAGATAAATATAAAGATTCTCTTGAAAACGAGGAAGATAAGGACCAATATAATCCCGATAACCTAGTCATCTGCTGGGAAGACGGCCAACACATCCATCCGGACACGCCTTCAACATGGTTCCCTGATTTTTGTATTGCATGCGGATTACCGCGCCTCACATTCCACTGCCTACGCCACACCCACGCCAGCCATCTCCTGGCAGAGGGCGAAGATATTTCATATGTATCTAAAAGATTAGGCCATAGCGACATCACTATCACCTATAAAACGTATTTTCATTTCATACCCTTGGAAAAAAGAGATTCTATTCAGAAGCTGGATGATAAGTTTAAAAAATGATTGTTACAGATTATTGCTGTATATTTTTTTATACCCATTCGCGGCAACGGTTTTGGCAACTATTTTACTATGATAGACAAAATAAAAAGGTGTACCGAAAGGCCTTAGAGCCTTGATACACCTGGGTTTTTGAGTGGTGACCCACCACGGAATCGAACCGTGAACCTACTGATTAAGAGTCAGTTGCTCTGCCAGTTGAGCTAGTGAGTCATATAAATGGTAAATTATGATGTTCCGCGCTATCGCTTGGAATTAAGCGACTCGTACAAATTTTCGTGTTGCTATCGTTCCTAAAAACTTGGCTCTTTGCTTACTTATGGCTGGGGCGCTAGGACTCGAACCTAGGAATGCGGGAGTCAGAGTCCCGTGCCTTACCAGCTTGGCGACGCCCCAACGTTATAGATTAATGTTTAACGCACAATAAGTATTATATATAGTGATTGGCATTTTGTCAAATAGATATTCTTAGCAATTGCAAATTTACAGTAAAAAGTTTAAAATAATTGAGATATTTTTCTATAAAAGAAGGATTTTTGATGATAATTTATAACCTTATATACATAGTTCATGATTTGCTACATAAACGGAGGCGATCACTATGAATCAAATTACTGTTGGGGAGTATGCGCCTGAGTTTGGTTTGAAAGACAATCGTGGGGATGAAATTCGTCTATCAGATTACAAAGGGAAAAAGGTTCTTCTATCCTGGCATCCCCTTGCCTGGACACGGGTGTGTGCCGAACAAATGAAAGCATTGGAAGCTAATTTGGATGAGTTTGATAAGTATAACGTTGTTCCTCTTGGCCTCAGCATTGATTCTTACCCGTGCAAAAATGCCTGGGCGAAGGAATTAGGCATTGCCCGAGTAAAACTGTTGGCTGATTTTTGGCCACATGGTAAAGTTGCTCTTAACTATGGTCTTTTCCGTGAAGAGGAAGGTTTCTCAGAGCGGGCAAATGTTCTTATTGATGAAGCTGGCAAAGTACTTTGGGTCAAAGTTTATCCAATTCCTGAACTACCGGATATAACGGAAGTGTTTAATCAAATCAAAGGGTATTAACTAGGGTTAACTCAGGCATAACTACTCCACAAGTACACCGGGATGCAAATAAACCGCAGCTTTCAGGCAAGAATTGCTTGAAGGCTGCGGTTTATTTGGCCAGTAAAATAAACTCGTTCAGCAAAGCTGAACATCGAATCTTCAGTTGGGGGCTCTACCCCACCTGAAGCAACGCCGCCATAGAGGCGGGAGTCCTAACTCATCGACTAAGATACAATCCCTCTTTGAATGAGCAAAATAAAAAGTCAAAAAGTTTAAAGGTCAAAAAGTCAGAAATAATGAGCCTGGGTATGAATTCCGGACATTTTGTTTATAGAATGGCTTACATGGTTATAGGTAGCTATTTTTAAACATTCTTGATTTTTCCATTAGTAATTATTTTCTGTTACTATAAAGTTGTAAGCAGGGAACTGCTCTCACGCAAGTTATTATTAAATTGAAATAAAGAGGAGGCGCAAATTATGGGAAAAGTAGTAGGCATTGATTTAGGTACTACTAACTCGTGTATATCTGTATTGGAAGGAGAACGTCCTGAGGTTATTGTCAATGTTGAAGGTGGCCGCACTACCCCCTCAGTTGTCGCATTTCGCGATAACGAGCGTCTTGTGGGCCAGTTAGCCAAACGTCAGTCGGTCTTAAATCCCACCAAAACCTTTTATTCGATAAAACGTTTTATTGGTCGCCGTTTTAATGAAGTCACAGATGAGATGAAGCTGGTCCCCTATAAAATAGCGCAAGGCGCAGACGACACTGTAACTTTCATTGTTGATGATAAGCAGTATGCACCGGAAGAAATCTCAGCACAAGTGCTTCGGAAGCTGGTAGATGACGCAAGTAAATATCTGGGCGAAAGTATAACCGATGCGGTCATTACCGTGCCTGCCTATTTTAATGATGCCCAGCGTCAAGCCACCAAAGATGCAGGCCAGGTTGCCGGCCTCAATGTTTTGAGAATCATCAACGAACCTACCGCTGCGGCCCTAGCGTATGGCCTTGATAAGCAAAAGAATGAAACCATCCTGGTTTTTGACTTAGGCGGCGGTACCTTTGATGTATCTATTCTTGATGTTGGCGATGGCGTGTTTGAGGTCAAAGCCACAAATGGCGATACCCACCTTGGCGGCGATGATTTTGATAAGGCTATCGTCGATTGGCTGGCTGCCGAATTTAAAAAGGATAATGGCATTGATCTTCTCAAAGACAAGCAGGCACTGCAACGTCTTACCGAGGCAGCCGAAAAAGCTAAAATTGAGTTATCAGCTGTTACCGAAACAACCGTCAATCTGCCGTTTATCACTGCAGATGCTAGCGGCCCTAAGCATCTGGACAGCAAGCTTACCCGGGCAAAATTTGACGAAATTACCCACAATCTGGTAGAGCGTTGCCGCATCCCAGTGGAAAAAGCGCTAGCTGATGCCAAGCTGTCCGCTAAAAACATTGATGAAATCATTTTGGTAGGCGGTTCTACCCGCATCCCCGCAGTTCAGGAGTTAATCAAGCTTATGACTGGTAAAAACCCAAATCAAAGCGTTAATCCTGACGAGGTCGTAGCCGTGGGCGCTGCCATCCAAGGTGCCATCTTAAGTGGTGACCTTAAAGACGTAGTTCTCCTTGATATTACACCACTATCTCTTGGCGTAGAAACCTTAGGCGGCATCATGACTAAGGTTATCGAACGCAACACTACCATTCCAGCCCGCCGCAGTCAAGTTTTCAGCACTGCTGATGACAATCAGGCCGAAGTAGACATTCATGTGCTTCAGGGTGAAAGGGAGATGGCCAAAGACAACCGTTCTCTTGGTCAATTCAAATTAGCTGGCATTCCTGCCGCGCCACGTGGTCTGCCGCAGATCGAAGTTACCTTCGACATTGACGCCAATGGTATTCTCACCGTCAGCGCCAAAGACAAAGCAACCACCAAGGAGCAGTCCATCACCATCAGTGGCTCCAGTAACCTGGATAAGACAGATATTGACCGTATGGTTACTGATGCTAAGCACTACGCTGCAGAAGATAAAACCCGCCGTCAATATGTAGAACTGAAAAACGAATTAGATTCTCTGGCCTATCAGGCCCGCAATTTGGTAACAGAAAAGGGAGACGCCCTGCCTGCCCATATTAGCGGTCGCCTGACAACCGCACTGGATGCAGTCAAACAAGCGGAAAACACCGCTGACAAAGCTAAGCTACTACAGCTAAAAAATGAATTGGAACAAGCTTATAACCAAGCCTGCCAATACACTCCCGCCGATGCCGGCCAAAGTACTAATCCCACTCAGCAAGCCAATCCAAAGGATGACATAATAGATGCCGAGTATGAGTAAATAAACAAAGTCTAATAAAAAGGGGTGATGATTATGAACTATATCGATTACTATGAAACACTTGGAATTTCCAAAACTGCATCTGAGAAAGAAATCAAGCAAGCCTACCGCAAGCTGGCCCGCCAACATCACCCCGATCTTCATCAAGGTGATGCCAAGGCTAAAGCGGAGGAAAAGTTTAAGCTCATCAACGAAGCCTATGAAGTGCTGGGCGACCCTGAAAAACGTTCCAAATATGATCAGTTGGGTATGAATTGGCAGGCAGGTGATAACATTCATTTTGATCCAACCAACCCTGCTGGTAACCAGCCTTATACCTACCAGAGAGGTGCTGATTTTGATAACAGCAACTTTGGTTTCAGTGATTTCTTCTCAAGTATTTTTGGACAAGATTTTACCCGTAGCGAACACGGCAGCAGCCAGGCACGCAGTGCCAACTACAAAGGCGAAGATGTGGATGCCAACATCAGCTTAACTGTTAATGAGCTAATCCACGGAGTAGAAAAAGAGCTCTATCTATCTCTGCCCAATGTCTGCACCACCTGCCATGGGCAGCGTTTCAGCCAACAAGGTATCTGCCCGTCCTGCGGCGGCACTGGTGTCATCGAAGATACCAGAACTGTCAAGGTGAAGATACCTGCCGGCCTCTACCCGGGAGCTACACTACGCCTGAAAGGGCTAGGCGGTAAGGGATACGGAACTGGTTCTGCCGGCGATCTGCATCTTCACCTTCAGGTTACTGAAAACGCGTCGTGGCAGGTAACTGGCAGCGACCTGGAAACCGAACTCATCCTCTATCCTGAACAAGCCGTATTGGGTGACAGCATCAAAGTCTCTACCCCTCACGGTCCAGTCCAGCTCAAAATTCAACCTAATACACATACAGGTCAAAGACTGCGTTTAAAAAATAAAGGGTTGCCAAAAAAACAGGGTCTTGGTGATTTATACCTTAAAATCCGTATCGATATCCCCCAAAACCTATCAGCAGCCGCCAAAGAACTATACCAGCAACTACACAAACTAAATACAACTGATCAAGAAGCGCTGGAAACCAAAATCGCCTAGCGGTACTCGCTGAGTTCAAAAGCTTCCATTTACGCTTGACAAACAATTATAATCAGAAAGAAGTAAGTCCGCACCATATCAATCTGTGGTATGGACTTACTTCTATTAAAATATCTCGTAAACACTTACTGCTTATCAGGTAAGTCTAACACCGCATTCATACTACCAGTGCGATATCCTGATAAATCCAACGTAACATACATAAACCCTAACTTGCGAAGTTCCCTGCTAATCAACGCTGCTTTGTCCGGCGCAGCCAGCACTGGAATATCTTCGGGAGAAACTTCAATTCGAGCCAACTGGTCATGATGTCTTACCCTAACTTGACCAGCGCAAAACTGCTTAATAACAGCCTCGGCTAATTCGATCTGCTTTAGACGCTCAGCCGTAATTGGTAAACCATACGCCACCCGTGATGACAGGCAGGCAGCACTGGGTTTGTTCCAGGTAGGAACTCCCCATTCCTTCGATAGTACCCGGATTTCCGCTTTAGTCAACCCGGCCTCCAACAAGGGGCTGCGAACCCCTGTTAGTTCGTCAATAGCCCGCATCCCAGGCCGGTAGTCTGATTTATCATCTGCATTCGAACCTTCTAATACCCAGGCCACTTGCTCCTCATCAGCCCACTTTTTCAAGTCGCTAAACCGTTTTTTCTTACAGAAGTAGCAGCGCTCCGCTGTGTTGGCAACAAAGTCGTCACTTACAAGCTCACTACTGTGTAACAGAACATGGCGAATACCAATTTGCTTGGCAACATCAATGGCCTCCTGCCGTTCCGCATCAGGCAAGGTTTCCGAATAAGCAGTAACAGCCACCGCATTGTCCCCTAATACCCGCTGGGCAGCAGCAGCCAGGAAGCTGCTGTCAACGCCACCGGAAAAACCGATTGCCACGGTCCCCATTTCCTGTAATAGTTGTTTTAAGTTTTCTAATTTATCGTTGAGTTGCACTATGGGTTCCTCCTGCACCAAAAACTACACCTGTTACTATTTTGTTGCTACAAAAGCCTGCTCCAAATCAGCAATAATATCCTGTACATCTTCAATCCCAACAGACAGTCGTACCATGTCGTCACTTACACCGGCTGCAGTCAGCTGTTCGCCGCTCAATTGAGAATGGGTTGTGCTGGCGGGGTGAATGACTAGCGACTTAGCGTCACCAACATTGGCAAGAAGTGAGAACAGTTTAAGGCTGTTAATGAATTTTTTCCCGGCCGCTAGGCCACCTTTAATACCAAAAGTCAAAATAGCGCCCGCGCCTTTGGGCAGATATTTTTGGGCCAGTTTATAATCCGGATGGCTTTCCAAACCAGGGTAGCTGACCCAGGAGACAAGCTCATGCTTTTGCAGGAACTCGGCTACCTTCTGAGCATTTTGGCTATGACGTTCCATTCGGAGGTGTAGTGTTTCCAGGCCTTGTAAAAATGCAAAGCTATTGAACGGGCTGAGGCAAGCACCTAAATCCCGTAAAATTTGTACCCGCAGGCGAATAATATAGGCCAATGGCCCTAAGGCTGCTGTATATCTTAAGTCATGATAGCTGGGGTCAGGCTCAGATAGTAACGGGAATTTACCATTGTCCCAATTAAATTTACCACTGTCAATGACGACACCGCCCATGGATGTACCATGACCGCCAATGAACTTAGTTGCCGAATGGATAACAACATCAGCACCAAAGTCAATGGGGCGGCAGAGATATGGACTAGTAAAGGTACTATCAATAAGAAGTGGTATGCCATTGTTATGGGCTATGGCGGCTACGCTTTCAATGTCCAGCACATCAATCTTAGGATTGCCAATGGTCTCGGCATAAAGAGCCTTGGTTTTTGGAGTAATGGCCTTGGCAAAGTTTTCAGGGTCACTGGGATCAACAAAAGTAACTTTGATGCCCAGCCGCGGCAGGTTGTAAGCGAACATATTGTAAGTACCACCATATAAGGTCGAGGAGCTGACGATTTCGTCACCAGCCTGAGCAATATTAAAAATAGCTGCACTTATAGCGGCGTGACCGGATGCAAAAGCCAGCGCACCTACACCGCCTTCAAGTGCGGCAATGCGTTTTTCAAATACATCGGTAGTCGGATTCATAAGACGGGAATAGATATTGCCAGGCTCTTTAAGACCAAATAAATTGGCGGCATGATCAGCGTCATGAAAATTGTAGGCTGTAGTCTGATAGATAGGTACCGCCCTGGAACCAGTAGTAGGATCAGGCTCTTGCCCCCCGTGAACAGCCACTGTATTGAATTTTAGATTTTCAGGTAATGCCATGTTTATTAACCTCCTAATAATTGTAAGTTACTAAAAATAAAAAGGCCAAAGAATGGCTCACTAGAGCAGTTCTTTGGCCTTTAGTTTACTAATCAGCCTAGATAAATATACCTTATGTACTATTATGTTACATATAATATCATACCACTAGGCACTTTGTCAATAAGAAAAGCACACTAAAAAATGTAAATGCTCTTAATTTTCATATCAACAGGCAAGGAATTACTATCGCCGCCGTTTAGCCAATCAATAGGCATACTATCGGCACTGATATCAAGCTCATACCGTATTTTGCCATCGCGCGTTATGGCATAGAGGGAGTCAGTATATTGAATTGAACTTAAACCGCTAGCTTGCCTCAGCTCGCCCAGTGTAGTCCCTACCCCAATACCATTGCTGGTTTTATAACGTTCATCAAACACATGAATAGCAGTGACTATCTTTTCATTCTCTTTCCCCTGAGCAAAAAAAACAATAAGCGACAGGGACCCGGTGCTTTGGTTATACGCTCTAAGCACAGGATATATTCTGCCGCTAAGATATGCTTCACCGCCGGTTACAGCCCGCTCGCCAAACTCCTGGTACAGCGGAGCAACCGACTTACCCACTCCAATGTTCCCCGCATAGGCTGTAGCTAACGTAAATTGCCCCGGGGGGCCAGCCACCGTTACCGAGGGCTTACTCGCCGCTGAATTGTAACTGGATGTCTTCGTTCCTTGAGGCTTGCCATCAGGTGTGGTTAACGGCTTATCTGGATTGCTAACAGGAGCAACTTTATCTAATGCACCTTTAAGTTCAGTAACTCCAGCTTGCACCAAAGCTTCCAGCACCCTCCGGTCATTCTTGCTTATAGCCATACTGACACAACTATTGCCTTTACCATCATTGACGGTAATGTTAGCTCCCCTTTGCAGCAAGACAGTTACCACATTGGCATGGCTATTCCATACAGCCTTCATTAGCGCGGTCTGCCCTTCTTTATCACGGGCGTTTATATCAGCGCCTTGATCTAAGAGCTGGCGAACTATGGGAGTCCGTCCATAAGCAGCAGCTGCGTGAAGTGGCGTAAATCCATCCGTTTTCCGATAAGAACCAGGCCCCATCCCAGCTTGCATAAATAGCGTAGTAATACCCTTATCACCCCGACCAGCATATTTAACAAAATCATCAGCCGTAAAATTCACACCCATGCGGAAAAGCTGGTTTTCCGGCAAATTAGCCGCTTCCAGTTTAGCTTTACTGTCCATAATACCATAGTAAGTCCCAAGCCCAACAATAGCAGGCAGAAGTATTAACGCAAAATATACCAGATGCTTAGGTTGAAGACTTGCCAAAGAACTGCCTATAGTCACCTTTACCTTACTGAACAGTCCAGCAAAATCAGGTTTACTCACCGTCGGCAGCTTAATTCCTTTTATTTGTTCGGTAGCTTCTTTACTTTTTATTTTTAGCTTTGCCCACATATTTTGCATATTTCACTCCGATAGATGAATTTATTTATCTTAATCGATGAGTTCTCCCGCCTCTATAGGCAGTGTTACTGCGAGTGGGTTAGAGTCCCCATCTAAAGTTCGATGTGCAGCCTTGCTGAATGAATTCATTTGCTATATTCGCTGTAAATACGTATATTCCCTTTGTTTTTCAACAAAAAGCTGCAAGTGAAATAAATATCTTACTAACAAATACTAAATTTGTAAATAGTTAACCGCCGTATCTCAAATTTTTCAAGAGCTACGGCGGTTATTTCAGACTATTTGCACTTTGTATTCGCGCATCCAATGGTCAGCTTGGATGAGATAGGCAAAGAGCTGCGGCCCACCCATCAGTTGACCAAACCAAGGGATATTGGATGCAGCTAAATTGGTCTCGGCAATTTCTCTTAATTTATCAATCGCTAGAACCTGTCTAAGCGGTGATGACGTTTGATTTAAAACAGCGAAAGCCTCACTAACAACAGCCTTGGTATAAGCGGGGTTATGCGTTTTAGGATAGGGACTCTTTTTTCGCCACAATACATCCTCAGGCAAAATACCTGTCAGCGCATAACGCAATAATCCTTTTTCCCGGTTTTGAGCATTTTTCAGCTTCCAAGGCACATTCCAAGCATAATCCACAATCCGGTGATCGCAAAACGGTACTCTAACCTCTAAGCCAAATGCCATACTCATACGATCTTTACGATCAAGAAGTGTTGGCATAAAACGGGTAAGACTAAGGTAAAATATCTCGCGCATTCTGGCTGAGCATTTATCTTCGCCAGGCAGATGCGGCACTTCAGCCAAAGCCTCACTATAGCGCTGCGCTACATAATCGGCTGGCTTAATTCTGTGCTGTATTTCTGGTTTCAGCCAAGGAATGCGGATCTCGGGTTGCCGCGACCAGGGAAAGGTAGCAGCGTTAATCATCTCTTCCCGCTGAAACCAGGGATACCCGCCGAAAATTTCATCAGCACACTCACCTGACAGGGCAACTGTCGCTCCCTTTTTGATTTCACGACAAAATAAATATAATGAAGTATCAATATCCGCCATCCCTGGCAAATCACGTGCTAATGCGGCAGGTCTCAAGCTTGCTGCCAGTTCAGGAGTATCTAAGACAATAGTATGGTGACATGTACCAAAATGTTCTGATACGCGTCTAACCCAAGGCGAATCAGAGTTGGGTTGAAAACTATTTGCCTTAAAATACAATTCGTTATCTACATAATCCACAGAATAGGTGGCTAGACTTCCTAAACCTGATTGTTTATTTGACATAGCGGCTAGCGCAGTAAGCGCACTGGAATCAAGTCCCCCTGACAGCAGCGTGCAGATAGGGACATCTGACACCAATTGCCGTGTGGTAGCGTCAATTAAAAGCTCACGGACTTTAGCCGCCGTTGCATCAAAATCGTCTGTGTGCGGTTTGGTTTCAAGCGCCCAATATTTTTTTATTACCTTTCCCTGTCTATTAACCATCATTGAGTGACCAGGCTTTAATTCCTTAACGCCACGGAACACACCATGCCCTGGTGTCCGGGCTGGACCAAGCATAAATACTTCAGCCAGGCCCTCTTCATCAATTTCTGGCCGCACAAGCGGATTCGCCAAAAGCGTCTTAAGCTCTGAGCCAAAAATTAAGCTACTGCCTTGTTCAGTATAAAATAGTGGCTTTACACCAATGCGATCACGGGCCAAAAACAGGCTTTGGTTTGCTTCATCCCAAATACCAAAAGCATAGATACCGTTAAACCGTTCAACACAAGCTGAACCCCACTCAATAAAAGCCACAAGCAACACTTCAGTATCACAACGCGTACTGAACACATGACCCCGATCCGCAAGTTCCTGTCGAAGCTCTGGCATGTTATACAGTTCCCCGTTATATGTGATAACGAATTTTTGTTCACCACGAAAGCGAATCATGGGCTGCGCGCCCCCTACCGGGTCAATAACACTAAGACGGCGGTGTCCTAGTGCCGCATGTGGTGTAATATATGCTCCCTGTGCATCTGGCCCCCGTGCTGCCAGCGTTTCAATCATCGCAGCTATGATATGGCTTTTCTCTACAAGATTTTGCTGCCAATCAATCCACCCAGTGATTCCACACATTGTACCCATCATCTCCCCAAAAGAATAGCCTGTGTCAACACGCAGCCAGCTCTCTGGTGCATTGCACAGGCGACTTTGCCTCACGCATCACATGCTTATAGATATGCACGATAACAAACAATTGTCACAAACTCAAAAAAAGTATGTATGGCTCAAGGATTCAACGGATACGCTAACTTCAAATATACCCGTTGCAATCAGGAGGAAATTATCATGACTGAAACTAAAAATAATTTACAAGTAGAAACCAACCTATCTACTGTCCCTGCAACTCCCGCCCCCGCCTTTCATGAAGCTCCCGATATTGGCCATATCACTACGGTAAACCATGAGAAGAGTTTTGATAATACCCATGATACTTTCCGGACAGAGGCACTTACGTTTAACAATAAATACACTGCGAACAATTTGGTAGCAAGAATGCTCTGGGGACATGAAGAGAATGCTAGCCTTAATGTACGAGTTTCTGCAGATGGGGCTCCAGATTTGAATAATGATGTTCGTTAAAAGAAATAAAATCAAAAAACAGGCCAACTTAGGCCTGTTTTTTCGGCAAACCGTGACTTGTGTCACAGTCGCTTCTTAATTGGTTTGGTAAACTAAATACAAAGATACAATTCATGCCAAATATAAGGAGGTTTTTATAATGGAAAAGCAATTTATCAAAAATATTGAGTTCAGCAAGGCCCTGGAAATGGTTACTCTGGTAGATTATCAACCTGGCAAAGTGGTAAGCCTGACTTTATCTCAGAATCAGACACTTAGTATGACCCTCTTTGCTTTTGCTAAAGGCGAAGCTATCAGCAGCCACTCCGCCCCCGGCGATGCCATGGTCTACATCCTTGATGGAAAGGCTGACATTACAATTGGCAACGAAAAAGTCACAGCAACTACCGGACAAGTCGTCGTTATGCCAGCTGGAATTCCTCATGGCCTTGATGCTGTAGAAAACTTTAAAATGCTACTGGTACTTGTAATGTAATTTATAGTCTTAAATCAGCGCCAAGTACACCAATGACATTTCCCGTGCCATCAAGAATGGGCAAAGACACCGTTAAACAGGGCTGATGAGATATCGCTGAAACATAAACCTCAGATACGTAGAATTGACCTTGCATCGCCTGTTTAAACCATTCTCGCGTTTGCGCATTAGCAATTCCAGCCGGTGGCAACGAAACAACAAACTGCCCATTCGGAAGGTTAGTCCAAGCGGCCTCAAGTTCAGGTTGACGCAGCAAGAGATCATTTACTATAGCATTATGGTTGTACATTTATAAAAAAATTATTGAAACACCTCTCATTATCCGGATATCAGACAAAATCCCGCATTTATTTCCCCGGAAATAAATGCGGGATTTTTTACCTTAACAGCAAGTATAAAACTTATTGAGATAAGACATCAGCCAAGCGATATAGCTCTGGATCAATGTCCTTTTTCTTACCAACAGCATCAGCAATGGGCACTTCCACACATTGGTTACTCTGGTAGCCAATCATAATATCACTTCTACCATCCACAAGAGCTCTGACTGCTCTTTCCGCTAAGCGACTAGCCAGTAGGCGATCTGCTACAGTCGGTGCTCCGCCACGCTGAATATGTCCAATAACCGATACCCTCGTCTCTAATCCCGTCTTGGCTGAGATGTATTTACCCAGATCAATCGCACTACTGGCACCCTCAGCTACAACAATAATACTATATTTCTTACCCTTGGACCGTGATTCTACTAGTTTTTTACAAACATCATCGGATGAGAATGGCTGTTCTGGAACAAGAATAATTTCAGCCCCACCTGCTAGTCCCGCTGTAAGTGCAATCCAGCCACACGCCCGCCCCATTACCTCAACCAACATAACCCGTCCATGCGCAGAGGCGGTATCTCGCAATTTATTTATAGCATCAAGTGCAGTATTTACGGCTGTATCAAAGCCAATCGTATAATCAGTGCCCCAAATATCATTGTCAATCGTCCCTGGCAACCCGACAATCTTAATTCCAAGCTCGCTCAGTTGTTTAGCCCCGGTAAGAGAACCGTCCCCGCCAATAACAACGAGGCCCTCGATACCATGTGCCTGCAAATTATCAGCCGCCTTTTGCTGTCCCTTCAAGGTTTTAAACTCTTCACTGCGGGCCGTACCTAAAAATGTCCCCCCCTTTTGGATAATATCCCCTACAGAACGTGAATCTAATTTCGCCATATCATCATCAATCATGCCTGCATAGCCGTTTCTAATTCCCCATACCTCAACTCCGCAAGTCAAAGCCACACGAACTACTGCTCGAATAGCTGCATTCATTCCCGGGCAGTCACCACCACTAGTTATTACCGCAATCTTTTTCATACTACCCCTGCCTCTCCCTAAAAAATTGGTTAAAATAAAATCCTAATCGCTTTGATTCCTAGCCAAGTAGCCAACAGTCCGCTGACCAGGTTGGCGGCAATGTTATAAAACGCGGCATTAATACCGGTATCCTCAAGCAATTTAAATGTTTCATAGCTGTAAGAGGAAAAAGTGGTAAAACCACCCAAAAAGCCAGTCGTAATCAACAACCGCCAATACGAATTTGCAATGAATTTTTCAGTAACGATTGTCATAAAAATACCAATGATAAAGCACCCTACAACATTAGCAATAAAGGTACCATACGGAAATGACGTACCCAGTCTTGCAGCTGCCCACAATGATACTGCATATCTAGTTACAGCACCAATACCACCACCCAAAGCCACCAAAAGTACATTAACAACCATTTGAATCAGCCCCTTTGTGTAATACATAGCCTATGTATAAAATTAGCATTTAATGACCAGCTCTATAGGTTCTTTTTCAAACTTATTTTAGCATATTTATCTACAACAAGCTTTGTATGAAATGAGGAATGAGCATGTTTTTAGTATATGCCTTAGCTGGAGTTTTTTGCTTAGGTTTAGCCCCATTATTCGGCAAAACAATTTTAAATAGCATGAACCCTGTCACCGCATTTGTTCTGCGCACGACGATTGCAGCGATCATTATTGCCACTTGGTTTCTTAGCGCCCGCGGTTACAATGAACTTCTCACTGTACCACCATCGCTCTGGATAATCATTACAATTGAAGCCATACTAGCCGCTCTCCTCGGCGACCTAGCCTATTTTTACGCTTTAAAGGCAGGCAATATTAATGAGGTATCTCTGATTATGGCCTGTGCTCCTCTGATTACACTAATTTTAAGTTATTTTCTACTTCACGAAATGGTTACGACCAGTCAAGTCGTGGGTGCCTTTTTTATAACTATCGGCCTGGTATTAATCAGTTTCCAGTGAAAATAAACCACAATATGCTTAATTTCCCTCTTCAAAATCAAAAACCCTTTGATCAAATTTATTTGATCAAAGGGTTTTTGATTACTGTAACAACTCATGTACACTATTTGACCACTTTCCACAGTGATCTCCCCAACGGCTAATGACTTTGTCATTCAATCTAATTTCGACAATTTCACACATATTGGCACAGCCTGAGCACTCAAAACTTTTCGGCAGATAGCTAAAATCAGTAACCCCAAAACCACGAAATGCCGTAGGTCGGCCATCACTAACCTCTTCCTTAGCTAACAAAGCCGCACCGACAGCACCCATAACGTTAAAGTGGGGCGGAACCAGTACTTTAGTGCTTAGTGCTTCTTCAAAGGCCCGGCACATGCCCTTATTAGCGGCCACGCCTCCTTGAAATAAAATAGGTTCTTTAATTTGCTTTCCCTTGCCGACATTATTGAGATAGTTGCGAACCAATGCCTGACATAAACCATTTAAAATATCAGCAGTTGAATGCCCGGTCTGTTGTTTATGAATCATATCAGACTCAGCAAATACAGCACAACGACCGGCAACTCGCACAGGTGCCTGAGACTCTAACGCGATATCGCCGAATTGCTCGATAGGAATACTGAGTCTAGCCGCCTGCTGATCAAGAAAAGAGCCTGTACCAGCGGCACATACTGTATTCATGGCGAAATCGGTTACAATCCCATTGCGCATAATAATAATTTTTGAATCCTGTCCTCCAATTTCGAGTACAGTCTGTACATCCGGTACCAGATGCATAGCCGCAACAGCATGGGCCGTAATCTCATTTTTTACACTATCTGCCCCTATTACAACACCGCTCAGTACCCTTGCGCTACCCGTAGTCCCCACACCACGCACCATAATATCTGAATTGCGCTCATAAATTTGCCGTAAACCTGTTTGCACGGCCTCGATGGGACGTCCTTGGGTACGGATATATAAAGTATCCCTCACTACTGCTTGGTCATCCAAAATGATCACATTGGTACTAACTGAACCAACATCAATTCCTAAATAGGCCTGCATAAACAGCCTCCTTTGAGATATCCAGACAAGGTCCTCAGAGAATTCACCCAGTATATCGTTACCAATATTGCTGTTTTTATGCTGTTTTGGCTTTTTGAAATAAAATAACATCACTTTAATTATTAATCAACACATGTTATATTGTTATCATAGGTATTTTTTAGGGTTGAATAAAAAGAATGGGAGAATAGACAAATGGCTACATTAACAATTAGTAATGAAGATGAAAAGAGAGTAAAAGCACTTGGCTTTCTTAATAACAGAGGAACAGATAATTTTTCAGCAAGAGTGATTACCGTGAATGGTGCTATTACTGCTGCTCAGGCCAAATGCATAGCTGCTGCTGCTGAGTTATTTGGTAATGGTATTATAACTTTTACAACAAGACTTAGTGTAGAATGCCAAGGTATTCCATATAACAAGATTGAGGACTTCCGTTCCTATATTGCCAAAGAAGGTCTCGTTACTGGGGGGACAGGCGCTAAAGTACGTCCTGTTGTCGCCTGTAAAGGCACCACCTGCCAATATGGCCTCATTGATGCCTCCGGCTTAGCCAAAGAAATTCATGAAAGATTTTACAACGGTTATGCTAGTGTGCAATTACCACATAAATTTAAAATTGCAGTAGGTGGCTGTCCGAATAACTGTGTAAAACCGAACTTAAATGATTTAGGCATTATTGGTCAAATGATTCCTAATTTTGATAAAGACCAGTGTAAGGGTTGTAAAAAATGCGCGGTTGCTTCAGGTTGTCCGGTAAATGCCGCTACTATTGTAGACGGTATTTTGGAAATTAACTCTGCCAATTGTAAGCATTGTGGACGCTGTATTGGAAAATGCAATTTTGATGCTATTAAAGGCGGAATACAAGGCTATAAGATATACATTGGCGGTAGATGGGGTAAATGCGTAGCGCATGGCAAAGCTTTAAACAAAATGTTTACAAATAAAGAAGCAGCCTTACGCGTAATTGAAACGGCTATTCTTTTTTACAGAGAACAAGGTAAAAGTGGAGAACGCTTTTCTCAAACCATAGAAAGACTTGGTTTTGAAAATACCGAAACGCAACTGTTATCAGATGAAATATTATCGAGAAAGCAGGAAATTTTGGAATAAAGTATTACTATTTGTCAATGTTTAAAATATAAAGGACAGTACACTCTGTTTAATTAAACAGGGTATTGTCCTTTACTCTTGATGACATTTAATTGACGTCCAATATTGTATTCTCTTGCATTTCATTCCGTTTGGTCCGTTTATTTTCATACATATACCTATCGGCTTTAACTAGAAGTTCTTGAATTGTGCATGGTTTTTCGGGATCGTAATAAGCAAAGCCAATACTAAGAGATAGCGGATCGGGCTGGATGCTGTCTTTTTCTTTTTCTCTTAATCGTCCCAAAATTTCAGGCGCAAAAGCTAAGTTCGTATCTACTACCAAAACAACGAATTCGTCACCGCCAATACGGGCAATAATATCAGAACTACGGAAAATACTCTTAAGCATGAGGGCCGTAGTAACAATGGCTTGGTCTCCCGCTTGGTGCCCAAAATTATCATTAATGAACTTCAGATTATCCAAATCAGCGTAAAACAATAGCATTCCTTTTCTTGACCGTCCTGATACTTGCACATAGTGGCTGGCCAAATTCATAAAACCCCGCCGATTATATAAACCAGTAAGCTCATCAACTAACGACGCAGTCTGCAATTTCTTGACTATCCGCTGCCGTTCGATCGCAAAAAGTAACGAACGCGCCAATGCGTTGCCAGTAACTTCCTGCTTAACTAGAACATCCTGTCCTCCATTCTGCACCGCCTTGGTAATCACCGCAGCGTCACTTGATTCGACCATAACAACCACCGGTACATCCGGGTTACAATCTCGAATCTGCGTCAGGCCACTTGTCCCGTGGTTATCCAAAAGTGCAAGAACTAACAGGACAACATCAATTGTACTATTATTCAATACTCCTAGACCTTCTGAAAGACTTCCGCTCCAATGCAGATTAAAGCAGCTATCTATCCTAGCATCATCTAATGTCGTTTTAATTTCATCATGCTGCTTGGCATCACAGATTAGTAAAACAGAAACAGATTTTCTGATCATGTCCTCACTACCTTTATCTTACGCCTCTTGATGATTGTTTCCATGTTTGTGCTCCACACAAACACTAGTAAATATTTGTAAGCATGTCTAACTAATGTACATTCTAAATAGTAATGAAATTAAATTCAACAATTTTATTACTACCATTTTCGACAATCTTTTAGCTAATCTCACAGCGCTGCTATCAATTTACAATGTATAGAATGATTCTACTGCAAAAACCCCCAAGCAATGATGCTTTGTACTTAGATTCGTGTACATTTTACTCTTCGGTGTTATCATTCAAAACCGAAGACACTATCCGCTCTGGCATATTGTAGTTTATAAATTATAATATGCAAAAAATACCCTATATAGTGCTTTTTTCGTCCAAACCAAAAAGCACTATCCTCCTATTGAGATAGTGCTTTATTTCAGAATTGCCCTGACCCTAAGAGAAAGTTATACTTTCTCTTAAAATCATAAAAAACGCCTTCACAAAAGTGAATGCGTTTTCAAACAAAGTTGGCTCCTCGAGTAGGACTCGAACCTACGACAAATCGGTTAACAGCCGATTGCTCTACCAACTGAGCTATCGAGGAATATTAAATAGGTGAACATCTCATAAGAGTATGTTCCCTAAAAACTTCACAGAAGAAAGACTGCGCATTAGGATTAATCTATTAGTTCGTTATCTTCATTCGTTGCTCATTCGAACACTCGAACTTCGATCACCGAACCTCGAATATAAGTCAAGTCCTCGGCCTATTAGTACCAGTCAGCTGCATGGATTACTCCACTTCCACATCTGGCCTATCTACCTTGTAATCTACAAGGGGCCTTACTTCTTTCGAATGACAGACCTCATCTTAAGGCTGGTTTCACGCTTAGATGCTTTCAGCGTTTATCCTTTCCGAACGTAGCTACCCAGCTCTACTCCTGGCGGAATAACTGGTACA
>NZ_LSLK01000164.1 GCF_002257705.1 Sporomusa silvacetica DSM 10669
CAGGAAAAGTCACTACTGATTTTGCGGCCAAAACACCTATGGTTCAGGCAAGAAAACAAACTAGGATTCCGTCGGTATGGACCGAGGAAGAATTAAAAGAACTTATTGGCGCTATTGACAGGGCAAATCCAAAAGGCAAACGGGATTATGCGATCATCCTGCTGGCATGCTACCTAGGAATCCGCTGTACAGACATTAAAAACCTGCATCTGAACAATTTCCATTGGGAAGAAAAAAAGCTGGTGTTCACACAGTCAAAAACGAAAGAGACAGTGAACCTACCGCTACCATCCGAAGTTGGCTGGGCCGTGATTGATTATCTAAAGTACGGACGTCCCAAGTTTGAAAGCCCCTACGTGTTTCTAAGACACCTGGCACCCTACGGCCCCTTTTCAGAAAGCGACCATCTTCATCAGATTATTGTTGATTACATGAAACGTGCTCATTTGCCCACACTGAAAAAAAGAAGGGGAATGCATTCACTACGCCATACATTAGCCAGCATGCTGCTTGAAAAAGAAACACCCTTGTCTATCATTAGCGATATTCTTGGCCATACCGATCCCGATTCAACCAAAGTCTACCTGAAGGTGGATATTGGCAAGCTGAGAGAATGTGCGCTAGATCTTGAGGAGGGAAACGGCGATGCGTGATATCAAATATGTCGGTCCCTTCAGGAATCACATCAAAAGTCACATAGAACTGAAACAGGCCATCGGATACAAATATGTGACTGAAGCCAGACATTTAAAACGCTTTGACCAGTTTACGCTGGAAAAATATCCGAACGCTAACTGCCTCACAAAAGAGATCGTCCTGGACTGGTGCAGCAAACAACACCATGAAGCGCAAGCAAACCAATGTGCTCGGGCATCCGTACTTCGCCAGTTTACAAAATATCTTGATTTGATGGGATTAAACGCCTACATCCTGCCCAAAGGCTACTACCCGAAAGAACCACAATATGCACCTTACATTTTTTCCACGGAAGAACTGATACATTTCTTTGCACAGACTGATCAGTGCCATTACTCTTCTGAATGTCCCCATCGGCACCTGATCATGCCTGTGTTCTTCCGGATGATCTATTTATGCGGCCTTCGAGTCACTGAAACAAGACTGCTAACTGTCGGTGATGTTGATTTGACCACTGGCGTCCTATCTATTCATCATTCGAAAAAAGACAACAGTCGGCTCGTTCCTATGTCCAACAGTCTTGTGGAACGCTGTCGGGAGTATTCATCCAAAGTTCATGCATTTGCCACGTCTGAAGAGTACTATTTTCCTACGCTTGGCGGTAAGTCCATGACAAATACCAATGTGTATCATAATTTCCGTCGGTTCCTATGGCGGGCTGGGATCTCCCACGGAGGCAGAGGCGCTGGTCCCAGAATCCATGATTTCCGACATACCTATGCGGTTCATTGCCTCAAAAAATGGACTGAGAAAGGCAGGGACTTGGCCGTTTACTTGCCGATGCTCAGTACCTACATGGGTCATGATTCCTTCCAGGATACTGCGTACTACCTACGGTTGACCGGCGACGTATTTCCAAACATCATCCTTAAACTGCAAAACCGGTATCCAGATATCATCCCTGTACTGGAAGGTGACTTCTGTGAAACCGACTGATTTCGCCGAATACCTGACGGCCTTTTTAACCAATTGGCTAACAAAACAGCGAAACGCCAGTCCCAAAACGATTCACTCTTATCGCGATACTTTCAAGCTACTGTTGAAGTATTACCAGGAAAGAGAGGACATGTCGCCAGAACGAATCACCATGTCAACCCTTACTGTGGATGTGATCAAAGACTTTCTTTCTTGGTTGGAAACAGAAAGAAAGTGTAGCATTTCTACCAGAAACCAGCGTCTAGCAGCTATCCATTCCTTTTTTCGGTATGTACAGGCAGAAGACCCTGCAAGACTTTACCATTTTCAAAAAGTGATTGCCATCCCGATGAAAAAGGCCGGGAAACCGATGGTGGAACACCTGACGCCGGAAGCTATGAAACTGCTACTTGATCAACCTGATAGAAACCTTCCGCAGGGCCGACGGGATTTAACCCTGATGAGTGTGCTGTATGATACAGGTGCGCGAGTCCAGGAGCTGATTGATGCCAAAGTGGAGGATGTGTTTCTTTTACCACCTCCGGTCATTGTTCTTACCGGAAAGGGGAACAAGATTAGGCGTGTACCTCTCATGAAGAATACAGCGTTTCTTCTCCAAAACTACCTGGCAGAAAACCACCTGAACAGCCAGCACAAAAGACAGTACCCGCTTTTTACAAACCGCCAGCATTATCCTCTGACAAAAGAGGGTGTTGCCTACATCATTGGAAAGTATGTCAACGCCGCTAGAAGTCAGTCATCCATTATCCCACAAAAGGTTAAACCGCATATGTTTCGTCACAGCAAAGCCATGCATCTGCTCCAAGCAGGCGTTAATCTCATCTACATCCGGGATTTTCTGGGTCATGTAGATGTCAAAACCACCGAGATTTATGCTCAGGCAGATACGGAAACCAAGCGTAAGGCCATTGAAAATGCCTACCCGGATCTTGTTGAAAGCAAGCTTCCGGATTGGAGCAAAGATCAAGCATTGCTTTCTTGGTTATCTGAATTGAGATAGTTTAAGGAGATTATGCAAAGAAAATAGAGCGAGGATCGGCTATTTTAGAGGCTTTACAGAGTTAACTTTGCATAATCTTTTTCTTTGCATAAGG
>NZ_LSLK01000165.1 GCF_002257705.1 Sporomusa silvacetica DSM 10669
AGGATATATTAATCTTGGTTCCTATGGAAAGACAGCTTACAATAACGTATTAAAAGGCTTTGGCATCGACTCGAAGAAGTACTCCTACGAAGAATGCAGCAGCTCACCGGAAGCAGTTGCCAGTCCGATGGGCCGTGAACTTGATGGTATTTTCAAAAAATTCTTTAAGGACCATACGGCACAGGACGCAATAAACATCTGCATTGACAACAAGATCTCAGCAGCACATATTAAAACCGCTGAGGAGGTTTACAATGAACCGCACTGGCGCATGAGAGGCGACTGGGTAAAATACACCGATCAGACTCTAAACAAGGAAGTGGAAGCCTTTGGTGTTATGCCTAAACTCTCGGAAACTCCGGGACAGGTATGGCGTGGGGCTCCGGCTCTAGGACAGGATACGAATAGGATTCTTACTGAACTCCTTGGATACAGCGACAGCGAAATTGAGGCGTTAAAGGGTAAGGGTATAATTGATTAAGCATTGTTTGAAAGAGTATCCAATATTGGGATAAAGCGAGACTTAGCTTTAGTTGGGGTTTTAACCCCAACTGAAGCTAAGTCAAGCAACTTGGTTATCGGATAAGCTAATGATGAGGTTGGTAGACATTAGTTGTGCCAACCTTTTTTCTTTATCCAGATGGAAAGTATAACTTTCCCTGGATTGAACGACTAAGGCTTGTGCTGGCGTCCTAAAGGACGCCGGCACAAGCCAAGTCTTATCTTATTCTGGCCCATGATTTGGCGGATATAACCAGAATAAGAGCAAAATTAATTTGGGACAAAATGGTTTCATAAATAAAATTGTGTGTCCCAAAGCCAAATTTGTGTGGCGAAAATAAGGGCGCTTAACGGTTGGCACAATACTTGCAATATTAAGCGATGTCAGCCGAAATTATTATCCATATCTGTTTTGGATTATATCTAGGTTTCTGGCTAAAAACTCCCACGGAGGAGTTTTTTAGGAGGTGGCATCCAAAGTAAAAGATAGCCACAATAATAAATTAGTTGAAAAACTAAATTTTCAAAGGAGGAAGCTAAATGTCTGCAAAAGAATGGCAGTGGCAGGAAGGCGAATATACTGTAACCCGTTCTACTCATTGGTCAGGACCGGGTTGTCATGATGGGTGCGGCCTTCTGTATTACACGAAAGATGACAAATTGGTAAAAGTCGAGGGAGACCTTGATAATCCCTATAACATGGGAAGATTATGTATGCGTTGCCTGAATCAGGTGGAAGCATACAATAGCCCCCAACGTCTGAAATGGCCGTTAAAGCGTGTCGGTGAGCGCGGCGAAAATAAATGGGAACGTATTTCCTGGGACGAAGCTTACGATATTATCGTTGAAAAAGTCAGAGGTATCCAAAAAGAATTTGGCGGAAAGTCAATCGTCGGCATGGAAGGTACCGGGAGAAATATTATCTGGCAGGTACCTTATCTGACTTATGCTGCATTTGGCAGCCCCAACTATGTGCTGGGATTCCTGAGCGGTGATTCTTGCTATCTGCCTAGAGCTGCGCAGCAGGCTGTTATGAATAGTGACTTCTTTGTTGCTGACTGTGGACAATTTTTTGAAGATCGCTATAATAACCCCGAGTTTAAGTGCCCGGAAGTGATCATGATCTGGGGTAATAATCCTATCATCAGTAATGGCGATGGGTTCTTTGGACATTGGATTGTTGATGAAATGAGAATGGGAGCAAAACTCATTGTTGTTGACCCTCGTTTGACATGGTTGGCAGCGAGAGCAGATTACTGGCTGCAGTTAAGACCCGGAACTGACTGTGCGCTGGCGATGGGTATGCTAAATGTCATTATCAACGAAGATCTTTACGATCATGATTTTGTTGAAAATTGGTGTTCAGGATTTGAAGAATTAAAAGAACGTGTTCAGGAATATCCAACTGACAAAGTTGCTGAAATTACCTGGGTTCCGAAGGAAATCATCGAAGCCGCAGCACGGCGTTACGCTATTGCCAAACCGGCATCTATCCAGTGGGGTCTGGCTATTGACCAACAAGTTACCGGTATTGCGACTGCCCAGGCCGTTAATAGCCTATGGGCGATAACTGGAAATACAGATGTCCCGGGTGGTAACATCATTGCCAAGAGCGGATTCAATGTTGATGATGGTTATAGCTGCGGTTACGGCTGGGTGCCTAAAGAAATCCAGGAAGAACGCTTTGGAAATGAGAAAAATCCTCTTAAAAAGTATGGGTTAGCTTCAACTGCCCATGGGGATACATGCCTCGAGGCAATTGAAAATGGTGGTCATCCGTACCCGGTTAAAATGTTGTGGTTGCAAACCACAAATACCTTTGCCAACATGGCATCTGAGGCACCCCGCGTTTATGAAGCCATGAAAAAAGTTGACTTCAATGTAGTAGTTGATCTCTTCATGACTCCGACTGCCGTTGCTTGCGCAGATATCGTCTTACCTGCAGGTATGAGTGCAGAACGTGATAGTTTCAGAGCCTGGTTTGCACCGCTGCGTGCCATTACTAAGATTGTTGACTATGAGGAATGCAAATCCGACGAGCAGATTATTCTTGAACTTGGTAAACGTCTGCACCCCGAAGCCTTCCCGTGGGAAACTGTTCCAGATTGGTTAAACTGGAAAATGGGCAATGACAAAGACAAATATCCGGATGCCTTCAAGTATGAATGGTCCGAAGAGGGTAAAAAGTTCCGTGAAAGAGGTAATACACAAGGTCTTACTTATTCGGAACTTAAGGAAAAAGTTTATATTTACCCCGAATGGCAGTACAAGAAATATGAAAAAGGTCTTCTGCGCCGTGATAGACAGCCTGGCTTCAATACGGCTGACGGCAAGGTTCAATTATATATTGACTTGTTTGACGCATTTGACGTTGATCCGCTGCCGACTCATATTGAACCGCCAGAAAGTCCCTATTCAGATCCTGAACTGTATAAAGAGTATCCATTAATTCTAACTTCAGGTGCACGTTCATGGGAATTCTTCCACTCTGAACATCGGCAACAGCCAACTATGAGAATGTTCCATCCTCAGCCCTTGGTAGAAATTCACCCTGATACTGCCGAGAAATTGGGTATCCAAGAAGGCGATTGGGTATGGATCGAAAGCAAGCGTGGCAGATGCAAACAAATCGCCACATTAAAAGTTGCTATTGACCCCAGAGTAGTAAGTGCTGAGCATGGTTGGTGGTTCCCGGAAAAAGAAGGAGCCGAGCCGAGCCTCTTTGGGACCTTTGATTCCAATATTAATAACTTGACCTCCCAGTGCCAGAACGGGCCAACTGGCTATGGAGCACCTAACAAAAACTTGCTTTGCCGGATTTATAAAGTAACTGAAGAAAATAGTAAAATAATGCCAGGTGAACAAGTCACCCGAAGAGGAGGATGGGAATATGTCAGAGCTCAACTGCCAGAATAAAGAGACCAAAGGAAAAGCAGCCGCGTTTCCCCAAGCCAGAGAGGGTTTGGAACGCCTTCTAAAATCAGAGGAGACCTCTGGAAATGGTCTGTTAATTGACTACGAATATTGCACAGGCTGCCACGCTTGTGAAGTTGCATGCATCAAAGAGTTAAATCTTGGTCCCAATCAATACGGTCTTAAGCTGCTGGAAGATGGACCTCGCAAGATGGCTGATGGCAAATGGGATTTGAATTATGTTCCTTTCCCCACCTCACTGTGCGATCTGTGTAAGGACCGAACCGCTGAGGGCAAGATGCCTAGTTGCGTACAGCATTGCCAATCACTGGTAATGAGTTATGGCCCTGTTAAAGAACTAGCTGAAAAAATGGCAAGAAAGCCCAAAATGGTATTGTTTACACCTAAATAAGGTCCGGTTTGGGATATAATTAGTAGTTTACCTGGAGGCAAAGGGATCTTTTCCCTTTGTCTCCAGATAATAATTTAATTTTTAATTAAGGAGGAAATGGAATGTTAATTACTGAAGAAGACATTCTGAATGCCAAAAAAGCTTTTGAAAACAAGGAAGAAATTACTGATGAAGCAACAGCTACCCTTTACGCCAAAGCATTAACACGGAACAGCAAAAAATTTCCGGAATTACCGCAAAAGGTTAAGTATGTTGCGTTAAAACAAGAATCAGGTACGTATATTGTGGATTGGAGATCAACAGAAACTTGTTCTGCTGAAGGCAGGCCTTAAGGAACCAGCTAATCATTTGCCTAATAACGAACAAAAGGCAGCTTACAACCTTAGTAAAATCACATGTTATTGACTAAAGTGAATTTACCGCAACTTTGCTGAAATGGTCAGGGACCAATTCAGCAAAGTTGGTCCCTGACCATTTCACTAAAGTTGGTTTTGTTAATGTAGAAAATGCAAGGCTGAGCTTCCTTTGCTTTGCGTATCAAATTGAAGCGGTAGAAAATTCAATAAATATTAGGGAGATGTTAAAATGTGTTTTAGACCTCCATCTATAGTAAAACCAGCAAAATGCCCTGATTGTGGTACAGTAAATCCGCCGACGAAAAAAATCTGCAGTAAATGTCAAGCAGATCTTACGATTACACAAATAAATCCTATCAATTGGTTTGATATCCCGGTTAATGATTTGTTGAGAGCTAAGACATTCTACGAAACAGTGTTTAGCTATTCCCTTACTATTAATGAAACGGAAACGCCGAATAGGGCCTATTTTCCACTTACACCGGCAATAACCGGAACAAGTGGTTCTTTAGTAAAAGCGGATGGATATACACCTTCAGAAACTGGGTGTATAGTTTATCTATTGGTTAAAGATATTCCGGGAACCTTAGCTAAAATAGAAGCTAATGGGGGAAAAATACTTCAGTCTCAAACAGCAATGGGCGAGCTTGGCTTCATTGCTCATTTCCAGGATTGTGAAGGCAATCGGGTGGGTTTGTATACAACGACAATGGCTGCAAAAATGAATCCTGTCAATTGGTTTGAGATTCCAGTTAATGATCTGATGAAAGCTAAGAATTTCTACAAAACAGTGTTTAGCTATTCTCTTCCTTCCAGTAGCAAAATGGGAAAGTTGGATATGGTTTGGTTTCCAATGAAACCGAAAACCCCCGGAACATGTGGTTCTTTGGTAAAAGCGGATGGGTATATACCTGCGGAAACCGGAAATGTAGTTTATCTGTCGGTTAACGATATTCCGGGCACCCTAGTTAAAATAGAAGCTAATGGGGGAAAAACACTTCAGCCTCAGACGGAACTGGGCGAGCTTGGCTTCATTGCTCATTTCCAGGATTGCGAAGGCAATCGGGTGGGTCTGTACAAGCATAAATAGGGCCAGCGGTAACTTAAAATTGAAAAGGTTTGACTAAAGTGAATTTACCGCAACTTTGCCGAATTGGTCCCTGACCAGTTCAGCAAAGTTGGTTTTGTTTACACCTAAATAAGGTCCAAGCATCAGGTACATATGTTGTGGATTGGAGATCGACAGAAACTTGTTCTGCTGAGGGTAGGCCTTAAGGCTACAACTTTAGTAAAATCATAATGTCATTAACTTAAGAAAAACCAAAAAGAAGAATCATAGATGCGGCGCAATCTTAGCCCTTCTACGTTTCTTCTTTTTGGTTTTTTGGGTACTAAACTAGGCCGTATTTTAATTATCCATCGTTCTTATATAATGCCAGTCGGGACGAATTCGAATCAGGCTTTACTAATAATTTCACCAAAACGCTTATTAGGTTCTAGTACGGCGCCACATCTTTTACAAATCTCTTTATCCTTAAGATTTGCACGTCTACATTTTGGACATTTTATAATTTTTTTATTGATGCTTTTGCATATCCCACACTCGTTACAGCTTAAGCACGTGCCCATACAGCTCATCCTCCCTGAGAATTTGGTATACATTTATTTTATCATACCATATTCTGCGTCTTGGTTTCTAAAGTTTTTAGTATGGGTGCAAATTCCGTGAAGGAAAATGCCCCAATAGCAGCACTTTCCCTAGATAGACTGGACACCTCAATGGTGAATCAATTTGGGACATGATGAGTCATAATTAAAGGATTATGTCCCAACGCATTAATAAAGGCGCATATCTTCAGGGTTTTCACCTATGGCACAATAAATGCAGTTCAACTATATGTTAAGCTGAACGGTTATCCAATGCTATTTTGACTTAGATGCACTACCAATTAGTATTCAATAAAAAACGGCTAGGTGGCTGGGTGGTTCATGTCAGTGAAAACAGTGTTTTGGGGAAATGACTTTTTTATAATAAACAGGAGGTTGCGATGAAAAGCATTCAAACTAAACTAACGGTCACCATACTCATTATCTTCTTGGTAGCGATGAGTGTCTTGGGTGGCCTCAACTACTGGAGAGCGCGAACAATTGTTACCGGAGAAATCACAAGCAGCATGGAAAAACTAGCGGAGACTTCCGCGCTTAGTATTGGTGATTGGTTGGATAAAGGAATTTTCCATCTTGAAGGGATAGCAAAAGCGCCAGCAGTCCAAAGTGGTAATCTGGAAGAGATGGCTCCCTTTTTTGTACAAGTCAAAAAAAATATGGTTAAATTTGCCACCATTGGATACGTAGCGCCAAATGGGCAAGCAATCGACGCAAAAGGATTCAAGCTGAATTTTGGTTCAAAGGCTTGGTTTCAAAAGGCAATGCAAGGTAACGTTAGCGTGTCCGACCCGATTCTATCGCCCTCTGGCGATTTGGAAATTGTACTGGCAGTGCCGATCAAGGTTGAGGGGAAGACTAATGGTGTAATGTTTGGTGCGATTAATGTAGCGGATATTAACCAAAAGGTGCTTGAAATTAAGGCGGGAGAGACCGGCTACGGTTTCATGGTGCAGGAGAACGGTTTAATAATCGTTCATCAGAACAACGAAATGGCGATGAAGACTAATGTTTTAGAAAGCAAAGAGGCTAGTTCTACTATAAAGGCAACGTACGAACGGATGGTCAAGGGAGAAAAAGGGCTTGCCGAATACGATGATAAAGGTATTACTACCACAGTGGCGTACGCGCCGGTGCCTAGAACAGGATGGTCATTGGTGGTGAAGGTTCCTACTGCTGAAGTGACAAAGGAAGTGGCGTCGTTAACGGTAATTTCGTTGGTGACAATTATTGTAGTTTTGGTTTTAGCAGGTTTAATTATTGCTTGGTACGCCCGCAGTATGACGAAACCCCTCCGCGAACTGGAAATGGTAGCTAACCGGATTGCCGATGGAGATATTTCAAATACAACACTGGATATTAACTCTAACGATGAGATTGGCCGACTAAGCCATAGCTTCGAACAGATGGCAAGGAACCTACGTGATCTTATCCAAAAAATTAGTGGGGCCACAGAGCAAGTAGCGGCGTCATCGCAGGAACTAACAGCTAATTCGGAACAATCGGCTCAGGCAGCCAGTCAGATTGCCACTTCGATCACCAATGTGGCGTCGGGAGCCAGTGAGCAATTGGCTGCAGCCAGTGATACCACTGCTATTGTGGAACAGATATCGGCTGGTATTCAGCAGATCGCTGCTAACGCCAACCAGGTAGCTGCTCACTCAGCCCAGGCAGCCGAAAAGGCGAAAGACGGTGACAAAGCGGTGGAGAAGGCAGTAAATCAAATGGGTCAAATCGAAGAAACAGTCAATGCTTCCTCCCAGGTTGTATCAAAGCTGGGCGAACGTTCTAAAGAAATCGGTCAGATCGTCGATACCATCTCTGGTATAGCCGGTCAGACCAACCTTCTGGCGCTAAATGCGGCTATTGAAGCAGCACGGGCGGGAGAACAAGGCCGTGGATTTGCGGTGGTGGCCGAGGAAGTCCGTAAATTGGCTGAACAGTCCCAGGAGGCAGCGAAAAAGATCGCCGAGCTAATTGGGGAAATTCAGGAGGATACTGATAGGGCGGTTGTGGCCATGGACAACGGCACACGGGAGGTCCAAACCGGGACCGAAGTTGTCAATACTGCAGGTGCTGCTTTTCGGGAAATTGCAGGCCTAGTGACAGGGGTGTCAGGCCAGGTGAAGGAAATTTCGGCAGCCATGCAGCAAATGGCTTCAGGCAGCCAGCATATCGTGGATTCAGTCAAAAGGATTGATGATTTGGGTAAAAAATCATCAGGTGAGGCTCAGGGAGTTTCGGCAGCTGCGGAAGAACAATTGGCCTCCATGGAGGAAATTGCAAGCTCTAGCCAAGCTTTGGCAAAGCTTGCAGAAGATCTGCAAGTGGCAGTGTCTAAATTTCAAGTATAGAGAAAAAAGTATGGTTTGTGCATAGGAAAGCTTCCCATGGTAGGTTATTTTCACCTTACCACAGGGGGCTTTCCTTATTTTGCTATTTACCTTTGTCAAAAGTTTACCTTTTTTGTCAACTTACTAGTAAGGTTATGATTCTTCATTTTGTGATAATGGGTAGGTGTTTTATTGAAAAAATGAGGAATCGGGCTGATTAGGGAGAAAGTAACGGAAACTATAAATAACTTAGATTCTAGAGTTTCTATTTGCGCTGATATAAGCCAATGGACAGAGCGACTGAAACAACCTATATAGCAAAAAGTGGTATAATAATTACAGGTTTTAAATAAAAGGAGATGCTTACCAAATGGGAGATAAAAGCCCTAAAAATAAGAAAAAACAACTGAAAAAAATTGCTGAGAAGAAAGCTGCTACCCATAAAGAGCAAGCAGATATTTTAAAATCCGAATGACTTTTCTAATGAGTTGCAACAGGTTATATAGTTGCAGCTTTTTTGTTTGAGCCCTCGCTGCCAGAAAAAACAAGCCTTTGGGATATCCAAGGGCTTGTTTTTGGTTGCGTTGAAAGGAATAGGATAAAGTAGAATATATTGATCTGTTGGAATTTTTTTGCGGCTAATTGAATTTTACTAATTTATGTGAAAGAGCATATTTGTAAGCAGTGATAATTATAGTTCTGTTAAAAACTGCTTCCGGATCATTTCCGTAATATGCTCCACCTGGCATATTGCCAGTGGTTTTGTATAAGCATTTGGGGGGGTAATTTCCCCAGAGCTCATCATTTTTTACCCTAATTGAACCGTCTTGGTTCCACTGATTGCTATTGGGGTTAAATGAGCATTTGAAGGTAAAAGTTTGCTTTTCAAAAGAAATATTATTATTGAAATTTTGGGCTCTTAATTTATCTAAAGTACTTTCATCTGGTATGCAGATCAAGCTATAGGTCATTTCAAAAAGTGAATTTTGCTCAGTTTTTGCTGTTACTTTTGCTTTTAGTGATTCTGTGCGAAGATACTTAACGAAGCCGTCTTCTGTAACTGTATATATATCTTCCGCAAAGCACACATTAGTTAACATGGCAAAAATAATTGTAAGTAATAATTTTTTCATTATAGCATCCCCCTTGCTTTAAACTTTGAGGTATCCGAACGCAGGTGCTCGGGGCTACGATGGTGTTGCCGTTTCGGGCCGATAGGGGGAACAGACCCAATCGGTCAGATGTAACTCCTTTATGAGGACTCGTCCGATGATATTTAAAAGCCTCAGACTAATTTCTGCCTCTTAAAGCTTCATCATTGTTAAATTCTATATTAGCTTGGAGTGATATTTCAAGAATCAATCCTCCTACAGATATTATTCCGTAAAGAGTAATGAACGTGATTAAAATTAAAATGTATTCGTTTGAAACTGGGTTATTTTGTAGAATTGTACTTTCTATGAAAGTATATATACTAAGAAATAGTGAAATTAATAGGGCGACTGTTGTTTTTAAAACTCTAGATTTGGTTAATCGTTTGATGACTTCCCCTTTAGTTATTTGTGACTTAAAAGCTATAGATATTGCCAAAGCAGCATAGTACACTGCTAAAAAGTTCACTAATAATGAAGATATGAAGCTTGTTATTTCTCTGAGTGATTGAACGTCAATAATTTTTGTATTATTTCTATAAAGTAGTAAAGTGAATGCTATGGCCAATATACATTCATATGAAAGAATCTTCTCTTGTATGATTGTATCAATAGCATTTCTTAGACAGTGGTTACATGGACGTCTAATTTTAGTTGAGAGCATAAATTTCATTCCTTATATTTTATATGTAATTATTCCACTAATAATTACAATTTATACCCTGAGTAAGTGGTAATATGGCAGGGGCTTGGAGGGCCTTAATACAGAAAAGCCCCTATCGCGGTTATTTTACCGGGGTAGGGGCTTTTCTGTATTAAGGCCTGCAGTAATATGTTTCAGTTAAGAAATTAATAATAATTGAGTAGTATGATTTAGTAAAGAAGTGAAAAAATTAGGAGTGTGGGAATAGGTGAAAAAATCATGCTTACTGTTGGTAGTAGCGGTATTATTAACTGGTATGTTTAGTAATACGGCCGAGGCTTATAAACAAACCGATGTTAATAAGTTATTTAAAACTAAAATATGTCTGAAAGGTGATCTTACTTATGCAAATTTAAAAGGTGCAAATTTAAAGGGCGCTAATTTGCAAGGTTCTAATTTAAAGGGCGCTAATTTGCAAAACGCAAACTTACAGGGTGCTAATTTGAAGGGTGCAAATCTGAATGGAGCAAATTTAAAAGGTGCGAATCTTAAAAATACAATAATGCCAGATGGAACCAAACACAAGTAACTTTACTCTACGATGTTACTGTTATTCGGTTGGCACGGTAGGATATGGGAAAAAGATGATGATTTGGACGGTAATGTTTTGTTGAGAAATAAGGCAGCCGTATCCTTCCAGGGGTACGGTTTCTTCCTATTTATTCATGAAATCTATATCAGTAATAAACATTAATTATTACCTAGCAAATTATTTAATTAACATACCATATTCGACAAAAATAACTATTTTTGCATGTTACCCTCTAAATAAATGGGGGTGGATTAACTATGGTACAAGCAGAAGTTTATGAACGTATTAATATTATCTATAGAACATTGCAAGACGATAAGGATACACTTGGCCAGTATTTAGTTGACTCGTTGTATGACGAACTTGAAAACCTGTGCAAGATAATTCTCAAAGAACGACTTCGGCAATTGCAATAAGGCTAAAATTGTTTACTTATAACCATACCTTTCTGGTCTGAATTTATATAAGGTTGCACTCTAATATTTCTCGAACCGTTTATTTTCCCGACCGTTTTGGCGGTATAATGACCGATTAGAGCACCAGCGACAACATCCGAACCCCAGTGTCGGTTGTCATTAAGCCGGCCATATGCTGTAAGTGTGGCAAGTCCGTAAGCAAGAAAAGGAACTGATTTATCATTGTTGCCATATTCATCGGCAATAACTGTAGCCAGTGCAAAGGCAGCGGCTGTATGGCTAGATGGGAATGAGTCCTTTTTACCATCTGGTCGCTTTCTGTTAGTAGCAAAGTGGATGACTTCGGTAGAGAGCACGGCAATTCCCATGCTTTCAAGTCCATTGACTGCAAATGTACGTTGTTGTTCGTTTCCAAGAAAATATGCACCTGTCAAATAAGCCGCACCCACCACCGGGAATGCATTCCCGATATTTGCTACGTTATTTGTATTCTTACTGCGTTTTTCTTGAAACCAATTTTGAATGTGGCTATCATTTTTATATGTAAGGTAAGTAACTCCGCCGAGCAATAAAAATCTGTTCCAATTTGCAGTATCCCAATGCTTTGGACTTGTTAAGACTTCCCCAGTATCTTTTAACAGTTGTTGGGGTTTTATACGGTCACTACCTGTTTGATCGGTTTTTGTAAGAGGGATGGTTGTGGAAGTTTCCGCTTGCGCAGCATTTGCTATACATATTGAAGAAAATCCCAAGAGGAATAAGAATACAAGCAACGTAACGATTTTTTTCATTTTAGCTATTCTCCTTTTCGACTTATCGTGACAATTTTAATAAGTATTATTCGACAGAAAGTAATTAAATCCTTGGGTGGGCGAACAAAACAACTTTGCATCTTTTGTTGAAGTGATTATATCTCACGAGAGAGCAGAGGGATGCCTAGTCCGAAAATTGAACAACATATACCTGTGATGTGATTTAGGAAAGCAACGAGTTAAGCCCCTGGCATGTGCCGGGGCTTTTAGTCATTTTAGTACCATTGTTCTTCTTAGTACGTTTTCTTGACTTCAATTTTATATGTTTTTAGTTTTCGATAGAGTGTGCTTCGATCCATTCCCAATGATTTAGCGGCATGGGTAATATTTGAGCTGCATTGTGCTAATGCTGAAATAATCTGATCTTCTTCTGATGATGGTGACGTGTCAGTAGTAATATTCGTAAGCCCTGGTTCAGATTCTCTGTCGTGCCAATACTTTTGTATAACACGCTCAGTAATAACCTTTTCATTGGCAATTACGACTAATCTTTCTATGAAAAATTTTAGTTCTCTGACATTTCCAGGCCAAAAATATTCAGCCAGATAGTCATATCCCGTAGGGGTAATTTCCAGTTGCTTGAGGTGTTGCTGGTTATAGTATTCCAAGAAATGATGTGCGAGATGTTGTATATCATTGTTTCTATTACGCAATGGTGGTAAGTTCATTGTAAGCACTTTAAGTCTGTAAAAAAGATCTTGTCGAAAATGTCCTTCTTTAATTAGCCCCATTAAGTTTTTATTGGTAGCGGCAATGATTCTCATATCAACAGGGATATATTTATCATCCCCTAGACGCATGACCTGTTTTTCTTGCAATACCCGAAGTAATCGACTTTGACCGTATTTGTCCATTTCTGAAATTTCGTCAAGAAAAATGGTGCCTCCATGAGCCATTTCAAATAAACCTGGTTTCCCCTTTTTTGTGGCACCCGTAAACGCTCCTTCTACATAGCCGAAGAGTTCGCTTTCAAGTAAATTTTGAGGTAAGGCGGCACAATTGATGGCAACGAATGGTCCATTCTTCCTTCGACTTTTATTGTGGATGCTTTGGGCGAATAACTCTTTTCCTGTGCCTGATTCGCCGGAAATTAACACAGTGGCATCAATTAAAGACATTTCCTGCGCAATTCGCTTGGTTTCAATAATCTGAGGGGAGACTCCTAAAATATCAGTAAAATGATATTTGGCAGCAAATTTTTTTGCGGTTACTTCATTGCGGATTCTAGCTTCCATTTCTTGAATACGTGTGACATCCTGGAATGCAATGATAGCACCAAGGATCAATTGATCAACGATGATAGGCGTAATATTCAAGGTGATCCAAATAGTACCGAGGTGAAGGACTTGGCCGATGGATTGCTGTCCGGCTTGTAAACAAGCTTCAACATTAATAAAGGTGAGTACCGAGTCTATTTTTTGCCCAAGCATTTCTTTGGCATTGCGATTTAATAATCGTTCTGCTGTCGGGTTAAAGACTTTGATGACGCTCTCTTGATTGATACTAATGATACCTTCTAATGAATAGTCCACTAAAGCTTTAAATTCTTGGGCTCGTTCTTTTTCGATTTTTCGGCCTAACGCGATCTTTTGAGCCTCAAGAAGTGCGGTCCGAATGGAAAAATCTCCGGAACGTATGAGATGTGTCTTTAAGCCTTTTTTTCTTGCCAGAAGTATCGTTTTTATACCGCCTACTACGATACTGGCATCTGTTACTGCTACTTCGGCTATTTTCGAGGGGATATCATCGATTGTTTTAAGAGGATAAATGGCCAATTCAATAGCAAGAATGTTTGACAGAACTTCAATGTCATTGACCATATTGCGATAAGCTAATATGGCAACCTTGGGGTGTGGTAGCCCAGTTATCTTTTTGGACTCATAAAAAACTTGGGCCAGGTCCTGTCCGGTAATAGGAATTTCAACCACCGGGACTCTAACGTTTGATTCGATAATTAATTGAGCTGTGCCGCCTCTGCAAACAATAACATCAACATCCTCGTTTTGCAGCTTTTCAGCAAGTCCGATTCCTCTTTTCAGCCGTGCTAAATAGAGGTCGAATTTATGGTCTAAGCCAAGTTCGTGGATAATTTTCTTGCCTTGTAAAAACAATTGCTTATCAGGAGCAATAAAAGCGATTTTAGACAAGTCTGATCTCTCCTATGTATCAAGTATTCTTTATTATACTGTTTACAAAATCAAAGCGCAACAGCATCTGTGGCATGTTATACAACGTTTGTTGCATGGTTTGCCACACTTATTGTCGTTGCCTAACAAGAAAAGTCAGATAAATCAATATGTTGATGGTTGGCATGGTTATTGCATTTAATAAATTGCAATAGCGCAATATTGCTAATACAAATAATAATCATAATGAAGGCAATATTATCGCAATAAAGAAAGGGGATTTGTTAATGAACGGTAACCAAGTGATTCAAAAAAAGACTAATATCCGCTATTTTATTCTTGCCATGTTATTTATTGTTACCACCTTCAATTATGTTGACCGCGCAACTCTTTCTATTGCTGCACCTATCATGAGCAAGGATCTAGGTTTTAATGCGGTGACCATGGGAATGGCTTTTTCGGCTTTCGGCTGGGCCTATACTGCTTTGCAAATTCCAGGTGGCTGGGTTCTGGATAAGTATGGTGCTCGTGTTGTTTATGGTTCAGGATTATTTCTCTGGTCTTTATTTACTGCTTTACAGGGGACTATCGGTTTTTTTGCAGGTAGCGCTTTTGCGATGCTTTTTGGGCTGAGATTCTTAATGGGTATTGCCGAGGCACCAGCCTTCCCGGCAAATGCCAGAATTACGGCTATGTGGTTCCCAACTCATGAACGTGGCTTTGCATCAGCAATTTTTAATTCTGCTCAATATTTTGCATTAGCCGTGTTTACGCCCTTGATGGCTTGGACGTTACATGCATTCGGCTGGCACTATATTTTTTATTGGACTGGTGCCGCAGGGATAATTATTTCTGTCTTCTGGTTTAAAGTGATTCGTGATCCTAAAAACCATTCGGGTGTAAATCAGGCAGAAATGGATTATATTGAAGCCGGAGGCGGCTTGGCGAGTCTTGGTGACAAAAAGACGCCAATCAAATGGAACTATGTTCGGGCATTGATACAAAATAGGCAAATGATCGGTATCTACTTGGGACAATTTTGTTTGAATACCATCACGTGGTTTTTTCTTACCTGGTTTCCAACTTACCTTGTTCAAGCAAAAGGTATGTCGATGCTCAAGGTAGGACTTGTTGCCTCGATTCCTGCTATTGCAGGATTCGCCGGTGGTGTACTTGGTGGTTATTGGTCGGATTGGTTGCTCAGACGTGGCAAGAGTTTAACAGTAGCTCGCAAAACACCAATTATTATTGGCTTGGTATTTTCGAGTAGTATTATATTAGCCAATTATGTAGACTCAACAGTGCTTGTTGTTGTCGTGATGTCACTAGCCTTTTTCTCTAAAGGGATTGGTGCTTTAGGATGGTGTGTTGTCGGCGATACATCACCGAAAGAGATGGTTGGAGTCAGCGGTGGGATATTTAATATGGTGGGAAATTTGGCAAGTATTGTAACCCCTCTTGTTATCGGCTATATTTTAGATGTAACTAAGTCCTTTAATGGAGCATTAATTTTCGTTGGCATCATGGGACTATTAGGAGCAATGTCTTATCTATTTATTGTTGGTGATATTCATAGAATGGAATTAAAGACTGAGAAAGACTAACATTAAAAGAAGGTTACTCAAGAATAAAATTTAAATAGGGGAAAAAGGAGAGTTTGGCATGCCTTTGAATGACAAACAAAAAGAAGTACCTCTTTATATAAAAATAAATGAAGTTGATAATGTAGCAATTGTTGTCAATTCGGGAGGATTACCAGAAGGTACCGTATTTGCTTGCGGTCTTGAACTCAGGGAGCATGTCCCGCAAGGGCATAAAGTAGCTTTAGTTGATTTGGCGCAAGAAGATGAGATTATTCGCTATGGTGAAGTCATTGGCTATGCAGTTCGCCCAATAAATAAAGGCAGCTGGATTGATGAATCCTTAGTACGCATGCCGACGCCTCCTAAATTAGATCAATTATCAATTGCCAATAAGGTGCCAAAGCCATTACCATCGCTTGAAGGGTATACTTTTGAAGGGTTCCGAAACGCAGATGGTAGTGCAGCAACAAAAAATATTCTTGGTATTAGTACAAGTGTTCAATGCGTTGCAGGTGTCCTTGATTATGCGGTAAAACGAATCAAGGCAGAAATACTTCCTCAATATCCCAATGTGGGGGATGTAGTGGCATTAAATCATAATTACGGCTGTGGTGTGGCGATTAATGCTCCTGAGGCGGTTGTTCCCATTCGGACCCTGCAGAATATTGCTACTCATCCCAATTTTGGTGGGGAAATAATGATAGTTGGCTTGGGCTGCGAAAAACTGCCTCCAGAAAAACTGATACCAACTGGTGAAGCTGGCGCAATCGTTGTATTACAAGAGCAGCGTGGGTTTGGCAAAATGGTTGAGAAAATTATGTCAGAGGCAACAGAGCAATTAAAAAGGTTGAATTCTCGGCAACGGGTTACCTGTCCTATTTCCGATTTGGTGGTTGGCATGCAGTGTGGGGGGAGTGATGCTTTCTCTGGTGTTACCGCTAATCCAGCAGTCGGATATGCAGCAGATCTGTTAGTACGGGCTGGAGCAACCGTTCTATTTTCAGAAGTCACTGAGGTGCGAGATGGGATTCATTTATTAACGCCCCGCACAGTGAATGAAGAAGTTGGTCGTAAGCTTATTCAAGAAATGAAGTGGTATGATCATTATTTAGATCTTGGGGAAGTCGATAGAAGTGCTAACACAACGCCTGGCAATAAAAGAGGCGGTTTAGCAAACATTGTGGAAAAAGCACTGGGCTCTATTGCTAAATCAGGTAGCAGTGCGATTGTTGGGGTGTTATCTCCTGGCGAAAAAGCAAAGCAAAAAGGATTATTATATGCAGCAACGCCAGCGAGTGATTTTGTTTGCGGAACCCTGCAATTAGCTTCTGGAATCCACGTACAAGTGTTTACTACAGGACGTGGAACACCCTATGGATTGGCCATGGTACCGGTCGTTAAAGTGGGAACCCGAAATGTGTTGGCAGAACAATGGCATGATCTCATTGATGTGAATGCCGGGCAAATTGCAACTGGTGAGGCAACAATTGAGGAAGTTGGCTGGGAAATATTCCGTTTGATTATTGAGGTTGCTAGTGGTCGTAGAAAGACATGGGCTGAGCAATGGGGATTACAGAATGCATTATGTTTGTTTAATCCTGCACCAGTTACCTGAGAGAGAAATTGAATGTAAAGAAAAAGGTAGAGTACCTGAATAGAAGTATGCCAATCGTCCGGCTATGGTACGCTAAATAATTGAAAGCGAGAAAAAATAAATGAAAGCAACTGATAATAAAGTAGGCTTTATACCGAGAGGAATTATACCAGCGGTGATAACTCCCCTGACGGCTGAAGAAAAATTTAACGAGAAAGCCATGCGTAAGCTGATTAATTATCTAATTAGCGGTGGTGTACATGGATTATTTATTACCGGTACAACTGGAGAATTTTACGGCTTAAGTCCTGAGGAAAAAAAGGAAATTTTTCAGGTCACCATGGATGAGACAAAGGGTAGAGTCCCCGTTTATGCAGGAACGAATGGGATCACTACCCGAGAGAGTGTGATGCTAACCCAAATGGCAGAAGAATGCAAAGTGGACGCCGTATCGGTTTTAACACCTTTGTTTATTACTCCCAATCAAGATCAGCTAGTTAAACACTATAAGGATGTTGCGGCAAGTACCTCTCTTCCAGTCATACTCTACAACAATCCTCCTAAGACAGGTGTTAATATTGCGCCGGCAACAGTAGCTAAGTTAGCTGAAGTCCCTAATATTGTAAGCATCAAGGATTCAAGTGGTGATTTGACCTTGACAGCTGAATATATACGCTTGACTCAAGATAGAAAGGATTTTTCCGTGCTTATGGGACGAGACACGCTTATCTATGGAGCCCTTTTATATGGTGCCACTGGTTCCATTGCGTCCTGTGCAAATGTAGCGCCTAGACTGTGCGCTGACATCTATGAAAAATATATGGCTGGTGATTTAGCAGGATCTCTCAAAGCGCAGTTTGCCTTGGCGCCTCTTAGGATTGCCTTTTGCATCGGTACGTTCCCGGCGGTGATTAAAGAATCACTTACCTTACTGGGTATCGAGGCTGGACCGTGTATGGATCCATCAGGCCCGTTGACACATAGTGAAAGAGAGCAACTTTCCAAGGTATTGATAGGCATGGGACTGTTGAAATAATTTAAAAATAAAGGAGTAAATGAAAATGAAAATTGGATTTATTGGTTTAGGTATTATGGGGAAACCTATGAGTAAAAATTTAATAAAGGCGGGCTATGATCTTATTGTTGTAGATAAAAACCAAAGTGCAGTTGACGAAGTGGTAGCTGCAGGGGCTAAGAGCGCAGCTACAGCTAAGGCTGCAGCGCAAGCGGCTGATATCATTATTACCATGTTACCTAACTCGCCTCATGTAAAAGAAGTTGTTTTGGGTGAAAATGGCGTACTTGAGGGAGCTAATAAGGGTGCAACCTTCATTGATATGAGTTCGATCGCTCCCTTAGTAAGCCGGGAATTGGCAGCAAAGCTTGCCGAAAAGGGAGTAGAGATGTTAGATGCTCCTGTAAGCGGCGGCGAACCGAAAGCTATTGATGGTACCATGTCTGTCATGGTTGGTGGCAAGCAAGAAGTATTTGATAAATGCTATCCTGTAATGAAGGCTATGGCTGGTTCCGTTGTACGGACAGGGGAGATTGGCGCGGGAAATGTAACAAAGCTTGCAAACCAGGTTATTGTTGCCCTGAATATTGCGGCCATGTCGGAAGCATTGGTTTTAGCCAGCAAAGCGGGGGTAGAGCCGGAGTTGGTATACCAAGCCATTCGTGGTGGCTTGGCAGGAAGTACGGTTCTCGATGCGAAAGCACCGCTTGTCATGGATCGTAAGTTTGATCCGGGGTTCCGTATTAATCTTCACATTAAGGATTTGAACAATGCGTTGGAAACCGCCCATGACATGGGTGTTCCATTGCCGATGACTGCAGCGGTTATGGAAATGATGCAAGCGCTCAAAGTGGATGATATGGGAGAGAAGGATCATTGTAGTTTAGTACGATATTACGAAAAGATGGCCAAGGTTGAAGTGAAACGTTAATCGAGCTAGAAGGGGCTGTTGAGAAAGTCCAAAAAGATAATATTGCAGAAAATGGTTTTAGTGGAGGCTGCCGCATTAACAAAATTAGTGTGGCAGCTTTTTTCTTTAGGAAATCTTAAAACACCTCCTGGATTAATATAGTATAATTACATTAAAAATGGAGAAGGTGTCTCGTAATACATTGTACGCAGGGGATAAATGGCAAAACGGATACTTCTACGAAGTATGTAACTAAGAGCGCTCCGGCATTTACCGAAGTATCTTTGTCGAATTTAGACTTTATTTGGAAATAAAACAGGAATAATGAGAAATTTCGGGAATTCTAATAAACAGTATGTTTATTAAGTAATTCCTTTAGTGTGGGTATATCCTGGAGTAAAAATTATATGTACGGGAATAATGGTTATCCCATTTTCCCTATACATAGAAAGGAATGATCTCTATATGACAAGCAAAAACTATGCAATAAAAATTTCTTTAGTATATTTTGCCTTTGGCGTAATATGGATTTTTTTATCTGATACCATTGTTGGACTTTTATCTTTAAACAGAGATATTATAATTTTGTTTTCCGTTATAAAGGGTTGGATTTTTGTAAGTTTATCAGCTTTTCTTATTTACATTATAGCCAACCGATATATACAAAAATTAGCGCACACTAACCAGGTACAACAAGAAATTTTGCAATCTATTCCAGATTTAATGCTACGTATTGATTGTCATGGTAAGTTTCTTGACTATAATAAACCAGCTAACTTTGATTCCTATGTTCCTCCAAATCAATTCTTGGGGAAAAATATTATGGACGTTTTTAGCCGGGAATTGGCACTGCAGGCCCTTGGTCATATAAGACAAGCTATCAGTAGTGGGAATATACAACTTATGGAGTACCAGCTGCTGCAAAATAACCAAGTACATTACTTTGAAGCTCGTTTTGTCAAAAATGGTGATTTCGAGGTAATGGCAATAGTCAGAGATATCACTTATAAAAAGCAAATCGAACAGAGGCTAGAACTTCTTAGCATAAAGGATCCCCTTACTGAAGTTTACAACCGTACTTATTTCGAAGAGCAAATACTTAAGAGTGGCAGGCAAAATGGTAAAAATGTTGGCATTCTCGTCTGTGATGTTGACGGTCTTAAATTAATCAATGATACATTAGGGCACTTTTCAGGCGATGAATTACTCAAGGCTGCAGCCAAAATACTGAGTTCCTGTATATCTTTTCCAGATATTATCGCCAGAATTGGCGGAGACGAATTTGCAATATTGGTGTCAAATCCCGAGACTCAAAAAATGGACGAGTTATCTAAGGCAATTAAAATGTCTATAGAAAAATATAACGATACTAACCACAATCTTCCGTTAAGTCTTTCCAGCGGCTGGGCAATAGGCTTTGAGGATATTAATTCGCTGTTTAAAGAAGCGGATAACAACATGTATCGGGAAAAAATGCATAAGGGTTTAAGTGCACGCAGTGCAATAGTACATGCAATGATGCAGGCATTAGAAGCCAGAGACTATATTACGGAAGGGCATGCTGAGCGACTGGAAAGCATTGTCGCAAATTTTGCTCAGAAAATACAACTGTCTGCCCCAATGCTTGCCGATTTGAAACTTCTGGCAAAATTTCATGATATAGGGAAAGTGGGTATTCCTGACAGCATCCTGTTTAAACCTGGAAAACTAACGCCTGATGAAATTTCTGTTATGCGTCGTCACTGTGATATTGGTTTTCGGATAGCGAAATCAGTGCCGGACTTAGCTCCTATTGCCGATTGGATTTTAAAGCATCAAGAATGGTGGAATGGAAAGGGATATCCCCTTAACCTCGCTGGCGAAGAAATTCCATTGGCATGTCGTATACTTGCGTTAGCAGATGCCTTTGATGCCATGACGAATGACCGTCCATACCGTAAAGCCCTGAGTGATCAAGAAGCTATTGACGAAATACGCAAATGTGCTGGAACACAATTTGACCCTGTTCTTGCTGAAACTTTCATTGCAATGCTAACTAATTAGACAAAGATAAATTTAAATAGCTTAAACTAAAATTGCCAAGCCTATCCAGAGCGGAAAGGGCTTGGCAATTTTAGTTTAAGATTTGTTTTAAAATATCCACATTATAAAGTGTGATAGATGTGCGATAAAAATCAATAATTTTTTCATCGCGCATGCGACCGATTTCTCTAGATAAAGCAGGGCGCGAGACATACAAGAAATCAGCCAATTCATTACGGTTTAATGGCATTGTAAAAGTTTTTTCCCCTCTAGATTCATATTGTTCCAGAAGATACATACAGATTTTTTTTCGCAGGCTTTTGAGTGCGAGATACTCTAGCTTACGATGTAGAAGACAATTATTTTGCGATACCGACACTAACATATTTTGTAATAACTGTTCACGACCTATAAAAGTATTTTTACAGTTACCCGCAATTTTTGCTCGGGGCAAAAACATCACAGTACAGTCTGTTTTCGCAACTACAGATACTGGCCAATCATGTTGCTGCGAAAATACAGCTCTTATTCCGAATGATTCCCCATTTTTAATTTTTTTTATTAGCATACATTTTCCCGTCAGGTTTTCTTTTATGATTGACGCTTTTCCATGAATTAATAAACCCAACCCGGTTATTTTTTCATTTTGTACGACAATATAGGAATCGGCTGAGCAATTTAACAATTCCGGTTTAAAATAGGCAAACATAATGTTTATCGTATCAATGGAAATACCGGAGAACATCGGTGATTTTGAAACAAATTTGACTAAGATGTCTTGCAATATTACCACAACCTTCTGCGATTAGTAACCATGGTTACCGACATAATCTCTATAAGTAAGTATACTATATACCAACAATATCTTACAACAAAAACGAATAGTAACAAATATAAACAAAATATATTTCCTAAATATATTTGTTTATATTTGTTTTATTTAGCGGAACGTATTCCCAAAAGGGTCAAATTTATACGTATGAATTCTCATTGAAGCAAGGGTAGGTGGCTTGCAAATATAACATAACAAAAACAAATAAAATGGCAATAAATTAACATTATCATAACATTTTTGTTTACTTATGTACAATGTTGTAATAATATAGCTTTAATGGGAAAACCGTGTCTATTAGGTGCAACAATGGCAAAGCCTTTTGCAGGAACAAGAAAAAAGTATTGAGGAGGGCAAAATGAAAGAAAACATGCTTAATTGGACCATTCAGGACATTATCAAAAAATATCCTGAAACGTCGGAGGTATTTAGCAATAACGGCTTTGATGAATTCGCTAATGAAGAAGTGCTTAACGAACTAGGAGCGATACTAAAGCTTAAACCCGCGTTGCGAGCCAAAAAAATAGGGGCTGAAGCTTTTTTGCACCTATTAGAAGAAAAAATTGCCGATGCAGCCAACTATGATAGTTTGCTCTCATCTTGTGTTGATAACAATTCGGGGAAATTTAACTTTGTCGCACAGATTCCCTGCGGTTTAAAAGTTCCTTTGGAGCGTGAAATGCAATCGGTGCTTCAGAAAGCCCAAGAAAACGGTAAAGAACCGATTAACTATTACACCGGAGCATGCTGCAACGATTTGCTGCATCTTAATGAATGGATACCGCACTTTATGAATATTGACGAAGTACCAGATATGGTGTTGACAAAGGGGTATCATTTTTTTAATAAAAATTTCGTTGAACGCTTTGTCAAGTCCGGTTATTTTGCAATGCCGGGAAACCAACTGATAAATAGCCAAATTGCTGATATTGGTATTACGGATAAAGAAGGAAATTATCATGTTGTCGGTCTGACTACCACAATCATGGTAGTGGATAAATCACGGCTGGGCGATTTGCCAATGCCGAGGACATGGGGAGACTTGTTAAAGTCTGAATACGAACGCAAAGTCTTAATGAATAGTTATGGTGATAGTTTTAGTGATGTTGTACTACTAAACATTTATAAGGATTATGGCGAGGCAGGGATCGAAGCGCTTGGCAAGGCGATACATAGCGGCGCACATGCCGCACAGATGATTAAAGGGATGGCGAGCAGTAAAGCGGATTTGCCGCCGATTTACATTATGTCTAATTTCTTTGCTAACGCCATAAGTTCTTCAGATAATATTGAGATTGTCTGGCCTGAAGACGGGGCTTTGGTAATGCCGCTTTTCTTTATGGTGAAGGCGGATAAAGCAGAAAAGCTGAACGACTTAGTTGATTTTGTAAGCGGCTCACGCTTTGGTCAGCTTTGTGCTGATGCCTATTTTCCTTCCTTGCATCCAGCTGTAAATAATAAATTGGCCGCCAATGCCAAGTTTAAATGGTTGGGTTGTGATTTCATAAAGGAAAATGATATTGAAGAATTGGTGGAGAAACTAAATAAGTGGTGTTGGGAGAGTTATTGTGCTAAGGGCGGTCAGACGAACGAGTCATCTCCAGCTTGCGGGTGCAAATCCGATAAGGAAAGCTTAAAAATACAGAGTATGTGACGGTGGTGAAATTATGCAGTTAATTACTGTATCCGGTCCGCCTTCTGCAGGGAAAACGGCAGTGATTGCCAAGATTGCTGAAGTCTTGCAGCATGACAAAATGAAAGTGGCGGTTGTGAAATTTGATTGTTTGTCGACTAAGGATCAGGAATTTTATCAAAAAAAGGGTATAGTTGCCAGGACTGGACTGTCAGGCAATATTTGCCCAGACCATTTTTTCGTCAGCAATATTGAAGATTGTGTAGCGTGGGCAAACCGGAAAGGTTTTGCGATGTTAATCAGTGAGAGTGCCGGACTATGTAACCGTTGTTCGCCGCATATCCGCGGGGCGTTGGCGGTATGTGTGATTGATAATTTGAGTGGTGTTGACACCCCGCGAAAAATTGGGCCAATGCTTAAACTGGCTGATATTGTTGTGATTACCAAAGGGGACATTGTCTCGCAGGGTGAACGGGAAGTATTTGCTTTTCGTGTCAAACAGGCCAATCCGCGGGCAGTAATTATTCATCTTAATGGTATTACCGGGCAAGGCGCTCATGAAGCCAAAGAATTATTTTGTAACGCCGCGGAGTTTGAAACTCTTATTGGCTGTCAGCTGCGGTTTTCCATGCCGGCAGCCACTTGTTCGTACTGTTTGGGACAGGTTCGTATTGGCGAGGACTTCCAAATGGGTAATGTGAAAAAAATGGAATTGAACTGAGAAGGGACTGGGTTCTAAGTGTGGGAAAAGCTGTCTTCTATGACTATGCAAGAATTGTTTACAGCATATCCGTATGCGGCTGATTTTTTTCAGGCCTTACCGTTGCCGGTTAAATCGTTTGACCGGGTTTGTAATTATTTTTCAAGTATGGACGAAGAAACATCCCAGGATTTGGGGATAGACCAGCAGGTTCTTATCGAACAATTTGTCGCTTTTATGACTCAGATGCAGCAACTGCAGGTTGTGGAGGAGGCAGTCAAATCTGTTACTATTGTTGGCGGACAAGACAAAGACGGTCAGGGTGAAAATATATTAGTAACAATTAATGCCGGTGAAGTTATTTGCATCGTGGGACCAACTGGTTCAGGGAAGAGCTGCTTACTGGCAGATATTGAATGGATTGCGCAGCGGGATACGCCTACAAAACGAAAGATACTGATCAATAATCAGATTCCGGATGTGAAACGTCGTTTTTCCATCGAACATAAGCTGGTTGCTCAACTCTCGCAGAATATGAATTTCATTATGGATTTGACGGTTGAGGAATTTGTTAAGATGCATGCCGAAAGCCGAATGGTGGAAAATGCGGCGGAAATTTGCGCTAACATTATTGTGAAAGCCAACGAATTAGCTGGTGAGAAGTTTTTGCCAGATACGCCGGTTACCTCATTAAGTGGCGGTCAGTCCCGTTCCCTGATGATAGCTGATGCGGCCTATTTGAGCAAATCGCCGATTATCCTGATTGATGAAATTGAGAATGCCGGAATTGACCGCCAAAACGCGATTCGACTTTTGGTTGACAGACAAAAAATTGTGTTGATGGCTACTCACGACCCGATTTTGGCATTAATGGGCGATAGGCGGCTGGTGATCAAAAACGGTGGAATTAAGAAAGTAATTGTGACTTCAGAACAAGAACGTCATAATTTGGTCTTGCTGGAGAAATTAGATCGTCAACTATCCGCAATCCGGGATATATTACGTAACGGAGGGTGCATTGATCTAATACCGGCGGAGCCGGGGGTGACAATTTGTTAAAAGGCAATTCTCTTTCAGGGGGAGCTGCGATAACGCTGTTACTATTGCCTGTTTTGTTAGTCGCGGTATTTTTCGTGTCTTTTGTTATTGGCAGTTACCCAATTTCTATTGAAACGGTTTTTGCTATTATCGCGGGGAAATTTATTTCTCTGCCGCATTATTGGACAAACGACATGGAGACTGTTGTATTTAAGATTCGCCTGCCACGAATTATTGCCGCACTATTGGTTGGCGCTGCTTTAGCCACGTCTGGTGCTGCTTACCAGGGGATGTTCAAAAACCCGATGGTGTCGCCGGGCATTTTGGGGGTTTCAGCTGGTGCCAGCCTGGGCGCAGCGCTGGCAATATTGCTTTCATATAGTAATGTCGGTATTCAGATTGGAGCGTTTATTGGCGGAATGCTAGCTGTAACGATTACCTATTTCATCAGTGTATGGCTCGGTCGGAATGGCGACACCATACTGGTAATGATTCTTACGGGGATTATTGTCGGGATACTGTTTTCTTCATTTCTTTCCTTAATTAAATACGCAGCCGATCCTTATATCAAATTGCCGACGATAACGTATTGGCTGATGGGCAGTTTGGCCTCGATCAGCATACACGATGTGGAAGTGGCCAGTATCCCTATCGTCCTGGGGTTAGCGGCAGTAATGCTAGTCAGATGGAACCTGAATGTAATGTCGTTTGGCGAAGAAGAGGCAAGCGCATTAGGTGTAAACACCGGTAGGGTGAGATTGGTGGTCATCCTGTGTGCCACCATGATGACTGCTTCAGCTGTCGCGATAAGCGGGATGATTGGGCTGGTCGGCTTGATTGTGCCTCATGTGGCACGACTGCTTGTTGGTCCGGATTATAAAGTGTTGTTACCAGTAGCGATGTTGATGGGAGCCCTTTTTTTACTGTTAGTGGATAATCTAGCGAGAACACTGTATTCTGTGGAAATTCCCCTGGGTATTCTTACATCCATGATTGGCGCGCCATTTTTTCTATATTTATTGATCAACACCAAAAAAAAGGGCTGGGCTTAAGAGCAGACATTATGAGGATAAGCTGCTGAAAGGATTGAAACAGCATGAAACTAGAGGTAAAAAATATTTCCTGCGGCTATGCCGACAAGACAGTAATCAGCGACATATCACTTACCGTGAGATGCGGTGAGTCGTTATGTATTTTAGGGCCAAACGGTATTGGCAAGACGACACTTTTTAAAGCAATGTTAGGCTTTATTAAGCTTCAGTCCGGACAAATCCTTCTGGATGAAGAGGATATCAGCAGTTGGTCGCGGCGGAGTTTAGCTAGGAAGGTGGGCTATGTTCCGCAAGCGCATAATCCTCCTTTTCCCTTTAAGGTCATTGAGGTGGTGACGATGGGAAGAACAGCTCATTTGTCGCTTTTCTCATCCCCAACCAGGCAGGACACGAAAATTGCCGAAGAGGCGTTGCAAACCCTTGGAATAGCCCAGTTAAAAGACCGTATCTATACGCAAATAAGCGGCGGGGAACGACAACTTGTGCTGATTGCAAGAGCGTTGGCGCAGCAGCCGGCCTTTTTGATTATGGATGAACCTACGGCCAATCTTGATTTTGGGAACCAAATCAAGGTATTGAATCAAATCAAAAGGCTAGTGAGAAATGAAAACTTGGGGGTAATCATGACAACCCATTTCCCTAATCACGCCTTTTACTGCGCATCGAAGGTGGCAGTAATTGAAAAGGGCAATGCCTTTCGAATTGGGACTGCGGAGGAAGTGATCACTGAAGATTACTTAAAAACGGTTTACGGCGTTGATGTACAAATAATCAGTGTTGGGGAAAAACATGAGGGTCGAAGAGTTTGTATTCCGGTTTCTGCAAATTGCGGTTGATTGGGATAGCAATGCAAGGCCGATTTTAGGTTATTATGCGAAAATTGGTAAGCTGTCTAGCGAAGGGGCTTTGATGATATGAAAACGAAAAGATGGTGGAAGGCATTTTTCCTTTCCGTTATTTTTCATTCCATCGTTTTAGCAGTAGTGGCAGATGGATCCAGTTTGTCAGCGACATCAATAGATATTCCGGAAAAACAATATATCGAAGTCGAACTGGGAGAGGCTCCGTCTGCCGGACAGACAATGGAAAATCAAGTGGAAGCCAAAGTCCAGGAAACCGTTGAACAGCGGCCTCAAGTCCCCATTGCATCGCGGAACGAACCTGCGGTTATGTCATCGAGCACAGCAGCAGCCGAGCCGGCATTACAAATGGCGGCGACGGGAAATACAGGTATGGTTTCCGGTGGTGCGGGTCCTTTTTCCGGCGACTCAGTCTCTCCTGGAAGCATTACCGGCGCCAAAGGGTCGAGTGGTAATGGTCGAGGCGGAAGTGATAAAGGGGACAATGACCGCCCGTATGTGGTTTATGGACCCACGCCGCAATATCCGAATCAGGCGCGAACAAATAGCTGGGAAGGGACAGTTCGTGTAAAAGTATTAGTTGCTGAGAGCGGGATAGTACAAGATATTCGGTTAGCTAGTAGTTCAGGGTACGGCTCTTTGGATCAGGCTGCACTTGATGGTGTTCACCGCTGGCAGTTTAAGCCAGCTTATCTGGATGGTCGTCCAGTCACGGCCTGGGTGATAGTACCGGTTATATTTGAATTGAACTAATCAATATTTTAGGCGGTGAATTATGGATAATCTGCGCGAATGCACAATTAAGGAGATTGTCAGACAATACCCTGAAACCCTGGAAGTATTTATTAACAATGGTTTTGCCATATTTGCTGAGGAAAATGCTCTAAATGAACTGGGTTCAATTTTGACACTAAAATCAGCCTTACGGACAAAAAAAATTGGTATTGAAGCTTTCGTGCAGTTGATTAAGGACAAAATTGAGGATACAGCCTACTATAATAGTCTATTTTCTTTAATGGGTGGTAATAAGCCTGGCGGTTTTAACATCCATATTCCCTGCGGTTTGAAGGGGCCATTTGAACGTAAATTACAGACACTGTTGCAGGCAATACAGAAAAATGACGACAATCCGCATCATCAAGATATTGACGGAATCCCCGATCTGGCGATAACAAAAAGCTACCATTTCTTTAATGAAAATTTTATTAACAAATTTGTTAGTAAAGGTCTTTATACCGCGATACCACGGAAAGTGGTGAACAAGCAATTGGCTGACCTTGAGATTGTGGATCAGAAATGGCCTTTTAATGTAATCTGCCTTGGAATCTCGGTAATAGTAGTTGATCGAAAACGGCTCGGTGATCTACCAATGCCGAAAACATGGGGAGATTTACTGAAACCGGAGTACGAGCGTAAAGTCATGATAAATAGTCGTGGTGATTCTTTCAGTGATGCAGTATTACTTAACATTTATAAGGAGTACGGAGAGGAGGGAATTGCACTTCTGGGGCGGGCGATACATAGCGGGGCACATTCAGCACAAATGATCAAAGGCCTGGCGAGTAGTAATCCGGATTTGCCGCCTATTTATATCATGCCGGATTTTTTTGCACATACCATTAGTTCTACCACAACTATTGAAATAGTCTGGCCGGAAGACGGCGCTTTGGTAACGCCGTTCTTTTTTATGGTCAAAGCAAACAAAGTCGAGAAGTTCAAAGATTTGGTCGATTTTTTAACAGGCCCGCAAGTCGGGCAAATCTGCGCTAATGCGTACTTTCCTTCCGTTCACCCGGATGTAAGCAATAGAGTACCAATTGACGCTAAATTTAAGTGGCTCGGTTGGGATTACATAAAAGAACATGACATCGAGGCTTTGGTTAAAAAATTGAATAACCTGTTTTTGGTAAGCTATCGTGGCGATGAACTGCATAACGAGCCTTCGTCTAGGGAGAGGGGGAATTTGGCTATGGGAAAAGCTTAAAGCAAACAGCAATTAGATGATCTTGACACTAATCTTAGATAGGGGAGAAGGAATACCATGATAGGAAAAAAGCTAATATCGACAGTGTGCCTAGCAACGGTGGCTTGTATGCCCTTGGCGGCCTTTGCCGAAACAAGTGATTCAAAAGAAAGTTCTGAACTAAGTCCGGTTGTGGTTTCAGCGGATAAGGTTAAGAAACAGGATAATCAAGAAAATGTATCCAGTCGCCTAACCGTTCCGGAGAGTGCAAAGAGTGGAACGGAAGTTTTTACTAGAAAAGATATTGAAGCTATGCATCCTCGGAATGTGTTCGATATTCTTGAACAGGCAAAGGGTATAGTGGTGACCTATCAGGGGCGAAAACATCCGTATTTTATCAGAGACCGCGGCGGCGATCAAATGGGGATTATTCTTGATGGCGTGTATCTGCCTTGGTCGGCAGTATCCCGTGTAGTAGCGAGTTTGCCGGTCAATATGATTGAGTCAGTGAAAGTAGTAAGGGATTCTACTGTTTTAACAATTGCGCCGATGGGGCCTTTTGGAGCAGATCAGGCCGCATCTGGTCAGGGATTTATAATTATCACTACCAAAAAATCAACATCGCCTGAAACAGAATTAAACATTGGTTATGGCACACTAGATACGCAAAAATATCAAATTTTCCACGGTGATAAGAAGGATAAATTATCTTATAACATAGGGTATACAAAAGCTAAAACAGACGGAAAAGACAACTGGTACAATTTTTCTGACTCTGATTCAATTTTACTGAAAGGTGGTTATAGTGACAAAGGTTTTTCCAGCAATCTTATGCTATATAACGACAGAACAACCTCACCGTTTCAACGGGGACTAGAGTCAAATGGTAAACTCTCTTCGGCTAAATGGGGCTATGACCCGATGGAAACGACGGTAATCGCCTATGACATGGCTAAACAGTGGAATAAGCAAAATACAACTTCTTTTAGCTTTAGCTATACTAAGGTTGATTCGGACTTCCACCAAGATACCTTTGGCAAGGCGCCTGTCGCTACTGTCAAGTACGTGGATTACTGGCGAGAGTACAATCTTTGGCATACCATCGCCGCAGATAAGGATACATTAAAATTCGGTACGCAGTATATCAGTTGGCATACGCCTACCGGTACGGCTGGCGGTTTCGAGGGGCAAGAACAACATGAAGAATTATATGGTTATTATCTGACTGATGAGCACAGAGTCGATGACCGCTGGACTGTAGACGGTGGGATAAGGCTCGATAAACGTCATATTATATCGGGAACAGGAGAGATCGCAAAAAGAATAAATGATCAATGGGCACAAGATGGGATGACTTATTCGTTGGGGACTTCGTACAAATTAAACTCTATATATAAACTGTCGACTCGATTGGCGTATTCTCGCCAGCCAGTCAGTGAGTATCTTATCCCGATTAGTGGCGTAACCTTGCATGGTGAGAAACGGTGGAAATATGAAACAGGAATTACGGCAGATTACAATAAAGCGTTCAATGTTGCGCTGACTGCGTTTTATTATAATATTGATAACTGTAAAATCGCTACCAATCAAACTACTGGGAGTGGAGTTAATACAACCACACTATATGACGAGGCTGATGTCGGTAGGCGCGGGATGGAACTGGGGGTTAATGGACAACTGTCAGACCATTGGAAATACGATTTGAGTTATTCTTATATCAATTCAAGCAATGCCGATGACAACAGTCAGTTGTCGACAAATACCTATACCTTGCGGCTGAATTATAAAAACAAAGACATTGCTGCAAATGTAACGGCGTTACATCTTGATCCATTCCTCAGTTATGGGAAACGGGCAGGTAATTTTAACCGCGTCGATGCTAACATTAGTAAGGACCTGGATAAAAATCGCACGCTCACTTTATATGTCAGAAATCTCGGTGACGTGCAGTATGCTACTATTTACAGACCGTCCCTTGGTTACTTTAATGATGTTGGCCGAACTTACGGTGTTGAAATGAGCATGAAGTTTTAAGGGGGTTATTACGTCGAGAAGATTATGTGTATTGTTAGCCATTGTTACTATTCTTGTTGTATTGACTGCCTGTGGGAAAGAGCCAGTTTTACCAAAAGATAACCGACCAACTATTGATGTGATTGATATGAGCGGACGAACGGTAACTATTCCCAGGGAGATAAACAGGATATATGCGGTAGGCGTAAATGGTTCTATTATCGTATACACATTGGCGCCGGAGAAGCTGAGCGGCTTGGGTGTTTTACCGGCGAGCGGAACCGCAAAATATATTAATGAGCAATATCATAAAATACCGGTACTGGGAGATGTCGAGGGGAATTCAGCGAATAGTGAAACTGTCTTGAAAGCTAATCCAGATATTATTATTTCATCGATGATGGCTGATGTAGATAAGGCTACTACTATTACCAATGCAGATAGATTACAAAAGAAATTAGAAAGGCCGGTTGTAGTTATTGACGGCAGACTTACCAATACGGACAAGACATACGAGTTCTTGGGCAATATAATGGACAGAAAAGAGCGTGCCAAAGAGTTGGGCGACTATTGTGCAAAGTCCCTAAAAGAAATTAAAGACATGGTGGAAAAAATACCAGCAGAAAAACTAGTTCGTGTCTATTATGCCGAAGGGCCTAAAGGTCTGACAACTGACCCTGCAGGCTCTAGGCATACTGAGGTATTGGATTTTGTCAGGGGTATAAACGTGGCGCAAGTTCAAACTGGTTTGGATTCAGTTCCGGCAGGTGTTTCTTTGGAACAGGTGATGATCTGGAATCCGGATGTTATTATTACAGGAAAAGGTAAAGGCCATAATAGCGGCGGTGAATTTTATAATTATGCTTTAAAAGAGGGTAATTGGGAAAATATTAAAGCTGTAAAATTTGGACAAGTTTACGAGATTCCAGCTTACCCGTTTAATTGGTTTGACCGACCGCCTTCAGTCAGCCGGGTTATCGGGATTAAATGGCTGGCAAACCTCCTCTATCCAGACTATGTAACTATAGATATTAAAGCTGAAGTAAAAGAGTTCTATGCTAAATTTTTTGACTATAACTTAAACGATCAAGAAGTGGATGATATATTACAAAACGCTATGCGAAAGTAGCAGTGTTCCTGTCCCTCTTATGTCACTAAGCGAGAGTATGCGGATAACATACTGTCAACAATTCGGGCTAATGACTTAACACAATCTGACTCATGAGCCGCATATGATAAAGTAACATAAGATGGAGGTTTTAATTATGAATAAAGAAAAAATCAAAAATGTGCTTGATGATGTCGGACGTAAAGCTAACTGGGCTATAGATGGCTTCGCTGCTTTCCATAATTTTGAAAAGTGGCAAGTATGGCTAGCTATTGCTATTGTGATTGTATTGATTGTGGTGATTATTTTATAAGCGGTGATAAAAATAGCGCCGCGTGGTGGCAGCGCAAATATGATTAGCTTAACCAAGTGCCAGGCAGCTATACTGCTTGGCGTTATTTTATCCAGATGGAAAGGTTAAAACTTTCCCTGGATTGAACGACTAAGGCTTCTGCTGGCGTCCTAAAGGACTTGGCACAAGCCAAGTCTTATCTTATCCAGATGGAAAGGTTAAATAGAGGCGGCTATTTTTTTCTTGGCTTTCTATGTGTGTAGTGCTATAATATATCCATATTATGGAAATTGAGGATGTGATATTATAGTTACTGGTATGGAAGAGACGTTAATACAAAAGTTAACGGCACGTATACGAGAACAGCTAGTAGTAAAAGGGATTACTGATTTTGAGATTGCCGACGGTAATTTTTATTTTGCAAATGCTGCTGAAAAGACTAGAGCAAATGTCATTATCCGTGATTATTTAACTGATTTGCTTGATAATGATGCAGAGCGTTTAATGTAGTTTGCCGCCTGCCCGGTTCGTCCTGGCGGGCGACTTTTTTATCCGGTGGAAAGTATAACTTTCCCTGGATTGAAAGACTAAGGCCATAGTATTATATGCGGATTACAACAATCGAATGGCCGGCATAGTCGGTAGGGTCGGCAGTAATAAGGCCGGCAATGATACGGACGGCAATTAAACGGGATGCAACACTGACGATGGTATTGTTGTTCATTCCATTCGGTTATTTCGGGATATTCCACAGCCTTCCTATTTTTGCGGTTCATAATATATAACTCCTTTGTTCAGATACTACATGATATGCAGACAAATTAGCTTTGGGTTATCTTTACACCAACTAAATAAGTGTTTGATTTGGATGGAAAAACTCCACTAATATGGTATAATATTGTCTAGTTAAGATCAAAGGAGATGGTTTACCATGGCAAATCCTGTAATTTCAAAAGTAAGAGCCCTTCATACATATAGTGGTGAAACTGCAACTTATGCAGGGGTAGCAACAAAAAGCCTCGCGTTAGTAGGAATTGTTACAGCTTCGGCGCTAATTACTTGGGCAATGGGTTATGCAACTCCAGTTACGGCGACAGTTACCTCAATTATGGGATTCATTGCGGCTCTTACCATAACCTTTCGGCCAGCATGGGCTGGATTTTTATCGCCGCTTTACGCTATATTAGAAGGCATGTTTTTAGCCGCTGTATCAGCAATGTTTGCCAATATGTATCACGGTATTGTTGTCAACGCCGTGATGATAACATTTGGTATTGCAATTAGTTCAGCGATTATTTACGCAAAAGGGTATGTGAAAGTTAACGAAGGCTTTATGAGGGCCGTCTATATGGCTACGCTCGGTATCGCTATAACGTATTTGATTGAATTTGTTTTGAGTTTCTTCGGCATTCGCATCCCCCAAATACACCAAGGTGGAGCTGTCGGGATTATATTTAGCCTTGTTGTAATTGGTGTAGCTACCTTGAATTTGTTTATTGATTACGAGAATATCAGCCAAAGTGTACGACAAGGACTGCCAGCAGAATATGAATGGTTTTGTGCCTTTGGACTCCTGGTTACGCTTATTTGGCTATACATTGAAGTTTTAAATCTTCTCCGTAAATTGAAAGAGGAATAGGCTGGCGTGTGCCAGGATATTTTACCGATTCCCAAGTCGTGGGTCGCAAGTTCGAATCTCGTTGCCCGCTCCAGTATAAGATAAGACTTGGCTTGTGCCAAGTCCTTTAGGACGCCGGCAGAAGCCTTAGTCGTTCTATCCAGGGAAAGTTATACTTTCCATCTGGAAAATAAAACCTTCCAGGCATTTGCGTGGAAGGTTTTATTTTTATATTTGATTAGATTCTCAGTAGTAAAGATTTCTAAAACATAGAAAAGAGATCAGGGAACTTATCACTCTATTCCAATCGTTTCATTGTCCATGTGATCATTTCCCAATGTAAATCAATTAGGCGATACCCAGATCTTCCTTCAAAGTCTTAGCCACTTCTGCTGCAGTTGTAGAAACCCGGAAAACCCGGTTGAAACCCATTTCCCGGAACCGACGTTCAATCTCAGGCCAATTCTTGTCAAGCTCAAGCGGAGCGGCAACAGTACCACCCACATAGAGGATGATATCCTTCAAGCCAGCCTCAATGCACTTTCCCCTAAACCCTTCGCAGTCTAGGAGACCCATCCCGTACATGGACGAAACAAGGATAGCATCGGCATTGATTTCTATTGCGGCGTTGATGAATTCTTGTTGTGGAACGACAGCGCCCAAGAATGCAACCGTAAAGCCCGCATCCTTAAATGTCTTTTGAAGAACCCAACCACCGATCATATGTGCATCGGCTCCGATGGTGCCGATAACTACACTTTTGTTAACCTTTCTCTTTTCCATTTCTTCCTCCTAATTGCTTTGTGAATTTTTATTTTCATATCTCTTTTTATATGAAAATCTCATCTGATAAATTTCTGCACTACTTCGCAATCCTAGAAGCAAATTGCAAATCCTGCACCACCATGTCAAAGTTCAGCTCCCGACCTTCTTTTTTGGCTCTTTCTGCAAGTTTTGCTTTATGATACTCTTTGACTTCGGGCGGCATGGGAATATCGCCAGTATTAAAATACCTTACAGCGCCTTCCGCATCGCGCATGACCGTGACATTTCCCTTGTTGTATTTCCAGGGAGTAAGCATGGTATCGACCCATCCAGCCTCGACGCCTCTGCACATGCCGACCGCCATATCGCCGTCGCCGGCTTCCAGGCACTTCTCCATTAGTGCTCTTACTTCCGCTTCGATCATTGCTTCTTCCAGCCTCAGCGCCTCGTTGTCCGGGATTTTCTGGGTACCCATCAGAGTAATAAGATGCCGTGCAATTCTTACCGACATCGCCATGCTCTCCTTGGTCGGCGTTGCAAACGCTTCGTCCTGACATTTCAGGATGACTCCGGTAGCACCGCACATTATTGAGATTATTGCATTCCAAGCGATCATGGCGTTTGCTTCTTCTGCCCGTGGAGGCCAGGCACCCAAGAACGGAAAACCTCCTGTAAAGAATTCCACATTATAGCCAAAGCGTTTACAATATTCGTTACTGAGCTTTTCCGTAACCCTGATCATGGCAATATCCTGAATCAGATTCATATTCTGACCAAGCTCCAGGAATTGATACTTCACCCCTTGCTCAGCAGCAAGCAAAGATTCGGAGACATTCACGAAGCACCGATAGCCTGCACTGTCGTAGCCGGAGAGATTGCTGGGATTCCACGGGCATATAGGCACGCCGTTTTCTGTGTATATGCCGGCAAGGCGCGCTTCATACTGGTTTAATCTGATTTCTTCTTCCAAAGGTATGTTCTTGCAATGAGCTATTACTTCCTGAAGCGATCGAACAAAACAAGAGTTCCACCCGGCCGCCAAGGCAATCTCCGCAGCCAGTCGTCCGTCTTCGTCGGTTGAATTGAAACTGAGAGGCACTTTGGTCGCCTTCATAATCCTACGCGCCTCTTCGACACCGAAATTTACTATGGGCCAGCCGTTGAGCATAGACATACCCTCTTTTTTACTACGCTCGATGCCGGCCTGAGCACTCTTAAAGTCTAGTTTCCGTGTGTAAGAGTCAGAGTAAATAAGCCACGCACCGCTACTGGCTAAATCCGAATTCGCTTCCACATACTCTAATCCCTCAATTGTATATTCGGTAAGAGCCCGTCCAAACTGAGGTATAAGTAGGTGTGTTCCCTTTTCTTTCGCTTCTTTCAGCTTCAACGCAAAATTTTTGCCCTGGGATAATTCTTTCGCGATCTCAATACACTCGCTTAGATTCTCGACGCCTTTTCCCGTTGTCCACATGGGAAGAACTTCTTCTTTCCGAATCTTGAAAAATTCTTCATCGGTTAGTCTTTTGTTTTTGATTTTGATTGCCATTTTTTCATCTCTCCTTATGTGTCAATATGTGTTAATGTGCGTAGCAAACTCTTTGGTTAGAGTACGGTTGGCTTTAAATACTTCTTGGCAATCCTTAGCGCTTGATCCGGATATTTTTCAGCCAATAATCCAATTCCGTATAGAATATAGTTACTATCCAAGTATGCTTTGGGTTCCTGTGGTTTCAAGCTCCATGGCGTTTCCGCACTGAATAACGCCGATCGCAATACTCTTTCTGGATGCAAGCCATACTTAAATATGCCGCCAGTTCCAATAACGTTTTCCGTTTTGAGGAAGTTTTTCCCCTGTTGAACGACGACTTCCCCGACAACTGTCCACTCTTTTTTAACAGTCCCAGCATGGCGCTGTACGGCCATTGACGTAGCAAATCCGGCTAAGGCGATATCTAAGTTAAACTCAACATCATTTGCAGGAACATAACCAACATTATTTGATATTTCCCTGACATATTTTGCAATATCAATTTGTTCACCATCAAGGGACGGAAGGAGTGTTTTCAATTTTGTTAAAAACCCTTCATTGCCAACATGATCATAAATCGTTGGAGCATTATATCTTATCCCCAGATCTCCCTCGACTGTTCGCTTTACCCTTGTTTCAGGCAACCCTTTAACAATCGCTTGATAAGTTACAGGTAAATTGTCAATCACTGAATGAATATTAGTTGTAGCCCCACCTACCTCGACAACAATCACACTGCCTATTCCAGGTTCATTTTTGGTTCCATCAGCTAGCAGGGTTGCTGCTTGAAGCGTTGCCTTAGGGGTAGGTATGATAACATCGCCAATCAGGTATTGAGCCTTGTCTAAGCCTTTCGCTTTAGTGATGTGATCGATGAAAATTTCACGAATCTTTTTTTGCGCAGGTTCCACGTCCAATATATCAAGACTTGGTAAAACGTTTTTGGCCGAGTAGACTTTTTTGCCTGCTTCCCCCAGAATAGTGCTCACTTGGCTTGTAACAGTACGATTGCCGGCAACTAATATTGGAGATTTGATATTAGATTCGGCTAGTAGCTTTGCATTGTGAACAATTACATTTTGATCCCCGCCGTCGGTTCCACCACACAAAAGTATCATGTCACATTGTTCACTCTCAATTTCGTGAACGATTTGTTTATTAATCTCAAAACCATAGGAACAGGTAACTTTTGCCCCTGCACCTAACGCAGCCCGGCGGGCAGCCTCTAGTGTCAGTTCTGGAACAAGTCCGATAGCCACCATTTTCAAACCGCCGGCTGCACTGCTACTGGCGTAGCTGTCCTGAATTTGGGTGGCATCTATTCCGCAGGTTTTAAATAAATTCGATAGAGCATTGTTGAGTCCTATGGTAACGTCGGTAACCACAGTTGTAGGCGCCTGTGATCTACCGATAACGATTTCTTTTTCAATATCGACGGCAATTACTTTTGTGTAAGTGCTTCCGAAATCGATCAACAGGTGTACACTCATTTTGCATCCAACCATTCTTGTTTGAGTTTGGAGTCATATGTTCTCGGGATCCGTGACAACATTGAAGGTCCGCCAGCATTTGTTATGCACAAGTTGCTATTTTCGCTTGTTCACTTTCAGTCAAAATCTTAATAATGTCAATGGCAGTAATAAGCCGATCATTCACGGTACCAATACCGAGGATAAAGTTGGATTTCACTCCGTCGGTTATTGATGGCGCATCTTCGATATTTTCCGCGGAAATCTGAACAATTTCCAAAACATCGTCGACAATGACGCCGCATTTTTGGTTATTCATGTTTACGACGACAATCCGCGTAGTGTCTTTGATTCCGGTTGCACCCAGATTGAAGCGCTTCTTAAAGTCGAGTATCGGGATGACCTCACCGCGCAGATTCATGATCCCGTTAATGAAATCTGGCATGCCCGGCAGTTTTATCATGTTTCCCGGCCGAGTAATTTCATGCACCTGGCTGATAGGAATACCGTATTCATAAGCCTTATCGTTTGTTTCCAGCACGTACACGAGCAGGGTCAAGCTTTCCTTTTCCATGTTTATTGCACCTCATCTGCTACAGGTTTGCTGCCGTTTCCGTTAGTTTATTAGCTAAGCTTGTCATCTCTTCAATTGTTGCGTTTACTTCCTGGACAGCGGCTGAAGTTTCTTCCGTCACGGCTAGGGTTGACTGTGATGCGTCAGCCGTCGCATTCATCGATTTTTCGATTTGCTGAGTAAGTTCTTTGATCTGGATAACCGTTTTTTTCGATTCTTCCGATAATTTGCGTATTTCCTCAGCTACAACGCCGAAACCTCGGCCGGCGTCACCCACTCTTGCCGCCTCGATGGACGCATTCAGGCCGAGCATCTTAGTTTCGTCAGCAATTTCCTTGATAAATCGCATAACATTGTTGATGTTGTCCAACTGTTCTTTTACTTTCCCGATTTCTTCGTGCAAGTTGCTCTGGTTGCTGCTAGCTTCATTAGTTGCCACTGTGATTTGCTGAATAGAGGCCGACACGCCGGTTAATCCCTGATCCAACGTATTGGCGATTGCCTTAAGGTCTTTTGCCAGTTTACGAGGCAGTACCACTGTAAATCCTCCTAACACAGCCCCGGTATTATCATCAAAAAGCGGTGCTGTTGCGGAAAGAACCGGAACTCCGTATACGGATTCGTCAACCTCGTCAGTGACGAGGTTTTTTTGTTTGAGCACTAGTTCCTGGCTACTGCCTTCCCTGATCGGCGTATTTACCTGAATACTCGGGATATCAAACTTTTTGGATCCCTGACGCTTTTCATATTTATCTTTGGTAGAAAGGCATAGCATACCACCCTCCGGCAGCATATCGGCTAATACGGGGGCAAACGTATCAAAAGCCTGAATAATTTTATGTTGACGGGGAGCGCCTAGTGCCCATGATCCGATAATTTCACTGTCGGTATCGTTCCATACAGGTCCGCCAATGGCGCATACCCGCTTGCCATAAACCTCGCGCGGTATTTCAAATGTTATCGGGCGGCGGGCTTGGATGACCTTGGCGGCCAAACCATCGTTACTAAAGTGATTGCCCACATCAAGGCCGGGAAAGTCGAATTTTTCAGTATGTTTGAAAGTCACCTCCGTCAAATCGGTTGCAAAGAAGACCGCCCCATCTTCAAATGCATGGATGACAATCTGAATAAATGATTTAACAAATTCCAATTCTTTTGCATGGACATGCAAATTTTCAAAATCCATTCTCGTTCATTCCTCTCTAATTAATTTTTTATATGCTTATGCCAAAAGGTTGCTTAGGTCACGACCTGCTATCATCACCTTTCCGTTAAATTATTCACCTCTTGGATAATACGTAATTTGGAATGATCCTAGAAATTTGAGTCAAGCCTGACCCCAAAAAATCCTATTTGGAATAATGCAACATAATGCATTTATATTTCCTGATTTGTAATAACTTAAGTTTTCATGATTATAATTCAATTTTTTCAATAATTTTCCTCCTTTCGACATGCTAAAAATAAAAAAATTAAGATTTAGATTTATATAGGGCTTACTGACAAACCAGAATTTTGCTGAAAGCAAAAGATTTAAAGGCAATTTCGTCGAAATTAGATAATTACTATTTCGCTGCAATAAAAAAGAGGCCGCAATTAGCGGCCTCTTTTTTTATTACTATTCTTGCTTTTGCGGGAGTTTATCGTTTGTTCCACCCATTCTTGCTACAAGATATATCGAAAGTACAACGGCAACTAAGCCGCCAGTAACTGTCGCGGGGGTCAAATAGTGACTGGGTAAGTACTCGTATAGGCCAAAGAGGCCAAACAAGATAAAAATAATAGCGGCAAACCATTTAACTGCTCGCTCGGGAATCCTCTTTCCAAGAACGATACCGATTATTATACCGATGCCGTCAGCAACCATCATACCGGTGGTCGTTCCCAGCCATACTGGAATAATTGTGTTAAATTGAGCTGCTAACGCAACGGTTGCTAACTGAGTTTTATCACCCATTTCAGCAATGAAAAACGCAATAGCTACTGTCCAAAACGGGCTACGTTTCGAATCCTTATCTTCGCCATCAAGTTCATCACCCCGGATTGTCCATAGGCCGAAGATAATAAAAGATACGGCTGCCGCGATTTGAATGGTATTCATGGGGACAAAGTGAGTAAGGTAGTTGCCTACAACTACGGCAAATAAGTGGTTGAGAATAGTAGCAACGAATACGCCCCACATTACTGTTTGCCACTTGTAGCGGGTAGCAAGGGCCATAGCCAATAGTTGCGTTTTATCGCCCATCTCTGCAAGAACTACAAACACGAGAGAAGTTAAAAATGCAGTCATGATCATCCTCCTAAATTGTATTATATATAAAAAGCGAGACCTCTAGTATGACAATAATAGCCATACTAAAGGTCTCGCTAATTGACGATTCGTCAACAACAGAGCCAGATGATTACTCATCAGTATGTTGACTCTGTTCTATGAGCTACTCCCCTTTAGGAGTGTAATATTTGCTACTATATTACAATAAACAAGCGGGAATGTCAATATGGACATTCATGCTTGTTTATTAGGACCTATTGACCCTTAAGAAACAGGGATTTTTGTTTTACTTAGTCGCAAAGCCAGCCGATCGAGCATAAATTGTAGTATACCTTAGTGAAGGAGCAAAGGAGGTTTATTTATGGGTCTTGGTTTTGGTGGCTGTGGAGGTCGTGGTGGTAGCAGTTTTATAATTATCATTATAATAATCTTGTTATTTTTCTGCTTCAATGATGACTGTAGCTCAATCTGCTAACATAGGTTACTTATAGTAAATTCACAACTAATTTGAAGTGCAGCCCGCTTATATTGGTTGTGCTGTAGCCGTCGACCTTCGGGTGGACGGCTTTTCCATTTTCCGGTGTTTTCTAAAGTAATTCTAAAAAAAGGGATATATAATTCTAAACATAGAAAAATTTCTAGAAGGCAATGGCTTTCTATTGAATATAAATTTACATATTCCTCTCTCAATATAAAAGTACTCTGCAATTGGTCATGGTTGCTGGGTACTTTTATAATTTGTAACGTTTCGATCCGTTCCATTGAGTCTTTAGCGGAAAATATAATTATAAAAAAGGATTACCGGTATTTGGTTTTGAATTTACAATAAAGATAGATATACGGAGTAAACAGCTACTTTTCCACATGGCGAAAGGATACAATATGTGACAAATTAGGTATAAATTATATGTTATAATATATAATTCGATAGTAGACTGACGTAATAATAATTACTGACTGGGGGATGGAAAATGAAGCGCTCGTTAGGTATAAAACAAAAATTGGTTATTTATACTACCTTATTCATTGCCGTTGCTGTTTTGGCAGTTGCGGTGCCTGCTCTTTATTTCTTCACGGCGAATATGGAAACAGAGCTCGAACTGCAAACAAACCAAGGGATAGAAGGGCTAAATACTATATTAGAAGGTTATAAGAGCGATGCGGCAATTTATGCGACGCTTATCAGCCGCCATCCCGAGGTTGTTAAAGCAGTGGAGGCGCGGGATTCGGCTGCGCTAGTACAGATTATTGGACCATTGGCTAAAGCAGCTAAACTTGATTCGGTTACTGTGTCGGATGAGAAGGGCGTGGTCGTCGCTCGGACGCATGACACGAAAAAAGGTGATAGTGTGCTGAATCAGGTCAATGTGCAGAAAGCTCTTAAAGGCACGACATTTGCAGCCATTGAGCCAGGCACGGTTGTAAAGCTGTCGGTTCGGGCGGGGGCGCCAGTGTATAATGCCGAGGGACAGGTTATCGGCGTAATAACACCCGGTTATAACGCTAGCCGGGATGAGCTCGTTGACAAGGTCAAGCAGATGTTTGGCGTTGATATCACGTTATTTCTGGACGATGAACGGATTGCCACAACGATTATCCAAGATGGTCAACGGGTAATAGGCACTAAACTGAATCCTGTAATTACCGAAAAGGTGCTGAAGCAGGGACAAAAATATGCTGGTCGTGCCGAAATTATCGGCAAGGAATACATAACGACATATTTGCCGTTGATGGGACCGGAAGACAAACCCATAGGGGTACTGTTCGCGGGTCAAAATATTTCGGAACTTAACGTTGGAAAAAATAAAATGATGCTGAGCATTGGCGCGATTGCGCTTTGTGCTTTAGGGATTGGAATGTTTTTTAGCTTTTTACTGGCTAAGGGTATTACAACTCCGATCAGCCACTTGGTGGAAGGCGTCGGCAAAGTGGCTGCAGGCGATCTTACGCAAAAAGTAATGGTTACTTCCAGTGATGAAATCGGTGTTTTGGCTGGCCACTTCAACGCCATGGTGGATCAACTAAAAGCTTTGGTGACACGCGTGAGTGGGATAGCAGGAAACTTGTCCGCAGCGAGTGAAGAACTTACAGCCAGCGCTGACCAGACAGCCCAGGCTGCCAATCAGGTTGCCATTACCATTAGTGAAGTTGCGAATGGTGCTGAAAAGCAGCTGAAAGCTGTTGACGATACTGCTTTGGTCGTAGAGCAAATGTCAGCAGGAATACAGCAAATTGCGGTCAACGTCAATACGGCTGCCGATACTTCAAAAAGATCTACTGATTCAGCTCAAACGGGCAGTGCGGCGGTGGAAAAGGCTATGAATCAGATGAGGCAGATTGAAGACACTGTTATCAATTCGGCCCAAGTAGTCACTAATCTAGGGGAACGATCTAAGGAAATTGGACAAATTGTGGATACCATCTCTGGCATCGCGGGACAGACTAACCTGTTGGCTCTAAATGCTGCCATAGAGGCGGCGAGGGCAGGCGAACAGGGGAAAGGCTTCGCTGTTGTAGCAGATGAAGTCCGAAAATTGGCCGAACAATCAAATGACGCGGCAAAACAGATCGCCGAACTGATCTCCATAATTCAACAAGATACTGACAGTGCGGTCGTGGCGATGACCGAAGGAACCAAAGAAGTCCATGTTGGTACGGAAGTGGTGAGTGAGGCAGGCCAGACCTTTAAGGAAATATTCCGCTCAATCACTGAAGTAACGACCCAAATCAGTGGAATAGCAGAGGTCATACAGCAGATGGTGAGCGGTAGCCAGCAAATAGTAACTGCAGTACATGATATTGATGCCATAAGTAAGGATGCGGCAGGGCAGACACAAACAGTATCTGCTGCCACTGAACAGCAGTCTGCCACTATGGAAGAGATTGCATCTTCTAGCCAAGAGTTAGCGAAGATGGCAGAGGAACTGACAGAGACCGTCAGTAAGTTCAAGATATGATGTAATTTGCCTGGTGGTTATCAAGGGCGACCAGCCGACGTAAGGCTAATATTTGGTAGTGGGAAAAAAACTTATAGCAAGCCTTCCAGGTATTTGCCCGGAGGGCTTGCTATTTATCAATGAAAGGTACACATTGATACAATTGGAAAGATTACCGGCGAAATTAGACAGCCTCAGTCGGATGGAAGTCCGACCAAGGCTGCTTAATTTCTTTATTATCAATTAGTCTTCAGGATAAATCATCTTATCAGGAGCTACATTGCAACGCTTTGCCCAGGGATAATAGATGAGGGCAGTTGCAAGCAAGCCAACAATCCAGGAAATGTCGGTACCTCCTAGCAGCTTGGTAATTGGGCCTGTATACATGGCTTGAGCCATGAATGGGATTTGTATCAGTACACCGATAAAATAGGATACAAGAGCAGGTGCATTCCATGCGCCGTAACGCCCTTGGGGTTCATATAAGGCAGGAATATCAATGTTTTCTTTTGAGATCAAATAAAAGTCAATGAGATTAACAGAACTCCACGGAGTGAAGACCATAAGCAGAACCAAGACGAAGTTCTTGAAAAGATTGAGGAAATCTTTGCTAGCAAAGAGGGCAATACAGACCGAAGCTGCGATCATTCCTACTATGAAAAGGGTACGTTGGGTTGTCGAAGCACTTTTTTTACCACTAAGCGCAGTAGTGATTGTCAATAATGACATGAAGGAACCGTAGGCATTAAGCGTATTGACTGTTAGTTTGCCGATGACTATGACCATGTAGATCAGAACGGCAATGATTCCGATTCCCGCTAGTTCACCTAAATAACCTACCTGGTTTTTCAGGAAGTTTCCGCCGTACCCCGCAAGGCTGGCTGCACTAATAATGACGCCAAGTGTCATCGCCCATTGGGTACCAATAACGGTTCCCAGAAATGTATTCCAGAATGTGGCCGATTGGGGTGTGCTGCGCGGCAGATAACGGCTGTAGTCTGCAACATACGGACCGAAGGTGAGCTGCCAGCCTGCCGAGAGAGACACGGCCAATAAGAAGGTGGTCAATTCGAAAGGTTTTACACCGAATAAGGATGCAACGGGAAATTTTACAAATGCCATGATTGTAAGATAGCTAAAGCCGAGAAGCCCTGTGATGGTAGCAATCCTGCCTAGAACATGGATATATTTGTACCCAAGAAGTGCTAATAGTACTGTGAGGCTTCCAAATATTATGATACCAACAGCTGGCGTTTCAACGCCGAGGATGCCGTTTATAGCCTGTCCGGAAAGCACTGTGCCGGTTGTAGCGAAACCGAGGTACATAAGTACAGCTAAGACAAGGGGTACGATTGCACCAAGGACACCAAATTGAGCACGACTGGAGATCATCTGCGGCAAGCCCAAACGTGGTCCTTGCGCAGAGTGAAGGGCCATAACAGCACCTCCTAAGATATTTCCGATAAATAGGCCTATGAAAGCCCAAAGAGCGTCAGCGCCAAAGACTACAGCCAAAGCGCCATCCACCACACTTGTAACCTGCATGTTTGCCCCGAACCAGAGTGTGAACTGACTGAATGGAGTGCCATGCCTTTCATGATCAGGAACCATATCAATAGAATGTGTTTCAATCAAACCTTCTTGTGTTTGAGCCACTACTTTCACTCCTTTTTCATAACCGCTTAATCATTGATTAAGCAGAATTTGAGTCTCTTTCTTAGATTAATTTTTGATCGTAATGAACTCTCTTCTTTGAAGAACTCCTTCCGTAACATATTTTTTTGATTCTTAAACCATAGTATAACCATAAGCTGTCTAAAAAACGTCGATTTTTTGTTTCCCTAACAGAAAGGATAAAGCAATTCCAGTCTAAAAGGTATTGCTCACCTTTTAACTATTGCTTTATCCTGTAGATAATAATTTCAGAGGATTGATCCTTTATTTACAGCTTTTCTGTCGAAAAAAGTGGTATTATGATAAAAAAGAATTCATTGTTGCGAAATTTATTACTTTTAGATCAAACTTTTTATTGGAGTTGAGTTTATGGGTAAATTACGTGTGATTATGTTTGGAACCCCGGCTATTTATTGGAATGATCATAAAATAAATTTTCCATTTGTCAAAATGGAGGCTATGTTATATTATCTTTTGGTTGTTGGCGAAGTCACCCGGGAAAAATTAGCCACAATGTTTTGGGGGGAGATGGATGATGCTGTTGCCAAGAAAAATTTGAGCAATACTATCTATTTAATTAAAAAGACCATGTCTACCGCTTTGTTAATTACACCAAATCGGACAACCATTACCGTAAATCCAAACCTTATTGATAGTACAGATGTAGAGTTGCTTAATACACTGGAAGTACAAGACTTTATGGATAGATGCCAAGGGGATTTTTTAGATGGATTTTTCTGCAAAAATACGGACGCCTTTGATGAATGGGTCATTGTGGAACGTGAGCAGTTTAAAGAACAAATAACAGCGCGTCTTACTAAAAACATTAGTAAGCTTATCAATGATAAAAATTATACTATTGCCAAAAAAAACATTAAGCAATTAATCAAATTGGATGAATATAACGAAGGTGCTTACCGTTTATTAATGAAAATTTACGAACGGGAAGAAGTCTTTTATAAAGTTATTGATATTTATCACGAACTTGAAAAAAAATTGGAGAAAGAGTTAAATCTGCAGCCTAGTACCAAGACCCAGGAAATATATAAGCGTGTAAGAGAAAAAAAGATTGTTAAAACAATAACTCCGGAATTTTCAGCGAAGGAATGGTTTTTCGGTAGAGATATGGAGTTACAGGTTTTGCATATTGCTGTTGATCATTTTTGCTTAAAACGCCATAAGCGGCAAATGATTCTTCTGCAGGGGGAGCAGGGGGTTGGCAAAACGGCGATTGTAGAGCGTCTGTTTGAAAATGTATCGGCAGAAAATTTTAGTATTTTACGGACAAAGTGTTATCAAGCAGAATTGGCTTATGCCTATAAAGCGTGGAGTAGTATTTTTATACAGGTGATGAACCTGTTAAAACAAGATAAAATTACGATTCCGCCATTATGGCATAGAGTAATGTCTTATTTTTTCCCCGCCCTTGAAACAAGCGAGGCTTCTGCCGGACAAGAATCTTTTATGGTGGCTTACGAATTTAATCCGACAATGGTTGAGGAAATTATGTGCGGTGTCTTAGGCCGACTGACTAAACACCGGCGGGTTATTATAGTTATTGATGATATTCATTGGATGGATAGTCAGAGTTTGGCAGTATTACATCAAGTTTTGCGCCTTCATGGTGCTCGAATTTTTTGTATTGCGATATGTCACAGTGAATATATAAGTCAGATCGAAAAGTTATTGTGGGATTTTGAACGGGATGACATGATCGAGAATTTTATGGTTGAAAGATTTAGCTTTGAAGATGTGGTCAAATTATTGGAAGCAAAATTACCTGCAGATAAAATCAATGTGGAGCTGCAACATAAATTATATGAGTATACTGGTGGTAATGCTTTATTTTTAATGGAATGTTTACATCTGCTGGAGGCGGGACAAGAATTGGGCAGTGGTTCTCTGCGGTTGCAAAGTGTGCTGAAAGAGCGGATTGGCAATCTTTCGGACAATGCCCGTAAAATACTTGAGGTAGCATCCATCTTTTTCAAATACTCTAGTTATAACGAATTGCTAGCTGTCTCCAAGATGGATGAATTAGCACTGGTTGAAGCTATTGAAGAGTTAGAACGAAAAAAGTTGATAGCAAAGACAGATAGTTCGCTGCACCAAGGACTTATATACACCTTTTACAATTTGCAGATTCAGAGCTTTGTGTATCAACAGATGTCTATACCCAGACAAAAATTGCTTCATAAGTGGGTGGGATTGGAGTTAGAAAGGCAATTTCGCAGCAGATTGGAAACTAAAGATATTTACGAATCAATTTTATACCATTACACCCAAGCTGATGAAAAAATCAAAGTTCTTGAATACACAGTAAGGCTGGCCGAAAAGTATTTCTGCCCGCAGTATGAGTTGTTTCCAGAACTAAATGATTGCTATCCTGCCGGTTACAGCAATTTTAGGGAAAGTCGCCGTCAAACTATGGGCTATCTGGAGAAAATTGCCGAATTGCTCAAGTGTATGGCAGCGGAGACGGTTGATGCTGGACAGGTGGCTGTTTATCAAATTGCGTATTGGGAAATGATGGGGCGCTATTATATTTGGCGTGGCGAGCATGTATCAGGCATAAAAATGATTCATAAATTGTTACGATTAGCTTCTACCAGAGAACTTCAGGATTATATAGTTAAAGGTTATCAACAAATGATATTTTTAGGTATTCAAGTTAGCAGACCCAGTATTATTAAAAAATTCGCTGAAAAACTGTTGCATATGGCAGAAAAGGCTAATTTTCTGGAAAAAAAGGCAGCTGCCTTTCGTTTTTTGGGAGTTGCTTCAGCTTTAAGCGGAAAACCGATGCAGGCAGAGCAGTATTATCGCCAGTCTATTGGGCTATATAAAAAATTGGATATACGGAATAACTGCTATATACTGAACATTGCTGCTAGTTACAATTATATTGGAAACTTGCGGCGCAATGCTCTTGCTATGAAGGAAGCTCTCAAGTATTACGAGCAAGCGGTCAGAATTGCAGGCCACAAACGGATTAGTGAAGGTGTGGCTGTGTTTTACATCAATGCCGGATATACTGCCTTTAAACTGGGTGATAGTGACAAGGCACGTCAATATTTGGCAGAAGCGCTGGCGGTAGGAGATGGTTTTGGCGACTACACGGGGTATTGGTGCTCACGGAGTTACTGTACGCTATATTGTGTATTGGCCATCATTGCCGTCCAGGAAAACCGTTGTCATGAAGGGCGAATGTATTTGAGTAAAGCCGATGAATTTTTAACTAGATATCATGATCAGTATCAAAACGGACTGGTACTACAAACAAAAACAAAAATTAGACAGGTAATGGATAGAAATCATATTGTAGCTGCTATTTTTGGCGATTATTTGACGCTGTCAGCTTTAGAATATTATGAGCAGGCACGAACTGTTATTAGTAAGTCGGGCGGAGCTTTAGATATGAAATTTTTGGATGAGGTCGTGTCAGGTTTTTCCTGAAAGGCTATCGCTAATGGGAATAATTCATGTACCAAACAACTGTTCCGTGTTATAATAAACATAGCGATTTAGAAAGCTGGTGTAAGCTATGTATGATCCCAAAGAGTTGTGGAAAGAAGTTGAACAGTTACAAGGAATACTTCATGAAACTATTGGTAAAAAAGGTGCTAACTCACCTGACGCGATTCGGGCAATTCAAGCATTCAGGAATAAGATGCAGGAATATAATGATTTAATCAATCATCGATAATTGACCCTTGATAAAAGAGCAACTACGTGTTAAAATAAGATATAATTAATGTTTTAGGTCAATGTAGACCTCCAGAGCCTTTGCTCGGGAGGTCTTTTTTCGTCCAGATGGAAAGGTTAACTTTCCCTGGATTGAACGACTAAGTCTTTTTTTATAAGTTACCTTGTTTTCTAATCATAATAATCCGGACAGAGAATTGAGATTGTGCTGATATCTCAATGAATTGGAGCGATTTACTGTGAAAATACCAGCTGCAGACTTAAAGCAAGAAATTGCGCGAGTCAATAACAATGTAAATCTTTCACTGTTTGGAACAGGTTTGCGAAAACAACGGGTAACAATTGTAGAAAACAAGATTATTATTACAGCAGATCATAAGCGCGTTCCAGCGCTAGCCGCACTTGACCAAAGTGATCGAATGTCCTCACGTTTAGCAGATGTTGCAATATTAGACGAGTATAAACGCCGCCTCAAGGAAGAGGTTATAGATCAAATGGGGCTGCCAGTGGTCTGCGTTCTAAAAGATTATGCTCCCGATTATGAACTGGCAGTGACGTTTATTCTGCTTAAGGATGCTGTAATAAAAACCTAAGATCGAAAAGACACATAATAATCATTATGGTGTTTTCATAATTTGGATGATTCAATAGAATGTCTATAGGTGGGTCGTAGGAACTCAAAAGAGAGCCGAAAGCTACCGCTTTTTGGAATGTTGATGGGTACGTAGAATAAGCGTACGCAGGTAACATGACTTAGCGGTAGCTTTGTTTTTTTTAGGAGGTTTTATTTATCCAGATGGAAAGTATAACTTTCCCTGGATTGAACGACTAAGGCTTCTGCCGGCGTCCTAAAGGACTTGGCACAAGCCAAGTCTTATCTTATTGGGACAAGTATAAGCCCTGTAAATGCAGACAAGTAATAGGTATAGCTGAAACACAACTTGTGCACCGATCAAGGAGGTAATTATCTTGGATGAGATTATTAAAGTAAAAGATGTTTTGAATGCATTGGATAAAATAACTGGTGGCAGATGCGTGAAGAATCTAGATGATATATTCAGTGGCAAGAATAAATTTGTGATTATGAAGTCATCCAATATTCCTGGCAAAGAATGCATGGAAATGCCTGGTCTTATATGTGGGAACTTAGAAGCAACCGTAAAGAAGATCGCTGTAACCATGACACTTACAGAGTGTAATATTGAGTTAGCAGGTGCTACCGGTGTTGATGCTATTATTGCCCATCATCCGGTGGTTGATGCTGCCAATTCCGGTGGTGTTACGATGAGAGGGTATTTAAACTTGTATGGTTTATCGGTTTTTGAATTGCATGAAGCTTTTCACGGTCTGCACCCGGGCATTGCTTATATCCACGGTCACAAGTCGTTCCGTGTCGATATTGCTTACGGCAATATACCAGGCAATATCCTGTATGTCGGCAAAGCCCTGAAGGATATACCAACGATCGGGGCTATTCTGGATCGACTTAATGAATTTATGGGTATGCAGGAAGAACAAAAAATGTTGCTAACAGAAAAAAATGTGCGAAATTGTCATGACATTTGTGAAACTAATGTGGCTACAGGCGGCAAACTGCTTGTCGGCACACGGGAGAATAAAGTTGGAACAATTCTTCATATCTTCCCACACACTGGTTTTACGGCACAGCATCTTGAAATGGCGAAGCGAGAACACCCGGAAGCAGATACTGTTATCGCGTCGATAAGCCGGGTTGGGAAAGATAGTGAGCTAGTGAAAAAGGCGGAAGAACTTGGTCTTAATTTCGTTGTCGGCAATTGTCATGCTATGGAAATTTTGGAAAATGGGTTGCCGCTGGCCATTGCTTTGCAGAAAATACTACCGGAAGTGGAGGTAGTCCTGTTTCGCGAGCGGATTACCTCTACCCCGTTACATAAGGTTGGTACCACCGCTATCCGAAATTATGCGGATTATATTGCCAGCGAATATCTGATAAACAAGGAAGGAGGTAACGAGCAAACTGGCATAAGGTGATCCTGTCACAACCCAATTATAGATTTATAGCAAATATAAAGAGTAGGAGGACAAGACAATGGCAACTATAACTGATCGTTTGGGTAAGCTACCTTTGGGTAGTTTTCACTATCGGCTTCTGGCATTAATGGGGTCAGGCATTGCATTCGAAGCGCTAGACACGGGACTTATTGCCTTCGTTTTAGCGAAAATGATCGGGGCATGGAGCTTATCCCCAGCCCAAATTGGGTATATCAGCAGCGCTGGCCTAGTGGGCATGGCGGTTGGCGCTATTCTGTCCGGCACGTTAGCGGACCGGGTAGGACGAAAAAAGATTTTTGTCGCAACGTTGGGAATCTATGCCGTAGGTACTGGACTGTGCGGTCTAGCGTGGAACTACGAATCATTACTGGCCTTTCGTTTCTTAGTAGGTGCAGGAATTGGTGGACAGCCACCAGTGGCGAATGCGCTGATGAGTGAGTATGCTCCTGTAAGGCACCGGGGAAAAATGTTGGTGCTGCAAAATAGCAGTTGGGCAATTGGCTGGCTACTGGCAGCTTTGATTGCCTATCTGATCATCCCCAAATACGGCTGGCAACTTGCTTTCTATATCGGGGCGCTACCAGCACTCATCGTTGTTTATGTGTGGCGAATATTACCTGAATCGGCCATGTACCTTGTAAGTAGAGGGCGACATATGGAAGCCCACGTACTGGTTTCCAAAATCGAGCAGGAATTGGGTGTTCCGGTAGGTGAGCAACCGCGTGGTGACGAAATGCTAAGTGCGAACACACAAAAATTCAACTTTACCGATCTATGGTCTCCGCTCTATATCCGTCGTACCATTTGCCTATGGGTCTTATGGTTTGGTATGGTGTATTCCTATTATGGTATTTTCACATGGCTGCCCTCGCTATTAGTGAAAAGCGGGCATACTCTCATTCGTTCATTTGAATTTCTGTTGTATATGACTCTGGCCCAAATCCCCGGTTATTTCGCCGCGGCCTATTTTGTGGACAAGATTGGGCGCAAAGCGACTATGGGATCCTTGTTGGTCGTCTGTGCTTTGTCTGCTTATATGTTTGGCAGTGCCAAGTCTGCTGAAGACATTGTGCTGTGGGGTTGCGTCATGTCTTTTTGCAACTTAGGTGCATGGGGAATAACTCACGCTTATTCTACAGAGCAATATCCTACCTATGCAAGAGCTGCTGGCGTAGGCTGGGCCGCCGCCTGTGGGCGGATCGGCGGTATTGTTGCCCCAATTGCTGTTGGAGCTCTGATGACAGGCTCGGATCAGTACGGCATTGTATTTACCATGTTTACCGTTGTGTTGGCGATCATTGCGTTAGACATTATATTCTTGGGAAAAGAAACTATGAATAAATCGTTGGATGAATTGACTGAGAGGCAGCTTATTAACGCTCAGGCGCCTGCGGCCACGAAAAGTTTTGCTTTGGATAATACAAAAAGCTAGCTTAGTCTGATGCTGCTTACATTATGGGGACTGTTACCACAAATGTTCCCCGTGACTGCCAGTCAATTCGTACATCAGACCGGTTAAGGGGAATACGTGTTGTCATTCCACTTACTGTGGCTATGTCTAGGCTTAAACTAGCAGCCAAGAGACCGGGGTCAAGTATAATATCAGTATTAATTAAGAATGATATTTCAGATAGATCATTGGGAAGAATGATTCCAATAGACGGTGCAGCTTCGATTGCACCTAATATATCTGCAAAGCTATAGCGGTTGCTGCGTCCAGACCCTGCGAGGCGCTTAGCAGGCGGAATAACACCAGCTAATAAAAATTCGTCACGACCAGCCGTATCTGGGCACAGCGTATCCCCTGCCAATGCAATATTTTCAAAATAATTACCGGGGACTACCTTGATCTCCTTCTGAGTGTTCCAATCAAAGTAACACTTCATTGTTAACTACACCTCCTAAGATTTCCTTATATAAATATGTCACCCCAGCTAATTTGGTTCTCGCCAGTTGTGAAGAGCCAGTTGCATAGCATATTTTTATCGAATCGCCATTATAAGGAGTAGGCTTAGTCACGCGGACGCAGTTAGAGTCAAAGCTTCAGAAGGAGCGAAAAAAGCTATCGGCATTGAGATGATTAATACCAAAGAATTATAGTAGTTTATATAGTAGGTGAACATGAGGAGGTGCAGATATGATGAAGAAAGTAGTAATTGTCGGTGGAGGCTGGGCCGGTTCTGCTGCTGCGTTAGCAGCGCGAAATACTGGTTGTGAGGTAGAACTATTTGAACGGGCAGATATGTTGCTTGGCACCGGATTAGTTGGCGGAATTATGCGTAATAATGGTCGCTTTACTGCTACGGAGGAAATGATTGCGATGGGTGGCGGGGAGTTATTTGAAATCTGTGATGCATGCGCACGCCATAAGAATATTGAGTTTCCAGGGCATAAGCATGCTAGCTTATATGATGTATCAACCATTGAACCGGCGGTTCGTAGAGCATTGCTGGAGGCTGGGGTAAAAATTCATTTAATGGCTCGCATCAATGATGTTATCGTCGAAGATGGCAAAATTATCAAAGTTATTGCCGGTGTACTGCATAATGATGAAGAAATTGAAGCTTATGGTGATGGATTTGTTGATACATCCGGTACGGCCGGTCCCCAAGGTAATTGCATGAAGTATGGCAATGGCTGTGTCATGTGTATTTATCGTTGCCCGACCTTTGGACCACGTTTCAGTATTGCTGCGAAGGCTGGCGTAAAGGAAATTATCGGAGAAAAAGCCGATGGTACTTTGGGCGCAATGAGTGGAGCATGTAAACTTCTCAAAGATTCTCTTGCTCCTGAAGTCAAGGAAGAACTCGAAAGAACTGGCGTTTGTGTTATTGCGGTTCCGCGGCATTTGCAAAAAAGCATGGAATCCCTTGGACAAAAGGCATGCCAACAGTATGCACTAAAGGAATTTGCTGAGAACATTGTTCTATTAGATACTGGTCATGCCAAACTCATGTCGGCATATTACCCCCTCGAGTTGCTGCGCCAAATACCTGGTTGTGCTAATGCCCGATTTGAAGATCCATATGCTGGCGGCATCGGCAACTCTATGCGCTATTTCGGTATGTTACCCCGAGACAATGCTTTGCAGGTACAAAGTCTGAAAAATGTTTTTTGTGCTGGCGAAAAAGCCGGATTACTTGTCGGTCATACCGAAGCGATTGTAACTGGAACACTCGCCGGCCATAATGCGGCACGACTGGTGTTAGGGCTTGAAACAATCGAAATTTCACCAGAGTTAGCTTGCGGCGACGCTATTGCTTATGTAAATGAAAAGATGCAGACAAAGGCAGGACTAACGAAGAAGTACACCTTCTCTGGTTCGGTATATTTTGAACGTATGAAAAATAAGAATCTTTATAGCACGAACGTTGAAGAAATTAAGAAAAAAGTTACTCAGACCAATATGCGTGGAATTTTTGCAGAGCGGTTCGACTAGGCTCACCTTTTTGAGCATGTAAACAACTAAAGTTATGAAGGGAGGCCTGTCTGTGGGAAATATAGCAGTGGCAAAGAGACTGGACCCGATTGCTTTCGCAGGAATTCGTAAAGTCTTTGAAAAAGCCAATCAGTTAGAAGCACAAGGTAAAAAGGTGATTCATTTTGAAATAGGCCGCCCCGATTTTGATACTCCGGTTCACATCAAAGAGGCTGCGAAACAGGCGTTAGATAAAGGTTTGGTCCACTATGCGCCGAACGGTGGAATCCCAGCATTGCGGGAAGCCCTTGCCCAAAGGCTTAAAGCCGATAAAAACCTGAATTACAACCCGGATACCGAAATCATAATTACAGCCGGGGGACAGGAAGCGTTGTATCTAAGCTTTTTGAGCATTCTTGATGAGGGGGATGAAGTAATTCTTCCTGATCCATGTTTTGGCCCATTTCCCTTGGCGGTGGGGCTGGCTGGCGGTGTTCCCGTTAAAATTGGACTGCAGCCAAGTCAAAATTACGGTTACGATTGGGAGGCTGTTAAAAAGGCGCTATCTCCCAGGACTAAGGCGATTATAGTGAATTCCCCCCATAATCCTACAGGTGGTGTTTGGTCAGAAGAACAACTAAAAACAGTAGCTGCCTTTGCCTGCGAGCATGATCTGTGGCTAATCTGCGATGACGCCTATGACCATTTGATCTACGCGGGATGCCGGCTGTCACCCGCTGCGTTTCCGGGAATGCGGGAACGAACCATACTATGTGGTTCGCTTTCCAAAACCTATGCAATGACAGGCTGGCGCATTGGCTATATTGCTGCGATTGAGCCGATCATTGGCGCAGCTATCCGGCTACAACAGAATATTATGCTGTCACTTTGTACTTTCGCTCAGCATGGAGCGGTGGCAGGACTAACCGGTTCGCAAGACTGCGTCCGTGCTATGGCAGCAGAATTTGCTCGCCGGCGTCAACTGGTAATGGAAATGGTCCGACAAATCCCTGGAATTGAATTGGATGGAATGCCCAAAGGAGCATTTTATGTTTTTCCCCGCATTACTCTGCCCAACATCACTTCGGCTCAGGTCGCTGACTACTTATTGGATAAAGCGGGTGTTGCGGTGGTTGATGGTTTGGCTTTCGGTGTAAGCGGTAACGGGCATTTTCGCCTATCCTACGCAGTGTCGTATGAAGATTGTCGTGAAGGGCTGGAACGTATCGCGACGGCGATGAAAGTGTTGGCGCAAAAACAATAGTTGGGGGGGAGGAATATGTCTATCGTAATAAGTGCCATGCCAAAGTGGCGGTTTGATGCGTCGCAGGTTATAGTTCCTGAAGACTGGGATATTCGGTTTATCAATCCGTCAACAGAGAAAGAATTGATTCTAGCCTGCAAGGAAGCGGATTACCTGTTGGTGCCGGCGAGTACTCCCGAAATTAACGCCAACGTTCTGCGAAACATTACGCATATCAAATTGATTCAGAGCGTAGGTGCGGGGTTTGACCGTATAGACACGCAAACGGCAGCAACGTTAAAAATACCGGTAGCCAATGTTCCTGGGCAAAATGCCAAATCAGTGGCCGAATTCACCATTGGTCTCATGATTGCGCTCCAACGGCAGATCCTTGTGGCAGATTGGGAAATAAAAGCTGGCAGGTACGGAGAGATCCGTAAAATTCTATTTAAGCAGGGACTAAATGAAATAGAAGACAGCAAGATTGGCCTAGTCGGGTTAGGGTCGATTGGCCAGCATGTAGCGAGAATCTTACATAGTTTGGGAGCCTCAGTCAGTTACTACGATGGCAGGCGGCAACTGCCGGAAACAGAAGCTCAATTGCAGGTAAGCTATAAATCTCTGGCGGCATTGCTGGCGGACAGTGATATTGTAAGCCTGCATGTGCCGCTCAATGATACTACGCGCGGTCTCATCGGCCAACGGCAACTGGAACTAATGTCGCCCGGTAGTTTTCTGATTAATACTGCGCGAGGTGAAATAGTTAATCAGACGGCCTTGGCGCAGATGCTGGAAACCGGCCGCATTGGTGGTGCGGCAATTGACGTCTTTACGCCGGAGCCGCCAAAATCGGAAAACCCATTGCTGAATCTTTCACCTGCGGCTAGGGCGCGGTTGATTGTGACACCGCATATTGCGGGAGTTACCGTCGGGGCAATGCGCAAGATGCTGCAGGCTAGTCTGGAAAACATTGCGCGAGTCATAAACGGTCAACCACCGGCAAATATAGTAAATAGATAAAGGTCTAAGCGATAAAGCCAAGGGAAATTGGTTATATTCTGATGCATAGTGAAGCAGGAATCTGACCCTATTCGACTTATTGAAAGTATCCTAAATTTGGTATGCAGCGCTCTGCAGCTTGAGCAGTAGTGGGACATACCGGAATGATACTATGCGAGAGCAGAAGGGATTGGATATCTTGAAAACAGTATTGATCACATCTAAAGAATTTGGCAGCCAAATCGATAGGCAGCATAGAATAAAGCTAGAGCAGTATTTTACCGAAAACAATTGGCAGATTGTATGGAACTCGGGAGGTTCAGCTATGAGTGCCAGAGACATCATCCAGCAGGATGTCAGGCACAGGCTTGACGCAATTTTGGTTTATTCCAGTTCAGATGAAATTAGCCAAGAGGTTTTCAAACACTGCCGGAATTTGAAAGTGGTATCGCGGCATGGTGTGGGTATCGAGAATATTGATGTCATGGCAGCTCAACAAGCAGGAGTGGAAGTTAAAACAACTGCCAAAATGCCTGGATATGAGACAGTTGCTGATTTAACATTTGCTTTGATGTTGTCTTTGGCAAGGAGAGTGCCGCAGATTGACTCTACATTACGAAAAAGCGGCTGGTATCGCCCCGTTAGCAGCGATGTTTGGGGAAAAACACTTGGTATATTTGGGTTAGGACGTATTGGAAAAGCGGTTGCTAAACGGGCTAAAGGCTTTGATATGAAAATTTTGGCTGCCACGCGTCACCCTGATGCTGCCTTTGTTGCAGCAAATGGGATAACCTTGTGCTCACGGGAGGAACTGTTGATCGCAGCTGATTTTGTCAGCTTGCATTGTATGTTACATCAAGAAACCAAGCATATGATTGGTGCCCCGGAGTTTGCCCTGATGAAACCAAGTGCCTATTTGATTAACACGGCCAGAGCAGGTCTGGTAAACCAAGGTGAGCTCCTTACTGCGCTGAAAAGTAAAACAATCGCCGGTGCAGCCATTGATGTATTCGAGAATGAACCGGCAGTGAATGATCCCATCATCGCGGAAGGCTTGGATAATGTTGTGGCAACTACGCATGTTGGCTCATATACGGTGGACTCTCTTAGGCGGATGGACTTTCTGGTGGCAGAAAATATTGTAGAAGCAGTATAATAACTAGTAGAGAAATTTCAATAATGTATTGAAGGTGAGGATTTAATAACTTGATAAAAGGTATGGTAGAGGCGCGAGACGCAATAGTACTACAGGGAGCTGGCTGCGATGAACTGTAAGGAAAGGGCGGATTGCCGAAATGCTGGGAATGCTAATTCCCGGCATTGGGGCCGTATTCAACAGGTACGGCACTGTCATCTTCGGATGGTGAGCTATCGCACGGGGTAAGACTCCTCTTCACTATGCCGGTAGCCTCTAACGTATATGGTGGCTACCTTTTTTCTTCTAGAGGGAAAGTATAACTTTCCCTGGATTGAACGCCTATACCCCTACAGGGCACAGGCGGCTTCTGCCGGCGTCCTAAAGGACTTGGCACAAGCCAAGTCTTATTTTACTAGTTTGTTTAGAAGGTATGATTACATTTCTTAGGAGGTGAAAGTATGAACTGGGATAATATGCCGCTATTAGTCATTCTGGTACTGTCGGTTATTGGAAACAACAATTCCGTATCCTTAGCCGTTTTGGCGCTGTTGCTAATAAAATTAATGGGTTTGACATCCTGGTTTCCTAGTATTGAAAACTATGGACTAAATATTGGCATTACCATTTTGACAATGGCAGTGCTAACGCCGTTGGCACAGGGCAGAATTTCCATAGGAGAAATGCTAGTTGCCTTCAAAACGCAGGCTGGTCTGATTGCCATAATTGTTGGGGTGATTGTATCTTGGGTGGCAACACAAGGCATGTATTTTTTGAAGGCATCGCCTGAGACTACGACTGCTTTGGTTGTCGGTACAATCGGCGGTGTTTGTTTTCTGCACGGCCTGGCGATTGGCCCACTTATTGCCGGCGGCGTAGTAGCCATGATAATAAATTTATTGAATTTATTTAAACAGTAACTTGTATAGATACGCTGGAATATTATTATTTGTCCGTTCCATCTCATCCACCGATGTACTCTTTACCGCGGCTGCAGATGTCGCCAGCCGAAAAAAGAAAGAACAGTTACAAGAAGAGTTACAAATGCAATAAAATTTATAAGAACAAATAGGACCAGCTGTTAAACGGCTGGTCCTATTTGTTCTTAGTTACTTCGGTTCTTCCCGTAGTTGAGTCTATTTTCGACTCGATAAGAAGATATAGTAAAAAAGGATAATGCTGCAATATGTATAAATTAGTAGTATATAAAAATAACTGGAGATGATCCCTTGAAACGCTTCCTATACTTAAATTTTATACTTATCTTTTTACTTACCCTAACTGTCAGTGCGGAGCCACTCAATATAGCTGCCGAACTCAGCAATGTACAATCGCTTCAAAACATGCAAACTGGCATTTACGCCATTTCTGAAGAAGTTCTAAATACCTACTTTGCAGACATAGCCGCTAATAACCCTAAGGTAAAAAATGCGACTATTGCCATACTTAAGAACAACAAAATCATACTCACAACAACCATCGAAAAAACAGGAACAGTTAGGCTTACCTGCACCATCAAAGAATTTTATTTTGATAAAGACAACGCACTACTAAAAATGCATATCGACAAAAAAGAACTCCTAGGCAGTTCCATCACATCCTGGTTCATGAATCAAATGAGCCTAGGCTTCATCACCGACCTTTACGGCAACCCACTTGCCCAAGCCAACATCAACAGCAAAGTAAACGGTAATACCATTGATATCGATCTAAAACCCTTTGCCACCAGTCTATTTACAACCGGAATCGGACAAACCATCGGCGATCAACTCATAATATCCAATGTCACAACAGAAGATAAAACCCTATACCTTCATACCAACTTGGCTGTTACTTTATTAAAATAGAAATATAGTAAGGAGCCTTCATGAATGCAAGCTGCCGGTTACGCATGAGGAAGTGAAGGAAGTGGTTGTGGACAAGCTAATCAAAAAAGTTTTCCGTTAGTTGTGAACTGTCCTTTTGATTGTCTTAGTGAAGCAGCCAACTGCTTAGGGGAGAAGCCATCAGTGCGGTAACTACACCGACCAGTGCGATAGCTACGCCACTGACCGCTCCGGCCAACTCGTTATCCTCCAGACAGCGGTCGGCGCCCAAGGCATGAGAGGCGGCGCCGATGGCCAATCCCCGGGCGATTTGATTCTTGACGCCAATACGGGTTAATAGCGCCGGACCGATAATGGCGCCTGTCAAGCCGGCGATGATGACTGCCCCAACTGTGAGTGACGGAATGCCACCGAGGGAACGGGCAATTTCCATTGCGATTGGTGTGGTTACTGACTTAGGTGTTAGCGAGAGTGTGATTTCCAGTGAGGCGTCTAAAAATGAGGCGATGCCAAGTACGGAAACAACACCTATTAGCGAACCGCTGACCACACCGATCAAAATAGCCTGCCAATTTTTTCTCAGTACAGGCAATTGGCGTACAAGGGGAATGGCCAGCGCCACGGTGGCCGGGCCGAGCAAGAAAGTTATGTATTGACCGCCACGGTTGTAGTCGACATAGTCAATGTTTGCGATGCTCAGCAATCCGATTAGGAGCAATGTGGAAATCAGCATAGGATGCAGAAGACGCTGTTTCGTTTTTTGCTGCAGCCACTTTGCCAGTTGAAAAACAAACAACGTGGCTGTAAGACCGAAGAGCGGGTTTTTAATTAGTTCAGTCACTGGGTGTCACCTTCTTATCCGGATTCGGCAGTACTTGATCGACAATTTTTCCTGTTAGACACAGGACAATCAAGGTACTAATTAGCACAGTCAGGATAATGGCCACGCTATTTTGAAACAACAAGTCGGCATAAAGGATCAAGCCAACACCTGCAGGGATAAAGAACAGGCTCATTTCGCTGAGCAGAGCATTAGCTGTCTGTTCAATAAAGTGCATTGGCAAGAGTCCGGTTGCTAAGGCGATAGCTAGCAAAACAAGCCCGGCTAGGCTACCTGGCAAGGGAAGGTGTAATAGCTGGCTGAGCGTTGTTCCGACAAACTGAAAGAGCAACAATATGGTAAAGCCAAATATAAAGTTCATCATAACATAGCTCCTTTCGCAATTAAAATGCATAAAATCAATTGTAATAAGTTCGACTTGGGTCTGTCAAGTTGGGAGTGTCCATCTGATATGGAGCATAACGGACAGGAACACGGCTGAAACGTAAAACAGCGCCCAATATCATTATTTGGCGCTGTTTTGTTACAGGGGGCGGGGTTATTAAGTGCGCCCTGCGACTTAACACGATAAAAAATTATTAAAAAGTTATTACCTGATAGTGAAGTCGTTTCAGCAAAGCTGAAACAGCCAAGTTTATGGTGACAGTATACCCCGTCTGTAGTGTCGGTAGTCTTGCCGCGTGCATTAAGATAAACGTCTTTTTAGAATCAAACTTTAGTAGATAGTTTGTTTTATTTGGAGTATAGATGAGCAAATTAAGGGAAAGCATTACTGAGTTCCACAAGGTCAGTCACCTTCCCGCGCTACCCTTTATATTAAAGGCAGATAACTGCCCTCAATATAAAAAAGACTAAATTTTTTTGCAAATATAACTGCAAAAACTACGTAATCACCATTACATTTAGGAGGAATGACAATGAAAGAAGTAATCGAAACAAAACAGGCACCTCAGGCAATCGGTCCCTATTCGCAAGCTAGGATGTCCGGAGGTGTTTTGGTCGAAATCGAATTGATTGCTTGCAGCCACAATAAATAAGGAGATGCTATAATGAATATCTCATTGGAAGATATAAAAAAAGCCAGGGAAACGCTGACTGGAATTGCTGTCCGAACAGAGCTAGCCTACACGAATACGTTGAGTGATGTGACTAGTAATCGTGTTTATTTAAAGATGGAAAATCAACAGCGTACAGGTTCTTTCAAGTTGAGAGGCGCTTATAATAAAGTGGCCAGTTTGAGCGAAGCCGAAAAGAAAACTGGAATCATTGCTTCGTCCGCAGGCAATCACGCCCAAGGGACAGCTCTTGCAGGCACTCTTTTTGGTATTTCATCTACTATCGTGATGCCGAAGAACGCCCCCTTATCGAAGGTCAAAGCGACGAAAGACTACGGTGCAAAGGTTGTTCTCCATGGCGGGGTTTATGATGAAGCCTATGCGGAGGCGTGTTGCATCCAAAAGGAACAACAATTAACTTTTATTCACCCCTTTAATGATCCCATGGTCATTGCCGGTCAGGGAACAATTGCTTTAGAAATCTTAGATGATTTACCTGACGTCGAGGCCATCGTTGTACCGATCGGTGGAGGTGGACTAATTTCTGGCGTAGCCTTAGCAGTTAAAAATTTAAAGCCAAGCGTGAAAGTCATCGGTGTTCAGACAAAAAATATGCCTTCAATGGTTGAGTCGATTGCGCAAAAGAAGGTTATTACTTGTAATGGCAGTCCTACTATTGCTGACGGGATTGCTGTGAAAACTCCTGGCGATATAACCTTTGAACTTGTCCAGCGCTATGTTGATGATATTGTAACGGTAGACGAAGAAGAAATAGCCAGTGCGATTTTGCTTTTGATGGAGCGTATAAAAACAATTTCAGAAGGTTCGGGGGCTGTTTCAGTTGCAGCGGTATTAAATAGAATGCCAGAATACAAAAACAGGAAAATAGCAGCGATTATTAGTGGCGGCAATATTGACGTAAATATGATGTCCCGCATTATCAATAAAGGGCTAGCAAAATCGGGACGTAAAGTAGTATTTAACATGGTGATTCCCGACAAACCCGGTTCCTTATGGCAGTTGCTGAAGCTGACGGCTGAAACAGGAGCCAATGTGCTGACAGTTACCCACGATCGGGAAATACGTGGCGTTTCGCTTGGATATGCCTCTGTTCAATTGGAATTGGAGACTGCCGACCAAGAGCAAATAGATGCAATTAAAAAACTTATGGAACAACATCAGTATTGTGTAAATATGGTATAAGGACAGGAGGGAATATCAACTTTGTAGTCCTTACCGCCGCCATGTCAGGTTTCTTAAAATGTTACTATATTAATCTAACATGCCTGCCCTATTTAATACTTTCTAAATAAATTCTAAAAAATAGAGTTTATTATTAAGTTAGGTTACCACAATATGGAGGGGGAGGAACTCATATGCAAAGTATGGCGAAAAAGGTTATGATATATTCGATGGTCGGACTAATGCAAGTAGGCTTATTTGCTACTGTAGTCGAAGCATCACCGCGAGGGGATGGACCACCTCAGTATGAGCATGAGCAACAAAGAGACCATCATAAAGCTTGGGAAAGAGAAAGAAACCATAAAATACACGAGGAAAATATTCGCCATGAAAGAGAAATGAAGCGGCGTCCGTTTGAGTCGAGGAGGGAGTGGCGTGAAAGACAAAGGCATGAGAATGAGCGTCACGAAAGAGCAATACATAGGATTATGGAACACCGAGATTGGCATAGGTGGTAATACTAGATAAGTAAACAGTAAAAGTACATGCACGATTTTTGTTCCCCTAACAGAAAGTATAAAACTTTCTTAAAAGCAGGATTAGGGCAACATCGGCTTCCGCTTTCGCCATAGGCTCGGCGCAAGTCGTGTTTTCTTTAAAAAAAAACCAGACCTTAATGGCCTGGCGTTAAAATGCATAGTAACCAAAGTAGCAGCGCTGTTCCGATAGGAACAACTGCTAAAGAACCGATTGCCAGTAAGACGTCTAAAACCATGATATCCCCCGGTACATCATATGCGGAATGGCTGCGATAAAGAAGCAAAAATGTAGTAAGAGGCATGGATAAAAAAGGCTCAACGAGCAGTGATGCCGCTTGTTGAGCCTTTTTCTATAATCGTTGCTCTAGTAGGTATTTGTGATATAATAAACGTCAATGCGAGTCTTTTCCCCCGCCACAGGTAGTTGAGGGGGGCTTTTCGCTACTGTGCTAAAAGCCGGAGATTATGAAAAGGGAGAATACCTTATGCCAGAAGTAACGATTAGAAGAGTTCAGCTAAACGATGTTGATCGCGTAACTGAAATAGAAGCAATTTGTTTTCCTATAACAGAAGCAGCAACCCGGCAATCATTCGAGGATAGAATTACCGTTTTCCCAGAATACTTCCTGGTAGCAGAGGTAGAAGGGCTTGTAATCGGTTTTATCAACGGCTGTGTCACTAATAGTTCAGTTATCTATGATGAACTATTTTATAGTACAGAGCATCATATACCGGATGGAAAAAACGTAGCTATTTTTGGACTGGACGTAATTCCTGGATACCGAAGAATAGGAATTGCTGCCCGGTTAATGAAACACTTTATTCAGTTAGCCAAGCATACTGGTCGAAAAAGTGTTATCCTAACCTGCAAGGAGCAGTTGGTTCATTACTATAAGTCCTTTGGTTATGTGAATAACGGAGTCTCTAAATCAACGCATGGGGGAGCAGAGTGGTTTGATATGACACTTGTTCTCTAAACAAGACAGGTATGTTGTTTCATGTCCCCCTGTTTCTCCCTGGAATGGTATGCAATTTAAAAATGTTCAGGTATAATATGGATAGATCTTAAGGTGTAGTGGCTTTTGTTACATAATAGTATGGAGATATTTTTTATGTACCAGGATACTGAACTAAAGGCATTAAAGCGAAAGGCTTGGTTCCAAATCGGACTCGTGGTATTGGCAGTGCTGTTAGTCTTTTTTATTATCGTCAATGCGGTAGGGCTAGTGGCCGGAAATGCTTTTTATGAGGAATTTTGCATATGGCATACCCGCATGGGGGTGCAAAGGTTCCAGCCTTTACAGGCGGTTTTGGATGAAGGAATTAGGACTAAGCGTTGGCAGAATATTAGTATTGAGTCGCGCCTGGGCTATACGTTGCAGGGATCATACCTGCCTAACCCCAAGCAGACAAAGAATACCATTGTATTTGTGCATGGTATTGCCGCAAGTCGTTTGATGGGGCTTTGGTATGCTCCTTTGTATTGGAATGCGGGCTACAATGTATTAGTGTATGATTCCCGGGCTAGCGGCGAGAGCGGGGGAAACTCGGTAACGTGGGGGTTTTATGAAAGGTACGATCTTGACCAATGGATCGACTGGGTAGAGCAGCATAACCCTGGCGGTATCATCGGCGTACATGGCATGTCGATGGGGGCGGCAACGGCGCTGATGCATGCAGAGATGAATGAAACAACTCACAAAGTGGAATTTTATGTTGCCGACAGTGCTTATGCTGATCTGAGAGAATTGCTGATCCAGCATATTGATGCCGCAGTTAGGCTGCACAACCCTGTGTGGGTAAAGCTTCTCTTATGGTATGCTAGCATTGCGGCTAATTGGCAATCGGGGTTCCGGTTTCAAGACGTCTCGCCTGTCCAATCAGTACAAACGGTAACCACTCCCATCCTATATTTACATGGGGATGCTGACATATTAGTGCCGGTATCCATGTGCGAGCAGCTATATGCTGCCACAAAAGGCTATAAGGAAAAGAAGATCTTCCCCAATGACGCTCATGCGATGGCTTATTTTAAGCATCAAGCCGAATATCGGCAACTAATACTTAACTTTGCTCTTAACCATTCAAACAAGTAGAGGAACAATGTATATGAATACAAAATCCGTCTGCCCTTTGGGATAGGCGGATTTTGCACGAACAAAGACCTAACTCTAATCCCGCTAAGGGAAAAGAGTCAGGTCTTTGTTGCGTGAGGAGTAGTTGTTAGTAATTTACATTTGCGGATTGAGAAGGTTTGGAGGATAAATTTAACAACCACTTGGCACATTCAGTAACCAGGAAGGGGATCACAGCTACGACTACTAAGAATCCCCACTCGTGTAAGCCAGGCTCAACGGTTTTAAAGATCACATGTAAGGGACCTTCAACCGACAGCAAGAGCAGCACGAAGGAGAGGCCAACGCCGGCGTTTAGGTACTTGTTGGTGAACAAGCCCAGGGCGAACGCAGAATAGTATTCCGAGCGGGCAACAAAAGCGCAGGCAAGCTGGGTGGTAATCAGGGTAATAAAGGCAAAGGTCCGGGCCATAGTAAGGTCACCATTATATTCGGCTAAGGCATATTGGAAGGATCCTAAGACCGTGAAAGCAATAGCCATACTCTGAACCAAAATCATGATTTTTAGGTTTCTATCCATTAATGGTACAGCCGGATCGCGTGGTTTGAGGTTCATTACATTCGGTTCTTTCTTTTCAACACCTAGTGCCAAGGCTGGGAAGGCATCAGTTACCAGGTTAACCCACAATAACTGAATCGGTAATAACGGGATAGCCCAGCCGAAAAGCATGGCAAAGAAGATAACTAGGATCTCAGAAACATTACAGGCGAGCAGGAAGAAAACAAACTTTTTAATGTTGGTGTAAATAACCCGGCCTTCTTCTACCGCTGAAACAATGGTGGCAAAGTTATCATCAGATATTACCATATCGGCGGTTTCTTTGGTAACATCGGTGCCGGTTATGCCCATAGCCACACCGATATCGGCTTTTTTCAAGGCAGGTGCGTCGTTTACACCGTCACCAGTCATGGCTACAATATGTTTGTTATTGCGCAAGGTTTCGACAATCGCTACTTTGTGTTCTGGGGATACGCGGGCAAAGACGCTGGCAGTTTCCACAGCCTTCTTTAAGTCATCAGTAGACATGGTATCAAGTTCTTTGCCGGTACGTACCTGGGAAGTGTTTGTGGCAATACCTAGCTGTTTGGCAATGGCGAAGGCGGTATCTGGATGGTCGCCGGTAATCATTACTGCCCGAATGTAAGCGTCTTTGCATAACGCAACTGCGTCCTTGACCTCCATACGAGGCGGGTCAATCATGCCTAACAGGCCAACAAATACGAGTTCATTTTCAATATCGCTGGGAGTAGTCATATTTGGATTGGTGTCAAAGTTGCGATAGGCTACTGCCAGTACTCTCAGTGCGTGAGAAGCCATATCCTTGTTAGCTGCCTGGATGGTTGCCTTATCTTCGGCAGTTAAGGGACGAATTACTCCGTTTTCAGCAATGGCGGTGCAACAGCTTAACAGGACATCAGGGGCACCTTTGGTGAACGTACGAAGTTGGCCATCTATTTGATGCAGGGTAGTCATCATTTTCCGGCCAGAATCAAAGGGGATTTCCTGTAACCGAGGAAATTGTTCGGTCAGTTGTGGTTGCGTATAGCCGCCTTTGTAGCCTGCTACAACCAATGCACCTTCGGTAGGGTCACCGATAATTGAACAGCTTTTATCTTCATCAGAGGATTTTAGCTGAGCATCATTACACAAGATGGAACCACACAGCAGTACGGCAAGGTCTTTTTCAGTGGTTACGTCTACGGTTTCTTTATTGCGGGTAAATTGTCCCACAGGACTGTAGCCTTCGCCGCTTACCTCGAACATTTTTCCTGGGGTGAAGACCTTAACTACAGTCATTTGATTTTGGGTGAGGGTACCGGTTTTATCAGAGCAAATTACCGAGATACTTCCTAAGGTTTCTACGGCGTGCAGTTTTTTCATGATTGAATTTTTTTTGGCCATTCGCTGCATACCCAAGGCCAATATAATGGTTACAACGGCAGGCAAGCCTTCAGGGATGGCGGCAACAGCCAAGCTGATAGAGGTCATCAGCATCATTTCAACTTCGTCAAAGGTTAATGCGCCGTCCTGGTAGCCTTCCCATAACCCCATACCGAAGATAATGGCACAAACAGCTAAGCAAACAACGCCAAGGCCTTTGCCGAACTCTGCCAGGTTTTTTTGCAGTGGAGTGGTGTCTTCTTCGACAGTCTGGATCATTTCAGCAATTTTACCAATCTCGGTATTCATTGCCGTACCGACAGCGACAGCTTTACCACGTCCATAGGTTACGACTGTACTCATAAAGCCTAAGTTGTGGCGATCTGCCAGCGGCGGTTCACCTCCAATCGGAGAACATTCTTTCTCAACCGGCACAGATTCACCAGTTAAAGAGGCTTCCTCAATCTTCAGATTAAAGGAATCAAGAATACGCACATCGGCAGGAATATAATCCCCGGCATCAAGGAGAATGATGTCACCAGGAACTAACTCCCGGGAAGGAATCGTGGTAGTTTCACCATCACGGATAATCTTAGAGCTTGGAGCGCTCATTTTCTTTAAGGCTTCCAGGGCTTTTTCTGCTTTAGCCTCCTGAAATACGCCTAATGCGGCATTGAGTAATACGATAGCAATAATAACCAGGGAATCGGTAACTTCACCAACCGCAAGAGAAACAAGGCTGGCTACGATTAGAATTAATACTAAAAAATCTTTGAATTGATTTAAAAACTTTTTCCATAAAGGTTCTCTGTCTTTTTCCTGCAATTCGTTATAGCCATATTGCGCTAGGCGCTTGGCTACTTCGGCCGAAGACAGACCTTGCTCCAGGTCAGAATTAAGTTCAGCTACAACCTTTTCTGAGGTCAGCTGGTGCCACTGCTTTTTCATTAAGGTACGCCTCCATATTATTTAAAATTTATTTGGGGAATCAAAATGGTAATCCCCCATTTGTTTTACTAATTTTAGCGAAAGCCCGGAAAAAATAAATCAGCGCGACTGGTATAGTCAACCAGAACACAAGGCATAAAATGCCAGCAAACAAACCGAGAAGTAATTCGAAAAAATGTCCGGTTATTTGCTCCAGATAAATTCCTGTCACAATAATGGCATAAACCCATAAATAGATTGCCCAACGAATTATTGCGTCACAGGGTTCAATACCTAGAAAATTAGGGGCTATAGTTGCAATCACTTGGGCTAAGACGGCAATTATGATGCATAGCAAGCCGAAGTAGCCAGTTGCTTTTTTCCAGTCCAATCACATCCCCCCAGACCGCATGTTGGTTGTACCCAACATTACAAACATCTAGAATCCGGTTAATAGTAATCACCCCTTCTTGTTAAATAGCGTTATAAAAATAAAAAAAGACCTTACCTTAAAAAAAGGCAAGGTCTTACCAACAGTATTATGCTGCCAACAAAGCCGGGCTCACGCACCGTTCTTGACGACTTTGCTGTAATGGTTACTCCCCTTGAGACAATATTTAAATATTTTATATAATCATACGATCAAAAACAATATATGTCAATCGATAAATTATCTAAATGAGTAAGAAAAGAAAAAAATTTTAAAGCAGGCGCTACCAAATCCTGGATTGTAGTATACTGAATTGTGTTGGAGTTAACTAGGAAATGGTATGCAATTTAAAAATGTTCAGGTATAATTATATATAAAGCTTAGATCATGGGTAAAGGGAGTGTGCTCAATGGAACGAAAACCGACGTCGATTCTGCCTATTGAAAGATTAGGGAAAATCTCGCCTGTACGTCCCATTCAGTTCTTTAACCAACTTACTGACCAAAGTATGCCGCGAAAGAAGAATAAGCTGAAGAATCCGCAAGCGGATAAAGAAAATGAGAAGAATTTGCATCAAAAAGAGGGCTCAATCGATCTTAAAGCTTAGCATCTTTAGGACTCGCGGGGACGCTTTTTAGGTATACATTACTTAAGAAAGTAAAGGAGAGTTGTACATGAAGAAATTATTAACGGGAAATGAAGCGATCGCCCGTGGAGCCTACGAAGCAGGCGTAAAATATGCGTCAGCCTATCCTGGTACACCCAGCACGGAAATACTTGAGAATATTGCCACTTATAAAGAGGAGATTTTGGCAGAATGGGCACCAAATGAAAAAGTCGCTTTAGAAGCTGTTATTGGTGCATCCATCGCAGGCGCGAGATCCATGGCCTCAATGAAGCATGTTGGGGTAAACGTGGCAGCAGACCCGCTGTTTACCTATGCCTATACAGGGGTAAATGGTGGAATGGTGCTGGTTACGGCCGATGAACCTGGCCAACATTCTTCGCAAAATGAGCAGGATAATCGTAATTATGCTAAATTTGCCAAGATAGCTATGCTGGAGCCGACAGACAGTCAGGAAGCCAAAGATATGACGAAAGCTGCGTTTGAAATCAGTGAGAAATATGATACACCGGTGTTGCTCAGGATGACGACAAGAGTATGTCACTCTAAGGGCATTGTCGAGTGTAAAGAACGCGAAGAAGTTGGCATTATAGACTATGTAAAAAACACAAAGAAGTATATTACAGTACCAGCTCATGCCAGAATACTGCGATTAAAAGTAGAAGAGCGACTGCAAAAGCTGTTGGAATTCTCTAATAACACCAGCTTGAATTATATCGAGTGGAATAGTACCAAAATTGGTGTAATCGCCTCAGGGGGATGCTGCAGTTATGCTAAAGAAGTATTCGGCGATAGTGCGTCCTACTTAAAACTGGGTTTTACCCATCCGCTGCCAACCGAGAAGATTAAAGAGTTTTGCAAAAAAGTTGAAAAGGTTTATATTATTGAAGAAAATGATCCGTATATTGAAGAACAGGTTCGCATGTTAGGCTTTGATTGTATCGGTAAAAACCTGATTCCCTTCTGTGGGGAATTGACACCTGATGTAATCAGAAAAGCAGTTTACGGTAAAGAAAATCCGTCCATTGACTATGATGCGGATAAAGTTGTTCCAAGACCGCCAACCTTGTGTGCTGGCTGTCCACACAGAGGCTTTTTCTATACCTTGGGTAAGCGGAAAAATCTCCTGGTTTCCGGGGATATCGGCTGCTATACTCTGGGTTTTGCTGAGCCGTACAATGCCATGGATTATAATATTTGCATGGGCGCAAGTATTAGTGCCGGTCATGGGGCGCAGCAAGTCTTTAGCATGCAAGAGAACTCACCGATGCGGGCTGTCGCTGTTCTTGGTGATTCCACCTTCTTTCACACCGGCATCAATTCTCTCCTGGATGTAGCCTATAACCGGAGTAATACCATTACCGTAATATTGGACAACCGAATCACCGGTATGACAGGACATCAGGAGAACCCCGGTTCAGGCTATACCTTGCAAGGCAAAGAGACCAGACCGGTAGATATAGAAAAGCTAGTAAAGGCCTGTGGCATTGATCAGGTAGTAGTTATCAATCCTAATAATCTTAAAGCAGTAGAAGACGCGCTGGATTGGGCGCTCAGCTTAAATGAACCAGCGGTAATAATCACAAGATGGCCTTGTGTATTAAAGAAATTTTCGCCGCAGGACAAAGAAGAGTTTAAGGGAAGCTTTACCAAGCGCTGTACTGTGGATACTGAAGTATGCATAGGTTGCAGAAGTTGTATTAAAACAGGTTGTCCGGCAATATACTTTGATAAAACCAGCAAAAAGGCGAGTATCGGCTTAGACTGCGTAGGGTGCGAGGTCTGCCTCCAGGTTTGCCCGAAACAAGCGATTCAAAAGGAGGAAGCATAATATGGTTAAGAGCATTCTTTTGGTAGGAGTAGGCGGCCAGGGCACCATACTTGCCAGCAAGCTTCTGACAACAGGCCTTATGGAAGCTGGTTACGATGTAAAAATGAGTGAAATTCATGGTATGTCGCAAAGAGGCGGATCTGTATCTTCGCAAGTTAGATATGGAGATAAAGTGGAATCCTCAGTTATCGAAGTAGGTGGAGCAGACATCCTGGTATCTTTTGAGAAAATGGAAGCCTTACGTTGGCTGAAATATCTAAAACCAGACGGAAAAGTTGTGGTAAACGACTATGAAATAAACTCGATGCCTATTCTTTCAGGTAAATTTGATTATCCGACCGGAATTTTAGAGGAATTATCAAGCAAGGTACCAACAAAAGTAGTCCATGCAGCAAAGCGTGCGGCAGAGCTTGGTAATCCCAAGGTTATGAATGTCATATTATTAGGTACTATTATCAGATCCATGGGACTTGAGGCTATTAATTGGGAAAAAATAATCGGTGACAACGTTAAAGCAAAATTTAAAGAACTAAATTTAAAAGCTTTGACAGCAGGCATGGACTTAGTATAGCACCTGATAGCAGAATAACCGTAGTGGCTATTGCCTGTTATTGAATAAGTAGTATTATTGGGTATCCAACAAAGGGAGACGGTATATATGATAATTGACGGTGTAAAAGTTGTTGCAGAGTCAGAAATTACGGAAGAAGAGATTAAAGAAATTGTTGCTGCAGAGCAGCAGCTATGGAACCGCAAAGGGAAAGAACTTGCTGCCGTACAGTTAAGTATACATGGGGATGAAATTGAAGTTAAGGCAGTTGAACGCTCCCCAATTAAGAGAGTGCGCCGGATAACCGGTTATCTTAGTACAGAGGATCGCTTTAATTCGTCGAAGCAAGCCGAATTGGCAGACCGGTGTGCCCATATTTAGTACTGTATCGTCCGCGGTAATTGGTATAAGGACCATTGCCGCGGATAAAGTGAGACTTAGCTTCAGGTGAGGTTTTAATCCCATCTGAAGCTTAGCCGAACCTATCCAGGGACCAAGTTAATCTAAAACTCCCGCTTGTAGAAGCGGGAGTTTTAGATTAACTTGGTCATCGGATAATTCGTTTATATAGGGAGGCGGGGAAAAAACTATGCTGTTTACTATCCACCCTAGTAATTTAGTGAGTGCATTATCAACAGCACTAGAACTGTCAACAGACGGTTTATCGAAACACCATTGGCGAACAGCACTGATTGCAGGACGGATTGCTGAGCATATTGGTTTGAAGGAGGGGCAACAGCAGATCTTGGTATATGCCGCGCTGTTGCATGATATTGGTGCTGTGTCCAATTGGTCTGAAAGAAAAAAACTGCAGGAATTTAAGGTGACAGATGACGTATATCGTCATGCCGAGGCTGGTTACGAGCTAGTAAAGAATTCTCAGCAGCTTGGTATACTGGCTGAGACAATCCGGCATCACCATGATAAATGGGACGGCTCTAGTCCATCAGGTCTGGCTGGTAAGGATATTCCCATAACCAGCCGGATAATAAATCTGGCCGATCGTCTGGAGATATTGCTAAAGGACAAGGTCTACATATTTGAACAACGTCCGGCTATGTTATCAGCGATACGAGAGTTAAGTGGCAGTTCTTTTGATCCTGAGTTGGTGCGGGCATTGCATGAGTTTGCTCGACAGGAGAGTTTTTGGCTGGACTTGACCAATCCCAACTATTACCAGAACTTTTTTCGTCAAATTGATATCTATGGCCGGATGGTATTTAATATTGATGATGTGGTAAATATTGCCGAGGTTTTTGCTACCATCATTGATAGAACCAGCCGCTTTACCGGTATGCATTCCCGTGGCGTTGCTCAGGTTTCGGCGTTTTTGGCTCAAGCTAGAGGATATAGTCGGGAAGAAATTAAGCTAATAAAAATTGCCGGTTTGTTTCACGACTTGGGGAAATTGGCAATACCCAATGAACTATTGGAAAGTCCGAATAAACTAACAGATAAAGAGTTTTCCATCATTAAACAGCATCCGTACTACACCTACCGGATTCTTGAGCAAATTGACGGCTTTTCACTTATTGCTGAATGGGCGGCCTTTCATCATGAAACCTTAGATGGCGCAGGCTATCCATTCCGTATGCCTGAATCTTCTTTAAGACTGGGTTCAAGAATTGTTAGCGTAGCCGATGTTTTTGTAGCGTTAAGCGAAAATCGGCCTTATCGCCAGCCACTTGCAGTATGCGAAGTCGAAAGAATTATGCGGGGTATGGCAGATAATCGCAAAATAGACAGCAGGGTCGTCGCTGACTTGTTTAGCGATAGTGGTAGCCTAAGTAATCTGTGCGAGCAGGTTGCACAAATGAGTTGGACAACCGGTGAAATTTAGTCATGTTGACTTTTTGCCCGGCAGCAGGTAAAATAAGAGTGTCCAATTCGCCGGTATAGCTCAGTTGGTAGAGCAACGCTTTCGTAAAGCGTAGGTCATCAGTTCGAATCTGATTATCGGCTCCAGGAGATTCGCGGGTTTGCAGGTTATCTGCAAGCCCGTTTTTTATCGTTTGTCCGCCAACTTGTCCGCCGAGGTAGGTAAAAAATACAGTGTTACACGTTATCGAATAGCTTTCTAAGCAAAACGGCCGGATGCTGGCCGCTGCAGTCAAGCAGGCCCATGTCGTCCAGATACAGCCTGTAGTACATTTTCAGGCACCAACAGTAGAAGTGGCGGCTCAAGATATTGCCAAGCGGATCAGTGCGAAGAATACAACGTTGCCACCGGCTGCATTGGCTGATAGTGATAGAACGGGTTTGCAAGTGATCTTAGCCCTCGGAGAACGGGAATATTTTCTAAAGAAATTCTAAAAATCATAATATAAACTAAATATGGTGACAATAGCTTGCCACTATTGCCACCCTTTCAGTTAAAGCCGCATCTTTCGGGGTGCGTCTTTTTTTGTCCAGATGGAAAGTATAAAACTTTCCCTGGATTGAACGACTATACCCCTAAAGGGCACAGGCGGCTTCTGTCGGCGTCCTGAAGGACTTGGCACAAGCCAAGTCTTTTCTTATCATTTATTTTTATCCAATGTTTTCTAAACAAATTCTAAAAAATGGAGTATAATATTAAATTATGAAAGTTCGGAATTCAAACAAAGAGGAGATGTAAGACGTGAAAAAATTACTTATGCTTGCTCTAGTCGGTGTACTATTATTGGTGCCAGGATTAAATGTCTACGCCGCCCATTACTCAGATGTGTCTCCTTTACACAGATATTATAATAACTCAAATGGAGATCACTTTTACACAACTATGTTTAATGAACTTGGTTATGGAGACGGTGGTTATGTATATGAGGGCGTCGAAGGATATGTTTATAACCAGCATAAGCGAGGAACAGTTCCTCTACATAGATATTGGAACAACAAAATCGGAGATCACTTTTATACTACCAATTTTGAAGAACTTGGTAGGGGTAGAGATGGTTACGTCTATGAAGGTATCCAAGGCTACGTCTATAAGCAGCACCATTCGAGGACAATTCCTTTATTTAGGTATTATAATAGATCAAGTGGCGATCATTTTTATACCACGAATTCTCATGAACTCGAAAATGGTCAGGACGGGTATGTTTTTGAAGAGATTCAATGCTACATTATTAAATAATTTTCTCGGTTTGCCGCCTGTCGGGTTCGTCCTGGTGGGCAGTTCTCTGTCCTTCGGTATGGGGCGGGTTTTTTAGGAAATTCAAGGGTTTGCAGGTTGTCTGCAAGCCCGTTTTTTATTGATTGTCCGCAGCGGTAGTCATAAAATACAGTGTTACAAACCGTGGGCGTCTATTTTTTTATTTAATGCTGCACTAAATTACAAAATTTGGATATAATATTGCGTATCATATAGACAAAAAGAAGGGTGCGACATGAAGGTTTACGCAGTTGTTAGGCGATATATGGATAGTCATAACTTTTGGCAAGTCAATCAACTGTTATGCTGCTGACAGGATTAGCAAAGCGCATAAAGAGTTCAAGGGTAGTTGAAACAAGCAGAAAGACAAAAAAAGCCGCGTTAGCGGCCGGGAGTAAAATTACATTTTTACTGGTTTACTTGCTCTACGGACGGCAAGTAATGCTTGAGACACTACTTGCCCAATCAGACTCTTGTCTAGTCCTAAAGGGCGAACCATATTTAGAACTTCAGCTCTAAATTTTCGTTCATCAAAGTCAATAATCAAATTATCACCACCTTATAGTTCTGGTTACTTTATTATACGGGTGATGTTGTTAGGAAGTGATTAAAAATGCAGACTGTACTGCACAAACTGCGATAAAGAAATCCCTTGAATAAATATATAGATAAAAAAAGACTTGGCTTGTGCCAAGTCCTTTAGGGCGCCAGCAGAAGCCGTAGGGGTATAGTCGTTCTAGCCAGGGAAAGTTATACTTTTTATCTGGATAAATAAAGGGCGGCTATTCTGCCGCCCTGTCCTTGATAATCTGCTCCAATTCCTTAAGATATTCGGCATCGTTAGCAGTAGACTTGGAATTTATTGAACTATTTATTTGTTTGCGTGATAGGGCATTGTCACCAGCGCTTTTGGCATTCTCACTGGTGAATGACTTCACTTTGGATTTTTTATGCATGTAATCACCTCCTGATATAGGTTCTGTCGGGGAGTGCTTGCGCATGCACTTTAATATTATTATTATTATTTTGAAATGGGAGTAATGATAAAATGAGTATGTGGTAACTGCTGGTATGGAATCCTAACAAGCCGGAATCGTTGCATAGCATGAATAAACGGATTATCCTTAATTGGGTGGTCTATTTTTCCCTGGAGGAAATTATTGCCTTTTCGCCGAATTATATATAAAATGGCAGGAGGGTTTGCTATAGTTAAGAAAGCATTTTCAATCAATAATAAAAAGTAAATAATTGCTGTAGCAATAGTATTCTTCATTTATAGAGTCGTATTATTGTTCAAATAAGCACATATTATTTCAACTATAGCGTATAGTGTTGTATTTCAAATACTTCTAAATGAAACCAAACAAGCCCTTGCGGGGCTGGGGAAAGGATAAAAAATGAGTATACAGGATGTTGGTAAACTATTGAAAGATGTCCCGCCAAAACAATGCGAGGTAATTACAACTATAGCTCAAAAGGTCATTCAAAGCATGAACGGCCAAGATCTTTTAGTGTCTGAGCAATTGCTATTGCCTAAAGTGCTAGAAATAGCAATAAGAGATATTAATAATACGGATGGAATAGGAGCCATAAAAGATAGAGTGATTTTAGCCGAAAGGAACGCGCGGGACGGGGCGGAGAAGTAATGAATATGCTGCCAATATCCAGGAAATACAAACTCCGCCAGCGGCGGGTAGACAAAAAAGTGAGGAAGTACTCAGCGGCTGGTATGTTGCTGAGTACTTCTATATTTATTGTAATTAAACATTTTCGATAATATCAATATAACATTTATTAGTTATGATAATTTTAAAGAAAGGAATTTTTGTCTATATTTCGGCTAGCAAAGCAATAGTCCCATCAACTCTTCTTCTGATTTAATAAGGTATATTGTCTTAAAATGCAGGAGGTAAACGAAATGAGCGAAAACAAACTGCTCGCATGGCAGGAGTTCCCCAATGGGTTGATTGCCAAGGCCATGAAAGACGAAAGCTTCCGCAAGGAGTTGCTTGCTAATCCCAAGGCGGTGATGGAAAAGGAAATGGACAAGCTAAAGAAAGGGGCTAAATTTCCCGCTGCTCTGGAGGTCAAGGTAATTGAGCAACCGGCAAATGTATTTTATCTTGTACTGCCAACCGCTACGGGCCAAACTTCTGACGAAGAACTGGATATGGTCTCGGGTGGACAGGATGTTGTGCTGAACGGTGAGGGATTTGTTAATCATCTCGTTAACTAATGCCCTATATTGAGAAATAACGATTAAGCCCCTTGGCGTGTGCCGGGGGCATTTGTATCTGTACTTATGTACTACATTAGTTGTGCCTGAATAGTGTTAATGTGATATGTGGTGCAGTTGTTACAAAAAATAGCGAGATTATTTGTCTGTCTCTATTTCATCTTCCGTTTTAGCTTGTTTGAGTTTTTTTAGTACTTCAAGATTCCATGCGAACGATTTAACCATGATGAGATCATGGCGCATACTGGGGAAGTTGTGATGTAGCAGGGCGATAAAGTTAGTGAAGCTCAGGGGGCTGTAGTAGCCCCCAAACGGCAATATAGTTATTGCCAGGGATAGGATAACATTTCAAAGTATGCGATGGCTATAAGACATACTCCGATTACAACTAATGCTGCAATTGCTATTGCTGTCATAAGCATACGCCTCCCCTTTTGGTTAAACTATCCCAAGATAGTATCAGCGAAAACTGATTATTTATGTGAGGGTGGTAGTGTCAAAATTAAGCAAGTATCTAGAAAGCGCGGGGGAAGGGGTACTCTTCCTATGCAGGAATTTCTTTGCTAAGCTCGAATATCTCTTTTATAACATACTAGGGGGTAATAATATATATGGCTAACTGCAATGAAGAAAACTGCACCTGTCCTAAAACTGATTGTGAACGGCATGGCAAGTGTTGCGAATGTATTAACTTCCATCGCAGTCAAGAAGGTAAGGTCTTTTGTATGCGGGATCAAGAAAGTAAATAGATAACATAGGCCGCTTTTATAAAGCGTAGGGCGTCATTTCAAATATGACTAGCGGTTTAAGTAAAAAGATCTTGCGATGTTGCAAGGCCTTTTTCTTATTTTCCAGATGGAAAGGTTAACTTTCCCTGGATTGAACGACTATACCCCTAAAGGGCACAGGCGGCTTCTGTCGGCGTCCTAAAGGACTTGACACAAGCCAAGTCTTATCTTAGCGTAGCAATAAAGGGAGGTTGTCGTAATGTGTGGAATGAATTGGTACCGGGAGGAAATGGAAAGGGCTGAGGAGGATATAAACCGCCTGAGTGAATTGCTGGCGATGCTGGAAGCGCGCTATAAGCTGTCACCGGATGCCGATCCCAGTATTTTAGCGGGGCTAAGTTCCGATATTATTGCCGTTTACAAGGAAATCATGTGGCGCAAGAATGCACTGGTAACGCCAAAATCCCCACAAGGTTAGTACCTGTGGGGATTTTATATGGCTGAAACTATGACAATGAATCATCAAGGTCTTTATTTATGACTTCGTGATAAGAGGCTTCCTTAGTTGTGGCCGTAGAGTCAATCGAGGAGTTAATTTCAGCGCGGGTCAGGCTGTTATCACTGCCATTATCGCTAAACTTATCGGTTGCGTTTTCAGGTGCATCTTCATCGTAGCCGGTGGTAGCAAGTAGCAACTGAGCATCAGGTACACTGGAAAACATGCCAGAAATAAGTTTTTTCATCAAATCCCCCCTCATGCTAACAATTATATAGTGGTCATAATATATAGTGTTCCCAAACTTTTTATTTCAATAAAGCTTTTTGTAAAAAAAATAGAATGGCATAACGCCACTCTATTTTGATAAGGGGGAAGATAGGGCTCACTTTATTTAGTAGATTTTATGTTGGCAAGAGCTTCTTCTTTTGACATGGTATCGCTAGTAGCTGCATTTTGCTGTGTTGTGCTTTTGTTAGCAGCGGACTGGCTTTGTTTGGCAACAGTGCTGTTTGATAAATCTTTAAATCCCATTCCACTCACCTCCACTGCTAGTATTCCCTATTCTGGATAAATATACCACGAAACATTGAGTTTCTAAAAATAAATGGGTGGAAATATCCACCCATGGTACTATCTACGGCACTTTTCTTCTTTTTTGACCTCTTTAGCGGAAGGGCAGATCTCTTTGCCGAATTCTACATTTTTTTCCTCTTTACAGCCGCTCTTGCACTGTTCTTGTTTTTTAGCCATGGTATCACCTCCTTTAGCTAAGATGGGAGGCGTTTTAGTCGTCGATTATTTCGTTAATCATGAATTTGGCGGCTTGATAAATAAACGCGCCGACAGCCACGACCTTTAGCATGGAGGTCATGTCAAAATCCATATCCATGTTCAGCATAGAATTACGTTTCTTTTTATGAAACATAATTACCACCTCCTCGTTTGATAGTTTAACCAGAGCATAGCAATGTAACACACAGTAAGAATTGGATTGAAATCCAAAAAATATTCCGATTGCTTAATAAGCAATCGGAATATTACGATAATAAGGATGAATAGGAAATATTAGGCCAAGGAGGGCTGTGGGATGGTGACAAAAAATCCGGCTAGAACTTGCTAATCGTGACCATCGCAGTGCCACGGATGGCGCGAAGAAGAAGTCGGAGCAGAAGACAACTTTTAAAGAGGTTTTTACCAGAGAGTTGGCAAGTGTTGTTAAGCGTTAGGCTTGCAGAAAAGAAACTAGGTTTTCTGAGTTAGTGCATCACTAATGGGCATAATAGATACAGAATCTCTAAGCAATGGTGATGCGTATAATGATGAGCGTAAAAACAGGTCTGGAAATTGGCCGGATCCATCAAGAGTATGTGGATAAGATTAATGAACTGAATGTAGCGGTACATAAGCTCGAAGAGTTTGGCTACACAAAAACAGTGCTTAAAGAGGAGCTTGCCAAGTTAACTACTGACTTGCAGACACTTGAAAGTACACGTTTTCAAGCGCTTGAGCCAGTAGTTATTACAACCTCGTTGCTTGGCGGCCGGTAATGAATGAAATAAAAATCCGCACAATCCATTGTGCGGATTTTTATTTCTTACAGGTATTAGCTTATCCCTATAGCTATGGCAAGATCCTCAAAACCGCGGCGACTCATAGTTTGCCCTAACCGTTCACCAGGTTGTCCGTACGATTTATAGTAAGCAATGATTTTGGTAACCAAGGGTAAAACTTCTGTTGGCGGTATTTTTTCAGCGATAATACGTCCGGCCCGTGCCTGGCGGCTAGAGTTACCGCCGACAACAACAGTATAGCCGGCAGATACCCCATAGAGGCCAATATCCTTGACAAAAACCTCCGAACAAGCATTGGGACAACCGCTGACGCCGATGCGCAGCTTCCCAGGAAGCTCAGCTCCGTAAAACTCATTGTCAAGGGCCAGTCCAAGGGCGGTACTGTCTTGCATAGCACGTGAGCAATAGGGTTTGCCTGCACATACGACTACGCTGCGTACAGTCTTGGCTGGCAGCGATTGGCTATCAAGGCCAAGTTCAGCCAAAGCCAGAGTGCGATCTTGCGGGTTTAGACCCAGGATGACAATACTATTGCCAGCGACCTTGATGGCGCCCGTGTATTTTTCTGCAATATCTGCCAAGTGGCGTAACATGACAGGTGTAACTAGACCACCAGGCAGACGTGGGGCAAGTGGTAGGGTAGTAGGTTGATGAGTCATGGTATCCTCCTTAGTTTTCCCTTAATTATAGCAGGTTTTGTCAATCATTGAAGTGATTTAGCTCACGGAGGCAGTGGACAAGCCGAAAATTGGCCGGAAAAAGTCGCGAAGAATGTAAAATTAATAGAGGAAATACCAATATTGGCGCGAATATTACGAGAAGAATGATTTCCAACAAAATACAATAATTTTTAGAATATTGGAGTGGATTCGATGAAGGGAACGGTTGTTGGAACATGGGTCAACACGGCCCATAAAATATGGGGCGAGTCATTGGCAGCGGGAGCAATGCAGCATGTTGGGTGGCAGCCTGATAAAATGTTTTTACCCACAGAGGAAGTCGAGGATGACAAACCCAAGGCATTTGTTAAGTATCTAGCCGAAAAGACAGGTAAAAGCCAAGATGAGATATGGTTACATATTGGGAAAGATAATGTTATAACTTTTGCGCAGGCCTATCCGGCCTTTTTCCGCCAGGAAAGCCTATATTCTTTCCTCCGGTCCATGTACGATGTTCATGTTGTTATGGTAAAAAGGATACCGGGGGCTAAGCCGCCTGAGCTGTTAGTTGATCCGGTGTCGGAATATAGTGCGATAATAAACTATCGCTCTAAACGCGGCATGTTTGGCTATATGAGAGGTCTATTAGCAGGGGCGGCTGAGTTTTTTAAAGAAGACATTAAAACCGAGATTGTGGAGTCTTCGGCAGAGCACTTGAAGATGCTCATTACTTTCCCCAAACCGGTCAGCCATACCAAGGTTTACCGCTTGAACAAGCTGTTATCCCTTGGGGTCATGAGGAGTATTCCAGCCAAAATCGGTCTAGGGGTGGCTGTTGCGTCGTTGGTGGTAGACGGGGTGCTGATGGCCGCGGGGGTCAATGTATCGTTGTGGACGGCATTGGTTAGCGGCGTAGTAGCTGCTGGCGGTGCTGGGCTACTGCTGCAGCCGTTTGCAGCCATTAAAGAGGAAATGATCGCTATTCAGGAGCGGAAGTACTATACTGAGACCAAACTGGAATCTAGCGACGAGTTTGAAGATATCATGAATATGCTGGCAGAGTACAAGCGGAGGGTTAAGAGCGAATTCATCGGTTTTAAAGGGATAACCGATGAGATGAATAAATATGGTGATGATTTTAATATCCTGGCTTCACGGATGAAGGATACTTCAGATGAGATATCAGGAGTAGTGCATGATGTGGCTACTGCTGCCACCAATCAGGCCATGGAGACCGAAACAGCCGTGGGTATCTTAAATGGTAACCTTGAAACCTTGCGTACGGTAGTAACTGAGCAAAGTCAGAATAAAGAGCGCTTGGAAGCGGCGGTAGATGAAATCAATAAGGGTTTTGCCGATATACAGGTATCCAGCAATAAGCTGGGGCATAGCTTAGACAAATTTTCTGAGGTTAAGTCTTCTGCAGGACATCTCCAGAATCAGGCGACCAAAATTAACGAAATTACCGGTATGGTGGCTGCTATTGCCGGCCAGACTAACTTATTGGCACTTAATGCTGCCATCGAGGCAGCCCGTGCCGGGGAGCAGGGCCGCGGTTTTGCCGTAGTGGCTGAAGAGGTCCGCAAGTTGGCAGAGCAGTCGCAGCATCATTCGGAAAGTATATCAAGCGACTTAAAAATACTTATGGGTATTATTGACAGTGTTGTGCAAATGATTGAAGATGAGTTTGACATCCTGGCTACTGAGAGCCGTCAAATGAATGAAGTGGTGGTTGGTAACACCCGCCATTTAGACAATATTCATCTGGTAGCTGAAAATATTGTAGATATGATTACTAAGCTGGAACAGGAAATGACCGGTCTTAACGAGGTATATGGCAAAATTGAATCATTGGCAGCTATTTCGGAAGAAAATTCTGCCGCCAGTGAAGAAGTTAGTGCTTCGGTACATATTTATAATGAGAAACTGCATGATATGATGGGGAAAATTACCCAGTTCAAGACAGTAATTCAACATTTTAGTGAAGATATTAACACCTATCGTACCTAACGTTGCACCAGAGGCGGGGGATAAAACCCCGCCTCCGCTTGCTTTATCCAGATGGAAAGGTTAACTTTCCCTGGATTGAACGACTAAGGCTTCTGCCGGCGTCCGAAGGGACTTGGCACAAGCCAAGTCTTTTCTTATCCAGCCGGTGATGACCCAGGCGGGAATAAAATCCCTTGATTGTAGTGATAGTATTCTTAGGAAACAGTGGAGGTACAGCATGATTCGCGAGCGCCGTAACAAAGCGAAATTGGAAATGTATTATGATAAATTTATTAAAGAAGGCATCATCGACCCGAATATTCACCCTTGGGTAGCTGAATCCTGGCTACGCAGCAAGAGCCTGGGCGTTGGTACGGAGAGCTTTTCCCTTGACGAAAAATTAACGGCTCAAGAACTTGCTCAGCATAGGGAAAAGTATTGTGCGGCTATTAGCTTTCTTGATGGGTTATATGAGGAGATCAAGGAGCATTTTACTACCTATAATCTAAGCATGTTACTGTATGACCAGGACGTCTATGTGCTTAAAAACTACGCTTTGCCTTTTTATCAGAAAACGGCAGGGGAACTGGAGGGTGCCCGGATGCGCGAAGAGGATGTCGGTACCTCCAGCGTATGTATTGCCCATAGGCACAAAGTTCCTTTTTTGATGTTTGGCCCTGAGATGTGGATCAAAGATTGCCAAAGCGGGGATGCCTGCTCGGCTCCGATTATTGTGGATAATCAGGTAAAATATATTGTGACAGTGGTGTCTGTCCAGCAAAATGAGTTGCCATATAGCGCCGTGGTGGCTTTGGTACTTAGTATTAAATATGCCATGGAGCAACATCTCAAACTAATTTCCAGCCTTACTGCTAAACATACCATTCTTGATGCTGTGCCACTGGCGGTATATCATATTTTGCCTGGTGGTGAAGTGGCTTATGCTAACAAGTTGGGGCATAGTCGACTTTCAGGCATTGTACCTCCTGGCAGTGAAGAGAAAGAGGAAGGACCCAATCTCAGCAATGTTTTATTAAATTATCGGCACACGCCACTGTATAAAGGATTTTTGGGTGTACCATCTTATAATCGTGAGGTAACCTGGATAACCCCCCGCAAAACCTATGAGGATATTACCACGGTGGTACCACTTGCCGGGGATGACGATGATATAGAGAGTATTGTAGCCGTGTCCCTGCCGATAGAGGATCTGCGTACTTTGGTCGCTCATACGGCAGGCTATACAGCCCGCTACAGCCTGTCTAGTATGGTAGGGACTAGTAATGCCTTTACTACCATGCAGGATAAGGCCAGTCGCACGGCAAGACATGATTATCACCTGCTGCTACAGGGGGAACCAGGGACAGGCAAACAACGCTTGGCTCATGGTATTCACCAGGCGAGTTCCCGTGCCGCGGGACCGTTGATTGCGGTTAAGGGCGGTGATATGCCGCCTGAAAGTCTGGAATTTGAATTATTTGGCAGGGGCGGCAGTGAAACTGGCGGTCGTCCAGGTAAACTGGAACTGGCCAGTGGCGGCACCCTGTTCCTTGATGAAGTTGAGAAATTATCGGCCACGCTCCAGGAGAAACTGGCAGAAGCCCTGGAATCTAAGCAATTGTCACGTTCTGGCGAAACCGTCCACCGTCCGATTGATGTCCGGGTCATTGCGGCTTGTGATACAGAGTTGAAACGGCTTGTGGAAAAAGGCGTATTTTCAGCTAGGTTCTATGATATAATTTCGCGTGCGGTTGTGCGGGTGCCATCGCTGCGAGCCAGGCGTGATGACTTGCCTAGTTTAGCCGCCCATATAATTGAAGAACTGGCTGTGTTACATAACTTGTTGCCCAAGCACTTAGAACCGGCTGCGGCCGAGCTCATCATGAGCTATGACTGGCCAGGAAATATCAAGCAGCTTCAAGGGGTTGTTGAGCAGGCCTTTTTCCGTACGCCTGGTACGACTATTACCTGTGCAGATATTATTATGCCTGGTGAGCAAGGCTTAAGCAAGGCATGGAAAGAGGATAAAGCAGCCTTTATCGAGGCCTGGAAAGCTGCCGGTGGTAATATTAGCCGTTTGGCTAATATGCTGGATGTCAGCCGGGTGACTTTGTACCGGTACTTGAAAAAATACGGGTTAGATAAAGAGTAGAGGAGGAGACTTGTTGCGACTGCGAAAAAAGCCATGGGTAGTTGAGGCGCTGACCGGCTTTAGTGATATAGTAGTACAGAACCCTGGGGAAGAACTAGCAGGAAACTGGCATAATTTGTTCGAGAACTCGTTGCCACTACATGTTGAACTTGGTACCGGCAAAGGGCGTTTCATTACAGGAATAGCCAAGCAGCACCAAGGCTTGGTTAATTTTATCGGTATTGAGGCCAAAGAGGAGATAGTGTATTGTGCCGCACAAAAGGTTCGCGAGCAGGAGTTAACCAATGTCCAACTACTGGTATTTGATGTTAATGAAATTTTAAAGATTTTTGCACCTGGGGAGCTTGAACAGCTTTACATTAATTTTTGTGATCCCTGGCCCAAAAACCGTCATGCCAAACGGCGGCTTACCCATATTGATTTTTTAAATAAGTATCGTACTGTGATAAAGCCGGGCGGACAATTATGGTTTAAGACCGATAACCGTCCGCTATTTGAATTTTCTTTAGAGCAGTTTAGCGAGTTTGGTCTCGAAATCAATGCTGTTACCTATGACCTACTGAACAGTGGATTTGCTGGCAACATTATGACAGAATATGAGACGAAATTCAGTGCTTTGGGACAACCCATTTGCCGGTGTGAAGTAATTTTTTGATGTCACTTACCGGATTAACGCGCATACAATACAATAAAATCCTTTTTTGTATGGGAGTGTGTTGTTATGCCGCGTCATTCACTTGGTACAGGCAATGTCCGGCCCGTGCCGCCGCTTGATCTGGAAGAGGTCAAGTTTTGGCTGCATATTATGGAAGAGCATGCGCTGTTCATTAAGACCGGTTTACCATTTGATAAGCCTGATTTGATTGAAGAGGCTGCTGCTTTTGAACGTGAGTTTAAGGCTTTGTATGTGCGAGCCGATAAGATTACAAGTGAGAAAAAATTTGCTGAACTAATTGCGGAAAGTATGGAATCTCTTAAGGAATTTATTCGATATAAACAACTCTTACTAGGGTGGTCGCTGACCAATAAGCTCGGCAGTGCGTTGCCGCCGCTGTTTTTTGATCATGTTATCCGCGAAGCCGAGTACTTTATGGCTATTTTGGAAAAACTCCATGCCTGCAAGAGGCTTGCTGTGGTTAAAGCGCTGGAAGCTGATTTTTGGCTAAGGCTAATGGCCGAACATACCAAGTTTATTGGTAACAGGATTGACCCTTCTGAACGCAGCCTGCTGGATGTTGTTACCGGCTATCAAGCTGAGTTCGATAATTTATCTATGCAAGCGCGTGACTATGTGAGTTTCCTTGCGCATAAGCCCACGGATTTGCCTGCCTTCGATCGATTTTTGCAAGATAGTCGGGTCGCGACTTTACGGCTGCGGGACTTTAAACAGGCTGTTCATGAGATGATTGTTACGAACAGAATGTTAAGTACTATTCCAGCTGCAATGGCTGACCATGTCCGCCGGGAAGCTGATCATTTTTTGTTAGTGCTGTCGATGATGGAAAAGGGTGTAATCAAGGTAGAAAAAGATGCTGTGGTTTTCAAGAATAAGTATCCAGGTATTTTTGATACGGTGGCGGAAGAAAAAATTGGTGATAAACTGATAGATCCTGCCGAATTCCTGGGATCTGGGCGTGAACCTAAGGCCGAGGAAGTCATTGATAATATTGAACTTGATTATACTCCTGGTAGTGAACGGGAACCGCTGCCTATCAGTGAAGACGCTAAAGCCAAATGGGATGTTACTGATAGTGCTGAGGAGACGGTGAGTCTTGAAGGTGATACCAAAACTGAGGTGGTAGAGGAGGTAGCCGTCAAGGCTAAGGTCGTAGCAGCGGAACAAGTGGTATTACCTTCCAAACCAGTAACCGAGCCTAAAAGTAAACAGGGCAAGTATAAATGGGGCGGCAACTGGCCGCGTCAACTGGGAAAATTAAAAAAATAACCACTGTGAAATAAAAACCCCTCTCGCGTTGGCGGGAGGGGTTTGGCCTAGTTATAGCGAATATCTACCCGATGACCAAGTTGCTCTAAGACTCCCGCTTCTACAAGCGGGAGTTATACCCTAAAGGGCACAGGCGAGCAACTAAGTCCCTGGATAGGTTCGACTAAGCTTCAGATGGGGGTTAAAACCCCACCTGAAGCTAAGACTCACTTTATGGCAGAATAGCAATGGTAGACAGTAATTGACGCTTAGTATTGGTGATAGCTAATAATGGTCCGCCAGTTAAATCGATTAGACTTAAATCGGCAAACAGGTTGCTGGTGCCAATGGCTAAGTGGGTATCAGGAAGTAAGTACAGGCGGGATAGTGATCGCCCAATTGTCAATCGGTCAATCACTTGTGCAGTTTCCAGGTCAATCACAAAGACAGATGCACCATCCTCATTGACAATATAAGCCGTCTTGTTATCGGCGGCAACAGCGGCATGACAGGGGTATGCCGCCAACCCGCTGGGACAACTAGGGCATTGGATGGTAACAACGGCGGGCGACGGGCAGTTTTTACTTATATCAAATAATGCAATTCCTTCACTGGTAAAGGCTGTGTTGGTAAAGGGCACAATCAGACGGTCTTCTACTAATAGGATATTGGTAGGAATACCAGCGATGTCATACTGCCAGGTGATAGTGCCAGCAGTTCCTAGTCCCATGACAGTACCGCCTGCCGTATGTTCCCACGCCGTATAGATGGCCTCAGCGTTAGCTGCTAAACCTACGCAACTGGCTTTAGCGGCAGGTGCTCCCAGTAGTTCCAACGACATGGTTGTAAGGTCTATGCGGTGTAAGTTGCCGCACGGCTCAGCAAGATAAGCGATGGGTGTGGTAGTCTTTGGCAAGATAAATTGGGCAGGATAGGGAATTTCTATAGGCAGACTATAGAGAGACTGGTTAATCAAGTTGACTGCCAGGATGCTATTTCTACCAGATGTAGCAGCACAAGGTAGATAGACTTTTGTATAATCCGGAGTAACGGCAAGCTCGGTAGGTGTTAGTTCTGACGGGAACTGTAATTCATGGAGAATTTCACCGCTAGGTCCGTCTGCAATAAGTACGGCAGGGGTAGTTGCATCAACAGCTACTATTTTGTATGGTTTTACCCCATGCGATCACCTCTTTTTTTTATCTGAAGTTTTGTAGCTTTTTGTAAGTCATCCAATATATACTATTGGCCTTACAGCCATTTTGTTAACGTGTTTTTGGAGGGAGTGTCAGCTTGTGAGTGAGAGGAAGGTCAAAAGCTTCCCCAAGCTGTGGGTCAGTCCGGCAGAGGCCGTGTTTTTTATTGCCGGGATTTTATTTTTGATTGGCACGGTGAATATTTTCAGCGCCAGCTTTGTGCTGGGGGGACAGCTATTTAAGGATGGATATTTTTTCATAACAAAGCACTTGATTTCCTTTGCGGTAGGTTTTTTGGTTATGATAGTAGCTGCTGTTGTCGATTACCGCAAGCTGCAGGGGGGATGGCTGCTGCTGGCAATAATAACGACCATTGGGCTACTCCTGGCTGTTCATGTTGCTGGTCAGGATGCCAATGGTGCCAGACGCTGGCTTAGTCTGATGGGCTTTAAATTTCAGCCCTCTGAAATCGCTAAGCTTACTGTCATCATGATTACGGCGGCCTATTTAGGGGCCCGCATTGACCGGGGGCGGAGAATAACCTTAAAATCTCTACCGCTCGGCGTAACACTCATTATGGGTGTTCTTGTCCTTAAACAACCGGACATGGGGACAGCTGCGGTCATTGTAGGCTTAAGCCTGGTGCTATATGTGTTAGCAGGTATACCAAGGCAGGAACGGATCTATCTGGGAATGACTGTTGCCGCCATGATCGTATATTTAGTCTATGCGGCTTCCTATCGAGCAGAACGTATCTGGGCTTGGCTTGACCCTTGGGCGTATCAACAGACCTCCGGTTATCAGACAGTGCAATCACTGTTGGCGATTGGCTCAGGCGGCCTGTTTGGCTCAGGTCTGGGGATGGGAGCCAGCAAATTCAACTATTTGCCGGAAGCGCATACCGATTTTGCCTTTGCTGTATTGTGTCAAGAGATGGGGTTTGTCGGGGCCCTGCTAGTGATGATACTGCTTGGTGCAATGGCATGGTATGGCATCCAGATTGCCAGCCGGGCAGCCGATGGCTATGGCTTTATGTTGGCATCAGGTATAACCGCCTTAGTAGTTGGACAGGCTGTTGGCAACATTGCCATGGTGTCAGGCGTAATTCCGGTTACAGGTGTACCGTTGCCATTCATTAGCTTTGGCGGTACTTCGCTTATTGTCAATTGCGCAGCTGTTGGACTGCTTATTAGTGTTGGCCGGCACATAACAGCCAAAGTCTTTCAGCCAGGCGAAAGACGTTTTGGTGCGGATCGTCCCAGGCTTAAACTGGTGAAAAAGCCTTCTCGTACAACTGGCGCCTAAGGTTAGATGTTTAAAGGTCTTCCGTTAAGGTAATAATTACTAATGAACTTGTTATTTGGTAATTATTAGAGGAATTGGCATACAGACCAATTCCCTTAAGGGAGGCCTTTTCTTATGCTGTGGCTTATTCGGGCCGGTGCGTACTTATTTAGTGGTTTGACAATTTGGCAGTTTGTTCAGGGTGGGGCACCTGATGTAGCAGTAATTCAGCGTCATTTAGCCCTTGATCAGACGCATGGTATGGTTTTTGGCGTATGCGCTGGCTTTAGCAGCTATACAGGACTAGATGTTACTTTAATCCGGCTGGTCTGGACATTGTCGGTGCTATATCGCGGGGCAGGCTTGGTCCTGTATATTCTTGCTTTTTTAATTATGCCTGTATCTTAATATATATTTCGGTACTTGCTTCGATAGGTTTTCACCTGTCGAATTTTTTTATGTTTGTAGGGTGACATTTGCCATGGTATTCACATAAAATACACTAAGTCAATGAGAGGAGGCATCATTATGAAGAAAAAAACCAGACATCAAATGTATAGCAAAAGTAACGTCATGAAAATGCAAGGGGAACTTCATGACATGGATGATATGTGTGAGATGGATGACATGGATGACATGGATGATGATATGGAAGACATGGTTTGTGAAAAGCCGAGCTATATGGGATGCGTAAAGGGTATGGATAAAGATATGTGCGGCAGTTTTCCGGAATGTATACAGTTAGCTCATTCCTATGTGCCTTGGCAAACATACGAAAAGGCGTTTACTCCATGTGAGGCACTTATGAAAGGGACCTTGTTTCCAGAACTCTGGGGTGTCTACAGAATTCCTAAATAGATAAGCTTGGAGGTGTAAATAAGTGAAATATGAAAAACAAATGATGTTACTTAAAAAAGTGCAAGAGATTCAGTTTGTCGCAGTTGAACTTAATCTATATCTTGACACGCATCCCTGTGACCAAGATGCGCTTAACGATTATAATTGTGCAGTTGAAATGCTGAAAAAATACAAAGAGCAGTACGAACGTGAATACGGACCGCTGATAAACTTTGGTCATGGCGGTATGTCCGGGGAGCCTTGGCAATGGGCGCAAGGACCTTGGCCATGGGAACTATAATTATTTGATAAAGGAGCAGTGAACATGTGGTTATATGAAAAAAAACTCGAGCATCCCGTGCGCGTCACCTGCCCGGACGTAAAATTCGCCAAAATGGTAATAACCCAATACGGCGGCCCTGACGGTGAACTAGGCGCTTCGCTCCGGTATTTGAACCAGCGGTACAGTATGCCGACAGATAATGCTAAAGCGTTGCTAACTGACATCGGTACCGAAGAACTGGCCCATATGGAAATGATTGCGGCCTTAGTATATAAGCTTGTAGATGGTGCCAGTTGCGAAGACTTCAAAGAAGCCGGGTGGGAAGGGCAATATGTCCAGCATAATCATGGACTTTTTTGGACCGATGCCAACGGTGTACCGTGGAGCGCTAAATACATTGCCTGCCTTGGCGATCCTATTGCCGATTTGACTGAGGATATGGCTGCCGAGCAAAAAGCACGGGTTACCTATGAACATTTAATCGCCTGTACGGAAGACCCTTGTGTAAAAGATACATTACGTTTTCTATGGCAGCGGGAAGTTATCCACTTCCAACGGTTTGGCGAGACTTTGAATGATGTGCAAGAGTGGATGTGCAAGGCAAAGCATGTTTGGCATGGACATAAGTGTGGGTGCGAGTAATCAAGTATAGTTAAGTTACTAACCCCTTGTAAAATGCAGGGGGTTAATTCTATACTCGGCGCGGTCTGATTAATGCTGTTTGGCCGGTATAAGCTTTGGCAGCTACTTTCCACCGCTAATGGGGCTTATGAACGGGTAACGTTTGTAGGCCCCATTGCTCCCTTTTGTCCCTTCGTCCCTTCCTGCAAGCTATATGCTTAACAAGAAGATTGGTTTGCAGAATAGCAAGGATTATTTGGCCTTTGACAAAATCATCAGCTTTGAAGTGATTCCAGTAGCATAGTACGCACTGACCACCGCCGCCTGCCGGGTGTGATATGCTACCCCCAGATAGGACAGTGAAAAAACACTGAAATATCTGGGGGTAAAATTATGCCACAAAAAGGGAAATTGCCGGCAGAAGAAAAATTGCGGATTGTAGAAATGTATCTTGCCGGAAA